>NZ_WKJO01000001.1:0-1491321 GCF_009674605.1 Haloferax litoreum
ATGAGTTTACTCGAAGGCCGCGTCGCGGTCGTCACAGGTGGGAGTTCGGGAATCGGACGTGGAATCGCACTGGCGTACGCCGAGGAAGGCGCAGACGTTGTCGTCTGCGACATCCGCGAAGACCCGAAGGAGGGCGGTCGGCCGACGTACGTGAAAATCGAGGAGGACACAGACCAGTCGGCGACGTACGTCGAACTCGACGTAACCGACCCCGCAGCGTTCGAGGATGCCATGGACGCGGCGGAGGCGTTCGGCGGTGTCGACATCATGGTCAACAACGCCGGCATCTGGCGACCGGAGGACTTCCTCGAAGTCACCGAAGGGGAGTTCCAACAGATGATGGACATCAACCTGAAGGGAGTCTACTTCGGCGCGCAAGCGGCGGCCAAGCGGATGGTCGAACGCGGCGGTGGAAGCATCATCAACGTCTCCAGCATCAACGGTATCTACGGGAACGGTGGCTATCCGACGTACAGTGCCTCGAAGGGTGCCGTTCGGACGCTCTCGTACTCGCTGGCCCACGGCCTCGGCGGCCAGGGAATCCGCGTCAACGCCATCCACCCCGGTGCGATAAACACGAAAATCGGCCCCGAGGACGCCGAGGCGACGACCGAAGAACAGATGGAACAACTGAAAGCGATGATTCCTCTCGGTCGGCAGGGAGAACCGGACGACGTGGCTGGTGTCGCCGTCTTCCTCGCCAGTGACCTCGGGAAGTACGTCACTGGAGAATCCATCGTCGTCGACGGTGGATGGACGAGTTGGCGCTGAGCGTCTCGAACACCGAGTGAGACTTCCCCGTCTCACCGTCGTCTATTACTTTTCCGTTTATTTCACCCGCCAGACACGGACCGTCTCTCTTATCTTCCCCCCGAACGTAAGCGAACGTAATGCTCAACTCGATTCCACTGTTCCCGGGTCTGCCGGGCGGCCCAGAACTGCTCATCGTCCTGCTCATCGTCGTCCTCCTGTTCGGCGCGAACAAACTGCCGCAACTCGCACGTTCGTCCGGGCAAGCGATGGGTGAGTTCCGCCGCGGACGCCAGGAAATCGAAGAAGAACTGCAGAAGGGCGTCGAAGGCGAGGCAGAAGACGAGGCGACGGCAGACGAAGACGACGACGAAGAGACGACGTCCGCCGAGACTGAGTCTGTCGAGACAGAAGCCGAGAAAGAGAACTAATCGGGTTTTCTGGGGGGAGACCCTACACGATATTCTTCCCGTACGTGGAGTGACAACCCTCCCGAAGTGTCTGTCGAGCGGTGCCGACGACCGACGGTTCACGGAGTCTCGGTCGCAAAGAACGAACTGCGAGAGCCTCCGCTCGCAGTGTGAATGAGGTATGAATGGATGGACAGCGAGGTTGCCCGGCGTTCCGACGAGGGGAATCTCGGTTGCCTCCTCCACCCCGCGATCCCTCGAGCGACGCACGTCCGATGGTCCGCTGCTCGCTCCCGCGCCTGGCGGGGTACCACCGATGAACCGTGCCAACCCTTCCCTGCGGAAGGGGTACACGGAACCGCTGTCCCCGAGGGACGAGGTTTCTACGTTGGCTTCCGAGGCCCGCGCCGGTCTGACCGGACGCGCCCGTTTTTGGTCCCCGCTAAAGACCTATTTCGCGGGTAGAGAGCAGGGCCTAACTGCCCGACCTAGTCCACTCCTTCATAATCCACCGACTGTTAAGGGCCTTTCGACTCGGAGAGCGAGAAACCGGGGGACATCGTCGGGGTAATTCGGCCACGCGAGAAGCGCGTTATCGGTTCCACATCCGGCTTACACGATACTTCGGGCGTACGCTGCTGCGCCGACGAACGTGACGGCGGCAGCGCCCATGACCGTCCAGCGGTGGTAACTCAACCACGCGTACTGCTCGGGGAAACTGAACAGCACGTTCGGGTCGATGGCGAACGCCCAGATGACCGAAATGCCGAGCATCGAAACCGACATGACGAACGCGAGACCGGCGGCCACCGCGGGGTCAGTTCGCTCCTGTCTCCCAGAGAGGAAGACGACGACGACGAGGAGTGCGAGCATCCCGACGATGGAGATACCGAATGGTCCTGACGCGTAGTACGTAGCCATCTCACCGGCACCGGGTTCGACGGCGACGGCCGGCACCGCGACTGCGATAGCGAGGAGAATCGCACCGACGAGTCCGACCGTCGGAGCGAGGCGTTCGGTGTCCATGAACCGTGGTTCGGGTGTCCGATTGATAAACGGTTTGAGACGTGGTCGCGCGCGACCACGAACGATTGGCCGGTTTTAAATCGCGCTGTGACGACGTGCGCGTATGGACCGCGTAGCGATTATCGGTGCATCGATGACCCAGTTCGGGAAGCGCGATGCGTGGATTCGTGAGTTGCTCGCCGAGGCCGGGCAGGAAGCGCTCACGGATGCCGGCATCTCTCCCGACGAAGTCGAGCACCTCTACGTCTCGAACATGGCGAGCGGTGAGTTCGAGGGCCAGACGGGGGTTCCGAACGCCCTCGCGCACGACCTCGCGGCGATGCCCGCGTACACCGCCCGAATCGACCAAACGTCTTCGTCCGGCGGTGCCGGCGTCTACGCCGCGTGGCAGTCGGTCGCCTCCGGCGCGTCCGACATGACCATGCTCGTCGGCGGCGAGAAGATGACCCACCGCTCGACGGCGGAAGCGACAGACGTCATCGCCTCGCTGACCCACCCGGTCGAGTACAAACACGGCGTGACGCTCCCCTCGTTCGCGGGACTCACGGCCCGACTCTACCTCGACACCTACGACGCCCCGCGCGAGTCACTGGGGAAGGTCGCCGTCAAGAACCACAAGAACGGCCTCGACAATCCGCACGCCCAGTTCCGCAAGGAAGTCGACCTCGAAACGGTGCTGGACTCGCCAATCGTCGCCGACCCGCTTCGACTCTACGACTTCTGTCCCATCACCGACGGGTCCGCGGCCCTCGTCTTCTGTCCCGAGTCGGTGGCCCGCGAGTACACCGACGACTACGTCGTCGTCTCCGGTATCGGCGGCGCGACGGACACACACGTCGTCCACGAACGCGCTGACCCGACCACGATGGGCGGCGTCGTCAACTCCTCCGAAATCGCCTACGAGATGGCCGACCTCGACCCCGAAGACGTCGACGTGGCGGAACTCCACGACATGTTCACCATCCTCGAATTCCTCCAGTCTGAAGACCTCGGGTTCTTCGAGAAGGGTGAAGGGTGGAAAGCCGTCGAAGAGGGCGTCACCGACCGCGACGGTGAGTTGCCCATCAACACCTCCGGCGGCCTGAAGTCGAAGGGCCACCCCCTCGGCGCGTCCGGCGTCGCACAGGTGTACGAGATTTACAAGCAACTCATCGGTGACGCAGGCAAGCGACAGGTCGACGCCGACGTCGGCCTCGCGTGCAACGTCGGTGGCTTCGGCAACTGCGTGACCACGACCATCATGGAGTCCCGATAATGTCCGACGACAACCCCTCGATGGAAGCGTACCGCTACCCCGACGGGAGCATCACCTACCCCGGTCATCCCGTCGGCCCCGACGGCGAAGAACCGGTCGGTACCGTCGACCTGAGCGAGTACACGGCGACGGTCCTGACGTGGACCACCTCGACGGCAACGCCACCGGGCGTCCGGGCACCCAACACGCTCGCAATCGTCGAGTTCGACGTGGACGGCGAACCCGTGCGCGCGATTGGCCAAGTCACGGACGAAGACGACGTCGAAATCGGCGACGACGTCGAACCAGTCTACTGCGAGGAACTCCGCGAACCCGGCGCAGGCATCCGCGAACCGGCGAGTCAGGAGTGGGACGGGTACCGCTTCGAACCCGTCTAATCGACGTCCTTCGTCGCGATTCTTCGATACCCCGGACGAGAATGTTGATGTGGCTACACGTTCTACGTCCCGTATGAACCGAACCCAGCAGGGTACCTTCGCCCGCGACGCAGTCGTCGCGACTGCGGTGTTGGCTGGACTATACCTCCTCGGGTACGGCGTCCAGTTCCAACCCCTCCAGATACCTACCTACCTGCTCATCGTCGGATTCGACCTGGTAGAAGCCGCGTTTGGTTCCGCAGGGGCAAACTACGACCTGCTGTTCGCCGCCTACATCGTGGGCCTCGGCCTCGTCGGCGCGACAGTCGCGCACGTCCTTCGTCTGTGGGCACGCGAGACCGACCTCTCACAGTGGCGACTCGGTGCGGCGGGGGCAGTGGCTATCGTCGGCACTCTCTCGCTGCTGTTCGGCCTCAGAATTCTGCTCGTCGGGGGTCAGTTGACACCCGTGCTCGTAACCGGTACTGCCGGACTCATCTTGTTAGGCGTATCGGGGTGGCTCTCCGGCCTTCTCCGCGTCGAACTCGGGGCGACTCAGTAGTCGCTCGGTTCTTCGTCGTCTTCGTCGTCTCCTTTGACTTCTCGCTTGATGGACTCTAACTCGGCTTCGACGTCGACCTGTGGGGTGTCGTCGCTCTCACCGTCAGCGTCGTTGGCGACGTTCTCGGAGCCTTCTTCAGTCACGTCGATTCGGACTGGCCCCGAGTCGCGCCCTCGTGCGTCGCTCCGCCGCCGCCAACTCGACTCGAAGCGCCGTTCCTCGTCGCGCCAGTGGCGTTCACGAGACGTTCGCTCTCGCTCCGCGTCGGTGATTCGGGCGTCGAGTTCGTCGGCGAGTGAGCGAGCGTGTTCCATGATATCTCGGGCGTCCGAGTTCGACGGCAGGTCCGCCTCCGAGAGTGCCTTCCGAAGTTCGTCGAGGGCGCGTTCGACACCGTAGACGGCGGTTCGGGGGACCTCGCGCATTCGCACGTCGATGTCGCTTTCGGTGCGGCGGTCTTCCATCACTCGACCGGGGTCCGAGAGACGGATGAGACGGCGGAGGAGTTCGAGCGAGGCGATGGTCGCTTCGAGGACGGCGATGATAGTCGGGAGGGTGTACGACTCGGTAAAGCGCATGACTTCGCCGAACGTCGGTGGGCGCGGATTCCGGAACCGGTCGCGTACCTCGCGGTCACGTTCTTCGCGGAGTTCCGAACCGAGTTCGTCCAGCGTCTCCCCGAGTTCGTCGAGCACGTCGAGGATGTCGTCGTCCCGTCGTCGGTCGCTCATACGAAACGATTGGGCCGCATCGGGGATAAGCCTTCGAGGCGGAGAGGCGGACGAAGAAGAGAGGCCGTGAGTGTACGCTATCGACGCGGGACTGCTCGGCAGTACTGCGGCGGCCAGTCAGCGTCGACGCCGAGTTCGCCGGCGGCGTGGAGCGCGAAGTACGGGTCGCGGAGGTGTTCTCGCCCGACGATTGCGAGGTCCGCCCGACCGTTTCGGACGAGTTCGTCGGCGTGCCGGGCCGTCCGAATGCCACCGACTGCGCCGACCGGGACACCGGTCTCTTCGCGGATGAGTTCGGCGTACGGAACCTGATAACCGGGGCCTGTACTGGGAATCTGCTGGTCAGGGTGGAGGCCGCCCGCACTCACGTCCACGAGGTCGGCACCGAGGTCGGCGAGGTCCGCGGAGAGTCGGACTGACTGGTCGAGGTCCCACGAGTCGCGGTCGTCCAGCCAATCGGTCGCCGAGATGCGGACGAACACGGGGTTGTCGTCGGGCCACACGTCACGAACGGCTTCGGTCGCCTCGCGCACGATTCGCGTGCGGTTCTCGAACGACCCGCCGTACTCGTCGTCGCGGTGGTTCGTCACGGGTGAGAGGAACTCGTGGAGGAGGTATCCGTGCGCGGCGTGGACCTCTGCGATTTCGAATCCTGCGTCGAGTGCGCGCTCTGCTGCTGCGCGGAAGTCGTCGACGATGCCGCCGACTTCTTCGGTCGTCAGTTCGTGGAGTTCGGGGGCGTCACCCTCGTAGGGCCACGGCACGTCGCTCGGCGCGACAGGGTTCCATCCACCGTCTTCGGGGAAGACCGGTTCACTCCCTTCCCACGGCCGGGACTTGCTCCCTTTCCGACCCGCGTGCGCCAGTTGAATCGCGGGGATGCTGTCCATCGATTTGACGAACGACGCGACTCGTTCGAGTGCTTCGGCGTGTTCGTCACTCCAGATGCCGAGGTCGTTCGGGGAGATGCGACCTTCCGGCGAGATTGCTGTCGCCTCAGTCATGACGATACCTGCACCGCCGACTGCTCGACTCCCGAGGTGGACGAGGTGCCAGTCGTTGGCGAGGCCATCGGTCGACGAGTACTGGCACATCGGCGAGACCATGATACGGTTCGAAACTTCCGTCTCTCGGAGTGAGAGCGGACTGAAGAGCGAATCGGTCATCGTCCGTCGTTGGTCACCGTCGGCAAAACCCCACTCGATTCCGGTGATGCAGACCGGTTTTCTCTCCGACGACACGGCCCGGGTCCCGGTGGTACTGAGACACTCCGCAGTCAGTCGGCCGACCCAATGAATTCGCGTTGTTCGTCGAGGACCTCGCGGTCGAGCGTCCACACGAGGTCACGCTCGTCTCGGTTCAACGCCGCGGCGACGACGCCGTCGGGTCTGACGACCAGCGAGCGTCCGGCGAAGTCCGTCTCGTCAGCGCCCGGAATCGACCCGCTTCCGGTTCGCCCCGCGCCGACCAGCCATCGAACCCCGTCGAGCGCACGGGCGCGACAGAGTAGTCGCCAGTTCTCAGAGTGCGCGGCGGGCCACGCGCCGACGACGAAGAGCGCATCGACGCGTTCGTCGGTCAGGGCCGCGCTGTCGCCGACGAAGTTCAGGTCGTAGCACGTGAGGAGACCGGCCTTCCCTGCCGGCGTATCGACGGTTACGAGTTTGTCTCCGGGTGTTACGACTGACGCCTCGTCGCCCCAGAGGTGCCGCTTGCGATAGACGGTAGCCGTTCCGTCGGTCCCGACGTAGGCGGCGGCGTTGTAGAGTGTGTCGCCGTCGCGTTCGAGAAACCCGGCGAGTACGTCGAACCCATGGTCAGCAGCGACGGATTCGAGGAAGTCGGTCGCGTGGCCGCGCGTGACCGCCCCGCTGAACGCGCGGTTGTCGGCGACGAACCCCGTCAGCGCGTACTCGGGGAAGACGGCTATATCGACGCTGTCGGGCAGATTTGCGGCGCGGTCGCTGATGACGGCCTCGTTCCGTTCGGCGTCGAGGTCGGAGAGAGACAGTTGCGGGATAGCGACGGTAGGACCAGTCACGACCCAACAAACGACGGCGAGTAGAAAAAATACCTCGGCATTGAGGCAACGTTCCGTGGCGCACCCCCACCGATGGGCGAAGCGAAGGGAAACGCTCTTTTTACAGACGGACGGACTTCCGGCATATGAGTGACGGGGACGACGATACGACGGAACTCTCGCCCGAGAGCCTCGACGAACGCCTGAACGAGGCAGCGGAGGCCCTCGAAGCGGCAGAAACCGAAGCCGACCTCGACGACGTCGAGGCGACGCTCGACGAGATAGAAGCGGATATCGAGGCCGCAGACCTGCCCGAGGCCGACGACGAGGACGAAGACGACCCTGCCGAGGAACTCACCTCGCAGGTGTCCGACCTCCGCGACGACCTCGAATCGCAGCGTGGCCCCTACGCCGAAGACGCCATCGAGACGCTCGAAGAGGCGAAGTCCACCATCGCGGACACGCGCTGGACCGAGCAGGGTGAAGGCGAAATCGTCGCCGCGGTCGAATCCTTCGCGGACGACTTCGGTGGCGTCCTCGACGCCAGCGTGTCGGTCGACGGCGACGACGACGCGGCCCTCACTGCCGCCCTCGACGAGGCCATCTCGGCCATCGAAGCGGCAGGCCTCGACGCCGACGAGGACGCAGAGACCATCGCTGACCTCATCGAAGTCACCGACGGCCTGACCGACGGCCTCGACGACGCTCAGGAGTGGGACGACCTCGAAACGCGCGAGAAGCTCCAAGCACAGGGCTTCTACGACGTGCTCGGCCACTACAAGGACTACCCACCGGAACTCTCGGCGCTCAAGGAACACGAGAAGCGCGGCAACGTCGACATGATTGCCCTCGCGTTCGAGAGCTTCCAGTCCGGCTTCATGGAAGAGTACTGTATCGAAGCGTTCACGCGCATGAACGACCCGGCCGCGTACGACGCAGTCGAACCGCAGGCCAAACGCCGTAACAAGGGCGCTATCAAGGCCATCGGAAAGATGGGCGCCGAAGAGGGCGTCGAGATGCTCGTCGACTACGCCGACACCGACAGCGACCCGGCGCTCCAGAAGGTCGTGTTCAAAGCACTCGGCGAAATCGGCTCCGAAGAGGCGACGCAACCGCTCGCGGACAAACTCGCCACGGAGAACGAGAACGTCCGTTCGGCCGCCGCACGCGCCCTCGGCATCCTCGGTGACACGCGCGCTGTCGACCCACTCACCGACGTCTTAGCGGACGACGGCGTGGACTCCGTGCGCGCGAGTGCCGCGTGGGCACTCCGCCAGATTGGCACCGAGACGGCCCTCGAAGCGGCCGCCGAGTACGTCGACGACCGGTCGTACATCGTCCAGCGCGAGGCCGAACTCGCCGCCGAATTCCTCGGCGACGACGTCGAACCCGAAGCGACGGTCTGAACGCGCAGACCCGTCACCTCCGCGCACGACTGTTCGACCGACTGTCTCGACTATCGACGGATTACACACTCGCGAGTCCGATTAACCCAGTCGTAACAGCGGGACGCCATCTCTCTGTATTCGTCCCGCTGACAGTAAGGATTAACATATTGCTTAGTCAACTGTCAGAATTCTGTCTTTAATTCGTGTCCAGTGGGCCTGTTTTATTTCAAATATAACAATCCAACAAGGAATTGTAGGTCTCCTCTGAACACCGCTCGGAACGTCACGCAGCGGTTCCGAGTTGGGTGGCAGATGATGGTGCTAAGAGACATGAGAACAGAAATTTCGCGGAGGACGGCATTGAAAACGCTCGGCGTGAGTGGAGTGGTACTCGCTGGCGGAGTGACAGCGATATCGGGGCAATCAGACGACGCGTCGGACGACGTCGGAGAACTGGAACTCGTCTACGAGTTCGAACCGCCGGAAGGGTCACCGCAAGAACCACCCTTCGGCCAACATCCAGAGAACGTCGCAATCGACCCGTTTGGAAACAAGTTCGTGAGTGTGCCGTCACAGGCACAAATCTGGAAGTTCGGGCCGGAGGACGAACTGGTCGACCAACCGTTCGTCCAGTTCGATTCGACAGAAGAGTTCCTCGTCGGGCCGACTGGCGTCGAATACGACCCGAGCGGGAGACTGTACTCGGCGTTCGTGAGTGACCTGTCGAGTTCGGAAGACGCCGAGACGAACGGCGTGTACGAAATCGACGACGAAAACGGTGAGTACGAACTCTACGCAGAGATATCGAACGACGTCGAGGACTTCCCGACGTTCCCCAACGACATCGCGTTGCTCGAAAACTCGTTGCTCGTCACGGATAGCTTCAGCGGCGTCATCTGGGAAGTCAAACGAGGGAGGGCAGAGGTGTGGGCCGGTGAGTTGTGGGACGGTGAGGACGACTTCCCGACTGGTCCGCTCGCCCCACCGGCACCGGCGGCCGCCGGTCCCCAGTTCGGGCCGAACGGACTCCAGTTCACGGAAGACAAACGAACCCTCTACGTCGCCAACACTGCGAAGGGCACGATTGTCGAGATCCCCGTGTTCGAAGGAAACGCACGTGAGCCCGAAGTGTTCGTCGAGGGACTCGTCGCTCCGGACGGCCTCGCGATGGACGTCGACGAGAACCTCTACGTCGCAGACAACGGTGCCAACCAAATCCTCCGCATCTCACCGAACGGTGACGTCGAGGTGCTCGCAGAGAACGAGGCGATGGACGGTGAACAGGAGACGACCACCGAAGCAGAGACAACGACGGCAGAGGAGGGGACCACGACTGCCGAAGACGGAACGACGACCGACGAAGCAGGAACGACGACCCCAGAAGAAGAGACTACGACTGCGGAAGCAGGAACGACGACCCCCGAGGATGGAACCGCAACCGCCGAAGAAGGAACCACGACCCCCGGGGACGGAACCACAACCGACGAAGAAGGAACCACGACCCCCGGGGACGGAACGGCGACCACTGAACAAGGAGACGACCAGACCGAACCGGACAGCGAGGGCGGCGTCCCAGTCCTCGACCAACCCGCAGACGTGACGTTCGGAACCACAGACGACCAGCTCGAGACGCTGTATATCGTCAACCTCGCGCTTACGTCGCAGTTCGAAGAGCCGAGACCAAGCTTCGTGAAACTCGACGTCGGTGTCGACGGTCTCCCCGTCGAACGCTGAGCAGACGGCGAGAACGGACACAGACGACCACTACGAACCTTTTTGAACCATCACGGGACCACCGCGGAGTGTGTTCCATCGGGTCGCCCTCGTCGTCATCGTGCTCGCAACCGTCGCCCCCGCACCGGTCGCAACTGCAATCGGCCCGCCATCAGCGACCACGGTGTCGCACGCCGACGCTCGAATCCTCTCGGCACTCCCAGACCCGGCGACACCAGACGACCGTGGCGAATTCGTCGTCGTCCGTGCCTCCCAAGGGACCACTCTCGTCCTCGACGATGGCGAACAACAGGTCTCGTTCGTCGCACCCGGTGGACCCGTCGCGGTCACGTCGAACCCCGCAGCGACGGCAAACCTCACCGACTATCCGACTGTCGCACCCGGTCTCGACCTCGCGAACGACGGGGAGACCGTGACGCTCAGCGTGGACGAACGGGTCGTAGACCGACTCGTGTACGACCGGAGTCGAGAGGGTGAGCGTCTCGAACGCCGCGACGGACGGAACAGCGCGTGGAGATGGTGGCCGCGAACGCTTCCCCGGCAGAACGTCACGACGCACGGCCCGGCCGAGGCGACTCTGTTCGCCCTTCCCGACTCGCCGACCGTCCCGGGAGCGACGCTCCGCGGTGCCGACGAGCGACTCCTCCTCGCAGGCTACGTCGTCTCGTCATCGCGCGTCGCGGACGAACTCGTCGCGGCCCACCAGCGAGGTGTTCGCGTGGAAGTTCTCGTGGACGACGCGCCCGTAGGAGGCTTTCCCCGACCATCTGCGCGCGTCCTCGACAGACTCGTAACCGCAGGCGTCACCGTCCGCGTCGTCGGCGACCCGTACTCGTTTCACCACGCGAAGTACGCCGTCGTGGACGACGAGGCACTCGTCACGACAGAGAACTGGAAACCGGCCGGCACGGACGGCCGGAAGAGTCGAGGATGGGGTGTCGTCGTCCACTCACCTGCCGTCGCCACCGACCTCGCGACGACGTTCGCGGACGATTCGAACCTGCCTGCGACTCGGTCGTGGGAGACGTACCGAACTGGCCGACAGTTCGTCGTCACCGACGTGGCGAACGGGTCGTACCCCACCCGCGTCTCTCCGGAGACGGTGACTGCCGACCGCGTCTCGGTCATCCGGGCACCCGACAACGCCGAAGCGGCAGTCGTCCAGCGACTGGACGCTGCAGACCGGCGAATCGACGTGATACAACCGAGTGTCGAAGCCGACGGGCCGTTCGTCGTCGCTCTCAAACGCGCGGCCAAACGAGGCGTCCGCGTCCGACTGCTCCTCGGGAGTGCGTGGTACGTCGACGACGAGAACCGGGAACTCGCGGACCGACTGAACCGCTGGGCCGACCGAACCGGCCACCCGCTATCGGTTCGACTCGCACGTCCTGCCGGGCGATACGGCGCGATTCACGCGAAGGGTGTCGTCGCCGACGACGTCGTCGTCGTCGGGAGTCTCAACTGGAACCGACACTCGGCGCGGGAGAACCGTGAAGTCGCTATCGCGCTCTCCGACCCCGCGGCGGCGGCCTACTACCGCGACGTATTCGAGACAGACTGGAGCGCGAGTCGACAGGGCGCACGGCCGACGCTCGTCGCCGCAGCAGTGGGTTCCGTACTGGTCGCGCTGGCAGCGCTCAGGTACGTCGAGTTCGAAGAATGAGACTGTGGTCGTTCTCGTGTCGGCTTACGCCGTCGTCGAGAGTTCTTCGTCGATGTCGGCTTCTGCCATCTTCTCGACGAGTGTGTCGATGACTTCCTCGCGCATGCCGCTGACGAACTTGATGGACCCGACGACGAGGTGGCCGCCACCGGAGACGCCGCCGCCGACGACTTCCTCGTTCAGTTCGGCGACCATCCGCGGGATGTCGAGGCGGACGCCGTCAGAGCGCAGGACGGCGAAGTCAGGGCCGTAGCCGATGGTGATGACCGGTTCGCCGGTCTCGGTGACCTTCTTGTCGTGGAGTTTGCCCGTGGTCTTCCCCGGCGCGGGGTAGGTAAATCGGTGCGCCCACTTGTCGAGGTCGATGCGGTAGAGGTTGGCACCGCTGTCGAGACGCTCGTGTTCGAGGTGTGGTTCGGCCGCTTCGAGTTGCCGCTCCACGTCGCGTTCGGCACGCGTCGAGAGGAACTCGACGAGTTCACGATGCCGTTCTTCGTCGTCGCATCCGACGTTGAGCACGTCGTTGACGATGGACGCACCGTCGTTGTACCGAAGCCAGTGTGCGGCGTAGTCGAGTGCTTCACCGACGTCGAGGAGTTCTTCGCGGTCGTAGCCTTCCGCTTCGGCCAGCGCGATGTAGTCGTCCATGACCTCGGCCTTCGAGCGGTCCGAGAGACCGGCGACGGCGGGGACGTGGCGCAGTTCGTCGGTCACGTCGGGGTGAATCATCCGCGCGAGTTCGACACACATCATGCCGGTCGTGATGCGGTAGTCCTCGTCGTGGAGGTACGGGTTGACGTGTGCGTCGAGGAGTGGGTTGACCGCCTCGGGGTCCGGGTGGTGGTGGTCAACGACGGCGATGGGGACGTCGTAGTGCGCGAGGTTCTCGTAGGCGGGCACGTCCTCTTCGGTCGACCCGTTGTCGAGCATCAAGAGGAAGGGGAGACGCTGACCGTGGCGGGCTCGGCCTTCGAGTGCGAAGTTCAGGTCGCGCGTGACGTCTTCCATCTCGTAGAACGGTGCCTTGCTCGGCAGACGCTTGAACAGGTGTCGGGGTGCGTCGGGGTCGTCGTGGACCTCGGTGATGAGTCGTTCGAGGGCCAGTTGGACCGGAACGGACGCACACATGCCGTCACCGTCGGCGTGGTGGCGGACGCGAATCGGACGGCCTTCGAGGACCGTGCGGCGCAGGAGTCGGGCCACGTCTTCGAGGTCCGAACGGAGTTTCTCGAACGCCGGCCACTCGACGAGTGGGTCGACGTCTTCGGGTTCGGCGCGTTCATCGAACGCGGCGTCGATTCGCGCTCGTGCCTCGGTCGCCGCCTCGTCTTCGAGGACGGAGAGGCCATCCACTTCGAGTTGGCGCGTCCCTTCGTGGTCTTCGACGGTCCCGCTCATGCGGATAACGTCGTCGAGTTCGACGTGGGGGAACGCGCGGACGCCGGCCTCTTCGAAGGCGGCGGCGGCGACGATTCCCGAGTCGTCGGCGATGCGGAAGACAGTGGGACCACCGGTCTGCTTTATCTGGGCGACGACGCCCTCGATGGTGACCGTCTCACCGACCGTGAGGTCGGAGATGGGCGTGATGGTCGGTTCGTGGTCGACCGTCAACGTGCGGTAGTTGTCCGGCGTGTCTTCGACGAACGCGATGTCGCCGTTCTCGCGGACTTCGTCGAGGCGGACGACGAGACGGTCACCGACCTCGTAGTCCGTCGAGAGGTTCGACTCGTGGATGAGACCAGAGACTGAGTCGGAGATGTCGACGAAGATGCCGTACTCCACGACGCCGTTGACGACGGCGTGGTAGTGCGCGTCGGTTTCGGTGTCTTCGACGGTACAGTTCGGTGCTAAATCGTAGACGATAGGTCGCGAGTCCGAATTCGGACCCGAGTCGGCGCCGGAATCCCCGGCGTGCTCGTCACTCATAGTCTGGCTAGGTCGGGGGTTGGTGTTAAGCTTTACAAAAGCGTCTCGTGAGCGCTCGGAGTCACAGACGCACTCAGTACCCAATCGCGTCCAACGCCTCTCGAACCTCGGGGACGTACGCTGACCCGAACACGCGGACGTGTTCGAGAAGCGGGAAGAGCGCGTAGACGGGTGAACGCTGCTCGAAGAACCCGGAGTCGATTCCGCGCCGTTCGTCGTACGCGTCGAAGAACGCGTCACCGGCCCCGTCGAACCAGTCGACGTACGCGAGTTCGACCTCTGGGTGCGCGTAGTAACACGCCGGGTCCAAGAACGCGACGACGCGGCCATCTCTGACGCGAAGGTTGGCCTCCCACACGTCGCCGTGGACGAGTCGTGGTGCCGTCGGTTCCGTGACGAGGGTTCCGAGGTCCGAGGCGACGGCTTCGATTCGCTCAGCGGTCGGCGCCGGGAGGCCCCCATCGACTGCCGCGTCAGTCCACGGGAGGAGTCGCTGGTCGCGGAAGAACTCGACCCAGGAGTCGGTCCACGGATTCGGTTGCCGATACGGTCCCGAGAGGGTGTCGAACGGGAATCCGAACGCCGGTGCCGTCGTCTCGTGGAGTGATGCGAGGTGAGCGGCGAGGTCACGTTCGGCCCGTTCATCGAGTGTAGACTCGCCGTCGACGTACTCGAGGACGAGGAAGTCCGGGTCTGATGCGAACACGCGCGGAACGGGGAGACCGGTCTGGCGGAGTGCGTCGAGCATCGCGGCTTCGACGTCGAGTGGCGTGTCGCCGACTTTGACGACGAGGGGGGGCCGGTTCGGAACGCCGAGTCGATAGACACGCCCGACGTGGCCGCCGTCGAGTTCCGTCGAAGAGATGCCGTTTGCATCCGTTCCGAGAGCGCGTGCCACGCGCTCGATGATGGCTCCAGAGAGCGTCACGTAAGTGAACTGTTGGGGGCGAGAACCTCAGTATGACGGTTCGGTCGCTGTACGACCATCGGGCGTTCCGGAACCCTTAGATGGAGCGCCCGCGGACGACTCGGTATGCGACTCTTCCGGTCGCGGGAGGTCATCGGAATCGCCGCCGAGGCTCTCGACTTCGCGCTCGAAGCAGCAGCGGAGACACATCCGAACGAGTACATGGGACTGCTCCGCGGCGAAGACGCCACGCAACTCGGCCTCGACCGAGACGGCCTCGTCGTGACAGACGTACTGATAATCCCCGGAACCGTTTCGGACCCGTTCAGTGCGACCATCAAGACCAACTTCGTCCCGAACGACTTCCGGGCTGTCGGGTCGATTCACTCGCACCCGAACGGTGTCCTCCGCCCGAGCGACGCGGACCTCGACACCTTCGGGAGTGGGACCGCACACATCATCATGGGCCACCCGTACGGCCCGAACGACTGGGAGGTGTTCGACCAGTCCGGCGACCCACGCGACTTCGAGGTCATCGACGTCGACCTCCCGGACCCAGAATCGTTCTTCGACTTCACACAGGCAGATATCGACGCGGAGTTAGACCGATGAGACGAGTTATCGCACAGGGGACCTTCGACATCCTCCACCCGGGTCACGTCCACTACCTGTCGGACGCGAAAGCGATGGGCGACGAACTCCACGTCATCATCGCGCGCAGCGAGAACGTGACGCACAAGCCGAAACCGATTCTCGACGACCGACAGCGCCGCGACATGGTCGCCGCCCTCGACGTCGTGGACGAAGCGCACCTCGGCCACCCCGACGACATCTTCGTCCCTATCGAGGAGATTGCCCCCAGCGTCATCGTCCTCGGGTACGACCAACACCACGACGAGGAAGCACTCGAAGCCGCCCTCGCCGAACGCGGCATCGACTGCGAAGTCGCCCGTGCGACGCCCCGTGACCCGTCGTCCGACGACGAAGTCCTCTCGACGGGGCGCATCATCGACCGAATCGTCGAACGGCGCTGCTGACTCTGTTTTCGTTCGCCGCGTCGCGACTCCGTGAGTCTCACGTCAGTGTGCAATCGACTGCTAGGCGAGTGACAGCGACACCACTCAGCGGACAGAGAAGGTGGAAAAACGAGAGGGTTACTCGCTGGACTGCTGCTCGTCGAGCCAGTTCTGGTACTCTTCTTCCGAGACGACTTCGACGGTGAAGTACATCTGCGAGTGAGCGACACCACAGTACTCAGTACAGTACCCCTGGTAGGTGCCTTCCTCGTTGGCGACGGTCCGGATGGTGTTCGTCGAACCGGGCATCGCGTCCTGCTTGAGCGCGAGTTCCGGGACGTGGAAGCCGTGTATCACGTCAGTCGACGTCACCTGGAAGTAGACGGGGCGGTCCTTCGGGATGACGATTTCGTTGCCCGTGGTGAAGTTACCCTCTTCGGGGTAGTACATGTTCCAGCCCCACTGGTAGGCTTCTGCCGTGACGACGACCGGGTCTTCGGCCGCGTCGATGTCGTTACCCTGGTAGGTGACGTCCTCGTTCGCCAGCACACCGTAGGAGGCGACGCCGACGAACAGCAGGATGATGGCGGTAGCGATGGTCCAGGTGATTTCGAGTCGGCGGTTCTCCTTGGTCGGCAGTGCGCGCTCGCTGTTGCGGAACTTGATGACCGTGTAGATGAGGATGACCTCGACCAGCACGGTAATCGGGATAGCGACGTACAGAAGCTTCCCGTTCAGTTGGTTGATGAGCTCCGACGTAGTGGACGCCTGCGCCGCGGCGGGGGTGGCGACGAGTGCCATCACGACCGCTGCAAGCAGGGACGCGAGCGCGAAACGCGTCTTTCTCATGCTGAACGGGAGTTAGGAACAACCGCATAAATGCGTACCGACTCTCACGCCGTCGTTTATCAACGGCCGCCCCACATATGGTGGGGGGCTACGGTCCCCCTGCGGGCGAAAAAGCGGGGGTCCTAAATACGGGACGGCCTAATCCCTCCGTAGGTGAATATCGTGGCCACGACGCGCGCTTCGAACACGTTCCACGGCCTCCTCGCCGCGACGGCGATGGGAGTCTACGTGCTACTTCTCGTCGGCGCGACGACGGCGCTCACTGATGCGGCAGCCGCGTGTACTGCGTGGCCCGCGTGTGGCGATGGGCTCACACTTCCGTCGACGATGGACGGGTGGGTCGCGTTCGGCCACCGCATCGCCGCCGTCCTCGTCGGTCTCTTGGCACTCGTGACGCTCGTCTCGGCGTGGCGCTCTGACGCGTCCCGCCGGGTGAAAGCCACAGTGACCGCATCGACGGCGCTCTACCCAGCACAGGCCGGACTGGGTGCAGTCGTCGCAACCGTCGGCGCAAGTGCATCGCTCTCGACGCTCCACCTCGTGGTGGGGATGGCCATCTTCGGCGGCCTCCTCGTCGCGCTGGCGTGGACACTCGAAGAAGTAACCGGTGACCCGACCGACAAACCCGTCGGCGCACCGTCTCGGGACCTTCCCCCAGCAGAAGAACAGGAACGGCCGGCAGTCCCGACCGAACCGATTGCCCGAGCGAAGGCGACAGCGTGGGCGTACTTCCGTCTGATGAAGCCACGACTGATGTGGCTCCTGTGCCTCGTCGCCTCGGCGGCGATGACGCTCGCGGGCACCGTCTCGCCCGGCCTCTCGACGTACACTATCCTCGCGACACTCGGCGGTGGCGTCCTCTCTATCGGTGCCTCGGGGACGTTCAACCACGTCCTCGAACGCGACGTCGACCGACGGATGCAACGGACGAGCGACCGACCACTCGCGGTGGACCTCGTCCCCGTCCGCAACGCAATCGCGTTCGGCGTCGCCCTCGCAATCGCGTCGGTGGCGCTCTTTGCGAGCGTGAACTGGCTCGCCGCTGTCCTCGGACTCGTCGCAATCGCGTTCTACAGCGTCGTCTACACGCTCATCTTGAAGCCGAACACCGTCCAGAACACGGTCATCGGCGGTGCGGCGGGCGCGCTCCCGGCGCTCATCGGCTGGGTCGCAGTGACCGGCGACATCGGCCTCGGCGGCGTCGTCCTCGCCATCGTCATCTTCCTGTGGACGCCGGCGCACTTCTACAACCTCGCGCTGGCCTACAAGGACGACTACGCCCGCGGTGGCTTCCCGATGATGCCCGTCGTCCGCGGTGAGACCGAGACGCGAAAGCACATCGTCTGGTGGCTCGGTGCCACGCTCATCGCCGCCGCCGGCCTCGCTGTCATGGACGCACTCGGCGTCGTCTACTTCCTGACGAGCGTCGTCTTCGGCGGCGCGTTCCTCTACTTCGTGGTGCGCTTGCACTACGAGCGCGACGACACGGCGGCGTTCCGCGCATTCCACGCCTCGAACGCATACCTCGGGATGTTGCTCCTCGCCATCGTCGTCGACACCCTCGCCCTCTGAACATGGCAACTGCAACCGCCCTCCCCCGTCCGTCGCGGTCCAGCCTCCTCCGTGCAGCGTTCGCCGTGAACACGACGTTGATTCTGGCGTTCGCCTACCTGTTGTTCACCGACGCGAGCGTCGGGGCCCCTCGATACGCCGTCTACGGCGTCACGTGGGTCGTGGTCGGCCTCTGGGTCCTGTTCGACACCAGAGTATCCGCCGCGTCGGCGGCGACGAAACGTAAGGCCGCAGTCGTCGGCGTCGCCTATTTCGCGCTCTTGGCCGTCGCGGGTGGCCTCATCACCTCCCCAGTGCCGGGTGGGACTGAGGGCCTCCGCGTCGCGTTCCTCCCGCCCGGATGGGGACCGGCACTGGTCTACGGCGGCGACCTGTTCAACCTCGTCCTGATGCCGGCACGTGTGATTGGCTACGCCGCCCTCGCGTTCCTCGTCTACGACACCGTGGTCGAAGCGGCGGGCGCGGCAGTCTCCGGCATCGTCGGTCTCTTCTCGTGCGTCTCGTGCTCGTGGCCGATTCTCACGTCGCTCGCGACCAGCGTCTTCGGGAGTGGAACGGCGCTCGCACTGACGGTGTCGACGTTCTCGTACGACCTCTCGACGCTCGTCTTCCTCGTCACCGTCGTCTTGCTTCGGTGGCGACCCGGATTTAGCACGTAGCGATTCGCGACGGTCTGTTCGTTCTCGTCGCTTCTGTGTCCTTCTCGTCGCTTCGGGCTTCGTTTCCGCCGCCTCGTTTTTACTCGTCCAAACGCTAGACCAACCTATGACCGACGTCGAAATCGAATACTGCGTCCCGTGTGGCTTCCTCGAACGCGCAGAGGAGATACAGCACACACTGCTCCAACAGTTCGGCCAAAAACTGGACCGCGTCGCACTCGTAACGGGTGACCACGGCGTCCTCACCGTCACCGTCGACGGCGAACGCGTCTGGGACAAGTCCGAAGACGAGTACGACCCGGACGAAGTTCTCCGGCGAGTCCGGCCGCACGTCGGCGCGTGACCCCGTCCGAGTCGTGAAGTCGCTAGAGCACGCGGCAGTCGGACTCGTCGTCGGAACGGTCACTGCGCTGGCGCTCGGCCCACCGGGTGGAGTGCCACTACTCGTCGTCGTCGCGGTGCTGGTGAGCGTCTTCGTGGACCTCGACCACTTCGTCATCGCCCGCGTCGAACGTGGCGATTGGCGACATCTCAGACTCGCGGTGACGAACCCGCGGGTCGGTCTCTTCGAACAGGAGAAGCTATTCACCGACTTCGGGACCGAATTCAATCGCAAGCGACTCTTGAGTCATCACCTCGTCGGAGGCGTCGCAGTCGGTGGGGTGGCACTGTCTGGTGCCGCATCGCTCGCCGCGTTCGTCGCCGTCGTCCTCTACGCGCACGTCGTGTGCGACTATCTACGGGACCTCGGGATTGCGTGAAAACCAGCGCAGTCTCGGAGCGGCTAGTGCCCCCAGCGCCGCCCGTCTTCGTCGTAGCGGGCGTTCATGATGCGCTCCCACTGGTCGGTCGAGAGGTCCACGTCCGCCGCGCCGACGTTCTCGCGGAGTTGCTCCGGCGTCCGCGCGCCGACGATAGGGACGACAGTCGCCTCCGGGTAGTCCATAAGCCATCGAAGCGCGACCTGTGCGGGACGGGCGTCGACTTCGTCGGCGACGGCGCGCACTTCGTCGAGGACGTGCCAGCCACGTTCGGAGAGGTAGAACTTGTCGAAGCGTTCGTCGAACGACCCGCGGGACCCGTCGGGCGCGACGTATTGTTTCGGGTCGTCCGGGTCGGCGCGTTCGTACTTCCCGGTGAGGAACCCGCCTGCGAGTGGCGAGTACGGACAGACTGCAATCTCCTGGTCGCCACACACGTCGAGGTAGTCTTTCACGTCCTCGTAGTACCCCGCGTGGAAGAGCGGTTGAGTCACGTCGAACCGGGCGTAGTCGTGCACGTCAGACTTCCAGAGCGCCTTCGTGAGTTGCCACGACGCCATCGTCGACGCACCGAGGTAGTTCACCTTCCCCTCTTCGACGAGGGCGTTGAGCGTCTGAAGCGTCTCTTCGATGGGCGTCTCGTCGTCCCAGCGGTGGATGTAGTAGAGGTCGAGGTAGTCGGTCCCGAGGCGGTCGAGCGTCCCCTCGATTTGGTTGCGGATGTGCGTCCGCGAGAGGCCGCGACTGTTTGGGTTGTCTTCGTCGAAGGGGAAGTAGACTTTCGAGGCGACAACGTAGTCCTCGCGGTCACGCTCTGCAAGCCAGTTGCCGATGTACTCCTCGGAGGTGCCGTTTGGGTCGCCGTAGACGTTCGCGGTGTCGATGAAGTTCCCGCCGTGTTCCTCGAAGGCGTCGAGGAGTTCGTGGGCGTCCGCTTCGTCTGTCTCCAGTACGCCACCGGTTCGTCGCCCGAATCGCCACGTCCCGAAACACAACTCCGAGACGCGCGTCCCCGTCGAACCGAGTCGTCGATAGTCGAGGCTCATACGCGATGACACGTTGGCCGGCGACTAAAGGGTGCGAGTTGCGGCGAGGGGTTCAGCTTTGTTCGTCAGCGTTGGGCGGTTCGGCGGGGGTCGCGTCCGCCTCGAACAGTTCGCGCGCGACCGGCGCGCCGCCGAGTGTGAGCGCGAGGAGGAGCACCGCGAACCCGACTGTGACGAACCCCTGCGACGGATTCTCGGCGAGGGCAGTAACGTGGAGTGCCCCACCGACCAACGCGAGCACGACGGCGAACCGCTGGAGGACTGCGTCGTTCATGACCGACCCACACGAGCCACCCGGGAATCCCTTGCGACTCGCCCGCACGCTTTTGCCGCCCGCCCACGACATGTAATCCATGTTTAGAGTCGCCGGAATCGGCCTCGGGAGCCTCGGTATCATGGAGTGCCGCCTCTTCGACGAGATGGACGGCGTGAGTATCGTCGCCGGCGTCGACCCGGTCGAAGCCGTCCGAGAGAGCTTCGCCGACGAGTTCGGCGTTCCCACGTACGAATCAGTAGACGAACTCGTCGACGCCGAGTTCCTCGACGCGGTGACAATCGCCTCCCCGCACACGAAGCACTTCGACCAAGCACTCGCCGCACTCGACGCCGGAATTCACGTCCACCTCGAAAAGCCGATGGTGACCGACCTCGGCGGCGCACGCTCGCTCATCCACCGCGCCGAAGAGAACAATCTCACGCTCGCCGTAGGCTATCAGCGCCACTTCGACCCACGGTTCCACGAACTCCGCCGCCTCGTCGATTCCGGGCGCATCGGCGACCCCCACATGGTCGTCTGCCACCTCGAACAGGAGTGGATTCAGTGGACGAAAGACGAGTGGCGCGGCGACCCGTCACTCTCCGGAGGCGGCCAACTGTACGATTCCGGGTCCCACCTGCTCGACGCGATGCTCTGGGTCACGCGTTCGACACCCGTCACCGTCGCCGCCGCCGTCGACCACCGAGGCCACGACGTGGACGTGAACTCGGCCCTCGCCGTGGTACTGGACAGAGACGGTGAGCGACTCACGGCCAGCGTCGCCGTGTCGGGTGACGGGCCGAGCATCCCCGAACCGGGTGAGTCGCTCCGTATCATCGGCACCGAGGGAATGGTCGCGTTCGACGGCGAGACCATCGAGGTGACAGAAGGAGGAACGACCTACCGTGCGACACCACCGGTCCCCGACTTCGAGACGCTGACCGAGAAGAAACTCCGAAACTTCGTGGACGCCGCCCGCGACGAGGCTGACCTCGCCATCCCTGCGGAAGACGCCCTCCACGTCACGGCGCTCACAGAGGCGGCGTACGAGTCGGCGACGACCGGTCGCCGGGTCAACGTCGGCGACGAGGCCTGAGTCTGCACCTCGCCGAAGTCAGGCGACACGAAGTCGATTCAGCGTCCCCGTCGTCCCACTGATTCGCGTGCTTCCACTCGTACAGACGTAGAGTTCACCGGTCGGGTCGCGGCCGAACGCGAGGACGTTCTCACCGCCGCCGCCGAGGTCCGAGACTGGTATCTCGACGATGTCCCACGGCCGCGACTCCTGTGGTCGTGCGGCGAACAAGCGGCCCTGTGACTGCCAGTCGGCGAAGACGTACGCGCCAGACAGGGTTGGAATCTCCTCGCCGCGGTAGACGTAGCCCCCGATGACTGCGACGCCTGATGGGCCGCCGCCCGAGTGTGGATATTCGAGCACAGGGTCCACGAGTGGTTCGCCGCCCGGCGTCTCTGTCGGACACTCTCCTGCACGGAAGCAGTGTGCTCCTTCGCGGACGTTCCATCCGTAGTTGCCGCCGGCCTCGACGAGATTTACCTCTTCCCACATGCCCTGTCCTACGTCTGCGACGTAGAGGTCCTCCCCGTCGAACGAGAGCCGCCACGGGTTTCGGAGTCCCAACGCGTACTGCTCGTCGTAGCCGTCCCTGCCGACGAGTGGGTTGTCTTCGGGGATACCGTAGGGTTTGTCCTCGTCACCGGAGACGCCCCCTCGACTGTCCACGTCGAGTCGGAGGACGCTCCCGAGGAGGTTCTCGGTCACGTCCTGTCCGTTTCCGCCGGTGACGGCGTCGTACCAGTCGTCGACGTGCCCCCGCCCTTCGTCGTTGGCATTGCCGCCGTCGCCGACGGCGACGTAGAGGTACCCGTCGGGACCGAACGCGAGTGCACCGGCGTTGTGATTTGCCTGCGGTTGGGGAATCTCGAGCAGGGTTCGTTCGGAGTCTGCCGAGACAGTCGTCGCCTCGGGGTCGACCGTCAGTTCACTGAGGACGAACGTGTGACTGTAGTTCGACGGCGTCCCCGACCGCCGGGGGGCACTGTACCGAACGAAGAGTCGGCCGTTGTCGGCGAACTCCGGGTGGAACGTGAGGCCGAGGAACCCGCGTTCGTCGTAGCCACGAAGTTCGACGACTTGGTCGGTGATGTCGAGGTACGGGTCCGGTCGAAGACCAGTGTCGTCGTGGAGCCACACCCGACCGGGTTGGTCGACGACGAACCGCCGTGACCCGTCGAAGGCCTCGGGGATGGCCACGTCGACGGGCGAGGTGAATCCGCTGGCGACTGTCTCGTATCTGAGTTCGAGCGACGCGAGGTCGGAGTCGCGACCACTCGTTTCCGTCCCGTCACCCCCATCGTCGGCCGTCGTCCCCGCTGTGGTCTCTGTCGTCGTCTCACCCGTCTGCCCGCCAGTTGGAGCACCCATACACCCTGCGAGACCGCCGAGGAGGACTGTTCCAGTCGCCGTGAGGAACCCGCGCCGAGACCCGTTCATGTCATCGTAGAGGGGTGCACCGGGAGTAAGACTTCCTCCGGTTCGAGAGGCACTCGCCGGGCGTCGAACCCGACGGCGATTCCGAATCCCTTACCACCCGATGGGTTCGTCGGATACGACATGGACGAGGTACTCGTTGCTGACGGCCTCACGAAGTCCTACGGCGACGTGGAGGCGCTTTCGGGCGTCTCCCTGTCGGTCGCCGAAGGGGAGGTCTTTGGCCTCATCGGTCCGAACGGCGCGGGGAAGACGACGCTGATTCGCGCCCTCACGGGCACGACCACGCCCGACGGTGGGTCAGCATCGGTACTCGGGAGTCCGCCGGGGGATGTCGACCGACAGCGACTCGGTCTCTTGCCGCAGGACTTCCGGCCAGCAGGTCGATTGACCGCGCACGAACTGGTGTCGTACTACGCTGGTCTCTACGACGGGGGCCGCGACCCTGCCGACGTCCTCGCCGAAGTCGGACTCGCCGACGTGGGCGACACGTGGTACGAGAACCTCTCGGGCGGCCAACAGCGACGCGCCTGTATCGCCCTGACACTCGTGAACGACCCCGACGTACTCTTTCTGGACGAACCCACGACAGGTATCGACCCCGCTGGCCGACGAGCGCTCTGGACGCTCATCGACGACCTCGCAGACCGTGGGACGACGGTGTTCTTGACCAGTCACTCGATGGAAGAGGTCGAACGCCTCGCCGACCGCGTTGGGTTACTCAACGAGGGGACAATCGTCACGGTCGGTCGACCCGACCAACTCGTCGCCGAGTACGGCGGCGAGAGTAGACTCGTCGTCAGAACCGCGAGCGACGCGGACCTCGACGGTGTGTCTCTCCCCGGGTCGCTCTCCGGCGACGTGACCGACGACGGACTCACCGTCTACGGTGTCGGCCCTCGACAGATAAGCGACGCCGTCGACGCTCTCGACGAGGCGGGCGTCGTCTACGAGTCACTCGTGTGGAAGCAACCCGGCCTCGAAGAGGTCTATCTCTCGCTCACGGGCGAGCAGTTCGAAGCGGCGCGACCTGCTGCTGCCGCCGCAGTCGGAGGTGAGAAATGAGCGCCGCCGAACGCGTCCGCTCGGAGTTCGTCGCCTCGTGGCACTCGTTCCTCCGTCGGCGGACGGCCGTCTTCTTCACGTTCTTCTTCCCGGCCATCATCGTCGTCATCTTCGGCGCGTTGGTCCAGACCCAACCGACTGGCGGCGGCCTGTTCGCCGAACCCAAGGAGTACTATATCGCTGGCTACCTCGCCGTCGTCGTCCTGTTTACGCCGCTCTCGCGGGTCGGCAGTACAATCGCTCGCCACCGTGACGGCAACCGCTTCGAGAAGTTGGCGACGACGCCTCTCACCCGTAGCGAGTGGCTTCTCGCACACGCACTCGTCAACGTCGTCGTCATCGGCCTCGCGGCCCTGTTGCTCCTCGTGCTGTCGCTTCTCGTGACCGGTGCGTCGATTCCGCTGTCGGCGTCGACGCTCGCACTCGTCGCATTCATCGCGCTCGGTGTGACGCTCTTCTGTGGCCTCGGTGCACTCATCGGTAGTCTCGCCGACTCGCAAGATGGCGTCATCGCCGCGAGCAATGCTATTGCTCTCCCGTTACTGTTCCTCTCGGAGACGTTCGTGACGCCCGACTTGCTCCCGGCGTGGTTCCAACCGGCGTTGAACCTCTCGCCGCTGACGTACTTCGCACGCGGGGTCCGAGCACTCACCTACTCCGGCGGTGACTGGGTCCTCAACCTCGCGATTCTCGCCGTCCTCGCCGTCGCGTTCTTCGCGGTGGGGACGATGGCGATTCCGCAGACGGACTGAAAGAATCCTCGCAGGGGGTCCCACGTCGTCGATTCGGCGGGTCGGCAGGGCGTCCTCGACGCCCGTAAACTCAAGTCTTAACCCGCGTCCGAACACACGTGGGGGCATGGTCGAAACCGAGACGTACACCATCGAAGGACCGAACGGTGACTCCGAAGACATCGAACTTCCCGCTGGCCTCGTCGACATCTTCGCAGAACAGGGCGAAGACCCGACGAGCGTCGTCGGTGACATCGTCGTGCAGGCGTTCGCACAGCAGGCCCACGTCGTCGCCCACCACAGTGAAGGTGGCGCACCGGCAGACATCGCCGAAATCAACGAGAAGATGGAAGACCTCTTCGAGGACCGCTTCGGCATCGCACTCTCTGAGGCCCTCGGCCACTCGCACTAAGCGAGTTTCCAACGCGGCCGACTCACACTTTTTTCACTGCTGGTCAAGGACCGACAGCGACAGTACCCGTCGAAGACAGACGAACGCCGGTAGTTAGATGAACGCCAGCGGAATCATGATAGCGAATCCGGCGGTGAGTCCGGCGACCAGTTCCACCTTCCCACCGCGGGGGAGACGCTCACCGAGTTCGAGTGCCTCGGGAATGAACTCCGTGAGGACGAGGAACACCATGGCACCCGCCGCGAATCCGAACCCAAACGGGAGGAATTCGCGGGCGATGCGGACGAAGTAGAACGCGATGACCGCGCCGATGGGTTGCGGCAGACTGGAGAAGATGGCCCACCAGACGAGTTTCCAGTTGGGGACGTCCATCGACCGAAGGGGGATGGAGATGGCGAGTCCCTCGGGGACGTTGTGAATCGAGATTGCGATGGTCATGAACACTGCGAGGAGTGGAACCACGAACCCGAACAGTTGGACTCCACCGTCGAGGCCGAGGTCGGCGAACGAGACGCCGACGGCCACGCCCTCCGGGAAACTGTGGACAGTGAGGATGCCGAGAATCAACAGTAGTTTTCGGAAGTCTGCCTCTTCGTACTTCTTCGGGTTGACCTCCACGCCCTCGATGATATGGTGGGCGACGAGGACGAGGACGACACCGGCGAGGAGGCCGATTCCCAGTTGGAGGGGCGTCCCGTTGGCGAGGCCCTCGAAGATGAGACCGAACAGCGACGCGGAGACCATAATCCCGGATGCGATGCCCCACAGCGCCACGTTCCAGCGGTCGCTGACATCTGAGACGAAGAAGAACGGAAGCGCACCGATTCCGGTCGCGATTGCCGTGATGAGCCCTGCGATAAAGACGAACGCGAGGGCGCCAAATTGCTCCATACCAGTCGTACTTGACCGAACCGGATAAGTATTATCATATTTTAGATAGAATTCGGTTGGCCTAAATTCGGAGAGCCTAAAATTCGGCCACTACAGGTTTCGTCGCGCCAAAAAATCGACTTAGCCAATTACATTTACAAATTGGTACGATTGCCGTTGGTGGCGACAGTACGAGGAGGCGGTGAGCACTCCCAGCGGTGGCTGAATCGCCGCCATATCCGGGTGAAAAAATATCGAACTGTGGGTCGTTCAGTCGTCTGCGGGAGACGTTCCCTCGGGGGAGTCACTGTCACCGCCCATCGGGGTGACTGGCGACGCGGCGACGGACCGGGCCGAACCCATCCACCGTTCCACGTTGGCGGCGACGTAGTCGCGCGCACCGAAGGCGATTGCCCCACCGACACCGATAGCGAGTGCGGCGGCGAGGCCCCACGCGAACGCCTGTGCGATGGTGAAGAGGATGGCCACGTCGACGCCCATCGTGCTCAGACCGATGACGACGGCGGTGAAGTACAGGAACACCCGCGTCCCGACGGCGAAGATGCTGGTGTACGGTGTCTCGGTCGCCGCACGGGTGCGCGTGATGGCGTCGCCGATGAAGTCAGCGACGACGAACCCGAGGACGATGACGAGCAACCCGGCCACGAACGCCGGCGCGTACGAAGCAGCAGTCGCAATCCACTCGGAGAACAGGTCGACTGCCAGTACGTCGGCAGCGGCGAGGATGGTCAGTGCGTAGACGAACCACCGCCCGAGTGTCCCAAACGCCCGCGATACTGCTGCTTCTGTTCCACCGAGGATGTTTCCAATCGGCGTCGCGAGCACTGCCTTGTCGATTTCGACCCGGTCTGCCAGACCGGTGATTACACGCCCGGCGATTCGTGCGACGAACCACCCGACGATGAGGATGAGAAGCGCACCCAGCAGTCGCGGGAGGAACGCAATCACTTCGTTCGTCAACTGTACGAGTGAGTCGGTCAGTGTGACTTGTAACGGATACATCGCACAGATAACATAGCGCCCTCGACAGTTAGTTAAGTAGCTCCGAAGTATGTATAAAACCCTCAAGTAATCGATACGCTCCGATTTGCTCGACAATCGCTGAAAACGGACAAACCGTCTGCAAACGCGTCGCTGTCGAGATTCTTCGAGATATTGTCGGTCGGAGTGATAGTCTATGGTTCGGACCGGTACGACGTGGTTTAATCTGACCCTCACCCGCCGAGGGGCCGTCCCGGTATTTCATTCCTCAAGTTCGAAGTGCGCGTCCGTCTGTGTGTCTGCGAGTCGACTGAGCGCCGTCGCAATCTGTTCCAACGCGACGACGAGTCTGGCAGTGTACCAGAGCACGACTGTCGTGACGGCCAGAACGACCCACAGGAGTATTTGCTGTGCGATGAGCAGGGCGTACGCCAACGTCAGGAATAAAAAGAGGGCGACGGCGATTCGAGCGCCCATCGTCTGGTGGAGGGGCTTCCTGTCAGTGGAAGGCGACATACCCCGACATTTTCGGGGTGTTCCTATAGGGGTTTTGGGGGTGAATGGTGGGGGTCCAATCGGTGGTCGAACGATAGCTATTTGAGCAGGAATCTCACTGAATAAATCACGAACCATCCTCATTAATTACGCTACTGTAGCGTGCCACCAAAGGCCGTGAGAGCGGTCACACCCCCGAATTTATCAGTCAATGCTGGGTATCACCACGTGATGGGAGAGTTATCCGAGCTGTTCGCGCCGAGCCGTATCGCAGTGGTCGGCGCGACCGAGCGCGAAGGGGCCATTGGTCGGGCGATCATGGACAACCTCATCGAGGACTTCGATGGGGACGTCGTCCCGGTCAACCCCAAGTACGACGAACTGTTCGGCCTCGAGTGTTACGCTGACGTCGGTGAGACGGGTGCCGACCTCGCAGTCATCGTCGTCCCTCCGAAGGTGGTCCTTCCGGCGATGAAGTCCGCCGGCGAGGCTGGAATCGAGAACGCTGTGGTCATCACGGCAGGGTTCGGCGAGACGGGCAGCGAAGGTGCGGCCCGCGAGCAGGAACTCCGTGAAATCGCAGAGAAGTACGACATGAACGTCGTCGGGCCCAACAGTCTGGGTATCATGAACACGGACGTCGGGATGAACGCGACGTTCGGACCCGACATGGCCCTCGACGGCAACATGTCGTTCATGAGTCAGTCGGGCGCGTTCATCACGGCCGTCATCGACTGGGCCAACGACGAAGACATCGGCTTCAAGGACATCGTCTCACTCGGCAACAAGGCGGTCCTCGACGAGGCCGACTTCATCGAGGCGTGGAACGACGACCCCGACACCGAAGTCATCATCGGCTACCTCGAAGGCATCAGTGCGGGCCGCGAGTTCATCGACTCCGCCCGCGACGTGACGAAGGACACGCCTATCGTCCTCGTCAAGTCCGGCAAGACCGACGCCGGTGCGCAGGCGGCGTCCTCGCACACCGGGACGATTGCCGGGTCCGATGCCGCCTACGAGGCAGGTCTGGAACAAGCCGGCGTCATCCGCGCCGAGTCCGTCCAGCACCTCTTCGACACCGCGCGCGTGCTGGGTGACCAACCGCTCCCCGAGAACAAAGACGTGGCCGTCATCACGAACGCCGGTGGCCCGGGTGTCATGACGACCGACGCCATCGGTGAGTCCGACCTCGAGATGGCCGACTTCACCGACGAGACGCTTTCGAACTTCTCCGAGACGCTCCCGCCAGAGGGGAACATATACAACCCCGTCGACATCGTCGGCGACGCCGACAACGAGCGTTTCGAGAACGCACTCGACGTGGCCCTCGCCGACGAGAACGTCGGGAGCGCAATCGTCCTCACGGCCCCGACGGCCGTCCTCGACTACAACCAACTCGCCGAGGACACCGTCGAACTCCAACAGAAGCACGACAAGCCAATCGCGGCCTGTTTCATGGGCGGCGAGCGAGTCGAACCCGCGTCTGACCTGATGAAAGACGCCGGTATCCCGAACTACTTCGATCCCTCGCGCGCCGTCGACGCTCTCGAAGCACTCGCGGAGTACGCCGACATCCGCAAGCGCGAGTACGACGCACCCACCGAATTCGACGTGGACCGCGAGCGTGCCCGTGAGATTCTGGAGACGGTCAAAGAACGCGACGAGACGCGCCTCGGCGTCGAGGCCATGGAACTCCTCGACGCGTACGGCATCGAGACGCCGCAGGGCGAAATCGTCGACGACCCATCCGACGCACTCAGCGTCGCCGAGGAAATCGACGGCAACGTCGTCATGAAAATCGTCAGCCCCGACATCCTCCACAAGTCCGACATCGGCGGCGTCAAAGTCGGTGTCTCCAACGAGGACGTCTACGACGCGTACGAGGACCTCATCACCCGGGCCAAGAACTACCAGCCAGACGCCAACATCCTCGGCGTGCAGGTCCAAGAGATGGTGAACCTCGACGACGGCGTCGAGACCATCGTCGGCATGAACCGCGACCCGCAGTTCGGTCCGCTCATGATGTTCGGTCTCGGTGGCATCTTCGTCGAGATTCTCGAAGACACGACGTTCCGCGTCGCACCGGTCGCCGAGTCCGAAGCCGAGACGATGACGAAGGAAATCGACGCCGCGCCGATGCTCCGCGGGGCCCGCGGTGCCGACCCGGTCGATATCGGCGGCATCACCGAGACTATCCAGCGCCTCTCGCAACTCGTCACGGACTTCCCGGCCATCCTCGAACTCGACATCAATCCGCTCGTCGCACTCCCCGACGGCGTTCAGGCCGTGGACGTTCGCCTGACCGTGGACCCGGACGAACTTTAAACACTTCACCAACCAATCATTCAACAATGAACACGGTACTCGTCACCTCGACCGGAGAAAGCACCGGGAAGACCGCTATCACGCTCGCACTCGGCCTCCTCGCCAAGGAGCGCGGACTGGACGTCGGTTACATGAAGCCGAAAGGGACGCGCCTGCAATCCAGCACCGGGAAAACCCTCGACGAAGACCCGATGCTGGCCCGCGAACTGCTCGGCATCGACGCCGAGATGCACCAACTCGAACCAGTCGTCTACTCCCCGACGTTCATCCAGGGTGCCATCCGCGGCAAGGAGAACAGCGAAGAACTCTCTGAAGTCATCTCGCACCACTTCGAGGATATCTCCGAGGGCAAGGACCTGATGTTCATCGAGGGAGGTGGGTCCTACCGCACCGGCGGCATCGTGGACCTCACGGACGCGGACATCGCCGAACTCCTCGACGCGCAGGTCATCCTCGTCGCCGACTACCAGCACCCGAGTGACCTCGACGACGTGGTCGCCGCCATCGAAGATATCGGGAGCGACCGACTCACTGGCGTCGTCTTCAACCGCGTGAGCGACGCGTCGTACGACGAACTGGAGACCGAAATCGCCCCGTTCCTCGAAGCACGCGGCGTTCCCGTCCTCGGTGTCATCCCGACCGAGAAGGACCTCGCCGGCGTCACCGTGCAGGAACTCGCAGACGAACTCGGCGGCGAACTCGCAACCGACGCTCCCACCGACGCCTTCGTCGAGCGATTCCTCGTCGGCGCGATGGGCGGCGACGCGGCGCTTCGCTACTTCCGCCGCACGAAGAACGCCGCCGTCATCACAGGGGGTGACCGCGCGAACATCCAACGTGCCGCGCTCGAAGCACCGGGCGTCAAGTGTATCATCCTCACCGGCGGCCACCGACCGGTCGGTGCCGTCATCGGCAAGGCCGAACAGAAGGGCGTCCCCGTCCTCCTCGTCAACGGTGACACCCTCTCCGTGACCGACCGCGCAGAAGATATCGTCAGCACGGGGCGCACCCGCGACGAACGCACTGTCGAGCGCATGCGCGGCCTGCTCTACGAACACGCAGACGTTGATGCCATCATCGGCGACATCACGCCCTCGGGCGACGCCGACGAAGACGACGAGTAAGCACCAAACCACGGACGAGACCACGTTTTTTCGGAGCGCGAGACGACGGTCGGTAGCCCCCGCTCACGAATCCGCATCGTGCGCGTTCAGATACTCGTTGATAGCCGTCGGGATGACGACGCCGATGACGATGACCGTTGCGTAGGAGTACAGAAATTGACCAGTCAACTCCTGAACCGCGAATGCGACAGGAAAGGCACCCAGAACGAACCCGAGCGTGACGAGATTTTCGCGGGAGACCATACGCCACACTCGGAGGTCAGGTAATTAACAGTTCCACCCGCGGTCGGTGTCGTTCAGGAGTTCCGCGCCGTCCTCGGTGACGACGACCAAATCCTCGATTCTGACGCCGAACTCGTCCGGGAGGTAGACGCCGGGTTCGATGCTGAAGACGTTGCCAACGTCGAGTTCGCGTTCGCTTTCGGCGACGATGTACGGTTCTTCGTGTACGTCGAGGCCGACACCGTGTCCGGTCCGGTGGATGAACCGGTCGCCGTAGCCTGCGTCTTCGATGACCTCGCGGGCCGCCCGGTCCACGTCGCCCGCGGTGACCCCCGGTTTGACCGCCTCGAACGCGGCGGTTCGGGCCTCTCGGACGAGTTCGTGGACCGTCTCGAACTCGGCGGGTGGGTCGCCGCCGAAGATGAGTGTTCGTGTCTGGTCACTCGGGTAGTGGTCCACGCGTGTCCCGAAGTCGAGCACGACGGGGTCGCCCGACTCGATGATTCGGTCGCCGTAGGTGTGGTGCGGCATCGCCCCGTTCGGTCCCGACCCGACGATTGGACCGAACGCGACGCCTTCGCCGCCTTCTTCGGCGAGTAACCGTTCGATTTCGCCGGCGAGTTCCGTCTCCGTCATGCCGAGACATCGTTCGCCCATCTCGCGGAGACGTTCGACGACACGGTCTGCGACTGCTCCCGCACGGCGAAGTGCGTCGAGTTCCGCGTCGTCTTTGGTCGACCGAAGCGGTGCGACGACTTCGCTTGCGAGGCCGAATTCGGCGTCCGGGAGGACAGTCCGAAGGTCCTGTGTGAACCGCGCCCACATCGTGTCGTCGACGAGGATACGACCCGACCCGAGTTCGAGGTCCGACACGACGCTCCTGACGGCGGCGACCGGGTCGTCGTCGTCGCTCCACGTCTCGACGTTTGCAACCCACGATTCGGCGCGGACCTGCGTCTCGTAGAGTTCCGGGACGAGAAACACTGGCGCGCCCTCGCGGGGGACGAACAAGAAGAGGTGACGCTCAGCGGGTTCCTCGTCGAAACCTGCGAGATAGAGGAGGTTGCGACTGGGGAACGAGACGACGGCCTCCGCACCGGCGTCTGCCAATCGGTCCTGACACGCGCGGGTGCGTCGTTCGAAGGGAGTCATGGCAGTCGGTACGCAGGCCGGCAGAAAAGCGTGGGCGGTCCGGGTCGGCGCGCGAGTAGACCCGACAGATGGGTGGTCGCGCCCTTACGCGCCGAGGTCCAACGGGTCGTACAACTGTCCGGTAATCGACTCGAACGCGTCCGAGGCTGTCACGAGGCCGATAACTTCGTCGGTGTCCGGGTCGCGGACCATCGCCAGTTCTTGGTTTTCCGCTTGGAGACGGTCGATGAGGTCGCTGACAGAGAGGTCTGCTGAGACCGAAAGCGGGGGTGCGGAGATATCTTCGAGCGTTCGGTCGCCCGACTGGAGGCGGTCGATGTTGGCGAGGACTGTCGGTGCGTAGACGACGCCACGAACGTCGTGCAACGTGTCGCCGACGATGGGGAACCGCGAGTGCTGCGGGTTCGTCCGAATCCGGTCGAGGTTCTCGTCGGTCGGTGCGGCAGTCCTGAGTTCGACCACGTCTTCTGCCGGGACCATCACCTGTCGAACCGGTAACGACCCGATTCGGAGGGCGTTGAGGACTTCCTCGCGCCGGTCTTCGGGAAGCGACCCGCGAGCGAGGATGTCGCCCATCTGACTGCGAATCTCTCCGCGACTCAGACGCTCTCCGTTCGTGTCAGACGCTTCGTCACCGTCGATTTCGGCCTCTTGCCACGAGCGAGTGATTTCGACACCGCCGAGCGAGAGCAACCGCTTCGCCAACCAGTCGGCCACGACGATGACGGGATACATGAGTTTCGTCCACGCGTAGAGGAGGGGCGCGGTGTACTTGGCGACGAATCGGGAGCGTTCGACCCCGAGGTACGTCGGCACCTGTTCGCCGAGGACGACGTGGGCGAGATTGATGACCGACAGCGACAGGATGACAGACAACGACGTGTGCGCGCCAGTACCGCCACCGAGGAGGGCCCCGAAGACGGCAGCGACGGCGGGTTCGGCCACGACGCCGAGACCGACACTGGAGATGGTGATACCGACCTGGCACCCGGAGAGGTATATCTCCAGTCGTTCTGTCATCTTCCAGGCGCGTTCGAGGCCACGCGACCCCTCGAACGCCGACTGGTCGAACTGCGGGACGCGAGTCATCGCGAACTCCGAGACGACGAAGAACGCGTTCCCGAGCAACAACACGAGACCACCGACGAGCCGCACCGCAGTCTCGACACCGACCATACTGACCCGACGTTCGAACTCGATGCCCCTGAGGGTGTCGGCTTCGGAACCTGTCGTCCAGTATATGATATTTAAATTCTAACGTGAAATCTGCCATAACAACTATGTCTGCCCCACGAGGGGTTCGTGGTATGCGTCAGCAACCCAGACGTGCCTTCCTGAAGACGAGTGGTGCCCTCCTCGGTGGACTCTTCGCGGGGTCTACCGTCGTCGCCGCCGAGCAATCGGACCGGTTCGTCGTCGAGACAGACGACGTGGCGGGCCTGCAACGTGCGGGTCTCAACGTCGTTCACGACCTCACGGTAGCAGATGTCGCAGTCGTCGAAGGGACCGAAGACGACGTGTCGTCGGTCACTTCGTCGTACGCACCTGATATCGAAGTCAGCCTGAAGGACCCCGACGTGAACGAAACCGCCCCGCAGGAGACCCGCGACGAACCGGGGTACGAGATTCAGTGGGACAAACAGAGCCAGCAGATTCCGCAGGTACACAGCGTCACTCGTGGCGAGGGAACACGCGTCGCCGTCATCGACTCGGGCGTCGCCGCCGACCACCCGGACCTCGAACACGCCGTCAACGAGGACCTGTCGCGGAACTTCACCGACGATGGATTCGGCGCGGGCGTTCCCGCCGGGGGAAGCCACGGAACTCACGTCGCCGGTATCATCGCCTCGAACGACGCCAACGACGAAGGAGTCGTCGGGTCAGCGCCCGGGACCGAAATCGTCGATTGTCGGGTCTTCTCGACGGCACCCGGTGCATCGTTCGCCGATATCCTCGCCGCGGTGGTCTACAGCGCAGCCATCGACTGCGACGCCGCGAACCTGAGCCTCGGTGCCTACCCACTCCCGAGACAGAGTCTCCGCGAGTTCTACGGGAAGGTGCTGAACAGCACGATGACCTACGCGAACAGTCAGGGGACGGTTCTCGTCATCTCCGCCGGTAACGACGCCGCAGACCTCCAACACGACAAGAACTTCATCAGTCTCCCGAACGAGGGCGCACAGGCGTTCAGTGTCGCGGCGACGGGGCCGAAAGGGTACGCGTTCGACGCGGGCGACGCTGAACAGGGACCGAAGAGTCCAGCGTTCTACACCAACTACGGAACGAACGCCATCGATATCGCCGCACCGGGAGGTGACGCGGTTCTCTCCGCAATCGAGTCCCACCCGGATTCGTGGTACTACGACCTCGTGTACAACACCGTCTCGACGCCGAGGTTCAACGGCAGAGGCGACTACACCAGGGCCGAACACGACTACGGGTGGAAGGCGGGGACGTCGATGGCGGCCCCACAGGTCGCCGCCGCCGTCGCCCTCGTGCGGTCGGTCGACCCGGACCTCAGCGCCGACGACGTAAAATCTCGGTTGAAGCGGACCGCCAGTGTCCCCGTGGACTACGACAAGACGTACTACGGGGCCGGCTATCTGGACCCGCTCGCCGCTGTCACCGGGTGAGGCGCGCCGTTCTGGAATCGGTGAAGAGTCGGCCAACCGACCGTCGGTTGCCCGACAACTGACCTCGGGTACACATAAACGGTCGAACACCTTTATCGCCTGAGGCGTCGAATTGTCGCGTATGAGTTGGAAAGCAATCGACGCCCTCGACGACGCCCGTGACGCGACGGGGTCGCTCCTCCTCCCGTTCGACGCCGGACGGTGGGCGCGCCTCGCACTCATCGCCCTCTTCGTCGGTGGAATCGGAAGCGGTGGTGGCGGTGCCGGAAACGCCGGAAACACCGGGGTAACATTCCCCGCAGACGGCACGCCACCGACCAACGTTCCAATCGACTCGCTTCCGGGATTCGTCACACCGGGGAACGTCTTCGCCGCCGTCCTCGTACTGGCGGCCATCGGCATCACGCTCGGCCTCATCTGGTCGTTCATCGGCTCCGTGATGCAGTTCGTCTTCGTCGACGGTGTCATCTCGAAAGACGTGCGCATCCGCAAACCGTTCCGCGAACGCCTCGGCCTCGGACTCAGACTGTTCGTGTTCCAGATTGGCCTCGTCCTCGCCGTCTTACTCCTGCTCGGGCTTCCACTCGCAGCAGTCGTCCTCGGCGGCATCAGCCTCGACGGGTCGGTGTTCCTGCTGGCGATACCGCTCGTCTTCCTCGCACTCTTGGTGTTCTTGGTGCTCGCCATCGCCCTCCAGTTGACGACGGACTTCGTCGTCCCGACGATGATTGCCGAAGACAAGCAGGTCATCGACTCGTGGCGGCGCGTGGTCCCGGTGTTCCGTGCTGAATTCTCCGAGTTCGGCCTCTACATCCTCATCAGGTTCGTCCTCGGCATCCTCGCGAGCATCGCCATCGGTATCGCTGCGGCCCTGCTCTTGCTCGTCGTCGCGATACCGTTCGCCATCGTCGGCGGCGGTATCTTCCTCGCACTCTCCGCAGCAGGCGTCAGCGCGTTCTCCACCGTCGGAGTAGTGTTGCTCGGTGCCGTCGGACTGCTGTTCGTCCTCACCGCAATCGCGGTGAGTGCGCTCGTTCAGATGCCCGTGGTGACGTTCTTCCGGTACTACTCGCTGTTCCTCCTCGGGAGTGCAGACGAGTCGCTGGACCTCGTGTCTAACTTCCGTACCGAAGACGACACTCCGGCACCCGAAGGCCCGACGCCCGCCTGAGAACAGCCCGAAGACCACTCACTCGATTTTTACGCCGTCGTCGCCGCGATGACCTCACGGTTCAGTTGACCTAAGAGGAGCAGAATCGGAATCATCAGCAACCCACCCGCGACGAACGGTGCCCAGAAGGCGATACCCGTGTAGAGGCCGCCTGCGAGGGCCGGCCCGAAGGTCCGTGCGAGACTCCCGGCGCTCTGGGTGAGACCGAAGGCACCTCCTTGTTCGTCGTCGCTCGCGGAACGCGAGACCAGCGTGTTCAACGAGACGTTCGTGAGGGCGTTCCCGAACGACAACGGCGTCATCACGACGAGTAGTGCGACGACGCCCGATGGGAGCGTGGGTCCAACGGGGAGCAGTGTCCCGACGCTGGGAAGGTACGACCCGAACACCGGCGAGAACGGGACTGCCGCGAGCATCACGACCTGAATCGCGGTTCCACCGACCGCCAAGCGGTACTCACCGAACCGGTCGGTCAGCGGGCCGACCAGACCACCTTGGACGATGGCGAGCACCACACCAACGTAGGTGAGGATAATCGCGTTCTCCGTCGCGCCGTATCCGTACTGCTCGTTCGTGAGGAAGATGAACTGACTCTCCAGCGCGGAGAAGGCGAACGAGACGAGGAAGAACGAGGCGACGAGTGCACCGAGGCCGTGAGTCCGAAGCGCCGTCAGGAGTTGCTCGATACGCGATGGTCTCTCCGCCGATGGGTCGCGTTCACCCGGCGGACGCGACTCGGGAAGGACGAAGAACGCCACGACGAGGTTGGTTCCCGTGATGACCGCGGCGGCGAAACTGGGCAACGAGAACTCCGAGACGGGGACCATCGCAGGGAGCACGTCGCGTGCGACGGCCACGACGGTGTCGCTGGCGAAGAACCCGCCGAGTGCCGGACCGAAGACGAATCCGAGGCCGAACGCGGCCCCGAGGAGTCCGAGTCCCTTGGCCCGGTCTTCTGGCGGCGTGATGTCGGCGATGTACGCCTGCGCAGTTGCGATGTTGCCGCCCATCGCCCCAGCGAGCATGCGCGCGGCAAAGAGCACTGCGAGCGACCCCGCGATGCCGAAGAGCGTCCACGCGATGACGCTCCCGGTGAGAGAGAGCAAGAGAACCGGTCGCCGTCCACGGGCGTCGGAAAGTCGACCGAGCAGTGGTGCAGCGAGGAACTGCATCGCGGAGTACGACGCGATGAGCAGACTTCCGACGAACTCCGTCGCGCCGAACGAGAGCGCGTACAGCGGAATCACTGGGATGAGGATTCCGAACCCCAGCAGGTCGACGAAGACGATGAAGAAGACCACGCCGAGGGCCCGTCGCGGGTTGTCGACAGTCATTATCTTCCTCTTGGATGGTCAGCAGAAAACCACTCCGATAATGCCGTCGAACATACAGTAAGCGGTGATTAATTAATACACTGACACTCGTGGTGCCCAGTATGGCCTTCGAGTGGGTATCGTACTTCACGTGCAACAACTGTGGGCTCGAAAAGCCGTCGCCTGAGGTCCCCTACGACCACCTCGGCTACGCTGTGTGCCCCGCCTGCGGCGTCGAGACGAGACCATCCGGTGTCGAACCCGCGAGTGTTCCGACACTCGCAGATGGGTACTGACTTCGGCCCCGAGTACGTGGCCAGCGTATGAGTTGGACGGAAGTCCGCAACGACGAGCGTATCGTGGAGTGGGAACGGAGCGACGGTCACGCGACCCTTCGCCTTCGGCGCGGCCCGAACGCGTGGCACGTCAGATACGACCGACTCCACCAGTCGCCGGAGGGCCGTGGCTACGAGAGTCGCCGTTTCGACGACGAAGACGCCGCCCGGGCGACGCTCGCCGAGTGGAAAGACGAGTACGACGTCGACGAACCCTGACCGGACGCCGCCAGCGTCGAGCATTCTCGCAGTGAGACGGTGTTTTCACACGTTCAGTAGTGTCCGAGGACGCCTCGTCGTCGCGCACGACGCGTCAACACGGAGAAGACAGCGTATCCGACGACGGCGTATCCAACGCCGACACCGACGAGGACGGCGACGTCGGCCGGCGGAAACTCCCAGAGTCTGACGCCGCCGGTCATCGCTCGCTGTAACATGAAACTCCCCTGTGCGAGTGGCAGCACCTTGAGCAACGGTGCTTGCTCTACGGGCGCGGCCGCGAGTCCGATGAATCCGAACTGAAGCAGGCCGAAGATGCTGTTGACGCGCTTGTAGAGAAGTGCCAGACCTGCCATCACGAATCCGACGCCGACCACCGACGCGAGCGCGAAGACGCCAACGGGAACCACGGTCAGCAGGTCGATAGCGAGCGTTCGACCGGTCGTCACGAGCATCAACACGAGCGTCGCACCGCCCCAGAGGAAGCTAAACGCGACGTTTACGACCGTCTTGGCGGCCATCACGCGACCGAATCCGAGCGGTGCCATGTAGAGTTGTTCGAGGGTACCCCACTGGGCTTCGGTCATGACGTTACCCGCGAGGTCCTGATACGCCGAGAAGGCCATCGTCACGAGGAAGTACCCGACGATGAGCGAGTCGAGCGAGTCGTCGAACGCGGGGCCGGCGACGGCACGCCCGCCGAAGAAGATGAGCGCGAAGAACACGTAGATTGCGAGCAGTCCGCCGACCGTGTTCACAGGGTAGCGCCTGAGCAAGATGTACTGTTTCCGTGCGACCTCACGGAGGAGAATCACCATCTCGCGCGCCGTGGCGGTTCTCATCGGTCTTCGCCGCCGGTCAACTGCAAGAACGCTTCTGTCAGGTCGGGTTCGACCGTGTTCACCGAGACGAGACGGCCTCCGTCCGCGACGAACCGCGCGGCCAATTCGGGTACGTCGTTCGCGTCGTCCAGTGCGACGAGGACGCGCGTCCGGTCGCCGTTCGTCTCCCACGATTCGACGGTGTAGTCGGTCCGAATAGTACGTTCCGTCGCGGCCGAGAGTGGCCCATCGACGACGACCCGGACCGCACTCGTCCGGAACAGTTCCACGAGCGACGTGACGTCGTCGTCGGCGACGAGACGGCCGTGGTTCACGACGAGGACGCGGTCACACAGGTCTTCGACGACGCTCATGTCGTGGCTGGTGAGGACGACAGTCAGTCCCCGGTCGTCGGCCAGTCGTCGAAGTTCACGGCGTAAGTCGACCGAACTCTCCACGTCGAGTCCGAGCGTCGGTTCGTCGAGAAACGCGACGTCAACGTCGCGGGCGAGGGCACACGCGAGGGCAACTTTCTGTTTCATCCCCCGCGAGAGTTCGTTCACCACGTCGTCGGCCCTGTCGAGGAGGCCAAGTTGGTCCAAGAGGGCATCGTGGCGTGCGCGAACCGCCGGGTCGCGGACGTCCTCGCCCGCGAGGCCAGCGAAGAACGCGAGGTTCTCACGGACAGTCAATCGCCAGTAGACGTTCCGAGCGCCCTCCAGTGTGGCACCGAGGCGTCGATACGCCCGCGCCGGGTGGGCGTGAACGTCGATGCCACAGACGCGGACGGTTCCATCCGAGGGGACGAGCAGTCCGAGCATCGCCTTCAGCATCGTCGTCTTTCCCGCCCCATTGGGCCCCAGAACGCCGAGAATCGTTCCCTGTTCGACCGAAAACGAGACGTCGTCGACGGCGGTCACGTCGGCGTATCGTTTGGTGAGCGTCGAAACCTCGATGACCGGTGGGGCGGTGCGTTCGTCGTGGCTGACACTCCGGGTGACCGGTGTCTCCCGTGCCGCGTTTGGTGCGGCGGGAGTGCTCATTGGAGTCGCCGAGTCGACTCGACGAGTGGGTGTCGGGCGTAGTCGACGATGTCGATGTCGTCGATAGAGTGCAGGCCTTCCTTCTCGGCGGTGCGTTGCATCCCGAGTTCCACGGGGTCGTCGATGACGATGACGTAGGCGTCCATCTCTTCCATGTCGATACGGTCCGCCGCCAGTGCACGGTGGTGGCCGTCAGCCAAGAGAAGCGTGCCGTTGTTGTCGATGACGACCAGCGGTTCTGCGAGGCCACGTTCGAGTTCGTAGGTTCTCCCTTCTAACTCGTCGGCGTAGACGCGCGCTTGCGTCGGAATGAGAGTCGAGATGGTGACTGTCCGTCGTTCCTGGTGGACGGTGATACCGTGAATCTGTTCGAGCGTCCGCATGAGTTTCCCGACTTTCTCGGGCGTCGCGCGCTCGATTTGGCTTCGAATCACATCCGTGTTCGAGATGATACCCACGAGGTTGCCCGCGTCGTCCACGACGGGCAGTTTCTGGATACCCGAGCGAAGGATGACCCGGGCAGCGTCGTTCACGTCCATCTCGGGATGGGCGACGACGAGGTCTGTCGCCATCACCGCCTCGATGGCCTCGTCGTCGCTCGCGAGGAGGATATCGCGGGCCGTGACGAAGCCTTCGACCTTGCGGCCTTCACAGACGGGGAACCCGTTGTGGCCGTCGCTCTCGGCGATACGACGGGCCACGTCTGCGACCGTGTTACTCGGAGAGACGGTCTGGACCTCGCGAGTCATGTACTCCTTGACGGTCGCTTTGGTACTCATCCCTCCGAGGTAGGGCGACCGTCGGCAAAAACGTGGTGGGGGAAACTGTACCGAGGCACCGTCCGACGTGTCGGTCACCGGTCCGTCACGGGAGAATGCGGTCACTTGTCCAGTGGGTATTCGAACGTGACGTCCACGTCCAGACGCGGCGTCGACGGGGCGTGTTCGAGCGTCTCGAAGAGGCGACCAGCGACGATGTCCGTGACGATAGTCGCGAGTGACTCTCGTGAGTCGTCACCCACGTCGTCCAAGATACCGAGCGGAATCTGCGCCCCCGCCATGTCTGCGTGTCCACCGGCGCTGCCAATCGGGGAAAGTGCGTCGCGGAACATCTCTCCGAGGTCGACGCGCCCGCCGTGTGCGCGCCCAGAGACGTACACGGTTCCGTCCATCAACCCGTAGACGACGCTCACGTCCACGCCATCCATCCCCAGGAGGTAGTCGGCCGCCTGCGCCAACGCGTCTCGCTCGCGGATGTCGCCGACGTTCGACGTGAGAACCTCGCCACGAACGTCCCTGTTGGCGATGCTGCGCGCGAGTGTCTCCATCGTATCGGAGGTCATACTCGGCGTCTCGACCCGTGCCAAGAGGTCGGTATCGACGTGGGGAAAGAGGTACGCGGCGGCCTCGAAGTCGGCAGTCGAAACCTCGCGAGTGAAGTCGTTGGTATCGACCTGTATCCCGAACAAGAGCGCGGTTGCGACCTGTGTGTCGGGGACGATGCCGAGTCGCCGGAGGTACTCAGTGAGGAGCGTACTCGTCGCACCGACGCCACTCCTGAGGTCGACGTACCTCGCTTCGACCGGTGCTCGCGGTGGGTGGTGGTCGACGACGATATCTATCGTCGTGTCGGTGGGCAAACGGTCGTTGACGCCCGGCCGCGAGTGGTCGACGAGGGCGAACCCGGCGTACTCGTCCGGTTCCGGAGCACCGTCGAGCACGCGGAGGTTGAGGTCGAGGAGGTTCACCAACGCCCGGTTCTCCTGATGAGAAATATCCCCGAAGTAACACACGTCGGACTCAACGTTCGCCCGTTTCGCAATCGCTTGGAGAGCTAACCCCGACGCGATGGCGTCGGGGTCCGGGTTGTCGTGCATGACGACTGCGAGTCGGCCGTCGAGACTCCGGAGGACCCGCATCAAGCGATTGAGGCGTTCACTGTGTGACGACCCGACGGCGTCGTAGATGCGGTCTGCGACGAGTCGGGTCGGGTCGATGGTCTCGTCGGCGATACGTTCGATATCCGCACGACTCGACTCACTGGCGTCTGTTCCGAGATAGACGACGAGTGACGCGTCGGGAAAGTGGCCGCGTGCCGTCCGTGCCACGTCGCGGTTCTCGTCTGTCGAGTCACCTCCGACGATGACCACGTCGGCGTATTCCGGGTAGTTCGTCGGATCGTTCGGGTCGCCTGCCGTCGCTGCGACGCCGTCGGCACGGAAGTCTTCGGCACGGCCTTTCCTGTCGGTGACGACCACGACCGACCCCGGCCTGTCAGCGAGTGTCTCGATAAATGACCCTTCGAGGCCCCCGCACCCGAGAACCAGGCGACGTACCATACTAACAGGGTCGTCATCCGGCCGCAAAACCCTACCGTCATCCGATTCGGCGATGATATTATGTTATGTCACTACATGACACACAATAGGATGGAACTCGAATCACAACTCGTCCCCGAATCTCGCGCCGAGTCGATCGTCCGAACCTGCCGAACCGTCGTCGGCGACGACCTCAGAAGTGTCACGTACTTCACCCACGACCGGTGCGAGCAGATTTATCTCCGTTCCGACCTCGAAGCGGACGCTGACTTGACCGGATTCGTCGAACACGAGACCGACGGGTTTCAAGCCCGCACCGCCTACCGAGGGTCCGAACTCGGGAACTACCGCTACACGGTCCGCGCGTTCGAACACGGGTACCTGACGCGCGTCACTGTCGCGTCCAACGGCGTCTTCGTCACGACCGACGGTCTCACTCTTCGGCGGTCCGAGGAACTGGCGTCGGCACTCTCGGAGTTGTTGCGGGTCGAATAAGAAAGCGGTTTTTCAGGCCGTCAGCGTGCTCAGAAGAGCGCCGCAGCGACGGTCTGTGCCGTCTCGATGACGGGCTGGAAGCCGGGAAGCAGGAGGACCGTACCGACGGCGGCGAAGATCACCGCGACGTACAGACCGACCGGCTGGCTTCCGATTTCGAGCGGCTTCGACGGCTCTTCTATCCACATCGCCTTGACGACGCGACTGTAGTAGAACAGCGACAGTGCGCTGTTCACCGCGCCGACGGCGGCGAGCCACCAGAAGCCGGACTCGATAGCCGAGTAGAACAGGGCGTACTTCGAGACGAAGCCACCGAACGGTGGGAGCCCTGCCAGCGAGAACATGAAGATGGTCATCGCCGTCGCGGCGATGGGCACCTTCGTCGCGAGTCCGTTGTAGTCTTCGAACGTGCGACCGATGCCCCACTTCTCGGCCATGGCGATGAACAGGAACGCACCGGTGTTCATGAAGCCGTAGACGAGCAGGTGGGCCATACTCGCACCGAGGACGTCACCGTTTGCGGCGCTGTTGCCGACGGTGATGGCCGCGAGGCCGATGAGCGCGTAGCCGGCGTGCCCAATCGAGGAGTACGCGAGCATGCGCTTGACGTTCTCTTGGGTCGCGGCCGCGAAGTTACCGAGCGTCATCGTGACGACGGCGAGCAGTGCGAACAGGAGCGACCAGTCCACGCTGCCGCCACCGAGTGCGGTGACGGTGTCGAGCGGGAACGCGACCGTGAAGACGCGGAAGGCGACGGCGAAACCGGCGGCCTTCGACGCCGACGAGAGGAACGCACTGACGGGTGCGGGTGCACCTTCGTAGGCCTCCGGCGCCCAGAAGTGGAACGGGACGGAGGCGGTCTTGAAGGCGAACCCACCGGCAATCATCAGCACGCCGAGTCCGAGCACACCGACGAGTTCGTCGGCGTTGGACAGGTTAGCCGCGACGTCCGGGAGGACGAGCGACCCGGTGACGGCGAACACGAGGCTGATACCGAACGCGAACACCGCCGACGACAGTGCGCCGATGAGGAAGTACTTCAGTCCCGCTTCGACGCTGCCGCGGTTCTTCTTGAGGAACGCGACGAGCGCGTACGACGGCAGCGAGGCGAGTTCGAGGCTGACGAACACCGTCGCCAGCGAGTTCGACATCGCCATCAGCGTCATCCCCGTCGCGGCGAAGAGGACCAGCGAGTAGAACTCACCCTGATAGCGCTGGTCGGCGAGGTAGTCGTACGAAGCGACGGAGACCATCGCGGCGACACTCGTGAAGATGAGCGTGAAGAACAGGCTCATCCCGTCGACGACGATTGCGTCGCCGTACAGCGAGATTGCGCCGCCAGTCTGCTCCATGCCGGTCCCTGCGATGAGGAACCACCCGGCGATACCGCCGGCACCCAGCGACCCGAGCGTCGCCACACCGGCGAGGAGTCCGTTGTTCGACGTCTCCGGGTCGACGGTGTCGATGATGAGCAAGAGCAGTCCCGTCAGACCGAGCACGATGGCAGGTGCCATCGCCGTCCAGTCGGGGAGTGTCTGCAGTGGCGTCATTTAGAACGCACCTCCCAGTTCGAGAATCGGATTGACCGCGTCCTGAATCATGGTGAAGAAGATGTCGGGCGAGACACCGAGGACGATGGTGAGCAGCAAGAGCACCGCGAGCGGCGCCACGTCGTGGAACGGCGCTTCGGTAATCTCGTAGTCACCGTCGAACCGGAACGGCCCGAACAGGGTCCGCTGCATCGCGAACAGCAGGTAGCCCGCGACGATGACGATACCGAACATCGCCACGCCGGTAAACAGCGGCATCGCCGCCATCACCGTGGACTCGAACGCGCCCTTGAAGATGAAGAACTCGGCGGCGAATCCGGCCATGAGCGGGAGGCCCATGTAACCGAACGCACCGGCGACGAAGATACCCGCCGTGACGGGCATCTTGTCGGCCATCCCGGACATGTCCGTGACCATGCGCGTGTGCGTCGTGTTGTAGATGACACCGACGGCCATGAACATCAGACCGGAGATGAGTCCGTGGGCGACCATCTGGAAGGTCGCACCGCCGACACCGTAGGTGGTGTAGGCGATGAGACCGAGGATGACGTACCCCATCGACGACACGGAGGAGTACGCGACGATGCGCTTGAGGTCCTGTTGTGCCAGCGCGAGGAGTGCGCCGTAGATGACGCTCGCCACGGCGACCAGCGCGATGGGCAGCGCGAAGCTTCGCGCCGTCTCCGGCAGCATCGTGAAGTTGAACCGGAGCAGGGCGTACGTACCCATCTTCAGGAGCACCCCAGCCAGCATGACCGACGCCGGCGTGGGTGCTTCGACGTGAGCGTCCGGAAGCCACGTGTGGAACGGGACGACCGGGACCTTGACCGCGAATCCGAGGAACATCGCGATGAACGCGACGGACGCCAGCGCACTCGCCGAGAGGCCGGCGAAGCCGCTGAGTTGTCCGCTTTGCAGGGCCATCGCGATTTCGGGCAGGCGCAGCGACGAGATGGAGTCGCCGAGGCCGAACACGAGCGAGATGAACCCGATGAACATCACGAGCGACGCGATGTTCGTGTAGACGAAGAACTTGATCGCCGCGTACTTGCGGCGGGGGCCGCCCCAGACACCGATGAGGAAGTACATCGGGACGAGGACAGCCTCCCAGAAGACGAACCAGACGAAGAAGTCGAGCGCCGTGAAGACGCCAAGGAGGTTCGCCTCCATCAGGAGCATCAGCCCGTAGAACTGGGACTGGCGCTCGGCGATGGGTGTCCACGAGCTAACGATAGCGAGCGTGGTGAGGATGGTCGTGAGGACGACGAGCGGAAGGCTAATTCCGTCGACGCCGACCATCCAGTGGAGGTCGTACTGGCCGAGTTGGAGCCAGACGACGTCTGTCTCGAACGCGATGTTCCCGCCGAGTAAGGCGTTCCCGCTCGCGTCGTACTGTTGCCACATAACGAGGCTCCCGAGGACGGGAACCAGACTCAGCGCGAAGGCCGCCTTGCCGGCATAGCGGTCCGGCAGGACGAACGTGACCAGCGCGGCGAGGAACGTGACTCCGATGAGCGCTTCGATTATCATGCGAACCAACCTCCGTACAGGCCGAGACCGAGAAGCAGCGCCGTCAGTCCGAGCGTGAGGAGCGCCGCGTAGTTGCTCACCACACCAGACTGGATACGCTTCACGCGCGAACCGGCGAACAGGCTGACGCTGGAGACGCCGTTGACGACGCCGTCGACGACACCCTGGTCGAACTTATCGAGGGCGCGCGAGATGGGCTGGACGACGCTCGTCGCGAGCCAGACCTGGTACTCGTCTTGGTAGTAGTTGTTGTACAGTACGGTCTTGATGCTCCCGAGTTTGTCCGTGTGTTCCACGGGGTCGGGGACGTTGTACAGCACGTATGCGAGACCGGCACCAGCGAGTGCGAGGCCGAGCGAGACGGCCGCGCCAATCGCGACTGTCCCCGCCTCACCGCCGATGTAACCCGAGCTGTACGGGATGAGTTCGGCGTAGTGGTGTGCGTTCAGCGAGTCGAAGCTTCCGTCGAGGAACTGGTGCAGGAAGTCGATTCCCTTGATACCGAAGAGCTTCTCGACAGGAACCATGTTGACGAGGCCGGCCGTCGCGGCGAGCACGCCGAGGACGGCGAGCGGTGTCTTGACGTTCCAGCGGACGCCGTGAGGGTCCCGTGCCGTCTCGGACCGGGGCTCACCGTGGAAGGTGAGGAACACCATCCGGAAGGTGTAGAAGCCGGTGAAGAAGACGGCGAGCAGACCCATCGCGTACGCGACGAGCAGAATCGGACTCCCGCCGAGTCCGTGGATGAGCGTCTCGTACAGCACTTCGTCTTTCGACCAGAAGCCGGCGAACGGGACGATACCCGCGAGCGCGAGCGACCCAGAGAGGAACGCGTAGTAGGTCACGGGCATCTTGTCTTTCAGACCGCCCATGTCCCACATGTTCTCGTTGTGGTGCATCGCGATGATGACCGACCCGGCACCGAGGAACAAGAGCGCCTTGAAGAAGGCGTGGGTCATGAGGTGGAACGTCGCGGCGACGTAGCCACCGGCCCCGAGGCCGAGCATCATGTAGCCGTACTGGCTGATGGTCGAGTACGCCAGCACCTGCTTGATCTCTTTCTTGACGACACCCATCGTCGCCGCAAAGAGGGCGGTGAAACCACCGATGAGGGCGATGATGGCGAGCGTCGTCGGCGTCAGTGCGTAGAAACCGTACATCCGGGCGACGAGGTAGACACCGGCCGCGACCATCGTCGCTGCGTGGATGAGTGCGGAGACCGGGGTCGGACCTTCCATCGCGTCCGGAAGCCACGTGTGCAGGGGGAACTGCGCGGACTTCCCGACGACGCCACCGAGAACGAGGAGGCCGACGACGGTGAACCACGCCTGTTCGCCCATGCCGAGGAACGTGTTGACCGAGTGTTCGCCGTGGAGCGCTTCCTCGGCGAGCACCGGGAAGGCCTCGGGGCCGGCGAAGGCCGCCGAGCCGAACGTCGCGAAGACTGCGACGACGCCGATGAGGAAGAAGTAGTCACCGAATCGGGTGACGAGGAACGCCTTCTTCGCTGCACTCGGCGGACCGTCCTGGCGGAACCAGAAGCCGATGAGCAGGTAGGAACACAGTCCCACGAGCTCGAAGAACATGAACGCCATGAGCAGGTTGTCGGCGACGACGAACCCGAGCATGGAGGCGGTGAACAGGCCGAGGCCGGCGTAGTAGCGCGGCAGACCCGTCTCGCCTTCGTCGTTCATGTAGCCGAGACTGAAGACGTGGACGAGGAACGCGATGAGCGTCACGATGACGAGCATCATCGCCGACAGCGGGTCGATGAGCAGGCCGAACGTGAGGTTAATCGCGTCGAGGCCTTCCGCCCACGTGTAGATTGTCTGGTTGTACGTCTGTCCGCCGCTGACGGCGAAGAACGTCGCGACTGCGAGCAGGAACGACCCTGCCGTCGCGCCGATGCCCGCCAGGGCACCTCCCTTCGGCATGTACCGACCCGCTCCGAGTGCGATCAGGAACGAGAGGAACGGGAGGAGGACGATGGCCGGAGCGAATTCGAGAATAGTTGCCATACGTTTACCACCTCATCGTTGTTGCCTTCGTGACGTCCACGTCGTCGAAGTTGCGGTACAGCACCAGGATGATACCGATACCGACCGCGACTTCGGCGGCGGCGAGTGCCATCGTGAAGAGACCGAACGTCTGGCCCGTCACGTTGCCCCAGTAGTAGGAGAACGCGACGAGGTTGATGTTGGCCGCGTTCAGCATCAGCTCGACCGACATCAGGAACAACAGCGCGTTGCGCCGGGTGAGCAGGCCGAAGAGGCCGATACAGAACACCGCGGCCGACAGGAGGAGGTAGTACTGTCCGGGTACCATTACCGGTCACCCTCCTCGTCGTCGAACAACGTGCGCTTGAGTTCGCGACCGCCGTCGGTCAGGATGGTGCGCATCTGGCCGCCTTCACCCTCGCGGCGAGCGAGGAGGACGGAGCCGACGAGCGCGGCGACGAGCACGAGGTCGATAATCTCGAACGCGATGAGCATGCTCTCGCCTGCGACGCTGCCGAAGTCCAAGTTGAACATCGTATAGCCGATGCTCGCGGTCAGATTAGCGCCCTCTGCGAATCCCTGTGGGTTCGGGAACGACGCACCGAGGAACACGACTGCCATCACGACAAACAGCGCGACGGCAGCGAGTCCCGGCACGAGGTGCGAACCGAGCTTCAACTGCGGTTTCGTGGTCATGTGCTACTCACCTCCGGATTGATACGCGTCAGCATCACGGCGAACGTGATGAGAATCAGCACCCCGCCGACGTAGACGAGGATTTGCATGGCGGCGAGGAACTCCGCCTGCAACATCACGTAGTGCACCGCGACGCTCAAGAGCGCGCCCCCGAGCAGGAGTGCGGAATGCCAGATGTCCCGCACGAGGACGACGCCCAGGCTGCAGCCCACGGTGATGAGGGCGAACAGCGCGAACGCGATGGTTTCATAAACCATTGTGTGTGTCTCCTTGAGATATCCCTTTGAACATTTCGAGAACGTCCTCAGCGCCCCGTAGCGGACGCACGCTGACGGTACTCGAACGATTCACTCGCGGTCATGTTACTGATAGTCGACCTCTCCTTCGCCTTCGCCAATCCACGCGTTGCGGTCGGGGTTGCGAGAGTTGAGCGGGTCGATATCCTTGTACCACGGGACGTTCTTGAGCTGTTCTTTGTTGTAGACGAAGTCGTTCTTGGTGTCAGCAGTGAACTCGAAGTTCTGCGTGAGCAGAATCGCGTCGACGGGGCAGACTTCCTCACACAGTCGGCAGTAGATACACTGGCCGATGTGCAGGTTGTACTGCTCGCCGTTGCGCTTGTCGTCCTGAACGATCTGAATCGTGTCGTTCGGACAGACGTTCTCACACTGACGGCACCAGATACAGCGCTCTTGGCTGAACTTGTGGACACCACGGAAGCGCGGACTGACTTCGGGCGCTTCTTCGGGGTACTCGACCGTGAACGTCTGGCCGTCGAGTGCGTGCTTCAACGTCACTGCCATGCCCTTGAGGATTCCAATCATGCAATCACCCCCACGATGATGGCCGTGAGAACCAGGTTGGCGAAGGACAAGACGAGCATGCCTTTCCAACCGATTTCGAGGAACTGGTCGACGCGAAGGCGCGGCACTGCGGAACGCGCCCACTGGGTGAACAGGAAGAACGCCCAGATTTTGATGACGAACCAGACGAACCCGGGCAGGACCGGACCTGCTGGGCCGCCGAGGAACAGCGTCGCCGCGATAGCGCCACCGAGGAAGATGTGGATGAACTCACCGAGGTAGATGAGGACGAAGTAGATAGAGGAGTACTCCGTCTGGTATCCGGCGACAATCTCGGTCGGCGCTTCGGGGATGTCGAACGGGTTGCGGCCAATCTCTGCGAGGTTCGCGATGATGAACAGTGCGAACGCGAACGGGTTGACGAACGCGAACCACGTCGGAATCGCCACGCCGGCGACAGAGATGAGCGGTTCTGCCTGCACGGCGACGATTTCGCTCATCCGAAGCGACCCGGCGAAGATGACGACGGATGCCGCGGTGATGACGAGCGGAATCTCGTAGGCGATGTTCGCTGCGACGGCGCGGAGTGCACCGATGAGCGAGAACTTGTTGTTCGACGCGTAGCCGGTCATCACGAGACCGAGCGACGCAATCGACGCCGCCGCGAAGGCGAACGCGAGGCCAGTCTCGGGGTCGGCGAGTTGAATGCCGCTACCCATCGGGATGACGGCGAATCCGAGCAACGCAGAGAAGGGGATAATCATGGGCGCGATGTCCCACGCGGGACGGTCGACGCCTTCGGGAACGATGAGTTCCTTCGACATCAGGCGGACGGCGTCCGGGATGATGACGAGTAACCCGAACGGTCCGATACGGTTGACCGCGATACGGTCACCGAACGCGGCCGTAATCTTCCGCTTCGCCCACGGGCCGGCGATTGCCGTCGTGATGAGCATGATGTTGGCGACGATGAACGCGCCAATCAGCCCCCCGACGACGTCGCCGAGGATGCCTTCGAGGCCGAGGAGGCCGCTGATGGTGTCTGGAAGGGTGACTTGCAGACTCATCAACGGTCCACCTCGCCGAGAACGATGTCGAGGCTCCCGAGCGATGCGATCATGTCCGGGATGTACTCACCTTCGGACATCTCGGGGAGCGTCTGTAGGTTCGAGAAGCACGGACTGCGAATTTTGAAGCGCGCTGGCTTGTCGGTGCCGTCGGCGCGCATGTAGATGCCGAGTTCACCCTTCGCACCTTCGACGGCGCGGTAGATTTCGGTGTCCTCGTCCGGCTTGAGGGTACGCGGAACGTTCGCCTGGATGTTCCGTTCGTCCTCTGGCCAATCTTCGAGCAGGTCGACACACTGCTGGATAATCTTGGCCGACTCCTCCACCTCGCGCATACGCACGAGCAGGCGCGAGAAGTTGTCGCAACCGTCTTCGACGACGACGTCCCAGTCGAGTTCGTCGTAGTAGCCGTAGGAGTCGTCGCGGCGGAGGTCGTAGTCGATGCCAGACCCACGAGCGACCGGTCCGGTCGCGCCGTAGGACTTGGCGACTTCCGGCGGCAGGACGCCAGTCCCGACCGTACGCGCCTGAAGAATCTCGTTCGAGGTGATCATGTCGTGGTACTCCTCGAGTGCCTCCGGCAGGTCGTCGATGAAGTCACGAATCTTCTCGAAGAACTCCTCGCGCGGTTCGGGAAGGTCCCAGACGACGCCACCGAGACGGAAGTAGTTGAACATCATCCGCTGCCCGGTGAGGTCTTCGAGGATGTTCTGAACGATTTCACGGTCCCGCATGGCGTACATGAAGATAGCCGTGAAGTCGCCGTAGACGTCGAGCGCGAACGTGCCGAGCGCAATCATGTGCGACGCGATGCGGCACAGTTCGGACCCCATCGTCCGGATAATCTGCGCGTACTCCGGCACCTCGATGTCCGCGAGGTCCTCCGCGGCGCGGGCGTAGGCCCACTCGTTCAGGAGGCCCGCCGAGATGTAGTCCCAGCGGTCGGGGTACGGCATAATCTGGTGGCGGTAGGTTCCCTGCTGGCAGATTTGCTCTTCGCAGCGGTGCAGGTAGCCGATGTCGGGTTCGAGGTCGACGACCTGCTCACCGTCGACGACCGTCTCGACGTGCAGGACGCCGTGGGTCGCCGGGTGGTGCGGCCCGATGTTGATGTACATCGTGTTGCCCTCGTCGCCGCGCGTGTCCTTCTCGAGCGGGTTCGCGTGCTCGGTGAGGGTCGCAATCTGCGGTCGGTCCTGGTCGTAGTCGAGGCCCAGCGGGTGCCCTTGCCACGTCTCGGGGAGGAGGATGCGGCGGAGGTCCGGGTGGTCCTCGTACCGGATACCGACGAGGTCGTACGCTTCACGCTCGTGCCAGTCGGCCGTGCGGAACACGGGTTCTGCGGACTGGCTGACCGGGTCGTCCTTCGACGTGGGGACGACGACACTCACTTCGTCGGTTCGGTCGTCGTACTTCGTCAGGTGGTAGATGGACTCGTAGCGGTCCTCGTACTCCTGTGCGGTCACACACGAGAGGTGGTCGAATCCCGCCTCGTCGCGGAGTTTGAACAGCGTCTCTTGGACCTGGTCTGGGCGAATGACGAAGCCCGGTGCGTTCATGTGCTCTTCGCGGGACAGGACGAGGTCACCGAGTAACTCGGCGAGTTCGTCTCCGCGGGAGCGCTCTGCAACCGCTCCTTCCTGGGGTTCTGCTTCTTCCAAGCTCATGGCGAATCAGCCCAGTTGTAGCGCATGACGAGGTCGTCTTCGTCTATCTGTTCGGCGAGTTTGTCGACGATTTCGTCGCGTGGAAGGTCGCCGAACTGCTCCAGTTCGTACGGCTTGACCGTGACGGGACTGGACTCGCCGTTCGCGATGCGCTCTTGGAGTTTCGCGATACCGTAGACGAGCGCCTCCGGGCGCGGCGGGCAACCGGGGATGTGGATGTCCACCGGGATGACCTCTTCTGCGCCCTTGATGACGTTGTAGCCCTCCTGGAACGGGCCACCCGAGATGGTGCACGACCCCATGCCGACGACGAACTTCGGTTCGGGCATCTGGTCGTACACGCGCTTCATCCGCGGGGCGAACTTCGAAACGATCGTCCCGGGAACGATGATGACGTCCGCCTGACGCGGGGATGCACGCGGGACACCGGCCGCGAAGCGGTCAAGGTCGTGTTTGACCGCGTACGTGTGCATCATCTCGATACTGCAGCACGCGATACCGAACTGCAGCATGAACATCGAGGACCCACGGACCCAGTTCATGAACTTGTCGAACTTGGTGAGGATGAACGGCGACGAACCGAACGCCTCCCGAAGCTTCGAGTTGAACCGGTCGTCCGCGCCCGCCATGCGGGCGTCGCGGGTCTCGGTCTGTACCTGTGTATCGTCCGTGACGAATGGTTTTTGTTCGCTACTCATGCGTCTTGTCTCTCTGTCTTACGACGGTTCGCCTGCGGGCTTTTGACCCACTTGACGGCGCCGTTGCGCCACGCCCAGACGAGTCCGACGACGAGCACACCGATGAACAGCAACATCGGGGCGAGAATCGTCCCCAGAGACGCGCCTTGTTCGAGAGCGGAGCGGTAGATGACTGTCCAGGGGAAAATCAGGACAGTCTCGATGTCGAACACGACGAACAGCAACGCGACCATGTAGTATTGTATGTTAAACTGGACGCGCGCCGTGCCGGTCGGCACCTCACCACTCTCGTACGTGGCACTCTTTCCTTGTTCCGGCACGCTTGGGCGCAGCATCGCCGACATAGCCATCATGACTAATGGTAAGCCGACAGCGACGACACCCATCGCACCGATTGCAATCCAATCACTCATGCCGTGTCTCCCTGACGTGCGGCGGTTAGAAGCGCTCCCCTATAAACATTGATTTGTGTGTTTCGGGCGCGAGAAGGCTTCTATTCGGAAAATACGCGTGAGACGCCCGGAACCACGCTCCGGGGGCGGTTTGGCGGCGATTGCCGCCCGTCGTCACCGAAAAAAGACCCTCAGAACGAGGGGTAATTCGTCTACTGAGTTGATTCGCGGAATCCGGCCACACCGAGGCCGTGTAGCTTCGCCGACGTTTCTGCCACGTCCGCGACGAGGTCCTCGTGGTACTCGACGAGTCTGTCTTCGAGTTCGGGATATCCGCGAGCGAGCATCTGGACGGCCGACAGCGCCGCGTTGAACGACTTTCCGGCGTCGACGGCGACGATTGGCGCGCCCGTCGGCATGCCGATGACGGAGTCGACGGACTTCTCTTGGACGGGGACGCCGACGACGGGCAGTGGGTACGCGATGGACGCGGTCATGTTCGGGAGGTCCGCAGACTTCCCGCCCGCGCCCGCGATAATGACTTCGACACCGCGCTCCTTGGCCGTCTCTCCGTAGGCGTACATCAGGTCGGGCGTGCGGTGCGCGGAGACGACGTACGTCTCGTAGGTGAAGCGCTCGTCGGGTGCGTCGTCAAAGTCGGTCTGTTCGCCGAACCCGAGCGTGTCGAGCGCCTCGTGCGCGCCGGACATCACGTCGAGGTCGGAGTCCGACCCCATGATGATGCCGACGTCGGGCGTCGTCTCTGGGTCGTGGTCAGCGGCGGCCTGTGCGTGGAGTTCGTCGATGAGGTCCTGTTCGGTGGTCATTGTGGAGTCGTCTCGTGTGGGAAGGGTCGCTGGTTGTGGTGGTGTGTGGTCAGTCCGGGTCGTTCCGCAGGGGGTATCGCGGTCGGTTCGAAGTGTCGGTCAGCGTCGACTGCGTGTGTCAGTCGAAGTGGAGACCGTCTCGAAGTTCGCGGACGTGTTCGAGGAGGCTCTCGATGCTCCCGTCGTCACCCGTGTCGACGGCAGTGAGGTGGCCCATCTTCCGAAGCGGGCGAACCTCTTCTTTGCCGTACCAGTGGAGTGAGACACCCGGTTCGGACAGCGGGGGTTCGAGGCCAGCGAGTCGCGCAGGTTGGGACTCCTCGACAGTGCCGAGGATGTTCGCGCTCACGGTGGGTGCGCGTTGGGTGGTCGCGCCGAGTGGCCACCCGAGGACGGCGCGGACGTGCTGTTCGAACTGCGAGCAGAGCGCACCCTCGATAGTCCAGTGTCCCGAGTTGTGCGGCCGAGGTGCGACTTCGTTCACGAGGACGTCGCCATCGCTCGTCTCGAACAGTTCGATGCCGAAGACGCCACGTCCGGGCAAGTGCGAGAGTACCTCGCGCGCGACCCGGTCGGCCTCCTCGCGAACGTCGTCTGTCGTCCGTGCCGGGACGACGGTTTCGCGGAGAATCTCTTCTTCGTGGACGTTCTCGCCGACGGGAAAGGTGCGAATCTCACCCTCACCGCGGACGCCGATGACAGAGAGTTCGCGCTCGAAGTCCACGAACGCCTCGGCCATCGCCGGGCCGCCGACTTCCTCGATGGCGGCCTCCGCGTCCTCGGGGTCGGTGACGGGGACGTTCCCGCGCCCATCGTAGCCACCGGTTCGGGCCTTCAGCATGACCGACCCGAACTCGTCGAGTGCGGCGCGCAGGTCGTCTGCGTCGTCGACGCGGTGGAACGGCGGAATCGGGATGTCGGCCTCGCCGAAGGTCCGCTTCTGGACCAGTTTGTCCTCGATGGTCCGAAGCGCGTCGGGCGAGGGGTGGACGTCGATTCCCTCTTTGGCGGCGAGTTCGTCGAGCAGGTCCGGGTCCGCGAGTTCGATTTCGAACGTCAGCGCGTCGGCCCGCGCGGCGAGTTCGGCCATCGCCTCAGGGTCGGTGAAGTCCCCGACGATTTGGTCGGCAACTGCTGCTGCGGGACAGTCAGGTGTCGGGTCGAGAACCACGATGTCGACGCCGAGTGGGGCGGCGGCCTCGCCGAGCATACGGCCGAGTTGGCCCCCGCCGACGACGCCGAGCGTGGGTCCGGGTACGGTGACGGTCACGGTCGGCGGTTCAGTACGTCGGTGCATAAATGTTGCCACCTCGAGTGGTAAAATACCCACATTCGTGTGTATCTCCCGGCGCGTCACCCGATAGATTCGACTCCGAGAGAAGCGCGCGCGACGAAACCGAGCGGTGCTGTCGGTCGACTCTCGGCTTCAGGACTGCAACTGCGTCGATGCGTCGAGTGCGTCTTCGTCGATGAAGACGACGACGTCCTCGTTCCAGAGTTTGAACGCGTGCTGGCGGACGACGTACCCGTCGAGTTCCGATTCGAGTTCGTCGCGGTCCCACTCGTAGGCGACGACGACGGGCGGTGCGTCTGCCGTCGCGTTTCCGACGCCGGCATCTGGAGGACTACTCGTTCGGACCACGTCTGCACCTTCGAAGTACCACGGAAGCGGGAGGCGACTGTGCCACGACGGTCCGCCGAGAGGATTTGACTCGTTTTTCACGTAGAAGTGCGTCACGTCGCTGTCCGGCGGGTGCGTGCCGTAGAGCAACACGTCGTTTCCGTCGTTCGTCGCGGCGACTCGTTCCACGTCGCCCAGCGTGGTTTTCAGGTCGTTTTCGGGTTGTGCCCACTGGAGTATCTCTTTGTCCTCGTCTGTGGACGCGTTCCAGTAGTCGACGTTGGCGGCGGCGACACCGCCGACAGACGCGAGAACGACGAGTGCAGCGAGGCCGATACCGACCGTATCGCGGGCGTCGTAGGCTTGCCGTGCGGAGCGGAAGACGAACGCGGCACCCACCGCGGCGGGGATAGCCAACGGGACGACGGCGTGGACGACGACCCACGGCGCTTGAATGTCAGTCGCCAATGGGTAGCCGAAGATGCTCACGACACCCCAGTACGTCGCGAAGGCGACGAGCCATCGCAGTCGCTCGGTGACGACGCCGTACCGGTCGACGACGATACCGACGAGTGCGAAGACGATGAGCACTGGCGCGCCGTAGACGAACGTTTCGAGGAAGTCCTTCAGGTACGGAAGGTACTCGTGGGACTGGTGACCGCCGCCAATCCAACTATCGACCATCTCGGTGACGGCACCGACAGTCCCCGCCTCGACGACGCCGGGGAACGCCGCCGGGTTCCCGAACGCGTTCCAGAGGTCCGGTCGCGGGGCATAGAAGAACACGAACACGACGATGAACGCGGCGAGTCCGCCGACGATACCGGCGGCGTATCGGAACGCACCGGACCCGAGACTGCCCGCGCCGCGTGTGCGAAGGCGGTCTGCGATACTCTCGGGAACCTCCGCGAAGAGAATTGCGCGCGACGAGTCACCCGACGAGGTGCGGGCGACGAGTCGGTGGTCGAAGACGAGGAACGCCGCGCCGAGGAAACAGAGGAGGTAGACGACGTAGTTCTCTTTCGCGGCCGCACCGGTCGCGAACGACGCACCGGCAGGAATCAGATACGCGAGGCGGCCGGTGTCGTACGCGCGGACCACGAACCCGAGTGCGATAAACGAGAACGCCGCCACGAGCACGTCGTTGCGCATGAACCGCGAGTAGTAGACGAGAAGCGGGTTGGCCGCGAAGAAGAGCGCGAGGGCGACCATCTCATCGCGGCGAAGGTGTTCCCGGAACAGCCACACCGAAAGCGGGAGCAAGGCACCCACGACGGCGACGGGGAGGCGCGCGGAGAAGTCCGTCGCCGGGAGAACTGCGAAGACGTAGTCGTTGACGATGGGCAAGAACGGCCCGTGGATGATGGGTCGATACGTGAACTCTCCCGTCTCGTGATAGCGGAGAATCCAGTAGCCGACGCGCCCTTCGTCCCAGTGGAAGATGCGGTCACCGAGGCTCACGACGCGGACGAGGAGCGCGATAGCGGCGGCGGCGACAATCGCGAGGAGGGCGTGAGACCGAGTGAGCAGTTCGGTCTCAGTGTCAGCACTCATGTACACACATCCATACGCCGACAATACAACAGTTTTGTTTGGGAGTGGCCGCCACGGCGACACCCAGTGCGTCGCTTGCACGGCCAATTTCGGTGGGTGTCGGTAGTTCTTTTAGCCGCCACGGGAAGGGTCGGCTATGGTCTCTCTCGGACTCGTAGTGGCCCGATTCAACTCGTCGGTCACCGAACAGATGGAGGAGGCGGCCCACGATGCCGCCGCCGAACGTGACGCCGAGGTGGCGGAGACGATTCACGTCCCCGGCGCGTACGACTCACCCCTCGCGGCGGACCGACTCGCCCGCCGCGACGACATCGACGCCGTGGCCGTCGTCGGCGCAATCGTCACCGGCGACACCGACCACGACCGAGTCATCGCCGACGCGACGGCGAGGTCGCTGACCGAGGTGTCGCTCGACCGTGACAAACCCGTCACGTTCGGCGTCTCCGGCCCCGGAATGAGCGGTGCCGAGGCACGCGAACGCGTCAGCAAAGGTGCGGAAGCGGTTTACGCCGCGACCGAGATGGTGGAGGCGTTGGCATGAACTTCGAATTTAGCGAGCGCGTGGGACGGGTCGAACCCAGCGCCACCCTCGCCATCTCGAACCTCGCAAGTGAACTGGAAGCGCAGGGCGAAGACGTGGTCGACCTCTCGGTCGGCGCACCGGACTTCCCGACGCCGGAGAACATCGTCCAGGCCGCCAAAGACGCGATGGATGCCGGGCACACCGGCTACACGTCGTCGAACGGCATCCCGGCGCTCAAGGAAGCTATCGCGGAGAAACTCCGCGGCAACGGCGTCGACGCCGAGGCTGACGAAGTCATCGTCACGCCCGGCGGCAAACAGGCGCTCTACGAGACGTTCCAGACGCTCATCGACGACGGCGACGAAGTCGTCTTGCTGGACCCCGCGTGGGTGTCCTACGAGGCGATGGTCAAACTCGCCAACGGGTCGCTGAAGCGCGTCGACCTCGCACCGCACGACTTCCGTCTCGAACCCGCACTCGACGAACTCGCAGACACCGTCTCCGACGAGACCAAACTGCTCGTCGTCAACTCACCGTCGAACCCGACGGGTGGCGTCTTCTCCGACGAGGCACTCGAAGGTGTCCGTGACCTCGCCGTCGAACACGACATCGCCGTTATCTCCGACGAAATCTACGAGCGCATCACCTACGACGGATTCGAGCACACCTCGCTCGGTTCGCTCGACGGGATGGAAGACCGAACCATCACTATCAACGGCTTCTCGAAGGCGTTCTCGATGACTGGCTGGCGACTCGGCTACCTGCACGCGCCGTCGGACCTCATCTCGCAGGCGGGCAAGCTTCACTCGCATTCTGTCTCCTGTGCCGTCAACTTCGTCCAGCACGCCGGCGTCGAAGCGCTCTCCGAGCGTACCGACGACACCGTCGAAGAGATGCGCGAAGCGTTCGAGGGTCGCCGCGACATGCTCGTGGACCTCCTCGCCGAACACGACGTCGACGTCGCCGTCCCGAAGGGCGCGTTCTACATGATGCTCCCCGTCGACGACGACGACCAGGCGTGGTGTGAGGGCGCGATTCAGGACGCGAAGGTCGCAACCGTCCCCGGAAGCGCCTTCAACGCGCCGGGCTACGCCCGCATCTCCTACGCTGCGAGCGAAGAGCGCCTCCGTGAAGCAGTCGAGCGTCTCGCCGAACACGACTACATCTAAGCGCAGTTCTCCCTTCTTTCGTCGACTGCCGAGTGAGTAGCTGATGCGCGCGGTGACGCAACGAGGACTCTCAGGTCACTTCCGTAACGCTTCGACCGGGCGCTCGTTGGCCGCTTTCCACGCCGGATACAGCCCCGAGAGGATACTCGTCCCGATACCGAACCCCACCGCGAGGGCGATGTAGAGGAAGTTGATGGGTTGGAACGTCGCCAGCGGGTCGTTCAGGACGAACGAGTTGAGTGCGATGCCCGCACCGACGGCGAGAATCGCACCGATGACGCCGCCCGCGACGCCCAGCAGACCCGCTTCGGCGAGAATCATCCGAATCACGTCCCCTCGCTGGACGCCGACGGCACGGAGGACACCAATCTCTTGCCGGCGCTCGATTGTACTCATGAGCATCACGTTCAGGATGCTCACGCCGGCGACGACGAGCGAGATAGAACCGATACCGATGAGGAACGTGTTGATGATGCCGAAGAACTGGTTGATTCCGGCGGTGATTGCTTGCAGTTCGAACACGTTCACGCGCTCTTCGCGTTCGTTCAGCGACTCGCGGATAGCGACGGCGGACTCGTTCGCCGCCTGCCCTGACTCCGAACTCACGACGACCTGCGAGTAGCCAGTTCCGTTCACGTCTTCGAGTGGAACGATGACGGCGTTGTTCGGGCTGACCAGCGAGATGCCCTGTTCTTCGGCGAGAACCGCGGCGATTCGGTAGGTTCGGCCATCGACGGAGATGGTGTTTCCGGGTTCGACGTCCAGAATCTCGGCGGTCCCCGACCCGATGAGTGCGCCCTGTCGGAGTCTATCGGGTATCCGACCTTCTTCTGCCTCGTACAGCGCACCCGGATTCTCCATCCCGTATATCGTCGCCACCGTCTGTTGTTGTCCCCGCGACACCAACGCCGACTCAGACCGGAGCGGGACGACTTCACCGTCGGTGACCGCCCGTTCGATTTCGTCTACGTCCCGGTCAGTCAACTCCTCGATACCCTCCTGAAGGTTGGGCGAGATGCTGATTTCGTTGCCAATCTCACCGAGTTGTTGACTCGCACCCACGCGGAGCGTCGTCCCGAACATCCCGAGCGACGCGATTGCGAGAACACCGATGATGATGCCGAGGACGGCGAGACCGGAGCGAATACGGTTCCGTGAGAGGTTTCGTCTCGCCATCAACAGCGCCGGGACGCGCCGAAAGAGGTCGTCGAAGAAACTCATTGAATCCTCCCGTCGACGAGTTGGACGGTCCGGTCTGCGTACTCACCGAGTTGCGGGTCGTGCGTGACGGCGATGACGGCCACGTCGTCTTCGCGTCGAATCTCGTCGAACAGGTCGAGGACGCTCCGGCCGGTCTTTCGGTCGAGGTTGCCCGTCGGTTCGTCGGCGAGGAGAATCCGCGGTTCGTTCACGAGGGCGCGGGCGACGGCGACACGCTGTTTCTGCCCGCCGGAGAGTTGGTCCGGCCGGTAGTGGAGTCGGTCCCCGAGTCCGACGCGTTCGAGGAGGTCAGTCGCTCGCTCTCGCGCCGTCGGGTCGTCACCGAAGAGGGTCGGTACCTCCACGTTCTCCAGCGCCGACAGCGTCGGAATCAGGTGGAAACTCTGGAAGATGAACCCGATGAACTGCTTTCGCTGGGTCGTCATCTCGTGGTCCGAGAGGTCGGTCACGTCCTGTCCGTCGAGGAGGACGGTCCCTTCGGTGGGTGTGTCGAGTAACCCGAGGACGTTGAGCATCGTGGACTTCCCACTCCCCGAGGGACCCATGACTGAGACGAACTCGCCGGGGTCCGCATAGAAGTCGACGTCCTTCAACGCCTCGACGACTTCACCGCCGGTGTCGTACCGCTTCCAGACGTGCTGGAGTTCGATGATGTGTGTCATCTCGAATCAGCGCCGTCGATACGCGAAGATGCCGACGCCGACCACGACGAGGAGTGCGACGACTCCGCCGACGAGGAGCAACGTGGAGTTGAGTCCGCTACCACTGTTCTGGTCGGGGGTTTCCGAGAGGCCTGACACGTCGACTTCCGTCTGGACCGTTCGCTCCGTGCCATCGGTGAGGTACGTGACTTCCACGGGAACCGTCGTCACGTCGTCGTCCACGGTTGCGTAGAGGTCGAACGACGCGAAGTCACTCGCGGGGACGCTCCCAACGAAGTATTCCTTGTACGGGCGGGCGGGAACGACGCCATCAGTGGGGATGACCCGAACGACGACGCTCTGGGCGTCGCTGAGACCGACGTTACTCGCACTCCCCGAGATGTGCACGTCACCGTCTTCCAGTTCCACGTCGATACCGGTGAGTTCGATTTGTCCCGGTGACGCCACGTATTCGACCGACGTTTCCGCTGTTCCATCTTGGCCGCCAGTCTCGTAGGCGGCGACCACGTCGAGCGTCGCTCGGTCAACCGAACTGACGTTCAGTCGGACCGCCCGTTCTGACTCGGCCGGGACGGAGGCGACTGGTTTCCTGAGAACCACCGAATCACCGTCTCGAACTGTGAGAACGAGGTTTTCGAGCGGTGCGTTCCCGAGGTTTGTTACGTCTACCTCGATGGCCGGGCGTGCGCCGTCACCGAGCGATGCATCCAGACGGACCTCCTCACGGAGTGGGTCGGCGAGGAGCGGTGCTGATGCCGTCGCTGTCCGTGCGTTGCCGTCGGCGGTGGTGTACTGCAGACTCGCAATTAGTTCAGATTCTTCGGTCGTGGGGTTGACGCTGAACTGGAACGTCCTCGCCTCGCCTGACTCCAGTCGCGGGACAACGCGCGTGTCGTTTTCGACCGTCACGCTGTCGCCGGCTAGCGAGAGGCGAACGTTGCGAGCGATTGCTTCCTCGCCGTTCGAGACGGTGACCTGTACTGGCGTGTCGGTGCCGATGACGGCGTCACCGACTTCGACCGAGAGTTGTGGGCCACCCTCGCGAACGCGGACGACCACGGGGTACTGGAGTCGCTGTGTCTGCCCGTCGCTCCGCCCCACGACGGTCACGCGAAGGTCGTAGGTTCCTTGGTCTTCGAGTCGGGCCGAGAGCGGGATTCTGAGGTCACTTCCGGGGGGGATGACGCCGAGGTCTTCGACTCGCGCGAGGTCTCTCGTTCCGTCAGCGGTCCGGACGAACACGTCTGTGACTTCGAGGTTCGCCTGACTGTTCTGTGCGTTCACGACGACAGTCGTGAGCGTGAACCGTTCGCCCGGCGTCGGTTGGGCCGGCGAGACGGTCACGTCGTCGATGTAGGCGGTGGCCTCTTGGCCGAGCGTCGGGGCCGGAACGCCGGCCAGAACGACGAGGGCGAGGAGGACAACCGGGAGGGCGCGTCTGCTCATGTTACTCGACTCACTTATCGTACAGACGACGGAAATACCTGCCGAGTAATACTATCACATGAGACTGAATGCACTGGTTCTGCGTTCGAATTGCCACCGACCAAATGTGTTCTCGACCGGCGAAGATATTTAAGTGAATCCGGACCCAGTGTGTGACAGATGCGCGTGCGTGACCTCCCGTTGTCGGCGACCCTGGTCTCTCACTACGAGTCGAACGGTATCGAGGAGTTGTACCCACCGCAGGTCGCCGCCGTGGAGGCCGGTATCGCCGACGGCGGGCGAGTCGTCGCCGCGATTCCGACGGCCAGTGGCAAGACGTTCATCGCCGAGTTGGCGATGCTCACCGCCGACGGCCCGGGCCTGTACATCGTCCCACTCCGCGCGCTTGCCCGCGAGAAGTACGAGACGTTCGCCAAACTCCCCGGCGTGAGCGTCGGCATCTCGACCGGTGACTTCGACTCGGCCGAAGAGGACCTCGGCGAGTACGACATCGTCGTCGCCACGAGTGAGAAGGTCGATTCAGCGATTCGAAACGGGGCGTCGTGGGTCGAAGACCTCGCGTGCGTCGTCGTGGACGAGGTACACCTCCTCGGCGCGCCCGGACGTGGGCCCACGCTCGAAATCACGCTGGCGACGCTCCAGCGACGCGTCCCCGACCTGCAACTCGTCGCACTGTCGGCGACAGTCGACAACCCAGAGGTCATCGCGGCGTGGCTAGACGCCGAACTCGTCGAGAGTACGTGGCGGCCTGTCTCCCTCCGAACGGGCGTCTACGCCGACGGGACCGTCGAGTTCGACGACGACTCGTCGCTGTCCGTGGATGTCCCGCCGATTGGACCGAACGACGACGGTGCCACCGAGGCAACTGTCTCGCTCGTCGCCGACGCCGTCGAGAACGGTGGCCAGTGCCTCGCGTTCGTCCGGTCGCGCCGGGAAGCGGAGACACTCGCCGACAGACTCGCCGACGAAGACCTCTCGCCCGCCCCCGAACTCGGCGACGAACTCGCCGAACTCGGCGGGACGACGACAGGAGAACGCCTCTCTGAATGCGCACGGACTGGCGTCGGATTCCACCACGCCGGCCTGCGAAGCACGCACCGCGCCGCCGTCGAAAACGCGTTCCGCGACCGGCGACTCTCGGTCATCTGCGCGACGCCGACGCTCGCGGCGGGCGTGAACGTCCCGGCCCGGCGGGTCGTCATCCGGGACCAGAAGCGCTACACCGGCGACTCGATGACGTGGATACCCGTCCTCGACGTCCACCAGATGTGCGGCAGAGCAGGCCGTCCCCACCTCGACCCATACGGTGAGGCAGTCCTCGTCGGCGACGAGTCGGTGAAAGACGAACTCGTCGAACGGTACGTGACGGCGGACGCAGAGGCGGTCGACTCCCAGTTCGCCGACCCCGAAGCACTCCGCACGCACGTCCTCTCGGTCGTGGCCTCTGGATTCGCCGACTCTCTGGACGGCATCGCCGACGTGTTCTCTGCGACCTACTACGCGCACCAACACCCGAACGTCTCGCTCGCCGACCTCGTCGCGGACGTCGTCTCCGACCTCGAATCGATGGAGATGCTCGCCGTCGACGGCGCGTCGTTGTCGGCGACGACGCTCGGTGCGCAGACCTCGCGGCAGTACGTCTCGCCGACGACTGGCGCGCGAATCATCGCCGGTGTTCGGACAATCTCCGAGATGGCCGACGAGAACGTGACGGCGCGAACCGCACTCGAAGTCGTCTGCGACACGCCCGACATGCACGACACGTACCTCGGGAACCGAGAACGAGCGCTCATGTACCAGTACGCCCGGACGCACGCCGCCGAGTTCACCACCGCGATGCACGAGGCCGACCCGTTCGAAGACTGGTTGACCGCGGTCAAGACCGCTCGCATCCTCCACGAGTGGTCCGAAGGTGCGGACATCGAAACCCTCGTAGACCGCTACCGCATCGGGCCGGGGGACCTCGAATCGCGCGTCGAACGCGCCGAGTGGCTTTTGGGTGCCGCGGATGCGCTCTGTGCCGCACTCGACACCGACGTTCCCGAGTTCCGTGAAGTTCGAGCGTTGCTCTCTCCGTGAATCACTGAGGCAGCATCCACGCGTTCGACCCGACAGTTTACGTCGTCTCACTGAGACGTTCGCCTCACGAGATGATAGTCGAGGCTACGTTGTTCGTCGCTGGCCTCGCCACCCTCGTCTTCGGTGCCGACCGGGCCGTCACCGCGGCAGCGAAAGTCGCGCGGTTCTACGGCGTCTCAGAGTTCTTCATCGGGGTGACGCTCATCTCTGTGGGAACGTCGCTTCCGGAGATGACCACCTCCGTCATCGCCGCGTCCTACGGCGCGGGCGACATCGTCGTCGGGAACATCGTCGGGTCGGAGACGTCACAGATTACCCTCGCTATCGGCATCGTCGCGCTTATTTCGCCAATCGTGGCGAAGCGCCGTGAGGTGATGGTCTACGGCGGGGCGATGACGCTCGCGATGATTATCATGCTCCTCACGCTCGAAGACGGCGTCGTCCAGCGCTCCGAGGGCTTTCTGATGATGCTCGCGTACGTGAACTTCGTCTACACCCTCTACACCAACGAAGGCGGGGCGGAAATCGCCGAAGAAGTCGTCGAAAAAGAAGAGACGCCCGAGCGAGGACTGCCGCGCGTCGCGTTCGGCCTCCTCTTGGTCGTCGTCGGAGGACAGGTGATGGTGACGAACGGCATCGCTCTCGCCCGTCTCGTCGGTATCTCCGAGTATTTCGTCGGATTGCTCACCGGTCTCGGGACGACGGCCCCAGAAATCGTCGTCGCCGGCATCGCCGCAAAAGAGGGCCGCGGCGGTATCTCGGTCGGCGCGATTCTCGGGAGCAACATCACCGACCCTGTCTTCTCGCTCGGTATCGGCGCGTTGGTCGCTGATGTGGTCGTCACCGACCTCGCGTCTGTGACACTCTCCGGTGTCTACATGCTCGCCGTCTCACTGGTCGTGTTAGCGCTGTTCTACTGGCGTGAGGGAATCGACCGACGGGCGGCACTCCTCTGTATCGGCCTGTATCTTCCGACGTTCGTGGTGTTGTGAGGCTGGGTCGTGGCCCACGACGGCGGGTGGGCATCGAACCGTACTGATTGGTCCCCACCCGAGAAAGTCGCTTCGGGATGGCGTTTTAAGATTCGTCGGGCCGTAGGCGAAGCTATGGGCATCACATACGAGGACTTCCTCGACCTGGACTACGAACCGTCTGCCGAGGAACTCGTCTGCACCTTCCGAATCGACCCCGCGACCGGAATGACGCCCGAGGCGGCAGCGAGTCGCGTCGCCTCAGAGTCCTCCAACGGAACGTGGGCCGCACTCCAGACCGGCGACGACTTCACCGACATGGGTGCCACGGCGTTCTCCATCGACGGTGACACCGTCAAGGTCGCGTACCCCGCCGGCCTGTTCGAACCCGGCAACATGCCGCAGGTGCTCTCGTGCATCGCCGGCAACATCATGGGGATGAAAGCAGTCGACACCATCCGACTGATGGACTGCGAGTGGCCGGAGTCCATCGTCTCGTCGTACCCCGGTCCCCTCCACGGGTCGTCGGTCCGAGAGGAGATATTCGGCGTCACCGACCGTCCCATCACCGCGACGGTCCCCAAGCCGAAAGTCGGTCTCTCGACGAAGGCGCACGCCCAAGTCGGGTACGACGCGTGGGTCGGTGGTGTGGACCTGCTGAAAGACGACGAGAACCTGACCGACCAGGACTTCAATCCCTTCTCCGACCGCCTCACCGAGTCGCTGTCACTCCGTGACGACGCCGAAGACGAGACTGGGGAGACGAAGTCGTACCTCATCAACGTCACTGGGGACACCCAGACGATGCTGGACCGCGTGGACGAGGTGGCCGCACAGGGCGGCGAGTACGTCATGGTGGACATCATCACCGCGGGATGGGCGGGCCTCCAGACCGTCCGCGAGCGAACCGAAAAACACGGCATCGCTATCCACGCCCACCGTGCGATGCACGCCGCATTCGACCGCATGCCGACCCACGGCGTCTCGATGCGCGTCCTCGCACAGGTCTCCCGTCTCTGTGGGGTGGACCAACTCCACACGGGGACTGCCGGCCTCGGCAAACTCGCCAACGAAGACACCGTCGGCATCAACGAGTGGATGCGGAGTGACCTCTACGGCATGACCGACGTGTTGCCCGTCGCGTCCGGTGGTCTCCACCCCGGCCTCTTGCCTGACCTGCTCGACGCCACGGGGACGAACGTCTGCGTCCAACTCGGCGGCGGTATCCACGGCCACCCGGACGGGACTCGCGCAGGAGCAGTCGCGCTTCGGGCGGCCATCGACGCCTACGTCGACGGAAAACCGATTACCGAGGCCGCAGAAGAGACACCAGAACTCGCCGTCGCCCTCGACAAGTGGGGCACAGAGACGCCGCGGTAACGGACCCGAATCTCGTTTCTCGTTTTTCTTGGCTGTCGTCACGACGCGTACGAGCGCCGTCGCCCTCGTGAACCGATTGGGTTCTGCGAGCGACCCAACGGTTATTCGTGTGATACATTTACAACATCAGTAAATAATTCACCCCGATATCGCGGGGATGGATGCGATTTGCGCACCAGCCAATATCAGTGACGATAATTGGTGCGAGAGGTTTAACCGGCCGTTTTTTCTCGGCTACAATAGCAGCCCGCAATTTACCACAGAATCGCCGTGACATGGGTTCTCTGTCAATAATTGCGGGAACTACAATCACAGATACCAGCAATGAAAATTCGGACAAAACTCGTCGCGTTGTGCCTCGCTATCTCTCTGATACCAGTTTCGGTAGTCGGCGTGGCAGGCGTACAGAACATGCAGTCAGTTGGGTCGTACGCACAAGACCAGAGTACGGACCACCTCGAAGGACAGATTACAGGCGAACTGAACAACACCGTCGACGCGAGACAAGAGGGGATTCAGAATCTGCTCAACTCGCGGCAGGTGAACGCACGCTCACTCGCGGACTCCGCGCCGGTGCAGAACTATCAAGCCGCGAGTGCGGGAGAGATGGAACTCGTCAAGCGTCAAAGCCAGAAACAACTCGGCTACACGGCACTCCAACTCCACGATACCATCGAGACAACCAAGCAGACTATTCTCGAATCGGAGTACGACGGTCGGGCGTGGGAGGAACTCAGCCCAGACGAGCAACGTCGAGTCGAGGACAGAGTCGAGCGAATCATCTCTGGGACGGACGGAGACGGCGTAGCCCAGCGTGGCACGGCGGCCGAGATGTTCCAGCCAGGATACATCGGTACGGGCGGGTACGTGTTCATCACCGACCTTGATTCGAACGTCGTCGTCCACCCGGCACTTCCGGATGGTTTCAACGCGAGAGAAGAGGCGTCGTTGACGTTCTTCGAGGAGGTCAAAGAGGAAACTCGTTCGACGCCCGCCATTCAGAGTGGTGAGGAGTGGGGTATCGCCGAGTACGAGTGGGAAGACACGACCCAAGCAGGAAATCCGATGGAACAAAAAGTCGTCGCGTACACCTACTACGAGGACTTCGACTGGGTTCTCGCACCGAGTGTCTACTACTACGAACTCCAGAAGACGGCCCTCGCCGACGCAGAGGCAGGCATCGAGGACTCCTTCGAGAACTACCTCCGGACGCGAACCGTCGCAGTCAACGGCGAAGAACTGCCCGCGTACGACGAGATTATCCTCACCGACGAGGACGGGAACGGAATCGTCCGTGCGGCACGAACCGACGGCGACGTCGTCGCCGAGTCTGTCGACACGTCGTACTCGAACAGTAACTGGTTCGGCGCGACGAAGTCGCTGGAGAAAGGCACAGTACACGTCGGCGAGGTCCGAACGGTCGACGGGAAGGCGAAAGGATACATCTCGACACCCGTCTACCGTGATGGCGAGTTCGCAGGAGTCGTCGCACTCAGACTCGACTACGAAGTCTTCAACGCGGTGCTCGACGACATCACCGTCGGCGAAACCGGGCACCTGACCATGGTGAACGACAGGGGGAAACTCATCACCGACGGCGCGACCAACTTCGGAGAGGTCGAATCAGCGGTTGCGACCACGGATTACGTCCTCTCGGACACGAAGGGACTCCAGACCTACGAACAATCGACCGACAGTAGTGCCGGTGACAGATACTACGTCGGGCACGCGCCACTCGACTTCGGTGACACGCAACTCACACTCGTCGCGACGGTTCCGGAACAGGACGTGACGGCACCGAGCGAACAGTTGGGAGACGCGCTTCGTGACCGAACCGACTCCGCGCGGAACTTCCTGCTCTTGCTCGTCGGCGGCATCGTCGTCGTCGTCGTCGGACTCGGGTTCGCCGCGGCGAGGTACTTCTCGGAACCCATCGAAGCACTCCGAGACCAAGCGCAACTGCTCGCCCGGGGACGATTCGAGGACGATATCGACGTCGACGCCACCGACGACGAACTCGGCGAACTCGTCGTCGCGTTCGAGGACATGCAAGAGAACCTGCAACGACAGGTATCCGAACTCCAGACCGTCGGCGAAGAACTGGGTGACGGAAACCTCGACCAGGAACTCCGCACGGACCTCCCCGGTGCGTTCGGCGCGATTATGACCGACCTCGAAGCGGGTATCGAGAAGTTACAAGACGGGTTCGTCGAGGTGCAATCGGTCGCCGACGAGTTCGCGGAAGTGAGCACGGAAACGGTCGCCAGTGCCGAGGAAATCGAGTCTGCGAGTCAGGAGACTGCGCAGTCCGTCGAAGAGATTGCCCACGGTGCAGAACAGCAGACCGAACAACTTCAGGTCGTGGCCAACGAGATGAACGACCTCTCGGCGACCATTGAAGAAGTCGCCGCCTCCGCCGACGGTGTCGTCCAGACGGCGAATCAGGCGGTAGACCTCGCTGAACAGGGCCGCGAACACGCCGCGGACGCCACAGACGAGATTTCGACCATCGAGGCGGAGGCCACCGACGCCGTCGAACAGGTCGAATCCCTCGGCGACCAAATCGGCGAAATCAACGAAATCGTCCAACTCATCACCGACATCGCCGAGCAGACGAATCTGCTCGCGCTGAACGCCTCCATCGAGGCCGCACGTGCGGGTGAGGCAGGCGAAGGCTTCGCCGTCGTCGCGAACGAAATCAAGGCACTCGCGAACGAAGCGAGCGAGGCGACCGACGAAGTCGAAGCGCGCATCGACGAGATTCAGGACCGAACCGACGACACCGTAGACGACATGCAGGAGATGCACGAGAGCGTCGAAGCAGGGTCCGAGACTATCGAGGACGCTATCGAGATGTTCGACGATATCTCCGATGCGATTCGAGAGGCCGAACACGGCGTCGCGGAGATATCCGAGGCCACCGAAAATCAGGCTGTCTCGACCGAAGAAGTCGTCTCGATGGTCGACGACGTGTCGAGCGTCAGCGAGGAGACCACGTCCGAAGCGAGCACTGTCTCGGCGGCGACCGAAGAACAGACGGCGGCACTGAACGAAGTCACGAAGAACATCCAGCAGGTGTCGGCGTCTGCACAGTCGCTAAACGACCTCGTCGGCGAGTTCGACGTTGGAGCAACCGAAACCGGCACACGGACCGCAGATGCCACGACCGGTGCAGCAGCTGACGCGCAGGCGAACGTAGCAGGGAGCGCAGCACGCGACGTCGATGCCGCCCTCGCAGACGGTGGGTCTGCCTCTCCGTCACGCACGGACGACTGAGACCTCCGGAGACCGACACCGGGTGTCTCCTGTTCGGCATCACCGGTCAACTTCGCCCATAATCGTATCGAGACTCCCGAGCGACGCGATGAGGTCCGGAATGTACTCACCTTCGGCCATCTCTGGAAGCGCTTGAAGGTTCGAGAACGAGGGGCCACGAATTTTAAACCGGGCCGGTTTGTCTGTCCCGTCGGCACGGATGTAGATGCCGAGTTCACCTTTTGCGGCCTCGACAGCGCGGTAGACCTCAGTATCGTCTTCCGGTTTGATGGTCCGAGGGACGTTCGCCTGAATCGTCCGCTCGTCTGCTGGCCAGTCTTCGAGCAGGTCCACACATTGGTCGATAATCTTTGCAGACTCCTCGACCTCTCGGAGTCGAACGAGCAGGCGCGCGAAGTTGTCGCACTCCTCTTCGACGACGACGTCCCAGTCGAGTTCGTCGTAGTAGCCGTAGGGGTCGTCGCGACGCAGGTCGTAGTCGATGCCTGACCCGCGGGCGACGGGACCGGTGACGCCGTAGGATTTGGCGACGTTCGGTGGGAGGACACCCGTATCGACCGTCCGGGCCTGCAGAATCTCGTTCGCAGTCAGCAGGTCGTGATACTCTTCGAGTTTCGCGGGCAGGCCGTCGACGAACGTCCGAATCTTCTCGAAGAACTCCTCGCGCGGTTCGGGGAGGTCCCAGACGACGCCACCGAGGCGGAAGTAGTTGAACATCAATCGCTGGCCCGTGAGGTCTTCGAGGATGTCCTGGACGAGTTCGCGGTCACGCAGGGCGTACTGGAACGTCGCCGTGAAGTCGCCGATGACGTCAAGGGCGTACGCGCCGACGGCGAGCATGTGTGAGAGAATTCGACTCAACTCGGCCGCAAGCGTTCGGACGACTTGCGCGTACTCCGGCACCTCGATGTCTGCGAGTGCCTCCGCAGTCCGTGCATAGGCCCACTCGTTGAGGAGGCCTGCACCACCCCAATCCCAGCGGTCGGGATACGGCATAATCTGGTGGCGGTACGTCCCCTCTTGACACATCTGCTCTTCACAGCGGTGGATGTAGCCGATGTCGGGTTCCACGTCGACGACTTGCTCGCCGTCGAGGACCACCTGGAGGTGCATCACCCCGTGGGTCGCCGGGTGGTGCGGGCCGATGTTGAGGAGCATCGTGTTGTCCTCGGCCCACCCGTCTTTGTGTAGCGGGTTCGCGTTCTCGTCGTACGGGACGATTTGTGGTCGCTGTTGGTCGTAGTCGCGGCTGAGTGGATGCCCCTGCCACGTCTCGGGGAGGAGGATGCGGCGAAGGTCCGGGTGGTCGTCGTACTGGATACCGACGAGGTCGTACGCTTCGCGTTCGTGCCACGCCGCCGTGTGAAAGACGGGCGCAGCAGACTCACTCACTGGTTCGGACCGAGGCGTGGGAACGACGACACTCAGTTCGTGTGTTGGGTCGTCGTACGACTTCAGGTGGTAAATCGACTCGTAGCGGTCTTCGTACTCCTGTGCGGTCACACACGAGAGGTGGTCGAACCCCAGTTCGCCTCGAAGTGTCGAGAGGACCGCCTGCACATCGTCGGGGCGAATCGTCACTTCCGGGGCGTGAACGTGCGTGTCGAGGTCGACGATGGCATCACCGACGTGGCGCCGGAGTCGGTCGGGAAGCGACACCACCGTCGACGACACCTGTGGAGGATTGGATGACATACCGGGTTCGATACGCTAGTGTTGGTTCACGAACCAGTTCGGCGTTCTGCCTCACTGGTGCGGCGGGTATTTATTGAGGAGTGTAGTCAACTGACTCACATGAAGTCGCTTCGGTTACGTCTCCACCCGGACGACGAACAGATGCATCCGATGCACGCATTTGTGGTCGAACACGAAGCGTTCGAGCAGACGCGATTGCTCCACTGGAACCCCGCTGTCAGCGAGGTGAACACCATCATCTTCGAAGTCGTTGGGACCGACGTCGAGGCGTATCGGGACGCGCTCGACGCGAGTCCGTCTGTCCTGTCGTACGAAGTGGTTCCGACGGGTGGCGAGACGTTTTATCTCTCGGTTCAGGACCGACTCGACGTGACGGCTGCCGAGCAGACGACTGCGTTCACGCAGGACGGTCTCGTCGTCGTCCCGCCGGTCGTCTTCGACGGCGACGGGTCGATTCAGGTCACTGTCGTCGGCACCACCACCGCGTTGCAGTCGGCAGTCGACGAGACGCCGGACGGTATCGACGTCGAAGTGCTCCAGATTCGACAGTACGCCGGTGAAACAGAGCTATCTGCCCCTGCTCTCTCGCGTCGCCAACGAGAGGCGGTCGACGAAGCGGTCGCCTGCGGTTACTACCGAGAACCGCGCGAGGGAACAGTCTCGGAAGTGGCAGACAGACTCGGTTGTTCAGCGGGGACTGCGGCAGAGCACCTCAGGAAAGCGGAGATGAAGGTCATGTCTGCTGTCGCCGACGAACGTGGTGTCGACTGATTACGGTTCGACCCACGGTTCGGTCGTCCCTTCGCCGAACAGTTCACGCATCAAGATGACGATGCTCTCGGGCGGGAACTGTCCGCGCTCGGTGACGATGGCGTCCACGTAGCGCGGGGGCGTCACGTCGAACGCCGGGTTCTTGACGGTCGGATTCCCCAACTCTGCGAGTGTCTCGTCGTCGATGACCTCGTCCGTGTCTCGCATCTCGATATCGACGGTGTGGCCGGTCATCGTTCCCGGATGGAGTTTGAGTGTCTGTGCGGCGACCATGATTGGCGTGCCTCTGTCGCGGGCGTTGACCGCGAGGCCACTCGTCCCAATCTTGTTGATGACGCTCCCGTCCGCGGCGACGGCGTCCGCACCGACCAGCACGTGGTCCACGTCGTTGAGGTAGCGTCGGGCCGCCGAGTCGACGATGAGCGTCACGGGGACGCCCATCTCGTGGAGTTCGCTCGCCGTGATGTGCCCCTGATTCCGCGGGCGCGTCTCTTTGACGATAGCCTCGATGTGTTTTCCTTGCTCGACTGCGGCTTCGACGCACGCGAGGGCGTCAGTCGAGTGACAGTGGGTCATGATGACGTCCCCATCGCGGAGGCGGTTCGCACCGACGTGGCCGAGGTCGGCCTGTGCCCGGTCGAGACGCGCACAGAACTCGTCTGCCGATTCGACGACGTTCTGTCGGAGTCCTTCGACTGTCGTACTCGACATTCCACGGAGGACGTACCGGAGGGCGTTGGGGAGACTCACGGCGGTCGGACGGGTCTCGTAGAGTGTCCGGGCCGCAGCACGGAGTTCACCCCGAAACGCTCCCGGGTCGATGGCGTCGCTCTCTTCGGCCTGCGTTCGGAGGGCACGGGCCACCGCGTCGGCGATGGTCGCCGCACCGCGAATCTCCATCGTGTCGATTTCGTCCGCGATGCGTCGCACCTCGGGGTGTACGCGCTCGTCCATACGCCGAACTACGTCGGTAGAGTGGAAAAAAGGTCGCTGCGGTGGTGGGTTCTGAGAGACGCGACCAGCGAGGTCGGATTATACGCGGTCGACCAACGCCTCGTCGGGGTGTCGGACGCGAACCATCTCGACGCGTTCGGTCAGGTCGACCGCGTCCGCGAGTTTGTCCGGCGACTCCGCGTGGATGGTAAAGAGCGATTCACCTTCGGCAGCCATGTCTCCAGTCCGGAGGTGGAGTTCGATTCCCGCCCCGGCGTCTCTCGGTGCGCCCGCGCGTCTGGCGATTTCGTTCACGAGGCGGTTGTTGATGTGGGTGACCACGCCGTCTCTGTCGGCACGGACGGTGTGCGTGTGCCGACCGGGAACGAGGTCCGCCGCCGTCACGTCGGGGTCGCCGTTCTGCGCCGCGAGAATCTCGTTGAACGTCTCACGGGCAGTCCCAGAGTCGAGTATTTCGGCGGCGTCGGCATCGACGCCCGCAGACTCGAACAGGAGGTCGGCGAGGCGAATCGCTTTCACCCGGAGGTCGTTGGGGCCGCCACCCGCGAGTGTGGCGAGTACCTCGCGCGCTTCGAGGACAGGACCGACACCGCGTCCGACCGGTGCGACGCCGTTCGTAATCGCGCACTCGATTGCTATCCCGAGGTGCGACCCCACGCGGTTGAAGTCCTCGGCGAGTTCGCGTGCCTCGGCGAGACTCTCGACTTTCGCCCCCTCGCCGTAGGGGATGTCGACCACGACGTGCGTCGACCCGGCACTCTTCTTCTTCGAGAGGACAGAGGCGATGAGTTGCCCCCGGGGGTCGATAGAAAGCGGCGTCTCTGCGCGGATGATTCGGTCGTCGACAGGCGAGAGGTTCACCGCGCCACCCCAGACGAGACACCCGCCCGTCTCGCCGACGATGTTGCGAATCTCTTCGACAGAGAACTCCACGTCGCAGAGGACTTCCATGGTATCGGCGGTTCCTGCGGCGGACGTGACCGCCCTCGACGACGTTTTGGGAATCTTCAGACCGGCGGCGGCGACGATTGGGACGAGAATCGGGGTGACACGGTTGCCCGCGACGCCGCCGATAGAGTGCTTGTCTGCGATTATCGACTCGTCCCACGTAATCGACTCACCCACGTCGGCCATGCACTCGGTGAGGTGGAGCGTCTCTTCCATCGACAGACCGTTGGTGTACGTCGCGGAGACGTACGCCCCGAGTTCCACGTCTGCGAGACGCTCTTCGTAGATGTCGCGAACGATACGCGAGAGTTCGTGTCGTTCGAGTTCGATGTCGTTGAGTTTCTTTCGGATGTAGTAGACCGAGTTGGGTTGGGGTGCGACAGAGACGTCGATTGTGCCGTCGATGTGTCCGAGTCGACGTGTCACACCGAGCGTCCCTTCCGAGACGAGTTCGTCGGTCAACTCCACGATGCCGATGGTGGTTCGGTTGTCGTGCCGGAGTTGGATGCGTTCGAGGGCGTGCACACCGAGTTCGGCCGCGTCCGACTCGTTGAGGATGACCGTGGGAGAACGCGTCCCGATGTCGATGGGTTCGGCGACGAGTTGCATAGGTGAACTTCGAGCGAGTGTGACATAAACGAACCTCGCGGAGTCTCAGTTGGTACGTCACGATTCCTCAGACGCGAGAACCACGTCGCCGTTATATCGGATTTCCGGGCGTCTTGACGACTAGAGGTGTACGTCACATGGCAACGAACGATTTCGAGAGTACCGTCGCGGGGGTGACCGTCCACGCAGAGGCGCACCCACTCAGCGTGTGGTTCGTCCTCGCGCTCAGACTCGTGATGGGTATCGCATTCGCCGTCTCAGGCGTCGAGAACATCGGTAGTGGGTTCGATGCACGGAATTATCTCCTGTATTCCGTCGTCGAAAACGGGAGTCCCGTCGCCGACCTGTTCGTCGCACTGGGTGGGAACGACCTCTTCGTCCAGTTCGTCAGCGTCGTCGTCCCGTGGGGTGAGTTGTTCGTCGGTCTCGCACTCGTCTTCGGCGTCGCGACTCGACTGGCGGCCTTCTCCGGTGCGGTGATGATGGCCCTGTTCTATCTCGGGAACTGGAACGTCGAAAACGGCGTCGTCAACCTCACCTACATCGTCGTCTTGCTCGCAATCGCGGCGTTCGGTGCGGGTCGTATCCTCGGCCTCGACCTGTTCGTCGAACGGTACCGCGTCGGCGGCGTCCCACTCCTCGAACGGTATCCTGCGCTCGATTACGTCCTCGGGTGAAGAACTGCGCGTACGAGTGTCTCTGTGTCGGTGTGGAGGTGGGCGGCGAAGAACGCCGCCCAGCATGGTGGTGGAAAATCGAGGAGGTGGCGACCCATATGGAGGGCCGCCAGCACGGTGCTGACGCGGGTGTTCTGGATTGGTGGTGTTTCAGATGCCTACGGACAGTCTCGCATCGACGTGTGGTGGTGGTGTTGTGGTGGTGATGGGGGAGCCGTCGATGCAGACTGAAATACCGAGTGGTGGGTGGTGGTGATGGGCCGATGGAACGTCTCCCACTCGGTACAGTCACGTCAGCACGCAGGTGGGGGGGCCGATTAGGCGAGGTGGGAGTCGATGAGACCCTTCAGGTCGTCGTATCCGCGGACGCCGACGATTTGCTCGGCGACTTCGCCGTCGGCGAAGAGGACCATCGTCGGGACGCCACGAACCTGATACTGCGCGGCGAGTTGCTGGTTCGCGTCGACGTCGACTTTCACCATCGCGGCGTCGGTGTTCTCGGCGAGTTGCTCGACGGTGGGTTCGAGCATCTTGCACGGTCCACACCAATCTGCGTAGAAGTCGGCGAGGACGACGTCGTACTTCGAGACGGCGTCGTTCAGCTCGTCGGCACCGTTTACGTAGATTGGCTCGGAGGGCGCTTCGGAGACTTCCTCGACGGCACCACTGCCGTCACCGCGGAGCTGGGATTCGAGTTGTTCGCGTTTTTGCTGGCGAATTTCGTTCAGTTCGTCGTCGGACATACCTATCGGTATCGTCCGCACCCTAATAACGGTTTTGCACATTTCGAACAATAGTAATCGTGAGACGGTATGGCATCTCAGAGGTAGAGACGAGTGAAGAAAAGCGGCGGGTCGCGGGTCGCGACGAGCGCTACTCGACGTAGAGCGAGTAGGTGATGACTGCGAACCCGATGAGCGTCAATATCGCGTCGATGAGGACGCCCGTCGCCAAATCGACGGCGAGGAGGACGTCGAAGGCACCGGCGAGGAGAGCACCCGAGGTGACGACTCCGAACCCGATAGCCAACGCCCGAAGCGACGGCGAGCGAGTTCGTCTGTACGCCTTGTAGCTGAAGTAGGTGATGAGGCCGCCGAGGACGAGGATTGCCGTCTTGACGACGATGATGAACGTCGTAATCGTCGGCGACGCGGTCAGGTGTCCCATCTACGTCTCCCTCCGGACTTGCGTCCAGATGTCTGCAATCCGTTCTTCGGGCGTCTGTTCGGGTCGGCCGACGGCCACGTCGAAATCCCGGTCTTCGTTGAGGGCGATTCGTACCTCGTCGAACGCTACCTCGTACGTCGTCGCGTGGTGACCATCGGCCCGAATCTGCGTTCCTTCTGCGAGGAGCGCTGCATCGGTGAGTAAGTCCAACTTTCGGTACGTGGTCGAAAGTGGGATGTCACACGTATCTGATATTTCACTTGCCGTCATGGGTTCTTCGAGTCCTCTGATGATGGCTCGTGCGTCCGCGTCGTCGAGCGCGTTGAGCACCGCCGTTAGTTCGGCCGACTCCATCGCGGACCGGTCGCGCGCCATTATCCTGACACTCCGGCGAGAGCCTTATTAACCCACCGGGTCATCGTCGTCTCTTGCCCCGATTTCGGTGGGTCTGGTGTATGAACCCTCCTTTCTGTGGGTTCCCGCCCGGCGCAGCACCGCGGGCGTCTGGCAGACGCCGCTCACACCCGTCACCTGCGGCACCGCGCAGTTGTTGCAACTCTCGCAGACGACGCGCGTGTCGCTCGACACGCCGGGTCCGAGGAGTCGCGCCGGGAGTTCGGGTTCCGCGTAGAACGGCCGGGCCATCCCGACGGCGTCGCATGCATCTCCGAGGAGGTTGTCGATTTCGCCTCGCTCGCGGATGCCCCCCTCACAGAACACGGGGACAGAGACTTCCTCGCGGACCCGACGACACAGTGAGGCGTTCCACGCCGGGTCGAAGTCGTACCACGCCGCTTCGATGCGACTCCCAAGTTCCACGAGTCGTGCCCGAATCGGTCCGCCGAACGCGTCCGCGTACCCCTCGCGGTACCGTTCGTCTCGCCACGCGCGCGCCGGGAACGACCCGCGGACGATACTCGCATCCCAGAAGACGGACCCCGAGACGGGTACCAACGCGTCGTACCCGTAGTCTGCCAGTCGACGACAGATGTCGACTGCGTCGTCTTCGGTCAAGTGGGGGCGAAGTCCCGGCGGGGCGGCAGTCTCGGCGGGCACTTTCGTCATCAGCGGAACGTCGCCGGCCTGCGCTCGAATCTCGTCGGCGACGACTTCGAGGAACCGGACGCCGTCTGCGAATTCGTCGTCGCGGCGGTTGTAGAACGGTGAGAGGAACTGGTGGACGATGCCCATATTCGCGCCGGCGATGTGAATCACGTCGTACCCGGCGTCGACGGCCATCGACGCGGACCGCCCGAAGTCGGCGGCGAGGTCGTACACCTCCTCGGTGGTCAACACGTGCGCGTCGTAGTCGAGAAAGCCGAGTGCGTCGAGGAGTCGGAGGAGACGCGGCGGGCGAGAGACGGCGAGTTGACGAAGCGCGGGGTGTTTTCGGCGATACTCGGCGTGCCACGTCTCCATACTCCGTAATCCGCCGTGTTCCAACTGGATGGCAATCGCCGACCCGTGGGCGTGGACTCGGTCCGTCACCGTCTGGAGGGCCTCGACGAACGCCGGGTCGGCGACGCGAGTCATCCCCGGCGCGGCGCACCCACCTGTCTCCCTGACGATGGTCGCCCCCTGACAGACGAGACCAGCGCCGGCCTTCGCAGCGGGGGCGAGTTCGGACGCCAGTATCTCGGGGGCGTCCGCCCCGTTCCCGGCGCATTCGAGTAACGGTGCGCGGTACAGTCGGTTCCGGAGTGTGAACCCACCGACGTCGACTGGGTCCTCGAGTCGAGGGGTGGTCATACCGGGGACGTAGGGTTCGAGAGAGGTAAACTAGCACACTCGGGCAGGTAACTGGCAGTTCCGCCGCTGGTCAATCTTCTTACCAGTCGCTCCCCTCTGCCGTCTCATGGAGTCCAAACCGTTCCGCTACGACTCGGAGGTCCCCCCGGGCGAAGTGCGGCACCTCCGCTACGAGATTAGCGAGACCTATCTCGGAGACCCAGTCGAGATTCCCGTCACTATCATCAACGGTGAGCACGGCGGCCCCTCGGTGTTCATGAACGCCGCCCTCCACGGCGACGAACTCAACGGTGTGAAGGTGATGCAGGAAGTGGCGAGTCGGTACGACCCGTCAGACATCCACGGAACGCTCGTCTGCATCCACGTCGCGAACGTCCCCGGCTATCTCGCCCAACAGCGCTACATCCCTATCTACGACCTCGACCTGAATCGGTCGTTTCCCGGGCGAGACGGGGCCAACACCGCAGAGCGAATGGCGAACCAGATTTACCGACACTTCGTCGAACCCTGCGACATCGGCATCGACTTCCACACCTCGACCCGGAATCGGACGACGATGTATCACGTCCGCGCCGACATGGCACGCCCCGACGTCGCCCGTCTCGCCCGGGCGTTCGGTGCCAACCTCATCCTCTCTGGAGAGGCCGAAGCGAGTTCTCTGCGGACCGTCGCCACCAACGACGGTATCCCGACGATTACCGTCGAGATGGGTCGCGCCCACCGATTCCAACCGGCGCTGGTGGACCGGGCGCTCGACGGCGTCGAGAGCGTGCTCGCCGAGTACGGCGTCCTCCCCGACGTTCCCGTCAGTTGGCCGGGGTGGACGCGCATCATCGACTCCGCGAGAGACAAGACGTGGCTTCGCGCAGACGTGGGCGGACTCGTCGAGATGCAGTACGGCGAAGTCCCACTCGTCCACGAAGGCGAGACCATCTGCACCATCTCCGACCACTTCAAGACGAGGGAGAAGCGCGTCGCGGCACCCTTTACCGGCCTCGTCGTGGGCGTCCTCCAGAACCCAGTCGCGGCACCGGGCCACCCGTTGTGTCATCTCGTGAGCGTCGACGACGCGACACTCCGCGAGATAGAACGCGAAATCGAGGCTGGAGAGTTCACCGAACGGCCGTGGAGTTAGGATTCACTCGTCTGTCCCCACTTGTTCGTGCGTGTGGTGGAAGAACTGGACGTGTGGGCGACCATCACGTTCCACCGGGTCGAAACAGACCCGGCGATAGCGAGCGTTGTCGAGCAGATTGACCATCAATCCGTGGTCGTGAATCGACACGGAGTCGTACGCCGTCGAGCAGACGGGGCACCGGTCGGTGGTCGGTGAGGGAGTCGAATCTGGCACAGTTCCTCTCCACGTCGATTCGGGCGCAAAAACGAAGACAGTTTGTGGAAGTCGACTCCGCAGTCAGAGCGTGTTAGTCATGCCGCCGTCGACGACGAGCGACTCTCCGTTGACGTAGTCTGCCATGTCGCTCGCGAGGTACAGCGCCGCGTTTGCCACGTCGTCGGGATGACCCTCACGTCGTGTCGGAATGGTCTCGATGTATCCCTCTTCGGCTTCGGTGCCGAAAATCGGGACGTCCTCAGTCGTCATCGTCGTCTCGATGAGGCCGGGGTGAATCGCGTTGACTCTGATACCCTCGGGACCGAGTTCTGCGGCAAGTGCGTAAGTCAGGAGTCGCACCGCACCTTTCGAGGTGTGGTAGGCCGAAAAGCCCGCCGACCCGCGGAGCCCAGCGACGCTGGACAGGTTGATGATGGACCCTCCTTCGCCGCTGTCGACCATCTTCTTCGCCGCCTCTTGTGCGCCGAAGTACACCCCCTTGACGTTGATGTCCATCAACTGGTCGTACTCCGCTTCGGTCGCTTCGAGGAAGTCGTGTTGTCGGAAGATACCCGCGTTGTTCACCATCACGTCGACGCCTCCGAACTCGTCGGCCGCGTCGACGGCGGCGGCGAGTTGGTCGAGGTTCGTCACGTCGCACTCGACGAACGTCGCACTCGCGTCTGTCTCTTCTTCGACGTACTCGTGGGTCGGGGTCCCGCCTTCCCGCGGGTCTGACTGGATATCTGCGACCACCACGTTGCAGCCTTCACGAGCGAACGCCATCGAAATCGCGCGTCCGTTCCCACTTGCACCACCTGTTACCACGGCCGTCTTGTCTGCCAAGAGAGACATGTAATCTCGTACTACATGACAGGTTTTCAATCATTTTTCACGATTTCCGACGGGTTCGTTCTGCGTCCGTAGACGTCACTCGACTGCCTCAGCAACCCGGGCGATGGTGGCGTACTCGTCGTCACTGTAGGCGACGAACCGAACGTCACGGAGCGAGTCGGGGTCGAAGTCGCGAATCTCCTCGGCGATGAGGCGGGCACCGTCTTCGAGGTCGAATCCAGCGACACCGCACCCCAACGCCGGGACGACGACGGACTCGCAGTCCCGGTCGTCTGCGGCCTGTAAGGCGTTCCGCGTCGCGTCGCGGAGGCTCTCTTCGGTCGCTCTCCCGTCCCCGTAGTGAGGCATGGCCGCGGCGTGAACGACGTACTTCGCGTCCAAGTCGAACGCGTCGGTAACCGCGACCTCTCCGAGGTCGATAGGTCCCTTCGCCATCGCGGCCTCGTTCAACTGTGGGCCGCCCCTCGCCGAAGCGCGCCGGCGACACCGGACCCCATGCGAAGACTCGTCCCGGCGGCGTTCACGAGGGCGTCCGCCGACAGCGTGGCGATGTCGCCCTGTACGACGATGAACTGCATGGTCACTCGTCGAGGCGGGCCATGTCCTCGTCGTCGAGGCCGATGTGCGATGCAGCGATGTTGTCGCGGAGGTGCGACACGCTCGCGGTTCCGGGGATGGGTAACATCACGTCCGACCGGTGGAGCAACCACGCGATTGCGATTTGCTGGGGGGTGCTGTCGTGCTTGGTCGCGACTGCGGAGACGGCATCCGCTTTGTCGCCGAGGTCACCTGCACCGAGGGGGAACCACGGGATGAAGCCGATGTCGTAGCCTTCGCAGGCGTCGAGTACCGCCTCGAATTCCCGGTCTGCGACGTTGTACCGGTTCTGAACCGTCGCGATATCGACGATGTCGCGTGCGGCGTCGAGTCTCTCGACCGAGACGTTCGACAACCCGACGTGTCGAATCAGCCCTTCGTCTTTCATCTCTGCGAGCGCGTGGACCGAGTCCTCGAAGGGGACGTGCGGGTCCGGACGGTGTAGTTGGTACACGTCGATAGTGTCGACGCGAAGTCGGTCGAGGCTTCCGAGGATGGCGTTCCGGAGATAGTCGGGGTCGCCGTTCGGTTTCCAGTCGCCGTCGGTGTTCCGGAGCAACCCTCCCTTCGTGGCTACGACGAGGGTGTCCGGGTAGGGTGCCAGCGCTTCGCCGATGAGACGTTCGGAGACGGCCGGGCCGTAGGAGTCCGCCGTATCGATGAGATCGACACCGTGTGCGATGGATTCGTGGAGAACTTTCTTCGCGTTCTCGACGTCGTCGGGTTCGCCGATGATGTCGTCACCGGTGATGCGCATCGCGCCGAATCCGAGTCGGTGGACTGTCAACTCGCCGCCGATGTCGAAGGTTCCGCTCGCGTTCTCGACCATGGTAGATGATAGACGGCCAACAAAGTGGTCGTTTCGGCGAATCCGGGGCGACGCACGCGCGTCCGACCACCGACTGCCGAAATCGACTCCCGTCACCAGCTCCTACACCTCGTATGGACCTCCTCTCGATGCGGTGGCGAGACACGCTGTTCGCCCACTGGCCAGTGGACCCAGAACTCGTCCAGTCTCACCTCCCGGAGCACCTCTCCGTCGCGACGTACGATGGGGACGCGTGGCTTGGCGTCGTCTCGTTCGACATGGTGGATATCCGTCCGCGCGGGTCGCCGCTTGGCCTCTCGTTTCCCGAGGTGAACCTCCGGACGTACGTCGAACCCGCCGATGGAGGTGAACGGGGCGTCTACTTCTTCACCCTCGAAGCGGCGGACCGACTCGGTGTGCTGACCGCGCGGCTGGGCTTTCGACTAGCGTATCACCACGCGACGATGTCCGTAGAATCACGGGACGGCACCGTCGATTTCCAGAGTTATCGACCTGCCTCTCGCGACTCGCCCGCGGCGCACTTCGACGCGACGTACCGGCCAGTCGGCGACCCAGAACCACCAGAACCGGGGTCGCTCACCGAGTTCCTCGTCGAGAACTATCGGTTCTACACCGACGAGTGGCCCGTCGTCGTGGGCGTCATCGACCACGACCCGTGGCCGATACAGGGAGTCGACGTCGAGATTCGAGCCAACACGCTGTTCGAAGCCTGTGGATTCGACCACCCCGGAAGCGACCCACTCGTCCACTACGCGCGAGAAATCGATGTGACGGCGGAACCACCGGCGATACTCCGGTGACAATCGTCGCCACGGTGGAGTACCACCCAGGACGAAGGTGAAACCTTCAAGCATCGGTGAACGAACCTCACGGACATGGCACTCATCGACACCGTGATGGCAACAGTCCACCTGCTGGTCGGCGGCCTGTGGACCGGGAGCGTCCTCTTTTTCGCACTCGCAGTCCTGCCCACCGCGCGCGCCGGGAACATCCGCGCCGCCGCGTTCGAATCGATAATCTCTCGGCTCACCATGGGGTCGCGCGTCTCTGCACTCCTCATGTTCGTCACCGGTGGTCACCTCGCCGGGACCCGCTACACCGTCGGGAGTCTCTTCGGGTCGGGTCGCGGCCACCTCGTCCTCACGATGCTCGCCCTCTGGTTGGTCCTGACCGGACTCGTCGAAGTCGGTCGGAGTCGGGCGGTAGACGGACTCGTCGAGAAGAAGGTTCGTACCCCTGCGGAGAACGCTGCACCGTTCTACCTCGGTGCCGCCCTCGTCGCCGTCTTGCTCCTCCTCGACGCCGGACTCCTCCTCAATTGAACTATTGAGGACTCTGTAGAATATCTATAACTATAATCTAAAATATATATTCTGTGCGATATGTTTATCATTCCGCTACTGGTGGATACGCGTGTATGCAAGGGGACGAGTCAGGCGTCGTCGATACGTCACTTCGAATCGAGTTGTGTCCCGACACCGGAGAGATTCGCGTCCACAGAACGACCGAACTGGGCACGTACACCCGAACGATAGACCGATGAGGTGGGACGGGTCCCCCTCCGCCGGACCTGTGCTCGCTCGACTCGCACGGCCGGTTTCGCGGACACCGACTCGACTCGCCGTCGTCTCGGACCCGCACGTCACCCCGACGGGGTCGGGAACGTGGAAAGTGTACCACCGAACCGAGACCAGACTCCGAACCGCCGTCACGACCATCACGGACCTCGACGTCGATGCCACCGTCCTCCTCGGTGACCTGACGCGAGACGGCCGGCCCAGCGAGTACGACGTCGTCGACGAGATTCTCGCAGACCTCCCGGCCCCGTGGGTGTCGGTTCCCGGCAACCACGACGTGCCGAAGCAGTGGGACGACTACGACGCCCCGACGCCGGACGCATTCGCCGACCGATACTCGACTGGCGAGTTCCCGTTCGTCCACCGCGTGGGTGGCGTCGACATCGTCGGCCTCGACTCCGCCAGCGGCGGTCCTGCCCTCGACCTGTACGACTCGCACGAAGGAGTCATCCCCGACCAGCACCTCCGCTGGTTGGACGAACACCTCGCTGACGCGACGACACCGCTCGTCGTCCTCCACCACAACCTCTTCCACCCCCGCCAACACACCGGTCAGTTCCCCGACGGCGACTTCTATCAACTCCGGAATGCTTCGGCCCTGACAGAGATTCTCGCCACACACCGTGTTCCACTCGTTCTCTCTGGACACATCCACTGGTCCGCGACTGCCGTTCGAGACGGTGTCCGGGAGATAATCGCACCTGCCACGTGTTCGTTCCCACAGTCGTTCCTCCTCGTGGACATCGACCGGATGGGAACAACGATTCGACTCGTCCCCCTCGCCGGTCCGAAGGGAATCGCCGAGGCGTACACCCTCGCCAGCAGGGGCGCAGCACACGGACAGGGAATCGCTGCCCACGCCGACCGTGGCCTCCTCTCGTCGCTCCCGTTGGTCGACGAACGAACGCCGCCAAACCGACCCGTCGGGTCGGACGTTCCGGGGGCGGTTCGATGGCGGTGAGTCTCACCCGACTCGACGCCGCTCAGGAGGCACTTCGACAGGAACGTCGCCGATGCGTGGACGAACGGGAAGCGTTTCGCGCGTTCCGAAGCGACCTCAGCGACCTGACGGCGACGGCACCGGCGCGGACACCGATGGCCGCGCAATCACTCGGACACGTCCAGGCGAACGACGGGTCACTCACTCGTGTCCGGCGGTCATACGAACGGACCGTGATGTCGGTTCCGCACTACGACGAAGAGTACGGCGACACGTTCGAAGATAGCATGGTCGCCGAGTTCGGACCCGACGTAACCGTGGCGTTCCAGTCGGCGAGTGTCTTCTCACCTGCACTCCACCAGACAGTCACCTCCTCCGCGGCCACAGCAGTCTCCGAGCGCGACGAGTTCATCGAGGTACTCGACGACGAAACCGCGTCTGTCGAGTCCATGCGGGAGCGTCTCTCCTCACTTCTCGACCGACTCGTGGCGCTCGACGACCGGCCACTCTCCGAGCGTGGGTTCGGCGAGTTGCTGGCGCTTCACGAGCAGGTTTCGGTCCTCCGGACGCGACTCGAAACCATCGCCTCGGACAGACAGGAGACACTCGTCGCGCACCGTCGTGCGCTCTCGTCGTTGGTACCTGACGTGACCGAGTTTCTGTACGAGGACCTTCCGTGTCGCTACCCCGTCTTAGCGACCATCGCCGACGTGAGAGAGACACTAGACACTGCCGAACGGCGCGTCGAACGCCACATCGCTTCGACACCGTAGGTCGATTCGGCCACAGATATTTATCTACTCACGGCGACCCCTGAACTATAGTATGTTCACGCCTGCGGAGGGGTTCCGATGAATCGCCTCCACCCTCGTATTCGTCTCCTCTGGGTCGCCCGCGCAGTCGTCTTTGCACTTCTCGTCGGTGGTGTGGCAGCAGCAGGAGTGTTGTTTACGCCGCTTCCGATTCCGACACTCGCCCCGGTGGCGATTAGTTTCGTCTTGCTCGTCGTCGGCGTCGGGTACGCCCTGCTCCGCTACCGCGCGTGGGGGTACGAGGTTCGAGACGACTCGCTGTACCTCCAGCGCGGCGTCCTCACCAAAGTCTACACCGTCGTTCCGTACGTCCGCGTCCAGCACGTCGATTCGGCGCGTGGCCCCCTCGAACGTCTGGCGGGTCTCGCTTCGACTATCGTCTACACTGCGGGGTCACGCGGGGCCGATGTCTCGATTCCCGGATTGACACCTGAAGGTGCAGAAGACCTCCAAGACCGCCTGAAGCGACTCGCCATCCGGGCCGAGGGCGACGACGCGGTATGACCCACCTCTCGCCACTCTCGGTCCCGTATCGGGCGGCACAGCGGAGCATCAGCATCGTCTTCGCACTCGCGTTTCTCGCGTTCTCCGGTGGTGCTGCGTTCGGTGGATTCCTCGGCGGCATCGGCGCGGTGGCACTCGTCGGGTTCGCCGTCCTCGCTATCGCGGGGTACGAGTTCGCCTACTACCAGCGGTTCGAGTACGAACTCACCTCGGACACCCTCGACATCCGGTCCGGCGTCTTCTCACGTCGCAACCGCGAGATTCCGTATCGTCGCATCCAGAACGTCGATATCTCCCGCAACGTCGCGCAACGACTCTTCGGCCTCGCCGCCGTCGACCTCGAAACCGCCGGTGGCGGCGGCACCGAAGGAAGTCTCCGCTTCGTCACCTACGAAGAAGCCCTGCGCATCCAGAAGGAAGTCGCTCGTCTGAAGCGTGGCGACACCGCACCGGACGCTCCCGAACCGGACCGCGACGTCCTCTTCGAGTTGACGCCGCGTGAACTCGCCATCGTCGGCGCACTCTCGTTCGACCTGCGCTTGCCCGGCATCGTGTTCCTGTTCGCGACGAGTGTCTTCCCCATCGCCGCCTCGTTCGTGGACGTTCCAATCCCCACGAGGGGTATCGCCGCAGGAGTCGTCGGCGCGGCCACCATCGCCTTTCTCATCGCCGCGGCCTCGTGGGTCGCTGGATTCGCCTCGTCGGTGGTGAACTACTACGGGTTCAAGTTGACCCGCGTCGGTGACGAACTCCAGTACGAACGCGGCCTCATCCAGCACTACACCGGGTCGATACCAATCGATAAACTCCAGACGCTCACTATCGAGGACAACCCGCTGAAGCGGCGATTCGGCTACGCGACGCTCCTCGTAGAGACGGCGGGATACGCTCCCAGTGCGGACAACGGCGCCAGTGCGAGTCGTTCGCGCCGCGGGTCGGAGGCGGCGATTCCACTCGCCACCCGTGACCGGGTGCAAGCACTCGTCGAAGAAATCGAAGGCGTCACCGAACCGAGCTTCGAGCGTCCGCCGACGCGCATCCGTCGCCGGTACGTCGTCCGGTACCTCCTCGCTATCGGTGCCATCGTGCTCGGCCTCTACGGGGCGAACACCATCTTCGGCGGGATTCCGTGGTACACACCGCTGATACTCGCTCCCGTCGCCGCCGTGGCCGGCGTCTACCAGTGGCGGCACCGCGGCCGCGCCCTCACCGAGAACCACTTTGTGACCCGAAACGGCTTCTGGAAACGCGAGATTCGGTTCGTCCCGTACTACCGCATCCAGACGACAATCGAGACGCGGACTATCTTCCAGCGTCGCTGGCGCGTCTCGACGGTTACGGCCGACACCGCCGGGAGTCTCTCTCTCGTCGGCGGTGACGCGGCAGCGGTCGATATCGAAGTCGCCGCCGCCACAGACCTTCGGGACGAACTCGACGACCGACTCCGTGACGCACTCGCCGCACGTCGTGAAGAGCGGAGACTGGCCCGGCAACGAGCACTCGGCATCGACCCGACTGGCGACAGTCACACGCAGACGGACGCGCCCGACACCGACGACCGGTCGCCCGACGACCTGACGGACCCATTCGTCTACCGCACCCCCAAATCACGGACGGAGCAACAAGAGAGGGTCAGCGACCGACAGGTCGACGACGACGCAGGTGCGGAGACCGGTGACGACGCCGACTCGAACGACGACGCGAGGGGCGGCACGGACAACCGGTGACCGACTCGGGAGAGCATAATATCTTTCTCACGTCCTGGAGACGTACAGACATGGCCGACCACCGCATCGACGACGTGGACCGCGCGATTCTCCACGCCCTGCAAGAGGACGCGCGAAATCTGTCGTCGGGCGACATCGCAGAGCGGTCCGGAACGTCCGACAGCACCGTTCGAAAGCGCATCAAGCGCCTCGAAGAGGAGGGTGTTATCAAAGGGTACAACGCCGCCATCGACTACCCGAAGTCGGGGTTCCCGTTCAAGATGCTCCTGTTTTGTACCGCACCGATTCCCAAACGAGGAGAGATGATAGAGGACGTGTTGGCAATCGATGGCGTCGTCTCCGTGCAGGAACTCGTTACCGGCGAGAAAAACCTCCTCGTCACGGTCGTCGGCGAAAACGACGACGACGTCACACCGGTCGCACAGGAGTTACTCGAACTGGGACTGACCGTCGCCGACGAGGTGCTCGTTCGAACCCACAAGACGACGGCGTTCGGCGGGTTCAAGAGCGACCAATCTACAGAGACCGAGTGACTGACCCCCAGCGCCACCGCGAACACCGCTGTCTTTTCGCACCGACGTAACCGAGACTGCACAGTTCGCTCGATACGTCTCGACACTCGAACAGCGGTGCAACCGGAGAGGGATGCGCTATCGACGACGAGCGATGTGGTGCCCCCCGAAGAACAGGGCCGAACAAGACCATAGATACGGGCAGACCCGACCATCTGGTAATTGTTAACAATGACTATGATGTTCTCCCAATGGCTGTTTTGCGAACAAATTGTTCGGATGGGAGTTTTTATTAACTAATACGTTCGTACTAAGGGTGAACAAGACGGTCTGTGGTCGGCTCACTCCCGAGGTGGAGAGACTCACGGACTGTCGACAGCCCACGAACGATGACAGACGAGACGAGATTACCCCAGGTCGGACCGCTTCCGAAGACGACGACTGCGACAACACGGGTCCCGGTTGCTCTCACGCGAATCGTGTGGCTCCTGTGGACGGTGAGTCTCAGTCTGGCGATACTCCGACTGTCGAGTTCCGAGAGCTGGTCGCTGCTGGGTGTGTTCTCGGTCGACGGGCTGACCGTCGTGATGTGGGTCGTCGTGACGTTCTTCAGCGGAATCGTCCACAGTTACTCGCGGCGCTACATGGCGGGAGACAGTGGGCTCACCAGATTTTTCGGCACCGTGTTCGCGTTCACGCTCGTCGTGATGGCGCTCGTCGCGGCGGATTCACTCGTCGTGTTCGCGGCGCTGTGGTTGACGATGGGGCTGGTGATGGCCACCCTCATCGGTCACGTCGATTCGTGGCAACACGCGCGCACGGCCGCCACATACGCCCGTCGCGCCTTCGTTGGAAGCAGTACGTTGCTGGCCGTCTCCTTCGCGACGCTGTGGTGGCACACCGGCGCGACGACCATCTCCGGTCTCGCCTCAGTGCAAGTCACACCCTCTGCGACTGTTCTGTTCGCAGTTGTGATGCTTCTGCTGGCGGCGATGATTCAGTCCTCACTGCTCCCGTTCCACACGTGGTTACTCTCGTCGATGACCGCGCCGACGCCCGCGTCGGCACTCATGCACGCCGGATTCGTCAACGCAGGGGGAATCCTGTTACTTCGGTTCGCACCGGTCGTCACTGCTGACGGCGGCTTCATGCTCGCAATCGTCGTCGTGGGCGCGACGAGTGCCCTCCTCGGAAAACTGCTGAAGACCGTGCAGACGGACGTCAAGAGTCAACTCGGCTGTTCGACCGTCGGACAGATGGGGTTCATGTTCATGCAGGCGGGACTCGGCTTCTTCGGTGCCGCCATCACGCACCTCGTCTTGCACGGCTTCTACAAGGCGTACCAGTTCCTCTCGTCGGGGAGCAGTGTCGAACACGGAAGCCCAGATGGAAAGTACGCTGTGACACAGTCAGCGGGAATCACCGGTGCCGCCGCGACGGTGCTGACTGCACTCGCAGGTGGTGTCTTGTTCGCCGTCACGACCGGCGAAGGACTGGCGTTCGATAGCGGACTGATTCTCGCAGGACTCGTCGTGCTGACCACGATGCACGCTACCCGCGAGACGGTTCACCACACGGCGCTCCCAACGGTCCTTCGCTACGGCACCATCCCGCTGGTATTCCTGCCAGCAATCGTGGTGTACGCGGCGGTGTACAAGCTCATCGAGCACGCGTTAGTCGGGGTCCCTATCGTTACGGCACCAACCGAACTGACGCCCGTCCACGTCGTCGTCGCCGCGGCGTTCGTCTTGTCGTACGTCGTTATCGAGAGCGGGTTCTACCGCCGCAGCACTCGCCTGTACGTAACACTCGTGAATGCGACGCGCCCCGCGTCAGGGACTATCGTGACAACCAGAGAGGAGTACAATGAACACTAACGAACCAATCCGCGACACCATCGAACAGGCTGCAACGACCGTCGGGTCGGTCTGGCCGCTTCACTCGTTCGTGACGGCGAACCCCCTCAGTGGCTTCGAAGACGACCCGTTCCACGAGGCCGTCCAACAGGCCGAACGCCTGTTCGGCGGTCGCGGCTACCCGAGTGCGGACGTGTTCCGCGCCGCGCTCGAAACGGGACAAATCGACCCCGAGACGCTTCGGAGCGAACTGCGTGCACACGGGTACGAGGAGGACCCAAAGACCCTTCTGGCGCGCATGGAGACCGACGAAGAGCCGACTTCCGAAACTGACGAGTCGAGTCCACACGACGCCGTGGACACGGTACTGACGAAGTGGCTCGCCGCCTTCCTCGACGAGGAACAGGCGACGTGGTCGATGCCGAACCGCGAACGTGGGTTCTACGCCGCATTCCGCTCTGTGGCGCGCTACGACGCGTCGCTCCCGGACCAGAGTGCGGTCACGGCCTTCCCGGACGACCCAGTCGAGGCAATCGAACAGGTCGTCTCGACGTACCCACGAGAGCAATTGCCCGACCTCTTCGAGTTCCACCTCGGGAAACTCCCGGGATGGACCGGGTTCATCAAACAACGGGCGGCCAGTGGCGGTTCCTGGCAAGCGACGTACCCCATCACGCTCACGGAGTATCTGGCGGTACGGTTAGTTCTCACCGACTGCTTCGATGTACCGCTCGGCCCGCCGACGGACGCATCAGAATCGACACGTACCGAACGGAGCCTGCAAAACGACGACGGCCTCCCGCTTCCGGAAGTCTGGTTGAACGCGTGGGAGGACACGTATCGCACGCAACTCGTCGAGGCGATAACCGAACAGCGCCAGTCGTCGTCAGCATCCGAAGACGGCGAGAAAGCGGTCGCTCTCGAAGATGGGGGGCGTCCGGACGCCCAACTCGTCTTTTGCATCGACACACGCTCGGAGGTCATCCGTAGGCACGTGGAGAACGTGGGTGCCTACGAGACCTACGGCTACGCGGGCTTCTTCGGCATTCCGATGCGCTACGAAGCTTACGACTCCGGGGTCACGATAGACGCATGCCCGCCCATTCTCGATGCACAACACTACATCGCAGAGAATCCGGCCGAGGGGTGTGAACCCGAACACGGACGCTACGAGACGTGGGCAACGGGCACCCGTGCTGCCTCGAACGTCCTCAAATCGCTCAAATCCAACGCCTCGACCGTGTTCAGTTTCGTCGAGAGTGCCGGGAGTGGCTACGGTCTGGCACTCACCGCACGGACGCTCTTCCCGGCGCGGGTGTACGACTTCCTCACCGCTACGTCGAAGCGGGTCCCCAGCGAGCCGGACTTCTGTGAACCAGCACTCGACCACGACCCGAGCGCCGAGGGTAACCTGCCACGCGGACTGTCCACTGCGGAGAAAGTCGAGTACGCCGCAACTGCGTTCGAACTGATGGGGTGGGACGAATTTGCCCGCGTCGTCGCGTTCGTCGGCCACGCCAGTCAGACGGCGAACAATCCGTTCGAGTCCAGCCTCGATTGCGGTGCTTGTGCCGGGAACGCCGGCGGCCCGAGCGCTCGCGTCCTCGCGGCCATCTGTAACGACGACGCGGTCAGGTCCGCACTCCGCGAACGCGGGTTCGACATTCCGTCGGACACCGTCTTCGTCGCCGGCGAACACAACACCACGACGGACGAAGTGACACTCTTTACGGCGTCTGTTCCGGAGAGCCACGAGGCCGACGTCGAACAACTTCGGTCTGACCTCGAAACTGCCCGTGAGGGCTCGACCGCAGAACGCACCGAGTCGATGGACGTGTCGTCGCCGGGGCCGCGCGAGACCGAACGCCGCGCCACAGACTGGGCCGAGACGCGGCCCGAGTGGGGACTGGCCGGCAACGCAGGCTTCGTCGTCGGTCCCCGGTCGCTCACACAGGGACTCGACCTCGACGGTCGTTCGTTCCTCCACTCGTACGACTGGCGGAACGACGACTCCGGCGAGGCACTGGCGGCCATCGTGGGCGGACCGATGGTCGTCACCCAGTGGATAAACATGCAGTATTACTTCTCGACTGTGGACAACGCAGTCTACGGCAGTGGGTCGAAGATTACCCACAACCCGGTCGGGAACGTCGGCGTCTATCAGGGGAACGGCGGCGACCTGATGACGGGCTTGCCGCTCCAGTCGGTCATGGCGGCCGACGACGACCCGTATCACCAACCGCTGCGCCTCTCGGTGGTGATTCACGCACCGGTCGAGCGTGTGACCACCATCCTCGCCGAGAATTCAGACGTGGCCGAATTGCTTGACAACGGCTGGCTCTCGCTGACCGTCGTCGACCCGACGCAAAACGGGGCATCGTTCCAGTACGACGGGAACCTGACGTGGGTCGCCGACGAGACGACCGATGCGGCCGAGGAACCGAAACGGACGGAAGAACCGGTCGTCCCACCGATGGCGGCCGACGACTGACCGGACGGCCTGCCGGTCTCTCGGTCGGCGTGAATCTTCGTCTCTTTCCCCGGTATTTACCTCTCCGGGGCGATAGTCAATCGCAATGGCGAATTCGGTACTGGAAGCGCTCATGACCGGAAACGAACACTACGTCGAACACCTCGACTCGGACCACTTCGAGGGAGTCCGAGACGTGCAGAAACCGCCAGTCGTTTCCGTCGGGTGCGCAGATTCTCGCGTCCCGGTCGGGGCGCTCTGGGCGACCGATGAAGCAGGGAAACTCTTCAAATCGGTCAACATCGCCAATCAGGCGTGGACGACCATCGACGGCCGACTCGTCGTCAACGACGTCGTCGGCTATGCAGTCGCAGAACTCGGCGTCTCGGATATCGTTATCCTCGGACACACGGGGTGTGGCGGGGTCACGTCGGCTTACGAGTCCGTCGTCGGAGACGGGTCGAAAGACCTGCCAGTCGCCGTCGAGGAGGCAGTCTCGCGTCTCGTCCCACTGGTCGAAGAGGCACGCGAGTTAGGCCTCTTCGACGAAGAGACACCCACGAAAGACGCCGTCAACCGTCTGGTCGAGTACGCCGTCGTCCGGCAAGTCGAGTTCCTCACCGAGAGCGACGAGGTACCCGAAACCACCGACTGCTGGGGCTTCGTCTACGACTTCCAGCACGTCTACGGTGACGACGACGGCGCGGCGTACCTCGTCGCCGCGAACGGCGACTCGGACCCGGACCTCGTCGCCGAGTGGGTCCCCGACGAGTTCGCGGGGCGTGTAAAATCGATACGGTGACAAGGCGATTCGAGGCGGTTACTCGTCTCTCGCGCCGTCGATAATCTCGGAGAACTCGCGGGCCATCTCGGTGATGACTTCGAAGTCGCCGTTCTCGATGGCCTCGTCGTCCATGAGTGCGCCGCCCGCACCGACGACGACTGCTCCCGCCTCGATGTAGTCGGCGGCGTTGTCGAGGCCGACGCCACCAGTCGGCATCATCGGAATCTGCGGAAGTGGGCCCTTCATGCTCTTGAGGTGGCCCGGCCCGAGCGACGAGGCGGGGAAGACCTTCACGAGGTCGGCACCGGCCGAGTAGGCGTCGACGGCCTCTGTCGGAGTCATGATACCCGGCGCGACGAGCGTGCCGTACCGATTGCACGTCTCGACGACGCCCTCGTCGAAGTTCGGGCCGACGACGAACTCCGCCCCGGCCTGAATCGCCGCGTTGGCCGTCGGCGCGTCGAGGACGGTCCCTGCACCGACGATAGCCTCACGGTCCGAGAACGACGCCGACACCTCGCTGATGAGGTCCATCGCGTCGGGGTTGTCGGCCGTAATCTCGTAGGCGGTGACACCACCTTCGTTGAGGGCGTCGGCGACGTCGATGATGGTGTCGGCGTCTGCGCCGCGCATCACCGCGACGACACCACTGTCGGCGAGTCGTTGCATGTTCTCGTGTACGTCGAGCGTGACCATTGTCGACCCGATATTTACTACAGAAGTTAATAAATTGAGGGTCCGCGATATCTGACGGTCGATGTGTCGTCTGCTGGCCAACGTGCCAACTCGACGGGGAACCGTCACGGGCCGCGTCGATATCGACGTGTCTGATTCACGTCCACGGTGACTGTCATCACACGACATGCTCAAATTCTCCGGGCACTAACCCGAGGTAAGCGACCGCCGGACGGCGTGTGTCGTCCCGCTTTCGCACCATCATGTCCACTCACCTCGATTTCGAAGGACTGTACCGCGACGTCATCCCGTCGGTCGTCTCCGTCTACGTCGGCGGGCGACGTCGCCCCGGCGGTGCCGGCAGTGCGTTCGTCTACGACGACCAGCACCTCGTGACGAACGAGCACGTCTCCAGACTCGCCGACCGCGACTCGAAGCGCGTCGAACTCCGGTTCGCCGACGGGTCGTGGCGCGTGGGCGACGTCGTCGGTGCCGACGCGTACACGGACCTCGCCGTCGTCGCCCTCGACGACCTGCCCGACGACGCCGTAGCACTCCACCTCGCGACACAAAACCCGGCCCCGGGCCGTGCAGTCGCCGCCCTCGGGAACCCACTCGGTCTCGACGGGTCGATATCCGCCGGCATCGTCTCCGGAGCGAACCGGTCGCTCCCCACCTCGAACGGGTTCGCTATCCCCGATGTCGTCCAGACTGACGCACCAATCAACCCCGGAAACTCCGGTGGTCCACTCGTCGGGATTACGAGCGACGGCGACGGCCCACCCTACGAAGTCGTCGGCGTCAACCGGGCGAAGCAGGGCGACAACATCGGATTCGCCGTCTCACCAGTCATCGCGAGTCGCATCCTCCCTGACCTCGTCGCCGATGGCTACTATCGCCACTCGTATCTCAGGGCGCGGACCCTCGACGTGACGCCTACTATCGCAGAGGTAAACGGCCTCGACGCGCCTCGTGGCGTCCTAGTCGTCGGGTCTGCCTCCAGCGATGGCGGTGACGCCGTTCTCCGTGGATGCACCGACAAGGCGGTGTTCCGTGGCTGGGAGATTCCCGTCGGCGGCGACGTCGTCGTCGCCATCGAAGGGAACCCGGTCCGGACACACGAGGAGTTGATGCGCTACCTCATCACCGAGACTCGGCCCGGCGAACCCGTCGCAATCGACGTCCTCCGCGAAGGCGACCCGATGACGCTCGTCGTCGAACTCGACGAACGGCCGTCTGCGACCCGAGACAACCGGGACGGTGGGAGCCAAATCCCCATCGAGTGAGTACCATTTTGACACTACTTCCACAATATCGTGGTCGTGTCTTCACGCTTCGACCACTCGACTGACGACGCTCCGACGGCAGTCCCGCCCGACGCCTCACTGTTCGACGAAATCGCCCCGCTCAGACTCGCCATCGGCGTGGTGTTCAGTGCGTTCGCTGCCCTCGCCGTCGTCACAGGATGGCTCTCACCCCTCTCTCCCGATGCTGTCGGCGTCGTCCTCCTCTGTCTCGTCTTCCTCTCGGGAGGGTTCGTCCCGTTCAACTCGACGCTGGCGTACAACGTCAGCCAATCCGCGGCGTTCATGCTCTGGGGAGGTCTCAGATTGCTGGTCGTCGGGTTCGACGTGATTCCACTCCTCCTCGGTGGGTTCGGCGTCGTCAGCCTCGTCTTCTACGGCCGGCGAGCACTCACCGACGGACTACGGGCGTACGCCTGAGTGGCCCAGTCGGGACTGCCGACAGCGAACGCTCCGCTACTCGCGAACGGTCAACACCGGAACCTCGGAGAGTCGAACGACTCGTTCGGTCGTACTCCCCAAAATCGCGTGTTCGAGGCCGGTCCGACCGTGTGTCGCCATCACGACGAGGTCGGCACCGACTTCCTCGGCGTAGTCGAGTATCTCACGGTGTGGGACGCCGATTCGGACCGCTGTTTCACAGGGGAGGCCGGCGTCGTCGGCGAGCGACGCGATTTCTTCGACGGCCATCTCTGCGGCGTCGCGAAGACTCGCCTGAACTCGTTCGACCGGCACGTCGGCGGCGGTCCAGAGACCGAGGTCACTGGAGTCGATGACAGACAAGACGCGAATCGTCGCGTCGTAGGTGTCGGCGATGTCGATAGCACGGCGGGCGGCGGCGAGAGAACGGGCGCTCCCATCGGTAGGGACGAGGACTGAATCATACATGTCGTACTGTTTGCGTGCTGCGGCTATGGTTCTTCGCGTCGGATTTCGGGCGTCTCGCGGCCGCGAAGCTACGGTGTGTCAACTATCGTCGTGAGAATGGAGGTTACCGGGGGTGTCGGATTCAGACGCGGGTGCGCGGCCGTGGCACTGCCTTGCGGACTGCCGCGGCGGACGCGACAAGAAGTCCACCGAACAGGATGGAGACGAACAGTTCGGGCGCGACAGTCAGGCCAGCCACGCCACCGACGGTGGCGAACAGTGCGTACCCGGCGACTACCGTGAGGGTGATGCCGATGACGACTGCGAGGCCGATTCCGACTTTCATCAAGTCGAGTTTCATGGTCACCTCTGTCTACGCCACAGAATTCCATATATAGGCAGATTGGTTCCCAGTCACCGGGAAACTGCCGGGATTCCCCCACGTTATCGAGGGGACATTATATGCGCTCTTCGCTCGTCGAGAGCTATCGAAAAAATCGCAGCAAAACCGGTCTCGACGACCGGCGATTACGACGCCGACTCCGATCCCTCACCGTAGAGTCCGTACAGCACGAACATCAAGGCGAGGAACAGGAACTCGATGACTGCGATGGCGATGAGGGGCAAGTCGATGTTGAAGAACCCCGCAACAGTCCGGAGTTCGATGGCGATGGGAACGCTGAACGCGATGATGACCAGCGCTCGTGCCTTGGTCAACTTCATGCGGCCACCTCCAGCAGGGTGTTGACCGTCGTGGTAACCAGCGTCGTCACGAAGTCGAGACCCGCCGAGACGGTAGCCGGAATGGGCAGGCCACCGCCGAACAGGCCGCCACCGTTCTGGATGATGCCAGCGAGCGGAAGCGTGTAGGCGAGGATGACGAGGACGACGGCGATGCCGGTCCACAGACCAAGGTTGTCGAGGACGCGCGGACTGCCCTCGGGACCCGAGAGCGGTTCGGGGAGGTACTCGTCGACCGGACGGTCGGACTTCTCACCGAGCGAGGTCAGGAGCATGTTGAACAGGAACAGCACCACCGACAGGAACAGGAGCGTTCCGCCGAGGGCAATCTGCACACGTAGTTCGAAGATGCTCCCGATTGGCGTCAGGAACTCGAAGTTCTGGTACTGCGGTTCTGCGGTCCGACGCGGGATGCCAGCGAGGCCGGCGCGGTGCATCGCGTTCGACATGAAGACCATGCCGATAAACCACATGATGACCTGCAGGAGGCCAATCGGTCTGCTGTAGAGTTTCGTCCCGGTGAGTTGCGGAACCAGCCAGTAGGACCCTGCCATCATGGTCAAGGCGACGGCAGTCCCGACGGTGAGGTGGAAGTGACCGGGGACCCACAGCGTGTTGTGGATGAGGTAGTTGATGTTCATCCCGGCGTTGATCATACCGGAGAATCCACCTGCGGCGAACAGAATCCCGGCGAGGGCCATGCCGGTGAAGGCAGGGTCACGCCACGGGAGTGCACCAAGCCAGCGAAGGTAGCCTTCGCCACCACGCTGTCGTGCACCGTGTTCCATGCTGGCGACGGCGGTGAACGCCGTGAGCAGCGACGGAAGCAGCAGGAACATCGTGTTCGTCATCGCGATGAACTTGAAGCCCTCTGCGATACCCGGGTCGAGGTACTGGTGGTGAATTCCGACCGGCGTCGAAAGCAAGAGGAACAACAGGAACACCACGCGTGCGAGGGGGTCACTGAACAGGCGACCACCCGAGAGTTTCGGGAGGATGGTGTACCACATCATGTACGCCGGCATCAGCCAGAAGTACACGATGGGGTGCCCGAAGTACCAGAACAGCGTCCGCGTGAGAAGCGGGTTGACACTCGGAATCAGTCCGAGCGACCACGGGATGAGGAAGAACACCACCGAGACGGCGACACCGAGCGTCGCGAGGTACCACATAATCATGGTCGTCAGGACCATGAACATCTGCAGCGGGATGCGCTCGCCCTTGTTGTCGCTCCGCCACGCGCGGTACGAGAGGAACCAGTCGGCACCTGCGAGCCACGTTCCGACGATGAACATCGCCAGCCCGATGTAGAATATCGGGTGGGCTTGCAGCGGGGCGTAGAACGTGAACAGCACGTCTGCGCTAATTCCAAGGTTCGGGACGAGGCCACCGAGAATCGCGATGGTGGCGAGGACGGTTCCGGTCGTCATCAGTCCGAACCACGCCCACGAGTACAGCGTACTCACGGCCGGTTGGTCCAAGCTCCGGGCGGTTGCCCAGTGGAAGAACCCGGTGAGGAAGAAGATGGTGAACACGATTGCCAAGAGGACACCGTGCCCAGTCAGCATCGTGTAGTAGTCCGCGGAGTCGATGACGCGAAGGATGTCTGTCCGGTGGAGCGCCTGAATGAGGCCGAAGAACGCCCCGATTCCGAGTGCGACGAACGAGACAAGGAGGTTCGCCTTGATGACACCTGCCTCGGAAGGGAACCTCTCGACGAACGTCCGGGCCGGGCCAGAAGCGGTCGCCATCAGTTACTTCCCTCCTGTTGCTGCTGTTCGTACCAACTGTCGAATTCACTCTGTTCCATGACGACGAGTTTGCCTTCCATGACGTGGTGGCCTGAGCCACAGTATTCGTTACAAACCAGACCGTACTCACCGGCCTCGTCGAACTCGACGGTGAACTTAGCCACTTGGCCGGGAATCGCCATCGTGTTCGCGTTGGTTCCCACAACGTTGAAGCCGTGGATGACGTCTGCTGCGGTCACGTAGAACGTGACGGTACTCCCTTCGGGGACGCGGATGGGTTGCGTCGTGCCGGGTTCGAAGACGAACTGTCGAGCGACGACGTACACGTCGTAGGAGTTCTCACCGGTCTGTTCGACGCCCGGGTCGCCGAACTTCGGGTGGTCGTCGAGCGTTGCCGGGTCGACGGTTCCACCCTCGTCGTCTATCATCTCGATACCGACGCCGGCAGCGCCGTACGTAATCGTTCCAATGAACCCGACAATGAGGACGAGTGCGAGTGCCAGCCAGAGTTTCTCGTACGTGTGTATCTCCATCTGTCACCCCACCACCGTCAGACCCCGACCGAGGAACTCGATGAAGTACATGAACACCCACATCGAAAGCAGGATGACCATGTAGATGATGACGAGAATGAGTGTCCCGACTGGGTCGAAATCGTCGTGCCCAATTTGCCGTACGATACCGTCGTCGGCCGTCCCGACGATAGAATCTACAGGTGGTTCTGACGAACCACGTTGAGTCGCCGCATCTGCTGGCACGTCTCCAGAGCCTGAAGCCTGTGAGACAGGGGCCGCGGCGCTCCCCTCTGCTGTCGAATCAACGGCCATACCCGGTCATGAGCAAGAACGTACCTTCAAAGCATCAGGCGATTCTCACCACGTTGGAATGAGCGAAATCCGAAACAATACCACCGCGTATCAACCGATATGGAACTCACTCCGCGTCTCGCCGGAACGGTCGCACTCCTAGCACTCTTGCCAGCAATCGTCTTCGGTGTCACGAACAACCTACTCGCGGGCGTCGTCACGGCTATCAACGTGCTTCTCATCTCGGCGATTATCTACCTCCTCATGAGTCCGACCGAGGGTGGACACGAACACGAGACCGAACACGACGTCGAGCAGGAACAGGCAGTCTAAGATGGACGGAGGGGTGACACCGCCCGTCCTTTCCGCGAACCCACCGGAGGCCGCCGCCTTTCTCCTCGTTGGCCTCCTCGGTGGCGCGCACTGTCTGGGGATGTGCGGACCACTCGTGAGCGTCTACGCCGACCGACTGAGCGGCCGTGCTGGGACGGACTCACTCACACTCTTCCACGTCCGACAGCACGCGCTCTTCAACGTCGGCCGGGCGCTTAGCTACGCCACTATCGGGGCACTCTTCGCCCTCGTCGGTGGGTTGTTCTTCGGTGCGTTCGACTCGCTCGCAACCATCGGGAATGGTGTCCGTGCGACGACGGGTCTGCTCGTCGGGACGGCAATCATCCTCACTGGCCTCGGCTACGTCGTCGGGCGTTCGGCCGCACTCGACCGACTCACGCCCGCGCCCGTGACACGGCTATTCGGCCGCGTCAGTGGGTGGGCGACGGCACGGGTCGACCGACTCGTCGGTGGCCCGCGAATCCTCGGACTCGGAGCGATTCACGGACTGCTCCCCTGTCCCATCATCTATCCAGCGTATCTGTACGCCTTCGCTACCGGTGCCCCGGTTCGGGCCGCCGCGTTGCTTGGCCTGCTGGGACTCGGGACGATACCGACGCTGTTCCTGTACGGAACGCTGCTCGGTACGGTCTCGGCGCGTCGTCGCGCAGTCCTCCACCGGGCGCTCGGAGCGGCGTTCCTCGTCCTCGGGTACATCCCGCTGTCGCACGGGCTGATGCTCCTCGGCGTCTCGGTCCCACACCTTCACGTCCCCTTCTACCAACCCTTGGGGTGAGCATGGCGACGAAGACGCAGTCGCGTGGCGCAGGTGACGACGAAGCCAGCGGATGCGACCTCTGTGGGTTGCCGACGCCGACACCGCCCGTGACGGGCGACGACGTCGATGGCGAGTTCTGCTGCCGTGGCTGTCTCGAAATCACGCGCACGCTTGGCGACGCCGCGAGCGCCGACCCAGAGACGGTCGAGCAAGAACTCGCCGGCGAGGCAGAGGCGGTCCCAGAGGGTGCCGAACGTACCTACATGTCCGTCGACGGGATGCACTGTGCCACGTGTGAGGCGTTCGTCTCCGGAACGGCACGGTCCTGCGACGGTATCTACGCCGCGGACGCGAGTTACGCCAACGACATGGTCCGTGTCACCTACGACCCGGAGACCGCTGACCTCGATGGGCTCTCGGGGACGCTCTCGCGGTACGGGTACGGAACGCGCGACCCGAACGAACGTGAGGCCGCAGAGCGCGGCGACAACCAAGTCGCGCGGTTCGTCATCGGCGGCGGCGTCTTCGGGATGATGGTGATGATGTGGTACATCCTCTTTCTGTACCCGACCTACGTCGGATTCTCGCCGGTGGTCGAACTCGGTGTCTTCGACGGCATCTACATCGTCGCCAACATCTGGCTGATGACCTCTATCGTCCTGTTCTACACTGGGTTCCCCATCCTTCGGGGGGCCGTCGTCAGCCTTCGGGCGGGCCAACCGAACATGGACTTGCTCGTCTCTCTCGCGGCAACGAGCGCGTACGTCTACTCGACGGCCGCCATGGTCGTCGGCGAGACGCACGTCTACTTCGACGTGACCGTCGCCATCATCCTCGTCGTGACGCTCGGAAACTACTACGAGGACCGAATCAAACGAAAGGCGGCCGGGATGCTCTCGGACCTCGCCGCGTCGCGCGTCTCCGAGGCCCGACTGCGGACCCCCGACGGCGTCGAGTCTGTCTCTGTCGATACCCTCGACCCGGGCGACATCGTCGAGATTCGACCGGGTGAACGAGTTCCGGTAGACGGGACGGTCCGCGAAGGGACCGCGGCAGTGGACGAAGCCCTCGTCACGGGCGAGTCGATGCCACGGACGAAACGACCCGGCGACGACGTTCTCGGTGGCACCGTCGTCACCGACCGGCCACTCGTCGTCGAAGTCGGCGAGGACGCGACGAGTACGCTCGATAGACTCGTCGAACTCCTCTGGGACATCCAGAGCGCTCGCTCGGGCGTCCAGCGCCTCGCGGACAAACTCGCGACGATATTCGTCCCGACTGTCCTCGTCCTCGCGGTCATCGCGTTCGGGTGGACGCTTCTCCGTGGTGAGTCGGCGACGGCGGCACTCCTCATCGGCCTCACGGTCCTCATCGTCTCGTGTCCGTGTGCGCTCGGCCTCGCCACACCACTGGCCGTCGCGTCGGGCATCAAAGAGGCCGCGAGTCGCGGCATCGTCGTCGCCTCCGAGGCCGTCTTCGAAGCGGTCCCCGACGTGGACGTGGTCGTCTTCGACAAGACAGGAACACTGACCGACGGCGACATGACCGTGCTTAGAATCGACGGTGGCGACGACGACACTGACAGCGAACACACCGACAGCGACGTTGAGGCCACACTCCGAGTGGCCGCCGCGCTCGAACGCTTCTCCGCACATCCACTGGCGACAGCAATTGTCACGGCCGCCGACGATGCCGATATCGAGATTCCCGATATCGCCGCAGACGACGCCGTCGTTCACGACCGAGGCGTCTCCGGAACCGTCGACGGCGAACGAGTCGTGGTCGGGCACCCGACGCTCGTCCGCGACGAGGGAATGGCCATCGGCGACGACGTCGAATCCGCAATCGACGCGGCCCGCGACGAAGGCGCGGTGCCAGTCGTCGTAGGGCGAGGGAGTCGCGCCCGCGCAGTACTCGTGGTCGGCGACGAACCGCGCGAGGCGTGGGACGACGTGGTTTCGGCCGTCGCCGACGACGGCAGGCGCGACGTGGTCGTCCTCACCGGCGACTCCGAGCGTGCCGCACGCCGGTTCCGCGACCACCCGGACGTGACTGACGTGTTCGCCGGCGTCCCACCCGAGGCGAAAGCCGAGACGGTCGAACGCCTCCGAAGTCGCGGGACCGTCGCGATGGTCGGTGACGGGAGCAACGACGCGCCCGCACTCGCGGCCGCAGACATCGGTATCGCGCTCGGCACCGGGACAGATATCGCAGGTGACGCGGCAGACGCCGTTCTCGTCGGCCGTGACATCGACGCGATTCCGGAGGTGTTCTCGCTATCTGCCGGCGTGAATCGACGCATCCGCGGGAACCTGACGTGGGCGTTCGGCTACAACGCCGTCGCCATCCCACTGGCCGCACTGGGCGTCCTCAACCCACTGTTCGCCGCGATTGCGATGGGAACGTCGAGTCTCCTCGTCGTGGCCAACTCCGCTCGGTCGTTGGACTGACCGCCGTCGACTGAGACAGGTGGTCGTCACGAAATGGAGTCGTCCCGGTCGCTGCCGCGAGCGTACCAATCAAGTCCCTCCGCTTCGTCACAGAATATAATGACAGACGACCCCTTCGCACTCTCGATTCCACAGGGGTGGACTGTCGCTCTCGACGAGGACACCGACGACGCCAGCGCACAGACCATCTACGAGTCGCCGGAGTGTGACTACCGAGTCGTCGTCACCGAGTTCGCACGTGGACTCACGCTCTACTGGTGGGTCGATATCTTCGCCCGCGCGGGCGGTGAGTGGCACCGCCGAGAAGTCGGCCTCGGCGATTCGTACCGCGACCCGGCAGTCGTCGCCGACGCGGCACAGGACGCCATCGACGGCCTCGCAGAGCAGTCGTCCAGCGTGCTCGAAACGTACCTCGACGACTGACGTATCGTCTCTCGGGAACGACTGACAGGTCTGTACCTCGTCGCCTACGAGGAGAACGCAGACACCGTGGTCGTCGGTAGTGAAAAAGCGGTTCCCGGAGTCAGACTTCTCCCTCCCCTGAGCGACCTGTCACCCCTCTCAAAAAACCGCCAGACAGCGTCGAGCCGTCATTTCATGTTCCGGGGGTGCGAAGGAGACGTATGAAAGACATCAGGTACGTCTACACGGTGGGGATGGACGCCGACGACATCTCCAGACGCCTCGACGAGGTATCCTCGGGGATATTGTCGCTCGCGGACGATAGTCGGGCGTACGGAATCCCCGTCCACGTCTCCCTCGACGAGGAGAACGGACGCCTCCTCTTTCGCCTGACCGACGACGGCCACAGCGAAAAGTTCGAGTACATCGAATCGACCGACGAAGCGACGTTCATCTGCTACGAGGACGCCGGGAAGGACTCGTGGAGCATCATGGCGCGAGGGTCGATTCGGGTGCTCCCAGACGACGAACTCCCCGACGAGTCGACCATCAACGAGATGTACGGAGGCGTTCGCGTCTTCGACGAAGAGGTCGACGACTTGCAACTCCACATCGTCGAACTGGTCTACGACGAGTTGACGGGGCGTGAGACGGCCAGATGACGCGCGTCGCGGGCGTCGTCCTCGCCGGCGGTCGGTCACGACGGTTCGGTGAGACGGACAAAGCACTCGCCCATCTCGATGGCGTCCCCCTCGTGCGCCGAACCGCCGGGCGGGTGATGCAGGCCAGCGACGAACTCGTCCTCAACTGTCGGCGCGAGCAGGCGTCTGCACTCGAAGACGCGTGTGCCGACCTCGCCCCCAGGATGGCTATCGATACCGACCCAGACACCGGTCCACTCGGCGGTATCCGAACCGGTCTCGCTGCCACCGACGCGCCACTCTCTGCCGTCGTCGCCTGCGACATGCCGTTCGTGGACCCCGGCCTCCTCGAATTGCTCCTCGCAGAGGCCGACGAGACGGGTGCCGACGTCGTGGTTCCCCGGGTCGAAGACGGATGGTTCCAGACGACACAAGCGGTCTACCGAACTGCCAGTGTCTCGATGGCCGCCGAAGAAGTCCTCGACAGAGGCGGTGGGCGGATACTCGACGCCTTCGACTCACTCGACGTTCGCACCGTCGGTGCCGAGGTTCTGGGCCGATTCGACCCGCGGACCTTCGAGAACGTCAATACACGGGCAGAACTCGACGCCGCAGAAGCGGAGATTCGGCGTCGAAACGCCGAACTGGGGTGAAATAGCGGTGCTGTGCGGCGTCGGAGACTGCGTCCGTCAGTAGATGTCGACGATGGGGTCGTCTGCGACGAGTCGAGTTGCGACGACCCGTTCGACACGCGGGTGCTCGCGAACCCACCCTGCGATTCGTTCCGCTGTCTCCGCCTCTGTCTCTCCATCGACCATGTTGAGCACCGGCACGATACGTGCCGTCTCGGGTACGTCTTTCATCCCGCCGCGGTCACTCGTCAATACTGCTGCGACGTCCCACGCCGAGATTGGGTCGCCGGTGGCCGTGCCCGTAATCTCCGAGACGAGTGCCGGTCTGTGGACGTGTGTTTCTTCCAGTGGTTCGCCGACGACGCGGACGCTCGCAACCGGGCAGACGAGGGTTGTACTGTGGGGGACGCGCGGTTCGTGGTCGGCAGGTGCCTTCAACCACCGCGAGCGTGCGCCATCGGCTTTCGTCAGCACGACATCGTCTGTTCTGCGACCAACGGTGTCGACAGTTTCCGGGTCGTAGCCCCGGTATCGGTCTGCGCGTTCTCGCTCTGGAACGACGCCGAGGGGGCGCGTCGAGGTTTCTTCGACGACCGTGGCAGGGTCGTCGGTGACCATCACCTCGGCCACTTCGTCGTCGAAGATGGGGATTCTGACGGTACTCGTGACGACGCCGTCGAGCGACCGAGCGAGTCGATAGATGAGCGACTTCTTGCCGCCCGCGCCGACCATGCACGTCAGGTCGTCGGGGCCGACACCGAGGGCGTCCGCGAGCGTCGTGTCAGCCGGGTTCTCAGTCATCGTTCGCAGGGTCGACGAGGACGCGGACGGCGCTGTGTTTGTACTCGGGGATCTTCGCTGTCGGGTCGAGAGCGTCCCCCGTGAGTTTGTTCACGAGTGGGTCGGCGTAGTGGAACGTGGTGAACACGGTTCCTCGGCGAACGGCAGGCGTGACTTCGGCGGCGACGGTGACGGTTCCGCGGTCGTTTTCGATGCGGACTCGGTCGCCATCCTCGATACCCCGGTCTGCGGCGTCGTCGGGATGGATCTGAAGCACGTCCTCGCCGCGCATCCGCATCAAGACGCCCGACCGTCGGGTGAGCGCGCCGCTGTTGAAGTGCTGGAGGACGCGCCCCGTCGTGAGGACGAGTTCGTCGTCTTCGACGGGGTCTGCCGGGTCCACGTGTTCGACGACGCGCAGAGGGGCAGTCTTCGACCCGGTTTCGAACTGTTCGGTGTGGAGGATTGCGGTCCCCTCGGTTGCACCCTCGGGGAACGGCCACCGCTGACTCCCGGTGCCGATTCCGTCGTACGACATTCCGGCGTAGAGTGGTGAGACTGCTCGTAACTCGTCGAAGACGCCTTCTGGCGTCTCCGGCGTGTCGAGACCGGCGACGCGCTGGGCGAACTCTCGGAGCACGTCGAAGTCGGTTCGGGCGTCGCCCGGCGGTGCGACGTTCTGGCGCATGCGAATGACCTGTCTATCGGTATTGGTCACGGTTCCCGACTTCTCCGCCCAGACGCTTCCGGGGAGTACCACGTCGGCGAACTCGGCCGTTTCGGTCGGGAACACGTCGTGGACGACACAGAAGTCGAGTTTCTCGAACTGCGCTTCGACGTGGTTCGCGTTCGGTTCGGTAACGGCGGGGTTCTCGCCGAAGACGTACGCCGCTCGGACCTCGTCGCCGAAGCGGTGGGTCGCTTCGACTTCGGTGAGACCGGGGGTCGCCGGCGGTTCGAACCCCCACACCTCGGCGACAGCGGCGCGGGCGACGGCGTCAGTGACCTGCTGATAACCGGGGAGGACGTTCGGTAGCCCTCCCACGTCACCAGCACCCTGCACGTTGTTCTGGCCGCGAAGTGGGTTCACGCCGGTCCCCGCCTTGCCGACGTTGCCGGTGAGGAGTGGCAGATTGATGAGCGTCTGGACGTTGTCGGTGCCGCAGTGATGCTGACTCATCCCCATCCCGGTGAAGATGGCGGCGCGCCCCGCTTCGCCGTAGATTCGGGCCGCTTCTCTGAGGTCCTCGGGGTCCACGCCGGCGCGGTCTGCTTCCGCGTCGATGTCGATACCAGCGAGGTACTCGCGGAGGTCCTCGAACCCGGTGGTTCGCTCGGCGACGAACTCCTCGTCCACGAGTCCCTCCTCGACGATGACGGCCGCCATCGCGTTCAACAGCGGGATGTCGAATCCGGGTTTGACGGGGAGGTGGATGTCGGCGGCCTTCGTGGTCGGGTTCTCTCGTGGGTCGACGTGTATCAGTTTCGTGCCCGACTTGAGCGCCGGGAGGAGGTACGACCGGAAGATGACGGGATGCTGTTCGGCCGGGTTTGCACCCGTGACGAGGTACACGTCTGCTTCCATCAGGTCTTCGAGTGAGTTCGTCATCGCCCCCGCGCCGAACCGGTCGCCCATCGCAGCAACCGTCGAGGAGTGACAGAGACGCGCGCAGTTGTCGATATTGTTCGTCCCGAGTTTCCGTGCCGTCTTCTGGAGGAGGTAATTCTCCTCGTTCGTGCAGTTCGAAGACGTGAAAAAGAACACCGAGTCAGGACCGTGGTCCGCGACGATACGGTCGAACTCTCGTTCGATTCGGTCGAACGCCTCTTCCCACGTCGCTTCGACTAACGTTCCGTTGACGCGGACGAGCGGTCTCGTCAACCGCTCTTCATGTTCGACGACGTCCCACGCCGCGGCACCCTTCGGACAGAGTTCTCCTTTCTGATTCACCGGTCCTTTCCACCCGACGGCGCTCTCGCGGTCTGCATCGTACTTGATGCCGCACCCGACACCACAGTACGGGCAGACGCTCTCGTTCGGTTCTACCACTCGGTCACTCATGGTCGGACCCCACGCATAGTCGGACATGCAACGGCAGTGATATTCATCGTACCGCCGGAACCAGCGACGTGACAATCGTCGGTGGAGATACGTCCTCGCGTGTCGTTCAGTCGGAACGTGCGGAACCGTCCAAATGCGCGAGACTGGAGGCCCGAGCAAACGCACCGAAGAAGCTAGCGTCTCGCCTCTCTCGTTCTTCGTCTCGCAGTTCACTGGTTCGTTCGTCCCGTCTCTCTCGCAAACCTGCATCCCAGCTGGGTGAACGGCTGCGTGTTCACCGAGTGAGTGGGTTCTGAATCCTCATCCGCCGACCATGGCCATGATTCGGTCGCGGTAGAGGTATCCGAAAACCGACGCCGAGACGAGGACAGAGACGAGTACCACGACGAGGACGGGGTCGCCGTTTGCCGCCGCGGACCCTGCGAGGTTCACGAGGAGGAAACCCGGAAGTCGCCCGACTGCGGCGACGGCGACGATACGCCGAATCGGGATGTCTGTGAGACCCGCCGCGAAGCAGATGGCGTCGTCGGGGAGTCCCGGAACGAGGAAGATGAGAAAAAGGACGGCGAGGCCGTGGTCCGCCACCACGTCGTCGAAGAGGGCGAGGGCGTCGTCCGTGATGACGCGTTCGACGTAGGGCCGACCGTAGTAGCGGGCGATAGCGACGGCGAGTGCCGTCCCGAGGACGATGCCGACCATGCTGTAGACCGTGCCCCAGAACGCACCGAAGAGGAACCCGCTGGCGAACCCGAGTGCCTGCCCCGGAACCGGTGCGAGGAGGACCTGAAGGACCTGGACGGCGACGAACGCCACCGGTGCCAGCGGACCGACGTCGAGGAGCACTACCCTGAGTTGCCTCGGGTCGGCGAGGAAGGGGTACTGACTCACGACGTACGACCCGCCGACGAGCGTGAGCGCGACGAGTACGCCGACGAGAAGCACCGTCTGCCAGCGGTCGGACGTCGACTCGAAGAGGGACGGAACACGAGACACACTGACGCTCTCGCGCGCCGGAGGGAAAAACCTCGCCGCGAGAGCGCTTTTGTGTCGAGAGCGCGTACTGACACGTATGCCCGATGTCATCCTCGTCGCAGTCGATGGGTCACCACTCTCGAAGCGAGCGTTCGAGCAGGCGCTCTCGGATGCCGGCTCGACCGTCATCGCGCTGCACGTCATCGACCCCTCTGACCCGGGGTACAGCGCACCGATAGACGTGGACGTGACCCTCGAACCGCTCCACGGGTCCGCAGAATGGTACGAGAAGGCGAACAAAATCGCCGACGAGATATTCGAGGAACTCACCGCCCTCGCAGACGGGAGCGGTGTCGACGTTCGGACGGAGACGCTCCGCGGCGACCCCGCTCGGAGCATCGTCGAGCACGCGCGTGACGAAGACGTAGACGCCATCTACGTCGGTGGTCACGGCCGGACAGGTGAGACGAACCTTATGCTCGGGAGCGTCGCGGAACTCGTCGCGAGCAGAGCACCGGTCAGCGTCACCGTCGTCCGCTAGCTGGGCGCAGACGACCATTCGACGGCCGTTCTGACAGGCCCCGTCCGGGCGTCTTCACTCGTCGTCGAGCGCGGGTGGAACACACATCACTGGCACGTCTGAGAGTCTGACCACTCGCTCGGCGACACTCCCGACGAGGTATCGTTCGAGTCCACTCGTTCCGTGTGTCCCCATCACGACGAGGTCTACGTTTCGCTCCTTGCCGTAGTCGACAATCGTCTCGGACGGCAGTCCGACCCGAATCTCCGTCTCGACGGGCACGTCACGTGCTGCAGCGAGGTCAGCGACGGAGGAGACTACCGCTTCGCCGCGCGTCTCTTCGTCGTCTTCACCGGGACTGTCGGTGTGCGACACTCGCACGTCGACGACGTAGAGCACGTGGAGTGCCGCGCCGTACGTCGCCGCGAGGTCGACCGCGTACTCGGCCGCACGCTCTGCGTGGGTACTTCCGTCGGTGGGAACGAGGATGTGGTCGAACATGTGTGGAGACACGCAGGCAATCCGGATAAAACCGGATACCCGACCACGAAGTGGTGGAAATTCACCCGTTTTCTCGGGTGTCGGGAAGTGAGAATCTGTCTTATGGTGAGTGCAGTCGTACTTACTCACGGGGGAGTTACAGATGCCAACCAACGAACAACGAACTGCCGAACTCTGGATTCGACCGATTCGAGACGGCCTCAGAGAGGAACACCAGTCGCTCGTCGTCCGACTGGAGCGACTCGTCAGAGAGGGTTACCTCGACGACGTGTGCATGCGGACGTGGAACCGTAACGTCGACGTCGAGGGCGACACTGCGCCGACACAGCGGGACGCACTCGTCCGAGAACGTCTCGCTGCATTCAGACAGTGGGCGCGTCGCGAGGGTGTCGAGCTGCCGACGCTCGACGAACACGCCACTGTCGGGTCGGGGCGGATGGGCCCTTCCCACGACACTATCGTCCTCCCACAGACACTCGTCGCAGTGTTCCGTGGCGAGGACGTCGAGGCAGTCTACCCGCACGAACGGCGCGGGGAGATGAAGGCTGTCGCCGATTGGGTCGAAGACGCAGAGTCTGCCCTCGGTATCGATACCGACCGAATCGACATCTGAGTCACTGACTCGACGGAATGTCGGAGCAGACGGTGGACGAGACGAGTGTGGCGATGCCCCGCCGGAGGCGTTCGGATGCCGACTGAGGAGAGATGTCCAAGTCGTCCGCGAGGTCCGATAGCGACACCGACCGGGGTATCTCGAAGTATCCCGACTCGGCGGCGAGGGTGATGACTTGCCGCTGTTTTTCACTGAGACCGTACCCAGTCGCACTCGGGGCATCACCGCGGTAGATGCGCTCGACGGACATCTCGAGACCCATCTCGGCACAGAGTCTTCGATACCGAACGAGTGCGTCTCGGTCTGGGAACCGCATTCGGGTGTGGAGTCCGTCCGTCGTGAACGACACATCGAGACGTGAAGCACCGACTTCGACGTCGTTCGGATAGATGACTGCACCGGCGTCGTCCGTAATCTGAACCCGGTAGAGTCGCCGTTGTGGGAGTGACTCCATCAGTTCAGGAGACGCAACCGTCTCGTCTCTTCGCATCCCCTCTTCGAAGGCGTCGAAATCACCGCCACTCGCCCACACGAAGAGGACCGGACGCTCTGGGTCTGCCGCGACGGCCTGTTCGACGTCGAGTCGCATCGCCGGTGCGTAGCCAATCGCGGTCGTCAGAGGAAGGACTTGACTGGTAATGGTGAACTCTGCGATGCAACTCATTTTCGTCAGCAACGTGCTGGAGAATATAAAATACAGTCATTCTGACTGTTATATTCGGGGTCGTACGAAGGGCCCCGGGCGAGGCCCAAAACTGTTGTCAGAGGCACGCCCACTGGCACGACAGTGTCGTATAATCGTGGGCGAATCAATTTTCTACGTCTGGTCACGAATAGGTGCGCCCTGATTTATCAAGTCATTATATATGGGCGACGAAGCGTCACCCTTACTCGGAGTCACGCAGTGGGACAGATATGAACGTCCCCTGTGTCCGTGTTCCCCGCGAGACGGGTGAAGCGACACGCCAACGTCTCGCAGACGCCGGCCTGTTGGACCACGAACATCAGATAACGGTCGTGGAGGGACACCTCTACATTCCCGTCGTCGCTGTCGGTGCAGTCCCGGCAGATTTCGAAGTCGTCGAATACGAATCGCCGGCCCGAGACACGCAGACGACGCCCGCCGAGATTCTCGGCTACGAACCGTCGTACGAACGACTCGGTGATATCGTCATCCTCGACGAAGACGACCCGGAACGCGCCCGAGAGATTGCCGAGGCCATCGTCGAGTCCGACCTGAAGGCCGACACGGTAGTGAATCGCGCTTCGAAGATTAAAGGCGAACTCCGCGTTCGTGACTGGGACGTACTCGTCGGCGACTCGACGGAGACGGTCCACCGCGAGTACGGTACCGAACTGCACCTGGATATCGACACGGTCTACTTCTCGCCTCGTCTCGCCACGGAGCGTCACCGCGTCGTCGAGCAGATTCGCGAGGGAGAGCACGTCTTCGACATGTTCGCCGGTGTCGGCCCGTTCGCCGTCCCGGCGGCCGAGGCGGGCGCTGAAGTCGTCGCCTGCGACCTGAACGAAGCGGCCATCGAGTTCCTCCGGGAGAACGCCAAGCGAAACGACGTGGCAGACCGAATCACCGCGGTTCACGGCGACGTCCGTGAAATCGCCGACGACTACGAAGGGTGGGCCGAGCGCCTCATCATGAACCTCCCCCACAGCGCCGACGAGTTCCTCGACACCGCGGTCCGACTCGCCGGTGACGAGTGTGTCGTCCACCTCTACGACATCCAGCACGAAGACGACCCGTTCGGACCCGGCCTCGCCGCCGTCCGCGCCGCCGCCGAACCCGAGTACGACGTGGAGGTGCTCGAAGAGCAAATCGTCCGCTCGTACGCCCCCCACGAGTTCAACGTCTGTCTCGACGTTCGCCTGACGAAGCGGTCGTGAGGTGGCGTGGTGACGACCGGCAGACACCGGGTTGATTCGCAAGTCTTAATTACGTCTCCGGGGTACGAAAGAATGCGTTCGGAAGCCCACCGCGCCGGTGTAGCTCAGCTGGCAGAGCGATTCCTTCGTAAGGAATAGGCCGAGGGTTCAAATCCCTCCACCGGCTTCTACTGATTCCTTAACAATCCCACGAGTCAACTCCAGAGACGAAGGTCTCTGTTCGTGGGGTGGTCTCGCGTGAGCGACGATTCCACCGGTGAAGTCGTCGCTGAGTTCTCCGCACTCGAAGACGCCGAAGTCGTCACTTCCGATAGTGATGACACAGTTGGGTCTTCGGTCGAGACCGATTATGAACCGGGTTCAACCGTCGACGATAGTGAGGAAGAACCCGAGTTCGAGCTTCCCGAGTTCGTCGCGGCGTGCCGTTACTGCCAGACGACTTTTGAGACCGAAGAGAATGCGCTTGACCACGAATGGAATTGCGACCTCGAACCAACCGGAGAGTGTCGCTTCTGTGGTGACACCCACATCCGGAAAGACGATCGCGAGGATCACTTCTATTCCTGCAGCGAAGCCGAGATGCACGAGCGGAGGCAGAAGCGTGGGGTCCGGGCTCGGTCGATGCGCGGACAGGACGCCAGGACCACTGCCTCCGGGCTCAGAAAGTTCCTTCTTCCGCAGGCACACGAGTTCTCTGCTTACCTCAAGTGGGACGACTCTCTTTCGACGTACTTCGGTCTCGTCTCCCTCTACAAAATGCACGACTTCGAAGAGCACGGCCGTCTCCGTGCCGGTCTAGAACACAACGGGGAAGAGTGGAACATTGAGTTTGGTTACGCCGACAACCCCGGTCTCGCTGTTCCCGGTGAAGATACAGATCTGGGTCCGTACGATTGGCGTCTTGAGGATGTTCCTGAGTTCACCATTCACGTCTACCCAGACGCTTACGAGTCGTATACAGATGCGAAAGACGACAACCGCAAGCGTGCGTATTTCCGCGTGCGTCCACGGTGGCCCGGTGTATACTCGAAGAGTGGGAAGAGTGTACCGAACCCGCACGACATTCTCGGCGTCGACGTCGAGACTCGCGGAAGCTACTTCGAGTTCACTGAGTACCCTTCGCTCCTGTACCACGCACTCGACGAACTCGGTGACCGCCAAGAGGCGTTCAACTGGAACTCGTACACAGAAATTAACGCCGAACTCTGCCACCCAGAAAAGTTGCACCGTTCGTCGAATATCACCGACGCCGAACTCTACGTGCGCGGGAAGAAAGGAGAGACTGGCAAGGTATTCGCGATTGACGGGACGCTACACCGAATCTCGCTGATTCTCGGCCGTGAGCGGAGCGGATACGCAAAAACTGTTCGCGATGACCGCAAGTGCAAAGGATTCTACCACACTGCTACGATCTGCTCGATGCGTGCCAGCGAGGTTGTTGGCGATCACAAACTCCCCAAGGAGTTCAAGCACTACCACGTTAAGCACCCGGACGCCGTCGAAGGCACCGAACTCGAAAATCCGAAGATTGGTGTCTCTTATCAGAACTCACTGCATGACGATGTTCTCCGTTTCAAAGACGTCGACAGGCTCCACAACGAGCTCGAAGAAGGATTGCTGAACGTCCTCAAGTGGTCCGATATGCCGGTGACGCCGGACCACCAGAAGTACGTTGAGGACGATTATTTCAAAGTCGAAGGTGAGGCCAGGATGGTCAAAATCATCGACAACCCACTTCCACGTATTGCCCAACAACAAGACGAAGAGGTTCGCCTCTTCGCGACTGCAGGTAACCTCTACGAAACCGACGTTGCGATTGTCGACGAACTCGTCACCGACGGCGGGAACTGGTCTCCTGCCGAACTCGCTGATGCAATCGGCGTCACTCTCGATACTGCCTACAAGTCGCTCAAGCGACTCGGTGACCTCGTCATCCGCGAGTACGGTCACGTCGAACTCGCTTCGAAGCATATCGCGAACGGGCTGGTCGAGCATATCGAATCCGCCCGTCGCACTGTTGAAGCGACTCTCGAAGAGACCGCTGAAGATATCATCCGGGCGGATACCTACGGCGAGAGCGACGACCCGTGGTCGCATTGGCTTCGCCACTGGGTCCGAAATCGAAAAGACGGCGAGTACAACGAGCGCCTCGAACTCGCCCCACAGAAGTCTCGGTCAGAAATCAAACGCCTCATCCGCTCTGGTGTGAATGCGTGGGCGCAAGTCACCGGAAACAACCAAGCCGACTTCGCACACGAGTTTGAGGTTGAGGCTACTGACCTGGATACATCACGGAGACACGTGTTCAAATTCATCGACTTGAAGAATCTCATCGGCACCAGGAGTGTAGTCAAACTCGCCAGATAGAGCACGACTGCTGAGTGGCAACACTATCGCTAGTCTAACTTGGCGGCAATTTGTTCCGCATTTCCAGAACCTTAGCGACTGTATTTTTCTGGACATTGTCTCGACCTTGCAGGGACCGCGTCCGCCGTCACTTCGAATCCGGGGGGTCCCCCCTGATTCTCCGTTAGATGTGTGGCTAAAGAGCCACACACCAAGATTACCGGAGTCTGCTTCGCAGACTCCAGATGAAGCACATGAAACGGAGGTCGCCGCGCCTACTCGGCGCGGCTTGTCTGCGCTGAAATGTCTACTATCCAATCCAAACAAAAACTCAGAATAAAAGTGTAGATAAGTACAATATGGTATAGAGAAGTAACCCACCCAGTAGGGTCTTCACCATATTTTTAATGCTCATGTCATACTGATTACTATGTCGTAAAAACATACGAATCACGCTCATCGCAATCAATAGCATGAAAACTTCGACCGCTTGAATTGCATTTTCAATTGCAGGTGAACTGGTTGATCTAATGAGGTGATCACCTAGTTCTTTTCCAGCATAACCTAGTGTCAAGAAGCCTGAGGCTACAGTAGCAAGGACCACGTACTCATTTGTGGATTCGTCACCTAATTTCTGGAGTCCGTATTGGCTGATACCCAGCCAGAGGGACAATGCGACGAGAATCGCGGGATACAAACTGAGCGCAACATTTGTATCAGATATTTGAATATTAATCATGCATCAGCAATTGAGTTTGGATACTAAACCCACTCCATTATTTCTATGGATGGAATAGAGTCATAGTTCACAACCACAAAAACAGGCCCTTCTCGAGTATGAGTGAGACCAGCCGATAACCACAGAGAGTATTATTGTCAAATCTTCCAAATTTATCGGAAATTCTAAACTTACTCTGGTCATGTTATTCGTTGATGACCGCCATCTTCGCAATGTGTTTGAAAGACGGGGCGTTTATTGCAGCCGACTCATTAGTGCGGCTTCCCGACGGTAGCACACGTGATATTCAGGACACACCTGAATTCTCCAACAGCAAAATTACAAAAGTCTCGGAGCAATTGGTCTTGACGTCTTCTGGAGCTGTCGACACCGACTTCCGCCTTATTGAGTCTCTGAAAACCAACTCACCTTTTGACACAGTAGACGAGATCGGTAGTGAAATCTCCAAACTAACAAGGCGGGATCATCAACGAAGTCTTGGAGACGAAGAGAATCAGCAATATGATAGGGAACAGCTCGATTTTCTTGTCCAATTTGGTGGTATTGATCCAGCCTCGGGAACGGGCTTCGTCGGAAATGTCGTAACGAGAAAAACGCAGAACCGAGACCCATACGAGCCATTTATCTCTAAAGAACCGGGATGGCGGCTTGCCGCCGGAACAAATCATGATCTCATCACTACTGTTTCGGACCAAGTCGCGTCTAATATTAAGAGACAGCAGGGGCACATCGCCCCAGATCGATGGGCCTCAACTTCGATTAGCGAGATTTCAAAGCAATCTGACAACGTTAGCCTACCCGCCCACCTTGTGAGCATTACTCAATCGAACGGCTATTATTTCGACGAATATGACACACCACAGCAAAAAAGGAACACCCCGTTTGACGTGACTATTTGATACAATCTCGTCGAGAAGATTAACGAACTTAGAAAAACACTTTCCGCTTCTGTTCAGTGAGTTGTGGGTGATCGGGAAAAGCGACCTATCCGCTCAGCATGTAATTGCGTCAGCATTCAATTATCCTGTTGGATGTTGAGAACTGAGATTTAACATGCTACATGTTGTTAATCCAACAATGTCGGGGAAGAATCTACAGGTGAGAAGTGCTAGACTCGATGCACCCTCTTTTCGCGAGTACCGGATGCTAAAACATGAAGCTAGACACAAAATTCCAGAGAAGTTTAGAGAGTCAACGCTGTTCGTCCTCGTTTCCATGGGCGAGCTAGGCCTACGCGCAGGTGAAGTCTCACATATGCGCCAGAGCTGGGTCGACGTCGACAACAAGGTCATCCGGATTCCGTCCTATGAACAGTGTAACCAAGGGCAAGACGGTGGGGTCTGTGGATACTGCAAACAACAGGCGAAACAGGCACTTGGCGATGGGAGTTATGATTCGTATGAAGAGGCACTCGCCGACCGATGGACACCTAAAAACGAGGAGTCTGCACGGACAGTCCCCTACGGGTGGTCAGATGAAATTGTAGACATCTACGACCGATTCTTCTACAAGCACGACGGGTATCCGTACTGCAGAACCTCAATCAACCGCCGAATATCCCGACTTGCCGAAGCGTCGGAGATTTTTGACGACCGTAACGACCTTTACCCTCACGCATTCCGGGGGCACGCGGGGAAACTCCATGCTTCAAATGGAATCAACGCGCTTCAGCTCAAGAAATTCATGGGTTGGGGGTCAGTTCGGGGGGCACTTCCCTATATCAAGATGGCTGCAAAAGACGTTCAAGCGGCTTTCACGCGAGTTTACGAGTAACCAGACCCTTGCTCAGATATAATTGAGTCTCAGTCCACTCTTGCACAAGCTCACTTAGTTTCGGACCACTCAACCAATCCGTCAATGAGTTCCTCACGTACCTGATCCGGAACGTCGGACAGCTTCCACTCAGAGGACTCGACGAAAATCGTAATCGCGTCGCGAGTCGCACGTTCAGGCACCCAGTACGGGAGAGAATATCCGGGCTCAGATTCGAACTCGATAACGATTCCCGAGTCGGACTTCCAAAGCCAGAGTAGCAAATCGTGGTTCTCTTTGTGGTAGAAGAGTGCCAATAGCCCATCGTCTTCAAGCACCCCCATGTCATCAGCTTCCTGTTGAGATATTGGGCTTGCCCGTTCCGGGACCCACGTAGGGGCGTCGTCAAGTGTGTGTTCTCCGTCGCCGTCTTTGACAATCCAGGGACGTTTCAGTTCGTCTTCTTTCCGTTCGGTGTATTCTGACATCGCGCTATAGTCACACTCAGGGGCTAAAACTCCCCATCTCGCCGCCTTTAGACGCAATCTAGACGTATTGATACATGTAATGGCAAGACTAGGATCAGGCGGTGAGACTGCACCTGCCGAGGCGCAGGACCCGCCAGACGAAGAGAGAAAAGTGTCCGACAACGACACTTCCTCTAGCGACCCAGTAGGTGGCAACGACCCCGGAGAGAGCCCGGACCCACTCGGCAGTTCGTCCGGTGGTAGTTCTGGTGGTTCGGCAACTTCGAACGGCGACAATTCTGCAGAACAGGACCGGCAGGCGGTCGAAGAGCGAAAGCGACAGATGCGCAACGACCCGCCAGAGACGGGTGACGACACTACGCGCAGGCTTCGGAAAGACGCGAACTCAGACCCAATGCGTCAGCAGACCGAACCCGACCAACCGCAGGGTGGGGAGATGGTAAGAGAGTCAGGCTACAGCGTCGGTAGCCGCGGCCCGATGACCCGACAGGAGGCACGCACCCGCCGCGCGGTTCGCGAGCAAGTGGCCGAAGAAAACAACGTCGACGTCGGTGACGTCACGGTGAGTCGTGACGAGAACGGCGACACAAACGTGAACCTTCGGCCATCGGCACAAAGCGAACTTCAACAACGGGCGGAAGAGGACGCCCGACAAGCTCGACGTGCCGAACAGAACAAGGCACGGTCGGCACAGATGGACGTAAGTTCACAGTCGGCAGAACCGCAACCTCGACAACAGTCAGGGCCAGTTAACCCGCCGACGCTTCGAACGGTTGCGAAACAGCAAGTCGCGGCCACTGCGTCGGAACAGACCGGTCTCGACTACTCACCATCGGACGTCCAGGTAATGGAGAACCCCGACGGTTCTCTTGATGTCGACGTCCAGGAGAAGGAGGCGTTCGACATGGATTGGTCGTTCGGACTCGGCGGGCCGGGTGACGAAGTGGAGGACGCAGTGAACTTCGCCAGTCAGACCTACTCGCAGTTCGCTGGCGGCCTCGCCGATGCTACAACGTCAACGTCCGCCCTTCGGACGGCCTTCAACCCGAGTGTTGTGTTCCTGCAATCGATGGGCGCGGACGTTGGCACGGTCGCTGAGCGGCCGACGGGGACTGCCGAGTTCGACACGCCAGAGGAGTTCTTGTCGTCGTACAACGAGCAAAGTTCTCGCGTGGCCTCAAAGACGTTGGAAACACGGTTCGCATCGTCGGCCCTTTCGTCGTCGTTCGAACTGGTGAACCTCCCCGGACTCGGAAAAGCCGGAATGGAACTCGGCGAGACGGGTGGTGCGGCTGTTAACGACGCTGCTACTGGGGATGCCGAGTTCGCTTCAAAGGCGAAGAAGCGGGGAACTGCACTCGGTACGCAAGCCGTCGAGACCGCCACCGAGAATCCGGCCGAGACAGCTGGAATGGTAGCCGGTTCGCTGGTCGCATCGTCAGCTATCATGTCGGGCGCAGCCAAGATCGGGCCGCGTGCCGGAGCTGCAGCCCGATACGCAATTCAACCGGGGGAAGAACTCGCCGGGACTCTCGGCTACAAGGCGACGAAAGCGGCAGGTGGCACCCGTGCCGCAGACAAACTGTTCCCCAACCAGGAACCACTGATATTCTCGGAAGAGGCGGCCCTGGCGGCCGGTGGAAAGCTTGCAGGAAAGGTGAAAAGCCTCGAATATCAAGACGCAGAGACACGTGCGCGGCCGTCTCGGCTGGCGCAGGAAATGACGTCGGCCCGGTTCAAAGCCGAAGAGATACTTCGTGCAGGCGGACCCACCCGCGTCAACACTGAGTTGAATACTCCCGTAGCGGACAGTCTCCGCCGTGAGATAAAGTCTGCAGAGTTCAAGGCGGCGGAAGGCGCGTCGGCGGCCAAGAGCAAGATTCGAGATATTCAGGACGGTCTCGATGAGTTCACAGGAGATACGCGGGGGCAAGGTCAAGTCCCCCACTCGAAACTCCGTGGCGAACTTGAGACCGACCAAGGTCCATCGTCGACGTTCCAGTCTGGCCTTCGGTCGGAGCTAAGCACCGACTTACAGAGTGACCTGCAGGGCGGGTCTCGGGGGGCGGAACTCGGGCGTCCGTCGTCGGACCTCGGCATCAGTACGTTCCGCTCCGAACTTCGGACCGAACTCGGCGGCCGTGACACTGGGAGTAGTCTTTCGAGCACGATGGAAAGCCCACTCTCGCGGGCGGCTGATGCGCAACGCCCATCTCTTGACGTCGGGCACGGCATGCGGTCCGACGCACGGACCGACATCTTTGGACGGTCGGACCTCAGCATGGATACGGAACTCGACATGCGGGCAGAGACGGGCCTTGATCTGCGAAGTGATACCGAACTCGACCTGGGAACAGAAACCGGCCTCGACCTCGAAAGCGAACTGGCGATGGACTTCGAGACGGAACTTGAGTTCGAGACGGAGCTAGCGACGGAAAGTCGACGAGAGTTCGAAGACACCGGCCTTGACCTTGGCATGGGACCGTCCGGCGGCCGGTCGAAGAAACGAAAGGCGAGTGCGACGCGGTTGGAACGCGATCTCATCAATCCGTTCACCGGTCGCTGACGTCTGAAGTTGTGGCTCTGTTGAAATCTCCAGAAGATGACACGAGTGGTGTGCTGAATATAGAGGGAGAATTCAGCAGACTGCTATCGTTCGTTTCAGCCCGTCGGTGATGAACCACCTAATAGGTAGGTGTCCAAAAACCACGGAGTAATCTTCTAAGAATGCTATTGTTCGAGACTTCTTCAGCAGTGGGTTATTTATCAAGTAGATTCAAGAAAGTATGGCTCATCAGATTATTACATGAGTGACGAGAAGCTGGCTCTCGTTAATGAAATAGCCGACAGTGGCGACCTCATTGTAGGTTATACAGATGGTTCTGGGTCAGCCACCGTATCTAATTATACGGACGATGCCGAAGTCGGTGATATCGTTAAAGTTGAAGAAACAATCTATAGAAGTGACGGTGACAGGGCGGTAGAAGTTGTCAAGAAAGGAGGCTACGACCGAGGACGAACGATTGGAGTTGTAGAAGCTATCTTCGACGAGAACATTGCCGTAAGAACGGAAAACGGACTCGCCGAAATCAACCGTCCCGATGAAACCATAGAGGAAGGATACACCATCGCAATAACACCTTCTCAAACCTTCTCTCAGGTCTTATCCGAGGACCCCATCGAAATCACGCCCAAGCCAGACCTTGAAGTAGACGCAATCAACCTGAACCTTGGATCTGACAACGAAGACGAGCAAGAACAAACCAAGGAAAAGAGCCTATACAAACCTGAAAATATCGAAGAGGTCTCATTTGACGATGTAATCGGGTTACAGGACGCAAAAGACCGGCTTACAGAGGCAGTGAGCCTTCCAATGGAAAAACCCGACAAGATGGCTGAATTCGATCTTGAAGGCCGGTTCGGAATTCTATTCTACGGGCCACCAGGCACAGGAAAGACCATGATGGCAAAAGCAGCTGCCAACGAATGGGGATCTTCCGACTCATTCTTCCATATCGGCGGACCAGAAATAGTGAGCAAATACTATGGAGAGAGCGAACGCCAGATCCGAGATGTTTTCGAAGCCGCTAAACAGAAGGCAGAGGAGGAAGACAAACCGGCAGTAGTATTCATCGACGAGATTGACAGCGTCGTACCACGCCGGGATCGGGCCGATGAGACGGAACGTCGGATCGTTGCACAGTTTCTGAGTGAGCTAGACGGGTTAGAGGATCGAGGAGACATCGTAGTGATTGGTGCAACCAACTTGATTGAGGTTATTGATCCAGCGGTGCGACGACCAGGGCGATTTGACGAAGAGATTGAATTTAGCTTGCCTGACGCCGGAGAACGAAGAAGTATTCTGAAAGTCCACTCACAGAATATGCCAGTTTCCTCCACTGTGGATTTCCAGGATATCGCGGAGCGGACTCGTGGATGGTCGGGTGCCGACCTCGAATCCATAGTAAAGAAAGCCGGACTCATAGCGGTCAAGGAAGACAGGCCTGAAGTTCATCACGAGGACTTCATGATCGCTCTCGAAAGGTTCGATGAGCAAAGAGAGGCCAAACGCAGGCAATTAAAAGAGGTGAGGCAGCAGGAATGACCCGTCTAAAAATCCGTCAAAAGCTGTATATAGTTGTCACACGGCTACAGCGATGGCTTGCTAATAACCAGTTTGACGATCTCCGAGAATTCGTTTATCTTGACGAAATCAGTGTTAGAAGCCTGCTGGCTTCAACCGGAGAGGGAGGTATTGTTTCTGAGACGGTCAATGAGGAGATGCGAAGGCGGCGTTCTGGGTCTAGTGCAGGTGGTTCAGTATCTGCTGGGGCCTCTGTCAATGCAAAGGTTTCAGAAGAAAGTGAGCACCAAAGGACGACAGTTGAGACTCGGAACTACGACTTGATTCAGTCAAAGTTTACGAGGCTGTACAAGAGCGATGTAGTAGAGAAGAAGCTGTCACTGGATCGGATACCGAAAGAAGATGAATCTGTAGACGACCCGTTTTCAGGTCTTGCAACATCCGAGTTGACTCGTGGTGATGTAGCCGAGCTTCGAGTGAACATTTCTGCGAATCTCTTATTCAGACTCTATCGGACTATTGATTACTTCGCTGACGCATTCGAAGATCAAATTGATTCAGATACCGAAGAAATGCTGGAGCTAATCGGCAGCAGTCTCGGTAATCGTATTCCGGTTGTTGGCAAGGCTGTTGACTACGAAGTCGTTGACGAAGGCGACGGGCAGACGATCAAACGCAGTACTGAAATTGATGACGACGAGGAAGCGCAGGGTTTGGAGGTTGTTACACTGCTTAATTTGGATAGTCTGTGGGTTGACCCGATACAGACCTTATTCAACAATGATCGGTTCGTGATTTACTGTAGGGTGGAAGATGTAGACATTGATCGTTGGTATCCGTTGAAGGTGACTCGTGCGATTAACAGTCTCTCAGAGCCGGCTGCGGAGAATTTGAACCGGGAGTTCGAACGAGGACTGCAAGATGTAAGGAACCAGTTATCTGAGATTCAGAATTTCACCGACTGGTCTACTGATTCAGCTGCAAGGTGGAGCCGAGATATTCAGCAGTACACTGAATCTTTGGAAGAGGAGTACGATCAAGATGTTTCTGATGATGAACAGGAACAGTTGATTGTAGAGGCTTTGGGAACCGTTGATATTGGCGAGGAGGTTAGCCAAACGGCAAAACGAAAGAGAATTCTTAACGCGTATACAGATGCGTTCATCAAGATGTTTGATCTAAATCCTATCGGTGATGAGAAGCGTCAACAGTTACGGTCAGACGCTTCAGCAACTGGCGGAGCTGGTGATCAGGAAGATGCATCAGACGAGAGTAGCAATGTATTCCGAATTGAAGCGAAAACCGTAGCAATGTACTGGTGAGGCAGACATCGAGATATTCAGTATCTTCTAATCAGCACAGAGGACTCGTTTATTCCGTCTCACCCACGCTGAACTAACCATTAGGTAGCACCTGTATGTTTATTTGAATGAGTCAGCGTATTTATCAAACCAATCTTCCCCATCGTCATTTTTCCCATCGGATACCGAATGAGATGAGAATTGCCAACGATCACTACTTTCTTTTGAGGGTTGCCAACTACCACTACTATCTGTTTCAACATTTTCAACTTTGAATTTGTCAGCATCAACTTCGCTAATGAAAGAGAGACTACCAATATACCAATTCCACATATATCCGGGGGAAAATTGTCCTGAAGATTTCATCTTCGATACTATCAAATCGGATGTGAATTTCTCATTAAATATTTCTTCAAAAATGGGTTCAAATTCTACCGCCTTATCGGCGATCATATTAGCTCCACTTTCAGTACATCCGAACGTTTCCTGAAGTTGCTTAACAAGCTCAGTCCGCTTAACCATATATCAATGAGAAATAGTCAATGTCAAAAAATCGTTGCTTGATACGGCGATTGGCTGTTCTGAGCGATTCGATTCTCTCGTACTGGTCGCTATGTCAGCGACCAACTCGCGCGTTGTATTCAGCACGACAGCGGAAACCCATCACCGATTGAGGGTTTCAACAATGCCGAAGTTGTTGACCTATCACGACTTTTTTTTTGTTAATCCGGCGGTGTGCGGGGAGTTCGCCGGTCTGGACGCTGTTTCACCCGACCGAACCTTGGTGTCATGCCCTTAGGATGGGCACTCGGCGGCGGCTATTCTTCGCCAACCGAGTATGCCGTCTCCGCACGCACGGGGAGATAATCTGTGTCGAGAACTTCGGCAATCTCCTCGGGCGTCACACTCCCCTGTTCCTTCGCCCGTGCAAGAAGTTGCTCGAGCTGGCCGTCTCGGTGTGCCCCGGCCATCGCAATGTAGAACTCCACTGCCCGGTCGATGGCCTTCGACTTAGTGTTCTCCGGCGAAGCCATCATTAGTTCGTCGAACCGTGCCTTCCGCGCCTCAGTATCCCTGATTCTCATTGTACACACATCCTCTCTGTAGTGGTGATTCTCGTCTCACCGAAACGTTTCTCGTATATATACCAATAAGAGAAAGCAGTTGTTCGTCCTCTCGTCGACGCAGTGATTCGGCCGCGTCGAGTGCGTTCTTACACACGCCGATTCTCGCGGAGTGTGCAATTCGACAGAACTCATTTTGTCGACGTCTCACCCCGTGCAGTCGCACCGAAACACCTACTCTTGAGTCTACTCCTCCTCCGGGTCTTTGGTTAGTTCGTACAACCCGGCGTGCAACTTTCGGACGTATCCATGCTCAACAAGGCGGCCAAGACGATTGGTTACATTCTGTCGGCTGTAGTTCTGCTCGCTCGCAATGTACGCAGGACTGCAGCGGCCCTCTCGCAGCATCGACAGTATCGCACGGTCTGTGGGGTTCAGATCAATATCCTCCATGCTCACCGCTTGATGCGACGAGTGTATCAGTATGTTCGTCTGCATTCATATTAGTAGTTTCGTACTGATACATTGTAAAGAATTAAGTCATTGCCCAGTTGACTAACCAGTATCATCGGAAGTTCGGCTGTAGAAGGCCGACAGGCGCGGGAACGCCTTCGACCGGTGGTAGGAGAACCACCAATGGTAAAATCGACTGGAAGAGGGAAGAATCCAACGGAAGGCCGTACCGAAAGTAAACCGAATATCTCTGACAGGGGTGCAGGTGGATGAGTTCCGCACGTGCGGGTGGGATGATTTGCACCCACTGTGGGAAGTTCGTCGACAACTTCGCCCGGCACGTTGGCCGTGAAGAGTGCTCGGCCGTCGGGTTCGTCAACCGGGGCACCACCGGTGTCGACCCTCACCAAACCGAGTTCGCTACGTCCGTCCGCATGATCACGTGGGACGACGTACCGACGTTAGAGGACGCACCCGACGGCGTGCACGGCGACGACGGTCTCGACGACGTCCGGGAGCTGGCCGACGAACTCGAAGCCGAAGGCGTTTGGCCAGCGTAACGCGCGCACGGACTGTCCTGTGTCGGCCTAGGGAGCCACGATACAGAATGTATCGACACCCACCGGAGTGACCGGGACGTCTCGGAAGCAATGGAATGGCGGGGCAAAGAGAACTCAGCTGCTCGCCCTTGGAGGGACCGGCCGGGAAGTCTGTCACTGCTGACGGGCAAGGCCACTATTCTTTATCCACGTGTTTGGTCGATTGTTCACCGATTTCTGAACAGTGCACTCGTACTCCCAGTGTTAGCTACCGGACCTCTCTCCCCACTCTCCCATATAGAACGACCAGGTACTGCTATTAACACCTGGATTTGAGAAACGAAACTGGCAGACTGCGGTGATTTCACACCGGCATAGGATGTTAGCCCCGTTGATTATAGATTTGAGAAATGCGCGAGCGGCTCAGACCAACGGCCTCGCCTACTTTCCCCTGTGGAATCCCCACCTCGACCATGTCGCATATCATCCCATTTCGGAGTTCTGTCTCAACTTCCTGCTTTGCGTTGTCAACCATCTCCTTGGCCTCAGAACGCTGTATGAATCCGTCCCCTTCTTTTCCACGGAGACGCGATTCTTTCTCTTCAGTCAGGTGCTTGTACACCGAATTAACAGAGTGACTCTTCGGTATCGGGTCCCACTCAAGCGTCCCCATACTTCTCGTCATTGGGTGGCCTGCGTGTGGGTTCCAATCCATCCGAAAAACGTTCGCGAAGCCTCTCCGTTCAACAAGAATCCAGACGTCGACGAGTGATTTCAGGTCGCCGTCAACGAGGTGGTCTGCCGGTGCGTTCATAATGAGGTATTTTTGCTCAACGCGCCCCGTTGCCACCAACTCCCGAATTGCCTTGTTGATTGCACTTCCTGACCTATACTTGTCCATCCCAACTTCAGACTCGTCAAGGACAAGCGAGGACCCGCGCGGCTGTTGTGTGTACGCCACCGACATCGGTCTGGGGTCGATCGCAACTTTCTCCGTCGTCAACCCCTCTTCGGTGCGGTCCATACCGTGGGCCAAACGGAGGGCAAAAGTGGTTTTACCGGTCCCCCGGTCGTTCGACGAGTCGGTGATTAGGACCACCAAGTCACGGTTTTGTTTAACCCGCTTTCGGTACATCTCTGCTAGCGGGTGGTCCGACTCCCGAAGTGTCTGCTTGATTTTGTCCATCGTCATAGCTTGATGTGCGGCTTGTCTTCCTCAAGACGGGCGTCTAGGCCACTCTCGTTGATGAATTTGCGACAAAGACTGTCCGCGTTTCGTGAAACGCTAATCGGGACGCTTGTCTCTAACGTCGTTTGCACTTGTTGAGGCCCCTGATGCTGCTTGTCGACGTTTATGATCCACGTATGAGACACAACTGCTGGAAGATCGACAAACCCCAAACCTGTGCCTGCAGTGCTGAAAAGCCCACTTACTGAGAAGCTTTTTTCGCGCGGACGGGAACCCAACACGCGGTCCCCCTCTAGCGAAGGTGGTCCGAGCGTTATCGGCCCCAACTCCTTGGTGAAATATTCATCTCCCCCCTCGTTTCGGATTAACCACTCCAGCTCTTTCGCGAAAGTCTTCACCTGCCGGAGAGCAAAAGTCTCCCACCTGTCCCCGTACACCTCTGCCGCCTCACCGCCGAGGGATACACTCGCGTTCTTGCGAGCCTGTGAAAGTTCCTGCAACCGAAGCCGTTGATTGTACTCTCCAGGGTCCTCAACTTGCTGCGGTGGTCTGTCATCACTCATCGCCCGTCAACCTCAGTAACCGGTGGGGTTTCAGGAAGGTCAGCGACTGCCACCACAGCGTCGTCGAGGGCTTCACCGACAGCCAACAACAAATCGACGTCCGCCCGTTTACCAGATGGGCCAAACCCATACTTTGCCGGCTCTTGCTGTCCTAACTCACCTACGAATGCTGCAACCGCTTCCTTCAGACCTGTACACTCGCCCGCGAGATCAACTTCATTCCACAATCTGGCTATTTCACCGTGGTCCTCAGCTGCACTCTTTAGGCGGTGCTCGTTGTCCATCAACATCGAACTAATCACCATCTGCAGCTCGATATGTGTCTTTTCGGTGTATTCCCGTTCGATATTTCGCTTGCAGGTCCAGAACTGACGGCGGTCTGCTTTAATGCCTTCGCGGAGCCCTTGCCGGAATTGTTCAACTGCACGGTGTCCGAACATATCTTTAGCGTCTTTGTCGGTCATAGTCCTGGTTCGTCGCTGTCGATGTTCTTTGTGCGCCATTCGTCGACTTTCTCTATCTGTTCGTCCATATTCCCAAGGTCCATTACTGGGCGTTCTTCGGGTACCTCACGCCCTGTCGAGATCCAGTCGACAGAGACGTCCTTGAGAAACACGGCGTCATTGCATGGCTTGATGAGGTAGTTCTTCAGCCCCTCCGCGACGAGAATTTGGTGCGACGAGTCTCCACTTGGGACCCACCTCCCCCCGACATTCTTCTCTAAATCGTAGCCCTCCACGTAGGGGATGTGCTCAATGGGTACTGTCGGTTTGGCGTACAGCGTCCCACTCACAAGAGCAGCAGTTTCGCCAGCTGGAACCTCACCCGGTTCTAGCGACTCACGCCGGTCAGACCAGTGATTCCGGGCCCACTCGGTCCATTCCCCCGGCCTACCAAATACTTCGAACTGTATCTTGTCGCCAGCTTCTACAGGGCCATCATTCGGGTGAATTGCCGTCCACGGTGCTGTTCCCAATCCCACGAACTTGTCCGTATAGTGGTCGAACAAATCTTGACGATGTGCCGCCTCGGTGTCTACTTGCTCCCCAAGAACTCTCCCCGGAAGGTAATATGCCGTCATGGCAGAGAACTCAATTTCCTCTACCTTTCCTCTCGAAACCAGTTCCTCAAGCCGACTTCGGATGGTATTCTTCGCGACATTGAATGCGTCCGTCAATTCTTTCACTCCCCAGACAGGCCGGGATGATTCTTTCATGTGTCGAAGCACCTCCTCTGCCGTCACAGCGGGCTTTCTACCGGGCATATTCGTTACTTCACCCATTGTTGCGCACCTGCATAACAATTCCCCTTCATAATATCATAGTGTGAGCAACTATTAAGTATGGCGAGATGGTTGTTAATAGTAGGGAGACAAGAAAGGAAGGCCGTCGCTCGGCGGTCAGAATCCAGAGTACCGATCGGGGCTGCCTTCAGTGGAAAGTTGTCAGCCCCAGACCGGGGATGCTTGCACTAAGCAACGCCCTACGTCGGTTGTAGGACATCTGTATGTTCTATTCCGACATCCTTCAAGTTGCTGATAGTGTGCATCTCCGGGAGATTCACCGATACCACCTGTCAAATTGGAATGAGCACACAGACGAACACAGACGAACAAAACACGATTAAACAAAACCTCGAACGCGGTCGCAAGGGCGGGCGTGGTGATGCCGGTTACACGCTGCTGTTAGAGCGTATGACCGTCAACCAGTTTAATGCGGTCCTCGCTGGCGACTTGGACCCCGACGAACTCCGGAAAGTCCTTCTCAAAAAATCCGACGAACAAGCCACCCTCTCGGGGTGGTCAGAGTGAACGCAACCACCAAGTGCGAGCACTTCGGCCGCGACCTCCCCGCAAATTCCGAACGATTCTCTATCACGCTTCAGCGGGGGATGACGGCATGAGTCTTCTATCGGCCCTCACCTACGCCCGCGAAGATGTTGATGTACGAGAAGTCGTAAAAGCGGTGTCCGAACTCAATGATGACCTTGACCGGAATTCTGCCGTGTTATTCCCACGGCTTGTGCGTGAACGACCCGACCTGTTTGATTTAGACCGGCTGCCGAACCATTATTCCCACCTCAAAGGTGGTCAGAATGAGTAGTCGGGGGTCAGTAGATACGGATCCCTCAAAATCAACCACTCACGGCGGATTAACCGACGACGAGCGTGAGTTGTTCGAACGTCTCCACGACAAGTTCAAAGGAGAGGACATTGGGCGTGTCTTCGAAATCGCCCTTCAGTCTTCATCGGACACGGACAACGAGGAGGCGAGTTCATGAAGTTCGTCGGCGTCCATCACCGCCGGTTTTTCAGAAAGTGTTCGGCGAGCTCGAAGCAGGTCCCGGCGGACTTCGGGATCGTCGGTTTCGACGACTTTGTCATCAAGTGCCTGTCCAACGCGGTCGATGAGCTGCTTTGCTTCGAGGTCGAGGGCTTGGTTGCAGTGGATACAGAAATCCCGTTCGCGAGGTGTCTTCTTCTCGCAGCGGGGGCAAGTCACAGGGGCGACTTCCTTGGTCTCCTCTTCGCCGATGTCCAAGCCGTGCATTGCGGCGTACTGCAGTTCTTGGGTCTCACCGGAGAACTTCGCCACATATCGAGAAATAACGGGCGACCCACGGGCACGTCCCTGGCGGTCCTCAATGAACGCCTGGGATTTCTCGCGTGTCGAGAGCCAGTACGCGTTCGACTTACGGAAGTTGGTCGGTGTAACCGGCTTCGTGACTCCTGCACGTTCACCGGAGGCCTTGAAACACTGCAGGAAGCGAGTGTAGCTGAATCGCGTCGGGTCGTTAAGTTTCGTCCAGAGATAGTCGTCGCGACCGCCGGGATGCTCGGAGAGCCAGCGCTTGACGTACGGGACGGCCATGATGAGGTGGACGTCGTGTTCACCACGTTTGCCGTCGACGCGGACTTTGAGCGAGTGCTCGCCGTCAGTGACGTCCTTGACACGCATGTCGTAGAGTTCTCCCCCTCGGAAGCCGCCTTCGAACTGCAGCGCGATGAGGGCCTTGTCTCGGGGATTGCGGGCCGCGTCAATCATCGGTTTTACATCATCCTCAAGGTCGAGCATGTCGGCCTCGTCGGGTTCGGGTTGGTAATTGCGGGAAGTCTTGGTCGAGATCCATTTGTGGGTCTCTGGAATCTCGTCTCCGCGAGTGACGTGCTTGGCGAAGAGACGGAACGCAACTCGGTAGTCACGATTGGTCTCCTGCGAACCGTCCTCGATATCGTAGGTGTCGTGAATCCATCGAGTGACAGTCTTCGCGGCGTCCTTTGCCTCATAGAACGTCTCGTCGTCCTCAACGTCGCCCTCACGTTCGGTGACGAGAGTCTCGTGGAGGCAGGCATCGGCGTGCTCGCTGATTCGGACACAGTGGCGCAAGAGCTTCTCGTGGCGATAGTGGCCGTAGTCTTCACGAAGGAGACGAAGCTCGTCGGAGAAGTCGAGCAAGAGTTCCCTATCGTGCGTACATCCCCCTCGTTTGTCGTTTCGAAGCTTCCTGCGAAGGGTGTCAACCGACTGCTTTGGGTCGGTAGGCATGACAGTCAGGTAACTCTATGGGATGGTAAAGGTTTGGTTGGAAGCCCTCCACCGGCTCTTTCTGTCGAACACAGTGAGGTTGAAGAGCCTCGCGTGGAGAGCGCGAACGAAGTGAGCGACCGTAGTTCACAATCCCAGCCAAACACCGAATTTTGGGCACCTCACCCCAACACGATACACGTACTCGTCCGCCCAACGCCTTCGATATCCTGAATCTCACCGGTGATGAGCGTCAGCAGTTCGCGTTCGGACTCAGCTTCGACTTCGGCGACGATGTCGAACTCGCCGGCGACGATACTTGCTTTTCGCACGTTGTCGAGGGTCCGGACGTGTTCCACGACGTCGCTGGTGGTCCCTGCACCAGTCTGAATCGTAACGTAGGCTTCGACCATTCGTGACTATTGTTTGTCAGACGAGATAACTTTTCGTTCGTCGTAATGGACCACGCGCAGACGAAGTATCGACGCCTCAGCGGTCAGGGATGCCACAGACGCCCGCTTCCTCGCCCATCTTTTCGACGCCGGGCGCGAACCGGCCTAACTTCCAATCGGGGTCGTGGCCCGTTTCCTCTCGGTGGTCTTCGATTCGGAGGCGAGCATCTGCGAGTTTCGAGAACGTCTCTTCGAGGCCGCACGTCGGGCAGATGACCGTCGCTCGGGTGTCCGTCATTGTCCAAAGAGAACACACGAGGAGAGGTAATTCTGTCGGAGACGCCTTTCCGTGTGGTTCCCAGCTGGTTCACTGAAGACTTGATTGTGGGTAGTGGGCAAAAATCACAACACAAAAACGAGTGAGCAACCGTGGTGGGCCGATTCCTGTCGAAAAAAGTTCCGTCAGGTGACTGTTGCTGTCAACCCATGACGAGGCTCATCCACCGGTTCCGTTTGACGAACTCCATGTTCTCTAGGTACGCGTCCACGCCGAGGATACGGCCGGCACCGAAGGCACCGAGGCCGAACAGCAACACGGCGTAGACGATGTGGTCGTCGACGACCCACCCGTGTGCGAGTGGAAGTCCAGCCAGGATACCACCTTCCAGTGCTGCTGCCCAGTAGAACAGCATCATGATGGCACCCCAGAATGCACTAAACCGGACGAACGCACCGAGGATGAGTGCTAGCCCGGTGAGCGTGAGACCCCACATGTTTAGCTGGTCGATGAGTGGATTTCCGGCCATCGAACCCCAAAGGCCCATGAGCGGGTTCCCTGGTGGAATCGCATTCGCGAGGAATCCTGCGGCCGTCCAGTTGTTCGACGGGTCTGCATCGAGGTACGTGACCAGTTTCGTCACGCCGCCCTGGAAGAGCGTCCACCCCATCACGATGCGCATGATGAACAGTGAGAGGCCGACCCACCGTTCTGAGTATTCGAACGTTACATCCTGTCCAAACAGTTTCGTCTCTAAGACACGGCTACTCGTTGCCATACAGAGGAAAGATTTACCGTCAACATATAATAATGTGGTGCATGATACCACAAGTCTGGAATGACCGCCAGTCACGCCGTTTATGACAGGTGGAGACAGAACAGGAGCATGCTCACCTTCATCGGACTCGGTCTCTTCGACGAACGCTCTATCACCGTCGAAGGGCGAGAGGCACTCGCCGACGCCGACCGGGCGTTCGCAGAGTTCTACACGAGTCACCTCGTCGGTGCGACCGTCGAGGACCTCGAAGCGTACCACGACATCGACATCGACGTTCGTGACAGAGCGGGTGTCGAACAAGACCCCGACGCGATTCTCGACGCTGCCGAACAAGAACACGTAGTCTTCCTCACCGCAGGCGACACGATGATTTCCACGACTCACGTCGACCTGCGACTCCGTGCAGAGGAACGTGGCATCGAGACACGCGTCATCCACGGTGTGACCGCTCAGACCGCTGCGAGCGGCCTCACAGGTCTCCAGAACTACCGGTTCGGGAAAGCCGTCACACTGCCGTTCCCGTACGTCCACGGGGGCGACCCGGTTCCGAAGAGTGTCGTCGACTCACTCGAAGCGAACCGCGAGCGGGGGTTACACACGCTCGTCTATCTGGATATCAAAGTCGACTGGGAGGGTCGCCGCGGTGTCGACGTCGAAGGCGACGAGTACATGACCGCCGATTACGCCGCCGAGTTGTTCGCAGAACACTGGGATGGCGACGCACTCGGCGTCGCAGTCTGCCGCGCAGGGAGTCCGAACCCTGTCGTCGCTGCCGACCGTCTCAGTGAACTCGCTGGCCGAGACTTCGGCGACCCACTTCACATGCTCATCATTCCCGGAGAGGTGCACCACGTCGAAGCGGACGCCCTGATGGGCCTCGGTGGCGCTCCCACTGACCTGTTCGACCACGACGAGCGATAAAAAAAGCGTCCTCAATCGAGTTCTATCTGGTTAGACTCGTGGTTCGTTCGGACCATCGAACCCGAGTTCGCTGTGGAGGTCGTATTCGTCTCCGGTCAGCATGTACAGCACGTCTTCGATGATAGTGAGAAGTTCCGGTACCTCACGGACGACGAGGTACGTGATGCCGACGAGAGCGACGACAGCGAGTACCTGACTGATGATGCGGTCGGAGATGAAGAACGACACCAGATACGGGTCAGACGACCCAAACAGGAACAGAATTTCGTCGACGAAGAAGTGGAAGTACTGCTTCCCGACAGAAATCGTGATGAACGTCGTCCGGAGGAGGTTCAGTGCGTAGATGATGGGAACGGCGATAGCCAGTCCACGGAGTTTGCGGCGAATCGGGGCGTCGACTGCCGCGATGAGACCTGCGAAGATAGCGATGCTCCCGAGTCCCGTACACGCAAGGACGACCGAAATCTCGATGCGGTGAGACCCCTGCATCCAGAGGAACGTGTTCAGGTATCCTTCGTCACCCGGAATCATGGTCGTGGAGTAGCCGAGCGACTGGATGAGGTAATCCGTCTGGGCCGCGACGGACTCCATCAAGACACCGCGTGGTGCCGGAATCGTCGTCCCGAAGAGCGTGAACGCAGGAATCGTCTCGAACGGGAGGTAGACCAGACCCATCGCGGCGACGGCGCGCGAGAGGACGAACAGGGTATCACGGCCGCTATACAGGAGCCATCCGGCGTAGAGCGACGCAGGGACGGCAGCAATCGTCAGCAACCCCTCGATGTAACTCTTGTGAACGAGTGTAAAGTGCGGGATGAGTTGGAGCCAGAAGAGAGCGAAGAGAACCCACGCTGCAGCCATCACACGCCGCCCGAGGTCGCGGTCGCGCCCGTTTGCGACCGCACCGGCGACGAACGTGGCGATGGCCACCCACGCAAGGATATCGGAGAGCAGACCGGGCATACGTGTTGGAACACGTGGACGAAATAAATCCCTTGTCGTTGCGTGCGTCGAAGGTGCGCTACCGGTCGGTATCTGTGAACGTTCGAGATACATCGACAGTACCCGAGGCAAATCCACGGTAGCACGACCGCTCGCGGGTGTAGGTCGATAAAGAATGTTGAGGGAACCGGGGGATGCCCGGTGGTTGGGTAGCGGCGATTAGTCGCGGTCTTCCCGTCGGAGACGGGAGTTCGTGAGAACTCAGTTAGTTCTCACGGCGGACTGCGAGGAGTGCCGCAGCGACGAGCGCGACGAGAGCGACAACGGCACCGAAGCCAGGCGTGCTGGATTCAGTGGTCTCTTCTGCCGGCTCTTCAGTCGGCTCTTCCGTCGATTCCTCGGTCGGCTCTTCCGTCGGCTCTTCCGTCGGGGTTGCCGTTTCCTCGGTGGTCTCCTCAGTCGTCTCTTCGGTCGTCTCTTCCATCGTGGTCTCCGTCTCGGCGACACCGACGACGCCGTCAGCGGTGGCGTCGGAGGCGGAGCCTTTGTCGACAGAGACAGTCACGCCGAATTCGTCGCCTTCCTTCTGCTCGGAGAAGTCGAAGGCGGCCGAGAACGAACCGTCAGCAGCGACGGTTCCGCTCGCGGTCTTGAGGAAGCGCGGCTGAGTGTCGCCGGAGGACTTCACGCGGAACGTGAGTTCCGTACCGGGTGCGACCGAAGCCGTGCCCGTGATGGTCTGCTCGGCGGCGGCCGAGACAGCGAACTCGTCCTCGTCGAGGCTGAGTTCGGGTTCGACGACTTCGAAGTCGGCAGAGGCGGTCTCGCCGTCTTCGACGTCAGTCAGGTTACCATCTTCGAGGACTTCGAACGTCGCGTTGAACGCGTCGTCGTCCTCGACATCGAACTGCTCGTTGCCGGAGACGTAGTAGTCACCGCGCGAGGCGTTGACGTTGTCGAGGTCGTAGACGAAGAAGTACGTGTCATTCGCGCCGTCGGTGATGACCGTGGCGGCGGAGCTGTTGAGAACCTTCGGGTCGCGGTTCGGACCGGGGTTCGTCTGTTCAACGGTGAGGTTGAACTCGTTGCCCAGGAGCATCTCGGTGTCCTTCGCGTCGAAGGCACCTTCGAGACCCGTTGCGACAACCTGGTGGACGACGACGTCGCCGTTGGCGACAGCGTCGGTCTGCGTCAGGCTCTCGTCGTCGATGGCTGCGTAGACGTCGTCGGAGTCACCGAGGTCAGCACCCGTGGGTGCCGTCCAGACTGCCTGACTGTCCGTGCTGCGCTCTTCGAGGACGAGCGTGCCGACGTTGTCGGCGTCGTCGTCAGTCGCGACTTCGAGGTCGTAGTCGCCAGCGTCGAGGAGGTCGCCGTCAGGAATCTCCGTGTTGATGTCGTCGACGGTGACTTCGTCGTCGCTGTCGTCCACGTCGAACGAGGACGTCTTGTTCGGTGCGTAGGTGTTGAACAGGAGGACAACCTCGCCGTCGTCGTTGCCGTCAGTGACGGAAACGTTGGCGGTGTAACCGAGGCTGTCGCCGCCGATCATCACGTCTGCTTCGTCCGTCCCCTCGACGGTGACGGTGATTTCAGCGATGTCGCCGACCTGTTCGGTGACGACGGAGGTCGAGAAGTCCGAGGACATGTCGGCGGCCTTCTTGACCGTGACCGTGTCGGACTCGACGGAGACACCAGAGTAGGAGTCCGTCACTTCGACCGTGTAGTCGCCTTCGTCGAAGGTGCTGAGGTTGTAGTCAGCCGTACCCTGACCGCTGAGGGTGAGGGAGTCAGCCGTGCCGTCGACCTCGTCACCGTCGGCGTCGAGTGCGACGATGTCGATGGTGCGGCCGCCCGCGTTCGCGGAGACCGAGCCTTCGAGCGACTCAGCGTCGGTGATGTTCGTGTCGTCGACAGAGACACCGAGGCCGAGGTCACGGACCTCGACTTCAGCGTCCTGGACGCCACCGATGGTGAACTCGTAGGTGTCGAGCATCTTGCCTTCGGTGTCGAAGACGAAGACTTCGCTGTTCTTGCCGGTGGAACCGGAGAACTGGTACGTGTTGTCGTCGTCAGCGCCTGCAACCTCAACGTCCGTGTCAGGCGAGGTAGCGACGACTGCGACTTTCGAACCCTGGTACGCCGTGTCGTTCGTGGTGGACGCGACGTAAACAGGTGCGAAGGTGACGTCTTCGGTGCCCGTTGCCGTGTTACCCGAGCCATCCGTCACGTTGTACGTGACTTCGAGGTCATCGGTGTAGAGTTGGTCGAGCGAGACGAGAACCTGACCAGCGGAGACGGAGTGTCCCGTGGAGAGGTTGGAGTCGCCGTCGGTGATGTTCATCTCGTTGACGGTGACGTCCTCGTCAAAGGCCACTTCGACCTGTGCCGAGCCATCGTCGAACTGGACTGCCGAGCTAAGCGACGGTGCTGCGGCAGACTCGATGGTGACGGAGCCGTTGACCGTCGCCTGCGTCACGCCGTCGGAGAGGGACGAAGCTTCCACGACAGAGACATTGTAATCTCCAGCAGAGATGTTGTCGTAGACGGTGATGCCATCAAAAGTGATGCTATTTTCATCAGGGATGTAACCTTGGTCACTCGTAGACGGCTCAGAGGCGTTGTAGTAGCCGTCACCGTTAACGTCGATCCAAGCTTGCATGCCGGGTGAGTCACCGTCATTGGTGTCGTCAACTGTCAGGTTGACAACTGCAGACGGGCCCTTCTCGACCGTACCCGTCGTGACGGATACGTTAGAAGCCGCGGCAGCAGCAGTGCCCGTGAACGCGATGGACCCGGCAAACACCGAGAAGACCATCAGCGCAGCGAGCAAAACCGCGCGAAGTTGTTTGTGTTTTGTCATTGTTATAGATGGTTCTATAATCGGCGAAGCAGCTTTCCGCCCCACGACGCCCGAGGGTAGGTTCGGGCGGGGGATTACTCGCTGATATCACCTTGGGTAGGGGTACGGCCAGAGGTATCTATCCATATTATATATGTTTTGTGTATCTTCTTGGTATCAATACACTTGAGAATTGTAGTAATTCAAAAATATCGACACAAACGTGTCGATGTATTGTAACTCACCGCAAAAGAACGAAGAAACGGTCGACGAGTATCGCTGTCGAAACGCTTACTCGGGCGACTCGAAGTCCGCGGGGAGAACCTCGATTTCGTGGCCGTCGGGGTCCTTCGTGAACGCGTAGCGGTCGTCACAGGACTCGGGGTCACGATAATCGTCCGCCTCACGCTCCATCAGGTCGTCCCAGTAGTCGTGCAGGTCGTCGGCACGGACGGCGAGGTGACCCCACGCGTCGCCCATGGTGTAGGTGCGACCGTCGTAGTTGTAGGTGAGTTCGACCGCCATCGCTTCCTCGGACGCGCCTTCGGGTTTCATGAAGTAGTTCGCGAACGTGTCGGACTCCCAGCGCCCAGTGTGTTCGTACTCGAACTTGCGCGTCCAGAATCCGAGTGCCTCGTCGGCGTCTTCGACGCGAATCATCGTGTGGTCGAGGCTCCACTTGGCACCCTGGTCGCGCTGGACGATTTCGACTTCGTGGCCGTCGGGGTCCTTGACGAACGCGTAGCGGCCCCCGCAGGACTCGGGGTCACGGTAGTCTTCGACGCCCTCGTCCATGAGTTGCTGGTAGGAGTCTTCGAGTTCGCCCTCGGGGACGCGAACCGCGATGTGGCCCCACGCGTCACCCATCTCGTACGTGTTGTCTCCGTGGTTGTAAGTCAGTTCGAGGACGGCACCGTCTTCGTGGAGGTCTTTCGGACCGAGATAGACGTTGGTGAACGTGTCAGCCTCCCAGCGACCCTTCTCCTCGTAGTCGAGGTGCGTCGTATACCAGTCGAGCGACTCGTCGAGGTCTTCGACACGAATCATGACGTGGTCGAGGATTCCGGACATACCCATGAGATGTGTCGGAGCGGCGAAAAACGTACCGAACGCGGAACCCCTCGTCGGTCGTTGGCACGGGCCGTCTCTCGGGGGTTCGCGTCGTTACGTGCCGCATAAGTACTCGCCGCCATTACGATTCGGTCGTGCCCTCCGTCCCCAATCCCGTCCGACTCCTCATCGTCGGAATCGGACTCGCACTCTCCCGTGTCGGCCTCCTCGACAGAGAGCGTGCTGTCCGGACTGCAGACCTCGCGTGGCCGCGTATCGTCACCGGAATCGCCCGGATGTCGAAGAACGCGGTGGACGTGGCGATGGTCGGTATCGCGTCGGGGACGGTCGCAATTACTGGTGTCGGGTTCGCCGGGCCATTCTGGGGACTCGCATTCGCACTCGGTGGCGGTATCGCGGGGGGAACAATCGCACTCGTCTCGCAGCGATTCGGTGCCGACGCAATCGAATCGTTGGGACTCGCAGTTCGGTCGAGCGTACTCCTCACCGTCGTGGCGACACTACCTGTCACGGCCATCTTCTGGCTGTACCCCACCGAACTCATCTCGCTTCTCAGTACCAATGCCGATGCCATCGACCTCGGAGCGAAGTACCTCCGAATCGTCAGCCTCGGCGTCCCCTTCGCCGGTCTGAACCTTATCGGGAGTCGAGTGCTCGTCGGGTCCGACGACGCCTACACCGCCATGGTCCTCCGCGCGAGCGGTGCCATCGTGAACATCGTCGTCAACGCAGCCCTCATCTTCGGCCTCGGGATGGGTGTCGAGGGAGCAGCACTCGGCACGGTCCTCTCGAACGTCGTCGTCACCAGTGCGTTCGTGATTGGCCTGTCGCGCGGCACACTCCCCGGTGTCGGTGCGTTCCCCGTCACCATCGACCCGTTCGGACCCTTCGTCGACTTCGCGACGCTCCGCGACTTGGTCGAAATCGGCCTCCCCGTGATGGGTCGAAACCTCGTCTGGACCGTCGCCGAGTTCCCGATGCTCGCCATCCTCGACAGTTTCGGCCCCGACGTGGTCGCGGCGTTCGTCATCGCCCGGCGTATCTGGGGTATCATGAACACTCCGGGGTGGGGGTTCGGCCTCGCCTCGTCGAGTCTCGTCGGCCAAGCACTCGGGAAGAACGACGAGACGCTGGCAGAGGCGTACGGAAACGAAGTCATCCGCTTCGCCGTCGCCACGTATCTCGTGTCCGCAGTCCTCGTCGCACTGTTTGCCCGGCCAATCGTCCTCGGGTTCGTCAACGACCCCTCTGACCCGGCCGTTCCAATCGCGGTCAACCTCGTCTACGTCGCCTGCCTCGCCGTCGTCCTCCAAGGAGTCTCCGGCGGGTCGGCAGGTCCGCTCGACGCCAGCGGCGACACCCGGTGGACCTTCGGCAGTCAGTTCGTCGGGATGTTCCTCGGGTCGATTCCGCTCGCGTACATCGGGTCGGTCACGTCGCTCGGTCTCGTCGGCCTCTATCTCGCGTTCGTCGCGGAGACGTCGATTCCGGCGACGCTCAACTACTATCGGTTCCGGACGGGGCCGTGGAAAGCGGTGAGTCGGAACTACCGCCCCGAGACGACCGCAGACGACTGACACACATTCCTACGCCGACGGTTTGCACGACGACTGGCGACGTTGTGACCGTCTCAGCGGTCTGTTTCTGCGCGGTGTGACCAGTAGAGATAGCCAGCGACGGCCCACAGGAGAACTGTTCCGACGGGCCACGCCGTCCGGTCGGGTTGGACTGAAAATCCACGCGCCAGTTCGAGTTGTGTCACGCCCGCGAGGACGAGACTCGCGGCAGTGAGTCGGATGTCCTCTCGCCCGAAGAGCACTCCAGAGAGCACGTTCACGAGAGCGACGAGGTAGAAGACCACGCTGAGGGGCCACAACAGGATGTAGTCGGGGAGCCCCATCGTGAACCGGAACAAGAAGTCGGTGATAGTCGTGAGGCTGACCGTCGAGGGCGTGACGAGTCCCCACGAGAAGAGTAACGTCGCCGCACCGGAGGAGAACGTCTGGACCGACCACGGGACGGCGCCGACTACGAGGACGAGGAGCAGTCTCGAACGACGCCGAACCGTGCCGGAGGGGTCTCCGCGCTTCTGTCCGTCGGCCGTCACCGCTGTGCGATGATGCGGAGGATGTCTTCGTCTTTCAGTTCGTGGTCGCGGCCCACTTGTTGTTCGTCGTGCTTGGCACTCGGCCCGGAGACGCGAGCGAACCGGAAGCGTTGGTCGAGTTTCGCACCGAGTTCGTGGATGGCGTCGTCGACGGTGTCGCCCTCGCGGAGGATGAGTGGTTCCTCGTAGTCGACACCGCGCCCGGGTTTGTCCATGTAGATACGGATGAGGCCGAGTGCGTCCCACATCTCTTCTTTGAGTGCGTCGAGTCCCTTCTCCGCCTCGGCGCTGATAAACGTCACTTCGTCGGGGTCGAGGCCGACCTCGCGAAGGTCCTCCTCGACTGTCGGGAGGTAGTCTTTGTCGATGAGGTCGGCCTTGTTGACGGCGACGATAGACGGCAGGTAGACGCGGTTCTTCATGATGCCGTCGATGAGTTCGTCGATGGTGGTCTCACCGCGGAGCGTCACTTCGGCGTTGACGAACCCGTGTTCGCGGAGGATTCCCTTTATCGTCTCCTCCTCGAGTTCGACACTGTCGCTCTTCGTGACGTTGATGCCGCCTTTCCCTTTCTTCGTGATAGAGAGGTTCGGCGGCGACGTGTCCAACCGAATCTTGTTGTTGTAGAGTTCGTGTTGGAGTCGCTCGTACCGTTCTATCTCGAACACCGAGAGCATGAAGACGACGAGGTCGGCAGTCCGGACGACGGAGAGGACTTCTTTCCCGCCACCGCGGCCACCCGCAGCGCCTTCGATGAGGCCGGGAACGTCGAGAATCTGGATGTTGGCACCTTTGTACTTCAGCATCCCCGGATTGACGTTGAGTGTCGTGAACTCGTACTCGCCCGTCTCGCTGTCCGCGTTGGTGAGGGCGTTGATGAGCGTCGACTTCCCGACGCTCGGGAACCCGACCAGTGCGACAGTTGCGTCGCCCGTCTTCTCGACGGCGTATCCTTGCCCGCCACCGGCCGAACTCTGGTTCTCGAGTTTCTCTTTCAGTTCCGCGAGTTTCGCCTTCAGTCGGCCGATGTGACCTTCGGTCGACTTGTTGTACGGCGTATTAGATATCTCCTCGCGGATATCTTCGATCTCCTCCTCCAGTCCCATTGTCCAAACTTCCGCCGTGTCCGTCGAAAAACCCTTTCCTTCGGACTCGAAGATTCGGCCCGGCCGTCGGCGACTATGAACGCACGGTGACGACACACACGTCCTGTGGTTTGCGGATAGTTCGCGGTGAGACAGTGTCGAAGGGAAGACTACCAGTGGTTTCTACGCGTGTACGCGAGCGAACGAACTTCGTCACGATTATGCTCGGCGGATTCGACCCAATCGATACTGACAGATGCCGAGTCCTGGGACGCTCCGCGACAGCACCCAAATCGTACTTCCGTACGACCTGTTAGACGACGTGCGAGAGGAAATCGAATCGGAATTCGTCGTCTCGATTCACGAGAACACGCCCGAGACGTGTCGAATCATCGGGAGTCCGGTCGAGATTCGGAAAGTAGGCGACTATCTGGCACGTCAGGGAATCTCGCTTCCCTAACGGTCGTTCCGAAGGGCTTGTTACCACACAGTCTAACTGGCGAGTATGGACGAAGCGCCGGGACTCTCCGACCAGTACCGCACGGCCAGTCCATGGCCGGTGTTCGTCGCACTCGGAATCCCCATCTCTGAACTTGGCCTCCTGTTCGACCTGTTTCCGCTCGCAGTTGGCGGGTTGCTCCTGTTCACCGGGAGCATCGCCGGGATGCTTCGCGAGTCGGGTTACGTGAAATCCACGATGTGGTCGCTCGTCGTTCTCGCGGCCGTCTTGTTCGCATTCGGCGGTTTCCTCGCGTTCACCGACGTCAACCTCGTCACGCGTGGATACGCAGTCATCGTCGCTGGTGTGTTGCTCCTCGTCGGTGGCGTCGTCTTCGAACTGTTCGTCCGCGACCAGCGGCAGGCGATTTGAGCGACTGACACGCGACACTGTGGTCGCAGGATGCCACGGCAGTAGTGCTGTTTGCCCAGCACAGACCGTCCCGACTCCGTCCGCAACGAGAAACCAACAATCTATTTGAACGGCGTCCCCGAGAGTCTCGATATGGCAAGCAAGACCTTCGACAAGGAGACCATCCTCGACCTGACGGTCAACATGGTTCCGTTGGTCATCATCCTGTTCTTCGTGGTGGGCTTCGCTGTCTTCAACCCCTTCGGCATCGACTCGCTCACCTCGGGGCTTCAGTTCAGCATCATGATTGCGGCGTTCGTCCTGTTGGCGGCCCTCACGTACCTCTCGGGGAAGGCCATCGCCGGGTCGGAAAAGACTGACGTCGTGTACCCGCCGGGACAGGCGACGGTCCCTGGTGTGAAACCGCTCCACGAAGAACACGCCGAAGCCGAAGCAGAACTCGAAGAATCGGGCGACGGTGACGCAGTCGAAACGGCCGAAGGAACTGCTTAAAACCCCCCGAATCGCAGGGCGTTCCCGAATCTTTCATTACCCTGCACTCCTCAGGCACTTCCATGGAGGTTAACGGACAGCTAGCACTGACGGTGTTGATGGGAATCTTCCTCATCGCCGTCGCCGCGTGGCTCGCGCGGGTCGAAGATTGGCGGTCGTACACCCCGCTCGCGGGCGGTGGGGCCGTCGGAAGCACAGAGCAGTACGTCTCGGAGGAAAAGCCGTCCGGGGTTATTCGCTGGTTGACGACTGTCGACCACAAGGACATCGGGATTCTCTACGGTGCATATGGGCTCGTTGCCTTCGCCGTGGGTGGCCTGATGGTCGTCGTGATGCGCCTCGAACTCGCGGACCCTGCGAGTACACTGATTTCGAACACATTCTACAACTCGTTGCTCACCAGCCACGGGATTACCATGCTCTTCCTGTTCGGGACGCCCATCATCGCGGCGTTCTCGAACTACTTCATTCCGCTCCTCATCGGCGCGGACGACATGGCATTCCCGCGTATCAACGCAATCGCGTTCTGGCTTCTGCCGCCGGCGGCACTGCTCATCTGGGCCGGGTTCTTCCCCATTCCGGACGTCATCCCCGCGCAGACGGCGTGGACGATGTACACTCCGCTCTCGGCTGGTGCCGGATCCGGAAACCAGATGAACGCTGGTGTCGACCTGATGCTCCTCGGCCTGCACCTCTCCGGTGTCTCGGCCACGATGGGTGCCATCAACTTCATCGCGACCATCTTCACCGAACGTAACGAGAAGGTCACCTGGGCCAACCTCGACATCTTCTCGTGGACCATCCTGACCCAGTCGGGTCTCATCCTGTTCGCGTTCCCGCTTCTCGGCAGCGCCATCCTCATGCTGCTGCTCGACCGGAACTTCGACACGATGTTCTTCGGCGTCGACGGCGGTGCAATCCTCTGGCAGCACCTGTTTTGGTTCTTCGGGCACCCCGAAGTCTACATCCTCGTGCTCCCCCCGATGGGTATCGTGAGCCTCGTGCTCCCCCGGTTCGCGGGTCGTCGCCTCTTCGGGTTCAAATTCGTCGTCTACTCCACGCTCGCGATTGGCGTGCTCTCGTTCGGTGTCTGGGCGCACCACATGTTCGCGACGGGTATCGACCCCCGTCTCCGCGCCTCGTTCATGGCCGTCTCGCTCGCTATCGCGATTCCGAGTGCAGTCAAGACGTTCAACTGGATTACGACGATGTGGAACGGGAAGATTCGACTCACGACGCCGATGCTCTTCTGTATCGGCTTCGTGTCGAACTTCATCATCGGCGGCGTGACGGGCGTCTTCCTCGCGTCGATTCCGGTCGACCTCGTGCTCCACGACACCTACTACGTCGTCGGTCACTTCCACTACATCGTCATGGGAGCCATCGCCTTCGCCGGGTTCGCTGGCATCTACTACTGGTTCCCCCTCTACACCGGTCGGATGTACCAGGTCACGCTCGGTAAGTGGCACTTCTGGCTGTCGATGGTCGGGACCAACCTGACGTTCTTCGTCATGGTGCTTCTCGGCTACGGCGGCATGCCACGTCGCTACGCGACGTACCTGCCGCAGTTCGCGACGCTCCACCAGATTGCGACGGTCGGTGCGCTCATCCTGCTCGTCGGCCAGATTATCTTCGTCTGGAACTTCGTCCAGTCGTGGCTCGAAGGGCCGAAAGTCGAAGACGGCGACCCGTGGGACCTCGCCGACGATGACCTGCTCACGTCCGAGTGGCACTGGTTCGACCGCAAACTGCAGACTGCCGTCACTGACGGCGGTGAAGAAGAGACTGAACTCGCGACCGACGGTGGTTTCTCCGAAAGAGAGAGCACGTTGGACGTGTCGTCCGACGATGGCGAACCAGTCGACGAGACTGACGCCGCTTCGGACGAGTAACTACGAACACGAACTTCCTTTTTTGACCGCCGCATTCGAGAGCGGACGCCCTCGTCGTCAGTCGCGTCGAGAGTGAGCTGTCGCTCATCGCTGTCGGCGACTGAGAAAAAAGTCGCTCGCCGTAGTGGCGACTGTTCCAACGGACAGTGCGGTTCAGATGACGAGGAGGATACCCACCACGAACATCAGTATCGCAACGGCCCCGAGGATGATTCCGAGAATGTCCGTATCCGACATACTGAGCAGTTGCGACTGTTCGGCTAAAGGTTCGTCGGTGCGTCCGAGCGGAACGAAAACTGCTAACCACGTGCGACCCAGACGGTGAGTCGTGAGTTCGAACGTCCGCGGTCAACGCTTCGTCCTCGGGTTGTACGCCGCTCTCGTCGCCGTCGCAGGCGTCGCGGGATTCCTCACTGGGACGTTCGTCTCGGGACTCTCGCAACCGCGGTTTCTGTTTTTGATTCCGTTCCCGGCGACACCGCTCGGTTTCGCGGCGTACGGCGCGTTGACTCTCGCACTCGTTCTCGGCATCCCACTCGCGCTCGTCGTCTTCGTCTCGGCCGGTATCGACGACGATGCGAAGAGTCAGTAGGCAAAATCAACGAACGTTCGACACAAATACTAAGACCAGCCCGCGGGACGTGATAGTATGTATCACGTGGTAATCGGTATCGACGACGATGCAGACCACGCACTCGCGTGTGTCGAAGAAGTGGCGAACCTCCCGGGCGAGGCCTCCGAGAAGGAAGTCACACTCATCCACAGTTTCACAGACAATCCGAGTGGTGCGTCCGCGACGCAGATTCACTCGGTGCGCGAGGCCAGCGAGTTCCTCGAAGACCACGGCATCGACTACGACGTCAACGAGTCGTCGGGTGACCCAGCAGAGGTTATCATCGAGTTCGCCGAGGAAGAAGACGCAGACCTCATCGTCACCGCGGGTCGGAAGCGTTCGCCTGCTGGGAAGGCACTCTTCGGTAGCGTCACGCAGACGGTGATTCTGAACTCCAATCGCCCCGTCATGGTGACGGGCACGACGAAGCGGTCGTAAAACTAGTAGAGTCGGTCGAAGACGTCCGATATCGCGTCGGGCGACTGTCGACCAGATTCGTGTTCTTTCAGGTCGCCGTCACGGAACCACAGGAGCGACGGCGCCGCGTCGACGTCGAACGCCCGGCAGAAGTCACCGGCCGCTTCTCCATCGACGCCTGCGATGGCGACGCCCTCCGGGACCGTGTCGAGGATTGCGTCGAGGTCTTCCTTCATGGCGTCACACGGCGTGCAGTTCCGTCGCCACACGGTGACGACGGCGTCCGGGTTCTCGTCGAGGAACGACTCGTACGAGTCGTCGTCGAGTTCGGTGAGTTCCGCTGGCACCGGCGACGACGGTGTGATTTCGACGAGGAGACCGGCCATCACGACGAGGAGGTCCTGTCCAACCGGGACGTCGAGGAACGACTGCGCCGCGAGGTACGCGACGACGTCTTCTCTCCCCACGTCGTGTTCGTCGAGTTGGGCTTCGACGTTCTCCGGGTCGAGGCCGAACAGTTCGACGACGGTGTTGTGAAACTCGTCCTGTGAGACGGCACCGTAGATGTCGTGGTAGATTGCCAGTGTCTTTTCGAACTCGTCGCTGGTCGTGAGCGTTCCGTCGGGTGCTTCGTCGACTGCACCGGCGGTGACGAGCGTGTCGAGGGCAGTTTCGGGGGTAGCGGGTGTCGTTGCCATCGTTAGACACCGAGGTATCGTTCGCGGGTCTCTTGGTCGTCACGGAGTTCGTCCGCGGTGCCGTCGAAGACGATTCCTCCCTGGTCGATGACGTACGCGCGGTCGGCCAGTTTGATGGCCGCGGCAGCGTTCTGTTCGACGAGGAGAATGGTCGTCCCGGCGTCGCTGATGCGTTCGACTGCGTCTTCGACGTCCTCGATAATCTTGGGCGCGAGTCCCTCGTACGGTTCGTCGAGGAGCAGCAGGTCCGTGTTCTGCTTGAGAGCGCGTGCGATGGCGAGCATCTGCTGTTCGCCACCAGAGAGCGTTCCTGCTCGCTGGTCTTTCCGTTCGTCTAATCGGGGGAACTGATCGTACACCTCCTCGGTCGACATCCCCTTGTGACCGAACGAGAGCGACCGTCCCCACGTGTTGGATTTGTTGTTGACGACCTCTGCGAGGTGGAGGTTCTCCGCCACCGAGAGGTTCGGGAAGATACGGCGCTCCTCGGGAACGAGCGAGATACCCTTCACCGACACGTCCTCTGCAGGGACGCTGGTGATATCTTCCCCTTTGTACCGGATTTGTCCGTCTCGAACGTCTGGCGGCGTCGCACCGGAGATACACCGGAGCGTCGTGGTCTTGCCCGCCCCGTTACGCCCGAGAAGCGCACAGATTTCTCCTTCCTCGACGTTCATCGAGAGGTCTCGAATGATGTGGCTCTCGCCGTAGTAGGCGTCGATGGCGTCGATTTCGAGCAGGCTCATATCTCGACACCTCCGAGGTAGGCTTCTTGGACATCCTCGTTCCCCCGAATCTCGTCGGGAGTCCCTTCGGCGATGATGCCACCGCGACTGAGGACGACGATGCGGTCAGAGATGCTGAAGACGATTTCCATGTCGTGTTCGACGAGGACGAACGTGAGTCCGTGGTCACGCTTGACTTGCTCGATGAGTTCGACCGTCGATTTCGTCTCTTCTGGAGACATGCCGGCGGTCGGTTCGTCCATGAGGAGCAAGTCGGGTTCACTAGCGAGTGCGATACCAATCTCCAGACGGCGTTTGTCACCGTACGGGAGGTCGGTCGCGACGGTGTTCGCACGGTCGAGCAAGCCGACCGAGTCGAGTGTGTTGCGGGCGACGTCGTGGACGTCGGTGAGCGAGTCCCGATGTTTCAGGAACTCGAAACCGAACGCACCACGCTCGGCGGCGAGTGCCGCAATCTCTGCGTTCTCCCGGACCGTCAGGTCGGGGAAGATGGACGCGGTCTGGAACGACTTCGAGACACCGCGTTGGACCACTTCGTGCGGTTCGAGGTTGACGATAGACTCGCCTTTGAACCGGATGTCACCGCTCGTCGGGTCGAGTCGGCGCGTGATGAGGTTGATGAGCGTGGACTTGCCGGCCCCGTTCGGGCCGATGATAGAGACGCGCTCGTCCTGTTCGACGGTGAGGTTCACGTCGTCGGTGGCGACGAGGCCGCCGAACTCTTTGACGAGGTTCTCGGTTTCGAGGAGTGGCGTCATTGCTCACCTCCCATCTTCTCGGAGACGAAGGTGCGGGCACGTCCAATGATTCCCCACAGGCCGTCGGGGACGACCCAGACGACTGCGACGAACACGATACCGAGGAGCAGGTGCCAGTAGTACCCGAAGTCTTGGATGAGCACGATGTCGGTGAACGGAATCGTCAGGACCTGGATGGTGCTGACGATGTTCTCGATGTAGAGGTACAAGCCGACCCCGAGGACAGGACCGAACATCGACCCTGCACCACCGAGGACGGTCATCACGACGATGTCACCGGATTCCGTCCAGAACAACGACTGGAGCGGGACGTACGCACCGTGGATGGTGAACAGGCTTCCAGCGATGCCTGCGAAGGCACCGGAGATGATGAACGCCATGAGTTTGTACCGCCAGACGTTGAGTCCGACGAACTCGGCGCGCTGTTCGTTCTCGCGGATTGCGCGGAACACCATGCCGTACGGCGAATTGAGGATACGGTACGCGACTGCGACTGCGGCGACGAAGAAGATGCCGACGAAGGCGTAGAGCCACGTGCCGAGGAGCATCCCACCGACAGACGGGATGTCTGCTTCGAGGTGAAGCACGCCGAAGAGGCTCCCGACGTCGACACCGGTCAGGCCGTTTTCACCGTTGGTGAGGAACGCGAGCGGTGAGGCCGCCATGAAGTACATCATCTGCGCGAACGCGAGCGTCAGGATGGAGAAGTAGATTCCACCGCGACGCAGTGACAGGAATCCGAGCACCCACGCGAAGAGGATTGCAAAGAGCGTCCCCGAGAGGACCATCACGATTGGGTCTCCGCTAACGTTCTTCGCGACGATACCTGCTGCGTAGGCTGCACCGCCCCAGAAGGCGGCGTGACCGAACGAGAGCAGACCGGTGTACCCGAGGAGCAGGTCGAAACCGATGGCGAAGATACCCCAGATGAGGATGAGCGTGGCGAGGCTCTGGTAGCCCTGCAAGAAGTCTGAGACGACGGGTGCGCGGGCGAAGAGCCACGGGAAGAGCGCGACGAAGATGGCCGTGAGACCGACCACCGTGCCTTCTCTGCCGCGGATTTGTTCCCAGCGGCCCAATAGGTCGCCACCGATGAGCGTCTCGCTCGTGTTCGGGTTGGCGTCCTTTGCGCTCGGGTTGGCGTCTTTCTCGCTCATGGTGCCACCTCCTCGTCACCGAGGATACCCTGTGGCCGAGTCAGGAGCACGATTGCCGCAATCGCGTACAGACCGACTTGCGACCACGCGGGTGCGAGTGACACGAGTGCGGCCGTCGTCAGGCCGAAGACGATGCCACCGACGACTGCGCCAGCGATGCTACCGACGCCGCCGATGACGACGGTGAGGAACGCCGGAACGAGGATGTTCGTCCCGATAGTCGGGTTGACGACGTTCAGGGGGCCGCCGACGACGCCCGCGACACCGGCGAGTGCGGCACCGATGCCGAAGACGACGATGTAGGGGCGGGTAATCTTGATGCCGAGCAGTCGGACCATCTCTGCGTCACGGGTCCCTGCGCGGACGACCAGACCGAAGTCCGTGTACTCGACGAGCAGGTAGACGAGTGCGACGAGGATGGCCGTGATTCCGATGACCCAGAGACGCCACTGTGGGAAGTTTCCAACGATGGGGAGTGCTACGGGCCCGGAGACAGGAATTCCGGCGAACGACCCGAACGAGAGGATTCGTTCTGGTTGGTCGAACGGCAGACTGTTACTGCCGAAGAGGATGCGGAATAGTTCCTGAACGACGATTGCGAGACCGAACGTCACGAGAATCTGGTCGGTGTCGGGCCGGTCGTAGAACGGGCGAGCGACGAATCGCTCCATCAACAGTCCGACGACGAATACCAGAAGCGGGACCATCACCAACGCGGCGAAGAATCCCCAGTCGAGGCCGAGGGTCGTCAGACCCCACTCGTACAGTTTCCCGTTCGAGAGTGGGACGTTCAACGCGACGAAGAGCCCAGCGTACGTGCCGACGAGGTACAGGGCACCGTGGGCGAAGTTGACGAACTTGAGCGTTCCCAAGATGATGGAGAGACCGACCGCCAATAAGACGTAGATGGCTCCCTGCTGAAGCCCGTTGAGTAGAATGACGACGATGTCGGAGAGGACACTCATGACCGATCACCGCCCCGTCCGTGATTTGAGTTAGGTTCTAGCATGGGTATGGTACTCTTACTCATTTACGTGTGCGTAGTTGTCTGCGATTAACTTTCATTAATATAACGGTGGTGGCAGGTGCGTTACTCGTAGGAGCCGAGTTCACACTCGGCGGCCGGACCTGCGTCACATGCGTATCCGAGGTCGTCGCGACTCGTGATGTTGACAATCTCGTAGTACAACCCGGACTCCTGTTCGGAGCCTGGGAGTCCCTTCACGACGGGCACGTCGCGCTGCGCCTGGTGGTCACACCCGCGCATCGTCTCTGCGCCCATCCCGATGTTGTCGTACTCGTAGTCTTCCAGTTGCTTGATGACCTCCGGCGGGTAGAACGTGCCTGCACGCTCGACTGCCGCGGCGTACTGGAGCGTCTGCGCGTACGCGACCTGTGCCGGACCGGATGGAATGCGGTCGTACTCGCTCTGGAACGCCTCGGTGAACTCTTTCGACGGTGCGTTGTCAATTTGTGAGTCCCACGCGAGCGTTCCGTAGACGCCTTCGATAGCGCCGCCGGCCGCTTCTGCCATCGGGCGGTTGTACAGCGGGACGATAATCTCCATGTCCTCGTTGATACCCGCGTCGACAGCCTGCTGGATGGAGTTCGCACCGTCGAGGCCGTAGTGGTTGAGGATGAGCACGTCCGCACCGGAGCTCTGTGCTTCGGAGAGGTACGTGGAGTAGTCCGTCGTCCCGAGCGGCGTCGCGACAGATTCGACTTGCTCCCAGCCTGCAACGTCGGTCATGAACTGGTTCATCGACGCCTGTTGGGTCTGTCCCCAGCTGTAGTCTGCGTAGAGCTGGTAGAAGCTCAGGCCCTCGCCGTAGGCCTCTTTCACGACAGGTGCGAGCGCCTGTCCGGTCATGTACGCGTTGAACATCTCACGGAAGGAGTAGCGGACACAGTCCTTCCCCGTGGTGTCGTTCGAGTGCGTCAGACAGGCCATGAACATGACCTTCTCGTTCTGACACAGTCCCTGCACGGCGATTGCCACCGCAGAGGACGACCCGCCGGAGATCATGATTGCGTTGTCACGCTGAATCATCCCCGACGCAGATTGTCGTGCCTGGTCTGCGTCCGTCGCGGTGTCGCCGTCGACGCTGTCGATGGTGTATCCAAGGACGCCGTCGCCCGAGAGGTCGTCGAACTGCGTGTCGACCCAGCCACCGCCCTCGTTCAGGTGCTTCACCGCGAGTTCGTACGCTCGCAGTTCGTCTTCACCCTCTGAGGCGTACGGACCGGACTGTGGAACGTTGAATCCAAAGGTCGCCGTGTCGCCTTCGATTGGATAGTTGCCGAGGGCGGGGTAGTCGTCGCCGTCACCGCCACCGCCACCGCCGCCACCGTTGCCTCCGTCACCGTCACCGTCACCGCCACCGCCACCGCCAGTACAACCAGCCAGCCCAGCCAAACCGGCTGCACCAGTTGCCTTCAGCACATCTCGTCGATTGAGTGGCTTGGTATCCCGTGCCATAGCCCAAACGACCGATAGATGGTTAATAATAGTTATGTATATATACCCTTTAATTTGTATTAGTTATCCTCCAATTGAGCACACAATATTAATACGATAACTATTAACATACATTATTTGTTTGTCATAGGTCCCGAAAGTGGAAGCAGAAGTGAGTTCCTACCGAGACTGGAGCATCCGAGTTGGCAGACGTAGAGTCGCTGAACGGACAGATGTCGTCGTCTGTCCGAGGAGCCATCACCAATCGCAATCCACGACGTGACTAGTTTCGAACGGATGGAGTTCGGCGCGAATCGAGACACAACCCGTCTCGATACCTATCCAGAACGGTCGTTATTCACTATTTAATTACTGTCTGTATACGTGATATATCGTCTGAAATTTTAGTGATTCAACTCGAACTAGAGAATATACGACGTTCATAAAATTCATCTAAACGTGAATCTCAGATGTATAACTAATCGCACGAGTGCTGTCTCTTCACTCGCCACAGTTGTGGCTGATAGACATGACGAAAGACACATTTTCGACCTCACGACGCTCGATTCTGAGACTTGGTGTACTGTCCGCGGCCGGCATCGGCATCGGTATCCCCGCTGTCTCTGGGTCTGCGGCAGCGACTGTCTGCCCGAAGACACCCGGCTACTGGGCGAACCGAGCGCCTGACAGCGAGTGGGAACCGCTCTTCGACGGCTCCGAGACATACAACATGCGCGGCGTCACGAAGGACCTCGAGGGATGGCGTGAGTTCCTCCTGGCACCGACCAAAGGCGACAAAGCGCACATCATGGCGAAACACCGCCTCGCGACGCTTCTCAACCTTCGGAACCGTCCAGGAGACGACCAGACCTGTTCAGACGCGAACATTCGAGGGACAGACTATACCATCCAGACGGTGAAGAATAACGCCGGAGCGTGGCTCGACGCCACCGACTGGGCAAACTACGGCGAAACTAACTACAAAAAACAACGGAGCTGGACCGTCGACGGGATGGACGGCGAAACAATCAAAGACACTCTCGACGCGTTCAACAACGACCCGAGTTCACTCGGGCTCTACTGCCCCTGCGACGACTAAGCTCCCGCTGAGTCGGGCCGTCTACGACACGCGCACGTCAGCGGCGCCCACCGTTCCTTCCCGCCGCTTACGCGAGTCGCATATCTCTCGACCAATAGCGCTGGAAAAATCGGGGCCATTTGTAGTCGGGTTCCAATTCTGCGGTGCCGAAGACTCGACTTCGGTTATCCTTCTCCGACCATCCGCCCTTCGTCTTCCCACTCGCGTTCGCGCAGTTCGTACTTCTGAATCTTTCCAGTCGCCGTCTTCGGTAGTTCGGCGACGAACTCGATTTCCTTGGGGAGTTTGTACGTCGCAATCCGCTCTCGACAGAACTCGATGAGGTCTTCTGCTGTCACTCCCGGTGCATCTGGGTCGCCACCTGTCGGGACGACGAACGCCTTCGGCGACTCGCCCCACTCGTCGGACGGAATCGGGATGACGGCCACGTCGGCCACGTGTTCGTGGTCAAACAGTGTGTCCTCCAGTTCGATACTGGAGATGTTCTCTCCACCGGAGATGATGATATCCTTCTTGCGGTCCTGGATGCTGATGAACCCATTCTCGTCCACGACGGCGAGGTCACCCATGTGGTAGTAGCCCTCTAGTCGGGCCGAGAACGCCTCGTCGGTCTCTTCGGGCTTGTTCCAGTATTTGTCCATCACCTGGTTGCCCGCGACGACGATTTCACCGATGCTCTGTTCGTCTCGTGGTACGTCGTTTCCGTCTTCGTCGACGACGCGAACGTCGGTGCCGAGGTAGCCGATTCCTTGCTTCTTCTTGACGGCGAACCGGTCACCATCGCCCTCCAAGAATCGCTCCGCGTCCGACGTGGTGATGAGTGGTCCCGTCTCCGTCGCACCGTAGACGTGCATCAGGTGCCACCCGAATTCGTCTTCGACCGTCCGAATCGTCGCTTCCGGCGGTGCAGCACCCGCCGTAGCAGCGCGAACCGGGTTCGCCCCTGTCGTCTCGACGCCGCCTTCGTCGCGGTAGTGTTTCATCAGGATGTTCAGCACCGTCGGCGCGGCACACAGGTACGAGACGTTCTCCGTGCGGATGGCGTCTAACACGGCCTCAGCCTCGACACCGCGGGTACAGATGTGCTTCGCGCCGTGGCCGGTGATGGCGTAGATGTGGCCCCACCCGTTGACGTGGAACATCGGGAGCGTCCACAGGTAGACGTCGCCGTCCGAGATGTCCTGATGCATCGAGATGAGGTAGGCGTGAATCGTCTCCGCCCTGTGTGTCCGACAGACGCCCTTCGGGTCGCCCGTCGTTCCCGAGGTGTAGTTGATGGTGATAATCTCGTCTTCGGCCATCTCGGGACGCTCGTACTCGGTGGACTCGGCGACGATGTCGTCGAAGTCCAACCAATCGCCGTCGACCTTGTCGGGGTCGTTGGTGACGAATATCTCTGTCGGGACGTCGTCGCGTATCTCCTCTATCTTCTCTGCGAACGCGTAGTCCGCGTAGATGGCTTTCACCTCGGCGTCGTTGAGCATGTACTCGAAGTCGGCCGGGACGAGTCGATAGTTCAGTGGCATGTGGACACCACCGAGTTGCATCGTCCCGTAGGCCGCTTCGAGGTGATAGTGCGTGTTCGGGTCGAGGACGGCGACGCGGTCACCCTTCTCGATGCCACGCGACTGCAACGCGGCACTGAACCCATCGACCCGTTCGCCGAGTTCCGCGTAGGAGAACCGTTCACCTGTCGTCGCGACGACCGCTTCCTCGTCCCCGTAGTACCGGCGTGCACGGTCGAGGAACTCGGTCACCAGGAGTGGTTTATCCATACACGCTGTCCTTCACTAACGTTAGAGATAAATGTGCGGGGTGGTGGCACACCACTCTGTATTGGGAACGGTTGTCAACGTAGTGTCCATTACCACTCGAATCGGCTAGCTAGAGATTATATTCCTACCTAATCTATGCAAGAAAATAACTTGGTGCTGCGGCGCGTGAAGGTTGTATGGCACTCTCGGATTACACCGGCCAGTCGCCCGACGGACGCGACGAGACCATCGTCCGTGTCGTTCCGCATCGACTGTGGCGGCCTGGTGAAGAGCGAATCGAACCGTGTGCGTACAGTGGCGAACGACTCAAACTCTCCGAGAAACACCTGCTCGTCGTCCTCGAACGAGATGGTGTTCGCGAACGAATGTACTTCCGCGACGAGTCGTCACTCTCGGCGTGGGTGAAAGAAAACGACGCCTAAGACGAGGCGGCGTTAGTCGACCTGGACCTTCCGCTGAATCTCTTCGACGATTTCGGGGTTTCGAAGCGTCGTCGTGTCGCCGAGTTCGTCGCCGTTCGCAATCTCTTCGAGCAGGCGGCGCATGATTTTCCCGGACCGCGTCTTCGGGAGTTCGGGCGTGAAGATGACCGCTTCCGGTCGTGCGATGGGACCGATGGCGTCTTCGACGCCTTCGACGATGCGGCCACGCATCTCGTCGTCTTCTTCCTGCCCTTCTTCGGTGATGACGTAGGCGTAGACTGCCTCGCCTTTCACCTCGTGGTTGCCACCGACGACTGCCGCTTCGGCGACACCGGGGACGCCTACGATAGCGGACTCGATTTCCATCGTGCCGAGGCGGTGGCCCGAGACGTTGATGACGTCGTCGACACGGCCGAGGATGGTGATGTAGTCGTCTGCGTCTATCTTCGCGCCGTCTTCGGGGAAGTAGACCCAGTCGTCCGGGTCGTCGCTGTCGGTGTCAGAGTACTCTTGCCAGTACTCCTGGACGAAACGCTCGTCGTTCTTGTAGAGCGTGCGAAGCATCCCTGGCCACGGTTTGTTGACCGTGAGGTAGCCCGCTCGACCGGCGTCGACCTGTTCGCCTTTCGTGTCGACGATTTGCGCGTCGATACCCGGGAGCGGTGGTCCGGCGGACCCCGGTTTCATCTTCTTGACACCCGGGAGTGTCGTAATCATCATGCCGCCCGTCTCGGTCTGCCACCACGTGTCGACCACGGGGCACTCCTCGTTGCCGATGTGTTTGTAGTACCACTTCCACGCACGCGGGTTGATGGGTTCGCCGACCGTCCCGAGCAAGCGCAGACTCGACAGGTCGTGTTCCTCGGGGAACTGGCTTCCCCACTTCATGAACGCGCGAATCGCCGTGGGTGCCGTGTAGAAGATGTCCACCGAGTACTTCTCGATGATGTCCCACAGGCGGTCACGCCGCGGGAAGTCCGGCGTGCCTTCGTACATCACCGTGGTGGTCCCGAGTGCTAGCGGGCCGTAGACGATGTACGAGTGGCCGGTAATCCAGCCGATGTCGGCCGAACACCAGTAGGTGTCTTCTTTCTCGATGTCGAGGACCGCGTGTGAGGTCCACGCCGCGTACGCGAGGTAGCCACCGGTGGTGTGTTTCACGCCCTTCGGTTGTCCCGTCGTGCCCGACGTGTACATCAAGAAGAGCATGTCTTCGGCGTCTCGCTCGACGGGGTCCACGCGTTCGCCCGCGTGGTCGTCCATCAGGTCGTCCCAGTCGTGCTGGTTACCCTTCAGGTCGTGTCCGAACCCGTCGTCACCCAGTCGGTCGACGACAACTGTGGCGTCGACGCCGTGGTCGACACCGTCGAGGCCTTCGTTGGCCTTGTCGAGGTGGTCCAGTGCGTCGCCGCGGCGGTAGTACCCGTCACACGTGACGAGGTAACGGGAGTCTGCCGAGTTCATACGCGTCGCGAGTGCATCTGCGGAGAACCCTGCGAAGACGACCGAGTGTGGTGCGCCGATACGGGCACACGCCAGCATGGCGATGGGGAGTTCCGGTACCATCGGCATGTAGAGCGTGACGACGTCGTCTTCTTCCACGCCGAGGTCCCGAAGCGCCGCAGCGAACTCGTTGACCTCTCGATACAGGTCCTGATACGTGTACGTTCGTGTGTCTCCGTGCTCACCCTCCCACTTGATGGCGACGCGGTTCTTGTCGCCGTTTTCGACGTGGCGGTCGACGCAGTTGTACGAGACGTTCAACTTCCCACCGGTGAACCACTTGTAGAACGGTGGGTTCGAGTCGTCGAGCACCTCGTCGTAGTCGTCGTCCCAATCCAGCATTTCGGCGGCCTGCTCCCAGCACGCCGGCCAGTTCTCTTCGAACTCGTCGTAGACAGCCGGGTCAGAGACGTTCGCCTGTGCGACGAACTCCTCGGAGGGTTCGAACTCCTCCTGTTCTACCAGCCGTGCCTCGAGTTCACCGTCTCCGTCACCGTCTACCATAGTACATGCTAACCAATAGAATCATCCATGATAAATCTATGTAGTGTGGTGGCGGGGACTGTCGATTTCGACCCCCAGAAAGTCCGAGGTATCGGGCGAATGTTGCGACCAAACGTGTGGCCCAGAACGAGTATGGAGTGGCGCCAGCGCGAGGGCGTTGCTGTCGACGTGGTGTCACGTTTGAGGGGCAGACCGACAGTAGCGAACAGCGAAAAGACAGTGTCACTCAGACAGTGCGATATGTTCCGACGTGGACGACGGTGCGCCCACTCGGACCCTTACATCACGCCGATGGTCTCTCGGTAGGTGCCCCACTCCTCGGCGAACACGTCCATGATTTCACCCATCGTGACGTACGCTTTGACGGCGTCGACGAGGACTGGCATGACGTTCTCTCCGTTCTGGACCGTCTCGCGCAGTTCGTCGAGGGCCGCTTCGACTGCCTCGTCGTCGCGTTCGTCTTTGACGTCGGCGAGACGTTCGAGTTGTCGGTCCTGTACCGCGTCTTCGACGTGGAGGAGGTCCGGGCGCGTGTCGTCGTCGGTGGCGTACTTGTTGACGCCGACGACGATTTCTTCGCCGTCTTCGACGCGCGACTGGTACTCGTAAGAGGCCTCGCCAATCTCCTTGTGGTAGTAGCCTTCGTCGATGCCGGCGAGGACGCCATCGCGGACAGACCCGTCACCCATCTCGCGAATCTCTTCGATGTAGGCCATCGCCTCGGCTTCGATTTCGTCGGTGAGTTTCTCTATCATGAAACTCCCACCGAGTGGGTCGATGACGTCGGCCGCACCGGACTCTTCGGCGATAATCTGCTGGGTGCGGAGTGCGACGGTGACCGCCTCCTCGGACGGGAGTGCCAGCGCTTCGTCGAAACTGTTCGTGTGGAGCGACTGGGTTCCGCCGAGAACCCCGGCGAGTGCTTGAATCGTGACGCGCACGATGTTGTTGAGCGGTTGTTGGGCCGTCAGCGACTGGCCGGCAGTCTGCGTGTGGAACTTCAGTTGCTTCGACGACTCCGCTTCGGCGTCGTACCACTCTGACATCACGTGGTGGTAGATACGGCGGGCGGCGCGGAACTTCGCCACCTCCTCGAAGATGGAGTTGTGCGAGTTGAAGAAGAACGAGAGTTGCGGGGCGAAGTCGTCGACTTCGAGGCCACGGTCGACGGCGTCTTCGACGTAGGCGAACCCGTCGGCGAGGGTAAAGGCGAGTTCCTGAATCGCCGTCGACCCCGCTTCACGAATGTGGTACCCAGAGACCGAGATGGGGCGGATACGCGGCGTCTCTTGGGCGGCGAACTCGACGGTGTCGGTGACGAGTTTGAGCGAGGGTTCCGGCGGGATGACCCACTCTTTCTGTGCGATGAACTCCTTCAGCATGTCGTTCTGGAAGGTCCCACCAATCTGGTCGCGAGGGACGCCGCGGTTGTCCGCAAGCGCGACGTACATCGCGAAGACGACGGGTGCAGACGGGTTGATGGTGAACGACGTGGTGACCTCGCCGATGTCGATACCGTCGAAGAGAATCTCCATGTCGCGGAGCGTGTCCACGGCCACACCCTCTTTCCCGACTTCGCCGTCCGAAAGCGGGTCGTCGGAGTCCTTTCCCATGAGTGACGGCATGTCGAAGGCCGTCGAAAGCCCGGTCTGCCCGTTCTCGATGAGGTAGTGGAAGCGCTCGTTCGTCTCCTGTGCGGTTCCGAACCCGGCGAACTGGCGCATCGTCCACGTCCGGCCACGGAACATCGTTGGATACACCCCGCGCGTGTACGGTGCTTCGCCCGGGAACCCGAGGTCGTCTTCGTAATCGAGGTCGGCAACGTCCGCCGGCGTGTAGAGGTCGTCGACTTCGTGGTTCGAGACGGTGGCGAACCGGTCTTTCCGCTCGCCTCCTTTCTCGAGGAAGGGGTCGCGGGTCTCCGATTCCCACTCGTCGCGGGCCTCACGAATAGACGCCAGGTCCTCGTCGTCGTACATGCTCCAAAGTCAGTATGGACGATGATTAATGATTCGGGTCATTCCCAACAGGTCACCTGTTCGACCGAGCGGTGGCCCACTCGTTCGACGGACAGACCATCGTACATATCACTCCTCGCTGACCTATGCCCGTGCATGTGTAACTTCGAGAACGACACGGGCCATCCACCGGCGTCTCGGCGCCGCGTGACCGCCATCGGTGCTGGGGCCACCGGGCACTGACGGTCGATGGCGCTCGTAACCCCGTCCGTCACGAAGTGGGTCGCCGGCACCGCGGCCCTCGTACTCGTTCTCGCAAGCGTCTCGTTCGTCGTTCCCGCCGCCGGGTCCGTCTCTCCTGTCCCCTTCGACGACACGGTGAAGACCGGCGGCACCGCCGTCGACACCCGACTCTCCGAAGTCGAAGGCTTCGAAGTCCCCGTCGCGCAGGTTCACTTCTCGCGGTACCGATACGTCATCGGGTACTACGACGTCCAGACGGCGGCGGCGGACGTGGCCACGCCGGAGAGCACCCGGCAGTTCGGCGACCCACTCGCCGTGTTCGTCTCCGACTACGCACGAGTGACGCCACTCGTCGACGACGACGGCTACCTCAGAACCCAGTACAACCGCCACCCCGGATGGGTCGAAGCGTCGGAGGCGTCCTTCGTGGTCGACTCCGGTGCGCGCGTTCCCTCCGGTCCTCTCGTCGTCCCGTTCTCCGATGCCGACGCCGCCCGGTCGTTCGCCGACGAGTACGGCGGGGAAGTCGTCGATTGGCAGACGCTCAGAGACCGGTCGGGGAGTCCGCTCTCCGCACGACTCGCCGCGTTCGATGCGTCCGTGGCCGACCACCACGACTGGGCGACACAGACCGTCGCTGCAAGTGATTCGCTCTTCGACCGGCCCGTCTCGACAGTCGTCGGCGAGGACGCACCGACCATCGAGGCGGCAGTCGAATCCGCGCCCGAGGATACCGCTGTCTACGTCCCTGCTGGGACCTACTCGGTCGAGACGGTCGACCTCAATCGCTCGATTACCCTCGTCGGGGCGGGACCAGAGACGCGACTCGTCGGCGACGGCAACGGAACCGTCGTTCACGTCCGCGCCAACCGGGCCGCCGTCTCGAACCTGTCAATCTCGGGGGTCGGCGACGTCGGCACCCGTCGCATTCGGGCGACCAACGAATCCGTCGATTGGGACACGCGCGTCCAACTCGCCTACGGACGCGGCGACGCCGGTATCGTCCTCGACGGCGCGAACGAGTCAGCAATCCGTGGCGTCCACATCGACACGCCCGCAAGCGGTATTATCGTCCGCGAGAGCGCCGACAGCGTCCTCGCCAACCTCTCGGTGCATGGTTCGGAAACAGCCTCAGACGGGTTCATGGGTGCCGTCCTCATCGGTGAACGCTCAGTCGTGGAGAACTCGACGTTCCGCGACGGCCGCGACGGCATCTACACCCACCGCGCCGACGGGAGCGTCGTCAGGAACAACCGCATGGAAGACGGCCGGTACGGCGTCCACGAGATGTACACCTCGAACATGCTCGTCGCCGACAACGTCGTCCGCGAGAGTCGAGTCGGGATTATCATCATGACTCGTCCCGTCGGCAACCTCGTGGTTGGAAACGACGTGCGCGACTCCGACTTCGGGTTCATCCCCGCCGGGAGTGATACCTACGTCGCAGACAACGTGTTCGCAAACAACGAGTACGGCATCGACGTGAGTGGTGACCGGCAGGTGTACACGCGAAACGTCGTCGTCGGCAACGAGATTGGCGTCCGCGGGAGTTCGACGTTCCCGACGAACGTCGTCGTCCACAACGACATCGTCGACAACGACGTGCAGGTCGAATCGGCCCTCGGCCCCATGCGGACGTGGACCAGCGAAGGCGAAGGGAACTACTGGGGTGACCTGCCACTGGAAGACGCCGACGGCGACGGCGCGTACGACCGGGCGTTCCAACCGTCCGGCCCCGTGGACGCCGAACTCGGCAGACACCCGGCGGCACTCGTCCTCTCACGGTCACCCGTGATGGACGCGCTTCGCAGCGCACGTGACGAAGTCGCCGGCCTCCGTGGGTCCGGCGTCGTCGATGCGGCACCGCGGACCGAACCAGTCCAACCAGACGTGTTGGGTGCGCTGACCCACGCTGGGTCGCCATCCAGTCAGAATACGACCGAGGGAGCAGATGTCTGAAGGAGACACCGACGTACGAGACGCGAGCGAGGAACCGACCGGCAGGCCAGCCAACGACCCGACCGACGAAGCGGCCGGGAAGGGGGACCACCGAGCAATCGACGCGACGGGACTCTCACACGCGTTCGGCGACATTCGTGTGCTGGACGACGTGTCACTGTCGGTCGGGACCGGCGAAATCGTCGCTCTCGTCGGCCCGAACGGGTCGGGCAAGTCCACGCTCCTCCGGTTTCTGGCGAACGTCCGCGCACCCGACGAGGGGGCGATTCGGGTCGGGACCGATGGACACACTCGCGTCGGGTACTTACCGCAACAACCGATATTCCGGTCTGGATTCACCGCCGCCGATACACTCCAGTTCTACGCGCAGTTCGTCGACGGCGACGTGGACGTTTCGAAGATTCTCGACCGGGTCGGCCTCGCTCACGCGGGGAACCGGCGTGTCGAAGCACTCTCCGGTGGGATGGCCCGTCTCCTCGGCCTCGGGAGAGCGCTCATCGGTGACCCGGCCGTCCTTATCCTCGACGAACCCGCGTCGGGTCTCGACCCCGGCATGGTCGAACGACTGTTCGACATCGTCTCCAGTCTGGCCGACACCGGGACGGCAATCATCCTCTCGTCGCACAACCTCGGGCCGGTCGAACGGACCGCCGACCGTGTCGTCGTCCTCGACGACGGGTCGTTCGTCGCCGACGGAACACCACGCGAGTTAATCGAATCTGCCGGAACCACCGACCTCCAGACGGCCTTCGGAACACTCGTCTCGACCGACGGGGTGGATGGCCGATGACCGACGTGAGCGACCTCTTCTCGATTGCGGCCCGCGAACTCCGAACCGTCGTTCGGACGCCCGCCGTCGTCGCACTCGCCGTCGTGTTCGGTCTCACTGTCGTCGCCGTCGCCGCCGCTGGGTCCGGGTCGCGCGGTGGATACGTTCCGCTCGTCCTCGACTTGCTTCCGTTCGTGGAGGCACTGGTTCCGCTCCTCGCGTTCGCGCTCTGCTATCGCGCCGTCCTCACAGACCGACAGACGGGCGAGTTAGACGTTCTTCGGACGTTCGACGTGTCCCGACGCGCGTACATCGGCGGGGTCTACCTCGGCCGGAGTCTCGCCCTCGTCACCGTCGTCTTCGGGTCACTCCTCGTCGCGGCAGCGACCGTCCCGGTGTTGTCGCCGCCCAAACCGACGTTCCTCGCGCTGAACGCGGCGGCCGACTCGCCAGTCGCGTTCGTCCGGTTCGCCGTCCTCGCAGTCGTGTTCGCACTGGCGACGGCGGCAGTTGCACTCGCTATCTCCGCCGCCGCGCGCACGACCAGACAGGCAATCGCCCTCGCCGTCGGGTTACTCGTCGCCTTCGTGGTCGGTGTCGATGCCGCAGCAATCGCCGGACTCGCCTCGGAGACCATTGGTATCGACGCGGTTCCGTTCGTCCTCGCGGTGAGTCCAAACGGGGCGTTCCGCTCGCTCGTCTTCGGCGTCGCCGTCGAGACAGGGAGCGCTGCGACACCGCTCGTGGCACTCCTCGGACTCGGCGGGTGGGTCGTTGGCGCACTCGTCGTCGCCGTCGTGACGGCGTGGCGTCCGGTAGAATAGGTGTCGAGAGAGAGGGACCGACTCACCCGACTCGGTTTGAGTCGACTCGTCAGCCGAAGTTCTCGACCTTCGCAGCGTCGGCGTCGCCGCCGGCCGCCTCGATTGCGTCGGTCGCTGCTTCGACGAAGTCGGCGAATCCGTAGACGAACACCTGTTCGTCGGCTTCGTCCGAAAGGGCATCTGCCACGGCATCCGCGAGGACACTATCGTCGTCGGTGACGACGACGCTCGCGCCGTCGTCGCTGAGTGCGTCCAGTCGGCCTTCGTGCGCGGGGGCGTCGTCAAGATAGACGACTGCGGCTTCGTTACCGTCGGCGATTGCGGCCTCGGCGATGCCGACTGCGGGACCGACGCCCGGCCCACCGGCGAGGACGACGACGCGGGCCTCGCCGTCGTAGTAGCTATTCCCGAACGGACCGGAGAGGTCGATGGTGTCGCCCGCGGCGAGCGATTCGAGGTGGCGGCTGAACGGGCCGCCCTCTTCGGGGTCGATGCCGACGGTCACTTCGAACGTGTCCGTGACACCGGGCGACGAGAGAGTGTAGAATCGAGCGTACGACTCGCCGTCGATGTCGGCGGAGAGTTTGACGAACTGACCGGGTTCTGCCTCGAAGTCCGCTGGCGTCTCGAACTCGATGGCGACCGTTCCGGGTCCAACGTCACGGACCGCGTCGACGGTGACGGTTGCGTCCATGTGCGTGCTTCGGCGCAGGGTCACAAGGGCCTTGCCTTCCACCCCGGGGTTGGCGGATGTACTCGGACGCAGAAGCGGCGATGATTGCCGCGAGAGAGTCGAATTTCGAACAATTGGACATTCGTCCACCCTCCCGAGAGAGACTGCCGAATAGGCACGGATGGTCCGTCGAAAAATACACTCTCGAAGCCTGAAAGGCCGGGTTCCATTTGTTGACACCAATGTCTATTTACACAAATTTTCAGAAGGCTTTTGACCCGGCTATGGGTAGATTTCACTCAGCATGCCTGCGGACTTCAATTGGGCCATCGGCGGCGAGGCTGGCGATGGCATCGACTCCACGGGGAAGATTTTCGCTCAGGCACTCTCCCGGGCTGGACGTCACGTGTTCACCTCCAAGGATTTCGCGTCGCGAATCCGCGGTGGCTACACGGCGTACAAAGTTCGGACTGCCATCGACCCCGTACAGAGCGTCGTCGACCGACTCGACGTGCTCATCGCACTCACGCAACGAACAATCGACGAGAACCTCGACGAACTCCACGAGGGCTCCGTCATCATCTACGACGGTGACCGCTCGACCATGGCCGACGTCGAGATTCCGGAGGGGATGATTGGGCTGGATATCCCCCTCAAAGCACTCGCCGAGGAAGCGGGTGGCGCAATCATGCGCAACGTCGTCGCACTCGGCGCGGCGTGCGCCGTCGCCGACTTCCCCATCGAGAACCTCGACAGCGCACTGCAGAAGCGCTTCGGCGGGAAAGGCGAAGCAATCGTCGAGAACAACAAGAAGGCGGCCCGCGCAGGGCTCGAATACGTCCACGAGGAGTACGACCACGAGTACGACTACGACCTCGAAACGACGGACAACGACTACGTCCTTCTCAACGGCGACCAGGCAATCGGTATGGGTGCCATCGCCGCTGGCTGTCGCTTCTACGCCGGGTACCCAATCACGCCCGCGACCGACGTGATGGAGTACCTGACCGGGCGTATCGAGCGCTACGGCGGTCACGTCGTGCAGGCGGAAGACGAACTCGCCGCCATCAACCTCGCACTCGGTGCGGCACGCGCCGGTGCCCGCTCGATGACGGCAACTTCCGGTCCGGGTATCGACCTGATGGCCGAGACGTTCGGCCTCGTCGCCACCTCGGAGACGCCGCTTGTCATCGTCGACGTCATGCGCTCCGGTCCTTCGACCGGGATGCCGACGAAGCAAGAACAGGGCGACCTGAACATGATGCTCTACGGCGGCCACGGCGAGATTCCGCGCTTCGTCGTCGCACCAACCAGCATCTCCGAGTGCTTCTGGAAGACCGTCGAGGCGTTCAACATGGCCGAGAAGTACCAGGTTCCAGTCTACGTCGCCGCCGACCTCGCGATGGCCGTCACGGAACAGACCTTCGCACCCGAAGTCTTCGACATGGACAAGGTCGAAATCGACCGCGGCAAGGTCGTCGACGACGACTCCATCGACGAATGGCTCGACGAGAAGGGACGGTTCCAACCGCACGCCCTCACCGACGACGGCATCAGTCCACGCGCGTTCCCCGGCACGGAACAAGGTGCGCACATGTCCACCGGTCTCGAACACGACGAACTCGGACGCCGGACGGAAGACACCGAGATGCGCGTCAAGCAAGTCGACAAGCGTGACCGGAAGGTCGAGACGGCGAAGGCCACCGAAGACCTCTCGCCGCGCGAGTTCGGTAACCCCGACTCCGACAAGCTCATCCTCTCGTGGGGGTCCAACGAAGGCGCCCTCGTCGAGGCACTCGACTTCCTCGAAGAGGACGGCGTCGACGTTCGCTTCCTCTCGGTCCCGTACATGTTCCCGCGTCCGGACCTGACCGAGGACATCGAGGCGGCCGACGAAGTCATCGTCGTCGAGTGTAACGCGACGGGACAGTTCGCCAACGTCGTCGAGCACGACACATTGACCCGTGTCAAGCGCATCAACAAATACGACGGCGTCCGCTTCAAGGCGGACGAACTCGCAGAAGATATCAAGGCGACCCTCGACGCAGAGGAGGATTCAGCATGAGCTCAGACGTCCGCTTCACCGACTTCAAATCCGACAAGCAACCAACCTGGTGTCCCGGCTGTGGGGACTTCGGGACGATGAACGGTATCATGAAGGCCCTTGCCAACTCCGGCAACGACCCCGACAACACGTTCGTGGTCGCCGGTATCGGCTGTTCCGGCAAGATTGGAACCTACATGCACTCGTACGCCATCCACGGCGTCCACGGGCGCTCGCTTCCCGTCGCCGCCGGCGTCAAACTGGCCAACCCCAACTTGACCGTCGTCGCCGCCGGTGGTGACGGTGACGGGTACTCGATTGGTGCAGGTCACTTCATCCACGCCGTTCGCCGCAACGTCGACATGGCGTACACCGTCATGGACAACCGCATCTACGGCCTGACGAAGGGTCAGGCGTCCCCCACGTCGCGCGAGGACTTCGAAACCTCGACGACGCCCGAGGGTCCGCAGCAACCTCCGGTCAACCCACTCGCCCTCTCGCTGGCCGCCGGTGGGACGTTCATCGCACAGTCGTTCGCGACTGACCACAAGCGTCACGCCGAAATCGTCCAACAGGCTATCGAGCACGACGGGTTCGGCTTCGTGAACGTGTTCAGCCCGTGTGTCACGTTCAACGACGTGGACACCTACGACTACTTCCGCGACAACCTCGTGGACCTCGCAGACACGGACCACGACCCGACCGACTACGACGCCGCCAAGGACAAGATTCTCGACTCCTCGAAGGAGTACGAGGGCGTCATCTACAAAGACGAGAGTTCGGTCTCCTACGAGCAGAAGTTCGGCGTCACGGAGAACATGTCCGACATCCCGTCGGGCGCGCCCGACGACGCGATGGACCTCGTTCGCGAGTTCTACTGAACCGCGTTCGAGACGACCGAATTACCTCGTTCGACCTACCGCGACCCACTCACTTCGACTGTTCTTTCGACCGTTCCCGGATGCTCGACAGCGCTCGCCAGCGCCGCGATGGCGTCCATCTCGTCTCCGTCGGCCCCGTGAACAGCGAGGACGACGAGTATGTCTCCGTCGTGTTCTACCGTCGCGAGGTGGAGGAGTACCTCGGCGCTGCCACCCTCGTAGGCGACTGCCTCGCCATCGACAGTGGTCTCGCCGGGTTCGACGACGACGGTTCCGGTGTAGGTGACGAGTTCCGTCTCCTCACCGAGTATCGTCACGTCTCGCGCCCCGACTTCCCGAAGGCCGTTGACTTCGGGGACGTTTCCGAGCGCTTGCGCGTCGGAGAGGAGTTCGAGGCCGGTGCCGACGAGTTCACGGTTCCCGAGGTTCGCGAGTGGATTCACCGACTGGCCGGCGACTTCCCGGTTCGGCGAGGAGAGAACGAGGAGGACCGTTACGTCGTCGTCTGCTGTCGTCTTCGAGTACCCAGATGCCCACATCTCGACGCCGACGGTTCTCGACGCCGGACCGACGCCAACCTCGTACGCGAAGGGAATCACGGTGCTGTTCCCGTGGACGTAGCCGTGTGATTCGTACGCCGCCGCGGGAATCGTCGCCGGTTCGGCAGAGAGAGTGGTCGTCCCACCGAGACACCCGGCGAGAACGACGACGAACGCGAGCGCAAGGGCTGGTCGAAGTGGTCGCATGACGCCTCTAGAGGCGCGCTATCGACAAGACAGTCTCGCTCGCGTAGAAAATCGAATCAGGAGATAGGTTCCCCCGCGATAGTGTCTCCCCGCGACGACTTGCCAGTCGCTCTGAACAGTCAATCCACGACTTCCACGTGGAGTCGGTAGCGCTGTCCACAGTCGAGACATCGGGCGTCGTCTGCTTCGATGAGTTCGGTCACGAGCACCTCGCCGAACTCGCAGTTGGGGCACTCGTAGACGAGCGAATCACCCGCGATTCGGTGGGCGAAGGCGTTCGTGTTCTCTTCGGTCAGTGGTTCCGACGTGGAAGACATTTCGAATCACCACTAGAGAATTGGTATCACACATCACATAAAGATGTACGTCGGCCTCACTTCGCCCGAGAGAGGCGGAAATTCACCTCCCCTTTCGGAACGTCTTTTCGACTCGCGGCCCTCGACTCGGACATGTCAGAGCTTCCCTCCGCAGAGGACACGCCGACAGCCAACGGGATGCCGATGCTCGGCCTCGGTACCTGGGAGAACACGAACCCCGACGAGTGTGAAAACGCCGTGAAGACGGCGCTGGAGATGGGGTACCGCCACATCGACACCGCCCAGATTTACGGGAACGAAGCCGAGGTCGGTGCCGGTATCGCCGCCGCCGACGTCGAACGCGACGACATCTTCCTCGCGACCAAGGTGTGGATAAACGAACTCTCGGACGACGACGTCATCGAGAGCACCGAAGAGAGCCTCGACAAACTCGGCGTCGACTACGTGGACCTCCTGTACGTCCACTGGCCGGCCCGTGAGTACGACGCCGAAGAGACGCTTGCGGCCTTCGACGAACTCGTCGAGCGCGGCCTGACGAAGCGCGTCGGCATCTCTAACTTCGAACCCGAACAGGTCCGTGAGGCCGTCGAACTCTCCGACGCAGGCATCTTCGCGAACCAAATCGAACTGCACCCGCTCCTCCAGCAGGACGAACTCCGTGAGGTGTGCGCCGAGGAGGGCGTCGAAATCGTCGCGTACTCCCCGCTCGCCCGCGGCAAGGTGTTCGACGTGGATGTCCTCTCGGACGTCGCCGAGAAACACGACGCGAGTGAGGCGCAGGTTTCGCTCGCGTGGCTTCGCGAGAAGGGTGTCACGGCCATCCCGAAGGCGACGAGCGAAGCGCACATCCGTGACAACTGGGAGTCGCTCACGCTCGAACTCGACGACGAAGATATCGAGGCCATCGACGCCATCGAACAGGTCGACCGTCGCGTCGACCCCGACTTCGCTCCCTGGTAAGCCACGGACGCGACCGGATTTTCTCCCGTCCCCGAGTCGAAGCCGCAACCAATTTGTCGACTCGGTCCCGACGAATCGATATGGAGTTCGACCTTCCAAAGACAATCGCCCTACTCGTCGGTCTCGTCGCGCTCGGAACCGCCGCGCTCGTCGGGATGGGTGTCATGGCGACGAGTACCGTGTTGATGATGGTGACGCCTGCGATGCTCGTCTTCGGCGCGGTGTGTCTCGCAATCGGTATCAAACACGGCGAGTACCGCGCGCTCAACTGACGACGAGGTGCGGTCCAAAGCCGGGTCGGACCTGTTTTGTGTGTTCTCTCCGCGACGCTCCCATCGTGTGACTCGCCGGTAGTCCGGTCGTCGCCCTACTTTGGTCGCCGCTACGTCTCGTTTTCCGCCCGCGCGTCCGTCACGTCATCGAGCGTCTCGTCCGAGACGGTCGCAGAGATGCGGACACCAACGAGACTGATGACGATGCCCGCGAGGATGAACAACACCAGTCGTTGCACTGGCGAGAGTTCGAGTCGTCCGAGGAGGACGAGGTGTGCGAGTTCGCCCTGCCGTTCGAGGAGGAATCCCGCGAACCCGCGGAGGACCAACCCGATGGCGATGACGCCGAACGGGAGGTTCATGTACGACGTCGAGACGACTTCGTTGCCGATGAGTTCGTCGAGGAGGCGACCCGCACTGGCGGTGAGTGCCGCGAGCGCCAACCACGGGACGGTGTGGTAGACGAACAGGAGCGACGGAACCAGCAGTTCATCGCTGGTGTTCCCCGGGTTCCGAATCGCCAGTGCACCGAGGAACAGACCGACGATAGCCAGACCCGCGGCGACGGCGTAGGTGACGACGGACACCTGTCCGGAGTAGAGTGCGTCGCGGACCTGTTCGGGCGCGTTCGAGAGGAACTCGTCGATTGCGAGTCCCTTGTAGAGGAGAACCGCACCGAGAAGCGCTGCGAGGCCTGCCAACGCGACTGCCGGCGTGAACTGCACGAGTAACAGTGGCAAGAGTAGCAACCCGACGCCGACGGGAACGAGGACCGTCGAGCGGAGTTCCTCGTCGGCGAGAAACTGCTTGAGCAGGTAGTACGTCGATTCGATGTCGTGTGCCTGCCGAACGACGACGCGGTCGACGGCGTCGACGCGCAGTCTGCTCTCGACGACGGGGACGAGTCGTTCGTCTTCGGCGCTGTCGATGACGACGACAGCGGACTCCACGTCGTACGTCGCGACCAACTCGTCGAGTTGGAGCGCGACTGCTCTGTCTGCACCGACTGCCGTCTCACTGGTGCCGGAGATGACGGCGACTTCGGCATCCTCGCGTTCGTCCCGGAGTTCCCGAGTGACGCGCAAAGCTTCGAGAAGGCAGTTGACGCTCGAATCCTCGGGGTCGGCGAGACCGACGTCGGTGACGAGCGACCGAACTGCTTCCCATCCGACGACGGGCGTCGAGAGTCCCGACTTTCGGCCGATATCGTTCGCCCGGTCGACACAGAGGACGAGCGTGGTCACGTGGAAGATGAATGCAGTCGCGGGCTAAAAAGCCTCCCAGTCGTCAGAAGCGAAACGAAAAGCCGTCGTCCACGTCGAGCGAGGATGCGATACCCGCGCCGAAAGCGTACGCGACTCCCTCAGCACCGCCACGAAGGCGGTCTGCGAGTCCGACCTGTGGCGTGAACTCCCGAATCGAAACTTCGTCTCGGTCGAGGAGTTCGGCGAGTCTGTCTTCGACGTCGTCGCGCGTCCCGAGCGAGTCTACGAGTCCGAGTTCGTGCGCTTCGTCGCCGAGGTAAACTCGCGCTTCAGTGTCTCGAACCGTCTCGGGGTCCATGTCGCGGCCCTCGGCGACGCGTTCGACGAAGTCCTCGTAGTAGTCGTCGATGAGACCCTGCAGGTAGGCGCGTTCGTCCTCCGAGGGTTCTTTCAGGACGTTACCCGCGTCTTTGTACTTCCCTGCTGCGAACCGCTCGTAGGAGATGCCGACTTTGTCCGCGAGTTCCGAGGCGTTGACCGACGACCCGATAACGCCGATAGACCCGACGATGCTCGCGTCGTGTGCCCACAACTCGTCGCACCCGCTGGCAATCCAATAGCCTCCGGAGGCGCACACGTCGGTAGCATACGCGACGGTCGGCCCGTCGAATTCGGCCGCCGCGCGTCTAATATCGTCGCTCGACAGCACCTCGCCGCCGGGCGTGTTGAGTTTGATGAGAAGTCCCTCGGCGTTCTCGTCGTCCGCAGCGGCGTCGATTTGTTCGACGATATCGTCGGCCGGCGTCCCACTCCCTCGACCCGGTATCGGCCCAGACCCACCGTCGCGAGAGATGGGTCCTTCGACGGCGACTTCGGCGACGTCGTACGAAGGGAACGCCGACGCTGCGAGTCTGCCACCGACGCGGAGTGCGACGACGACCGTCCCGACGACCAAGAGGACGCCGAAGAGGTCGGTGAGGTCAGTCGGAACCGAGAAGAAGAGCACCCAACCGACGAGTGCTGCGAGAACTGTCACGACGAGCACGACAGCGAGTCGGAAGAGACGCGTGAGTTGGTCCGTCACGGTGAGTCACCCATACCTGTGGCTCCGGGCGCGGGCGCTATAAAAATGACACGTCGCGTGTGCGACGAAGAGAGAGAAGTAAACCGAGCTTAGAGCAGACCGGCCTTCTGCAGTTTCATGAGGTCCTCGGTCTCGAGGGTCTCGCCTTCCTTGAACTTCTGGTAGATCTCCTCGGCCTCGGCCTTTGCGGCCTCGCGCTCTTCGGCACGGGAGTCCTTGCGCTGACGCTCTTCCTTCTTGTCGAGTTCGCGGAGGCGCTTCTGGACGCGGACGAAGTCCTCGTGGTGGCGGTCGGCCGCTTCCTGGGCCTCGACGAAGAGTTCGTGCATCTCGTCGGCCTTGTCACGGATGTCGTCGGCCTCGCGGTAGGCCTCTATCATCTGGTTGTGGTGCTCTTGGGCGTCGTCAGCGAGTTCGGTGACTTTCTGGTGGTGCTGGGACGCTTCCGAGCGGACCTCTTCGGCCTCGGCGATGAGTTCTTCGAGGTCACCGCTCTCTTCGACCTTGTCCTTCTTCTGACGAAGTTCGTCGCGCTTGTTCTCGATCTTCTCGATGAGTTCACGCTCGTCTTCCGTCGAGAGAACCTCGGTCTGCTGGCGGAACTCGAGTTGCTCGATCTCCTCTTTGAGCTCGTCGATGTCCTTGCCGTCGTCGAGTTCGAGGTCGCTCTTCATCTCGTCGACCTCGTCGAACAGCTCGTTCGCCTTGGCGTTGAGCTCGTTGCGCTTGTTCTTGTGCTCCTGCACCTGCGAGTTCATCTCGTCGCGCTGCTCGCGGTGCTTCTGCGCCTCGTCGACCTTCTCGCGAGTCATCGCGTTGAGGTCGTCGCGCTTGGAGGCGCGTTCAGAAGCCATCTGGTTCAGTTCGTTGCGGCGGTCACGGAGTTGACCGGCAAGTTTGATGAGTTCGCCTTTCGAGCCGCTCTCGAGCTTTTCTTCTTGGAGATCGATGTTTCGTGACTCTTCGAGTTCCTGGACGTCGAACTCGGCAAGCACTTCCTGCTTCGTTACCATGCGTAATCAATCCTCGATACCATCACCGCTCCGGGCGTGGCGGCTGCTCGTTGGAGTGCAATCGACCGTGGATAAGAATTCCCGATCATTCTGCGTGCTATGCCGCCGGAACGCCGGAGGCGCTCAGGTACATGTTCATACAAGCGTCTGGCTAATAAATACTTCGGTGGCTATTCGGGTGAAAACAGTTACCACACCGCTCATACCCGGCGTATTTGCCATGTTACCCATTACCACAGAGGTATATAAAGAGCGGTCGAATCGAGGGTGCTAAACCGGACCATCACGCACGGCACAGCATGGACGAGGTCATCCGCGCCCACGGGCACGAACACGTGCGCGCCGAACACGCGAGTACGTTCGAAGTGACGAGTGACGATTGGTTGACCCCCGCTGGCGACTGCATTCTCGCCATCGAGGCCGACCGAACACCCGCCGACTTCGCCGACGAGTTCGTCGACGCATGCCAGTCCCACGACGCGACGATCTCTGTGACAGTGGCCGTGGACACGGGTGAGCAGACGTACGAGCAGACCGTTCGTGGACGAGGCCACCCCGACTTGACCTTCGACGGCGACCGAAGCATCGTCTTCCGGACGAGTGACTACGTCGACGACCGGACCGGTATGGTCGGTGCCGACCACGCGGCCGACGGGTTCGACGACGAACTCGTCGCGGCGCTGGCATCGGGTGCCGACCTCACGCTCACGATTCGCGTCGAATAACGCCGGAGAGTGCTTTTCATCGTCGGGTCGTAACTGCTGACTATGCCCGAAGAACCGTCTGAAAACATCAGTGGTGGCCCCGGCGGTGGTGGCCGAGACGTCGTCTTCGAGGCGGCGAGGGCCGACGGAGCGACCCGTGCAGAAGTCGTCGTCGACCGACTCGGTGACCTGTACTGGCGGAAGGCCTACGGTGGACAGGGTGGGTTCGAGTGTCTCGTCCGAACGATTCTCAGTCAGAACACGAGCGACAAAGCCAGCCAACCCGCACACGACGAGTTGATGGCTCGGTACGGTGACAGTGCAGACCTGCGTTCGACAGACGACTCGAGTGAGACTCCCCCGCGAGAACACGACCTCGCCGAATCACTCGCCGCCGCGGACCGCGACGAACTCGTCGACGCGATTCGCTCGGCCGGCCTCTACAACCAGAAGTCGAGCCTCATCATCGGCGTCGCGGAAGAAGTGCTGGCCGATTTCGGGAGCGAAACCGACTTCGACCGCTACGTCCGCGAGGCCGACCCGTCGGAGGTCCGTGACCGACTGCTGGAGATGAAAGGTGTCGGGCCGAAGACGGCAGACTGCGTCTTACTCTTCGCGGGCGGGCGCGGTGGTGTCTTCCCCGTCGATACGCACGTCCATCGAATATCCCGTCGAATCGGTCTCGCGCCCGCCGACGCCGACCACGAGGACGTTCGGACGCACCTCGAACGTGACGTCCCCGCTGAGAAGTGTGGCTTCGGCCACACAGCGATGATTCAGTTCGGCCGGGAGTACTGTACGGCGCGAACCCCCACGTGTCTCGATGGGACAGACGAGTGTCCGATGGCAGACGTGTGCGAACGTGTCGGCATCTCGCAAGAAACCGGCGACGTAGTCGACCCCGCCGACTCAATCGTCGATTCGTAACGACCGACAATCACCCGAGCGAGCATCTTATCCCGGGGTTAAGCGAGTATAGAGAAATTATACTTATTCCACCTTCCAGTCATCGTACTGATGAATCACGATGAACTCGAAGAACGAGAAGTCTCTCGATAGCGACGGCCCGCGACTCTCTCGCCGACAGATACTGAAAGCCACCGCCGCATCAGCGGCTAGCGGTGCCGTACTCGCAGGGACCGCGGGTGCGACAGAACCGACGAGACGAATCAACTTCTGTGGGTGCAGTCAGGTGTGTCTCAACGCGGGCGTCGTCGAGTACGAAGACGTCGTTACGATTTGGCTCGCAACCGAACCGTTCGGCCCCGACGATTTCGAGACGGCGACGCGAATACTCACGGTTGGCGACCGGACGTGCTTCGAGGCCGACCACCACCAGAAAATCATCGCGGTGAAGAGAGAGACGAAACCGCTCCCGACAAACGGGTCGGAGGATGGACCGACAGTGTGGTGGGGGAATCCCTCACGCTGTGCGAAGAAGGCCCTCGAAGCGTGGGATATGAATCCGAGTTTCGAGAACACGAAAGACGGGTCGCTGTCCTACGGCACGTTCGATGGAACCGAAGTCCTTCGGTCGAACTGTGGGTTTGGCCCCTCCGGTGGCGCACATCCGGGAAATAAACGGTGACGAACAGTCGGTGACCAAAACGGCATCGAGACGCAGAAGGGAACGTCGTCGAACCCGTCGAAGGACTGCCCGACTAGCACGCCTTCGTCTTCAGGCCACTCACTGGCGACCCGTCGTCTTCGTAGGACGAATCGAACCCGGACGATGCGAACATCGGGAGGTTCATCGAGTAGTCGTAGACGACGCTGAACCGCGAGAACGGGTTGGAGAGGAACTCCGTCGCGGGGCCGACGCCGTCGAACGCGACACCAGCACGGAGTTGGATGATAGACTCGTCGCCGATACCGCCACTCGCTTCCATCCCGAATCCACCCTCTCCACCGAGGTTCTCGAACATCGAGAGGAAGACCACGAGGTCGATGCTGGCACCCTCACTCCCGATGTCGAACTGGTGACCCTCTCCGGGGAAGCACGGCGAAGTTGGTCCACTCGCCGCAGCGACGGGCCCAGTCGCGACCAGGACCACCAGCACGAACGTCACTCCCACACGAATCGCAGCGTGCATACTGTCGCTTCTTCGTTCTGATAATTAAGCGTACGCGGCTATTCTCAGGACTGATACGGTCCGGTTGACCGACTGGTGTCCTCGGCGGGGTTATTCCTTGCCGGCCAACTGGTCGACGAGTTCGTCGAGGACGGCGTCCGCGCTGGCGAGGTTCGTCGCGAGCGGTGTCTGGTGAACGTCACAGATGCGCAGGAGTGCGGTGATGTCGGGTTCGTGGGGTTGTGCAGTCAGCGGGTCGCGGAGGAAGATGACGCCGTCACAGGTCTCACTCGCTATCTCCGCACCGATTTGCATGTCGCCGCCGAGTGGCCCCGACTGCTTGCGTTCGATGTCGAGTCCCGTCGCGTCGATGAGTCGCTGTCCAGTCGTCCCCGTCGCCATGAGTTCGAACTGTTCGAGGTCGTCTTTTCGTTCCTCGGCGAACTCGATGAGGTCTGGTTTCTTCTCGTCGTGGGCGATGAGCGCGAGACGCATGGAAGTCACTCGTTCGAGAGTGATGATTAATGTTCGCCCAGTGACGAACGAGAAGCCCGGTCTGTGCCGAGAGCGACGTCGCTACTTGAAGCGGAACGTCTCGAGGTTCTTCGGCGCGAACGTCCGCATGTTGTAGTTGTGGTAGAGCGCCGACGAGAGGTCCTGGACGGACCGTTCGTCACCGTGGACACACAGCACTTTCTCGGGACGGGGGTTCATCGTCTTGATGAAGTTCTCGAGGCCCTGCCGGTCGGCGTGACCGGAGAACCCGTCGACCGTCTCGACGTCCATCTTGAGTTTCAGCGTGTTCGAGCGACCCGTGTTGTCGCGGTCGTTGACAGGAATCTCGTCCCATCCGTTCTGGATGCGACGACCGAGCGTCCCCTGTGCCTGGTATCCGACGAACACCAGTCGGGATTTCGGGTCGGGGCCGAGGTGGCGAAGCCACGACATGATGGGCCCGCCAGTGACCATCCCTGACGTAGAGAGGATGATGGCCTGGTCGCCGTCGGCGACGTCCTGTCGCTCTTCTTCGCCGCCGTCGATGTGGTTGAACTCCTCGGCGAGGAACGGATTTTCGTCCTCGTGGAAGATACGGTCACGGAGTTCGTCGCGGAGGTACTCGGGGTAGGTCGTGTGGATGGCCGTCGCCTCCCAAATCATCCCGTCGAGGTGGACTGGCATCTCCGGTATCTTCCCGTCGCGCATCGCCTGTTCGAGGACGAGCATAATCTCCTGTGACCGGCCGACTGCGAACGCCGGGATGACGACCTTTCCACCGCGGTCGTACGTCTCGTTGATGACCTCGATGAGTCGCTCCTCGGAGTCTTCCTGGTCGGTCTGGTAGTCGTTGCGACCACCGTACGTGGATTCGAGGACGAGCGTCTCGACGCGCGGGAAGTCGTTGACAGCGCCGTTGAACAAGCGCGTGTCGTCGTAGTGGATGTCACCTGAGAACGCGACGTTGTAGAGGCCGTCGCCGATGTGGAAGTGCGAGACGGCGGAGCCGAGAATGTGACCTGCGTTGTGGAACGTGAGTTTCACGTCGGGGGCGATGTCGGTCACGTCGCCGTACTCCAGCGGGATGGTGTGCTTGATGGCCTCGCGAACCATCTCGGATTCGTACGGAGGCGCGCGACCTTCTTTCGACGCCACGTCGAGGTAGTCGAGCGTCAGGAGACCCATGAGGTCACGGGTGGGTTCGGTCGTGTAGATGGGGCCGTCGTAGCCGTACTTGAACAGGAGTGGAATCAGTGCCGAGTGGTCGAGGTGAGCGTGGGTGAGGACGACGGCGTCGAGGGAGTTCGCGCCCGACCCGAGTGCCTCGGGGACCTGAAGGTACGGTACGTCGTCGGACCCCGGCTTGTCACCACAGTCGATGAGGATGCGTGTCTCGGGCGTCGAGAGGATAAAGGAGGCGCGCCCGACTTCGCGGCAGCACCCGAGCGTCGTGATGCGGACCCACTCGTCGTTGGAGAGTTGCTCGCGGTGAATCTGTCGTCCAGTCCGTTCGAGGATTCGGCGACGGTCCTCGCGTTCTTGTTTCAGGAAGTTTCGGACGTTCGAGACGGTCGACGACTCGATCGGTGGTGTGCGAACGACTTCGGGTGTCCAGCCGACTTCCTGAGTAATCTCTCGGAGGGTCGACCCGTGCCGGCCGATGACCATCCCTGGCTTCTGCGCCTCGATGACGACTTCACCCGTATCGACGTGGAAGTCGAGGTCGGTGACGCCTGCTTCCTCCGGAATCACGTCCAGAATTTTCGGTTCGGCCTCGCGAGGGTCGGACAACACGTCCGGGTCGGGTCGAACCGTGATTCGCTTTCGAAGCTTACTCGCCAGTTTCCGGATGAGGTCGCCGTTCTTGGCGAACTTCTTGGGGTCACGTGTGTAGACGACGAGTTCGGGACCCTCGTACTTGACGTCGGAAACCGAGATGTCGCGCGGAAGTTCGTTCGTAATCTCTGCCTTCAGATTCTCGAGTTGTTTATCTACGGAGCTCATAGTTACGAGCGACCCACCCGGTCCAGCGCCGGTAGGTCTCGGGACCCGCTGCCTCAGGAGTGGTAACGCGAGACGGTCCACACGTGGTGGTTCCGTTCTCGGGCGACTGCGAAGAGAGCATAGTGAACTGAATACGGTGGAATCTCGACCGCGGGAAGAGGCAGGGAAAACCCGCTTATCCGGATGTACCGTGTCGTCACTATAAAACCCTTCGCAAAACCGAAGCATATCGCCCCCTTTCGGAGTGACATGGAACTCACGCCAGCGGCCGTCACCGACGAACATCGATGGATTCGCGAACGGGCGGACACCATCGTTCCACTCATCAACGAGACTCGTCGCCGACTCGGGGAATTGTTCGACACGCGCGTGGGCGAAGTCGACGAAGCGACGTATCTCGCCGCCGTCGACGAGGTGTTCGCCGAGGGAGACGTCGGTGTCAACGTCGCCGCCTACGTCCGTATTCTCCGCGAACTCGACGTCGAAGACGACTACCCGGGGTTCGTCGTCGACGAGGTGCTCGGTCGGAAACTCGCGGCGACCATCGCTGGCGGCGACCCGTTGGGTCTCCTCGCGGAAGCGACGTTCCACTTCGCCGATGTCGCCGTCCATAACGACGGTCCTGCCGGACTGGACGATTTGGATGCCGCGCTCGCAGCAGGGTTCCAGACGATACTTCCCGGGTGGTCGTGGCGTGAGCGCGACTCGCCGTTCGACAGTACACTCTGACGAAACGGGACGTTCGGGGAGTCAGTCAGTGTCGGCTCGAAAAGTCGAGTAAAAAGTCTGCCGAGGGGTGCCGGTTACCACTCGACTCGTATCGGACCGTTCGACCACTCGGATTCCGACTGTGAGACGAGTTCGTCTAATCGGGCACGAAACGCACCGACGCACTCCTCGCACGCGGTGACGTGCGAGAGGACGCCGTCTCGGTACTCCGCCATCACCCCGCGAGGGGTTCGGCGCGTCGTCCGTGCTGGACCCATCCGACCGACACCTCGCGTGATGGGGTCGCCCAGCCCCGGGAGGTGTCTGCCGTGGTCTGCGCTCCACCGCGCGTACGACGAGAGTTTGTCACGGATGCGACGTTCACGGGGCGTGAGTCTCCCCGAGAGGTCGACGAATCGGTCCCACGTCTCGACCGTGTACTCGTCGACGACACCGTGTTCGACTGCATCGTCCAGTCGCGCCACCACCGCGTCGAACTCGTTTCGTTTGCCAGATGGCACCCAGAGTTCGACCCGGACCGGCCGACTCGTTCGAGTCGGACGCTCACCGCTCTTGGTACTGTCTATTGCTAACACGCCAACCACCAATTCTGGGGTACGATACCCCACGATATGTATCTATGCGTCCTTCTGAACGTGCGACACTCGGCCGAGATTGGTGATAGCAGAGACAGGATTCACCCCGATACCCGGCGCTGTGGCCGAACGACGAGTGTTGCCTTCGGTGCCGCACCCCCTTCGGGGCGTTTAAGGGTTCGCTACGGCTACCGATGGGCAATGAGCGACGAGCAGGAACTCGGTATCACCGAGTCGAAGCAGTACAACACGGGTGAGTGGTACGCCGAGGTCGTCCAGAAGGCGGGCCTCGCGAACTACGGACCCGAGGGCATGAGCGGATTCATCGTCACGCGGCCGCGTGCGTACGCCCTGTGGGAGCGAGTCCAAGGGTACCTCGACGGTCTGTTCAAGGATACCGGCGTCCAGAACGCGTACTTCCCGCTTTTCATCCCAGAGAGCTATCTCGAACGCGAGAAGGACATCGTCGAAGGGTTCGACCCTGAAGTCGCGTGGGTCACACATGCAGGCCGTGAGGAACTCGAAGAGCGTCTCGCCGTCCGGCCAACCTCCGAGTCTATCATCGCCCCCTACATGGCACAGTGGGTCCGTAGCCACCGGGACCTGCCCCTCCGCGTGAACCAGTGGGCCTCCGTCGTTCGCTGGGAGGCGACCGAGACGAAACCGTTCTTCCGGACGAAAGAGTTCCTCTGGCAGGAGGGCCACACCGCACACGCCACCCACGACGACGCGTGGGACGAGACCATAACCCGCCTCGACCAGTACGAGTCCGTCTACGAGGACTTGCTGGCGATTCCGGTCCTGCGCGGCGCGAAACCAGACCACGACAAGTTCCCCGGCGCGCACACGACGACGACGGTGGAAGCACTCATGCCCGACGGGAAGTCGGTGCAGGCAGGCACCTCGCACCACCTCGGAACCGGGTTCGCAGAGGCGTTCGACCTGACGTACACCGACGAAGACGAGGAGACGCAAGTCGCACACACCACCTCGTGGGGCCTCTCGTGGCGCTCGCTCGGCGCACTCATCATGACGCACTCGGACGACCAGGGTCTCGTCTTGCCCCCGACAGTCGCCCCCGAACAGGTCGTCATCGTCCCCATCTGGCAAGCAGACACGCAAGAGAAAGTCCTCGAATACGCCGAAGGAATCGCCGAGGAACTCGAAGACGCCGGCGTCCGCGTCGAACTCGACGACCGAGACGAACGCAATCCCGGGTTCAAATTCAACGAGTGGGAACTCAAGGGCGTTCCCGTCCGCTTCGAAATCGGCCCGAACGAAGTCGACGACGACGTCGTCACCGCAGTCCACCGACCCGACGGTGAGTCGGTCGAACTCGACCGCGAGAACATCGCAGAGGCCGTCTTCGAGCAGTTCGACGAAGTCTACGCGAAACTCTACGCCGCCGCCGAGGAGAACCTCGAAGCGAACGTCCGCGAAGCGTCCTCCCGGAACGAGATTCTCGGCACCATCGGCCAGCACGGCGGCTACGTGAAGGCACCGTGGTGTGGCGAGGAGTCGTGCGAAGAAGAAATCAAAGAGCAAATCGCCGCAGAAATCGTCATGGTTCCCCTGAACGACGAAGAGAGCGAGATTCACGACGGCGAAGACTGTGCCGTCTGTGGCGAGGCCGCAGAAGAGACCGCGTACTTCGCAAAGTCCTACTGAACCGACAGTAGAGGAGTTCTACACGGTCTTTCATATTCTTCGTCACACGTCGAAATGTGTTTAGTGTCTATACCAACACTCGATATATCCTTATATGATATTGTAACACCCTTATGGTTTCAGGAAAAGTTGCTTATGGGGGTAGTGAATCTACTGAGGTATGACCAAGCCACACATAGACGCACCCTCTGCTCGTTGCGGGTTGGCCGACCCGACGGACGAGCGCTCGAACTGCGGCGTTGGGGCCGTCGTAGACCTCGAAAACGGCTCCTCGCACCGAGTCGTCGCAGACAGTCTCGAACTCCTCGAAAACCTCGAACACCGCGGCACCACCGGGGCCGAGGAGAACACTGGCGACGGCGCTGGCATCCTGTTTCAGCGTCCAGACGCCTTCTTCGACGCCGTCGTCGACGGTGACCTGCCCGACCTGTACGCCGTCGGGTCGGTGTTCATGCCAACCGACGAAGACGTCCGAGAACGCGTCTCGGCGGTTGTCGAAGACTCGCTCGAAGAACACGGACTCGACGTCTTCCACTGGCGCGACGTACCCACGGACAACTCAGGGCTCGGCGCAACCGCGCTGGAGTCAGAACCAGACGTCTGGCAGATGCTCGTCGAACCCGCAGACGAGATGGACGAAGACGCGTTCGACCGAGCACTCTACGTTGGTCGCCGCGCCGCCGAGAAGGCCGTTGCAAACCTCACTCTCGACGGTGTCGGTCGCTTCTACGTCTGCTCGCTGGACCGCAAGACCCTCGTCTACAAGGGACTCCTCACGGCCGAGCAACTCCCCCAATACTACCCTGACCTCGCCGACGAACGGTTCGAGACTGAACTCGCCCTCGTCCACGCCCGATTCTCGACCAACACGCTGGGCGCGTGGCACCTCGCCCACCCGTACCGGCAGGTCATCCACAACGGCGAGATAAACACCATCCGCGGCAACGTCAACTGGATGCGTGCGCGTGAGACGGACCTTCAGAACGCCGCGTTCGGCGACGATATCGAGACGCTCAAGCCGATTACGAAGGCCGACCAGTCCGACACCGCGAGCGTCGACAACGTCGTCGAACTGCTCCTCAAGAGTGGTCGCGAACTCCCGCACGTCCTTCGAATGCTCATCCCCGAAGCGTACCGTAACGACGACGCGATGGACCAGTCGCGCCGCGACTGGTACGACTTCCACGCCTCGCTGGTCGAACCGTGGGACGGTCCCGCGCTCGTCGCCGCAACCGACGGTGACCGCATCGCGGCGGTCCTCGACCGCAACGGCCTCCGACCGTGTCGCTACGAAGTGACGACGGACGGACGCCTCATCGTCGCCAGCGAAGTCGGCGCACTCGACACCGACCCCGCCGAACTGGAGTCGCGCGGGCGACTTCGACCCGGTGAAATCTTCATGGCCGACCCCGACGAGGGGCGCGTCATCCCCGACGCCGAAGTGTTCGACTCCCTCACCGACGACAAGTACGGCGAGTGGGTCGAAGAACAACAGCGTCACCTCGACGATATCGCCGACCACACCGACACGAACGCCCGCGGCAACGTCAAGCAACTACGCGCCACGCAGGCGGCGTTCGGCTACACGCACGACCAGCTCAATCACATGATAGAACCCATGGCCCGCGATGGGAAGGACCCCGTCGGGTCGATGGGTGACGACACGCCGCTGTCGGTCCTCTCCGAGTTCAACCGACCGCTGTTCACCTACTTCAAGCAACTGTTCGCGCAGGTGTCGAACCCGCCGATAGACTACATCCGCGAGAAGTTGGTGACGAGTCTGGAGTCGCGGCTTGGCTTCCAGCGCAACCTCCTCGACGAGTCCGAGGACCACGCGCGACAACTCGTCCTCGACTCGCCCGTCCTCACGGACGCGCAGACGGACGCCATCAAGGACATGGACGGCGACATGACGAGCACCGTCGTCGACATCACGTACGAACGCGGCGAGGACATCCGCGACGCTATCGAATCGGTACGCGACGACGCCGCCGAAGCTATCGAAGACGGCGCAGACATCGTCGTCCTCTCCGACCGGAACGTCGGCCCTGACCGCGTCGCCATCCCGAGTCTCCTCGCGACGGGCGCGGTCCACCACAGTCTCGTCCGCAACGGCCTGCGCAACCGCGCCGGCCTCGTCGTCGAGTCCGGTGACCCCCGCGAGGTTCACCACCTCGCGACGCTCGTCGGATACGGCGCGGGCGCGGTGAACCCGTACCTCGCGTACCAGACCATCGGCGACATCGTCGCCGGCCCGGACGGTGCCGACGAGGCGGCCGCAATCGAGGCGTACATCGAAGCCCTCGAAGACGGCCTCCTCAAGACGATGGCCAAGATGGGCATCTCGACGGTCGAAAGTTACCGCGGTGCCCAAATCTTCGAAGCGGTCGGCCTCAGTTCCGACTTCGTCGCCGAATACTTCGAAGGCACCGAGATTCGCACCGAAGGCATCGGCCTCGACGTCATCGAAGGGGACCTGCTCACCCGCCACACCGCCGCGTTCGGCGCAGACCCCAAACTCGAACGGCAAGGCGAGTACGAAAACCGCTCCAGCGGCATCCACCACGGGTGGAACCCACAGACCGTCGGGACACTCCAGCAGGCCGTCCGCGCCGGCGACTACGAGAAGTACAAAGAGTTCGCCGAGTTGGTCAACGACCAGTCCGAGGACCTGCTGACGCTCCGTGGCCTCCTCGAATTCGACCCCGACCGCGAACCGGTCGATATCGACGAGGTAGAGTCTGTCGAGTCCATCGTGAAGCGCTTCTCGACGGCGGCGATGTCCCTCGGGAGTCTCTCACCCGAGGCCCACGAGAACAACTCCATCGCGATGAACCGCATCGGCGGCAAGTCCAACTCCGGTGAAGGTGGCGAACCGCCGGAGCGCTTCGGCACCGAGAAGGAGTGCAACGTCAAGCAGGTGGCCTCCGGTCGCTTCGGCGTCACCTCGCACTACCTCTCGTCCGCCGACGAGATTCAAATCAAGATGGCGCAGGGGTCGAAGCCCGGTGAGGGCGGTCACCTCCCCGGCAAGAAGGTCAACGAGATGATTGCGCACGTCCGCTACGCGACGCCGGGCGTCGGTCTCATCTCCCCGCCCCCACTGCACGACATCTACTCCATCGAGGACCTGAAGCAACTCATCTTCGACCTGAAGTCCGCCAACCCCGACGCCGACATCAACGTCAAGCTCGTCTCCGAGGCCGGTATCGGCACCATCGCCGCCGGCGTCTCGAAGGCGAAGGCCGACGTCGTACACATCTCTGGCTACGACGGCGGGACCGGTGCGTCGCCGAAGACGTCCATCAAGAACGCAGGTCTCCCGTGGGAACTCGGTCTCGCCGAAGCGAACCAGATGCTCCGCGCGACGGGACTTCGCTCTCGTATCCGCGTGTCCGTCGACGGCGGTATGAAGACCGGTCGCGACGTGGCAGTCGCTGCCCTCCTCGGCGGCGAAGAGTACGTCTTCGGGACGGCCTCACTCGTCACGTCTGGCTGTGTGATGGCCCGCCAGTGCCACGAGAACACCTGCCCAGTCGGCGTCGCCACGCAGGACGAGAACCTGCGTCGGCGCTTCCCCGGGCAACCCGACCACGTCATCAACTACATGACGTTCATCGCGCAGGAACTCCGCGAGATTATGGCCGAACTCGGCTTCACCTCGCTCGACGAGATGATTGGTCGGCCGTCACTCCTCCGGCAAATCGAGACGGACCACGAGAAGGCGAAACACCTCGACCTCTCGGCGGTTCTCGCGGAACCCAAATCCGGCGCGCGTCGGAAGACCGAAGACCAGGTTCATGCAGACGTGGACACGCACGTCGACCACAAACTCATCGACGAAGCGAGTAGCGCTATCGACGACGGCGAACCCGTCGTCATCCGCCGCGAACTCTCGAACGTCGACCGCGCCGTCGGTGCGATGCTCTCGAACCGTATCTCGAACGCCCACGGTGGCGCTGGTCTGTCGGACGACACCATCCGCTGTGAGTTCTCCGGCATCGCCGGCCAGACGTTCGGTGGATTCCTCGCGAAGGGTGTCACGATGCGCCTCACTGGGGCCGCGAACGACTACGTCGGCAAGGGTCTCTCTGGTGGCCGTGTCATCGTCCAGACGCCTGCCGAAGCCAACTACGCCGCGGACGAGAACATCCTCATCGGCAACGTCGCACTCTACGGCGCCACGCAGGGCGAGTGTTACGTCAACGGCCTCGCCGGCGAACGCTTCGGCGTCCGCAACTCCGGCGTGAAAGCCGTCGTGGAAGGTGTCGGCGACCACGGGTGTGAGTACATGACCGGTGGTGTCGTCGCCGTCCTCGGCGAGACGGGCCGCAACTTCGCCGCAGGTATGTCCGGCGGTGTCGCCTACGTCTACGACCCAGACGACGAGTTCGCCGCGAAGACGAACACTGGCATGGTCACGCTCGAAGACCACCTCGACCAGTCCGACGAGAAGATGCTCACGCGTCTGGTCGAGAACCACCACGCGTACACGGACTCCGACCGGGCCGCCGAACTGCTGGACGACTGGCAGAACGCGCTCGACGACTTCGTGAAGGTGATGCCCGACGCCTACGCCGAGGTCATCGCCGAAGACGCCCAGCAAGACGTTCGGTCCGAACTGCCCGCGAAGGCGGGTGCAATCGTCGACACCGAAGCCGACAGGGTCGGCGCTGCGACGAGCGACGACTGAACGACACGTCGACTTCGACTCGTTTTTCGACGACCGATGGCGACGCAGCGTCGCCTCCGCTGTGCTATCGGAGAGGCTGCCATAGACCGGCCATTCCCGCAACTCACCTATTGGTTAGAAATCGTCAACTAGCCTATAAGTATCGACACACCATACAGTGGTGTATGAGTGACGCCGAAGTTCCCGAAGGGCGTATCGACGAGACGACCACGTGGCCAGACCTGGCGATTAGCCTCTACGACCGACTCACCGGACGCAACGCCGAGATTACCTACGCGTTCGACGACATGGCTATCGACGTTCCGAGCGGCACTGGTGAGGACGCCGAACACGCCCACTGGCGACTCGACGGGACTGTCCGAGTCACCACCCGTGACCGAGAGTAATCTGGTCGCGCCACTGTCGGTGGACACGGAAGACCTCAGCTTGACCGTTGCAGGCGTGTCGATGCCCGTGTATTCGACTGGAACCCGGTTGTTCGTGGAAGTACCGACGGCGTGGAGTGCGCTCCGGGTCGTCCGTGCTGCCGACGTCGACTTCGAGGAAGTCGCCCGTGTATTGACCACAGCAGAGTTAACGACCGAAGTCAGGGTCCGAGGGCGGACCGTCGCTGTCGTCGGTACCGATGCTCGGCCGGGCTTCGTCTCTCGCGAACTAGGTATCGACCCGGCGGAGTTCCGGGTCGGTGGCGCGCTAACAGCACTCGGCGATGGCGTGCGTGCCACCGTGGAGCGGGTCGTTTCGATGCTCCCCTGAGACCATCACGACACGCCCGGCGGGTGGCACCGAACGATATCGACGGCCTCGAATCCTTTTAACACACCCCACCGAGACCATCCGATATGCCCCGCAAGTACGACAAACTGGTCCGCGACGACATCCCCGAGATAATCCGCGCGTCCGGCGAGACGCCTGTGGTACACACCGCAGACGCCGACGAATTCGACCGTCGACTCGGCGAGAAACTGGTCGAAGAAGCCGAAGAGTTCGCCGAGTCGGGGGCAGTCGAAGAACTCGCCGACGTGTTCACCGTCGTGGACGCGATTCTCGCGCGGCGCGAGAGCGACTGGGACACAGTCCGTGAACTCGCCGCCGAGAAGACGGCAGAACGCGGTGGGTTCGAAGACGGAGTCGTCCTCGAACGCGTCGACGAGTCGTCGCCGAACTCTCAGTGACCGCTGGGTGACCGCGTTCTCACCGACCGCCGGCCACCGCCGCCGGTTCTCCCACGTTTTTCACCGCGCACCACTTCGGCCCAGACATGGACACCGCACTCGTCATCGGCGGCACCCGCTTCATCGGCCGCCACCTCGTCTCGGACCTCCTCGACCACGACTACGACGTGACCATCTTCAACCGTGGGAACCACGACAATCCCTTCAGCGACGACCCGCGCGTCCAGCACGTTCAGGGTGACCGAACCGACGACGAAGCCCTCCGCACTGCGAAACTGACCGTCGAACCGGACGCCGTCTTCGACTGCGTGGCGTACAAACCGCGCGAAGTCGCCACTGCAGTGGACATCTTCGCCGACGTCGACGCCTACGTCTACATCTCTAGCGGGGCCGCCTACGGCAACGAAGAGATTCCAAAGCGCGAGGGCGTCACGGAACTCTGCGACTGCACGGACGAACAAGCGACAGACGACTCCCACAAGAGTTACGGTCCACGGAAGGCCGAAGGTGACCGTGTCGTCTTCGAGGCGGCGTCTCGCGGCATCGACGCGATGTCGGTCAGACCGTGTATCGTCTACGGCCCGCACGACTACACCGAGCGACTCGACTACTGGATTGCCCGCGTGCTGAACTACGACCGAATCGTCGTCCCCGACGACGGCACGAACATCTGGCACCGCGCTTACGTCGAAGACGTGGCCAGCGCGATGCGCGTCGTCGCCGAGGAGGGCGAGGCGGGCGAGGCGTACAACGTCGGCGACCGGCGACTCGTGACGCTCGAAGAGATGGTCGAGGTCATCGCCGACGCCGCCGGAACCGACGTGGAAGTCGTCCACGCGGGCGAACGCGAACTCGCGGCGTCTGGCCTGACTATGGACGACTTCGTCCTCTACCGCGACTACCCGCACGTCCTCTCGACGGAGAAACTCGCGCGTCTCGGGTGGGAATCGACTCCCGTCGACGAGGCGATGCGCCGGTCGGTCGACGACCACCGAGCGAGCGAGCGAGATGGGTCCGAACACGACCCCGGTCGAGACGCCGAAGAACGCGTCCTGTCTATCCTCGACACGCTCTGAGGCCGGTCTGGTCGGCCCGACAGCACAAACAGAGACGCCGCTATCGACGGCCGAGGCCGTCGCGAGAGAGACCGGTGAGAGGTGTGTGGCCGACTGGCGTTACGGACTCAGTTCGCCGCCGTGTTCCATCTCGGGGACTTCGTCTTCCAACCACTCGCGGAACCACTTGACGCGCTTGAGTCGCTGGTGTGCGATGCTCTGCGCTCTGTCGGATTCGAGACGGCGGGAGGCGTCCCGACCACGTTCGAAGACACGTTCGACCATCTCTGCGGCGTCCATGTGCGTCCGTGCCTCGTAGCCCATCCGAAGGAGCATGAGCGCAGTCCCGTTGGCACCGATTTTGTCGAGGATGTCCGCCTCGATGAGACACTGCGTCTCCAGCGAGACGTCGTCGAGCGACCCCTGATACGAGTGGTCGGCGACGACCTGACACACCTGTTCGACGAACGACTCGGGGTAGTCTCCGTGCGTCTTGAGGAACTCGCGTGCGACGCGAGCACCCTCTTCGGCGTGAATTTCCTGTTCTGCTTCGAGCTTCGAGATGTCGTGAAAGAGCGATGCGACGCGAACCACGTCCACGTCTGCACCTTCGCGTTCGGCGATGTCCGTCGAGAGGGAGACGACGTTGAGAATGTGGTTGAAGCGGTACTCCGCGGAGTGCCACGGGTACCAGCGCATCCGACCACCGTCGTCTTCGTTCTCGACGCTCGCGGAGAGATAGTCCGAGACGAAGCGCTTCATGTCTTCGAACTCCGCGTCGGAGACTGCCGACTCTTTGATTTCAACGCCCACGGAACCACCCCAGTGGGAGTTGGCGAGTACGTATTCTCATTACTCAGAATGAGGACCGTTCCACTCTTAGGCGTTACGACACCCTCAGTCACCGAAACGCCGTTGTCGCCCGAACTCGGCACGTCTGACGGCCTCCATTGGCAGTGACTGTCATTCCGATTTCGTCGCCAGACTGGAGGGTCACAGCTAAATCGTCACCTCGCATCGCACACGACATGACCGACGCACGCTACCTCGACGACGCCACTCGCCTCACCTTCGAGGCGACAGTCGAAGCAGTCCGCGGCACCGACCGCGTCGTCCTCGACCAGACGTACTTCTACCCCACGGGCGGCGGGCAACCGAACGACACGGGAACGCTCTCGGGGGACGACACCGAGTGGGTCGTCACCGACGTCGTGAAGCGCGACCGAATCGAGCACGTCGTCGACGGTGACGCACCCGAACCGGGGACGACGGTGACGGGCGAAATCGACGCCGACCGTCGCCGCGCCCACATGCGCTACCACACGGCCCAACACCTCCTCTCTGCGGTCCTGTTGAACGAATTCGACGCCGAGACGACCGGCAACCAACTCTACGCCGACCACGCCCACCTCGACTGCGCCTACGACCGATTCGACGCCGGGGACCTCCAGACCATCGAGACTCGCTTGAACGACCTCGTCGAATCCGGCCTTCCCGTTCGGTGGTACACCCTCGATAGAGACGAGGCAGAAGCGACGCTCGACCCCGAGCGCACCCGACTCCACCTCCTTCCCGACTCGATTCGAGAAGTCAGAATCGTCGAAATCGGCGACGAAGACGACCCCTTCGACCGGACTGCCTGCGCAGGGACACACGTCGAATCGACAGGCAAAATCGGAACGGTCGTGCTCACTGGACGCACGACACAGGGGAGTTCACACGAACGCATCGACTTCGTACTCGAATGAACGTCCGTCAGGTCATTCCGAGAGATGCAATCCCGAGCGTGGACGACCCCACGTTCACCGAGACGTACGACGGCCCCGACGACGACGAAGTCATCTCGCTCACCGTGGACCGTCTCTTCGCGTTCGCGTGGCGCGACGACCACGGTACCGACGCGTTTTACGTCGGGTAAGCCGCTCGCTCAGTCAGTCGGCTCACAAACCCACCCGTCTCGGACGGGGACGATGTCGTAGCCGTAGTCTCTGAGGAGTTCTTTCGCCGCCGATTCGTCGTGCTCGCCGCGCGCGTCGTGGACCTCGAAGTAGACTTTCGGACGGTGCGCTTCGAGGACCGACTCCGCACCGTCGAGGACGTTCAGTCCGAATCCTTCGACGTCTATCTTCAGGTGGTCCGGTGGCGGGACCTCACCGTCGTCGACGAGTGAGTCGAGACGACGCATCGGAACCTCTTCCGTGTCGACGACGCGTGCCGTCCACGCACTCGCGTGGTCGGGGGAAAACGACCCCAACTCGTCGTAACTGGAGACGTGGAAACAACAGGCTTCGTCCGAGTCGCCGAGTCCGCACTCTAACACGTCGATTCGGTCTTCGAACCCGTTGACCTCGACGTTCGCTCGCAACTGTGCGGCAACGTCCGCGTTCGGTTCCACGGCGACGACTTCGACGTTCGGTGCTTTGGCCGCCGCCGCGAGCGTGTACGTCCCGGTGTTGGCACCCACGTCGACGACGACGTCTCCGTCACGGAGGTACAACAGGAGTGCTTCGAGGAGCACGTCGTTTCCGTGTCTGTTGTACAGTTCGAAACTCCGAAACGAGGTCTGTCCGACGTGTTTCTTCGTCGCGAGGAGTCGCCGCTGATAGTTGGCGCGAACGAGCGCATAGTGAAACGTAAACGAGAGGTGGCGAAAGGCCGAAAGCGGGTGGAGAAGCGACACCTTACACGTCTGTCATTGTGAATCGATAAAAATCACTCGGAGGTGCCGCGGTGAGATACCCAGATGGTCCACGTCGACTGGTCTACCCCTCGAACGCCATCTGGATACGGTCGAGGTCGGACGCCCGGATTCGGTCGGGTGACGCCTCGATTTCAGCGAGTGGTCTAAACCCCGCGTCGAATCCGTCGAACTCTGTGTTCAATTCGCCGGACACCGCCGACCGGTCGACGGCGTACGTAATCAGGTAGAAGGCTACCCGTGGTTTCTCGGCGTGTAGGATAGTCACGAACCGGAGGTCGGTTGGGTCTGCACGAAGGCCAGTCTCTTCTTCGAGTTCACGAACGACTGCCTCTTTCGGACCCTCGTCGGACTTTGCGTGTCCACCCGGGAGACTCAACACGCCCTCGTGCTGTGGTATCGGTTCGTCGAGCACGAGAACGTCGCTGTCGTCGTGGACGACGACGTGGACGCCCGGCACGGGACTCCGAGACAGAACGAGGTCACACGCTGGACACCACGGATACTCGTCGCCTTCGAACACGCTGGTCCCGACTTCGGTCCCGCACCGATGGCAGTAGTCGGGTTCGACCGCCACTGAGTCGATGTCGGCAGGGTCGACAAATCTCATGTCACACAATAGCACGGGCGAGTGTGAAAGCATTGTTCTGGCGTGACGTGTACGCCGTCACGACTACTCAGAAACTGGGTTCCGCGAGGGATTTCTCTCACTTTCTTGCGTTCGTGAGAAGATAGTTCTAGGCGGATTCGAACCTCGGTCGCTCACTCCGCTCGCTCCATGATTCGAATCCAGTTGTGACTATTTGCTCACTATCGTTCGCAAAATAGTCCCAGGCGGATTCGAACCGCCGTCAACGGCTCCAAAGGCCGCTATGATTGGCCACTACACCATGGGACTGCACTCAGCTCGCCCCACGTAACTCGCAACCTCTCCGAGATTGCTCACCACCATGGGACTGCACTTCGTATATGCAGGTAGCGCGACGGCGACACAATAAGCTTACTTTTCGCGTCGGGTCGTCACCCACCAAATTCGGTGGACGTGAGCGGGCCAGTTGCTACCAAGCACCGAGACCAGACACCGAAGGACGATGTTCGTCGGACGACCCCTTAATAATACGACACATTCCCACGGTCTTGGAATCTCTGTGCAATCATATCCCCTCACGAGTCCTACACTCACCTGTGAACCACCCATGACTGGCTACGCAATTGTACTCGAATCCGCACGTCTCGAACGGCTCCAGGCCGTTGGCAACATCGCAGCAATCGCCGCTGCATCGGAGGTCCCGGTGGACATCTTCGCAACCATGGGCGGTCTTGAAGCGTTCGATAAAGAGCGCATCGCGTCGATGGACTACGAGATGGGCGAAGTCGGCCAGGCGATGATGCAAGCCGAAGGGATGGAGATGGCGATGTTCTACGAGAACATCGCGCAGGCGAAAGAACTCGGCCCGCTCAGCGTCTACGCGTGTGAACTGTCCATGGACATGCTCGGTAAAACCCTCGACGACTACCACGAAGTCTTCGACGACGTGCTCGGCGTCTCGGGCTTCCTGTCCCACGCAGAAGACAAGCAGGTGATATTCGTCTAAACACTGTCCTGAGCGACCGAATACCACCGGCGAATCGCCATCCAACCACCACAACCCAACACAACCCACGACAATGAGCGAATCAATCCAACCCGACGTGACCGTCGACTCCCGCGGAGCGACCTGCCCCGGTCCCCTCATGGACCTCATCGGCAAAGTAAAGAAACTCGAACCCGGCACCGTCGTCGAACTCCTGACGACCGACAGTTCGTCCAGCCACGACGTCCCCGAGTGGGTCGACAAGGCCGGCCACGAGACGCTGGACGTCGTCGAACACGAAGACGAGGGCTACTGGTCTGTCTTCATCGAGACCACGAAGTAACACCCGCGACGCGCGGCCTCACGGCCGAAGCATCCAACATTATCCACACTCACTATGACAGAACGAATTGTAATCGTCGGTGGCGGCACGGGCGGAACCGTCCTCACCAATCGACTCACCGACGAACTCGCCCACGAAATCGACGCCGGTGACGTCGAAGTGACGCTGGTCAACGACACGCCGGAACAGACGTACAAGCCGGCGTTCCTCTACGTCGCCTTCGGAAAGAAGACGATGCACGAGGCGCGTCGTCCGCTGTCCGACCTCGTCGACCTCCGGCACGCGAACCTCCTCATCGACCGCGTCACCGGAATCGACACCGAGAACAAACACCTGACGCTGGCGAACGACGAGGGTGGACTCGACTACGACCACCTCGTCCTCGCGATGGGTGCCAACCTGGACCCAGACGAAGTTCCCGGCCTCAAAGAGGGAGGCCACCACTTCTACGGCCCCAACGGTGCCGAGAAGCTTCGTGACGCCCTCGCTGGCTTCACCGAAGGCCACGTCGTCCTGTCTGTCATCGGCGTCCCGCACATGTGCCCTGCGGCACCTGTCGAGTTCGTGTTGATGGCCGACGCGTGGTTCCGCGAACGCGGCATCCGCGACCAGGTCGAGATTACCTACACGTACCCCATCATGCGGGCACACGGTATCCAGTCCATCGCCGACTGGGCGACCGAACTCTTCGACGAACGTGACATCAACCTAGAGACGTTCTTCAACGCCGAAGAAATCGACCCTGAGGCGAACGTCGTCAAGACGATGGAGGGGACCGAACTCGACTACGACCTCCTCGTCGCCATCCCGCCACACACGGGCAGCGAACTCGTGTCCGACGCGGGCCTCGGCGACGATGGCTGGGTCGAAGTCGACAAGAACACGCTCGAAGCGACGAACGCCGACGACGTGTACGCTATCGGTGACGTGGCCGCCCTCCCCACCTCGAAGGCTGGGAGCGTCGCCCACTACGCGGCCGGAACTGTCGCCGGCCGCCTCGCCAGTCGCGTCCGCGGCCTCGTCCCCACCGAGACGTACGACGGCAAGACCATCTGCTTCATCGAGAGTGGGATGGACGAAGCGACGTTCGTCGAGTTCGGATACGGCGACGAACCAGTGGTCCGCGAGCCATCACAATTGCTCCACTGGAGCAAACTCGCGTACAACGAATCGTACTGGCTCACCGCCAGAGGTCTCATCTGAGGTGACACGATGAGTGATTCATCCACCGAGACGACAGAGACAGAACGCGAAGAGACCACCGTGAGCGACGAGGAGACGACTGCGGCAGAGTCTGAGGTGTCCGACGAAGTGAAGACTGCCGACGAGGCGCGCGACGCACTCGAAGCGGCTATCGCCGAACACCCCGACGAAGTCGTCGCGTTCGTCGAGCGAGTAGGGCTGCTGAACGAACTCCTCGACGCGACGTCGCTCGCCACGTCCGCCATGGACGACGAGATGGTGACCAAACTCGCCGGTACCTCGTCGTTGCTGATGGAGTCGGCAGACGGCCTCGCCACCCGAGAGATGTCCCACCTCGCGGGCGAAGTCGGTGAGAACGCGGGCGAGCTCGAGAGTGCTCTCGAGAAGCTCATCCGCCTCGAACGGGATGGCACACTCGACGAACTCACGCAGGCGGCCGACGCTATCACCCTCGCCACGTCCGCACTGGACGACGAGATGGTGGTGAAGTTGGCCAAGACCGGGAGTTCGCTCGGGGAAGTCGCCGACACGGCGAGTGACCCCGACACCGTCCGCGCTATCCAGACGATGCTACGCGGCATGGGCGAAGCAGGTAGCGAACCGCCGAAGCGTACCGGAACCATCGGTATGGTTCGGCAACTTCGCGACCCGGAGGTCCAGCGTGGAATGAACTTCCTGTTGGCACTCGCCCGCGGTATCGGCAGTGACCTCGACACGCTCGACGAATCGCGTGCATAGTCACCTGAACGGCCTCGGGGCAATCCCCGAGGTATCCGTCTCGTATTTCTGTAGAATCAGTCGGCGACTTCTGTCTCTGTCTCCGCCTCTGTGCCGCACACGTCGAGAAACTCACACGCGTCGGCTTCGGGGTCGAAACAGTCGGGACACTCCGAGTTTCGGTCGATGATGGTGTCGAGCCGGCCCGCAATCATGTCGTCGATGACCGGTTCGAGTTCGCGGGCCTCGGCGCGGAACTCCTCGACGTCGAGGACGTTCGAGAGGAATCGTTCGATGATGCAGTACGTCTGGAGCGCATCGCGGGCGCGGATGATTCCCTCGTCCGTCAGCGTGACACCCTTGTACTTCTCGTGTTCGGCGAGGCCACGGGATTCGAGTTTTCCAATCATCTCGTTGGCACTCGCCGGACTCACGTCCATCATGTCAGCGAGCGCACCCGTCGCGGCCGGGCCGTTTTCCATCTCTTGCAACAGGTAAATCGCCTTGACGTATTGGTCTGCGGTGTTCATCGTGTCACTCGCGCTCTTCCATGATTTGCGTCACTTTCTCCACGCCCTCGGCTTCTTCGTCGCGAATCGCAGCGAGCGTCGCGACGAGTTCCTCGCGGTCGATGGTGAACTGTGCGTCACTCGCCTCGATAGCCTCGATGACGTCGTCGTAGAACTTGTAGGCCGTCTCTTCGTTACAGAGTTGGTCGTAGAGGACGCCGTCGAAGTCTTCGGGCTTTGTCTGGCCGTACTGCGCTTCGACGAGTGCCTCAATCTCTTCGAACGGCACGCTCTCGACGTCTAATCGGTCGATGATTCGTTCGAGTCGCTCTCTGTGGTCGGCCGACTCTTCGGCGGCGTGTGACAGGAGGTCACGAATCTCCTCGTCGAGTTCGTCCTCGTCGAGTTCTTCGTGGTGATGGTAAGCACGTGCTTCCACGACTTCTTCGAGGACGATTCCGATTTGGAGCAACCGCGCGAGTTGGTGGTCAGAGGTGACCTGATACCCGACGCTCACCGGCGAAACCCTCCGTTCGCGTGCGATACCAACTGAGTCATACTCACAGGTGAGTCTGTGACGAACTTAAGCGGTTCCCCTTTCGGGTTCCGATTCGGTCGTCTCAGGCTCATCTGGCGTCGTCGGCTCGTCCGTGGACCGTCTCAAGTCTTCTTTCGGCGTTACGCGCCGACCCATCCAGTGGTAGGTGCCGATTCTGCTGTATCCTTGCTCGTCGACTATCTCCTCGATTATCTTTCGGTCGTCCTCGTCTATCGAGACGACGTGCGCGACTATCTGCCCGGGGACGGTTATCGGATTTGCGGCCATCCCGATGACGAGTCCGGTAAAGGATGCTACGACGACGTGTTCTTCGCGCTTGAAGTGGTCGGAGATGGTACAGACCGACTTTCCCTCTTCGACGATTGGGTACGGTCCCCAGTCCATGTCGACCCACCCGCCTGCAGTCGCCCGAATCCACTTCTTCTCTTTCGACCCGACGATGCGTTGCCACGGTGGTTCACTCTCGAACTCGTCGTCTATCACGCCGAAGTAAGCGAAGAGATTGTGCAGGTTTTCGAGCGCGAGGTCGACCATCGCCGGTTGGTAGCGGTGTGCCTCTCCCATCTCGATGGTGATGGTTGGAATGCCGTTTTCGGACGCCACCCGGCGCATCATCCCCTCAGACCCAGCCCCGTCGAGGACGACGCTCGACAGGAAAGCGTTCGCCACCTCGGCCACTGCAGGGTCGCTCATGTCCGCTCGCGTGTGGAAGATGGTCACTTTGTCCCGCGTCGACGTGTGGAAGTCCACGCCGATGTCGCACTGGGAGATGAAGCGGTCGTAGATAACCTTGGCAATCCGCTTCCCCTCGTTTCCGTTCTCCGACCCGGGGAACGACCGGTTTAGGTCGCGGTCGTAGATTGGCAAGTACCGCAGGTGTGACCGGTAGCCCGGCACGTTGAGGACGTGCAGGCACACGATGGTCCCAGACAGTTCCTGTGGGTCGTAGCGGTCTGCCACTTCTTGGACGACTTTCACCCCGTTGACTTCGTCGCCGTGCATCGCGGCGCTGACGAACACCCGCGGTCCCTCGTTGACACCGTTGATGATGGTCACCGGAATCTCTATCGGGTCTCCGAGGAAGGACTCGCCGACCTCGTACATGATGTGTCGCTTCTCGCCGGGGCGTACCTCGGCGTCGTATCGGAATGGCTCTCCTGTGTTGTTGGACATTGTACGTCTCCGAATGCAACGAGTACGCTCGCTGTAGAGAAAAATACTAACAGGTAGACACTTCCCTGACTAACCGAGTTTCGGGAGTATCACGCCAACACAGACGGTCGACGCCGAACACGAAACGAATCAGACGGGTTCCCTAGACGAACTGAGAAGAAAGCCGCGAGAAGTCCAGCGCGTCTACTTCAGACGCGCGGCGATGAGTTCTTCGAGGTCCTCGCGGAACTCGTCGACCTCTATCTCTTCGAGGACTGGCACGAAGAAGCCCTCCACGAGCATGTTGCGTGCCGTCTGCTCGGGGATGGACCGAGAGGCCATGTAGAAGAGGTCCTCTTTGTCCACCTGTCCGACCGTCGCGGCGTGCGACGCTTCGGTGTCGTGGTTGTTGATGATGAGCTTCGGCGACGCGTCTGCTTCGGACTCGTCCGAGAGCATCAGCGTGTTCTCACGCTGGTAGGAGTTCGTACTCCACGCGTCGCGGCCGACGTCCTGGACACCTTCGTAGACCGAGCGTGCGCGGTCGTCGAGGACGCCACGGGTCACGAGGTCTGCGGTCGTGTTCTCGGCTTTGTGCCAGACACGAGCGTTGACGTCGAGGTGCTGCTCGTTGTGACCGAAGAACGCGCCGACGATTTTCGTCTCCGAAGCGTCGCCGTTGAGTTCGGTCTCGACGTCGCTACGGGTGAGGCGCGACCCGAGGTTCCCCTCGATCCAGTTGATGGTCGAGTAGGTACCGGCGTCGCCGCGCTTGAGCGAGTACGTGTAGGTGTCTTCGTCGAGGTTCTGGAGCGACCCGTACTGGACGTACGAGTTCTCGCCCGCGTCGATTTCGACGAGGTTCGAGAAGTACCGCTCACCCTCCACGTCGGCGTCACCGGACTCGGTGCCTTCGAGGATGGTGACCGACGAGGACTTCTCGGTCACGACGAGCGTGTGACTGAAGAGCGACCGAGAGTTCATCTCGGCGCGAATCTTCACGTCTTCGGCGTTCACGTCTTCTGGGACGTAGATGAACGTACCCGTGGTGAACAGCGCCGCAGACAGCGCCGTGAGGTAGTTCGTCTCGAGGTCGAGGACGGAACCGAAGCGCTCCTCGATGAGGTCACCGTACTCGTCGAGTGCCTCCGTGAAGGGGAGGACGACGACGTCGTCGGGTGCCTCGCGGGTCGTCTCGTCGGACTGGTTCAGCGGGTCGACGAGCGACTCGAAGTCGAGGGCTTCGAGGTTCGTCCATCGGCGGCCCGGCGTCTGGATGACGTCGGGGAGTTCGAGCGTGTCGAGTGCTTCGAGGGCCTCGAGTCGGGCCTCGAGAAGCCACTCTGGCTCGTCCCGTGCGTCCGAAATCTCTCGTACTGTCTGTTCAGACAGGTTGGCGGGAAGTTGCGCACTCATTGGTTATCCGAGGCTACCCTCCATCTCGAGTTCGACGAGTCGGTTGAGTTCGACTGCGTACTCGATGGGCAGTTCCTCCGTGATGGGTTCGATGAACCCGGAGACGATCATCTGCTTTGCGTCGTCGTCGTCGAGACCGCGCGACTGGAGGTAGAAGATGTCCTCGTCGCCAATCTTCCCGACGGTCGCCTCGTGAGCGACGTCCACGGTAGACTCGTTAATCTCCATGTACGGCATCGTGTCCGAAGTGGACTCGTTGTCGAACATCAGCGCGTCACACTCGACTGCCGTCGAGGAGTTGGTCGCGCCGTTGGCGATGTGGACGAGGCCGCGGTAGTTGGTGCGGCCGCCATCTTTCGAGATGGACTTCGACTCGATGGTCGACTTCGTGTCCGGGGCGTTGTGGTAGACCTTCGCACCGGTGTCGATGTTCTGGCCTTCACCCGCGAAGGCGATGGTGATGTGGTTGTCGGACGCGCCGCGGCCCTTCAGGATGGACGCGGGGTAGAGCATGGTGGCCTTCGAGCCCATCGAGCCCGAAATCCACTCCATGCGCCCGTTCTTCTCGACGATGGCACGCTTCGTGTTGAGGTTGTACGTGTTCTTCGACCAGTTCTGGACGGTCGAATACTGCACGTGTGCGTCCTCGCCGACGAACACTTCGACGCCGCCGGAGTGAAGGTTGAACGCGGAGTATTTGGGTGCCGAACAGCCCTCGATGTAGTGGACTTCGGAGCCCTTCTCCGCGACGATGAGCGTGTGTTCGAACTGGCCCATCCCCTCGGAGTTCATGCGGAAGTACGCCTGCACCGGCATGTCGACCGTCGTGTCCTCGGGGACGTAGACGAACGACCCGCCGGACCAGATTGCGCCGTGGAGCGCGGCGAACTTGTTGTCGCTCGGGGGAACACACTTCGTCATGAAGTACTCCTTGACGATGTCTTCGTGCTCTTGGACCGCCTGGTCCATGTTCATGAAGACGACGCCCTTCTCCTCCCAGCGCTCCTGCATGTTCTGGTAGACGACTTCGGACTCGTACTGGGCACCGACACCCGAGAGGGCGTTCTTCTCGGCTTCCGGGATACCCAGTTTGTCGAAGGTGTCTTTGATGTCGTCCGGCAGGTCACGCCAGTCGTCGACACCGCCGCGGACTTCGACGTCCGGGCGGATGTACGGGACGATTTCGTCCACGTCGACCTTGGAGAGGTCTGGCTGGCCGGGCCAGTCGGTCGGCATCGGCATCTTCTGGTACTGCTTGAGCGCGCGAAGGCGGCGCTCCAGCATCCATTCGGGCTCGTCTTTGTCTTCCGAGATGACGCGGATGGTCTCTTCGGTGAGACCCTTCTCGGCCGCGAACGCGGCCTTCTGCTCCTTCTTGAACTCGAAGCGAGCTTCCGTGTCTGTCTCTTTTAGGTGGTCTTGGTCGGAACTCATGGTGTGTAGGTTGGTTTACGCGGCCTCGTAGACTTCCTCGCGGACCCAGTCGTACCCCTTGTCTTCGAGTTCGGACGCGAGGGACGCGTCGCCGCTCTTGACGACCTTTCCGTCCAGCATGATGTGGACGTGGTCGGGTTCGACGTATTCGAGGATACGCTGGTAGTGCGTAATCTGGAGGATACCCGTGCCCTGCTCGTCGCGGAGCGCGTTGATACCCTTCGAGACGTCCTGCAGGCGGTCGATGTCGAGACCGGAGTCGATCTCGTCGAGCACTGCGATGGACGGTTCGAGGATTGCTGCCTGCAGAACCTCGTTCTGTTTCTTCTCACCGCCGGAGAACCCGGCGTTGAGGTAGCGCTGCATGAACTTCTCGTCCATGTCGAGGAGGTCCATCTTCTCCTTGAGGAGCTTCTGGAACTCGGCGACGCCGATTTCGCCGTCGTCGACGTTCCCCTCCATCGGGGAGGTGTCGTAGCCGACGTCCTCTTCTTCTTCTTCCTCGTCATCGCCGAAGAGGAGTTCTTCGCGCTCGTCGAGTTTCGCGTTGAGCGCGGTGCGGAGGAAGTTCGTCATGGTGACGCCTTCGATTTCCGCGGGGTACTGGAAGCCGAGGAAGATACCGAGCGCGGCGCGCTCGTTCGGTTCCAGTTCCAGAAGGTTCCACGTGCGGGCGTCGTCCGGAATGTCGACGTCACCGAAGTCGCCCTCTTCCAGGTGGAGGAGGATTTCGCCGTCGGTTACCTCGTAGGCGGGGTGGCCGGCGATGATTTTAGAAGTCGTAGACTTGCCGGACCCGTTGGGACCCATCAGTGCGTGGATCTCGCCGGATTTGACTTCCAGGTCGACACCTCGCAGAATCTGCTCACCGTCTTCCTCCGCGACACGTGCGTGGAGGTTCTTGATCTCGAGAGTTGCCATCGTTGGTTCGTTGCCTCGTACTCGAACCCTGGGGAGTATCGCCCATAATGCTTGCGCATTCACCCCCGGTGCCTTTTGTAGAAAGAAAAATTGTTTTCAAATCCGCAAAGAAGACGTGATGGTTCGTGACATACGTCCGGGTTTCGGGTAGCCGAACATCGGTTCGTCTTCGGTAGGCGCGTAACCACGTATGGTTACGTTGGCGGTCTCGTCGCGGTTCTCAGACGAAACTGCCGAGACCAGTCTGTTCTTGGCCGCTTTTGACCTCGTCCCAGGACATCCCCAGTGCCTCGATGATGCGCGAAATCGGCCCTTCGAGCGTCTTGTCGAGCATCGTGTCCCAGTCGACTTCGAACTCTTCGGGAACCTGGTCGGCGTACTCGAAACAGATGACGTCTGGGTCGCGTTTGAACGCGCGGTACAGGTCGTCCATCTGCGGGTCGAACCCATCTGCTTCCATGTCGCGGAACCACGACGGGTGGACCTTCGCGAGGTAGACACGCTTCGGTTTCGACCCCCGGCCGAAGTTCGTCCCGAGGAAGGTGTTCGCGTACTGCGCACCTCGAACGTGCGCCGTTGGTGTCTCGTAGGCCGACAGACGCTTGCCGATACCACCGGGGATACCGATTTCTTCGAGTGGCAGGTCGCCGGACTGGAAGTCGGTGATGATGTCGTGGAGGTAGTCTTTGATGACGTCCGTGTCCTCACCGTGGACAATCATGTCGATGACGTTCTTCTGGACTTCCTTGGTCACCTGCGCGATGTCCGAGCGCTTGTACTCGAACCCCGTGATGTCGATGTCGTCGACGTCTTTCCCTTCTTTCCAGACGATGTGACCGGCGTAGCGCTTCTTCTTCCCCGCCTGGAAGAACCGCCGGTAGAGTTTCTCGAACTCGATTTGGAAGCGGTGCTCGTCGGCACCGAGTGCCTCTCTCGCGAAGTCGTCGTAGGCGGCGTTGATGTGTTCTTCAATCTCGAACGACTGCTCGATGGCCTCGTCTTTCGACACGTCGGGGCCGAGTTCAAGCATGACAGAGTCGGTGTCACCGTAGGCGACGTCGTAGCCGATTTCGTTCGCCGCTTGCTCCGTGAACTCGATGACTTCGCGGCCCGTGGCCGTCACCGCCGCGCCCATCTCCTTGTCGTACAGACGGAAGCGGTCCCATCCCAGCACGCCGTACAGCGAGTTCATGATGACCTTCACTGCCGCCTGCTGGCGGTCGAACTGCTCGTACGCCGAGGACCCGGGTTCGTGTTGGTTCCGGAGCGACTTCTTCTCTTCACGCTCGGCGAGGAGTTCGTCGACCATCTCCCGAATCATGCCGTCGGGTTCCTGTCGGAAGTGGGTCCCGTTGGGTGCGTGGAACATCTCGCCGTCGTAGTTGTCTGGGTCGACTTTGGTCTCCGGCGAGGCGTTGATGGTCACCATGCACATCGGGTACAGCGACTTCAAGTCGAGGACTGTGACGTTCTCTTTGACACCCGTGATGGGGTCGAAGACGGCACCGCCCTCGTAGTCTTCCGACTCCTGTTGACCCTTCGAGGGAAGTGCGAACTCGCCGTGGACCTTGTGGAGGACGTAGATGTCGACGGTGTCGCCCGGCGTCGGCGCGTCTTCGAGTTTACACCCGACGAACGTCCGCACCTCGTCCCAGAAGGCGACGATGTCCTGTTTGCGGTCGATTTCGACACACAACTCCACGTCACGAAGGTTGTACTCCAACAAGCGCTCGGGGTCTTGTTCCCACAGGTCTCCGATGTCTCCCGAGTAGCGTTCTTTGCCGACGTCGAGTTCGAGTTCGCCGACTGCGTCGAGTCGGTACGATTCGAGTTCCGTGAACTGCGTTCGCTTGTAGGCGTACAGTAGGTCGAAGACGACGCGACCCTTGATGTCCGGGCCACCCCAGTTACTTCGCCACACTTCACCGAGGCGTGACATCCGGTCTGCGTCGAGTTCGTAGTCCGTCGACGGGTTCAGCACGTCGAGTCTGTCGAGGAAGTACGGTGCGTCGAAGTCCTCGAAGTTCCACCCGGTGAGCACGTCGGGGTTCGTCTCTTCGATGTACGCGAGGAAGGCGTCGAGCATCGCCGGTTCTTCCTCGAAGGTTCGAACCTCAACCGACGCGCCCTCGTGGAGGAACTCGTAGTTCGGAAGCGCGTCGGGTCGCTTCCCCTCGCCGTCGGGGGCGACGGCGTGCCAGACGATGTACTCGTCACGGTAGGAGTCGTGCGACGTGAGACAGATGATTGGTTCTTCACCGTCTTCGGGGAAGCCGTTTCTGTCGTTGACTTCGATGTCGAAGGTGTTCACCCGGAGACTCGCGTCGACAGACGTGGGTTCGAGTTCCTGATGGGGAATCTGAATCGTCCCGTCGTCGAGACGGCGGTCGGGGACGCGAACGCCGTCTTTGATGTCCTTGTCGATGAGGAGACGATTCGGGAAGAGGATGTCCGCCTCGTAGTGGTCGAACTCGTCGCGGATTTGTCCGACGTCGCGGGGCGTCCGCGTGTGGATTCTCGTCAGTTCCTCGCCGCGGATACTCTCGAATCCATCTTCCGTGCGCGTGATGACGTCCTTGTCGAGTACCTCGTCGTCGAGGCTGGCCGTCGGTGCGTAGAAGTACGGTTCGAATCCGAGGATGCGGACGTGTTCAGGTTCGTCGTCCGCCGTCCGACCGAAGACGTGGAGCACCGGATACTCGTCGCGCCCTGCCCCCTCGATGGTGTAGTCGACCTGTGTGACGGCCAGTTCGACTGTCCCGTCTGGGTCGGGAAAGCGCACCTCGTCCGTGTCGATGACGTCGGAGACGTGCTGGGCGGCGTCTCCGGCGACGATGGCGGCCTCACCGTCTGGCCGCGCGTCGCCTCCGCCGTCGGCGTCGTGTCCCCCGAAGTCGCTCAAACCCGTCTGCGTCATGCTCTTGGCTTCGGCGGCGCGGCTAAAAACCCCGGCGTTTCAGCGACCCCCCATTCGAATTACGGAAAGACATATATCAGTGTGTGACATTCAGTGACACACGATATGACCGACCACGCAGCACCCGAACGGTGGGACGGCACGATCGACGGCACTGGACCGACTGGTCCGACAGGAGCCGAGACGATCGAATCCTACGATATCGACGGGGGCGTGGTGTTCTATGACGCGGAGAACCCACTTGCATGGGTCGAGGCGACAGAATCGATGCGCCTCGACGACTGCGCCTAACTCGGCCGAAGCGGACTCTTTTTCTCGGCACGGCGTCTGGACGCGAGCGTGACGGACGACGAGCGACGCGGCGACGAATCGGAGACGACAGACTCGTCTCCTGAACGCGAGCAGAACGCAGAGCGTTCCGCGCACGACGTTGCGTCCCCGACCGACCGCGTAAAGCGGTGGAGTGACCCCGAGTCGCGATGGGGGAATCCCGAGAATGACCTCCCGAACATCCCGCACGTCAGCGTCCCCGGTGAGGACCCCGACTCTGGTCTAGTCGGCGACTTTCGGGACGACGACGTTTCGGGGTTCTCCGCCGACGTCGACCCTGAAGTGTCTCGAATATTCTGGGCGAGTGTCGTCCTCGCCAACATCGGCCTCGCCGGTCTCGCACTCGGCCCGATGCTCGTCTACTTCCGTGGGCAAGTGCTGATTGGCGGGGGCGTGACCCTCCTCGGAATCGGCGCACTCGTGCGTGTCTACTACATGTACCAAGAGTACAAGGAGACAGACTGGGCGTCCGACGACGAAGACAGCAACGCGTCGTCCGACGACGACGCCGACCGGGGCGAGCGCAACCGCTAACAGTCGCCGACGCCTTCGCCCGACCATGCGCACCGTCCGCGGGTCAGACGGCCGAACGTATCTGCTCGTCAAACGCTCCAGCGAGAGCAGTCGCGTCCGCGACCCCAAGACCGGCGAAGAACGCTACGTCTCCAACGACGAACTCGAAGATGTCGGCGGCGAGTCACCGCTCGAAACCGCGGCGCGCGCCGTCCCCGAGTCGGTCCGAACGATTCTCGTCGCGACACCGACCGAGCGCGGACTTGGCCTACTCGTGGACCTCGTAGACCGCGGTCCGCTTCCAGTCGTCGAGGTGCTCGATTCGTACGACCTCTGCGAGAGCGACTTGCACGGCCTCCTGACCGAATTTCGAATCGCTGGCCTCGTCGAAGAGACGACGGTCTACGGCGAGCGAGGGTACGAGGCGACAGCAACCGCACGAGACGGTGTCGAACGCCTGCGTGCGAGCGAGTAGAAGTCGGCCGTCGAGCGCCTCAGTCGTCGGCGAGGACGCTCGTGATGTCCGGTGTGTCGGTCCGCTCGACCGTCGAGCGATTCGTCGTCGGGTTCTTCTCCACGCGGACCAGGTCGTCTGCCGCGCCGACGAGTTCGTCGTCGTGGCTGACGATGAGTATCTGTTTGACGCCGCGTGACTGCATGTCTTCGACGAGGTCGACCAATCGTGAGACGTGACCGGTGTCGAGGAACACAGTCGGTTCGTCGAGGATGAGCGGTGGCAGTGGCGCAGCACCGTCGATACCCTCGGCGAGGAGGCGGTAGATTGCACACCGGAGGCTGAGGTTGAACAACGCGCGTTCCCCACCGGACAACTGCTCTGGGTCGAGCGCTGTTCCGTCTTTTTGGAAGACGGTCAGTCCGTACTCGCCGTCGAGTCGGATGCGCGAGTACGCGTCGTTGGCGTAGACGAGGTCGAACGTCTCGTTGAGCATCCGTTCGAGCACCTCGACGTTCCGCTGGCGGAGGTCCGCGCGGAGGTCGCCGTAGGTCGATTCGAGCGTGGACACTTCGTCGTGGAGCGACTCGAGCGCGTCGACTCGTTCGGCCAGTGCGTCACGGCGTTCGCGGAGTTCGTCGAGTCGTTCGAGGTCCGACTGCACCCCGCCGATTTGGCTCTGGAGGTCGTCGCGCTGGTCGCGGAGTTTGGGGAGGACCTCCGTTTCGACCTTCTCGAGGTACTCTTCGGCGTTCTGTTTGCGCTGCTTGGCCGACTCGACCGCCGCTTCGTCGACTGCCTCCCGGAGTTCGGCGCGTCTGTTCCGTCGTTCTGTGAGGTGCTCGCGGCGCTCGTCGTTGACTTCGGCGAGCGTTTCGCGCCGCTCTCGGAGTCGATCTTGCGTGTCGACAGTGTCGGCGCGCGTCTCGACGAGTGACTCGACGCGGTCCAGTCGTTCGCGGCGAGTTTCGAGGGCGTCGAGGTCCGTCTCGAGGTCTTCGACCGTCGCTTCGACCGTCTCGGCGCGGTCTGCTTGCGTCGTCGCCGCCTCACGCTTCTCGGACGCCTCCGCGTCGAGTTCGTCTGCCGTCTCCCGTTTCTCGGAGGCGGCCTCGCGGCGCGACTCGAGCGTCTTCTCGCGGTCCTCGATACGGTCGTCGAGGTGGGACAACGAGTCGGTCAGCGAGTCGGCGCGAGTCTCGAGTTCTACGAGTCGTTCGGCCGCCTCGACAGCGGTGTCGAGGGACTCGACTGCCGATTCGAGTTCGTCTCGCTCGGCTTCGAGCGACTCGACGTCGGCCTCACGGTCGTCGATTGCGTCCACGTGGGGCGACCCCTCGACCGGTTGGCCACACTCTGGACATTTGCCGGCGTCACGGAGTTCCGTTGCTTCGGCGAGTCGTTCGCGGGCATTTTTCAGTTCGGTCTCGGTCTCCGCGAGCGATTCGCGGGCCGCTGAACGCTCACTGCGCCGCTCGTCGAAGAGGGATGCCGCAGACCCGCGTTCGACGGGAGCATCGGCGAACTGCTCGTCGATGTCGTCCAGCGAGGACTCGATGTCCGCCCGTTTCTCGCGGAAGGATTCGAGTTCGGCTTCCGCCTCGTCTGCCGCGTCTTCGTCTGCGCCCGCCGCCTTCCGTTTCTCATTCGCGCGGGATTCGAGGTCGGTCGCACGTTCTTCGAGGCGTTCGGCCTGCGTCCGAAGTGCCTGCGCTCGCTGCCGAGATTCGGATAGTTCCTCACGAATCTCGGACTCTCGCTCGGCCAGCGTGTCCCGTCGGGCGTCGATTGCATCTTCGCTCGCCTCGTCGAGTTCGGTCTCCGCCACCGCCGACTCGATGTCGTCGTCGAGTTCGTCGAGTTTCGCATCGAGTTCGCGGATTCGTTCGGTGAGTCTGTCGCGTTGCGCTTCGTCTTCCGAGACTTTCGACTGGAGTTCCTCGATAGCGGATTCGACTTCGGCGAGTCGCTCTCGCTTCTCGGCGTGTTCGTCGAGGGCCGATTGCGCCGCGTCGAGCGTCGACTTCGCTTTGTCGCGTTGCGCCTCGTAGTTCGATACCTTCTCGTCAACCTCGGCGAGCGAGGATTCGAGCGCGTTGAGTCGCGCGTGGAGGTCTTCGTCCTCTTTGGCCGCGATTTGCGACTCCATGTCGTCGAGGACGCTTCGCTTGCTCGTCAGCACGTCTTCGACCCCTAACCGGGCGTTTCCGGCCCGTTCTCGGTACAGTTCGAGTTTTCCGAGTTGGAGGAGGTCGTCTATCATGTCCTGCCGCTGGGCCGGCGAGGCGTTGATGAGTTTGTTGACCTCTCCTTGCTGCACGTACGCGCAGTTGACGAACGCCTCGGCGTCCATGCGGAGGAGCGACGCGACGTGTCGTCGGACGTCGCGCGCCCCTTCGACAGTCCCGTCGGGGCCTTCGAGGACACACTTCGCGGTGGTCGCGCGGTCACCCGATACGCGGATGCGACGTTCGATTCGGTAGGTTCCGCCGTCGTGAACGAATTCGAGTTCGATTTCGGCGTCGTCCTCGCCGGTGGTCACGACGTCTTCGAGCGTGCCGGAGAGGGCTTTCGACCCGTAGAGTGCGAAGAAGCACGCTTCGAGGAGCGACGACTTCCCGCTCCCGTTGACGCCGTGGATGACGGTGACACCGTCGCGCAAGTCGAGTTCGGCGTCGTCGTACGGTTTGAAGTTCCGGAGGGCGACGTGGGTGAACCTCACGCGAAATCACCCAGTGAACTGTCTTTGGACGGTTCGGGTGCTGGTTCGTCCGTCGAATCGTCGCTCGTCTCCGGTTGGGTCTCTGCCGTCTCCGGTTGGGTCTCTGCCGTCTCCGCTTCGCTCGCAACAGTCTCCGACTCGGTACCCGCCGTCTCCGACGCAGTGACCGCTTCCGCATCGGCATCAGACTCGTTCTCCGCCGCGACGAACGCGGTGGGGTCGTCGTCGAGGAGCGAGGCGACGCGTTCGCGGACCTCGTCGCGGACGTTCGAATCGGCGACTTTGCTCGCCCGTACCGTCTCGTCCACGTCGAGGGCGGCGCTGGAGAGTCCCATCTCGCGGACCGTGTCGCGGACTGCGTCGTCGGGGTCCGCGAAGGACACGTCGACGTTCAGGTCTGCCTCGGTGTCTATCTCGCGGCGGTCGTTGACGCGAGCGACGAGTGCCCCCTGCTCGACGGCGAATGACTCGACTGCGGCGGGCGTGACCGACTCACCCTCACCGGTCAGGTCGACGATGACCACGGCGTCTTCGAGGTCGAACTCCCTGATGCGCTGTCGGACGCGTTCGATACCTTCGTCGCCCGAGAGCGCCACGTCGATGAAGCGGAACGGCCGCGTTTCGAGTGTTCGGCGACGGATGTCTACTTCGTCAGCGCCGAACGTGACGAGATTGTACCCGCGTGGGTCGCGTTCGCTCGCGCTCGCGCGCTCGGTGGACCCGCAGTAGGTCACCCACGTACCGTCGAGAGTCACCTGGTCCGGGACGTGGTTGTCACCGAGGAGCATCGCGTCGAAGTCGACGTTCGTCGCGTCGAGGATGGTCTCGGTCTCCCAGTCGGCGTGTGCGAACGGCGTGAAGAGGCCGTGACCGACGAGAACGGCGTGGGACTGGTCGTGCGGCGTGTACTGATAGTCGAGTTCGTCGCGGCGGGAACGCGGGACGTGGTCGAGTCCGTAGAAGGCCACGTCGCCGAGGACGTAGGGGTCGCTCCCGAGGCGCGTCGCGAGTCCGAGACGCTCGAAGAGGTCCAACCACTGCCCCCCGCGCGTCGATTCGTGGTTCCCGACGATGGCGAGGAACGGAATCCCTGCATCGTCGAGGCGACGGAGCGCGGCGAGCGTCCCGAGGAGGTCCGGAAGCTCGGGGCGTCGGTCGTGGTAGAGGTCGCCCGCGTGGACGACGGCGTCCACCTCCTCCGAGATGGCGTCCGCGACGACCTGTTCGAAGGCGTCGAGGAAGTCCTGACGGCGCTCCGGCGAATGGTACTGCTGGTACCCGATATGGGTGTCGCCGGTGTGTATCACCCGTGTCATCTGTCCGGTGATTCGACACCACCGCTGAAAACGGTTGTGCGACCGGAGTGAAAGTGGTCGCCGTCGCGTCGCGCAGGCGACTCGGAACTCGTCCCCGATGGCAACGTGTCGAGTGCGTCGAGCGACGCGCGGAGTCGGGTCAGGTCACGGAGCAACCTGTGGCCTTCGCGCGCGCTATGATGGTCTTCACGGGTGGCGGCACCGACGGCACGTCGAAGTCGCACGTCTCCGCCTGCGTCGAGAAAGCGTGCAGCGGTCGTGATATCGGAAAACGCGTCGCTGGCGTCGGCGATGACGTCTACGAAGGCGTGCTGGTCCGAAGACTCGTCGGGGTCGGCGAGGGCCGCGAGTGCGCGGCCGACAGCGGCAGGGTCAGGTCCGGGGGCGGGGTCGGTACCGGGCATACACCCGGGTGGCCCCGTCTTCGTAATTAAATGTTGAGCGTGTAGAGACGCTTGCGCGCGTCAGAGAACGAAAACCGAGAGTCGACTGCGCCTTCGTCTTCGAGTCGCGAGAGTGCGTACCGAACCGTCCGCGGCGGGAGGAGCGACTCCTCGGCGATTTCGCTCTGCGTGAGCGTGTCCTCGTAGTCGAGTATCTTGGCGACTAGCTTCGCGCTCGGGGGCATGTCGCGAACTGCGGCCCATCTATCTTCGGTTTGGGGGTCGGACTCTCGTTCGACCGCTTCCGTGGTGCTCATCGTATCTGAGTTCAGGGAATGCTATTAGATAATATTTACTATCCAATTTTATTACTTTCGGGAATATGTGTGACACACGTCAGACTCGTCATCTCAGTAGAGAGACGCCTCATACCCGGCGAATCCCACACACACCCGAAGCCTCTTATGAGCCTGTGCCCTATCCCGCCTGATGACCGACACTGTGGACGACGTCGACCTTCCGTACGACAAGGATACGGCGTCGCAGCAGGAGAAGATCACCGCCCTTCAAGAGCGGCTCGAAGTTCTCGAAACGCAAAACGAGGAGATGCGCGACAAACTCCTCGATGCTAACGCTGAGAACAACAAGTACCAACAGAAGCTCGAGCGTCTGACGCACGAAAACAAGAAGCTCAAGCAGTCGCCGCTCTTCGTTGCGACGGTTCAGGAAATCACCGACGAGGGGGTCATCATCAAGCAGCATGGTAACAACCAAGAGGCCCTCACCGAGGTGACTGACGAGATGCGCGAGGAGTTAGAACCTGACGCGCGTGTCGCTGTGAACAACTCTCTGTCTATCGTAAAGCGACTCGACAAGGAGACGGACGTCCGGGCACGCGTCATGCAAGTCGAGCACAGCCCCGATGTGACCTACGAGGATATCGGTGGACTCGAAGAGCAGATGCAAGAAGTCCGCGAGACGGTCGAGATGCCGCTCGACCGCCCCGAGATGTTCGAGAAAGTGGGTATCGACCCGCCGGCAGGCGTGCTTCTGTACGGCCCGCCGGGCACCGGGAAGACGATGCTCGCGAAGGCCGTCGCCAACCAGACGAACGCCTCGTTCATCAAGATGGCCGGGTCCGAACTGGTGCACAAGTTCATCGGTGAGGGTGCGAAACTCGTCCGCGACCTCTTCGAGGTTGCGCGCGAGAACGAACCCGCCGTCATCTTCATCGACGAAATCGACGCCATCGCGTCCAAGCGGACGGACTCGAAGACCTCCGGCGACGCCGAGGTCCAGCGGACGATGATGCAACTCCTCGCGGAGATGGACGGCTTCGACGAACGCGGGAACATCCGCCTCATCGCGGCGACTAACCGCTTCGACATGCTCGACCCCGCGATTCTGCGTCCCGGCCGGTTCGACCGCCTCATCGAGGTGCCCAAGCCGAACGAAGACGGCCGCGAGATTATCTTCCAAATCCACACCCGGAAGATGAACGTCTCCGACGACGTGGACTTCGAGGAACTCGCCGAACTCGCCGAAGAGGCGTCCGGTGCCGACATCAAGGCCATCTGTACCGAGGCCGGGATGTTCGCCATCCGCGACGACCGCACGGAGATATTCATGCAGGACTTCGTCGACGCGTGGGAGAAGATTCAGCAAGAAGCAGAGAGCGCAGACGACGTCTCGCGCGCGTTCGCCTAACTCGGCGGTTCGCGTTCGAAAATCGTTCTTTTTCGGTGACCGCGTTCCGAGTGACTACGCTGCGACTGCGAGGTACGGCAGGACGAACAGGGCGACGAACATCGCACCGAGGATGATACCGTATCCAGTGAGCGTCGCGACGGCGGTCACCCACGATTCACGTCGACCGGGGAGTTCGAGAGCAGACATACTGGACTGCTCACGGTCGTAGATGATAAATCGTTGGTCTGCGCTGTCGCGTCGAACCGATGGACGACAGGACGAACAGTCGAACTCACTCGCCGCAACCCGAACGACTGAAACCGACTGGGTCGCACCCAGACGTATGGGCACGCCACTCGACACGCGACCGGCGCAAGCCGAAGAGGTCCTCGACCGACTCTACGAGGAGTACCCCGATACGACCATCTCGCTCTCCTACTCGAACCGTCTCGAACTCCTCATCGCGGTCATGCTCTCTGCACAGTGTACCGACGAGCGCGTCAACACGGTCACAGCCGAGTTGTTCGCGAAGTACGACTCCGCCGAGGACTACGCGAACGCCGACCAAGAGGAGTTGGCCGAGGACATCAACTCCATCACCTACTACAACAACAAGGCGAAGTACATCCGAAGCGCGTGCGCGGACATCATCGAAAAGCACGACGGAGCGGTCCCTGACACGATGTCCGAACTGACCGACCTCGCGGGTGTCGGCCGAAAGACTGCGAACGTCGTCCTCCAACACGGACACGACATCGTCGAGGGTATCGTCGTCGACACGCACGTTCAGCGACTCTCGCGGCGACTCGGCCTGACGGAAGAAGAGTACCCCGAGCGAATCGAAGAAGACCTGGTGCCGGTCGTCCCCGAGACGGACTGGCAGCAGTTCACCCACCTGTTCATCAGTCACGGCCGCGCCGTCTGCGACGCGCGCAACCCCGACTGCGACGCGTGCGTGCTCGAAGACATCTGTCCGTCGTCGAAACTCGAACACGACGTGGACCTCGCCAGCGGCGACGAGTGGTAAGAGGAACGAGCGAAGACCTCAGACAAACAGGTACCCAGTGACGTATCGGTAGACTCCGAGTACCCACGCGAGGAACCAGAAGATGACGTACCCGAAGACGCCGATTCGGAGGCGACCACGCCACGCACTCATGTTCTCGTGGAGGTCGTCGAGTGAGATGTCCTGGTCCGGGTTGTGGTAGAGGTCCGCCTTCCACTTCGCCTCAAAGATACGGACGATGCCGGTGAGCGCGAACACGAGCATCGCGTACGCTTGTAGGCCAAGGATGGCGTGGAGCGCACTCAGACCGTTCAACTGCTGGAGCAGTCGCGGCAGCATCCACGTGACGACCGGGACCGTGTTCAACACGAGGCCCGGGAAGATGACCTTCAGGTGGTAGACGAGAACCTCCCACGACACCGTCTCGGCGTCTATCATTATCCACGCCCCGTAGAGGTAAAACGGAAGACTGGCCGTGACGGTGACCGCGGCGAGCGTGGCGAAGGTCGTCTCGTCTGCCATCGCCCGGCGTTAGCACGCGGGTGGCCTAAAGGAACCGATGCACTGACGGTCGTTCGAGCGCTGGACCAGTGACGCACGGTGACCGACCACAGTATACCGGGCGGTCGGCCGTCGAAACGGCTTCTCGCACGCGACGCGGGGTCGGAACACGTTTACCGCCCAAGGTCCTACTCCCGACGATGGCAGATTCGTCTTCCGCACCGGCCGACGACCGAGCGTCGCCGGACGCGGGTGCCGACGATGCGGTGTCCGAGGACGAACTCGAAGCCCTTCGCCGGGAGGTCGAAGAGAAGTACGACTTCGAGAACTTCGGCCCGGCGGACATGGCGAAGATGAGCGTCGAAGAGTGGGAAGCAGCCTTCGACCCGGACTCGTGGGTCGTCGGCGAAGAACTCCTCGACCGTGTCGAAGAGGAACTCCGATACCGGGTCGCAATCCGCGAAGTGTTCGCTGTCCTCGAACGCGTCACCGAAAACGGTGAGCCACGTATCCTCGCGTACTCAGACGAAGGGTACGCCGTCGTCTACCCGGACGGGAGCGTCGAAGGAGAAGGGACCGTCCTCCGCGACGTGAAACCCACCGTCGCCCTCTGTTCGATGGACGACTTCGAGGTGAATCAGGCACCGGCGAACGTCCGCCTCCCCGGCCCCGACGAAGTCGTCCAGGGGACAGGTGACTTCGGCAACCGGATGCTCCAAATCGTCGCGTTCGGTCAGTTGCTCGGCGGCCTCGCACTCATCGGTGCGTGGGTTATCGTCCCAGAAGTCCAGTCTATCGTCGCGCCGGTCGTCGGCGTGGTCTTCCTCCTCATCGGTCTCTTTCTCTTCGTCACGGTGGCGAACGCTCGTCTCTCGGACCGCTTCCGGTCCGAAGAGTACCGCGACCGACTCCGTGCGATTGGCGTCGAAGACGGCGAACGCCCGTCGTTCGTCCCGTCGTTCGACGGCAACGCAGATGCCCAGCCATTGGTCGAGGGGCCAGACGGTGAACCCCTCAGTTCTGAGGGCTCGTAACAGCCCTCGTCGGACCGCGCTAATCCCCTTCCGTGAGGGCATAGTCGGTGGGTTTAAGCGCATCCCATCCTGACCAACGACCGTATGAAAAGGCGGGAGTTTCTCCGAACGGCCGGCGGTGCAGCAGCCGCCGCGACCGCTGCCGCCGGGACCGCCGCCGCTGCGCAGGAAGGCGGCGGTGGCGCGCAGGTTCAACCTGACTTCGGCGGTTGGCTCGACGGCGTCGACGGAGGCTACGAAGACCTCCGCGGCCAGAGCGAAGTGACCATCGAAGTTGGTGCCTCCGGCAACGGTGGCAATCTGGCGTTCGCCCCGGCCGGCATCTGGGTCGACCCCGGTACGACTGTGACGTGGGAATGGACTGGTGAAGGCGGCGGCCACAACGTCAAGATGGAAGAGGGACCAGCGGGTCTCGACTCCGGTGCCGCAGTCGCCGAAGCTGGTACGACCTACGAGTATACCTTCGAAGAGGGCGACGCGGGCATTAACAAATACTTCTGTGAGCCCCACAAGGCGCTCGGTATGCTCGGCGCAGTCGCGGTCGGCGGCGACGTGGCGACAGTCGAAGTCGGTGGCGGCGGCGGCGAAAAGGAACTCGAGGAACTCGGCGTTCCGATTCAGGCTCACTGGGTCGGCGCGGCGACCATCCTCGGTATCATCGTCACCGTCATCTACACGTTCTTCATCTTGAAGTACGGCGAGTCCCCAAATACGGGTAACACCGGAGGTGGCGAATAATGTCCTCGACCGGCAGCACATACGGCGATATTCACCGATACGAACCGGCACGCGAGAGCACTGCGGCGGCCATCGCAATCGTCCTCTTGACGATTATCGAAGTCGTGTTCGTGTTCCTCTTCACCTACGGATTCGTCTCCGGGTGGGGCCTGACGGACACGGGTAACATGTTCCTCGGTGGCATCCTCGCCGTCATCTTCGTGGACCTCGCGTTCATCCTCGCACTGTACCGCAAGGAGTTCCTCCCAGACGTCATGATCGTCAAGAAACGGCGTCGCAAGTGGGAAGACCTCTACGTCCGCGAGGAGGACGTCGACGGTGTCACGCTCGGTGACGGCGCGTGGGAACAGGTCAAGCGCGCGGTGTACCCCTACTACAAGCGATAAACCATGAGTCTCGAACGCAAAGAAGAACACGACCACAAAGCCTGGATGAAGAAGAAGGACCTCACACCTATCGAGGCCACCTTCCTCACCACCCTCATCTGGCTGGATAAGCGACTCCGCATCGTCGACTACCTCGAGCTTCTGGAGACGCTCTACTACCGAGTGAACCTCCAGATGCCGAAGAGCCACACCGAGCAATACAACCTCGACAACAAGTTCTGGTACTGGTACCCCCTGTACACGCTTGGCTTGTTCTCGACGCTCGCGTACGTCGTCGCGGCGATTAGTGGTGCCCTCCTCGGGTTCTACTACTCCCCCGCGACGACTGGCGACCCGACGACGGCGTACAACAGTATCGAGTTCATCATGCGCGACCTGCAGTTCGGCTTCATGCTCCGGTCCGTCCACCGTTGGGCGGCACAGGTCATGGTCGCGGCAGTGTTCCTGCACATGCTCCGTGTCTACTTCACGGGGTCGTACAAGGAACCCCGCGAGCTGAACTGGCTCCTCGGCATCGTGCTGATCAGCCTGACGATGGTGTTCGGGTACACGGGATACCTGCTCCCGTGGGACCAGCTCGCCTTCTGGGCCGGTCAGATCGGCGTCGAGATGTCGCTGTCCGTGCCCCTCGCCGGTGAGTGGGTGGCACAGCTCCTGTTCGGCGGCTTCACGCTGAGTCAGGCGACGCTCCAGCGCATGTACATCATCCACGTGTTCCTGCTCCCGTTCGTCGTGACGACACTCATCGCGATTCACATCGGTATCGTGTGGGTGCAGGGCATCGCGGAGCCACACTGAGGTGACACACATGAGCGACAACGAACCCGAAAACGAGGAGATTCGCACCGACGGCACGGGCATCGTGGCCCCGGACAACGAGACGCCCACGTGGAGCGAGCGCAAGGCTCGCAAGACGGGGCTGTCCCGGCTCACCTACGAGTACTTCGAGCGTGCCCGTCGTGAAGACCAGGACCTCCGTACGGAGTCTGATTACGTCGAGCGCGACGTGCTCGCGTTCCCGACGTGGCCGCACGAGACCGTTCGGAACCTCTCAATCGCGTCGTTCTTCGTCGGGATGATTCTGTTCCTCTCGGCGACGATGCCACCGCACATCGGCCCGCCGGCGAACCCATCGAGTACGCCGGCCATCATCCTGCCCGACTGGTACCTCTACTGGTCGTTCGGCCTGCTCAAGCTGAACCCGCTGAACCCCGAACTCGCCATCCTCGGCGGCCAGAAGATTATGGCCGACCGGACCTACGGTGTGCTCGCAAACGGCGTGGTCGTCGGCTTCATCGCCATCGTCCCCTTCCTCAACAAGGGGTCTGCACGGCGTCCCGTCGAGCAACCGTTCTGGGCGGCAGTGGGTATTGCTGGCGTGGTCTTCGCAATGACCATCTCGCTGCTGGCAGTCAAGAACCTCATGCCCATGAACGTCGACCTGCTGTTCGACCTGACGTTCCTGCTCCCCATCGTCTTCGGAACCGTCACCTACGCGGTGCTCAAGACGATGAGTGAGGGCTACATGTACAACCTCAACCGCCGCTACTACCGGCTTCGCCCGCCGAAGTAGAGCGGAACCACTACCAATCGTCCCTTCTTATCGTAGCCAATGACAGATAGCGACGCGACCAGTGGTGCTGGCGACCCCGGCGAGTCGAGACGTGGCCGTCGTGGCCGCCGCGACATCGTCGTTCCCATGCGCCTCTACAAGACGATTACCGTCTTCTCGACGCTCATCGCAGTCGTCAGTGTCGTCCTCGGATTCGTCTTCCTCGACGCCGCGACACTGCAGGTGAGCGCACTACGTGCGGTTCTCTCGAATATCCTCGCCGCCATCGGCGTCGGCGTGGCGGATGGACTCCTGAGTACGGGACTGGCTATCGTCGGCCTGACGACCATCGCGTTCGGTGCCGTCGTGTACACACTCGGAACGAGATTCCGCGCTCGCGGAATGGGAAAGTCTCAAGAGGACTCCGGCGAAGATTCGAACAATGGCTGACGAATTCATCAAGGGGCTGGGCATCCTGACCGGTTCCGGTCTCGCGTGGATGGTGCTCGCGTCGTGGTACCGGACGAGCAGCTTCGAGAGCACGAAGCAGCTCATCGAGCCACTGTCGTCGGGTGCGACCGAGGGAATCTTCAACATCATCGGCGTCACCCTGATGGACGCGTTCCTCTGGTTCGCGCTCCTGGGTGCGCTCACCTTCTGGGTCCTCATCCCGGCGGGCCACCAGATAATGTCCGCGCTCCAAGAGCGGCGCAACGCGCAGTAAGAACCGAGCGCGTTCTCTCTTCTCGTTTCGCGGGTGGACAAATAAAAAGCCCCGCACGATAGCGGCCGCCACCACTGACCGACGCCGCGTCAGATTGGAAAAACTCTAATGAGTATCCCTCCCAGGTTCCTGTATGCACCCACTCCAGTTCCTCGTCCCACTCGACCAGTTGGCGGCGGTCGAACCGGTCATTCCGTTCGCGATACTCGTGCTCGTGTTGGCGAACTTCGCGACGCGCTTCCTCGCGCACCGTTCGCACGTGAAGCAGGCGAAAGACGGCGCAGACGAACTCTCGCGCTTCCTGCCACACAGTTTCACGTCCGGTGGCCTCGTGTTGGTGTCGTTCCTCTACCTGCTCGTCGAACCGCACGGTGGGATGGTCATGACCGTCCTCGTCGTCGGGATGTTCCTGACCGACTTCTTCGAGTTCGAAGCGCGTAACGTCGAAGCACGGAACGACCGTCCGCTCGACCGGCCGAACGGTGGCCTCACGGCGTCGGTGCTCGTGCTCCTGTACGCCGCGTACCAGAGCCTCTTCTTCCTCGTCGCGGACGTCTGGAACGCCGTTATCTGAGACGGCCGCGACGGACTCCGTTTCTCCGTACCGTCTCCGATACCTTTCGGTAGTACCACGAGGGACGCGACACGTGTCGTCCCGAGCACGTTCGACAGAGAGCTATCAGTCGAAGCGTCGCGCTCTCGACTGGTGTGTCCCGACAGAGTTGGGACTGTTTCGAGCGGGAACGGCAGTGATTCAGTAACAGCAGTATCTAGGGAGTCGACTCACACCAACAGGAGTTTCGCCGACCCGTCGACGGTGACGACGACAGGTTCGAACGGCGGCACGTCGCGGACGACACCGTCGTCGACGACGAGCGAGACAGGTGCGTCGTCGCGTTCGACTGTGAGCCGAAGCGGTGGTTGGAAGACCCACGTGTCGGTCTGGGTCGCGTACGGTGACACCGGGACGATAGCAGCGCCGGCGTCCGGACCGACGACTGGCCCACCTGCCGCGCGAGCGTATCCGGTGCTTCCGAGCGGCGTCGCGACGACGACGCCGTCTGCGCGGAACCCGTCGACCGGAAGCCAGTTGTCGTCGTCCAGCAAGTCGGCGTCGGACCGAATCGCGGACCCCTGTCGAACGTGTGCGACGCCGTACTCCGAGATGTGTGCGGGTTCGCTCGTGACGAGCATCGTATCGAACAGTGCGCGCCCTGCGTGCTCACCCGCGACTGAGATGGAGAGAATCGGGTGGTCGACGACGTGTCGCTCACCCGCGAGTATCGAGGCGATGGCGTCGTCGAGCGTCCGGTGCGGCGTAGACCACGGCATCGCGCAGTCTACGGGTACGACTGGACAGTCCACTGCTACGTCGAGTGCGGTGTCTGCGAGTGCTGACTCACCGACGGCGACGACGGCGTCGGCAGATTCGACCGTCGAGACGACGTCTGCACCGGCGTCACGAATCGTGGTGCCGACCGACTCGTCACCGACGACTGCGAATCTCAGCGTCGTCCACCTCCGACGGGGCACCAAAGCATCGTCCCGTGCTACGCTTCCCCGAATAAAAGCCCTCGTGGTTCGGTCCGAGCGGGTGACCGAACGAGGTGTCGGGCGTCTCCCGTGTCGGTCTCAGAACGGCCAGTCGCCGGTGACTTTCATCCCCTCGGCCTGGTCTTCGGATTCCAGCGCTGCGGCGATGTCCGCCGGGTCTGCGTGCGGAATCTCACGGTCGGCGCGCGCGAGTTCGACCGTCAGTTCGGTCAGCAAGATTGCTTGCTCGCGGAGCGTCCGCGACTCGAGTTTCTCGATAGTGTCGGCGTGGGTGTGGCCCCATCCGCGACCCCGTCCTTCCTTCTCGCTGCCGACCATGTACGCGGGCACGCCGTACGCAACGAACGGCCAGTGGTCGCTGTGCGGGAGTTGCTCCGGAATCGTCGAGATATCGTGGTCGAAGCGGTCGGCGACGGTCTTCGCGGCGTCGTCGAGTTCGTCGAACCCGTGCGTGTGCAGTCGGAGCGTTCGCCCGGCGACGACGCCGTCGTTGTTGACGATGGCCTTGACGTTCGCCCGGTGTGCGCCCAGTCGCTCCGCTTCGTGTTCGGACCCGACGAGACCGACTTCTTCTGCACCGAAGCAGACGAACCGAACGCGCGTCTCCAGTTCGTCTTCGCGGGCGGCGAGCGCTCGCGCGAGTTCGACCACCATCGCGGTCCCCGCGCCGTTGTCCATGGCACCCTCTGCGATGTCGTGCGCGTCGAGGTGACTCGTCACCAGCACCTCGTCGTCCGTCTCGGGACCGAGTTCTGCGTGGACGTTGCCACTGTCGGTCTCGGGGGTCTCGCAGGTGACTTCGAGAGTGACCTCTTCGCCCTCGAATCGGCGGCCGAGGCGAGCACCAACTTCCTTGCTCACTCCGACAGCGGGGATGTCACCGATTGGTGCCTCGGCGGTACCGACGCTCCCCGTCGGCGGGAGTTGGCCGGGGACGTGGTTCGCGAAGATGAATCCTTCCGCGCCGGATTCGACGGCGTAGTAGTACTTCTCACGACGGTGGATGAACCGGTCGTAGTGGTCGGGAACGGTCGACGAGACGACGACGACTTTCCCCGAGAGGTCGCGGTCGAAGTCTTCCGGAAGACCGTATCCGAGGTCGACGAGTTCGCCGGAGGCGGCCCCGGCAGGACTACGCGGGAGGGCGATACAGTCTTGCGTCGTGTTGTGCGCCATAATCGTACTGTCGCCGCGTTCCCAGCCTTGAATCTCGAAGGGGTCGATACGAGCGTCGCGCGCCCCGACTGACTCGAGGGCGTCACGCGTCACTTCCATCGCCTCGCGTTCGCCCGGCGACCCGGCCATTCGGTTGCCGATGTCGACGAGCGTCTCGAGGTGGGACCATCCGACCTCGCTCGTGAAGGTATCTCCAATCCAGTCTGTCATACACAGCGGTCACGCGGACCGAGGGTAATTATTGCGATGACCGCGCCCTCGGAACTGGCCGCCGGCGCAATTCTCGCGGCCCACGTTTACGTGTGAACGGCAGGTTCAAGGGGCATCTATCACGTACTTTAATCCATGAACGACGTACGAATCGCCGGGGTCGGACTGACCAAGTTCGGCAGATACCCCGAGCGCACGGGCCGCGACCTGTTTGCCGAGGCAGCGCTCGCCGCCCGCGACGAAGCAGGAATCTCTCGTGGTGACTACGACGAGGTTCACTACGGGAACTTCATGGGCGAACTCGCCGAGGGGCAGGGCCACCAAGGCCCAGTGGTCGCCGAGGCAGCAGGCCTCGACTGTCCAGCAACTCGATACGAGTCTGCGTGTGCGTCCGCGGGTGTCGCCTTCCGACAGGCCGTCCAGACGATTCGAGGCGGCGGCGCCGACGTCGTCCTCGTCGGCGGCATGGAGCGGATGAACAACCTCGGAACCTCCGAGGTGACGCGTTCGCTCGCAATCGCGGCAGACGAGTTGTTCGAAGTCCGTGCAGGCGTCACGTTCCCCGGTGCGTACGCCCTCATGGCCCGCGCCTACTTCGACGAGTTCGGCGGCGACAACGAGGACCTCGCACACATCGCGGTGAAGAACCACGCCAACGCGATGACGAACGAGTACGCGCAGTTCCACCGCGAGATTACGGTCGAAGACGCACTCGAAAGCCCCGTCGTGGCCGACCCACTCACCCTCTACGACGCCTGTCCAATCACCGACGGTGCGAGCGCCGTCGTCCTCGTCAGCGGCGACTACGCGGACGAGAACGGCCTCGACGCACCGGTTCGCGTCGCCGGGTCTGGTCAGGGCGGCGACAAGGCCGCGTTACAGGACCGCGAGTACCTCGCGCAGACGCCGGCGGCGACGAAAGCCGCGGAGATGGCCTACGCGGACGCCGCAATCACCCCCGACGACGTGGACGTCGCCGAAGTCCACGACTGCTTCACCATCGCCGAGGTGCTGGCGCTCGAATCGCTCGGCTTCTACGAACCCGGCGAAGGCATCGGTGCCGCCGCACGCGGTGAGACCACCCGCGACGGTGATCGCCCCGTCAACCTCTCAGGAGGGCTGAAAGCGAAGGGACACCCCGTCGGCGCGACTGGTACTGCGCAAGTCGTCGAGATGACGAAACTCCTCCGCGGCGACCACGCGAACAGCGACGCCGTGCCTGACGCCCGTGTCGGCGTGACTCACAACGCGGGTGGGACCGTCGCGAGTGCCGTCGTCCACGTACTGGAGGTGATGAACTGATGGCAGACGCAGGCTACGACGACTGGGTGGCCGCCATCGCCGACGGAGAAGGATACTACCTCGCGTGCCCCGACGGCCACGGGTCGCTCCCACCGCGGCGCTCCTGTCCGCACTGCGCGTCTGACGAACTGACCGAAGAGCCACTCGCAGAGACCGGAGAAATCGTCACCTTCACCGAAGTACACGTCCCCGCGCCGAGTTTCGCCGACGAGGCACCGTACGTGACAGCAATCGCGTCGTTCGGTTCGGTCAGACTCACGGGTGTCGTCCGCGACGTGCCGCGCTCGGACGTCGAACTCGGGATGGCAGTCACGCCCGACGTGGACGTGAACGCGACGACTGGCGAACAAGTACTCGTGTTCCGACCGGTCGACGAATAGCCACGTCGCGACGCGGTGACGTCGGTGACTCGGCGACTTCGTCTCACTTTTCGTGTCGTTCGATGGCCTCACCCGGCGAGGACCACCCGTAGACGTACGACCCGAGAGCCCACAGCCAGAACCCGGCCGAGAGAAGCGCGATGGCCCCGTAGAGGAAGAGCGACACCACGTCGAGCGCCCCTCCGACCATGGTTACGCGAGTGCGTCTCGAACTGCCTCGACGAAGGCGTTCGGGAACTCGACGTGCGGGAGGAGCATCGCGTCGTCGAAGACGACGAGCGTGCAGTCGGCCGCTTCGGCGAGTTCTCGGCCATCTTTCAGTGGCGTGATATCGCTCTCGCGTCCCCAGACGAGCGTCGTCGGGACGCCGAGGTCTGAGAGCGCCGCCGCGAGGTCGATATCCGAGTTGAGGTACCCGGAGATGAACGACGCGGGCGCGAACCGTGCACCCGGTTGGTGCGCCGTCCGCCACTCGTAGTCTTCCCAGTCGTCGCTCGCGTTCGAGGCGTCGTAGTATCCGTGGTCGTCGTTGAAGTACTGAATCGACGGGCGAGACGCGACGACGTTGAAGAGTGCCTCACCGACGACAGGGGCACGGACGAGTTCGCGAAGCCACTCTTTCGGTTCCGGGCCACCGCGGGCGGTGGGACAGACGAGGACGAGACGAGAGACAGATACGTCGTCCCGAGACGCGGCGGCGGCCGTGTAGGCAGACGTGAGTGACGACGCGACGACGGCGGGGTCGTCGTACTCGGCGAGGAAGTCGCCGACGAAGTCCTCGTAGAGCGCCGGCGAGTAGTAGAGTTCCGGCCGGTCGGAGAGACCGAATCCGGGGAGGTCGGGGGCGACGACGTGGTGGTCTTCGGCGAGTTCGTCGAACACCTCACGGAACTCGCCCGACGACCCGGCGGCGTTGATTCCGTGGAGGAGGACCAGCGTCGGTGCGTCTGCGTCGCCCGCCTCGACGTAGGAGACGTCCATCCCGCGCCACCGGTAGGTTCGCTGGTCGCCGGAGAGCGGTGGTTCGAGAGGGCCGACACGGTTCGAGAGGGCAGCGTTGGCGGCAGCAGCGAGGCCGACACCAGCAGCAGCGAGACCGATAGCTCGTCGGAACTTCATGTCATCTGGATGGTGCGCGACGACCTTAATTCGCCCGCCGGTGCCGGGGTCGAACGAGAAAGCGTCGTGTTCGGTCAGTCGTCTCGGCCTTCGAGACAGTCCCGCAGTGGTTCGAGAACGTCTTCGGTGACTGCGTACGGGTCTGTCTCCTTGTCGACGACGGCCGAGGCGAAGTCCTCGATGCCGCCACGGTCGTCGAGTTCTCGTTCGAGGAGTCTGTTCACGTCGCTTCGGAGCAGTTGTCGAATCTCCTCTGCTGCGCGCTGGCGGGCCTTCTCGTCCAACTCGCCCGACTCGGCGAGGTACGTGTAGTGGTCCGAGAGCGTCTCGACGAGTTCGTCGATTCCCTCGGCAGTCGTGGCGATGGTTTCGACGACTTGTGGCGTCCAGACTGGTTCGGGTTCCGGTTCGTCGTCTTGGTCTTCGCCAGTGTGTTCACCGTGCCCGTGGTGGTCACCCATCGCTTCAGCGCCGTGGTGGCCCATATTGAGGTTTGCCCGTGGGTCGTCGCGGAGGTGAATCATCTCTTCTAACTCGGCGACAGTTCGAGAGGCACCCTCCATGTCGGCTTTGTTGACGACGAACACGTCACCGATTTCGAGGATGCCGGCTTTGAGCATCTGCACGTCGTCGCCACTGCCGGGTTGGACGAGGACGACGACCGTATCTGCGGTCTTCACCACGTCGACTTCGTTCTGGCCCGCACCGACCGTCTCGATGATGATACGGTCCTTGCCGAACGCGTCGAGGGCTTTCACGGCGTCTGCCGTCGCCGTCGAGAGGCCACCGAGTTGGCCGCGAGCGCTCATCGACCGGAAGAACACGTCCATGTCGCCGACGTTCGACGCCATGCGGATTCGGTCACCGAGGACGGCACCGCCGGTGTAGGGTGACGACGGGTCGACGGCGATGACGCCGACCGTCTCACCTTGGTCGCGGTAGTGCTTCGCGAGTTTGTCCACGAGCGTCGACTTCCCGGCACCGGGGCTTCCGGTGATGCCGACGACCAAGGCGTGGCCCGTGTGCGCGTGAATCTCGGAGACGATGTCACGATAGCCCGGCGACTGCGACTCGATTTTCGTGATGACGCGCGCGAGTGCCCGATGCTCGCCGTCGAGCAGTCGTTCGACGAGGTCTGATTCGACCGCCTGCCCCATCGTCACGTCCGCTCGGGGGCGTTTTCCTTCACGAAGTCGATAGTCTCTTGCATCGGCGTGCCGGGGCCGAAGATAGCGTCGACACCCTCGTCGAGGAGTCCGGGTCGGTCCTCTTCGGGGATGATGCCGCCGACGATGACGAGTGTGTCGTCGGCCGCGCCGTACTCTTCGAGGCCAGCCATCACTTTCGGGACGAGGGTGTTGTGCGCGCCCGAGAGGATGGAGATGCCGAGTACGTCGACGTCCTCTTGGACCGTCGCCTGAATAATCTCGTCAGGCGCTCGGTGCAGGCCAGAGTAGATGACCTCGAATCCTGCATCGCGGAAGGCGCGAGAGATTACGTGTGCCCCACGGTCGTGGCCGTCGAGTCCCACCTTGGCGATGAGACACCGGATAGTTCGCTGTTCAGAGTCCGCGCTCATACGCGGAGGTTCGGTGTCACCCGATTTGATTCTAACGGAAGATAAGGAACGTTGCCGAGTCAGTTCGGCCGTCCCGAAGTCACTCGACGTGAGCGCTCCCGACGTACTCGTCGAGGAAGTCGGCGATTTGCGTGTACGCGTCGATACGGTTCTCCAGTTTGGTGAAGCCGTGGCCTTCGTCTTCGAAGATGAGTTCGCGGACGTGGGCGTGTTTGCGCGCCTCTTCGACGAGTTGGTGCGCTTCGCTCACCGGGACGCGCGGGTCGTTCTCGCCGTGAAGGACGAACAGCGGTGCGCGAATCTTCTCGACGTTGTTGAGCGGTGAGATGGATTCGAGGAACTCCCTGTCGTCTTCGAGAGAGCCGTACTCTGCCTCGCGGAGTTCGCGCCGCCAGTCACCGGTGTTTTCGAGGAACGTGACGAAGTTGGCGATGCCGACGATGTCGATGCCGGCGGCCCACAGGTCCGGGTACTCGGTCAACGACGCGAGGACCATGAATCCGCCATAGGAACCGCCCATGGCGACGATTTTGTCGGGGTCGACCGCCGGGTGGTCGTGAAGCCACTCCACCGCCGCTTCGATGTCTGCGACCGAGTCCATCCGTTTCTCCACGTCGTCGAGGTGGCCGTACGCCTTCCCGTAACCTGCGGACCCGCGGACGTTCGGTTCGAAGTAGGCGTACCCACGCGAGAGGAAGTACTGTTTCACCGCCGAGAACGACGGTCGACGCTGCGACTCCGGCCCACCGTGGATATCGACGATGACCGGCGTCTCCCCCTCGGGAGACTCCTCGGGGAGCGTGAAGAACGCCGGGATGTCGCGCCCGTCGAACGTCGGGTAGTGGACGAGTTCCGGCGAGACGAACGTATCCCGTGGAATCCCGGCCGTGGCCGCGTGAGTCCACCGCTCCGATTCACCTGTCGTCAGGTCGACAACGTAGACGTTGGCGGTGTCGGCGCTCGCAGTGACCGTGAGCGCGGCGCGGGTCCCGTCTGGCGAAAACGAGACACCGCCAGCGACGCCCTTCGGAAGGTCCGGTTCGGGGAACGCGTCGATTTCGTCAGTGGACTTCAGTTCGCCGAACGTCAGTTCCGTGTAGCCTTCGACGTTTCGTGCGTAGACGAGTCGGCGCGTCTCGTGGTCGATACTGACGCCTTCGACTTCGTAGTCACCACCGGATTCGACGAGCGTGAACGTCTCGGCGTCGAGGTTGTAGCGGACGAGTTCGAGCGTGTCGCTCTCACGGTCGGTCACCATGTAGACGTTCTCGCCGTCCGGACCCCACTCGGGACTCTGGAATCGGACGGTTCCGTCGTGTGGTGTGAGATGCGTCAGTTCCTTCGATATCAGGTCGAGGACGTACACGTCCTGGTCGAAGTTCGAGTACGCCTCCTGAACGATGAGTTTCGTGTCGTCGGGCGACCACCCGCCGAGCGTCAACCACCCGTCACCCTCGTGGACGAGTGTCGCGTCCATCCCTGTCCCGTCGCGGTCCTGTACGTACACGTCGAAGACGGCGTTGTCCCGCCGGTTCGACGTGAACGCGAATCGCTCACCGTCGTGGCTCCACCCGCCCCACCGATGCTTGGCGTCGGGGTGTTCGGTCAGGTTCACGATGACGCCGGAGTCGGGTTCGAGGCGAAACAACTGTTCGCGCTCGTTGCCACCTTTGTCCATCCCGAAGACGAGTTCGGGATTCTCCGGCGACCACGAAGCGAACGTGACGCGTTCGTCGTAGAAGGTTCGTTGTTCGGGCCAGACGCCAGACCCGTCGACAGTCCAGACCTGCGGGACGCCAGTCGTGTCCATGAGGAACGAGAGTCGCTCCCCGTCTGGGGCGAAGGAGGCGCCGTAGGCGCTTCTGATGTGGAGGTAGCGCTCGATGTCGTACGTTCGCATACCACGAATGTTGGCGCGGTGGTGAGAAATCGGTTTGGGTGTCAGAAGTCCGAGAGTCCGAGGGCCGGCGGTCTGTCAAGACAGCCCGGTCGAGCAGTCGCTCAGGCGGTGAAAAATATGGTATCGAGTGAACGGCGTCGCGCCGAATTTAAATCATGTCTTCGGCCTTGAGGCCCTCGATGATGTCGTCGACGAGGCTCTCGGCGTCGTCGTACGGGAAGTCCTGGTGCTTGCCGAGTTTGGCTGCGAGTTCCATCGCGGTGATGGTCACACCGTCAGCCTCGAACTTCGTGCCCGGGCCGTTCGGAAGCGCGGGGACGAGAGACATCTGGTTCTTGACGGGGAAACTCGCACCAGAGAAGGCATCCATGAACTGTTCGCGGAGTTGAGATTCGACGTCGGACATACCCTGAAGGTACGTAGAGACGTGGAAAAACGTTCCGGAACAACCATGAACTTGTGGTGAGTTTTACTCGGGCTGGTTCTTCGTTTCCTGCGACACTCCAGTCCCGGCCGCCTCGACCGGGAGTGATGGACTTATCTACAACGGCAATTCATGCAGAATCATGGACTTCGACTTCGACCGTCTGAAGCAACTCACAGAGACGAGCGGTGTTCCCGGGTACGAAGACCGAATTCGAGCCCTCGTCCGTGAGGACCTCGAAGCGACGACAGACACCGTCCGCGTCGACGCGATGGGTAACGTCGTCGGCACCATCGAAGGCGAGAGCGACTACGAAGTCGCCGTCGCCGCCCACATGGACGAGATTGGCTTCATGGTCCGACACATCAACGACGATGGCTTCCTCCAACTCGACGCCCTCGGCGGGTGGGACCCACGTGTCCTGAAGGCCCAACGTGTCACCGTCCACACCGAGGACGAAGACCTGACCGGCGTCATCGGGTCCGTCCCGCCGCACACGCTCACAGAGGAGCAAAAGAAGAAAGACCCGAAGGTCGAAGACGTGTACGTCGACCTCGGTCTGCCCTCCGAGACGGTCGAAGAGACGGTCTCTGTCGGCGACCTCGTGACGATGGAACAGACCACCGTCGAGATGGGCGACCACATCACGGGCAAGGCCATCGACGACCGCGTCTGCCTGTTCGCCATGCTCGAAGCGGCCCGTCGCATCGAGAACCCTGCGGTGACTATCCACTTCGCGGCGACCGTGCAGGAAGAAGTCGGCCTCCGCGGCGCGCAGGCACTCGGCGTCGACCTCGACCCAGACCTCGCCCTCGGTCTCGACACCACCGTCGCCAACGACGTGCCCGGCTTCGAACCCGCGGACTACGTGACGCGACTCGGTGAGGGCGCGGGCATCAAATTGAAAGACTCCAGCGCCATCGCGAACCCGAAGGTCCACCGTCGCCTGCGCGACGTGGCCGAAGAGAACGACATCACCTACCAGATGGAACTGCTCCCCGCGGGCGGCACGGACACCGGTGGCTTCCAGAACACCTACGGTGCCAAGCCCGTCGGTGCGATTTCGATGCCGACGCGCTACCTTCACACCGTGACCGAGAGCGTCCACAAAGACGACGTGACCGCGTACATCGACCTCCTGACCGCGTTCCTGACGAGCGAGACGGGCGAGTTCGACTACACGCTCTAATCTTACCCTCACATTTCGGCCGGGGACCCGTCAAATTGAGGCACGATTTCCCCCGACTGTCCGACGCGAACCAAAGTATTCACTACAGGCCCACACCAAGCGGCGGACATGACCGACGGCAACGTGGATATGTCTCGGCGGGCGTTCCTCGGGGCGGCCGCTGGTGGCGCGGCGGTTGCCGCCACCTCCGGCACGGCCGCGGCGCAGACGCAAGAACCCGACTTCGGTGGCTACCTCGACGGAATCGACGGTGGCTACGAAGACCTTCGTGGACAGAGCGAAGTCACCATCGAGGTTGGCGCAGAGGGTAACGGCGGTGCCCTTGCGTTCGCGCCCGCGGGTGTCTGGGTCGACCCCGGAACGACCGTGACGTGGGAATGGACCGGCGAAGGCGGCGGCCACAACATCAAGATGGAAGAAGGCCCTGCGAGTCTCGACTCCGGCGCTGCTGTCGCCGAAGCAGGGACGACCTACGAGTACACCTTCGAAGAGGCCGACGCCGGCATCTCGAAGTACTACTGCGAACCGCACCAGGCACTCGGTATGCTCGGTGCAGTCGCCGTCGGCGGCGACGTTCCGACTGTCGAAGTCGGCGGTGGTGGCGGCGGCGCAAGCCTCCCGCAGGTCCCAGACAGTGCGAAGGCCCTCGGTGTCGCGACGACGTTTGCGATGATTGCGACGCTCGGCCTCGCGTACTTCTTCATGAAATACGGCGGCGACTACGACATCCAGGAGTAATCCCGTCGTACCGTCACCCTATTTTCCCACTCGTGAGCGGATGCGCTCTCGTGACGCGTCTGCAGCGAGCGCGCTCAAACGAAACGTTCACACCTCGGACGCGCTCGAAACGCGGGGAGCGCCGAACGCGCTCAGAAGAAGCCGTAGTCGTCTATCTCTGACTCGTACACCGATTCGTACCGGTCGACGACGTGCTGATAGTCGTACTCTTCGAACGCGTCGTCTATCGTCCGGTGGTCGAATCCGCGGGCGGCGACGATTTCGTCCGCGAGTTCCTGCGGACTCGTGACGAGTGACCCGCGTTCGTATCCTTCGACGAGTTCGTGGGCCGCAGACCGCGTCTGGTACTCGACGAGGCTCACACACCCGCAGGCGAGCGCCCACAACAGGTTCGTCGCGAAGGGTTCGACCGTCGCCGTCTGGGCGAAGACGTGCGCGCCCTTCATGACCGGCACTGCTTCGTTCACCGAGAGGTCGCCGAGGAACTCGACTCGGTCGTCGATGCGAAGGTCACGCGCCGTCTGTTCCGCGTTCGAACGCTCCGGTCCGTCGCCGATGATGGCGGCGTCCCAGTCCTTGTCTCGGAGTTCGGCGAGTGCGAGGAGGAAACTCTCGACGTTGGCGTGTTCGTCTAGGTCGCGTGCATAGACGACGTCTGCTCGGGTCTCGATGTCTGCCGTCCGAACGAGTTCGATGTCGATGGGTTCGGGGACGACGTGCGTCCCGTCCACGGACGCGCCCATCTCGCGGACCTGTGTCCGAATCATCTCTGATGGCGTCAAGACGGCGTGGGGCGCTTTCGCCGCGCGGCGATAGGCGCGAGACCCGCCGCGTTCGTCTCGGTTCCACCAGTCGGCGACGACAGGGACACGCAGGAATCGTGCCGCAGTCTTCACCGCCGTCACGTGCGACGGGGGGAAACTCGCCACCTGAATCACGTCAGGGTCGACTTCGCGGAGGACGAACGGAACGCGCGAGGCGAACCGACCTGCTGCTGGCGAGTCGGTTACGCGGTGGTACGTCACACCGTTCTGTTCGAACTCGATGACCTCGCCATCCCACCACTTGGCACAGAGGACGACTACGTCGTTGCCGCGCTCGGCCAGCAGTTCCGCGGTTCGTCGCATTCGCATCGTCGCGCCCGTCTCTTCGTGGTGCGGTGTGTACATCGAGACGAGTGCGACTCGCATATTCGCGGCCACTACGTGCCGCGATAAAAATCCACATCTTTCGCCTCCGAGATTCGGACCGAGCAGTCGGGAGAAAAACAGTCGATATCGGTCAGTCGTCAGACGCCGACGACGGGCGCGACGAGTGCCCCCACGGCGGACACCGAGTACTCCCATCCGTAGACGTGGTTGAGGAGCAAGTACGTCACGACGCCGAGCGCGAGCGACAAGAGCCATGCACCGGCGGCGATGCGGCCAATCTTCCGGTGGGGCGTCTCAGTCCGCAGTTCGCGCTCTGAGTGGGTGAGTCCGAGGATGAGCGCGTAGAGTACCACCGGTACCGACACGATAGAGAGGATGATGTGAATCGCCAGCATCGCGAGGTACGGGTAGTACGCGAACGCCGGGCCGACGAACTCCTTGGTCCCGCCACCGCCAATCTTCGTGAGGTACATCACGAGGAACACGAGGATGAGGACGAACGACGTAATCATCGCCGCGGCGTGCTTTCGGACTTCGTTGCGGCGAATCCAGCGCCACCCGGCCGCGATGACGACGACGTTGATGGTGTTGACCACGGCGATGGCGTCCGAGAGGCGATTAACCTGTTCGAGGGTCAACTCGGGGAAGATTCGGCCGGGGACGAGTCCGAGGAAGGTTCCGACGACGATAGCGTATCCGACGACGGAGAGGACGGCCGTCGCCGCCGCAGGGTGTTCCTTCAGCGGATTGCCGGCGCTCGCAGTTGCCATGGACAGGGGTTAGGAAGGGGCCGTCTTCCCTCTTCGGGTTTGGGACGATGTTCGGGGTGACCCCGTCGAAATCAGCGGACTATGACAGGAAGGGCGTGACACAGACAGAGAGTCTATTCATTCGCCGGTCACGTTCACGTCGCCACACGGGGTGAGTACGCACGCTGAGGCTAGTGGTGAGGACGAAGATATCGAGACTGACGTACTGTTCACTAGCTGAGAGGGAGTCATTAATTCAGACGGTGGACGTGTCTGGTGTGACCGAATCGACAGTCGATACGACCAACTCGATGGAGTGGTTGCCAAAGGTTCGCGTTCGACTGCCGAATCCGGACGGGTAGTGTTCCGCGACCCGACTCTGCTGAAGGATGCCACCCCGAGGAACCATCGCCACGCGAACTACGGAGCAGTTACGTTCATTTCAATTCGCTACTAACTATCGTCTCATGCCCGACAACGTTCTCGTCGCCTTCGACGGCTCTCCGCTTTCAGAGCGTGCGCTCACATACGCTATCGAGAACTTCCCGGACGCAGCCATCACTTCGATTTACGTCATCAATCCTATCGACTCGGTTATCGACGTGGAGGCTGGCGGCCTACCAGTCGCTACGGACTGGTACGAGAATGCTCGAGAAGAGGCAACCAGAATTCTCACGACCGCCACGGACCTCGCGGCGGAACAGAATACCGAACTCAACACCGTCACGGAAGTCGGTAAACCGGCACGAGCAATCCTCGAATACGCTGACGACCACGACGTTGTCCAGATCGTCATCGGCAGCCATGGCCGCTCCGGAATCGACCGTGCGATCCTCGGGAGCGTTGCCGAGACAGTCACCCGCCGAGCACAAATCCCGGTGACGGTCATCAGTTGAGTTGTTCGAACCGGAAGGAGTCTGTCGTTCCATAATGTCGAGAAACCGCCCGAACGCGGCCAAATGTAGACCCAGTGAGATACCGACAATGCAAAATCAACACACACAGTATGACATCATTGAGTGACCGTTACTGAATCACCCCCGCTATCGACGTGTACTGTCCAGATCGAACGACGAGGGGGCCGTGGCGAAGCGGGCGCGCGCGGGCTCGAACGCCACCTTCGGGATACACCTGGCGTCCACGACGTCGACGTCTCGTTCCGAACGGGGAGCGCTCGAATCACGTACGACGAGAGCGTCACCTCAGAGGAACGGATTCGAGACGCGGTCCGCAGCCGTGCCGTCTCTATCCAGGACGGACCCGACACGACAACCGACGAGACGACCTCTCGCACGGAACTCAGACGGGAGGCAGTGTTCGTCGGTCTGACCCTGTTCGGTATGGTGACGGGCTTGGCGACAGGGTGGCTCGACGGACCGCCACTCCTCATGTGGTCCGGCTACGGCGTCGCGTACGTATTCGGTGGGTGGTACGGGCTCAAGGGGGCCATCTCGTCGCTCCGCCACCGCGCAGTCGATATCGACCTGTTAATGATCGTCGCCGCGCTCGGTGCCCTCTCGATCGGGGCACCGTTCGAAGGAGCGATGCTCCTCTTCTTGTTCTCGCTGTCGAACACGCTCCAACACTACGCTATCGGCCGTTCGCGCCGGGCGATCAAGTCGCTCGTCGAGATGCGGCCGGACGAAGCGCAGATCCTCCGCGACGGTGAGGAGGTCACTGTTTCCATCGACGACGTTGCTGTCGGTGACGTGTTCGTCGTCCGTCCCGGTGACAAGATTCCGCTCGACGGCATCATCACGTCCGGCGAGGGAACGGTCGATCAAGCCTCGCTCACCGGCGAGTCTGTCCCCGTGCCGAAGGAACCCGGCGACGAGGTGTTTGGTGGAACGATCAACGAGAGTGGGAGTCTCGAAATCGAAGTCACTCGACAGGCCCACGAATCGGCGATCAGCCGCCTCATCTACATGGTCGAACGCGCTCAAAGCGAGAAGGCACCCACACAGCGACTCATCGACCGTCTCGAACAACCGTACGTCCTCGGCGTGTTCGCACTCACGATTGCAGCTATTGCGATACCAGTCGGGCTCGGAAGCGAGTTCACGGGGACGTTCTACCGAGCGATGACGCTTATGGTCGCCGCCTCACCGTGTGCGGTCATCATCTCGACGCCCGCGGCAGTCCTCTCAGCAATCGCATCCGGTGGGAGGCAGGGCGTGCTGTTCAAGGGCGGCGAACACGTCGAGACCGCGGCACGCATCGATGCGGTCGCCTTCGACAAGACCGGCACACTCACACAGGGTGACACGCAGTTGACCGACGTATTCGTCCGTGACGGGACGGCAGACGAGACACTGACCGAAGACGGACTACTCTCCATCGCGGCCGCAGTGCAGGCCCGCTCGGAGCACCACCTCGCTCGTGCGACCGTGGGGGCGGCAAGAACTCGGTCACTCGAAGTCGCCGACGCGGAGCGGTTTCAGTCAACTGCCGGGAAAGGAGTCAAAGCAGACGTCGACGGCAGGACCACCCATATTGGGAATCGCAGTTATTTCGAGACCGTTCTCGGAGACGCGGCAATCGATGGTCTCGAACCTGGCCTCGACCGCCTCCAAACATTAGAGGCAGAGGGGAAAACGAGCGTCCTCGTCGCCAGAGAAAGCCACGGCGAAGTCAGCGTCTTGGGGTGGCTCGCCTTCACCGACGCGGTTCGACCTGACGCTGCCGAGATGATCGACGACCTCCGCTCGCTTGGTGTGGAGCACATCGTCATGCTGACGGGCGACAACGAGCGTGTCGCACAGCGGATCGCCGAGGAAGTCGGCATCGACGAAGTCCAGGCGGAACTGCTGCCGGAGGAGAAAGTAGCGACCATCGAAGAACTGGTTGACCGACACGAGAACGTGGCGATGGTCGGCGACGGCGTCAACGACGCGCCAGCGCTCGCCACAGCGACCCTCGGCATAGCGATGGGCGGCGCAGGGACCGACGTCGCACTTGACACTGCCGACGTGGTGCTGATGGGCGACGACCTCAGCAAGATTCCCTACGTTCTCGGCCTCGGACGCAAGACCCGCCGGACACTCACGGTCAATCTCGCCATCGCCTTCGGCGCGATTGCACTCATGGTCGGCACGATCCTTCTCCAAGGTATCCCGCTTCCACTCGCAGTGGTCGGCCACGAGGGTTCGACGGTCATCGTCTCACTGAACGGCCTTCGGTTGCTCGGCTTTCGCGGGTGAGCAACGTGCAAGGTAGGATACACGCCGCATTTCGAACCGTTACGTGAAGACCTGCCGAACACTAACAGATGAAACCACGAAACCAGCTAGTGATGTGTCCCGTGGTTTCGTTGTACTGACCGAAGGCCAGCCCGAGGCGTGACCGACTTGCGCGCGGTATTCAGCACGACAAAAGAGAGCTATCAATTGACATCCATTCCAACATGTCCTCGGGACTGGCACAGAGACTACAAACGACGTGACGATTCTGTACCACGAGCGAGGCCGAAAGCCGAGTCTCGTGGGTTTTTCCCTCCACTGTGAGACGTAACGCGTCTCACGAGCCTTCGTTCGCTGACGCTCACGAAGACAGGTTTTTGAAGAGGTCCTCGCGCCGCGAAGCGGTGCTCAAACCCCTCGAAAAAGGGGTTCTAGATAACGCCCGTAATCGTCGCCGCCTCGATTGCGGCGTCTTCGCTCACGCCGTCGCCGAGGATAGTGTAACGGTCACGAATCTCGTGGGCCGTCGTGAGTGCCTCGATAATCATCTCGTCGGAGATGCCGAGTTCGTCCGCCGTCGTCGGCGCACCCATCGTCGAGAGTGCGTCGCGGATGTCGGTCCACTCGCCGCGGGGACCGCTGTGGAAGTATTCGGTCATGATGGAGCCAACACCGACCTGATGGCCGTGGAGTGCGCGTCCGGGGGCGAGGCGGTCCAGTTGGTGCGAGAAGAGGTGCTCGGCACCCGAGGCCGGTCGAGACGAATCCGCGATAGACATGGCGACGCCCGAGGACACGAGCGCCTTCGTGACAATCCACGCCGACTCTTCGAGGCCGGGTTTGATGGAATCGGCACTCTCGACCAGCAGTTCGGCGGTCATCTGTGAGAGTGCGCCGGCGTACTCGGAGTATTCGACGTTCTTCAGACGGTGGGCGAGTTCCCAGTCTTTCACCGCGGTGTAGTTCGAGATGATGTCTGCGCACCCGGCGGTGGTCAGTTCCCACGGCGCTTCGGCGAGCAGTTCGGTGTCGGCGACGACGGCTAACGGCGGGTCGGCGGCGACGGAGTGACGCGTGTCGCCTTCCGGAATCGAGGACCGGCCAGAGACGATACCGTCGTGGCTAGCCGCCGTGGGGACGGAGACGAACCCACATTCGAGGCGGTCCGAGGCCATCTTCGCCACGTCGATTGGTTTGCCGCCGCCGAGGGCGATGAGGTACCCAGCGTCCATCTCGCGGCCGATTTCGACGACGCGCTCGACGGACTCGAAACTCGCGCGGTCCAGCGAGACGGAGTCGATGCCGTCGAACTGCGAGCGAATACGGTCGCCGGCGATACGCTCAGGTGACGGACTCGTGACGAGCAACGGGTCACCGGAGAGGTACAACTCGGCGACGCAGTCGGCGAGTTGGTCGAGGACACCGTGGCCGACGAGGACGTTCCGAGGAAGTTTGATCCACGTCGATTTGTCGAACATACGCAAGCATCGGCTACGATGGTTCATAGTGTTTCTCGTCTCGGTAGCCCCGAACGGGCGACGGCGCGTGGGTCGCGGGCGGAGTTAGGCGAGTGTGTTGACCGCGTCCCAGAGGAACAGCACGCCGAATCCACCGAGGACGACGGCGCTGAGTGCCGCGACGACGGGGGCGAACGACTCGACTCGCTGTTCGGCGGCGACGAGGGCCGCCGGGAACCCGGTCACCCAGATGGCGATACCGCCGAAGAAGCCGAGGATGAGCGCCGGACTCCCCGTCTGGACGATGAGGAGGTTCGAGAGCGACGCGCCGAGGTAAGGCGTGTGCGAGAGAACGTCGACAGTCCCGGTTTCGAGTAAGCCGACGCCGATGGTGAGCCAAAAGAGAATCTGGTACGGATTCGTCAACGCGAGGACGAACGCCTTCGTGAACCCGGCGCTGTCGGTGTCGGGGTCGGCGGCCTCACGGAACGTCGTCTGCATCTCCTTGGCAGCACCGTATGCGAAGTACAGCATGAGGATGCCGCCAGCACCGACCATCACGGCGCGAATCGTCGGGAACTGCTCGACGAAGGCGACGAGGCCGAGGGCGGCGAGGACGAAGAACAACGCGTCGGCACTCATCGCGCCGAGACCAGCGCGGGCACCCGACGACCACCCGCGGACGACGCTCTCTTCGGCGATGACGGCGTTCATCGGTCCCGGCGGGGCGGCGAGGGCGAGGCCGAAGACCAACCCAGCACCGAGCGACGGGAGGACGGTAGACATCACCGCTTCTTGGCTCGAATCCGTGAAAAATGACGCGGATGCGGTGACTGCTGACCGACCGGTCAGAGAAGCGAGAGAACGACGTCGGACGCGGCCCCGACGAACGTCTCCCACGCGGAGAACCCGGTGAAGATGGCGATGGTCGTATCGAGGGCGAAGAATCCGAAGAGCGACGCGGCACCGAGGTACGCCTTGCGGGTGTCGAACCGGTCCGAGAAGCGATGGAAGAAGTACGCGTTGGCGATACTCACCGGAATGATGGCGAGCATCTCACCGGCCCAGATTGCGGGGTGCGCGCCGTACTGGACGGCGAGGCCGATGGTCACGAGTTGGGTCTTGTCACCGAACTCGCCAGCGGCCATCATGGCGAAGATAGGGAAAAAGCCGCCGAAGCCGTGACTCGACACCTCTCGGCCGAACACGGTCGGCGTCGCGTCGAATCCGGTCAGTCCGCCGTCTGTCGCTGCCCCGGACCCGTGCTTCGATGGAGTCGAACGGTACAGAAGCACCGCGAACAGCGCGAACAACACCGCGGTGAAGGCGTCCAGCGCCACCGGTGGCAACGCGTTCTTCAACGCCTGCCCGAAGGCGATTTCGAGGGCGGTCCAGATGGCGAACGCGGACCCTGCCGCGGCGACGACGACTTTCGGGTCGTAGCGCGTCGAGAGGCCGGCGATGATGAACTGAACTTTCTCGCCGGGCAACACCGCGAGTTGTGCGACGAGTGCGACGACGAGAATCTCGGTCCACCCGGTCATGCAGTCGAAACACCCTCGTCTTCACACGACTCGTCTGGTTCGCGGACGCGAATCGTCTGCGCGACGGACTCGGGAAGACTCTGTTCTCGCTCCGAGTTCGCGACGCGGACCGTGACCATGCCGAACGGTGCAACGTCGATTATCTCGATGGTGGTCCCGGGGACGACACCCGCCTCGGAGAGGTATTCCAACTCTTCTGGGTCGCGGTCACTGACTCGGCAGACGACGACAACGTCACCCACGACGTGGTCAGAGAGTGTCGAGAGACCAGACGAGGCTGGCGGGGTGAGGTCGGCGCTCGGAATCGGGTCGCCGTGTGGGTCGACTTCCGGGTCACCCAGTGCGGCGGCGACTCGGCGCTCGAACTCTTCGCTGATGTGGTGTTCGAGCGCGTCTGCCTCCTCGTGGACCTCGCTCCACGAGTAGTCGAGGTGTTCGGTGAGGTACGCCTCCAAGAGGCGGTGGTGACGGAGGACTTCGAGCGCGACTGTCTCGCCTTCTTCGGTGAGTTCGACGCCCTTGTACTTCTCGCGTTCGACCAGCCCGCGGTCTTCGAGTTTCCCGACCATGCTCGTCACCGTCGGGGGCGTCTTTCCCAGATACTCCGCGATAGCAGACGTGGAGACGGGCGGCCCGTGTTCCATCTGAAGAGAGTAGATTGCCTTGAGGTAGTCTTCCATCACGTCGCTCAACATGGGTTGAATTAGACGTGTCTAAAGCAAATATCTGATGGATGAAATCAGCGTTCGAGAGGCGGACTACTTCGGGGACTGAACGAGGGTCTGGTCAGATACCCTGTCCCATCAGGTGACTTCGGAGGATGTCGGCGTTCTTCGTTCCCGACTCGGTGTTGACGACGACGACGCTGTCGTCTTCGTCGAACTCGTCGGACTGGTCCCACGCGGCGGCGAGGGCGACGCCACCGGCGGCACCGACTTCGACGCCGGCGGTCTGCGCGGCTTTGACCGCCGATTCGAGGGCGTCGTCGTCGCCGACAGTGACCGCGACACCGTCGGATTCCTCGATTGCACGGAGCGCGAGTGACCCGCCTGCCGGGTCTGGAATCTCCAGTTCGCCGACGATAGTGTCGGGGTGGTTCCACGCCTCGGTGTCGTCGTTTCCGACCTCCCACGCGGTGGCGATGGGTGAGCACCCGACCGACTGCGCGGCCACGAGTCGGGGCACGTCGTCGACGAGGCCGAGGTCTGACAGGTCGCGGAAGCCCTTGTAGACGCCGTAGACGAGTTCACCGGTCGCCACGGGGACGACGACCCAGTCGGGGACGGACCAGTCGAGACGCTCGGCAATCTCGTAGGCGATGGTCTTCGCGCCGTCGTGTCGATACGGATTGTCGAACTCTTGGAGCGTGTACCAGTCGCTCTTGAGTTTCTCGTGGAGTGCCGAGAGCGCGGCGGGGTAGCGCCCGCCGACGACTTTCATCTGGCCGCCGTGGACGTTCACCATCGCCTTGTTCGGGAACGGCGTCCGCGAGGGGACGAACCCGTACGAGCGCACGTCGACGAGGCCCGCGTAGGATGCCGCGGACTGGGCTCCGTTTCCGGGCGAGGCGTGAGCGACGACTTCCGCACCTGCTTCTCGTGCCGCCGTCGCAGCGAGCGAGAACCCACGGTCGAGGAACGTCCCGGTCGGGTTGCGTCCTTCGTCCTTGATGAGCAACGACCCCACACCCGCTTCGTCGCCGAGTGCCGACGCCTCGACGAGCGGTGTCGCACCTTCGTTCGCCGTCACGGGGTCGTCGAAGGGGAGGAGTTCGCGGTAGCGCCACATCGTGTCGAACGGACGTTCGGCGAGCGTCTCCGCGTCCCACTCGACACTGTCGAGGTCGTACGTCGGGTCGAGCGGTTCGTCCGCGTCGCTCGGCCCGATCACGTCGGCGTCGTACTCGTCACCGGTCTCCGTACACACCAGCCCAGAGAACGTGTCGGAAGTCTGCATAGGCGGCCCTTTCGGGGGGAGGAACTAAGCCCTTCCCGTCGGGCGATGGCTCCCACCCGTAGGGGCTTTGTGTCACCCGTCCGAGGAACCGTGTATGGACGATAGCCACATCGTGGTCGTCGGTGCGGGTCTCGCTGGCCTCGTCACCGCGCGACACCTCGCCGCCGATGGGTCCGACGTGACCGTCATCGAACGACGGGACGACGTCGGCGGACGAGTTCGAACGAGGACGACCGACGGGTTCACACTCGACCGAGGGTTTCAGGTGCTTTTCACCGGCTATCCCACAGTTCGCCGCGAACTGGACCTCTCGGCGCTCGACCTGCGCGAGTTCACGCCCGGCGCGACCATCTGCCGGCCGAGTCGCCGGTCCGTCCTCTCGGACCCCCTCCGCGACATCGGCAGTCTGTTCGACTCGCTCCGGAACCCCGAGCTGACGACGAGCGACAAACTTCGGACACTGGCGCTCAGACAGGACGTGGGGACACGCGACGAAGCCGAGATATTCGCCTCACCAGACCAGAGCATCCGGTCGTACCTCCGCGACTGGGGCTTTTCGGAAGACTACATTGACCACTTCGTCGCTCCGTTCTACGGCGGCATCACCCTCGACCGCTCGCTGTCGTCCTCGAAGCGCGTCTTCGAGTACACGTTCAAGATGCTCTCTGCGGGGAGTACCACCGTCCCGAAAGACGGGATTCAGGCGATACCCGAGCAACTCGCCGACGTCGCCCGCGACGAGGGCGCGACGATTCGTCTCGGCGAACGGGTCGAGTCGATTCAGAGCGACGAGAACGGCGCAGTCGTCACGACGGGGCGCGAGTCCGTCGAGGCGGACGCCGTCGTCGTCGCAACCGACCCGAAAGAAGCACGGCGCTTGACGGATGTCGAGTCGATTCCGACCGACGCCCACGGATGTGTGACGCAATACTACACGCTTCCGGCGGGAAGCGGCCTCGACGCGGGGAAGCGAATCATGCTCAACGCCGCGAATCCGGACCCCAATACGATTGCCCCGCTCTCGACTGTCGCACCCGAGTACGCACCGGCGGGGAAGGAACTCCTGAGTGCGACGTTCCTCGGGGCCGCCGCCCGAGACGAGTCAGAAGAAGTCCTCTTCGAGAAGACGTTGCGAACGCTCGAAGCGTGGTATCCCGAGCGCTACTTCACCGACCTCGAACTGCTCCACACCGACTACATCTCCTTCGCCCAGTTCGCCCAGCCACCGGGTATCCACGACTCGCTCCCGGGGCACCGCGATGCACCGGGTCGAACCTATCTCGCCGGCGACTACACGACGTGGTCGTCGATTCAGGGGGCGATGCGGAGTGGTCGAGAGGCCGCCGACGCCGTTCGAAAAGACCTCTCGAACTAGAGCAAACGAAGAGAGTGTCAGCCAGCAGGGTTCGTGCCCTCAGTCGTTCGAGTGCGTGACGCCACCGGCCGTATCTACCTCTGACGCCGGCCGAGCGCCCTCGAACGAGAGACCACCCGTCGGCAGTGGGTTCGACGAGAGACGCTCCGCACCGTAGCGGTAGACGAGAATCCCGGCGAGTACCCACGCCGCCGCGGCGAGACTGGCCTCCGAGGGCAGGATGCCACCGCCGGTGACGCCCGCCGCAAGGTAGACCGAGATGCCGTTCCACGTCGTGTGGAACGCGATGGGGACGAGGACGCGACCACCGGACTCGTTGTACAACCACGTCGTGATGACGCTGATTGCGATGACTCCGAGCAGGTAGAACGCGAACGACGTACCGGCCTGCGAACTCCCCGGCATGGCGAACAGCGGGATGTGCCACGCCGCCCAGACGACACCGATGACGAGCGAGGCACGGAACGCGCCGAGTCGTCGCTGGAGGACGGGGAGGCCGTAGCCGCGCCATCCGGGTTCTTCGAGGCCGCCTCGGATGAACGACGAGAGCAGTAACGCCCCGAGCAACCCGGGCGGTCCGAGGGCTGCGGCGTCGAACGACCATCCGGTTGCGACGGTGAGTGCGAGTGTCGCACCGAACAGGACGACGGGCACAGCGATGGCGGCGACCCAGACGAGGGGCGACGTTCGGACGCTCACCAACCGCCGACCCCACGACCGGATATCACCGGTGACCGCGGCGAGAACGATTGCTGCGAGAAACGGACCGAACCCGCCCACGAGGACGAGCAACGAGACGTACGTCGGCGGGTCGCCACCCCTGACGAGGAGCATCGCCGGAATCCACCAGACCCACGTGAGGAGGTACGTCAGCACCAGGAAACTGACGAATCGATGCGTTCGTATCCACCCTATGAGCGAGGACATCACAGGTAGAGATACTACTGCAGTGAGCATATTCCCCGGACGCGCTTCTCGGTGTGTGAGAAGTAGACTGGTCGCGGGAAGCCGACCGGCATCCAGACAGCACTCGTACTGAGGTGTAAATCAGAGGAGGCGACGAAGTTTCCCCAACGGCGGGAACGTGAGCGTCTCGCCTGCGTCGGCGTCGCGTACGAGTGGCCGAAAGACGCTCGCGTCGCCGACGAGTGGCGAGTCGAAGTCCGACCCTCGCATCTGGTTGACGACGACACCCGGTGCGAGGCGGGTGAACGGCGGCAGCATCAGGACGTCCGCGCCTCGATACGCATCGGGGCCGTAGAGGACGCAGGGCCGACGCCGGCCTTCGGTAGTGAGTACGGGGTGGTCGTGGCCGACGACGTGGAGGCGAGCCTCGCCGTCGGGGTGGCGGTGTCCGTGCGAGACGAGCGTCCCGTCTGCCAATCGATACTCGTCGTGAACGGTCCCCGACCACGACTCGGCGAGCATCGTATCGTGGTTTCCAGCGACGAACACCGGGTCGGAACCGGCGTCGGTACAGACGGTGGCGAGCGTTTCGAGCGCGGAGACGTGGCGCTCCGAGACCCGGTCGAATCGGTGGAGTACGTCGCCCGCGAAGACGACTTCACGGGGTTCGAACTCGTCACAGAGAGTGGTCAGTCGGCCCGCGAGGTCCGCTTGCTCGCCGAGTGGAAAGTCGACGTTCGAGGCGTCCGCGCGGCCGATGTGGAGGTCAGAGAGGACGAGTGCGTCCGCTTCTGAGAGGTAGACAGACCGGTCGCGGACGGTGACGCTCTGCACGGGAGACGACAGGGCCGACGACGACAAAATACCACCGGGGCGTCGTCCCGTGTCGCGGACCACGGAGCGAGGGTCTTTTTACGAGTTGCGTCCTTCGCTCGTGGTATGAGCGGCGCCCTCGACGACAAGCGTACCGCGACCCGCTTTCGTATCCTCGCCGAGATTGCCGACCGTCAACCGGCCGTGAGTCAAGGCGAGATAGCCGAGGCAGTCGGCGTGACGAGTCAAGCGGTCTCGGAGTACATCCGCGAACTCGTCGACGACGGACTCGTGGACAAGGAAGGTCGGTCGCGCTACCGAGTGACCAAAGAGGGGGTCGATTGGCTCTTTCAAGAGGCCCGTGCGCTCCAGCGATTCGCCGAACACGTCACCGACGACGTGCTGGAGAGCGTCAACGAGGACGCCGCAATCGTCACCGACGACGTCTCGGCCGGTGAGACGGTGACGCTCTCACTCCGCGACGGCCTCCTGTACGCGACACCCGGAAGCGACGGACCGGCAATCGGTGTCTCGACGACCGATGCAGACGCCGGCGAAGACGCCAGCGTCACCGGGTTCGAGGGTGTCATCGAGATGGAACCGGGGTCCGTCCGCGTCCTCCAGATTCCGCCGGCACGGCTCGGTGGAAGCGGCGAGGTGGACGTGGCGGCACTCGCAGACGCCTGTGCCGACGCAGATATCGTCGTCGCCAGCGGCGTCGAAGCAGTCGTCGCCTGTCGCACGGCAGACGTGGACCTCGAAACGTGGTTCGCACCGGGCGAAGTCGCCGCCGACGCCGCCGCTCGTGGGTTGGACGCAGTCGTCGTCGCCAGCACCGACGCCGCCGGACGCGTGACCGACGCGCTCCGCGACGCAGGCGTCTTGTTCGAAGTGACTGAACCGTAACCAGTGACTCGTCCGCAAACAGACCGTACCGTCGCTATTCGTCGGCGTGTTCGCGTGCCATCGTGTACGCCTCTCGCAACCTACGGAATCCCTCTCGGTCGCCGCCGTGGTCGGGATGAACGTCTTTGACTTGTGACCGGTAGGCGTCGCGAACGGCGTCGGGAGAGGCGTCTGCCGAGAGTCCTAATCTGTCGAACGCTTCCGAGATAGGGTCGTCTACGTCGGTCAGTTCGGGTTCGATGTCGGCGACGTCGAAGGGGAGGCGGCGTCCGAGTTGTCTCCCCGGCATCTCGTGTTCACAGAGGACGGCGAACACGCCCGCGTGTTCGAGACGGAAGAACGCCTGCGCGTCGAACGTGATGGCGACGTCTCGCTCGGGGAGGTAGAATGCTACCGTCTCGTCGTGAATCGTCCAGTCTTCGACGAATCGTTCGCCAATCGCGGTCAGGTAGTCTCTGATTTCGAGACGACGGCGGCCGACACCGTCCACTCGCGGGCCGTGAGAGACCTGCTGGTCGGGGAAGAGGCGGCCACCGACGACGAACACTCCGGCGACGACGACGGAGGCGATTGCGCCCACAACGAGGCCGAGTACCAGCCACGAGGGGAGCAGAAATACCCACTCCGGAAGCACGCTAGAAGTCAAGTGACGAGCGACTAAGAACCCCTCGCTGCCCGCACCCCTTTGTCGATGGCCCGCCGACTCCTCGTATGCAACCGATACGGTTCGAGGAAGCGGACAGCACCGAGCGTACACAAATCGGAGAGGGACTGACCCGCATCGCCGTCGCCGCGGGCCGATTGGAGACGGGTCGTGCCGAGGGGAAGTACTTCCTCAGACACGACGATGGATGTGCCGTCTGTGGCGAGTCAGTCGTCGCTGGCAGCCCCTTCTACCTCGACGCTGAGACGGGTGAGATACTCTGTGAAACCCACGGACGGGAGCGACGTGAGGAGTGAGCTGGTCGATTTCTGATTCGGGCAACAATTTCATACTCACGTCCGAGTGAGTTTTTATTCACTCATGTTCCGTTCGCAAACTTCTTTATCGCCCTGTGGGACCATACGAACACCACATGGCTGTAGTCTGGCTGGACGACGTACGGGCCGACGACCTCGACCTGGTCGGCGGCAAAGGCGCGTCGCTGGGCGAACTCACTGGTGCTGGACTTCCCGTCCCACCGGGGTTCGTCGTGACGGCGAGCACGTACCGAGCCTTCATCGAGGATGCGGGAATCGACGACGAACTCTTTTCTGCGGTGGAGGTCGACCACGAGGACTCTGCGGCACTCAAGCAGGCACACGAAACAGCCCACAACCTCATCATGGGCACGCCGATGCCCGAAGACGTTCGAGAGGAGATTCTCGACGCCTACCGGAGCATCGGCGACGGTGACGCCTTCGTCGCGGTGCGGTCCTCTGCGACTGCCGAAGACCTCCCGGACGCCTCGTTCGCGGGACAGCAAGAGACGTTCCTCAACGTCACCGAAGAGGAACTCTTAGAGAGCGTCAAGGCGTGTTGGGCGTCCCTGTTCTCCGAGCGCGCAATCTACTACCGCAACCGGAAGGGCTTCCCACACGACAAGGTCGATATCGCCGTCGTCGTCCAGCAGATGGTCGACTCCGAGAAGTCGGGCGTGATGTTCACGCGACACCCATCGACGGGCGAGAAGAAGGTCATCATCGAGGCCGCGTGGGGCCTCGGCGAGGCAGTCGTCTCCGGAACCGTCTCCCCCGACAACTACGTCGTGAACCGCGAGAGCGGCGACGTCGAGACGGCGACCATCGCGGACAAGAAGACGATGTGCGTCCGCGACGAAGAGACGGGCCAGACCGTCGACCGCGAGGTTCCGAACGAGAAGCGACACGACCGGGTCCTCACCGACGGCGAAGTCGCTCGACTCCTCGAACTCGGCGAACTGGTCGAAGACCACTACGAGACGCCGCAGGACGTAGAGTGGGCGGTCTACGACGGCGACGTGTACATGCTCCAGTCCCGCCCGATTACGACTATCTCCGAAGACGCCAACGGCGACGACGGTGCGAACGAACGCACCCGCTCCGACGGTGTGAGCGACGACGTCCTCATGCGTGGCCTCGGTGCCAGCCCCGGAATCGCCTCGGGCCGCGCCCGCATCGTGACCAAACTCGACCACCTCGACCAAGTTGCCGAAGGCGACATCATCGTCACCGAGATGACGATGCCCGACATGGTGCCCGCGATGAAGCGCGCCGCCGGTATCGTCACCGACGAAGGGGGCATGACCTCACACGCGGCCATCGTCTCGCGCGAACTCGGCGTGCCCGCAGTCGTCGGCACCGGCGACGCGACCACGACCATCGACGACGGCGACATCATCACCATCGACGGCGACAAGGGGACCATCCGCGAGGGCGAAGAACCCGAAGAGAAGCAGCGCCAACCGGTCGAAGAGGCACGACCCAAGACCCCCGTCAAGCCGATGACGGCGACGGAGGTCAAAGTCAACGTCTCCATCCCCGAGGCGGCCGAACGCGCCGCCGCGACGGGTGCCGACGGCGTCGGCCTCCTCCGCATCGAACACATGGTGCTGACGCTCGGCAAGACGCCCGAGCGATACATCGAGCAGAACGGCGAACGCGCCTACGTCGACGAAATCGTCTCCGGCGTCCGCGAAGTCGCCGAAGAGTTCTACCCGCGCCCAGTTCGCGTCCGCACGCTCGACGCGCCCACCGACGAGTTCCGTCAACTCGAAGGCGGCGAGAACGAACCACGCGAACACAACCCGATGCTCGGCTACCGCGGCATTCGCCGTGGCCTCGACAACCCGAGTATCTTCCGCCTCGAACTGCAGGCGTTCCGCCGTCTGTTCGACATGGGCTACGACAACGTGGAAGTCATGTTCCCCCTCGTCAACGACGCCGAGGACGTGCTTCGCGCAAAAGAGCACATGATAGAAGCGGGTATCGACCCCGACAAGCGCGAGTGGGGCGTCATGATAGAGACGCCTGCCGCCGCGCTCTCGATTCGCGAACTCGCCGACGCAGGCATCGACTTCGCCTCCTTTGGCACGAACGACCTGACGCAGTACACGCTCGCCGTCGACCGGAACAACGAGCATGTCGCCAACATCTACGACGAACTCCACCCGGCGGTGCTCAAACTCATCGGCGACACCATCGAAGCGTGCCGTGAGACCGGCGTCAAGACGAGTATCTGTGGACAGGCAGGGTCGAAACCGAAGATGGCCCAGTTCCTCGTCGAGAAGGGTGTTAGCTCCATCTCGGCCAACATCGACGCGGTCCGCGACGTCCAACACGAGGTCAAGCGCGTCGAACAGCGTCTGCTCCTCGACTCGGTTCGCTAACGGACTCCCCGTCCAGCCTTCGACGGTCTTCCGTTTTGTCACACACCACCCAGACGCTGAGCGTCTGTTTCGTGGGGCCGAATCCAGTGATTCTGCCGTCGAAACCACTGACGAGCCCCGTCTTTTTCTCCCCAGCACACGTCTGTCTAGCGAGAGGTTCGTGATTCATCCATGTCCACCGCCGTCGATACACCCTCCACGCCACAGACGACGAACGTCGCCCGCCTTCGGGCGATAATCGTCGCACTCGCCATCGTCGCCGCCGGCATCCTCCTCGGTGTCGTCCTCACAATTGCCGCGTTCGTCCCCATCGTCGCACTCGGTTTCCAGTTCGACCCGTCAGGGTCGCTGTTTCTCGTCGCATCGCTGATACCCTCGCAACTCGCGTTCGCAATCGTCGGCTTGCTCGTCGTGGTTGCACTCCTCGGTGGGGTCTCGGCCCGTGTCCCCACGCGAGACGACGTGAAGTGGGTCGGTATCGGACTCGTCGCGAGTTTCACCGCCGTCGGCTTGCTCGTCGTCGCGTCGACCATCGTCGACCTCAGTCCGATTCAATCGGTCGTCGGTGAGGCGGGGAGCGTCGACCCCACCATCTTCGTCGTGCTCGCCATCCTGTCCATCTTCGTCATCGCTCCCGCCGAAGAGGTACTCTTCCGCGGTGCCGTTCAGGGGCGATTGCGCGAGACGTTCGGCCCCGGCGCTGGCATCGCCCTCGCCAGCGCAATCTTCGCGTCGCTCCACGCGTTCAACTTCGTCGGTGGCGGGTGGATTATCCTCGTCCCACTGTCGGCACTCTTCCTCGTCGGCGCAGTGTTCGGATACGTCTACGAGCGAACGCAGAACCTCGCAGTCCCCATCGTCGTCCACGGACTGTACAACGCGACGCTGTTTCTCTCGTCGTTCGTCGTCGGGTGAGCGGTAAATCGTCGCACTGGCTGGTGATTTTCTCGGAGTTTGGTGGCCCGTTTGCGGGTTCGCTGACACTGCGCAATGGAGCGGAACCGATATACTGGGTGTGGTTATAGAGTGAGGCATGCAGCGCGCGGCACCGCAAACGTTCGACCGCGTTCTCTCTTCGATGTGTACCCAACCACACCCGGCCGCCCGTGAGGCCGCGTCACGATTCATCGCCACCAATCCGGGCGACCCCGCGACCTACCAAGCGGTCGCCGCACTCGAAGAAGACGCACTCTCGTACCTCGGCGAGATTACTGGGCTTGCGACCCCTCACGGCTACGTCGCCAGCGGCGGCACAGAAGCCAACATCCAAGCAATCCGGGCCGCGCGAAACCACGCCCGGGACGACGACCCGAACGTCGTCGCCCCCGAGAGCGTCCACTTCAGTTTCCAGAAGGCCGCCGACGTGCTCGGCGTCGAGTTGCGCATCGTCCCCGTCGACGCCGACTATCGGGCGAACGTCGCGGCGGTCCGCGAGGCAGTCGACGACCACACGATTCTGGTCGCGGGCGTCGCGGGCACCACCGAGTTCGGTCGCGTCGACCCGATTCCGGCACTGACCGAAGTCGCCCACGGCACGGGTGCGCTGATGCACGTCGATGCCGCGTGGGGCGGGTTCATCCTCCCCTTCACCGACCACGAGTGGTCGTTCGCCCACGCCCCTATCGACTCGATGACCATCGACCCGCACAAGTACGGACAGGCAGTCGTCCCCGCGGGTGGCCTCCTGTTCCGTGACAAGGAAGTCGTCGACGCGTTGGCGGTCGATACGCCGTACCTCGAATCCACCTCACAGGCGACACTCACCGGCACGCGAAGCGGTGCGGGCGTGGCGTCCGCCGCCGCCGCGATGCGCGAGTTGTGGCCCCACGGCTACCGCGAGGAGTACGAGACGCAGCAAGCGAACGCCGAGTGGTTGTATCACGAACTCGTCGCCCGCGGCTACGACGCAGTCGAACCCGAACTCCCACTCGTCGCCGCGCGCCTCCCCGACTCCGAGTTCGAGTCCCTCCGTGACCTCGGATGGCGTATCTCTCGGACCGCGAGCGGCGAACTCCGCGTCGTCTGTATGCCCCACGTCTCGCGGGAGTCGCTTCGGGCGTTCCTCTCCGACCTCGACGACGTGTCCAGCGGCCCAGCACGGAACTGACGGGGCGACCGGAATTCTCGACGTGAAACGTGACTATCACCGATAACGGACGGTTCAGCGAACGATAACGTCGCTTCCGAAACCTGAAGGCTTACATTCGATTGGTTGTGAGTGTCTGGTGTGACCCTCCCCGCGCTCGTCTCGCTCGCTGACCTCACGTTGGGAATCTACCCCGACTTCTCGTGGCTCACCTCGCTCGTCGAGACGGCTACCGGGTGGTTCGGCCTCGCGATTATCTTCGCGTACTCGTTCCTCATCGCCTTCGCCCTCCCCGGCGTGAGTGAAATCGTCCTCTTTGCTCCCCTCAACCTTGGCCTGCCGTACAACGTGAAACTGGCGCTCATCATCGTCGTCAGTGGTGCTGGAAAGGCCGCCGGAAGCGTCTTCGCGTTCCACATCGGCCACGAGACGAAGGAGTCGGGATACGTCGAAAAGGCGCTCGCCCGCCTCCCAGTCGACGTGATGGGGTGGACCGAGCGAAAGGCGATTCACATCGCCCAGAAGTGGGGCTACGCTGGCCTCGCGGCGGCGCTCTGCGTCCCGGGATTCCCGGACACGCTGTCGATTTACGCGTTCGCCGTCCTCGAAGACGACTACCTCAAGTTCGCTGCGGCCACGTTCGTCGGGTCGGCCGGCCGACTCATCGTGACGCTCGTCGGCATCGAGGCCGCCGTCGCCTTCCTCTGAGCGTCCGTCCGCTACAGTGCGTCTTCGAGATACGGCAACGGACTGACCGGACAGAACATCGGCGCGTTCCCGAGCAGTTCTCGTAACACGGTGACGTGACTCGCGCCGACCACGACGAGGACACGTTCGTCTCCAGACTCGATTGCTCGCCAGAGGTTGTGCACCATCCGCAGATTTCGGTCGTACCACGTCGCCACCATCGCCGGTCCTCCGAAGTTATCTCCACGCCCCCAGCGAAGAGTCTCCCCGAAGAACCCAACCGATTCGGTTCCGAGGTTTCGCTCTCGGTTCTGCCACACGAGGAATTCCGGAATCGTCTTCGTCGCGATTTGCTCCGTGAGTTCCGCTTCGAGTGCTTCGACGTCGAGACGTTCGGACGGAACTTTCTCTTCAGGTTCGAACTCGTCTTCTACGAGCGTCGCGTACGCGTCGTTTCCCAGCGCCATCGGGTAGTCGATGGCGTACACTCGTTCGTGGTCCAATCTGTCGGCCAGCCGAAATCCGAGTTGGACGACTTCGCTTCGACACTCCGTCGTCATCTCGTTTCGGGAAGGATGGGGAGGTTCGATTTCTTCTTCGGCGTCGTACGCCCGTTTACCAGACCGGTACTCGTCGTAGATGGCGTTTACCTCGTCTGCATGGTCGTACGGCCGTTCGACGGCAACCCGGTCGGGGCACCACCGCTCTAACGCATCGATAGTGGTACGTAACTGACGTTGTCTGTCGGGCGTGAGGACATCGTCCACGTCGATTTGGGCGACGTCTAGTCCTGGGTTATCCATGTGGTACGTGCCGAGGAGCATCACCTCGACCGGGCCCGGTTCACATCGAGGCCACCCTTCGGGAGAGTTGTCAGCCGACTGTTGCCTACTCATACACCCAATCCATCATTACTTTGCCATGAAACTACGGGTCGATAACCTCGGTATTCACACACCTCGGTCGTTTCGACAAAATCGAGAATCAGAATCGCTGGTTATCTCTTGGCACTGCGTACTGCTAGTATGGCATACAGACGTATCTCCAACCAAGTCGTCGTCGGGGGCGCTATCGTCCTCGTTGGCCTCGTACTGCTCGCAAACAGCACCGGACTCTACGACACGAGTGGCCTCCTTCGGTACATCCCGTCGCTGTTCGTCCTCGTCGGCGTGTACGCACTCGTCGCCAGCGGGTTCCGAAACGTTGGGGGACCACTCGTCCTCATCACCTTCGCCGGCGCGTGGCAAGCGGTTGCCCTCGACCTCGTGACGGGGTCGCAAGTCCTGTCGTTCTGGCCGGTCCTCCTCGTCATCCTCGGCCTGTCGGTCGCTCTCGGTCGGGTGCGCTCGTCCGTCGAACCGATAACCGGTGACCGCGTGGACATCGTCGCCATCTTCGGCGGGCGTAACGCACGGGCCACGACTGCTCGCTTCACCGGCGGGGCTATCACGACCCTGTTCGGGGCCGCCGAGGTAGACCTCCGCGACGTGGTGGACCTCGAAGAGACCGCTCGAATCAACGTCACGTCGATGTTCGGTGGCGTCGAAATTACCGTTCCGCGCGAGTGGAACGTCCGGATAGACGTGCTCCCGGTCTTCGGTGGCGCTGAAGACGAACGCCCGCGCCGCGAACTCGAACACGAGACGGTTGACCTCGTCGTCTCCGGGTTCTGCGCCTTCGGTGGCGTCAGCATCAAGGACTGAACCCCTCCGAGGAGGCGCGTCTTTTATATTTCTCCTCGCTCTTGTCTGCGATGTGATTGCGACGGGTCTCCCCGACAACATGCGCATGCGCCTCCTCTTTTAGCCACGGGTGGACCCGTTCTCGGTTTTCGCCGCGGTAACGCGCGGCGACGCCGAACCCGGTGAACCCCGGGCTGTTTCCGCATTGACCGACAGACGCATCCGTACCGGCGGGCTTTAGGCCCGCATCCGAGATACACGACACATATGAGTCACGAGGAATTCCCCACAGAGAACCCAGCGGTGGTGACGTGCGGGTTGCCCTACGCGAACGGTGACCTGCACATCGGCCACCTCAGAACGTACGTCGGCGGCGACATCTACAGTCGCTCGCTGCGAAAACTCGGCCAAGAGACGGCCTTCGTCAGCGGGTCGGACATGCACGGCACGCCAGTCGCCGTCAACGCCGAGAAAGAAGGAGTCACGCCCGAGGAGTTCGCGCTCCGCCACCACGAGAAGTACGAAGCGACGTTCCCCCGCTTCGACATCGACTTCGACAACTACGGCCACACCCACGACGAGACGAACACGGAACTCACGCAGGAAATCGTCCGAACCCTCGAATCTGAGGGCTACGTCTACGAGAAAGAGATTCCCGTCGCATACGACCCCGACGCGGACCAGTGGCTTCCCGACCGATTCGTCGAGGGTGCGTGTCCGTACTGCGGCGCACACGCCCGCGGTGACGAGTGTGACGAAGGCTGTGGTCGCCACCTCGAACCCGGCGAGATAGAAGACCCAACCTCGACGCTCACCGGCAACCCCGCCGAGTACCGCGAACGTGAACACAAGTTCTTCGCCGTCTCCGACCTACAGGAGTACCTCCAAGAGTTCATCAATCGGGTGGAGGGCACCTCGAACGCGCAGAACCAGCCTCGAGAGTGGATAGAAGGAGAACTCCAAGACTGGTGTATCACCCGCGACATGGACTGGGGTATCGACTACCCCGGCGACGAAGCCGACGACTTGGTCCTCTACGTCTGGGTCGACGCACCAATCGAGTACATCTCCTCCACCAAACAGTACACAGAACGCGTCGGCGCCGACGTGTTCGACTGGGAGGACGCGTGGAAAGAGTCGGGCGACATCGTCCACATCATCGGCCGCGACATCATCCAACACCACACCGTCTTCTGGCCGGCGATGCTCAAGGGAGCGGGCTACATCGAACCCCGTGCCGTCATGGCATCCGGCTTCATCACGCTCAACGGAAAGGGCTTCTCCACGTCGCGTAACCGCGCCGTCTGGGCCGACGAGTACCTCGACGAAGGCTTCCACCCCGACTTGCTCCGGTACTACCTCGCCACGAACGGCGGGTTCCAGCAGGACGTGGACTTCTCGTGGTCGAAGTTCCGCGAACGCGTGAACAGCGAACTCGTCGGAACCGTCGGGAACTTCCTGTACCGCTCGATGCTCTTCGCGTACCGCAACTTCGAGGGCACTCCAGCGGCCGACGTGTCCGAGGAAGTCCGCGACCGGATTCAGGAGGCGATCGACGAGTTCGGTGCGGCTATCAACGACTACTCGATTCGGAAGTCCGGCAACGCCGCCGTCCGCCTCGCCCAGTTCGGCAACGAGTACATCCAGCGGAACGAACCGTGGAAACTCACCGACGAGGACCCAGAGGCGGCGGCGCAGGTCATCCGTGACTGCGTCCAGATTGCGAAGGCAATCGCCGTCATCTTCCACCCCGTCGCGCCCGCCAAGATGCAGGCGCTCTGGGAGCAACTCGGTGAAGACGGTGCCGTCGCCGACACGCACATCGAAGACGCACTGGAGACGCCGCCCGCGTCGTTCGGCGAACCCGAAGCGCTGTTCGAGAAGATAGAAGACGAACGCGTCGAGGAACTCAACGAGAAACTCGCCGAACGCGTCGCCGCGACGGAATCCGAAAGCGACGAGTCCGAGGAGGACGCCGACGAGAGTATGGCAGACGAATCCGACCTCGAACCAATCGCAGACGACCGCATCTCCTTCGACGAGTTCCAGGAACTCGACCTCCGCGTGGGCGAGATTCTGGACGCCGAAGGCATCGATGGTGCGGACAAACTCGCCAAACTGACCGTCGACATCGGCGTCGAAGAGCGCCAAATAGTCGCCGGTATCAAGCAACTCCACGACCTGTCGGACCTCCCCGGCAAGAAGGTCATCATCGTGGCCAACCTCGAAAAGGCCGAACTGTTCGGCACGGAGTCCAACGGGATGCTCCTCGCCGCCGGCGACCAGGCCGACCTGCTGACGACCTACGACGACGCGACGCCCGGCACGAAGGTCCAGTAAGGCTCCCCGAACTCCTCGATTTTTGCGTCGAATCCCGGTACGGTATCGCAGAGGCTATCCGTCCCGCTTGCCCAGCGTCAGCTATGGAACTCGGTGGACGAACCGTGGTTGGAATCGTCGTCGCACTCGTCGCCATCGTCGGTGTCGTCGCTGCCGTCACCGGTGGTGGGGCCGGAACCCTGACTGTCGAGCGTGTGGATGAACTCCCCGAAGGCCAAGGTGCCGTCGCGTTCGCGAACCTCGACCCGGACCAGCGAGCAGTCTTCGAAGAAGCGGTCGAGACCGGAGGGACAGTCCAGATACCGACCGAGTCCGCACGGAACGAGTTCGTCGAACCCGGGTACGTCCGGTACGACGGCGGTATCTACCGGACGACCGTCACCCCGTAGTCCGTTCGAGAGGGCCTCAGGACGCTCGTTCTCTTCTCGAAAGCCAGCGACGTATCGGAGTCACTATGGGTGATGACAGACGACCCGCGTCTATGCGACTGGGCGTGTCACTCGCCGTCGTCCTCCTCGTCCTCAGTGCAGGCTGTCTCGGCGGGAGCAACGGGACTGGTTACCTGACCGTCGAGCACGTCGAGGAACTCCCACAAGGGGAAGGTGCAGTCTCCTACGACAACCTCTCGCCGGAACAGAAAAGCGCGTTCCAGCGGGCACTTGACGACGATGGGAGCGTGACAATCCACAAAGGGACCGACCGAAACGAGTTCATCGACCCCGGGTACGTCCGATACGACGGCGGCATCTACCGGACGACTGTCTCGGTCCCCTGACACCGTCGCGCGACTGTTCCCTGTGTGGCGACATCGTTCACTGTCTGGGGATAGGTCACCCCAACCGTGAGCACGAACTACACCGCTTCTGTCTCTCTATCCCGGACCCAGACGACGCCTCGGAGGAGAATTCCGAGTGAGACGACCACGAGCGCACCGAGTACGAGTGGGTGCTCGTCATCGAGGCCTGCGACGTTGCTCCCGACGGAGACGACTGACCCGGTCACGAGAAGAAGCACGGACGTCAACGACAGTGTGTCAGTCCCGCCTCGGAGTTCGTCGTAGACGGACTTCGTGGCCGCGACGACGACAGCCACGACGGCGATACTAAGGACGATAGGGACCATAGCGGCCGGGTCGAGTGAGACCATACACGGCGAGTCTCCACCTCGGATGATGTATGTGTCGGTGAAAACGGATATTTCGACGAGGGTGGTACCTCGTGCCACTCAGCGGACTACACCTTCTTCGGTGGCCTGAGCCGGTAGTAGCGGCGGTTGAGGTTGTACATGTAGCCCTCACGCATGGTCTTGAGCACCGCGTAGGTGATGGTCCCGAAGACGAGGGGCAAGAGGAACGTCAGGTCGAACAGCAAGCGGACGCTTATCGGGACGAGATTCTGGATAGCGAGGATACTGATTGTCATCGCGAAGACGACGCCCGCGACACCGACTGCTGCCCAGAACGGTTCCTCTACTGGCCGACGCGCGGACCCCTTGTTGAGGAAGGGAACGATGGCGATGAAGCCGACGACCACACCGTTGGCCAGCACACCATAGGTTCGGTCGGCCATTAGCTTCTGGCCGCCGAGGATGGCGAGTTCGGGGTTCAGTGGGTCGAGTTTGAGCAGGCCGAACGACCAGTAGAGGTACCAATCGGGTAGGATAATCGCCGGGGTCTGACTCGGATTCGCCGGCGGGCCGATGTGCGGCGGCATCGTCGCCGAGAGGAACAGAATCATCCCGACGAAGAACGACGCGATAGAGAGGTTCCGAACGGTCTCGTGCGGCCACGTCGGGAACGCGAGTACGTCGCGTTCGACGTAGTCAGACGATTGACGAACCGTCTGGTCTTCGTACCGTGCACGCTCGAAGTATTCGTAGGTCAGACGCGCCAGACCGGTCGTCCGGGCTTTCCGGTCGTAGAACGTCGGTGTCTCGTTGTCCGGCGGGACTGGTCCCGTCGGAAGACCACCGTCTGCGGCCGGTTCCGTCTCCGACGTCGCGTCACCACCGCCACCGGTCCCACCATCTGTCCGAAGCGGACCCTCGTCGCTCGAAGGCATAGTAGTAGATAGGTCCGAGAAGACAAAAAGAGCGCGACAGCACCCATACCGACCAAATTCGAGACTCTCAGTAACTTCTGTGGATGCCGCGTCGGGGCTATCCCAAGCTACATAGACTATATGTGTGAACGAGTTACTCGCACCCGAGTTCATCATCGGGCTTTTTTATTCTTCGCTCGTAGGGCGCGCTATGCGAAACGCAAAGATCGTCTGTACACTCGGTCCCGCCTCGTTCGACCGAGAGACGATTCGTGGACTCGCGGACGCCGGGATGAGCGTCGCCCGGATGAACGCGAGTCACGGAACCGTCGAACACCGGTCGGATGTCATCGACAACATCCGGGCAGTCGACGAGGCGACCGACGAACCGCTCGCGGCCATGCTCGACCTGCAAGGCCCCGAAGTACGGACCGCCCCCATCGACGAGGACATCTACCTCGAGACGGGGAGCGAGGTCCGATTCTACGAAGGTGACGAGGCCACGCCAGAGGCCGTCGGGCTCTCGTACTCTATCTCTGCTGCGGAGTCGGGCGACACCGTCTTGCTCGACGATGGCCGTATCGAGGCGACCGTCGACCGAGTCGAAGACGACTCTGTCTTCACTCGTATCAAGTCCGGTGGGCAACTCGGCGCTCGGAAGGGCGTGAACGTCCCCGGTGTCGACCTCGATATCGACCTCATCACCGACTCGGACTACGAGAACCTCAAACTCGCCGCCGAGAAGGAAGTCGACTTCGTCGCCGCCTCGTTCATCCGCGACGCCGCCGACGTGTACACCATCAGTGACACCCTCGAATCGTTCGGCGCCGACATCCCCATCATCGCCAAAATCGAGCGTGCCGGCGCGGTTGCGAACCTCGACGAGATTATCGAGGCCGCACACGGCGTGATGGTCGCGCGCGGTGACCTCGGGGTCGAATGTCCCCTCGAAGAGGTCCCTATCATCCAGAAGCGCACCATCCGAAAGGCACAGGCCGCGGGCGTCCCGGTCATCACCGCCACCGAGATGCTCGACTCGATGGTTCGCTCCCGCCGTCCGACCCGTGCCGAGGCCTCCGACGTCGCGAACGCCGTCCTCGACGGCACCGACGCCGTGATGCTCTCAGGTGAGACGGCCGTCGGCGACCACCCCATCCGTGTCGTCGAGACGATGTCCCGCATCGTCGAAGAGATAGAGTCGAGTCCCGAGTACCACGAGAGCCAAGAACAGCGCGTTCCGACCGCTATCGACGGATCCCGGACCGAAGCGCTGGCACGCTCTGCTCGGTACCTCGCCCGCGACGTGAACGCCGCGGCCATCGTCGCCGTCTCCGAATCCGGGTACACCGCCCGAAAGACGGCCAAGTTCCGCCCCGGCGTCCCCGTCGTCGCGGTGACGCCGAACGACCGGACCCGTCGCCAACTCGCGCTCCTGTGGGGGTCGTCGGCCGAATACTCCGACTACAGCACGAGCGTCGAGTCCGTGATGGACGACGCCGTCACCGCCGCACTCGACGCCGGTGCCGCAGAGTCCGGTGACACCATCGTCGTCCTCTCTGGGATGATGACCGAACTCGAAGGCACGAACACGACGAACATGCTCAAGGTCCACGTCGCCGCCGAATCCGTCGCAACTGGTCGCAAAATCGTCGGCGGGCGGGTCGCAGGACCGCTCTACCGCACGGCAGACGGTGACCTCTCCGACGTACCTGAAGGGGCCATTCTCTCGCTCTCTGCCGACTTCGATGGCGAGTTCGACGGCGACGCGGCCAAACTGGCGGGTATCATCGATGCCCGTGCTGGCATGACCGGGTATCCGGCACTCGTCGCACGCGAACTCGACATCCCGATGGTATCGGGTGCACCACTCCCCCCCACCGTCGAAGAAGGGTCGACGATTACCCTCCACGCGGAACGCGGCATCGTCTACGAAGGCGACGTCATCAGCCACGAACGCGACGGCCGGTAACGTTCGGTAGCCCTTTCCCGCCTCGTCGCGTACCCGAACGTAATGTCTCGCTCTCCAGAACCCAAGACTGAGGACGAAGGCGAGTGGCGGTTCGGTATCGACGACGTCGGCCCCGACGGCATCGTCGAGGACACGCCCGCCGAGGCGGAACCCATCGAACCGGGAAAGCCGCAGGCGGAGAACGTCGTCTTCGTCCTTCTCGGCGTGCTTCTCGCGGTTGGTCTCGTCCTCGTCACTATCTTCCCTAACGCTGCCTGAGCGTCGCTGCTTTCGCGCCACTGCTTCGTTCGGAACCGACCTCGAAGGCCGTTCGACGCCATTCACCCAACCTCGTCGGCGGAGTGAGTTTCCGTTTTGATAATCGGGCCTCTTGATTTATGTGACCCCGATGGTAATCGCCGTCAACCCCAACCGGGACACACGACATGAGTTACGTAGCCCGCGCCCCCTCCGCTTTGCTTGCCGTGTTGATTTGTACTGCGGCACTCTGGGTCCCAGCGCCCACCGCCGCGGCCGACGAGCCAACCGCTTCGTTCGACCAGGACGTCACGACAGTCACACGTGGTGACGTCGTCGAGATACGGGTGCAACACTCCGAACCCGGCGTCCTCAACGTCGGTGGTGACGACTACGGCTACCACCTGACGGTCGAACTCACCGGGTCTGGCGTGACGACGGTCGAAATCGACACGTACAATTCGACCATGGAACCGGAAGACTACGTGTCCGGTGGCGGGAACGCGACGCTGCGCACCGCCGACCTCCGGCGACCCATCGAACCGAGTACGTACCTGATGAACGTGACCATCGACGGCGTCGAACGCGCCATCGGCCAACTCGAAGTCGAACCCCGCGGCAACACGTCTGCGTCGACGCTCGTCGCGCCGGCGAGTCTGAACGACTCCGACTCGTCGCTGTCGCCGTCGGACATCCAGTCGTCTTCGACGGAGCGAATCGACGTCGCCCGCGGTGACCTCGCTGTCATCCGCATCAACGAGAGCGGTCTGGAGACGGCACTCACGCCCGAAAACGTGGCTGGAGGGGCAGACGCGAACGGTATCGAGATTTCGATGAACCAACTCGAAGTGCGTCCGAACCAGGAACAGCAGTCGTTCCTCGCCACACCCGACAACGGCACAACTGTCGTCCCTGACTTCGAAAACGACGTGGTCTACGTCGTCTGGGACACCTCGGACCTCCCGATAGAAGGCGAGTCCGAAGACTACGAAGTCACGGTGACGTTGCAGGGCGACCACAGCGACTTCGTCGACGAAGACACGATTACGGCGCGGACGCGGGTCAATCTCGTCCGGCCAACCGTGTCTATGACCGTCAACAACGAGACCACCTACCCGTGGGAAGCCCCGACGGTCAACGTGACCGGCGAGTCGACGTTGGCACCCGGGAGTGTCGTGGAACTCAGGGCGCGTGCCCCCGGCCAACCGTTCTTGAAACTCGTCCCGATGACCGTCTCCGAGAACAGGACGATACGGACGAACCTCACGTTCGCGCCCGAAGACCGTGGCCTCGTCTTCCCGATGTGGGTTCGCGACTACCGCGACAACACCGAGACGACGATGCGACTCCTCGAATCCGACGCGAGTCTCCGGTTCGTCGACCAGGAAACTGACGGGACGTTCGTCACTATCAGTGAGGTGAACCTCTCTGTCGGTGGATTCGTCCGGGTCGAAACGGCAGACGAAGAAATCCTGGGGACGAGCACGTACCTCCCGCCGGGAGAACACGGGAACGTCATCGTCGAATTCGACCGTCGGCAACTGACCGACACCGAACTACTCGCAATCGCCCACGCGGACCGTGACGACGACCAGAACTTCTCGTCTCAGGTAGACCTCCCGTACCGGACGAACGGCAGTGTCAACGGGTCACTCGTCGCCGACGACGCGATGGTCCGACTGGAACCCGACGCGAAGACACCGACGCCGACCAGCACTCCGACGACGGACGAACCAACACCGACGGCGACGACGACGTCGACTGCCACACCCTATCCGGTCGTCGAACGGACACCCATCGAACCAGCAGTCGCTGGGACGAACACGGGGATTCCGTTCTCGCCCGGACTCGTGGTTATCGCGCTCATCGTCACCGGATTCCTCGCACGACGACGATGATTCGCACCACATCACCGGGTCTGACGACGGCAGTGCTGTCGAGTGGTGACCGCGCCGGTAGGTTTACTCCCGACGCTACACCTCGATTGTACGAACACGAATCCCACATGACCGGAGACGACGGACGAACGAACTGGAACGAGACGGAGGTGGCCTGACGATGGCGAGACTCGTCGAACTCGAACCGGCGAACTTCGTCCGGTTCCTCTCGGACCTCTGGACGCAACGGAACTGGCAGACGAACGTCCAACCGCGTGGTGAAGGACGCTACCTCGTACAGGGGCAACGCGGCGACGGGACGAAAGGGATGATGCTCGTCTTACCCACCGTCGACACGGCCGTCGAGTTCGACCACGTCAGAGGCTTCGTCGCCCACGCGAAGAAACGACAGATAGACGTCATCGCCATCGCGACGCAAGGCGAGTTCACAGACAAGGTCCGAGGCTTCACCACGAAACACGACGTGACCCTCCTCGACCTGGACTCACTCGGTGAGACAGTCGAAGAAGAGGACCTCGAAGAGACCGTCAAGCAGTACACCGACGGCGAGGTGTACGAGACGGCGGAAGTGGAGTTCGGACTCCCGTTCGACCTTCCCGAACCGGTCGCAAACGCACTGTCGTCGCTCCCACTCGATTCGGTCCGCGAGCGTCTCTCGGGATTCGCGGGTGACAGCGACGTCTCGCTTCGGGACCGCCTTCCCTCCTCGGTCGACGACCTCAAATCCGGGTCGCCGCCGAGCGTCCGCGTCGTCGTCGTGGCAGTCTTGCTCCTCGTGCTCGCACTGGGGTCCGTCGCGGTCCTCGGCCCGATGGTCGATGGCCTCGGCACGCAGGGCGGGCAAGGCGGCGTCGCCGTCTCTGCCCTGTCGTCCGCGCCACAGTCGTCGTCGGACATGGCCGCGCGGTGGAACGCGAAGACGACCGATTCCATCACCGTCGGGAACAACTCGTACACCGCCCCCGACGGCAAGCAGTTCGTGGTCGTCGCCCTCAACGTGACCGTGTCGGAGTCGTCACCGGGGACACTCTCGCAATCTGCGCTGGTCCTCGAATCTGACGGCGTTCGCTACGGCCATCAACCGCTCACCAACACCACAGGGTTCGCAACCGGTTCGTTGTTCGCACCCAACGAGTCGACGCGCGTGTGGACCGTCTACTCCGTTCCCGCAAACACGACGACGGGAACGCTCCTCGTCCGCAGTTCGAACGAAGACACAGTCACGTTCGTCCACGACGAGACCATGTCCGCCGAACCGACCGACGCCTCGTGAGGTCAGACCGACGAACCGACGCCACGCGACGGACATCGAACTGGCCGCCACGTGGTGACATACCCTCAACCCTTAATCGGACGACGACCCTAGAGCCTCTATGGCATACCCGCCGTTCCCGTTGCAGTTCGACCTCATCGGTCCCGAGACACTTCCATTGCTCTTGGTCCTCGCCGGACTCGGTCTCTCTCTCGCCGAAGCGATGGCGCCCGGTGCGCACTTCGTGGTCCTCGGCGTCGCCCTCCTCGCCGCGGGTCTCATCGGACTCCTCATCGGACCGTTTGCGACACCGCTCGTCCTCGGTGTCCTCGTCTTCGTCTTCGGTGCCCTCGCGCTGTACGGGTACCGAGAATTCGACCTGTACGGGGGCAAAGGAGAGGGGAAGACGAGCGATTCGTCGGCGCTGAAAGGAAAGACTGGTCGCGTCACAGAACGCGTCACGCCCACCGACGGCGAGGTAAAACTCGACGAGGGCGGGTTCAACCCCTACTACGCCGCCCGGTCGGTCCATGGCGAACTCGAAGTCGGAAGTGAGGTGGTCGTCGTCGACCCCGGCGGTGGTAACGTCGTCACCGTCGAAGGAATCGGTCCCGGTGAGGACGAAATCGACCGCGAACTCGCCAGAGAACGGGCGCGTCGCCGACGAGAGCAGGCAGAACGCGAGCGCGAAGCAGAAGACGTCGAAAAGGCGTAGTCGGCGCTCTCTGACCGGACCACACCGTCCACAGTCCGGTGGTGTCGGGAACGAACACTTATCAAATAGTCTGTAATTTCTGCGGACATGGACGTCATCGGCCCGAACTCGGGGGTCACGTTGGATGGGTCAGTCTTCGTCGGTATCGTCGTCTTCGTCGTCGTCGCCGTGGCCATCTCACAGTCGGTCGAGGTGGTCTCAGCGTACGAAACGCGAGTCCTCACCGTTTTCGGAGAGTATCGACGACTCCTCGAACCGGGTGTCAACTTCGTCCCACCGTTCGTCTCTCGGACCTACGCGTTCGACATGCGGGCGCAGACGCTCGACGTACCGCGGGAGACGTATCTCACTCGCGACGACTCTCTCGTGGCCGTCGACGTCGACCTCGACGTTCAGATATCTGACACAGAGACGCTGTTTCACGCCACCGACGACTACGAGCGTGTCGTCTCCGAGCGCTGCGAAGAGACCCTCCGCGAGGTCCTCGCTGCTGCATCACTCGACGATGCACTCTACGGACAGTGGGTAGAGACGAAAGTTCAGACGGAACTCGGCAGGCAAGTCGACGAGTTCGGCATCCGCATCGACGGCGTCGAAGTGAACGAAGCCACACCGGTCGGTGACGAAACTCGGTGATAGCGCCTCGCACTGTCGAAGTTTCTGCAAGAACGTCTCGTTCGGAACGCTGCCGGCGGCCGAATCGTTAGACGTGACTGTCAGAGTACACGAATACTTATCATACGGCCAACCCTAGACGGGCTTATGGACCTCATAGCCCTCCAGCTGGGACTCGAACTCGGGGGTGCCGTTGCGGGCCTCCTCGTGCTCGTCCTCGCTGTCGTCACGGTGTACCAGATGGTGGAAATCGTGGACGCCTACGAGAAGAAGGCACTCACGGTCTTCGGGGAGTACCGACGACTCCTCGAACCGGGTATCAACTTCATCCCACCGTTCGTCTCTCGGACCTACGCGTTCGACATGCGGACGCAGACGCTGGACGTGCCGCGACAGGAAGCAATCACGCGCGATAACTCGCCGGTGACCGCAGACGCCGTCGTCTACATCAAGGTCATGGACGCCAAGAAGGCGTTCCTCGAAGTCGACGACTACAAGCGGGCCGTCTCCAACCTCGCGCAGACGACGCTCCGCGCAGTGCTCGGTGACATGGAACTCGACGACACGCTCAACAAGCGGCAGGAAATCAACGCACGCATCCGCAAGGAACTGGACGAACCCACGGACGAGTGGGGCGTCCGCGTCGAATCCGTCGAAGTCCGCGAAGTCAACCCGAGTGCGGACGTGCAACAGGCGATGGAACAACAGACCTCCGCCGAGCGCCGTCGCCGCGCCATGATTCTCGAAGCGCAGGGTGAACGTCGCTCCGCCGTCGAGAAGGCAGAGGGTGAAAAGCAGTCGAACATCATCCGCGCGCAAGGTGAAAAGCAATCGCAGATTCTGGAAGCGCAGGGTGACGCCATCTCGACTGTTCTGCGTGCGAAATCCGCCGAGTCGATGGGCGAGCGTGCTATCATCGACAAGGGAATGGAGACGCTCGAACGCATCGGCCAAGGCGAGTCGACGACGTTCGTCCTCCCGCAGGAACTCACGTCGCTCCTCGGCCGCTACGGCAAGCAACTGACCGGGTCTGACGTCCAAGACACGGAAGGCCTCTCGAGCATGCAGTTCGACGAGGAGACGCGCGAACTCATCGGACTCGACGACATCGACGACATCCTCGGCCAGATAGACCAAGCGGCCGAGATGGACGTCGAACAACTCGAGCAGGAAGCAGAGGCAATCAAGGCCGGTGCGGAAGTCAACAACATCAAATCGCCGGACGAAGTCATCGCCGAAGCAGACGAAGAAGAAGAACCCATCAAGTCTCCCGACGAAGTCGTCTCAGAGTCCGACGAGTCGGCAGATGAGTCGTCTTCGGGGCCGACGAACGGCCAGCAACGCGACGAAGCAGACGAAGACGAGTCGGAGATGACCTTCGAGAAGGACCTCGAATAAGCGACACCGACACTCGCGCAGTCCCCTCCCGGACCCGTCGCATCCGTTGACAGTCGTGGTATCAGACCACATACATCCCGAAGCGCTTTTCTTAGGGCCATCTCGTATGTGGAGGTAGATGTCGAATCGCCGGATAGACGACGACAAGCGTGCGACCCTTCGTCGGTTCGCCGCACTCGGTGCCGCGACACCGCTCGTGGGCCTCGGGAAACGCGACGACGACGACGAATCGGGGTCGAGCGACGCTCGTGACGCGATTGTCGGGTACGTCGCGTCCACGCCGGGTGCGCACTTCTCGAAAGTACGCGACGATTTGAAGTTAGGAACTGGTGAGACGCAGTACCACCTGCGAACTCTCGTCGATGCCGGCACGCTGGAAGTCCGTCGTGACGGTGACTACAAGCGATTCTTCCCCACCGGGCGATTCTCCGAGTTCGAACAGACCGCACTCGGCTATCTCCGCCGAGACACCCCGCGCGGCATGCTCGTTCACCTCCTTCGCGACCCAGACGCCACCGGGAGCGAACTCGCGGACAAACTAGGCGTCTCGCGAGCGACAGTGAGTACCTACGCGAAGGAACTCGACGCTGTGGGTCTGCTGTCCCGCGACGATGGCTACGCCGTCCGCGAACCAGAGACGGTCATCACGCTCCTGATTCGCTACGCCGACTCCTTCGGTGCCGACGCCGCGGCGTTCGCGGACGATGCGGCCGGGTTGATTCGGTTCGACCCCTAAAGCGGTCGAGCGGTGAGACGTGGACGTGCGGCCCTCGTTTTCGACGGACAGACACCGTGACCATGAGGACGAACGACGTTACTCACGAAGTAGTGCTGTGAGAAGGAGGTGAATGCCAGGGTGGAACGCGTGAGGGGAGACACGGCGTTCCGGGGCGCGTGAGGGCCGTGTGCCGTCAGCGGGGTCTCAGACAGTGACTTTCCACGTCGTGCCCGACGAGTACCCCCACTTCTCGACGGTCACGTCGAACTCGCCGTCGAGAATCGGCCGCATGTTCGCGCCGACTTCCTTCGCCGAGAGGTCGAGGTCTTCGGCGATGAGGCGCGATTTGAAGTACATCTGCGAGTCCGCGTTGCGGCGGAGGTATTCGAGGATGCGACGTTGTTTCTCAGAGAGGGAACTGCCGGTGTCGAGGACATCCCCCTCGACGGTGGTCGTGGTTGCGGTCGTGCTCATATCTCCACAAAGTAGTGAGATGCCTATCAGGGGTTTGGTACGGGAGGTTAACACGTCGCTGTCTGTCGATTTTATCGGTGAAACGGGTCTCCGACAGAGGCCACCGACCCGTCGCAGGTACGGTTAGCTAACACCCACGTAAGTCGAACACTCCCGATTAAGGGACGGTCGAACGCGTCCCGCGAACAGACACTCCACGACGCGAGACAGAAAATTCATACGCAGAAAGCGGCCATACCACCACAATGGGTCGCCCGACAGACCGACGCTCGGTCACCGCCTCCTCCGCCGGCGTCGAAGTGAGCGTCGTCCTCCCCGCCTACAACGAAGAGCGGACCATCGAGAACACGGTCACCGTGACAGTGGAGACGCTCGAATCGTTCCTCCCGAACGACGCCTTCGAGGTTATCGTCGCCGAAGATGGGTGCGACGACCGCACACCCGAAATCGCCACTCGGATGGCGTCCGAAGACGAGCGGATTCGCCACTACCACAGCGACGAACGACTCGGCAGGGGTGGTGCGCTCGAACGCGCGTTCGACGCCGCCCACGGCGAGACGCTCGTCTACTTCGATACGGACCTCGCGACGGACATGCGACACCTCGAAGAATTGGTCGAGCGTGTCCGTTCGGGCGAGTACGACGTCGCGACTGGGTCGCGCTGGATGCCAGAACACGTCGCTAATCGCCCGGTCAAACGCGGGTTCCCGAGTCAGGTCTACAACGGCCTCGTCCGCTTCTTCCTTCGGTCGAACCTCCGTGACCACCAGTGTGGGTTCAAGGCGTTCAGCAGGACGGCGTTCGAGACGCTCCGCGACGACGTGGAAGACAACCACTGGTTCTGGGACACCGAGATGCTCGTCCGCGCGCAACGCGCCGGCCTCCGCGTCGCCGAGTTCCCGGTCGACTGGGAACCGAAGGGCGACACGAAAGTCGACCTGGTCCGCGACATCCTCGGAATGGGGAGTCAGATTATGCGCACGTGGTGGCAACTCTCGGTTCGCCCCCGCATCACCCAGCGGGTGACTATCGCCGCCGGGTTACTCCTCACAGTCGTCGCCGTGGCGCTGATGACGCTCTACATCGACCCCTCGGAGGTCCTCTCCGTCCTCGGCGAGGCGAACCCCGCACTCGTCGCGGCGGCGGCAGGTATCTACGTCCTCTCGTGGCCACTTCGGGGCGTTCGCTACCGCGACATCCTCCGCGAACTGGGGTACTACGAGAAGGCGAGTTTCCTCACCGGCGCTATCTTCATCAGTCAGACCGGGAACCTCGTGTTCCCCGCCCGCGCGGGCGACGCCGTGCGTGCGTACGTGGTGAAGGCACGACGCGGTATCCCGTATCCGTCAGGCTTCGCCTCACTCGCCGTCGAGCGCGTCTTCGACCTGCTCACGATTGCCGGCCTCGCAGGGGCCGTTCTCGTCGGCCTCGCCGCGACTGGCGGTCTCGCCGATATCGCAACGGTCCTTGCAACCGGCGTGAGCGGTGGGTCCGTCGACGTCTCTGCAGACGACGTGCGAACCGTCGCCTACGTCGCAACCGGTGTCGGCCTCGTCGCCATCGCGGGTGTCATTGGCATCGCACTCTCCGCGCGTGCCGACCGCAACTTCGTCCGCGCGTTCGTCGGACGGTTCTCCTCGGACTCGTACGTGGAGTACGTCGTCGACATCATCGAGCAGTTCGTCTCCGACCTGCAGGCCGTCGCTGGCAACCGCACGGCGTTCAGTCTCGTCGGACTGTCGAGTCTCGCCGTCTGGACTATCGACGTGGTGACCGCTATCGTCGTCCTCTACGCCCTCGGCGTCGACATCGACCCTGTCGTCCTCGTCGGCGTCTCCTTCTTCGCCGTGAGCGTCGGGAACCTCGCGAAGGTCTTACCCCTCTCACCGGGCGGCGTCGGCCTCTACGAAATCGCATTTACCGTGTTTATGGCCGCACTCGCACCGGTCGCACCGGCGACTGCACTCGCGGCGGCAGTCCTCGACCACGCGGTGAAGAACGCCGTCACGCTCGTCGGCGGCGTCGTGTCGATGCTCTCGCTCAACGTCTCGCTGACGACGGCAGTCGAAGAGAGCGCCGACGTACGCGAACGCGAGTTCGTCGAGTCAGAATAACCGCTGTCTGTCGTTACTGGGGTCTGTACAGGTCGCTCCGAATCGGTGAGAGTGCGGCCGTCACCGCCGATTCGAGCGCGTCCGTTCGAGTGATTCGACCCTCGGAGAACGCACCTGCGGCACCCTCGTTCTTCGCGATATCCTCGGTTCCGAGAACCTCGTCCATGACCGGGCCGAGTTCCTCGCCAGCGCGAATTCGGTCGGCGATGCGGTCGGGAAGCGGGAACGTCGGGCCAGCACCCCGGCCAATTCGCTCGCCGTCGGTCACGGCGGCCCACATGATGAGGTAGAGTTCGTCTTCCGAGTCGTCGCTCGACGGGACGGCGGCGACACCACCTTCGATGCCGACGCCGAGGTCGTAGTCGCCCGAGTCGAACGCCCGGCGCGCGCGAGTGACTGCGCCGGAGAGCGTCTCGTCGTGCCCGACGGGTTGCTCCGAGACGCCCGACTCGACGGCCACTGCCGCCACGCTGGCGTGGGGGACGGCCCGTTCGACTGCACGCCGCTTCACTGGATTGCCGCTTCCGACCGCGATGTCCATGTCGTCAGAGGAAGCGTGCGGTCATATCCTTCCATCGGATTCCGTCCGCGACGGCGACCACGGGCCGGGGAGGTCGACGCCGGGGTAAAAACATCGTGCGAGCCGGTCGATACCGTCCATCAGTGCAGGACTCGGTTGGTTGAGAAGCGAGTCGTCGACGGCGTGAACGTCGGCGTCGAGGTCCCACTGTCGGGCCTCGAATGCTTCGGAGTCGCCGCGTTCGCCCTTTCCACACGGGTGGAGGACGACGTGGTCCGGGTCGGCGGCGACGACGGTGTCAGGAGCGATTTCACGCGACCGTTCGCCGGCGTCGACGAGTGGATACGACCCACCCGCCGCCCGGACAACGTCGGGGACCCAATTTCCGGCCGCCATCGGCGGGTCGGCCCACTCTTCGCAGTAGACCGTTGGACGAGGTTCGTCGGCGACTGCCGCCCTAACTGCGTCAAGGTGGGACCGGCAATCGTCGGCGAGTGCAGTTCCCGCGTCCGCGTCGCCGGCGGCGGCACAGACAGTAGAGAACGTCTCGAACACCTCGTCGAGCGTCGTCGGCGCAACGTGACACACGTCGAATCCGCGTTCGCGGGCCTCGTCGGCGACGTCCTGCTGGAGGTCGTCACAGGTGTAGAGGACGTCTGCGTCGAGTGCTTCGATTCGTTCGAAGTCGGGGTTCAACCAGCCGCCGACTGCGGGGCGGTCCAGTGGCGAGTGAACGGTCGTCGCGACGACGTGGGACTCGAGTCCGGCGGCGTCGAGAATTGCCGTCGAACTCGGGGCGAGTGAGACGACGCGGGGCGAGGCGGCCATGGGTACACGCCACGACGGACCTGCGTGAAAAATATGTACCGCGTCGCTTCGTTCGGGAGCAGACTGGAGTTCGGGGCAGAAGTCTATTGGCCCGTGTGCGGGGCGCTCACATGCAAAATTAGCCAAATCTGCGGACGATACCAAACCATTTATGCAGTCGTCTGCGGTCGTGAGTGTTACGGACAGCATCCGGGTTCTAGCCGCCTCTAACCACCCCTTCCCGGAGCACCCGCCGTCGTATACATGAGCGAACGAATCTGGACCCGAAACCCCGGCGCAAAGCAGCGAGAAGACAACCAGCGAAACGGCCGACAGCAGACCGAATCCGAATCCGAGACAACGAAGGGAGACTCCCTGCAGTGTCCCGAGTGCGGTGGTCACGTCGTCACCGACGACGAACACGGTGAGACCGTCTGTAACGACTGTGGCCTCGTCGTCACCGCCGACTCCGTCGACCGCGGCCCGGAGTGGCGCGCGTTCGACGCCCGCGAGAAAGACGAGAAGTCCCGCGTCGGTGCCCCGACGACAAACACGATGCACGACAAGGGTCTCTCGACCAACATCGACTGGCGTGACCGCGACGCCTACGGGAACTCGCTCGGTGCTCGCCAGCGCCAGAAGATGCAGCGTCTCCGCAAGTGGAACGAGCGCTTCCGCACCCGCGACTCCAAAGAGCGCAACCTGAAGCAGGCACTCGGCGAAATCGACCGCATGGCCTCGGCGCTCGGCCTCCCCGAGAACGTCCGCGAGACGGCCTCCGTCATCTACCGCCGTGCGCTCGACGACGACCTGCTCCCCGGCCGGTCCATCGAGGGCGTCGCTACCTCCTGTACGTACGCCGCCGCCCGCATGGCCGGCGTCCCGCGCTCCCTCGACGAGATTGCAGAAGTCTCCCGCGTCGAGAAGAGCGAAGTTGCCCGCACGTACCGCTACATCGCGCGCGAACTCTCGCTCGAAGTCAAGCCCGCCGACCCCGAGCAGTACGTCCCCCGGTTCGCCAGCGAACTCGGCCTCTCGGACGAGTCGAAGATGCGCGCGCGCAAACTCCTGAAGAACGCGAAGGAAAAGGGCGTCCACTCGGGTAAGTCGCCTGTCGGCCTCGCCGCCGCCGCCGTCTACGCTGCTGCACTCCTCACGAACGAGAAGACGACGCAGGCCGCGGTCAGCGACGTTGCAGACATCTCCGAAGTCACCATCCGCAACCGCTACCACGAACTCCTCGAAGCAGAGGAGAACCTCGGACTCGTCTGAATCGACGACGCTCCCGACGGCGCGTAGAGACGACCGCTGTACTTTTTCCGTTATTCGAACCCCCAGCGACAGCGCCGGGTGATGGACCACGCTACGCGCGGCAGGCGAACTGGTCGGCGGGGGAAACATTTTGTCGTCGGGTGAACACCACTCTACGATGCGCACGGAACACGCCCTCCGCGTGGGCGACGCCGCTGACACTGGACTCGCCGACGGAAGCGTGGACCTCGTCGTCACCTCGCCGCCGTATCCCATGATTGAGATGTGGGACGACCTCTTTTCGGCACGTGACGAGGGCGTAGCCCGTGCACTCGCGGCGGGCGACGGCGACGCTGCCTTCGAGTCGATGCACGAGCAACTCGACGCGGTGTGGGACGAAGTCGAACGCGTCCTCGCGCCGGGCGGTATCGCGTGCGTGAACGTCGGCGACGCGACGCGGAGTCTCGCCGGGTCGTTCCGACAGTACCCGAACCACGCACGAATCCTCACGGCGCTCACCGAACGCGGACTCGTTCCGCTCCCCGACGCAATCTGGCGAAAACCGACGAATCGACTGACGAAGTTCATGGGGTCGGGGACGCTCCCTCCCAACGCCTACGTCACGCTCGAACACGAGTACGTCCTCATCGTGCGAAAAGGAGACTCCCGGTCGTTCCCGCCGGGTGACGAGATGCGCTACGAGAGCGCCTTCTTCTGGGAGGAACGAAACCGCTGGTTCTCGGACCTCTGGGACTTCACCGGGACAGACCAACACCTCGATTCAGGCGCGCGAGAGCGCTCGGCGGCCTTCCCGGTCGAACTTCCACTGCGCCTGATTCGGATGTACTCTGTCTACGGTGACACCGTGTTCGACCCATTTACTGGGACGGGGACGACGACGCTGGCGGCCATGCTCGCGGGGCGAAACTCGGTCGGCTATGACCTCGATGCCGACCTGATTCGGGCGTTCGAAGACCGAGTCGAGGATATCGAAGCGCGCTCGCGAGAGGAAGTCGAGCGCCGACTCGACGCACATCGGGCGTTCGTCGCCGACAGAGACGACCGACCCGGGTACGATGCCGAACACTACGAGTTCCCCGTCGTGACGAAGCAGGAACGCGAGATTCGACTGTACGGGGTCACCTCTGTCACGAAGTCGCAGTCCGACGAGGACCGTGTGTTCACCGTCGAGCACGACCCACTCGACGCAACCACAGCGACCGACGTGGGGTCGAGCCCGGTGAATTCGACGCCGGACGCCGTCTCCGAAGACGGGCAGACAACGGATTGATAGCTGAGCAGGACGCGTCGACCGGCCCCGCGACGGGTCCATTGCGGACACGGACACCCCTTTAGTATCGGCAGACAGAGCAGAAACTATGGACCTGTCGTTCGACTCGTTCGTCCTCGCGGCGAGTACCGCAGACCTAGCCGACGAACCGGCGGCCCGAGGTGTTGCAGACGCCGTCGAATTCCGATTGGACCTCGCAGACGACCCACTCGACGCGCTCGACGGGTACGACGGGGAACTCCCGATTCTGGCGACGAACCGTGCCGAGTGGGAAGGCGGTGAAGCCGACACCGCCGACGTCGACCGTCTCGACACCCTCGTCGCCGCCACCGAGTTCGACGCCGTCGCGGCCGTCGATATCGAACTCGCCTGTCTCCGTGCAGACGTCGGCGCTGATGCCGCCGCCAGAGCACGGGCCACGGGGGCGACAGTCGTCGCATCCGTCCACGACTTCGACCGGACACCCGCCCGGTCCGAACTGACCAACCTCCTCCACGAGGCAGCGACGCTCGGCGACGTTGGAAAACTCGCCGTCACCGCGCACTCGAACGCCGACGCGCTTCGCCTCCTCGACGTCACTCGGGCGGCGACCGAATGGGGTGATACGGTGGCGACGATGGCGATGGGCGAAGCAGGGAGGCACACTCGCGCAGTCGCGCCGGTGTACGGGTCGAAGATTGGGTACGCGCCGGTCGACCCTGCCGACGCCACCGCACCGGGACAGTACGACGTTCAGACACTTCGGTCGCTCGTGGCCGACCTGTCCAGCAATCCGGACGTTTAAATGGACAGACGTTGAGGCCAACGCACGATGCCAGACGCTCGTCGCCGCGCCGTTGTCGCCGCCCTCGTCGGCGTGTTAGGCGCCTCTCTCGGAATCGCTGGCGCTGGGCACGTGTACCTCCGGGAGTGGCGACGCGCAATCGCGTGGTTCACGTTCGTCCTCGGCGCGGGCCTCGTGTTGGTCTCGACGTTCTCCGACCCGGCGACGGCGTCAGTCGATTCGCTCCCGACAGAGGTGACGGTGCCCGTCGTAGCACTGTTGTTCTTGAGCGCGCTGGACGCGTATCGCGTCGGGATGCGAATCCCCGGCCAGACCAAAGACGGGAAGCCGACCTGTCCGGTCTGTGGGGGCGAACTCGACCAGAGTCTCGACTTCTGTCCGTGGTGTGCGACCGAACTCGAGTGGCACTACGTCGAAGAATAACCGACCGCGGGTGTTCGAATCCGTCGGCGAGCGCTACTTCTCGATGATACTCTCTTCGACTGCTTCGCCGAAGTGTCGCGCCGTGTCTTCGTAGTAGATGAGTAGTTCGTCGCCCGCTTCGAGGTCCGTGACCGCAGTCCGACCGTCTCGCGTGTGGACCTTGATGGTCTCGGCGTTCTGGAGGAGCGTCGTGATTCGGTCACCCTCGTAGTCGGCAGTGATGCGGAACATCGGCCGCTTTTCTATCTTCACGCGCCCGACGATTGCCTCGCGGGTGTGACCGTTCTGGTCCACGATTTGGACCTCGTCGCCGCTTTCGAGTTCGGAGAGATACGTCGTTCCACCGTCCGGCGTTCGCGCGTAGGCGTGGACTGCACCGGCGTTGACGCGGAACGGGCGGGAAGCGACGTACGGTGATTCGGCCGTCTCCGCGTGGACGAAGAAGAGACCACGAGACATCGACCCGACGAGCATGCCCTCGTCGTGTTCCATGAGCGACCCGGTATCGACGCAGACGCGGTCTGCCATCCCTGTGCGCTCTACTTCTTCGACTTCCGCCCAGACCAAATCGAGTCGCTCGCGTTCGGCCTCGTCGCGAACCTCGCAGGTTCGGCGGATTTCGTCGGGGTTGTCGCTGTCGAGGAGGACGCCGTCGGCACCGATTTCGAGCGTCTCGAAGGCGGCTTGCGCCTCGTCTGCGCTCGTCACGCCCGCGACGAGGTCTGTCTCGTCACCGATGCGCGCGATGAGGTTCTCTAACGGGATGATAGTCCAGTCTTCGCCGACGACGATGGTGTAGTCACCGTCGTGGGCGGCCTCCTCGGCGAACGCTTCGTAGTCTTTGCTCAGGATGCGGACGTACGACCCATTGGTCCGGTCGTCGCCGCGGCGGAGCGTCGTCAGGTCCGCAGACCCGGAGAAATCAGACGGAAGGTCGACGGTACCGTCACCCTCGCCGTCTTTCCCGACGATGTACGCGTCGGCGAGTGGTTCGGGTTCGTCGTCTTCCTCTGCTTCCATCACGTGGACGTCGGCGTCCGTGCGGAACGCGGCGACCTTGACGTCACCGAGTTCGCGAACCTTCTCGACGTCGTCTTGGTCGACGAGGACCCAGTCGACGCCCGCTTCGAGGCCTGCCGTGATGCGTCGCTTCCGCGTCTCCCAGTCGCCGACCGTATCGTCGGCTTTGAGCCAGACGCTTCGTGTCATTATCGACCAAACTCGGTCGGCGGGCTTGAACGTGGCGGATGAATCAACCGACAGCACGGTGTTTCGAGGAAACTCGGTAGTTGGTCGAACTCCCAATTTGGTATCGCATCATATGGTTTACAGCGTCCATTTCGGACACGAACGGCGACTTGGACTGTCCACAGCGTTCGGGTTCGACGGAGAGGTTCGCGTCCGTGCCCGGAGCCATCGAGTTTCCGGGGTCCAGTCACGCGAAACCAACAGGTCGGGCAGTACGACTCCCGAAAACCGGGCCACAGTGTCCGAAGTGATGCAGGGTTCTCCTGGCGTCGGGGTGTGTCACTCCGTGTCCCAACCGAGGAGTGAGAGACGACCCGAGACATCACTCGGTGCTTCGAGTAGGTTGCCCCGTTACCCGGAGCCTGTGTGAGTGTCAGTTACTTCTGGAGCACGTCATTCGATGCTCGACCCCGAGGGTAGACGCACGGAAGAGGCACATCCAGACGTCGCAATTCAGGGGTGTAGACGAGTTCGGACTGTTTCCTGACCTCACGCCCCATCGGTCGTCGCCCGGTCCGGACGTGATTCGACACCGAACAGCGGTACCGGAGGTGTGTCCATCGTTCGTAGCCCCTCGTCTTTCAGGAAAAGCGAAGGGGGAGACTGAGTCACAGTCGTTGCAGTCGAAGCCGAAGGACCTACCGTCGGCGGATATTCGCGAGTACCAGTCTCGTTGTACAACATCTGTCGTGCACTGAGCCACGACTACCGAAGCGACCTCCACGGGCACAACCGCGATGGCCCTTGTTCCGACGACCTTCGTCGACGAACACGACGACAGTTCGTGTCGTCACCGCGCGAGTGTCGAGACACCGCCCTGAGAGACGTTCGACTACCGAATCACGACGTCCACTTGAACTGAGAGCAGGGCACGAGTTCTACGGCCCACCGAAGGATTCCGTGGCGTGAGTGACTAGTCGGCCCGCATGTGCTGGATAGCGGCCCCAACGGTGGTAGTCGTGGTTCTCCGGGGGCAGGGATAAATCAAATAGTGCGATATGAAATCGGTGTGTCGGCGGGACCCACGGCCTCTCGGCTGGTCGAGAAGAGAGCGCACGTGCTACTCGCGCCAGTCTCGAGAAAACACAGACTCAGCGACCGAACGGTATCGGGTCGACCAGTTCAGCAGAAAGCGTCGAGTCCCGTTTGCTCTGGGTCGTCTGTTGACTCGTGAGTGAGCAACGCCTGCTTCAAATCGACACCACCAGCAGCGGAGAACCCACCGAGTGAGTCTGCCCCGACGACGCGATGACACGGGACGACCAGTGGAACCGGATTCCGACCGCACGCCTGTCCAACTGCGACTGGGTGACTGTCGAGTTCGGCCGCAATCTCGCCGTAGGTCCGCGTCTCGCCGTAGGGAATCGCCAGCATCGCCTTCATGACTTCGCCGGTGAACGTGTCTGGAATCTGGACCTCGGCGTCGAACGTCTGTCGCTCACCCCGTTCGTACTCCGCAAGTTGCGCCCGTAGGTCGTCTAGTGCGCCCCCGATACGTTCCTCGTCGAGTTCCACGTCGAATCCCCACATCGTGACGTGCATCAGTCGTCCTTCGTGTCCGACCCATCTATGTGTAGCGTCTGCTCGAAACGGGTCGCGTCCACGAAATCGTGGCCCGTCGCTGAAGGTCGAAAAGAGAGGTTAGGCTTCGATACCGAGGCCTGCGCGTTCGAGTGCTGTCTCCACGTCGGCGTCGTCGTGGATGACTGCACTCACGGCACGCGTGATTGCTTCGGGGTCGTCGTGCTGGAAGATGGACCGACCCATCGAGACGCCGGCAGCACCGGCGTCCATCGTTCCGCGGACCATCTCGACCGTCTCACGGTCGGTGCCGCGACTGCCGCCGGCGATGACGACTGGGAGGCGCGTCGCCTCGACGACGCGACTGAAGGACTCCGCGTCGCCGCTGTAGGCCGTCTTGACGACGTCTGCACCGACTTCCTCGGCGAGTCGGACGGCGTGGGCGAGGCTCTCGGGGTCCTTCTCGTCGATACCGGGGCCGCGGGCGTACGCCATTGCGAGAACGGGGACACCGAAGTCGGCGGCGCGAGAACAGAGATTCGCGAGTTGCGTCATCTGGTCGGGTTCGTACTCCGACCCGACGTTGATGTGGAACGAGACGGCGTCCGCACCGACGCGGAGGGCGTCTTCGACGGTCCCGGTGAGGCGTTTGTCTTCTTCGTCCGGACCGATGACCGTCGAGCCGTTGACGTGGACGATGTATCCTTTGCCGTTCTTGTTGGGGTGTACGCGGGGTGCTGTCCCCTTGTGTGTGAGGACGGCGTCCGCGCCGCCGCGTGTGATGCTGTCGATTGTCGATTCGATGTCCACCAGGCCTTTGACCGGGCCGAGTGTGATACCGTGGTCCATCGGGACGATGAGGTATCGTCCGCCTGTGGAGATGCGTTCGAGTCGTGCCGAGATTCCAACGTCAGTGTTCATGTATGAGAAAGGGTGGCAGAGTAGTTATGTGCGTTCCGGATGCGGTGGGCGTTGCGAGGCACCCGCCACTGCTCCGTCTTTGAGTTCGCGGGCGAGCGTTTCGAGGCGGTCTGCGACGGTTTCGGAGTCGTCACCGGCTTCGTGGCCCTGCGCCACGATGTCGACGAGGGCACTTCCGACGATGATACCGTCGGCACCGCTTCGGACGATTCGCTGTGCGTGTTCACCGCTACTGATTCCGAACCCGACGGCCTTGGGTACGTCGTATCCGGCCAGTCGGTCGAGGGACGCACCAGTCTGGTCGGACACGTCCGTCTGGGCACCGGTCGTTCCGAGACGGGCCTGCACGTAGACGTAGCCAGACACTTGCTCCATCATGCGTTCGAGGCGTTCCCCGCGCGTCGTCGGCGCGACGATGAACACCAGGTCGAGGCCGAACTCGTCACACGCCTCACGCAGAGGACCGGACTCCTCGGCGGGCAGGTCGGGGACGACAAATCCTTCAATTCCCACGGAGGCCGCTTTCTCGACGAATGGCCGTGGCCCGTGGTCGTCCCCGTAGCGGTAGATGAGGTTGTAGTAGGTCATACAGACCAGTGGCACCGACACGTCGAGGTCTTCGACGAACTCGAAGAACCGCGTCGGCGTCATGCCGCCTTCGAGCGACCGAACGACGGCGTTCTGGATGGTCGGCCCCTCCGCGATTGGTTCGGAGAATGGGAGACCGAGTTCGATGATGTCCGCGCCGCCGCGTTCGAGTGCTTCGACGTATTCGAGCGACGACTCGTAGTCCGGGTCGCCAGCGGCGAGGTACGGGATGAACGCGGGGCCGTCGGCGAAAGCGTCTTCCAGCGACATCACAGGCCCCCCGTGAATTCGTCCATGTTCGGCGCAATGTCGATATCACGCTCGTACGTCTCTTCGATGGCCGATTCGAGGTCCTTGTCGCCGCGTCCGGAGACGTTGACGACGACGAACTCACCGAGGCCGTCGTGTTCACCCGTCGCGTCCGGGCCTGCCACGCGTTCGAGGTAGCCGAAGGCGTGTGCCGTCTCCAGCGCAGGGATGATTCCCTCCATCTGTGAGAGGCGATGGAACGCAGTCAAGGCGTCGTCGTCGCCGACGTTGACCGCCGTGACACGACCGGTATCGACGAGGTAGGCGAGTTCCGGGCCGACACCGGCGTAGTCGAGGCCGGACGAGATGGAGTGCGACTCCATAATCTGACCGTCGTGGTCCTGTAAGATGGTGGTACGAGCGCCGTGCAGGATGCCCTCGCTCCCGGTCGTGAGGGACGCGGAGTTGGGGGCGACGCCGGCGTCTTCGTCGACGTCGAGCGTCGACCCGCCCGCCTCGACGGCGTAGAGCGCAGTCTCGTCGTCGTCGACGAACTCGGCGAACGCACCCATCGTGTTCGACCCGCCGCCGGCGCACGCGAGGACCGAGTCAGGGAGTCGACCCATCTTCTCGCGGGCCTGTGTCCGCGCTTCCTCGGAGATGACCGACTGGAAATCACGAACCATACTCGGGAACGGGTGGGGGCCGACGACGGACCCGATGACGTAGTGGGTGTCTTCGACGTTCGTCGCCCAGTCGCGCATCGTCTCCGAGATGGCCTCTTTGAGCGTCCCGCGACCGACGGTCACCGGATTGACCTCCGCGCCGTTGAGCTTCATCCGGAAGACGTTGGGGCGCTGGCGGTTGATGTCGCGTTTGCCCATGTAGATTTCACAGGGCATGTCGAGGTGCGCGCACGCCATCGCCGTCGCCGTCCCGTGCTGGCCGGCACCCGTCTCGGCGATGATGCGGTCTTTCCCCATGTACTTCGCGAGCAAGACCTGCCCGAGGGCGTTGTTGAGTTTGTGGGCCCCGCCGTGGACGAGGTCCTCGCGCTTGAGGTACACCTCACGGTCGTACCGGTCAGAGAGACGGTCTGCACGCTGGAGCGGCGTGGGTCGCCCGCCGAACTCCCGCAGTCGCGTGCGGAACTCGTCCATGAACCCGTCTTCGTTGCCCAGGACGTACCGTTCGTACGCGTCTTCCAGTTCCTCGATGGCCGGCATCAGTGCCTCGGGAACGTACTGTCCGCCGTAGTCGCCGAATTTTCCGTCTGTACTCATGTCGGTGTGGAGAGGGTGTGTGTGTTCTGTCGCACGTCGCCGTCCATGATGGCCGTCCCGACGAGGAGTGCATCGGCTCCCGCCTCGCGCATCCGTCGAACGTCGTCTGTCGTCTTCACGCCACTCTCTGCGACGAGGAGTACGTCGTCGGGGACTTCGGGAGCGAGTGCTTCGAACGTTCCGAGGTCGACGTCGAGTCTGCCGAGGTCACGGTTGTTGATTCCGACGATATCCGCACCCGCCGCGAGGGCCGCGACGAGTTCGTCCCGGGTGTGGACTTCGACGAGGGGTTGGAACCCGCGTTCGCGGGCCGCTTCGACGAGGTCTGAGAGGTCCTCATCGACGAACCGAGCGATGAGAAGTACGAGGTCAGATTCGACTGTATCGAGTTGTTCCTCGCGCACGACGAAGTCCTTCCGGAGGACTGGAACGTCCACCGCGTCACGAATACGGCGAAGCGAGTCGGTCGTCCCCCCAAAGTGGTCGGGTTCGGTGAGGACAGACAGGGCTGTCGCCCCGCCGGTGACCATCTCGCGGGCCAGTTCGACCGGGTCGTCGTCGCGGACACCCTCGGTCGTCGGACTGGTCGGTTTTACCTCGGCGATGACCGGGATTCGACCGTCGGCCACCGTCTGCTCGACGGCGTCGGGGAACGACCGCGCATCGACCGAGACGCGCGTGTCGCCGCCTGGTCGCTCCCGTGCGGCGTCTACGATGGCACGCACTTCGGGAGCTAATTCGTCTCCGCTAGCGTTCATTGATGTACACTAACGGACGCATCTGTACATAAGACTTGCGTCGGCGGGGACACTCACCGTCTCTCGCGTACGCGCACGTGTGGCGAGAAAATCGGCAGACTGCAGGCCGACAGAACGAGGACTCGCCGGAAGGGTCAAGCGTCCAGCGTGAACACCCGAATACATGGACGTCTCTGGAATCTACGCTCGCGAATCGCCGGTGCTGGACCGAGTGGTACAGGTCGGCGTCGTCAGTGGGAAACTCATCAGTGTCTCGTTCCCGGACGAAATCCCCGACGACGCCGAACACGACAACGCACATCTGGATGCGGTTCTCGACGCGATAGACGGAGCGGAGGTGGACCTCTCCGGGATTCCAATCGGCCTCACTGTCCCCACGGACCAGCGACGGGTGCTCGAAGCAGTCCGAAACGCCCCCCGAGGCGAGACCATCGACCTCGGACTCCTCGTTCGGATGGCCGGATTAGACCCCGAAGACGACGAGTCGAAACAGACGGCCCGGCGGGCACTCGCGGCGAATCCGATTCCCGTCGTCATCCCCGACCACCGCATTCGAGATGGCCCGAGTGCCGCCCCCAACGACGTTGCCGACGCACTCCGCCGCGCAGAAGGACTCTAAGCCGAGAGCGTCTCACCCTCCCCCACACAGATGTCGTCTCAGAGAGCGATAGACAGCAGTTAGAACGGTGCCGCGTCGGTCTGCCGCCGAAGTGCGAGGTAGCCAAGCAGGCCGGCGAGGAGGAACAGCGTACTCGCGAGTGCAATCGACTGGAGGCCCGTCGCCAGTTCCACGAACTGCGCGATACCGGCGAGCAGAAAGCCGCCACCGGCGATGTACTTCAACTGCCCACTCACCGGAATCTGGAGCGTGACGATGCCGAGGAGGACAGCGACGATACCGAACGCGGCGTCTGCCGCGAACTGTAGCGTCGGGTTCCCCGTGAGTAGCGATGCGACGACGAGGACGAGATAGCCGATGAGTCCCGCCTGCGTCAACACCCTCGTGTCGATGTCCATACTGGATACGTGTGGCCTGCACACTTGAACGCATCCCCGCGGAGGGGCCGGGAAAATTCAGTCGATGACTACCAGCCGAAGAGTTCGTTGCCCACGAACTCCAGCGCGTTCACCAGATAGTGAGCTACGACGACGACGAGAAGGCTCCCCGTAAGGACGAACGCCGCCGCGAGGACGAACCCGAGGAGACCGGTGACGACGATACCGAGTCGGCCCTGTGCACTGTGTCCGGCACCGAACGCCGCCGACGACACGGCCGCCATCAGCCACGGCGACACGTCGAATCCGACGGCGACTGCACCGACGAGTGCCCCCCGGAACAGCAGTTCTTCGAACCCGGCGATGAGTGGCAGGGCGACGAAGAGCAACAACGCCCACCCGCCCCTCGTTTCGGGCGTGAGCGACTCCCGGAGTGCTTCGTCGGGGGTGAAACCGAACTGCCGACTGAGCGACGACCCGACCCGATTCGCCGCGTACAGGCCGACTCCGAGGGCGAGTCCAACACCGATTTTCGTCGGAACGTCGCCAGCAGCGATGCCGAGGGCCGCCGTCGGGATTTCAGCGTACCACGCACCGAGTGCCAAGAACGTACCCAAGAGGGCCTGCGAGACGGCGACGTTGGCGATGAGAAGGTGGGTCGGGAGGTCAGAAGACACGGCCGCCGAGTCGGGTGTCGGGACCACCGGTGCGGACGGTACCCCGTCGACGATGGTCTCGTGAATCGCTGGCGAGGCCAGTCTATCGTCGTCGGGGGTGCCGTAGTCGGACGCGTCTGGTGACGCCTCTCGAGTAGGTTGGTCGTCGAAAGAAACCGATGCACCGTCTCCGTGAGGGACGCCTCGTGAGACGTATGCGAAAGAGAGGAGGACGACGAGAACGAGGCCAGCGAAGCCCGTAAACGCCGCCCAGTCGGTCATCCCGCGTTACTGCGGGCTGGGGCTCGAGGGGCCGACACCCTTGCCCTTGTTGAGGGCCGAGCCAGTGATGCTCTTGAGACGGTCGACGAGCGAATCCTTCTCGGGTTCGCCTTCGAGGGCGACTTCGAGAACCTCGCTGATGTGCGAGACGGGGATGATTTCGATCATCTCCTTGTACTCGTCTTCGATCATCACGTCCTGCTCGTTGGCGGCAGGGATGATGACCGTGTCACAGCCAGCCTTCGCGGCGGCTTCGATTTTGTGGGTGACACCGCCGACGGGAAGCACGTCACCGCGCACCGACAGCGAACCGGTCATGGCGACCGACTGGTCGATGGGGATGTCTTCCAGCGCGGAGATGACGGCGGTCGCGACCGTAATGGACGCAGAGTCACCGTCGACACCTTGCTGGCCGGTCTGGACGAACTGCACGTGCACGTCCATCTCGGAGAGGTCCTGGTTAGAGAACTTCTTGATGATGGCCGAGACGTTCTGGACGGACTCTTCGGCCATCTCCTTGAGTTGGCCCGTCGCGATGACGCGACCCGGACCCTGCGACGGCGTGACTTCTGCCATCACGGGGAGCATGATACCGGAGTCCTCGCCCATGACGGCGAGACCGTTGACGCGGCCGGTGACGAACCCGTCGTTGACCGAGAGTTCGTAGTCCTTGCGGCGCTGGATGTACTGGTCGGCAATCTGCTGCTCGATGGAGCGCGCACGGCGCTTGGCCTGCAGCACGTGGTCACGGGTGGTGAACTCCGCGTTCTCGCCGCGGGCGATGTCGCCTGCGACGCGGACCAGTCCACCGAGGTTACGGAATTCGAGGGTCAGGTGACCCTTGCGTCCGGCACGCCGACGAGCTTCGAGGATGACCTCCTCGATTGCCTCTTCGGTGAAGTGCGGGAGACGACCGTCGTTCGAGACTTCCTGCGCCACGAAGCGTGCGTACTTGCGGCGCATCTCGGGGGAGTCCTCGATGGTGTCGTCCATGTACACCTCGTACCCGTACCCTTTGATACGGGAACGGAGTGCAGGGTGCATGTTCTCCATCGCGTCGAGGTTACCCGCCGCAATCATGATGAAGTCGGTCGGGACGGGTTCGGTCTGGACCATCGCACCCGAGGAACGCTCGGACTGGCCGGTGATGCCGAACTCGCCTTCCTGAATCGCCGTCATCAGGTGCTGCTGACTGCGCACGTCGAGGGTGTTTATCTCGTCGATGAACAGGACACCCTTGTTGGCCTTGTGGATGGCACCGGGTTCCACACGGTCGTGGCTCGGCGTCTCCATCCCACCGGACTGGAAGGGGTCGTGACGCACGTCACCGAGCAGAGCACCCGCGTGGGCACCGGTCGCGTCCTGGAACGGCGCGGCCTTCTGGTCGGCGTTGTTCACGATGAGGTTCGGAACCATCGCGTCGCTGCCGCGGGAACCATAGCGGAATGCAAGATAGATGATACCCGCAGCGAGGATACCCAGGAGGACCTGCTGAGCGATGATGAGGGAGTAGCCCAGCACGACTGCGATGATGATCCACATGAGGAACGAGCGCATCTGGTTGCGCTTGCGTGCCTCTTCTTTGTGGGCCTCGACAATCTGGTCACCCTTGCCCGCGGGGACAGTGCGGACCTTCGGGGCGTTGCCGTCGTCGGGGTTGTGGTAGACGAGAACGTCCTGTAACTCTTCACGGGGAAGGAGTTCAGACATCGCCTTCGCGAGCATGGACTTCCCCGTCCCCGGGGAGCCAATCATCATGACGTGGCGGCGCTGTTTGGCCGCCTTCATGATGACGTCGCGGGCGTGTTCCTGTCCGATGACCTGGTCAACGAGGCGGTCTGGGACAGAAATCTCTTCGGAGGTATCTATCTGGAGTCCCCCGAGCAGGTCGTCTTCGTCCACGTCGTCGGCCACGTCGGCCTCGATCTCGACGTCACTCCCGAGGTCGTCGATAGTCTTCTTATCGACCTCTTCGGCCTCCTCGCGCTGGAGACCCGACCCGTCGTCGATATCCCCGTCAAACGGGGTCTCGGCGGGCGAGTCCTCCTGCTCCGGGAGGCTGTCGTCGGTATTCGTATCGTTACTCATAGAACTGTCGTCGCTACTTCTAATGTAGGCCCTGCGCCTGATATACTTTCTCCCCGGTTGCATCGTGTGCACCTTGCCGTATCGTCGGGTTTCGACGCCCCTACCACCAGAATACCGGATTCACGTCGACTCGGCGTATTTATAAGTAATCCGACCCAACGCCCGACCGATGCGGGGGTTCTACATCGGCCGTTTCCAACCGTACCACAACGGCCACCACAGAATGGTCGAAGAGATTGCCTCCGAGGTCGACGAACTCGTCCTCGGTATCGGGTCCGCCGGCGACTCGCACTCGCCGCGGAACCCGTTCACGGCAGGCGAGCGAATCATGATGGTCAACAAGGCCGTCTCGGATTTCGACATCACGACGTACGCGGTTCCCATCGAGGACCTCGACCGGAACTCTGTCTGGGTCAGCCACGTCCAATCGATGTCGCCGGCGTTCGAAGTCGCCTACTCGAACAACCCACTCGTCATCCAACTGTTCAAAGAGGCGGGCGTCGAAGTTCGACAGTCGCCCATGTTCAACCGCGACGTGTTGGAGGGAACCGAAGTCCGCCAGCGGATGATAGAAGACCGCGATTGGGAGTCGCTCGTTCCCGACGAAGTCGCCGACGTTGTCCACGAAATCGGTGGTATCGAACGCATCCAGCACATCACCGACACCGACCGCTCCGAACGTCCGCGAACCGGCGGCCAAGACGACCCGAATCCCTGTTGAGATGATTACCCTCGCGTCTGACTTCGGGTCGGCGTACCCCGCCGCGATGAAGGGCGTCATCCTCTCACGGAGCGACGCTCGACTCGTCGACGTCGCACACGACCTGCCGCGACAGGACGTTCGTGCGGCGGCATTCTGGCTTCGCGAGACGCTTCCGTACTTCCCCCCTGCGGTTCACCTCGTTGTCGTCGACCCCGGTGTCGGAACCGACCGCCGAGCAGTCGTCGTCCGCGTCGGCGACCACGTCCTCGTCGGCCCCGACAACGGCGTGCTCCGGCCCCCAGCACGACGCATCGCCGACGAATTCGGTGGAGACCCCCCGATGGATGCCTACGAAATTCGCGTCTCCGACCCCGCGTCCACGACGTTCCACGGCCGCGACGTGTTCGCCCCCGCCGCAGCAGACGCACACGAGGTCGGTCCCGATTCGCTCGATACCATCGACCGATTCGAGGCAATCCCGACCGGGTCACTCACCGACCTCCAGTTCCCGGTCCCCGATATCGCCGATGACGGTACGGTGGCAACCGGCGAAGTCCTCGTCGTCGACGACTTCGGCAACTGTATCACAAACCTTCCGGGAACCTTCGTCCGCGACCACGACGCCGTCGAAGTGAACGGCGAGACCACACCCGTCGGCCACACGTTCGAGGCAGTCGCGCGCGGTGAGCGACTCGTCACGGTTGGGAGTCACGGGAACATCGAGTGTGACGTGAACCACGGCCGCGGGGACGAGGCGTTCGGCCTCGAACCGGGCGACACAGTACGGATTCGGGTCGCGTGATGGTCGTCGCCGACGTCGATCCCTTCGCGGTGATGAACGTCGTGGGATTGCTGGCGTTCGCCATCGCGGGCGCACTCAAAGCCGCAGACGCAGGTCTCGACATCTTCGGCGTCGCGGTCCTCGGCGTGGTCACTGCCCTCGGCGGCGGGACGACCCGAGACGTACTCGTCGACCGATTGCCGGCGTCGTTGGCCGTGGTCGGAGAGATGAGCGTCGCACTCGTCGGTGTTGGTCTCGCACTCGTCCTCATCCACTCGCTTCACGGGCAAGTCCGCGACCACCCGGCGTTCTTGACGTCGGACGCCATCGGCCTCTCGGCGTTCGCCGCGACAGGTGCACTCGTTGGTGTCCAAGCGGGTGTCTCACCGTTCGGCATCGTCATCCTCGCCACAATCACGGCCGTCGGTGGCGGGTCTATCGCTGACATCCTCATCGGGCGGGTTCCGGTCGTCCTCCGCGACGACTTCTACGCGACGCCGGCAGTCCTCGGTGGAATCGCGTTCCTCGGTGCACGCGCCGTCGGCGCACCGGCAGGGATTCCGTCAGGGTTGTGCGCCGCACTCGTGTTCACGGTGCGGATGCTCGCACTCAGATACGAGTGGCGATTACCACAGGTGTGAATTGGCTGTCGAGAGTCACACGTTCTCTTCGACGCGTCGTTCGACGGCCTTCACTTCGCTCGCAATCGGTTCGCGTTCGAAGTAGAGGAGTTCCACCCCGACGACCACGACGGCGAGTGCCATCGAGACGGCTTCTGGGAGTCCGACCTTGTCGGACATGGTGCGTCCTGTTCGACGCTCCTGCCAGTTGAATATATTGTTCAGATGTCATATTGTCCGCTGCAAGACACAGTCGGATGTGCGTGAATAGAACGCCGAAAAGCGACACGAAGTGGCCCGACAGCGTGGGATGCTGTCGGTTCGCTGTACTGGGCAGTCGTGTGGGACGACTTACTTGGCAGCGATGACGTCGTCGATGCGGACGATCATCGTCGCGGCTTCCGTCGCGGACTCGATGGCTTCGCGCTTGACGGCCACAGGGTCGATGACACCGTGTTCGACGGGGTCACCGATTTCGCCCGCACGGCCGGTCGAGATGATGCCGGCGATGCCTTCCTTCTCGTAGCGGGCGCGCAGGTCGACGAGTGCGTCGATTGGGTCCATGCCCGTGTTCTCTGCGAGCGTGCGCGGGAGGGCCTCGACGGCGTCGGCGTACGCCTCGACGGCGAGTTGCTTGCGGCCCTCGATGCCGGCGGCTTCAGACCGGATACGGTCTGCGATTGCGATTTCTGTCGCACCCGCCCCGGGGACGACACCACCCATGTCGATGGCGGCGACGACCACGTCGATAGAGTCGTTGATGGCGCGTTCGAGTTCGTCGACGACGTGCTCGGTGCCGCCGCGGAGGAACAGCGTCACGGCCTTGGCCGCGGCACCGCCCTCGACGAAGGTGAGTTCGTCGTCGCCGAACTTGCGGATGCTGACAGAGTCGACGTGCCCGAGGTCGGACTCCTCGATGTCGGTGAGCGACCCGAGACGCTTCGCGCCAGTCGCACGGGCGAGGGCACGAGCGTCGGACTTCTTCACGCTCTTGAACGCGAGGATGCCGGCGTCGGCGAGGAAGCCAGCGACACGGTCGTCGATGGACTTTGTGCAGAACACGACGTCGACACCGGCGTCCTTCAGGGCCTTCGAGTAGCCGCGGAGTTCGCGGTCTTCGGCGTCGATGGCGGCGGTGAGTTGGTCGACAGAGGTGATGTTGTACTCGGTGTCGACCTCGCTCTTGCGAACGTCGAGTTTCATATCGAGGACGGCGACAGTCGCGTCTTCGACGGCGCGGGGCATGTTCTCGTTGACGGGTTCTTTGTCGAGGACGACGCCTTCGACGAGTTCGGTTGCCGAGGAGGACGCACCCGTGCGAGTCATGACGCGCACGTCTTCGCGGTGGAACTTCTCGTCAGCGTCTTCGTGGACCATCCGGACGCCCTTGACGACGTGCTTCGCGAGGACATCGGCAGTGATGTCGCCGGTTCCCTTGCCCGTCATCGAAGACTCGGCGACTTTCTGGAGCAGGTCGTCGTCGAGGTCAACGTCGAGGAGCATGTCGTCGACCGCTTCCTGTGCGATGCGAGCGGCCTCGGTGTATCCTTCGACGATGACCGTCGGGTGGAGGTCGGAGTCGAGGAGGTCCTCGGCGTGGGCGAGCAGTTCGCCCGTGAGGACGGCGGCGGTGGTCGTTCCGTCACCGACTTCTTCTTCTTGCGTCTGGGACACTTCGACAATCATCTGGGCGGCGGGGTGCTCGATGTCCATCTTCTCGAGGATGGTCGCCCCGTCGTTCGTGATGACGACGTCGCCCGACGAGTCGACGAGCATCTTGTCCATCCCGCGCGGGCCGAGCGTGGTGCGTACAGCCTCGGCGACGGCCTTCCCGGCGCGGATGTTCGAGTCCTGTGCGGAACGGCCGCGTGTTCGGCTCGTCCCCTCTGCGAGAATGTATAGTGGTTGCTGCATTCGTGAAGCCATGTTGAAACCTCAAGCGCTATCAACGATTGCAGTTCTATAAATATCTTTCGTCGGGAGGTGCGCTAGGAAATCGCACGACAGGGCGGCGTTCGGCGGGGAGGTTATCGGGTGTCGAATCCGGGGGAGTCACTCCTCTGTTGGACTCACCGTAATCGTCCCGTCGCCGAACAACGAGACGAGGAGGCCGGCATAGGTAAATGTGAGACGTCGAGAGGGGTCGTGGGAGGACTCAAATAATGCGTCGAGGGCCTCAGGGTCCACGCCGATATCTCCAAGCGGAGGGAGTTCGAGTGGGCTGAGTTCTGATGCCGTCGCGACTGCGGAGGTAATTGCAACGGCTACCTCTTCGTATCGGTCGGCGGAGATGGTTACCACGGACCCAGCATCCTGATTGCGCTGGTCGTCCATACTCCCCCGAACGGCAGTCTGGTACGTATGAGTGTGGGTTGATTATGTAACCCGTCGTATTCAGGGCGACTCGTCTCGAATTCGCTCTGCGAGCGTCCGATACGCCCGACGGAGACGTGCCGCGACTGCCTGCCGTGAGATGTCGAGTTCCTCACCGAGTTCGTCGAGCGACGTTCGCCGATGGTCGTCGAAGTACCCCAGTTCGAGTGCGAGGAGAAGCGCCTCACGCTGACTGTCGGTCAACCCCTCACCTAATGGTGCCTCGTCGGCAGCGAGCGGTGTAATCTGGTCGAACTCTGCTTCGATACCGTTGTTCGCCCAGTGAATTCGGAGGTCGCTGAGGACGCTGTGAGAGGGGACCCGGAGGCGAAGTCGCCAGTACTCCTCTGTGCTCGTACATTCGAGGAGGACCGTCTCGTGGTCGGGCAGTCCCGCGAACAGTCTGCTCGTGCCCGGGTCCCAGTCAGACCCGTAGAGTGCACCGTTCGGAACCGTCGCGACGAGTGTGACATCGTGTGTCTCCGATGCTTCGACGACGGGACGAAAGTTCGACGCGTCGGGGCCACGTGCCCAGACGAACGATGTCACGCTATCCGTGAGTGGAATGGTCTGTTCCAGTTCGAGTTCGATATCGTATTCTTCGACCGACCGACCGAACGGAAGGGCAGAGAGAGGAACGAGAACCTCTGCAATCAGACACACACCGAATGATGGAATGAGAAGGTGAAAAAGTTGCGTCGTTAGGTTCTCTCTCGACAGTATAGAAGAAATGAACGTCACGTTTCACTGTGACTCGCACGCGATTCTACAACCTATTTGACGGGCACGTGTGACACCTCGACAATGCTGGAGTTGGAACACGGGTTCAGGGTGGTCGACGTGAACGCGCGACTCGACCCGGACAAGCAGTCGATTGCGACGCGCGGGCGTGAGATTAGCCCCGAGCGATTAGAGCGCGAACTGCATCAGGCGGGCGTCGTCCGAGCAATCGTCTCTCCGGGGGCACAACCGGGCGACCAGAGTTATCTACGACCGAACAACGCCGTGGCACGGATGAGCGTCGACAGGCCGTTCCTCGCGTTCGCCCGCGTCAACGGTCCGCGCGACTCGAGTGGGCGAACGTCGGCGCGCCTCCGAAACCTCACGTCGTCGCGGAAGGACTTCCACACCGACCCGGACGACGTGGAGCAGTACGCCTACGACGACCGATTCCACGGATTCTGTCTCGCCCCGGCGGTCGATGGTCTGCCCGACGAAGCGACGCTCTCCATGCTGGAAGACGTCGGTCTCCCGGTGTTCGTCACTGGTGGCCAGTCGTTCGAACCGACGGCCGTCGCGGAGTCGCTCTTGGGGAGGTTCCCCGTGATTCTCTCGAGTTTCGGCGGGTATCCACTCGACCAAGACCTGATGCACCAGTCTATCGACTTGCTCGACGACCACGACGACCTGTACCTCGACACGAGTTTCGTCCGCTACCGGAGCGTCCTCGAACGGGCACTCCTCGAACATCCAGACCGCGTCCTCTTCGGGAGCGGTGCGCCCGAGACGCACCCGAACGTCGGCGTCATGGAGATTCTGACACTCGACGTGTCGGAAGACGCACTGGCGCGCGCGTTCTCGAAGAATGCGGCCCGCGTAATCGCAGCGCTCGCCCCGGGAGAGACGTAACCGACGAGTCGCTGTCGGGACTCAGGACAGACAGGTCACCGCCAGTCGTATCGGGCGACTGCGCGGTCTGCGCGGGTAGAACATCCGTGCGGATTCCGGGAGCGAGAGCGGTCACGTGCACGGGCGACCATCCCGTCGGACGTACCCGTCGCGATGCCGGTGATGACGTCACGTCCGGTTCCGACCCACCCAGATGGCGTCACGTCGCCTTTGAGGACGCCGAACGCTGCTTCGACGCCGTCTGAGATGGCGTGCTTCGCGGTCCGTTCGATTGCGGCGGGTCGAAGTCCGTAGTTCTTCACGAGACGATAGGTCAAAGCCCGATATTTCCACCCCCAATCGCGCTCCGAGATACCGCCATCGGCCTCGAATTCACGGCGGACACACATCTCCGGTGCCCACGCGACAGTTCGGTCGAGGCTGGCGATTCGATGGGCCGCGTCTCGGGCCCCACCCGTCTGGAGGTACTCGTCGAACCCGTCCAGTGCATCGATGATGGTGCGGCGGAACGCGACGTTGCCACCGTTGAAGTAGGTTACCTCGCGTCCAGCAATCGTATTTTCTTCGAGAGATTCGGTCGTCATCCCGTTTCGGAGCGTCTGGTGCAACGGCCCGGTGACGACGTCCGCGTCGTCGATAGCGTCTTCGAGCGCCGCGAGCCACGACGGTTCGACAGAGAGGTCGTATCTGAGGAGGGCGACAACGTCGCCGCTCGCGACTTCGATACCTGCGTTGCGTGCGACGTTGAGGTTCCGGTCAGAAATCTCGACCAGAACGTCGACGTCGTCGCGCTCTCTCACCATCCCGGTCGTTCCGTCGGCCGACGGGCCGTTGACGACGATAACCTCGGCGTCGGGGGCGTACTCGGCCAGCGCGTCGAGGCTGGTGACGAGACGGTCCCGACCGTTGAGGGTCGGGAGCACAACCGAGAGGTCCATACCGAACACTTGCGGTGGACGTACTTAAATGTGAATCGAGAACCGTGGGAAAGTGTATCGTGAGACAGCGACGCGTGGTCTCACTCGGCGTCGCTCGCACGCGTCGTCGCACGGGACTCTGCATCGACAGCGCCGGGGACGTGCGCGTTCCAGTACGAGACAGACGCGATGTCGTCGCCGACCGGTGAGTTACCCACCGTGAGGTCGAGCGACCGGAACGGTCGTGCGATGCCGTTCGGCACCTTCCGGTAGAACCCGAACGGGACGACGAAGTCGTGTTTCGCATCCGTGAGTTCGAGTCCCGCGTCGTTGAGCAGTCTGGTGACCTCCGATTCGGAGTAGAGTCGAGACCCCATGGGGAGCAACCAGTTGTACGCGACGCGAAGACTCTGGTCGTTGAACGTGTCGAAGAACACCTGTCCCTTCGAGACACGCGCCATCTCTGCGAGGAACTTCGCCGGTGTATCCGCGAGGTGGAAAAAGCGCATCGCGAACACTGCGTCGAAGTGGTCGTCTGGGAATGGAAGCCGTGCAGCGTCGCCGCGGAGGAACTCGATTCGGTCTGCGACGCCCGCGCTTCGGGCTTTTTCCCGCCCCTGTACCATCATCGCCCGTGAGATGTCCAGTCCGACGACGTTCGCTCCCTCTCGAGCGAGCATCACGGTGAACCGACCGGTCCCACAAGCGATTTCGAGGATATTCTTGTCCTCGACAGGGCCGAGTGCCGCGAGGACTGCCTCTTTTTCACGCCGGTCGATGAGCCGACCACCCTTGGAGAACCGCTTCGAGTCGTACTCCTGGGCGACCTCGTCGGCCTGGTACCACTCCTTTCCTTTCACGCTACGCATACTCGCGGGGGCGATGGTAAAACGGTACTGGATATGCGTCGGGTATCGGGTGCGGTACAGGGATATACGTCGGTCTATAGAGCCTGTGTCGTGGTATGTGCCAACATACCGGGGTGTGGGGCGACATCTGATGCCGAGAAACTGACGTTTTACACAGACGAAGAGAGATAATATGTGTATAAGGTGTCTGCATTGTTTTGTCACACTTGAAGCTAACTCTTAACACAGAGGAACCTGCTGTCACAGGTATGAGCACCACTACTGCAGAGCCTGATACTGACGACTTACTCTCGGAGGCCGAGTTCCGAGAGAGACTCCGCGAACTGCCACCGAGCGCGAAGCTCGTCGCCAAAGTTCTCGAGAGCGATGCACCGCTCTCGCAGGGCCAACTCGCGGAGGAGTCGCTGCTTCCCGACCGGACTGTCCGCTACGCACTCAACCGTCTCGAAGAGTCGGACCTCGTCGGTTCGCGCTACTCCTTCAAGGACGCGCGCAAACAGGTCTACTTCCTCAACACGTAGACGCGCCGACCACGTACCGTAGACGACTACCGCCCGCGGGGGCACACCCCGCAGACCAAGCCACCACTTCTGCCGAACCGCTAAATCACCCGCGAGCCTAGCCGCCTCCATGCACGTCACGCGCGTCTCGGTTCCCGTCTCGACTCGCGCTCCGAGCGGTGCGACGAACGCGTACCTCGTCGCAGACGAATCGGAATGTCTCCTCGTAGACCCCGCGGCCCAGACCGCCGAACTCGACTCACTGGTCGAACAACACGACGTTACCCACGTCGCCGTCACCCACACCCATCCCGACCACGTCGGTGCTGTCGCCGCGTACGCCCGCGAAACCGGGGCAACAGTCTGGTGTCGTCGCGGCCGTGAGGTGGACTTTTCGAACGCCACAGGCATCGAACCGGACCGGACGTTCACCGAAGGAGCGACAATCCCCGTCGGAACTGGTGTCCGGGTTCTCGACACACCGGGGCACGCCCGCGACCACGTGACGTTCGTCGCCGGCGACGACTACCTGTCCGGTGACCTCGCAGTCGCCGAGGGGAGTGTCGTCGTCGGGGCGCCCGAAGGCGACCTGCGCGCGTACCTCGTCGCGCTCAGACGACTCCACGCGCACGACCCTGCGCGACTCCTCCCCGGACACGGACCCGAAATCGACGACGCGCGGGCGACGCTCGAACGCCTCGTGGCCCACCGCAACGCCCGCGAAGAGAAGGTGCTCGACGCCATCCGCGCCGGGAACACGACGCCCGACAGCGTGACCGACGCCGCGTACGACAAGGACATCTCTGCCGTCCGTGACCTCGCTCGGGCGACAGTCGTCGCCCACATCGAGAAACTCGCCGCCGGTGGCCGCGTCCGCTGGGACCCAGTTTCCCAGCGGGTCGAACCGGTCTGAGTGCCTTCTGTGGGGTCGGGCAGGTGCGCCACACAGACCGAACCGCGTGCCTCTTGACGCTCGCGCCCGCACACCGAGTATGGACCTCGAAGCCGAACTCGCACAGGCCCGCGACCTCGACGTGTCGGAACTGGCCGACGCCATCGAGTCGATTGGCTTCGAGTGCACACGCTGTGGCGCGTGCTGCAAGGGGTACGACACCGACGATGGCCGAGAACCGCACACGGCGACTTTCTTCCCGGACGAAGTGCGCACGGTTCAGGAGACAACAGGCTACGACTGGAGAGACGTCGCCAGACCGATGCCCTACGGACTCACCGAAGGCGACGACGGTCCCGAAGGAGAGACGTTCGAGTGGGCACTCCAGACGGCTGCCTGCGGCGATTGTCGATTCTACGAAGAAGACGAGACGGGACTGGGTGCCTGTCAGGTCCACGACGACCGACCACTCATCTGTGAGACGTACCCCTTCAGCGTCGCCGTCGCGGGCACGAGTCAGCCGATGGGCGACGCCGTCGACGAAGAAGGCGTCGTCCGCGCACACGAGTGTGAAGGCCTCGGCAGGGACATCTCACGAGCGGATGCAGAGGAATTAGCGCGGGCACTCAAGGAACGTGCCGTCCGCGAGATACACGAGGCAATCGCCGTCTCCGACGTCTACGAACCGGTCGAAACCGGGCCGGGTGAAGTCGTCGTCCACGACTCCGAGGGCGCGAAACGACCAGACGGGACAGAGGCTCCATAGCTGAATCTCAGGGACGGCGGTACATCTTTAACAGTTCGGACTGACCACATAGTGGAGGTCTAACGGTGGAAATCTCAGATAAACTCCTGTGTCTGTTCAATGCTGACGTTCGCACCGAGGACGACCGATATATCGTCGAAATTCCTCGCCGCGAAGTCGAGACCGGGGCCATCGACCCCGGCGAGACGTATCGCGTCGCTCTCATCTCTCGCGAGGCACACGAAGCCGTCGAAACCGAACCGAGCGGCGGTCCCGCCCCGTCCGCCGAACCACAACCCCCGGTCGAGACCGGTGAACTTCGCTACGTGGAAATCGAAGACATCGGCAAGCAAGGTGACGGTATCGCTCGCGTCGAACGCGGGTACGTCATCATCGTTCCCGGAACTGACGTCGGTGAGCGCGTGAAGGTCGAAATCACCGAGGTCAAGTCCAACTTCGCAGTCGGCGAAGTCGTCGAAGACGACTTCTAACGCGGCACGATTTTTTCTGACCGACGCCGCTCTCTCGTCTCCAAATCACGACGCTCTCTCGCGGTTTAGTCGGATATTGGTTGCTTATTTTACAAAAGAAGATTACTGGGAATAGTCATTTCACCCCCAGACGAAGATGTTACTATGAGGCGTTCACGGTCTCTCATTTGGCGGTACTACGCCTACCGCATCACTGGTGCGACAGGGTTCTATCTCCCCGTGAGTATCGTCTACCTCCAGCATCAGGGGTTCGACCTGGCGTTCATCGGCGTCACACAGGCCGCGTTCCTCTTCGGGATGGTCGTCGCGGAGATTCCGTCTGGGTATCTCGGGGACAGAATCGGCCGGCGTGCGAGCCTCGCGGTCGGAAACACGCTCCGTGCCTCCGCGATGGTCGGTCTCGTCGTCGCGTCCTCACCCATCGCCTACCTCGTGGTGAAAGTCGTCTGGGCGTTCGGGTGGGCCTTCCGCTCTGGGACACAGAACGCGTGGCTCTACGAACTCCTCAAACGGCACTTCGACGAGTCCGAATACGCTCGCATCGAGGGTCGTGGCAGCACGGGTCTCCTCGTCACCTCGGCAGTGACGGCCATCGCCGGTGGCGTCCTCTACGGTGTCGACCCGTCACTTCCGTTCGTCGTCAACGCTGGCCTCGCCGCGGCCGGCATTCCGATACTCTACACACTTCCGGCAGTCGGTGGAGACGCCGAGGAGTCGGTGTTCACGGTCCGGGAAGCGATACGGATGCTCCGCGTGCAGGCGAAGCGTCCGGCAGTTCGATGGATGGTCGCGTACGCCGCACTGTTCAACGGTCTCTTCGGGATGACGCGGACGTTCGAGCAACCGGCGCTCGATACGCTCGGCGTCTCAGTCGCCGGCTTAGGGGTGCTGTACGCCGGGTTCAAAATCGTCTCCGCGGGTGCCGCATCGACGGTCGGAGTGCTCGAAGAACGACTCGGCGTTCGCGGGACGTTCGCGCTCCTCGTTCCCGTCTTCGCTGTCGCGTACGCGAGCGTCGCGCTCACCCCACTATTTCTGGTGCCGATGCTCTTTCTCTACCGGAGCACCCGCGTCGTCATCGCGCCACTTCGCAACCAGTACCTCAACGACCGACTCGGCGACGTCGGGCGAGCAACCGCCCTCTCGGGCGCGTCGATGGTCCTCTCCACGTCGAGTGGTCTCGCCAACGTCGTCGGCGGGGAGGTTGCGAACGTCCGTGGCCCCATTCAGTTTCTCCCGTGGGCAGGGCTCTCCGTCGCCGGCGTCGCTGGACTCCTCTGGCTTGCAACGTCACCGGTTCGACCGATAGGGGAGTCGACGGCCCAGGGCACGCACAGTGGTGCGTCTAACTCGGACTAAGGGGACAGTCCGAGTGTGACAGACCACGATTGCAAGTGAACGACCCACCACGGTTTCGAGTGAATGAGAGAGCACGCTTGCACGTGAACACTGCACGAAAAACGCCCGAGGCGGCTACTGGACGTACTTCAACAGATTCGCGTCGATACCGACGCTGCCCGGGTCGTCGTACGGGCGATTCACCACGATATCGCCAGCAGTCGACTTTCCGATTCCCGGAATCGCTGTCAGTTCGTCCATCGACGCCTCGTTGATGTCGAGCGGGTACGGGACACCGGTGACAGAGCGATAGCCGTGGTCGGTGACGACGATGTCCGTGGTCTGGCCCAGTTCACGTTCGCCCGGAATTCCGACGAGGAGCGGGTAGGTTCCGAGTTGTCGGCCGAAGGTGCGGCCATCCTGGTGGTACTCCAAGTGGACGTCGGGCAGGACCGTTCCCGGCGGGGCGACGCGACGGAGCATCGGGCGGTCGATCTCCTCGCGAACCTCCTGTTTGTACTTCTTGAACAACTGCTTGTGGTTCTGTGCGATGGACGCGCCGGTGTCCGACATGTCGGTGCCGTCGAAGGCCATCACCTGTCGGATGTTGATACGGCGGACCATCAGGCCCTCGTCGTAGACACGCTGGAGGAAGCGCTTGTTGTGTTCGAACGTCTCCTTGGATTCCCCTTTCAGGCCGTGGAGGAGGTTGATTCCGGGGAGCAGTTTCGGGAGGCGGTTCGACGCCTCGGGGCCGTGAGTGGGCGCGTCCGCCGGGTCGTCACCGGGACGCCACCCGGCAACCTCGTTGACGATTTTGACCGCCTCGAAACACTCGTCGGCCGAGACGTTGAGGTTGTTCTCTTCTTGGACTACTGGGTCCGCCGATTCGAGGCCGAACGCCGCGGTGTCGCCCGCCGTGTTGTGCTCCGCGATGATGCGGAGTGCTTCGCGGGACTTCTCGGGCCACTCGACGATGGTGATGGGATTGACGTTGTCGAGGTGGAGTGTTCCGAGGTCCGGCGCAACCTCGCGGATGCCACCGTAGAGGCGACGGAGTGCGTCCGGGTTCGGCGCTTCGCCGTCGCCACCGAACGCGAGAATGTCGGCCTGCCGACCGAGACGGAAGTGTCGCGCACCACGTTCGTACAGGTTCCCGACTTCCTTCACGACGGAGTCGGCGGTGCGGAACGACGGGTTACCGTATAGCGGTTCGGTACAGAACGAACACCGATACGCGCACCCGCGAGAGGTCTCCATCTCGCAGATGAGGTGGTCCGGATGGTTCGGGTGCTGTTCGACGACGAACGCGCCCTTCGCGGCCCAGCGGTCGAGTTCCTCGTTGTCGCGCATCCGGTTGCCGAACCCTTCGAGTGCGCTGTCGACGAGGTCGTAGGCGGCCGCCTCGATGTCGCCTTTGGCGACGAAGTCGTAGTCGAGGTCCTTGCGCTGCATGTCCTGTCCGCCGGCGTTCTCGTCGCCGACGCCGAAGCGGATGGGGCCGCCCATGAGCGTCGTCCCTTCGGCGACCCACGCGAGTTCGCGGACTTCGTCGGGTTCGGCGGGCGTCCCGCCCACGTACTTTCCGGGGACGGTCATGCCGCCGATGTAAATCATCAGGTCCGCGTCGGCGACGTCGCGCCACTTCTGTCGGTCGTCGCGGAGTTCGTCGATGGTGTGGTAGACGACGTTGGACTCGGGGACGCCCGCGTCGACCAGCGCACCTGCGGTGAATCGCGGATACGTCGAGATGTACGGCGGCACGCCGAAGTGCGCCGGTTCGTCGACGTATCCGTCGACGATAGTCACGGTGAGGTCGGCGGGGTCGGTCATCGGTCGCGGTTCGCGTTCGACGCTGAAAACGCAACCGGTCGAGACGCGCCGTCGTGGGGGCGTGTGCGTCGCGGGGCGAGCAGGGTGACTCGGCGAACGCGGGTTCCGCCTCCCGCGCGTTTATGACCGTGGGAGCGCAAGAAATGGGTATGCCCGCGACCCTCGAAATCAAGTGCACCAACGAGGACTGCGAACTCGACATGTTCGAGTTGCACTACACCTACGACATGCCCGACGACGTGACGGTTGCGGACTTCGACTGTCCGTACTGTGGTGAGGGACAATTCTTACAGGAGATTCAGCTATGAGCGACCTTCGAAAGTTCGGCGAGTCCGCCGCCAACGCGGTTCTCGAACGGGTCGGACGCGGCGTCAGCCAGATGCAAGAGCGCAAACCACTCGCACACGACCTGCTCGAGTCCGACGACGCCTACCTCGTCGTCTTCGACGCGCCTGGTGCCCGTGCCGAAGACGTGCAGGTCCGGTTCCTCGAAGGGGAAGTCGAGATACGCATCGACCGTTTCCGTGAGTTCCACGAAGGCTACGAGATGCGCTTCCCGGGCCGTGGACTCACCCTCTCCAGTACCGCGACGCTTCCCTCGGACGCCGCCGTCGAAGCGGCCGAAGGGACGGCGACGGTCAAGAAGAACGGGACGATTCAGATTCAGATTCCCAAAGACGACCGCGGCAGCGACATCGAAGTCACCGAAGAAAACGGCGAGGAAGGCGCTGACGAACACGGCGGCGTGTCGTCCGACACCGGCGCACCAGACGACGAGGGCGACGACTGAGACGCCCGACCCAGAGTTCAGACGCTACTTCTCTCTCGATTCTCCGTCACCGTCGAGTGTCATCCCGTCGACCACCGCGAACGACTCGTCCCCGTCGAATCGGCGGGGGTCGAACTGCTGTGGGAGCGGTTCGTCTGCTGTCCCGAGAACCGCGTCTCCGAGGAGTTCGCCAATCGCCGGTGCCCACATGAAGCCGTGGCCGTGCCATCCCGCGGCGACGTAGAGGCCATCGGCGACTGCACCGACGAGAGGATTTCGGTCAGGCGTGGCCCCGCAAAGGCCGGCCCACGCGCGTTCGACCGTCGGTTCCGTCTTCGTCCGGTGTGAAGTCGCCGTGAGCGACTCGCGGACGAACCAGTCGTCGGCAGTCGCATCCCAGTCCATCGGGTCTGCTTCGACGGGTTCGACACCATCGCCTGCGAGGACACCCGCCGGGTGGGGACGGAGGTACGATTCGTTTGTCGCGTCGTAGACGGTTGGGCCGTCGTACTCGCACTCGCCGACGAGCGCCTGCACGCGGTACGGTTTGAGCGCGATTGGATAGCCGGCGTCGGCGAGGAGACGGCGCGAGTGAACGCCTGCGGCGACGACGACGGCGTCGAAGCGCGCAGTTACCACGTCGTCGATGGCGACGCCCGGCGGGTCGGCACGAACCGACACCGCGTCGCCGAGGCGGAACTCTACGCCGGCGTCTTCGCACCTCTCGACGAACAGGTCGACGTACGCCCCGGGGTCGGCCCACCCAGCGTTCTCGGCGACGCCCGCGAGGGTGACGTCGTCGGTCTGGATGGGAAATCGCTCCCCGAGTTCGTCGGCAGTGACCGTCGAAACGTCGCGGCCGTGGACCTGCATGCGTTCGACTGCCTCCCGGAGTGCGGACGCCGACGCGTCGTCTCCGGTCCGAGCGAGGAAGACGTAGGGAGTCTCGTGGAAGACGAACGCTCGGTCTCCCGACAGTGAGCGAAACCGGGCCATCGCGCGGTCGGCGACAGACACGTCGATGTCTTCGGCGTAGGCGTCGTAACAGATGCCCGCCGCACGACCCGTCATCCCCGCCCCGGGCGTGTCTCGTTCGAAGAGGGTGACCCGCGCGCCGTTCGCTGCGAGGTCGGCGGCAACGGTCAGACCGACCGCACCCGCGCCGACGACGGCGACTCGTTCGGGAGACTGCATACCCCGCGCTGGGTCGTGATACTACTTGAAAGAACGGGAAAAACCGAATCGAGGAGGCGTCTCGCTTACTCCGCGAACTCGTCGACGCCGCGTGCGGGATAGCCGACGACGAGGTCGACACCGACGTCACGGAGGTCGTCGATACGGTGGCGAACGTCCGTCACCGACCCGATGAGTGCGTAGTCACGGGCGGCTTTGAGGAGGACCTCTCGCGCGCGACCCTTGGCGGACGAGTCTGTGGGTGCGTCGTCCGGGAGTGCCCGCGCGACGGGACGTCGCCGGGAGATGTAGGCCCCGACGGCGTCGAGAATCTCGTCGTCGTCGTCAGTCAGTGCGGTCGGCGCGTAGAGTGCGACTTCTCCGTCGAATCCGGCAGCGCGAAGGGCGCGAACGTCTCGCCGTGTCGACCGAGAGAGCAGTTCGTACTGCGTGCCGCCCGCCGCGAGAGCGATGCGCTCGATTCCTTCGGTGCCGACCCACGCGTCCGGTGTCCGCTCTCTGGCCGCTTTGAGTCGGGGAGCGACCGGCCGTCTCTTCTCTTCGTCGGTCAGGTAGGCGGGGTGGCCCGCGACGAGTACCTGCCAAATGCCGTCGGGAAGCCACTCGTACAGTGAGTCGTCGCCGAGCGGGTCGAACCCATCGGCCCGAACCGGCGTCGTCAGTCTGACTTCCTTCTCGCCCGCGAGTGTTTCGAGAACCTCGCGTTCGGGCATCCGGTGGCGACCCTCGTAGTCGATGGCGACGATATCCAGTGGGATATCGACCGCTCGACGCACGTCACACTCGGCGGGTTTGAGTGCGACAGCGTCCAATCCGGCTTTCGAGACCGCACGTCCGGCGGTCAGCATGCTATCACCACAAAAATTTCAGTACCGTCGCGGAACGCGATCCATCGTCTGTGCGACCATGTGAGAGCGGATAGCGCGGATGAGGCCAAAACCCTGTCGGTGACGGCGACGTTGACCACGCCAGACGGGCGTTATATACGCTCGTCGTGGCGACCCCGCCGAGTGACCCTACTATCACGATTATAGCAGACAGTGCCGCCAGTCGGTGGTTCGCGTCTCTAACCCACAGGATTGTGTATTTCACACACTTGTTTAACCGAGTGAAATCCCAGATTCTGGGGCGAACAGGGTCTGAGAACCGGTTTCGGTGATTCCCAGTTCCATGGATTCGAAAACGACTCTCCCTTTATATGTCACGTCGCTCCGACGGTTTAGATGTAAGGTGAACTAAGATGGCCGAAACCGGACAAATTCAGATGCTGGGGAACCGCATGGACTTCGACTACTCGCAAGGCGTCACGGGCTACGTGCTCGTCCTCGTCCGTGTCCTGACGGGGTACTGGTTCCTCCACGCAGGCTGGGGGAAGTTGATGGCTGCCGAACCCTTCAACGCGGCGGGCTGGATGGCGAACGCCACCGCGGGTTCGCCCGTCCACGGCTTCCTCGTGTGGGCGGCCAACACCCCGTGGATGCTGGAGTTCACGAACCTCATGATTCCGGCCGGTGAGTTCCTCATCGGTCTCGGCATCCTCGTGGGTGCCCTCACCCGCCTCGCCGCCTTCTTCGGCGGCTTCCTGATGGTGTTCTTCTACCTCGGGAACGCGGACTGGGGCCACGGCTACGTCAACGGCGACCTGTTCGGCCTCCTGATGTTCGTCATCGTCGGCACCCTCGCCGCAGGACGCATCTACGGCCTCGACGCCATCATCGAGAAGATGGAGTTCGTCCAGCAACGCCCCGTCCTCAAGTACCTCCTCGGCTGAACGGCCGAAGGCGGACGTGGGGGGGTCGTGGCGGACTCATTTTTCGACGTGCTACAGACCGAGAGCGACAGTGTCGTCGTGGCCCGGTCGGGGGCTAGAGTAGGTACGCGACCGGTCAGACAGGATAGTCGGCGTCGGGGTCGACCACACGGTCGACTTCTGGCGGGACGTTCCACTCGGTCGTGAGTTCGAGCAGTTGGACGAGCATTCGACCGGTCGCACCCCAGACGGTGTAGCCGTCGACGTGGAAGAAATGCAGTCGTATCTCACCGTACTTCGGGTGGTCGCGGAGTTCCGACTCGTAGTTCGACCGGTCGGTCAAGTCGTCGACTGCCAGCGCCGCAATCTCGGCGACTTCCCGGTGGTCGGGGTCGTACTCCCGGTCCGGGATTGTCGCGACGAACGGCGTGACACTGTAGTCCGTTATGGTGAGAATGTCGTCGAGTTGGCCGTGGAACGTGACTTCCTCGGAGCGAAGGCCAATCTCTTCGTTCGACTCGCGGAGCGCAGTCGCTCGGAGGTCCGCGTCGGCGGGTTCGCGCCCGCCGCCGGGGAAACTCATCTGACCGGGATGTTCGCCGAGGTGGTCCGCGCGCTTCGTGAACAGCACGTGCGGTCGCTCGTCGCGGAACAACACGGGGGCGATGACCGCCGCCCGCCGTCCCGCCTCGACTGTCACCGGTTCGTGTCGGGTGACGCCCGCGAGGTCCATCGTCACGATTCGTAAAGTGATGACACGACTTAGGCCTGCCCCTCTTCGGCCAATGCTGCGTCCAGTCTGTCCCTGATGTCGGTCACGTCGGCGTCTGCCCACGCTTCGAGGTCGTACGTCACGTCGAGGAGATGAGCAATCTCGTCGCTGTCGCCCGATTCGACCGCCTCGGCCGCCGCCGTCCGGAGGCGCGATTCGACCTGTTCGACGAGGTCGTTCCGCGGCACGTCGCGGACGGAAACGTCGAGAATGTGCGGCAAGTCCTCCGCCCGCGGTGGGAGTGTGGGAAACGCCATCGGGCCGACAGTGAGGAGTTCGTCTGCTTCGTCGGGGGTCTCGTAGGCGACGAGATAGTACGCGTCGAGAGCGTCCGAGACGACGTCCGCGAGTGCGTCGGCGTCTGTCTCGTGGCCCTGTTTGAACGCGAGTTCGTCGAGCGCGTGTTCGAGTTCGTCGCGAGTGAGTGCGCCGAAGAGGTCGACGATGCCGGCAAGGTCGTCGTAGGTGGACTCGCTCATCGGCCCACCTCTCCACGAACCGCGTCGATATCGGCCCGCGCCGCGGCCAGCACGTCCGCGGGCGATAGTGGTGCATCGTTCCACGCCGGAAGTCGCGTGTCGTCTCCCGGTTCGACCACGGCCTGCGCGTACGTCTCGACCTGTTCACGCTCGCCGGCCCGGTCGTAGTCGAAGTCGTTGAACGCCGCGTCGGCGGCGTACTGTTCGACGAACTGGAAGCCGGTCTCGCGGTAGCGCTCGGCGAGTGTCTCGAAGTCGGGTGTGCCGCCGTGTTCGACGACAGTTTGGAGGAGCGTTCGGCCGACAGACTCACTCATGTCCGAGAGTCCCGTTGGGCCACTGACCGCCCGGTGGTCGTGTTCGTACGCACCGAGGTCCACCTGTGCGCTGCGCTCGAATCCAGCGTGTGCAAAGGCATCGCCGAGCGTTCCGACCTCCAGTCCCCAGTCCCGAGGGGAACGCATCTGCAACGCGAGGTCACCGGTCATGGCGAACTCGCCGGCGAGCGCGTATCGGAACGATTCGAGGTAGTGGACGATTGGCGCATCCGTCTCGTCGGCGAGGGTGCGGACGAGTGGCGCGTAGAAGAGCCTGAAGAGTCGGCCGTACAGATTCCCGTCTTCGACGCGGGCGTAGTACCCCTTCGAGAAGTCGTGGCCGTGGGCGAGCGGAAACAGGAGTCGCGAGACGTACCGCTCGTCGTAGGTCTTGGTGTCCGCGTCGTGGACGACGACGTAGTCTTCGTCGGCGGCGACCCCGAGTGCAAGCCACACGTCGCGGCCCTTGCCTCGCACGCCGTCGATGCCACTCTCTTCGAGTAAGTCCGCGACGCGCGGCCCGTCGCACCACAACACGTCGAGTGGGAGGTCGAAGTCGGCTAACCAATCGACGAAGGGCACGACACGGTCGGCGGGGGCGCGAAGCGGAACGACGACACGGGCGGGCGAGAGTGACTCCAGCGTCGAGAGGACGCGCTCTGCCGCGAGGCCGGCGTACTCTCGTTCGGTCATGGGGACGACCACGGCCGCACGGTCCGTGGGGGCGTCGGGGACCGTCCCCGAGAGGTCGTGGAGCGTCGTGACCCGCTCTTGTACGTACTCCATCAGTACGGTGGTTGGACTGGGTGAGCAAAAGTGCGGCGAGAGGCGGGGTGGTCTCCCGCTCGCCTCAGTTCGGCAAGCGGCCCGCACGCTGGAAGACGACGAGTCCGGTGACGACGGCGCTCAGACCGAGGGCGAACCCGACGAACACTTGGTCGAACGTGTAACCCACGTCGGTCAAGTATCCGACTGTCCCCGACCCACTGGCCTGGAAAATCATCATCCCGAAGGAGTACACCGAGTACGCGCTGCCGCGACTCTCGTCGGGGAGCGTATCGAGCAGGTAGGCGTCGAGCGCCGGAAACAGACTGTGGATGACGTAGCCCACGATAGCCGTGACGACGAGCAACGCGAAGAGGCCAGTCGTCTGCGTGAGGACGAACACCGAGAGAACGAAGGCGACGAGGACGCCGAGGATGTAGGGGACGCGCGGCAGTCTGTCGGCGAGGCGGCCAGAGAAGAAGAACGCCGGCACGCCCGCGCCGAAGACGACGGTGAGCATGTTTCGCGCCGTCGCCGCCGGGAGGCCTTTGGTCACCATGTAGAGTTCGTAGAAGTTGAACAGGCCCTGCCAGACGAATCCGGTGAACCCGAGAATGACGACGCCGGTGAGGATGATGCGCCACTCCTTACGGACGGCGCCGATGAGGTCACGGTCCGCCGCGCCCGCGTCGGGGAGTTCGGTAGACCGCGAGGTGAAGAAGAGTGCGAGCGTGACTACGGCGGCGGCGATACCGATGCAGACGAAGACGAGTTGCCACGACGCGGAGACGAACCCGAGTTGGGCCGTCACGGAGGGGCCGACGGCGAGGACGAGGGTGACGAACGGGGCGACGCCGACGGCCGCAAGTTGGCTCGCAGTGCCGTGGATACCCATCGCGCGGCCGACGCGTTCGGGGTAGAGTTCGCTCACCAGTGGGTTGGCGGCGACGAAGTACGCACCCGAGGCGAGGCCCATCGAGGCGGCACCGACCATCAGCATCTCGATGGACTCTGCGCTCGCTGTCAGTATCGAGGCGGCGACGAGGATGACGCCGGTTCCGAGGACGACGTGGTGGCGAGGAACCCGCGTGAGAAGCCATCCCGTGGGAACGCGGAGACTGGCACTGCCAAGCCACACGAGCGTCGCGACGAATCCGACCGTCGCGCGGTTGACGTCGAAGAAGGTGATAAACTCGCCGAGGAGGGGGGCAAAGACGACACGAGCGAGATTGACGAGCAGCACCATCCCGCAGAGGGTTCCAAAGAGGCGGCCACGTGACACGCTCGAAAGCGCGCACCCCGTAGTGACAACACTTTCGAACCGAGAGACGGTTGCCGGGTCGCCGGCGGGTTTTTATGTTCGTTACACAAACGACCGTTTATGAAGACAACGCGGAAGGGCCTTCGAGACGGCGAATTGGAGAAAGATACGTACGGCCGACTGACGTGTGCGGTGTGCGGCGAGTCACTCAAGAAGAAGAACGACCCCGACGAAGTGTTCGCGCTTCGAATCTGCCCGGACTGCGGAACCGAGTGGAAAGAACTCAGATAACCCTGTAGGCCGCTCCCGCGAACGACCCGATTCGACGACAGATTGGTACCTGTCGACGAAAGCCCTCCCGGTCGGCGACCGACCTCACTCGAAGACGGAATCGAACGCCCGCGCTCCGAGTGGGTCGAACGTGCCGGCAGCGACGTTCTCTGCGACGTGTTCTGACGACGACGCACCGACTAACGCGGCAGTGACACCCGGTGCACTCCGCGAGAAGTTGAGCGCGCGCTGGGCGAACGTATCTCCCGAGAGGACGTCGTCTATCGACGACGGAATCTGCGCGGCGAGGTCACCCTGTGCGATGCTCGCGCTGGTGAAGACGTGCAAGTCGTGTTCGTGAGCGTACCACAGCGCACTCGTCGCCTCGCCGTCGTCCGTCTCGTGGGCGTCGACGGAGAACGCGTCGGCCATCACGACGTTGAACGGCAGTTGAATCGCGTCGAGTGCCGACTCCTCGTTTCCGACCGTCTCGGCCGCGCGTTCGGCCCGGCGGACGACTTCCGGGAGCGAGAGGTACGCCTCGTGGTCGGGCGCGACGCGGAACGCTTCCCACGTCGCGACGCCGTAGCGGCCGATATCGTCCGCGGCGACTCGCCGTTCGAGCACTTCGAAGGCCGCTTCGATGCGGTCGTAGACGGTCTCACGGTCGGCGATAGCCAACTGCGTCTCGGGGTTGTGGAGGTAGTAGAGGTCGATGTGGTCGAGGCCAGTCAGGTCGAGCGAGCGGTCGACCATCTCGTCGACGAACGTCGGCGCGATGGTGTGACTGCCGTGGGCGAGTTCGTCCGCCTCCGCGAGTTCCGCATCGAGAACCGTCTCGCGGATGTACTGTCCGGGATTCTCGGGGCGTGAGCGGTCGAAGGGGACGAACCCGGCTTTCGAGGCGACGACGACTGCCTCCCGGTCGATGTCCGCCTCGCGGAGTGCGTCGCCGACGACGCGTTCCGACCGACCGTGGCGGTAGTTCGATGCCGTGTCGACGAGGTTGATACCGCTCTCCAGTGCGAGGACGAGCGACTCGCGGTATCTGTCGTCTACCTCGTCGGTCGGGTCACCGAGATACGTCCCGATACCGATGCTCGAAACGACGCCGGGTCCGAATCGGCGGAAGAAGGTCCGACCGAAACTGTCGCCGAAGCGGTCACGGTAAGCCCATGTGCCCGGTCCAGTAGCCATGTCCGGGGCTAAGACACCCGGCGATTAAGGGCCACCGGTCGCGCGACGCGGAACGCGGGTCCAGAAGAGAACTGCTCAGATGTCGCCTTGAAGCGCCTCGAAGACGCGTTCGACGAGTTCGTCGCGGACGATGCCACCGCCGTTCCCGCCGTCGGTGACGGTTTCGGGGCGGAGAATCTGCCCGCCGCCCATACGAGCGTGTCCGCCCGCACTCGACCCACGGTAGTCCGTCAGTGCCGCTTCGAGGGTGCGGCCCATGTGGACTCTGTCGTCGCGAGAGCGACCCGAGAGGTAGACGTTGCCGTCGCGTTCGCCACAGACGACGGCGGCGGTGACACCTTCGAGTTGGATGAGTTCGTCCGCCGCTTGCGGAATCGCATCGACGTTCGAGAGCGTCCCGATGTCGGCGACGGCGAACGGGCCGCGCACGTCGCGTCCGGCGATTGCGCGGGCCTTCGCTTCGAGCACCTCGCGGGAGACTTCGGGGTTCGCGATGCGGTCGAGGTGGTCTTCGTTCACACCGGGGAAGAGATACCCTGCGGCGTCGAAGTCTGCCGACGAACACCCGGCGGTCAGGTGCTTGGTGTCGGTGAGGATGCCGTAGACGAGACCCGTCGCGACCTGTGAGGGGACGGTGTACGTCGAGTTCACCTCGCTCGCGTGCATGTCCGGCGGCACGGGGTTCGCCCCGAGGTCACGGAAGTACTCCGCGATGATGCTCGAACAGGCACCGTAGTCGGTTCGCACGTCCGTGAACGCCTCGCCCGTGCCGTCACCCGGATGGTGGTCGACGACTGCGTACGGGAGGACGCCCTCTGCCCCCGCAAAGCCACGTGGGGTGTTGTGGTCCACGAGGATGACCGCCTCGGCGGCGAGGTCACTCACGTGGTCGATAGCGTCTAAATCGAGGTCGAGAACGGTTCGAAACGCGCGGTTTTCCTGATGTCGAATCTGGCCGGCGAACTGAATCGTCGGTTTCGTGCCGACCTGTTCGGCGAGACACGCGACCCCGATTGCGGCGGCCATCGCGTCGGGGTCCGGGTTCGGGTGCATGAGGATAGCGACTTCGTCGACGTCTTCGAGCGCCTCGGCGAAGCGAGCGCCCATCGGGCGCTTGAACCGAATCGCCGCGTAGAGTGCGAGCGCCACGGTTCCGATGCCGACGACGATAGCCGCCGCTAATTCCGGGTGTGTGCTGACGAACGACCCCACCGACTCGAACACCTCTCCCGAGTCGAACTGTCCCACCGAACCGACCATACACAAGACGTCCAAGGGGAATGGTATGAATATTCCCCCTAATCGGTCGTTCTCAATTGACAGAACATCCGACCCCTCAATCTGTCTGGTCGAGGGAACGCTCACGAACGGTTCGCTCGAAAGGCATCGATTGCCGCCCGATAGCCCGACTGATACGTCGGGTGAATGAACTCATAGCCGAGTTCGTGAAGGTAGTCGTTCGAACACCGCTTGCTCGTGAGGATACGACGTCGGGCCGCCTCCGAGAGGTCACCCGCGTCGAGTCGTTCCTGTTTCGTTCGTTTTTCGGGACGCGGGACGCCGCACTCGTCGGCCAACCAATCGGCGAACTCGTGTTTCGAGACGGGTTCGTCGTCGACGACGAGGACCGTGTCGTCGCGTGCACGGTCGGTTTCGAGGAGGTACGCGACGGTACCAGCGGCGTCGTCGCGGTGGACCATGTTGAGATACCCCTCCGTGACTGGACCGTCGAGATATCGTTCGAGGCGGTAGCGGTCAGGTCCGTAGAGACCCGCGAACCGCGCGACTGTGCCGTCGAGCCCCCGTTCGGCGGCGTACTCGCGGGCGACACGTTCCGCTTCGGCCAAGACGCGCGTCTTGTCCGTGGTCGGGTCAAGCGGCGTCGACTCGTCGACGAAGGCTCCGTCGTGGTCGCCATAGACGCCCGTACTCGACGTGTAGACGAGACGCTCCGGCGGGTCGTCGCGAGCGGTGAAGTGGTCGATAGCAGTCCGCAGACCGTCGACGAAGATGGTGCGCGCGGCGTCGGCCCCCCGACCACCGGAACTCGCCGCGAAGACGACGTGGTCGACGTCAGGAATCGCCGCGAGACTCGCTTCGTCGGTCACGTCGGCACGCACCGCTTCAGCACCCGTGTCGGCGACGGCGTCGAGGCCCGCTTCAGAGCGTCGAACGCCCCACACGTCGTGCCCGTCGACGACAAGTTGCCGTGCGAGTTGGAGGCCGACGTATCCGCACCCGAGGATGGCGACCCTCATCGCTCGTTTCGGACGGCGATGGCGTGGTGGATGGCGGCGAGTTCGGAGAGCGTCGCCGCAGTTCGGCCCTCGATGGCCTGTTGAATCTCTTGGCCCGAGAGGTCGAGGTCGACTTCGGCGGCGAGTGTGTCCACGTCGAGGATACCGGTGGTCATGCCCATGAGGAGGTGGTCGCGGAACTCCCACGCGATGGCGTCGGCGTCCGGGTTGCCGTCGGTGAGTGCGAGAATCGAGGCGGCCTGTTCGAGCGTCAACTCCAACACGCCGTTCGAGAGGATATCTTCGGAGACGTCGGCAACGTCCGCGGCGGCGTCTACGCCAGCGGCATCGACTGCGGCACGGACTTCGTCCTCGTAGGCGGCCCGAAGTTCGTCGGGCGACACGGTGCCGGGTCGCGCTACGGCGTCGTACAACATATACCGAGGATTGGGTAGTCGGGCGGCAAAACGGTTGTCACTCGGCACGAGTTCGCCGGTAACGGCGGTGGTGTGCCGTCATCGGCTACGGCAGTCGTCGCGTCCTCACGACGCCCGACAGTCGGCAGCGACGGTGCATCCCGGTCCGCCGTCCCACCCCGCAGAGCGTTCGTCAGCGTCACCGTCTACGTCGCCCACGCCGATTCCCGACGGTGGGACAGCGACGACGATAGCCGTCTCCACGTCGAAGGCGACACGTTCGCCGCGACCGACTGTCTCCCGCGCCCCGTCTTCGTCCCAATCGAGTGCGACGACGGACCCATCGCGGGCGTAGGTCAGCGACTCGGTTTCGCCGCCGCGGGCGTGGACGCGGAACTGTGCGAACTCGCCAGCGACTGCGACGTCCCACACGTTGACCGTCGCGTACCAGTATCCGGGGACGGGAGCGACTGGCATCCCGGCCGGGACGCGGCGGAACGACCGGTCGAATCGCGCATCCAGCGTGTCGTCGAGACGCTTCTCGACGGCGTCTTCAGTCTCGTTCCTCACCACGTCAGTCGCCGCGGAGGCGATGGCGTCCTGTCGGACGGTCCGCGTCGATTCGACGGTTCGGTTCGTGAGTCGTTGTGGAACTGTCGTCGACCGACTCCGGCGGACAGACCGGAAGGCGTCGTCGAGACGGAGTTCGAGGAGGTCCGCTTCGACAGTTCCCGGTGCAGTTGCCGACACGGCGATAGCACGTGCGGCGGACCCGTTCGTAACCGCTAGCGCTCTGTGTTCCGGGTCGTCCCATCGGCCGAGCGTCGATTCCAGTACCCGCTGTCGTTCGGTGACGCCGAGGTCGGTGTGCTGGGTGAGCGTGTCGCGGGCCGCTTCTTCGGCCGGAACCGTCGCCCGGACGACGGCGAGTTCGAGTGTATCGCGGCGTTCACGGAGGGTCTCGTCCGTTCCGTTCGACACCGCCAACGTATCGTCAGCAGCGAGAAGTGCGTGGGCCGCAACTCGAAGGGAGACGCGACGACGAGCGCCGAAGACGGGTTCGAGAACGGTGTCTGTCGCATCCCCGTAGGGGACGGTGAACAGGTTGGTGTTGCGGGCGACGAGGGGGTGGTACGTCCCTGCGCGGTCGACAGTCGGAACGGCGGACCCCGAGAGTCCGCCGAGCGAGAGGTACATCGGGTCCGCGTCGGGAACGAACCGGACACCATCAGGACGACTGGTCTGCTGTGCCGGTCGCGTCGTCCCCAGAACCTGTCGAGCAGTCCGTTCGGCAGCGACTGCCGCCGAGAGCGACCCGACGTTCGCATCCTGTGCCGCCTCGTCTGCCGCGCCAGTCGCGGCGGCGGTTTGATTGGCGCGGTGGTCGAGTTCCACCAGCACGCGGTCCAGATACGCGGCGCGAACCGCGACGCGTGCCCTGTCGGCGACGCCGTCGTAGGCGGCGGGTGCATCGACGAGTTCGCCCCGGTCGGAACGGAGGTCCGCGGCGAGTTCCGCCGCGGGGTTCACCTCACCGGCGGCGACGGCGCGGGCCGAGACGGTTCGACTTCGGTTGCGGACTCGCTGGTGGAGACTGACGAGGTCGGCGCGAATCCACGCGTCGAGACCAGAAGGCCGAGGTGCGCCGACCGACTCGGGTGACGGCACGTCACCCGCGGCCACGTCGCGAGCGAGTCCGTCGAATCCGCCACGGGTGGAGACGATGTCGTCAGCGACAGTCGTCGCGGCGGCGAAGTTCTCGCCGTCGAGTGGACCACCCGGTGAGAGCAGAGGGTCGATAGGTCGCGCTGAACCGTGGACAGCGTCGGGTTCGACGACCACCGCGACGTCGACGCGCGTCTTCTTGACCGTCTGTTCCTCCGATTCGACCGTCTCGTTGCCGAGTCGCCACGTCTTCGTGGTCTGCTCGCGGGTCGTCACCATCCGAGAGGCCGCCGACGCGACGACGGTGTCAGGGGCGACGGCGGGCGTCCGCGTGGGCAGTGTCGTGACCGACGAAGTCGTCTCAGTCGTCGTGTCTACGAGCGTCCAGTCGGAACCAGCATCGACTGGGGGGTCGCTCGTGTGCTGGACGACGTGAACGTCGGATTCGACCGAGACCGTCGCCCGGTGTGCGTCGGCGACCACGTCGTCGAGTGAGTCACCACCGGTTCCATCGAGGAGTGAGACGAGTGCGTGGTCCGCCGCAGAACCGACGGCCGCCTCGATAGTTTGGTCTGTCGGGATGGTCGACGAGGGCGGGTCGTCTACTTCGTTCGGGGCTGGGAGTGCGTCCGCCAGTGCAGGTGCACCGTTCGCTCCGGTCTGTGACAGGAGGCTTCGGACACCGGTTCTGACGGCAGCACGGCCGACCGCCGCGCGAGCGTCAGCGTCGGACGTCCCGAACGTTTGCTGTTCGGTGAGGAGGACCCCAGCGTTCGTCGCCAACGCGGCGTGTTCGTTCGAGACGATGTTCTCGATGGGTGCACCGGCGTACTGACTCCATCCACGAGTCCACGCTGCTGCCCAGAGTGCTGTCGTGACCGTCGCGTCCAGTGTGCCGCCGTCCGTCGCGCCCGCGTCGAGGCGACGCTCGAAGGTCTCCGTCCGGTCGTGGAGCGCGAGGACTGGCGTTCGGACGCCGACAGTCGTCGTGAGTGACTCGTCGGCGACGCGGGTGCCGTCTCGCTGTGCGCTGACTGCGATATCTTCGACGGTGACGACGAGCATCGTTCCGTTCTCCCGTCCGTCGAGAGAGACGCGGTCCATCGCGCTGCGAAGGGTCGATTCGTTCGTTGGCCGCGGAATCGAGGCCGTCGCGTGGACGCCGCCACGCCGGGCGGAGATGGCTCGAAGCCGTTCTTCGGTGGCGAGGGCGATTCGGAGACGGAGAGAGTCGCGGAAGGTCTGGTTCTCCGAGAGAACCCGACCGACCGTCGTGTTCGCCCGCGTCGTCACGGGATTCGCGGCGGCCTCACGCGCCGCGTCGCGGACTGCTGCTCGAACTGCGGCGTCGGTCTGTGCAGTCGCTCGTTCGACCGCGTCTTCGACTCGTCGGTCCGTGACAGGGTCGTGGGCCGAGAGCGCACCCGAGAACGTCGCACTCCCGACGAGGAGGAGCACCCCGAGCAGGGCGAACGGGACCCGTCCCCGGTCGTCTTCGGCGAGTCTCACGGAGACCACGTCCTGACGACGATGGTGACGCGCCCGACAGCGACAGCGTCGGCCGCGCTCTGGGGGTCGTCGTATCTGGTTCGCATATCGGCGGCGAGACGCGGCGCGAGCGCCGCCGCGAGGTCAGCGTTCGCAACGCGAGTCTCCTCGCGGGCGACTTCCGGGGCGACGGATGCACCGACCAGCGACCCTGCACGGTCGTACCGATGGCGCATCAACGTCGAGACGGGTTCGTCGCCGCGCAGTGCGAGACGGGCGAGCGCCGGTGGAAACAGTCCAGCGACGGTCCGGTTTGCGACGACGCCCGCAATGGCGTCGAACCCGTCGTCGCTGGCGGCGATAGCGGCACCCCTCGCAGGTGGAAATCCGCTCGGTATGTCGACGGTGGCGGCATGGACCGTCGCAGACGACGGCGGCGTCGGGCCGAGCGTATCGGTCGCCCGAATCGGTGCGCCGGGGTACGGCGACCAGTGAACTACAATCTGGACGCCGCGTGCTGGAAGTTCCGACGCGACTCGCGTGGCAACCTGTCGACGCAAATCGTCCCGTGCGTGCGTGAGGCGAACACCATCGACGGTGGTCCCCCCGAGCGTCGCCCGGGCGAGCAACCCGGCGAGACTTCCGTGCGCAGTTCGGCTGAGTTCACGAGAGTCGATACCGTCGGCACCGAGGAGTGATGGGTCGGCGGCGTCGACACCGGGTTCGAGGTCGTACTGAACCGTCGCCGTACTCGTCGTCAGCGACGGTGCGATGCTATCGGCGTCGGGAGTAGTACGACCGATTCCGACCGCACCTCCGTCGACTGCACCCGCGTCGGCGGTGACGACCAGTCCGACGCTCGCACCGACGAGGAGCAGACAGAGCGTCACGTCGAAGACGAGGTCGGTCACGACCACACCACCACACGGAGTTTTCCGAATCCGACACGACCGGGTTCGGTACGGACGCTGACCCGAGTCACAGAACCGTCCGCACCTGTCGGAGAGGGAGGTCCAGCGACTCGCCGAACGTCGTCGACGGCGACGACGATACGACAGGAGTATCCGTCGGGACAGGCCGACCGAGCGTCCGAGAGTCGAGAGAGTTCGACGACGCCCATCTCGTCGGTGAGGGCAGACTCGACGGCAGCGAGTGTTGCCGAATCGAGGTCTCTGTCGGCAGTCGGGTGCGCCCGGTCCAGAACCGTCGCGTACCCCGAAAGCGCGGCGAAGACGACGACCAGCGCAGTGAGGGCGGCGACTGGAGACGTTTGCCCCCTACGCCGAGACGACGGTGACATCCGTTCCCTCCCACGAGACGTGTCGGACGACGAGCGATTCGGCGGCGGGTCGCCACGACGAGTCGGTTCGGTGAGCGTCCGCGACGGCCGCGCGAAACGCCGCAGGCGACTCGAACACGTCGCTCGGTGGCGCACCCACCGCGACAGCACCGAGTCGCGTCCCGGGTGTCGTCGGCACGATTGGCCCGAACGCGAACGTCGCGTGTGCGGCACCACCCTCGTTTCTGAGGCCGATGCGTCGAGCGTCGAGACGGACTGAATCGGCGTTTATCGGGTATTCGGCCGTCGCGTCGTAGTCGGCGACAGCGACGCCATCGACAGTATCGGCGACGCCTGACGCGTCGGGTGCCGGTGTGGTCGGTATCCCGGCGACGACGCCGAGGAGGACCGTCGCGGCGACGGAGAGTGCAGTCCACGTGTACAGCGATTCGAGCGGTGCGTCGAACATAGACCGGGGTGGTCCCGTTCGAGTATTTAAATCTCAGCCCGGTCAGAACAACGCGCCTGCGGCGACGAACGCGGTGAGAAACGTCGCCGTCGACGAGACGAGTGCGCTCCCGACACGCGACGCGACGAGGTGTCTGTCGAGTCCGTCGGCGATACCGACGGCCAGCGTGGTCAAGACGGCGGCCGAGACGAGAACGTACACGCCGACGGCGACACCGAGGTCGCTTGTCGCCATCGGCGCGGCGACTGCGGCTTCGTCCAGTGTCCGTGCTGGCGTCATTCCGTCGGCGAGTGCGACGGTTGCACCTGCGACGAGTGGCCCGAAGAGTGCCGCCGTGTTCGAGAGTGTCTCCGTGACCGAGGCGAGTTCGCGACGTGACTCGGCGTCGAGTCGAGAGAGCGCAGCGAGTTGGTCGGCCATCGAGACGATTGCTCGCCCCGCGGGACGCCCCTCACTGGCGGCGAGTCCGAGTAAGGTGACGACGCCTTCGACCCGAGGACTGGGCACCGAGTCGAGGACGCCGTAGTCGCCGCAAAACGACTCGACGACGCCCACCCGAAGTCGGCGCTGGACGCCAACCGCGTCGCCGAGGAGTGCACCCGCTTCGCCGGGAACCGACTCGGCGGCACGGGCGAGTGCCGACTCGACTGCTTCGCCTTCGCCGACCGCGCGGCCAACGAGGTAGAGCACGTCTGAGAGACTGTCTTCGACCGCTCGCACACGGACACGGAGCGCCATCATCGGCCGGGCGGCGACGTACAGCGCGGTTCCGACGCCAGCACCGACTGCCGCGAGCGGTGCCGCCCACGGGGCGACGACGGCATCGGCAGCGACGAAGCACCCGACGGCGACGACGAGACCAGCGAGTGCGGCGCGGTAGCGATGGTCGGACACCGCCGGGTGGGTGGCGTCTATCGAGAGTGGGGCGAACGCGACGGGCCGACGGACGAGCACCCACGCGACTGTCGCGAGGAGACTGACTGGTAGTACGAAGTCGTACAGGAAGACGACGTGTCCGGTGGAGATGCCGACACCAGCGACCCGTGCAGCAGGAAGCGCGCCGACGAGTGCAAGCGGGAGCAAGACGCCGAACGCGTAGACGGCAGTGACCGGGCCACGAATCTTACCGACGAAGTCGGCGAGGCGGTCACGCGTCCCCTCGCGGACGACTTCGTGCGCTCTGTCGAGTGCACGGTCACGTTCACCTGCGGGAACGTCGGCGGCAGTCTGGAGCAACGCCGCCGACCGGTCGAGCGCAGGGAACCACGAGCGCCACGCAGTCGCGAACGCGCCGAGGCCAGACGTCGGCGTTCCCCGAGCGCGTTCTGTGTGTGCGGCGAGCGAGGCAGAGAGCGGTCCATCGTCCGCGTGGGCAGCGAACGCCACCGCGCGTTCGACCGATGGTTCGATTCGCATTCGGAGCGCGATTCGACCGACGAGTTCGGGGGCGCTACCGAGCGCGCGGGTTCGCTGAAGTGTCGCCAGCCAGATTGGTACGGCGTGAACCGCGTGGGCAGACCCGAGCGCTGCGGCGAGTGCAACCACGAGGACCGTCAGCGTCGGCATTCGGGCGACAGTCGCGAGGGTCCACCCGAGAAGCGCAGCGGGAATCGCGGCCCCGTATCCAGCCTCGACGACCACTTCGGGGTCCGTCTCGGAACCGAGGAACGCGAGCGCACGTCGCAACTCGTCGCTCGGGTCGGCAGACGTCGGTGCGAGTCGTGCGAGCATCGGCGTCAGCGTGTGGGCGACGGCGGTCAGCATCCGGAACCCCCCTCCAAACGCGGTTCAGTGCGGTCGGCAGGGTCCGTCCGACCAGTCTCGGCGAGCGTCGCGAGTCGTCTCGACCGAGTATCGAGCACGGCGAGAACGTCGGCGTACGATTCGCCGGGATTCGAAATCGACTCGATTGCGAGACTATCACCTCGTTCGACCGTTCCGGTCGGTGCGAGCGAAGCGCCGTCGTGGGCGAACAACGTCTCGAACGTCGCGTCTCCCGCCGTCGGACGAACTTCTTCGACGCGAGCGACACGATGTGAGTCCGCGCGCTGGCAGGTGACGACGAGGTCAGTCGCGGCGAACGACGACGCAGGGACTCCCAAGTCGGAGACCACGCGCTCTCGAACGTCAGTCGCGCCGTCGCCGTGAATCGTCCCGAGGACGGCGCTGGCGTTCGCGCCGACGCGCATCGCTTCGTAGAGGACCGCTGCCTCGTCACCGCGGACTTCGCCGACTGCGAGTGCTCCGTCACCCAAACGGAGTGCGGCGTGAAGCGCCTCCTGTGGCGTCGGTTCGGGGCCACCCGTGGTGTCGGTTCGGAGCGTCTGCACGTCTCGCCCGGCGTCTCGGAGACTCGCTGCCGGGAGTTCTGGCGTATCCTCGATGAGGACCGCCCGAACGTCACTCGGGAGTTCCCACAGAAGCGACTCGAGGAACGTGGTCTTGCCAGCACCTCGTGCTCCGGCGACGAGAACCGAGGCACCGCGTTCGACGGCGAGCGAACAGAGGGCCGCGGCCTCTGCCGACAGCGTCCCGTTTCGCACCAACGCGGGGAGTGTCAGCGGCGTCTCGTCGTGTCGGCGGAACGCGAACCCAAGTCCGTCACTCGCCGGTTCGGTGACACCTGCGACGCGAATACTCGTGCCACCCGCGTCGATGACGGTGTCGAGCGTCGGGTCCGCACGCGAGAACGATGCACCGCTCACACGACGGAGACGCGAAGCGAGTGATGCAGCACCGCCGGGTGTGAGGCGCACGTTCGTCGGCATCGCCTCGCTGTCGACGACAACGCGAATCGGATTCTCGTCGGCGGGTGTCGAGACGTACACGTCTGAGACGTGAGCGTCAGAGAACAGGTCGTCGAGGACACCGTGTCCGTGGGTGTGTTTTCTGAGAACCGCGGTGAGCGTATCCACCGGGTCGTCCGCGTCGGCGACGAGACGAACAGCACGGCCGGGTGCCCGTGGCCCGGCATCGACCGCTCCGCGAGCGAGTGCATCGTGTGCCGCCGCGAGCGTCTGCGCCGCGGACGGGGTGAGATTCGACTCCGGCGGGTCGAGATGGTAGTGCGGGCCGTGGCGTGTCTCGTACCGACGCGCGACTGCACCAGTCTCGAGGTCGGTACGTGCGACGAGTCGGGCGTCTGCTGGCGGGTGCGGGTCGATACGTGAGCGTGCGAGCGTCGGCCCGACGACTGCCCGAAGCGCGTCACTGTAGCCCTCGACGTCACTCGCCCCCACTGCGAGTCCGGTTTCGACTGCCGCCCGTCGTATCGGTCCCGCACGCCCAGTCGCTTCGTACGCGGCACCCAACGGGTCGTGTCGGGCGCGTTCGGCCAGTCGGTCGTCGTAGAACCCGACTCGCTCGGCGAACCGGCCGGCGGCGACGAGGAGGCCGACCGCTCCGTCGTCGAATCGACGCTCCACACCGTCGGTTCTGACGACGACGGCGTCCACGTCGCGGTCCTCTAGCGTACTGACGACAGTCGCACGGCACGCCGGCGCAGTTGCGAGCGACCCTCCGTTCGGACAGTCGGCCGCATCCACGACGAGCGTGGCCGTCTCGTCGTCCAGACGGTCCGTCGGGGTCGTAATCGAGGACATACACCGGCAGGTATCGGACGTGTCGTGTTCTATCAGTCGGCCAGCACCGACGGCAACGAGCGCACTGGTGAGTGACTCGGGGAGCGATGCGTGGGAGAACGCACGGACCGGCGAACGGTCGAAGTCGAGGGGCATGCGGTGGGGTGGTCCCGTTCGACTACTTGAACCTACGGAGTCATTCACTCGTGTCGAACTGCGAGGACCATCGGTCACGCTGGCGCGACGACGACCACGGGACCGGCGGTGTTCGCCGCCAGCGTCAACCGAAGTCGATGTTCACCGGGGCCGAGAACCAGTCGCTCACCAACGACGTGAACCCGTGGGCCACCGACACGACGGACGATAGTCGTCCCCGACGCCGTCGTCGCCGCGAGTTCGACACCATCTCCCCCGTGAACCGTGAGTCGTGAGACGCCAGTCGCCCGCCACGACCCAGACGGAACGTCGAGGACGACGTGTCGACGTGCACCAGCGAGACCAGCAGGTGGTGGGTCTTCTGTGGCCGCGAGCGAGGCGGCGGCGTGGGCGATGTCGTCCGCCATCGTCCCGATTGTGACAGTCGTCGCATCTGCTCGTGCGGCGTCGACTGCCGGGAACGCAACACCCGCGATTGCCACCGTGAGAAGACACGTGAGGACGACGCGAATCACAGTACGTCACGGAGGCGCGCCGCCAGTCCGCGGGTGTTATCGGCAGACGTGTGCTGGTCGTCGGGACGGGAACGTCTGTGTTGAGGTGGTTCAGCGTCTGGGGCTCTCTGCTGCTCGATTGCTGCCGACTCGAACGTCGTCTCAGATTCGTCTACGAGAGCAGATTCGAGTGACTCCGCTTTGGCCAGTGCCGCGTTCGCCCGTCGTTCCACGTCTTCGTTGACGGTGCGAACACCACCGAGGTAGCCTCGAACCGCCTGCGTCGCTGCATCGACTTCGTCGAGACGTTCGGAGAGTGACTCGACTGTCGACTCGACAGCGGAGAGTCGGTCCTCGATAGCCGCGACGTCTTCGAGCGAAGAGACGTCGGTGTCGGTCCCCGTGACGGTCCGTTCGACTGCTTCGAGTCGGGAAACCAGTTCGTCCGTTCTGTCGACCGCGTGTGCGAATCCGTCGTGAGTCTCCGCGGAAGTGTCGGGAGTCATAGCCCCGGTTGGGGCCGTCATCGTACATAAACGTCCGGCGGTCGAAAGCGGGGAACTGCTCGTCCAGAAGTGGGTTCGTGGGGAACGTTCAAGGCGGGGCCAAGAGTGTGTTGTCGCATGAAGACCGTCCTGATTGGTGTAGGTCAAGCAGGTGGGAAACTCACCGCTGCCCTCCAGTCGTTCGACCAACAGATGGGATTCGGTGCTGTCCTCGGTGCCATCGGGGTCAACACCGCAAAGACCGACCTCCAGTCGCTCCCATTCGAGACCGTTCTCATCGGTCAAGACCGTGTCAACGGACACGGCGTCGGTGGCGACAACGAACTCGGCGCTGAAGTGATGGAAGCGGACAAGACGGAAGTCATGTCGGCACTCGACGGCCGAATCACGGCGAAGACGGAGGCGATATTCGTCGTCGCCGGGCTTGGTGGCGGGTCCGGGTCCGGTGGAGCGCCTGTCCTCGCGAAGGCTCTCAGACGAGTCTACGACGTTCCTGTCTACGTACTCGGCATCCTCCCCGGACAGGACGAAGGCGCGATGTATCAGGTCAACGCCGGTCGGTCGCTCAAGACTGTCGCCCGAGAGGCCGACGCCGTCCTCCTCGTCGACAACGACGCGTTCCGCTCGTCCGGTGAGTCGATGAGCGAAGGCTTCGACGCCATCAACGACGCCATCGCCCGCCGCGTTGGGTTACTCCTCGCGGCAGGCGAGGCAGTCGAAGGTGTCGGTGAGAGTGTCGTCGATAGCTCGGAAGTCATCAACACGCTCCGTGCCGGCGGAATCGCTGCACTCGGCTACGCCAGCGCCGAGGCCTCCGAAGTCGCAGAAGAGAACATCAACGCCGTGATGAGTACGGCACGTCGCTCACTTCTGACGGGAACCAGCCTTCCAGACGCGAGCGACGCCGACTCGGCACTCGTCGTCGTCGCCGGGAAACCGGACACCATCCCCAGAAAGGGTGTCGAACGCGCCCGCCGGTGGGTCGAGGAGGAGACCGGGAGTCTACAGGTTCGCGGCGGCGACTTCCCACTGGAGAGCGGTCGAATCGCGTCGCTCATCCTCCTCGGTGGCGTCGAACGCTCAGACCGCGTCGAGTCGTTCATGGAGCGGGCACGTGCCGCTATCGAGGAGGCCGAGAACGAGGTCCGGGAAGACCCGAAAGAGATGTGGCACAACGACGAACTAGACGACCTGTTGTAGGCGTCGCACTGCTGGACGAAGCGAGCGTGCCACTGCGCTGGGGGGAATCAGCGACGAGCGACGAAAGCGCGGCCGAAGCGACATCGTCTGCACCGGCCACCGCGTGATTTTTCGAATCGAGGGTCCTGTGTGAGACTCGTCTACTGGTGGACGAGACTCGCACCGTCGAGTTCGGTGCGGGCGTAGTCGAGTTCCATCAGGTCGAGAATCGTCGGCGCGATGTCGTAGAGGTCGGCGTCTTCTATCTCCGCGTCGGGGTCGTCGACGTAGAGCGTGGCGTTGTCGAACGAGTGCATCCCGTTGCGCGGCCCGGTTCCGAACACGTCGTCGTGACCCTTGAACCCGGACTTCAGGTCGAAGCCGTGGTTCGGGATGACGACGAGGTCAGGCGCGATGTCGTCGTGGTTGCCGCGGAAGGCTTCTTCCTTGACGACGACGCGTTCTGCGACCTTCTTGCCGTCGGGGCCTTCGAGTGCTTCGAGTTCCGCTTTGAGTTCGTCGCGGACTGCCTCGTACTCGTCCTTCGGGACGGAGCCACGGGGTTCGCGGCCTTCGAGGTTGATGAAGAACCGCCCGGGGATGAGCGAGTACGCCTTCGAGTCGGCGTGGATGTCGGACAGTGAGTCGTGGTCGTCCGATTCGTACGAGAGCCACCCTTCCTGTTCGAGCCACGTGTTACAGTGAACCTCGTAGTCGAGCGAGGTGAACCCGTGGTCGGAGGCGACGACGAGTGTCACGTCTTCGGGGAGCATCTCACGGATATTCCCGATGTACTCGTCGACCTTGCGGTAGAACTCCACGAACGCGTCTTTGTTCTTCCCGTCGCGTTCGTAGTCCTTGAAGAGGAAGTGGTTGACCCGGTCGGTGGTCATGAAGACGCCGAAGAAGAGGTCCCAATCGTCTTCCTGGAGGTAGTGCGAGAAGGCTTCGTACCGCTTGTCTAAGGTCTCGTGGGCGTCGTCCATGAACGCAGATTTGTCGTCGTCGTGACCGAGTTTGGCGTTCACGTCGATTTTGTAGCCCATCTCTTCGAGTTGGTCGCGGAAGTCGTCGGGGTAGGCGGCCTTGTCGACGCCGGGCGAGAGGAATCCGGAGACCATCCGCTGGACGTTTCGCTGGGGCGGGAACGTCACGGGGACGTTCATCACGGTGGCCTTCCGGCCGGCGTCGGTCACACGGTCCCAGAGGCGCGTGGCCTGCACGTCGCGGCCCATCGGGACGTACGTGTCGTACGACCCGACCTCGCGGTCTTGGAACCCGTAGACACCCGTCTCACCGGGGTTGACACCAGTGGTGAGCGCCGGCCAACACGCGCTGGATTCCGGTGGGACGATGCTGTCGATAGAACCTGCTGCACCATCGTCTGCGAGCGCCGCGAAGTTCGGGAACTCTTCGGGGTGCTCAGAGAGGAGACTAAATGGGACCCCGTCGATGCCGATGAAGGCGACGCGGGGGTGGTCCTTGCCGCGGAGTCGGTCGAACAAACCCATACGTTCCGGTACCAAAGAGAGCCATAAGAAGGTTCGTCTCTCTACGCGCGTTTGCGCCAATGTACGACGGATGTGCGCGTGTGTCCGAGTAGGCGGCGAGATTCACCGCCGAGCGACGAGACGAACAATGAAATCTGACTGAGTGTTCAGGCACGCGGCGAACCACGTATCCTGAGTGGACGCTCCGCCGAGACGGTGGTCCGACCACTCACGCGGAGTTCGCTCACGACGACGAACGCGAGACCCCACAGAACGAGCGCGACAGCCCACATCGTGCCCACGCTCGAAATCTGCGTCGGGAAGGCGAGTGAGACAGCGCCGAAGTAGATGGCGAGACCTGCGGTCAACCACGCGACGAAGCGGTGTCCCGGCGCACCCGCGGCCGCGATAAGGCCGAGGAGCAACAAGCCGATGGACATCGTCGTCATCTCCATGTAGTGACCGGCGACGGCGTGAACGTCACCCGTGCCCTGGAGGACGAACTGATTGGCTGCGAACGCGAGGACGGGGAGGGCCGCCACCGCGACGAGGCCGAGCAGTGCTGGACTGTAGTCGTCGCCGAGAGAGAGCAACTGCCGACCTGCGGGGTGGAACAGCGCCATGAGGCCCGTGAGGACGAAGAACGGGACGACTTCTTCGACCGGTCCACCGCCGACGATGGTTCCGACGAGGACGAGCGTCGTGACGAGGAACGCGACTTGCATCAGCGCAACCCGCTTGAGCGGACGGTACAGCTGACTCGCGACACCGAGGATGATTATCCAGACGTTTGCCGCGATGACCATCACGTGGAGGCGGTGCTCTGCGAGAATCTCGCCACCGGACCCCCACCCGGTGATGGCGAACGCGAGAAGTTCCGAGACGAACGCGGCGGCCATCCCGAGCGTCACCAGTGCAAGGAGGTAGAACGTGTACACCCGAACGCGCCTGAAGCTCGTTGTCGATTCCTCACTCTCGTCAGTATGTTCATTGGTATCAATAGACATAATTGTAGAAGAGGGTACGCGTGATGACGAGATAACCGTTTTTCGCGGTTTGTGGACCTATCTCTCCCCGTGGGTGTATCGAGGGAGGAAGCAGTGCCACCGACGGGGAGATGGGGCGAAGGAGCGAAGTGTCACGCGAGGTAACGTCAGAGCGTGAAGGAGTTCGAGCGCAAACAACTCCTGGAACGAGTCAATCGGGAGGGGGCGACGGTCGGTGTCCAGATTCCCGAGCGAATCGAGGTCCAGGGTGAAGATATCGACCTCAAACAGTTCGTCTTCGAGATAAAGCGCCGCGACACTATCCCTCCGGGCGAGCGCGAACGAGTCGACCAGGCGAAGCGAAATCTCCGTCGTGAGCGCCTCGAACGACTCGAACCAATCGAAGACGGCGAGATAAGCTACGAGGAAGGCCGCCAACTCGTCGACGACATCATCGGTATCGACCGGGCGCTGAACGCGCTCGAACAACTCCGGCCCACGGACCTCGAACAGGAGGCGAAACTCCAGAACGCCGCCGACCAGAAGCGCTGGATGAACTTCCTGAAGAAAGCGCTCGGTCGTGACGGTGGCAAGAGCAAGCGAGGTGGCCGATGAGCCGAAACGACGAGATTGCGACCCTCCTCGAAGAGTTCGCCGACCTGCTCGACGCGAAGGACGTGGCGTACAAACCGTCGAGTTACCGCCGTGCGGCAGAGAACGTCCGCGAGTACCCCAACCCAGTCGAAGAACTCGCCGAGGAGGGCGAAGACGCCGTCAAAGCGATAGACCGCGTCGGCGACGCTATCGCCTCGAAAATCGTCGAGTACGTCGAGACGGGCCACATCGAAGAGTTAGACGAGTTGCGAGACGAGTTGCCAGTGGACATGGCCGGCCTGACGAGCGTCGAAGGCGTCGGCCCGAAGACGGTCGGTACACTCTACGAGGAACTCGGCATCACCGACCTCGACGAGTTGGAGGCCGCCGCCCGCGACGGGCAGATTCAGGAGGTCAAAGGCTTCGGCGCGAAGACCGAAGCGAACATCCTCGAAGGCATCGAGTTCGCCCGCAAGGCGACGGGTCGAGAACTCCTCGGGAAGGCCCGCCCCGTCGCCGACGACCTGCTGGCGTACCTCGGCGAGCACGACGCTGTCGGCCGAGCAGAACCCGCCGGGTCGATGCGACGCTGGCGCGAGACAGTCGGCGACATCGACATCCTCGTCGGCAGCGACGACCCCTCCGCAGTCATCGACCACTTCCTCGCGTGGGACCTCGTCGACGACACCATCGAGGCAGGCGCACAGAAAGCGAGTACCCGAGTCAACGCGATGCGCGTCGACTTGCGCGTCGTCGACCCGTCCGAGTACGGTGCTGCTCTCCAGTACTTCACGGGGAGCAAGGACCACAACGTCCACCTGCGAAACATCGCAATCGACCGCGGCCTCAAGATGAACGAGTACGGGATGTTCGATATCTCGGACGTAGACGACCCTGACGGTGGCCCCCGCGTCGGGAGACGTGTCGCCGGCGAGACGGAAGCATCGATGTACGCGGCGCTCGACTTGCCGCTCATCACGCCGGAGATGCGCGAAGACACCGGCGAAATCGAAGCGGCCACCGACGGGTCGCTCCCCGACCTCATCGAAGCCGGTGAGATTCGCGGTGACCTCCACACGCACACGAACTGGTCCGACGGCGACAACACCATCGCAGAGATGGTCGCCGCGGCGGAAGAACGGGGCTACGACTTCCACGTCGTCTCGGACCACGCCACGGGACCGGGAATGGTCGGTGGCGTCGGCGTGGACGACGACGAGTTACTCGAACAGATAGACGAAGTTCGGGCCGTCGCCGAAGACGCGAGTATCACCGTCTTCACCGGTGTGGAGGCGAACGTCGACGCCGAAGGCGGCCTCTCCGTCGCCGACGACGTACTCGACCACCTCGACGTGGTCGTCGCCTCGCCACACAGCGCCCTCGACCAGGACCGCGAGACGGCCACCGAACGACTCGTTCGGGCCATGGAACACCCCGCGGTCGACGTCCTCGGCCACCCGACCGGTCGCCTCATCAACCGCCGTCCCGGACTCCCACTCGATTACGAACGACTCGCAGAGGCCGCCGTCGAGAACGGCGTCGCACTCGAACTCAACGCCAGTCCGTACCGTCTGGACCTGAACGGCGAAGCGCTCAAAATCGCCGTCGAAGCGGGGGCGACCATCGCAATCGACACCGATGCCCATCGCCCAGCAGAACTCGACCACGCCCGCTACGGCGTCCACACGGCCCGACGCGGGTGGGTCGAGACGGCCGACGTGATAAACACGTGGTCTCTCGACGACCTCACCGACTTCCTGCATTGACCGACGAGAACCGACCGACTAGAGGTATCGGGGCCGACCACCCCGGGACGGTCGCATCCGGCGTCGAGTCGCCCTCACCGGACGACACCGCACTCCTCCTCGACGTGATGCTCGGGAAATTGGCTACGTATCTACGGATGTGTGGCTACGATACCGCGTACGCGATGGACGGTGACGGGGGGGACCCCGGTGACGAAGCCCTGTTACATCGCGTGAGTGAGGAGCACCGTGTCCTCTTGACCCGCGATATCTCCCTCGCAGAACAGGCACCGCGAAGCGTCCTCGTCGCGGGCCGGACACCACTCGACCAACTCCGGGAACTCGAGTCAGTCGGGTTCATCATCTCACTCGGTGAGTTCCCTGCACGGTGTAGTGCGTGCAACGGAGTCATCGACGTGCTCGAAGACGGCGACTCAGTCCCCGAATACGCGCCAGAATTGAGCGAGACGACGTTGTGGCGGTGTCGTGACTGTGGGCAAGTGTACTGGCGCGGGAGTCACTGGCGCGACGTCGAATCGCGGCTGAACGAATCCTGAGAATGGGAGAAATCGAGACTCGTTACCGACTCAGTAGCGACTTCGAGGGAACCACTCGTCGCACTCTTCCATGTCCTGCATCATCTCGTCGTGGGCCGCACAGTACGGCTGGAGGCCCTCCGAGGTGCGGACGTACTCGAAGTACGTGCAGTTTCCACAGTATCGGTCCCCGACCGTGGCAGTCTGTGGTCGCTCCGCGGCCGGATGCTCCATGGCGTTGGCGGGAGCGCCGGCGGTGGACGCCGAACCACCAGCACGCTGCGCACTCTGGGTGGACTGTGCGGTCTGTGCGGTCTGTGTGGACTGGGTGGACTGGGTGGTTTTCGGGGCCTCAGTCGGTTCGAGGTCGAGTGGCGTAATCGCGTTCGACGAGGCACCACCGTCGGTGGCACCTGCGGCGCCGCCCATCCCCGACCCGGACGGCGAGTTCGTCTGTGTCTCGACGTTGCCGTCGGGGGTCCCACCGAGGAACCCGATGCCGCTGAGTCCGCCGCGAACCGTCTTTTCGACTTCGACGATGCGGGTCTCACCCTTCTTCGTCACCTGAACGGTCGCCGTGCCGCCGGGGTCGTTTCGCGTCTTGAAGTTGGCGACGCCGACGAACAGACACCAGAAGGTGGTGATGGTGCCGAAGAAGTAGACGCCGACGGTCTCTAGGGTCAAGTCTGTCAGGCCCGCACCACACGTCGCACCGGTCCACTGACACGGGTACGCGTGCGAGAACAGTCCGACACCGAGGACGGCGATGCTGGCACCGATGACTGCCGCAGCGCGAGTCCGACGGCTTGCTGGTAGCACCGCGAACACGCCGAGGAAGACGGCGGGGACGCCGAGGCCACCGAGGATGCCCCCGAGTTCGCGTGCTTCGCCGAGTGTGGCCCCACCCAACGTGTAGACGTCGGTGGTCGTGACCACGATGCCCGCGATGACGAGCAGTGCGCCGGCGATGAACACCCCGAACCCCAGGGACAGCCGTCGGAGACTCGGGCCGCCGCGGCCACCGTGATATGCCTCCGATAGACTAGTCATGACACGGCCTACGAAACCAGTCCCTAAAACGATGCGTCAGACGATTGTCTGTTTGTCGACACGTCGCGGGCTGTCGGTCTCGGGTCGTCGCGGGATCACATACGAATCTCGAAGGGATTATCATGCGCGGTGGCTAACCCTCGCCCATGGCTGACGAGGAAGCAGACGAGGCACCCGTCGTCGAACTGGGCGAAGGAGAGTCCGTCGAAGGTGCGCCCCTCGCGCGCGTCGCCTCTCGACTGACGTGGCCCCAGGAGAAGAGTAGCATTCTGAAGAAAGAAGGCGACGCGGTCATCCGCACGCCGAGTGGTCCGCAGACCCTCGAAGACATCCTCGCCGACGTCGACGAGACGTACTTCGACACGCGCCAGACCTTCGTCAACGACGTGCTCGACGTCGTTGGCCGTGGTCCGGTTGCGACCGAATAGCGGTGCTCCGTCGCCGGTTCGCGCGACTCCCGTGGCTCTACCGCGCCCTCCTCGTCGGAGGCGTGGTCGGTGCCGCGTGGAGTCTCTGGTCTCTTCCCGCCGGCGACCTTACCTACCGCGCGGTCCACGACGCCCTCCTGTTTATCCTCGTCCCCGGAGCATTCGCGCTCGCACACGGGAAGAACCTCGGGTGGACCGTCGACCGCAACGCACTCCGTAACACCGTCCTCCTCGCCCTCTTCGTCCTCCCGTTCTACCTCGTCGGGTCGTCGCTGCCGACGATTCGGACGTACTACCCGATGTGGCACACGTCGACGGCGCTCGCCGACTTCCTTCCGCACGCCGCACAGCAACTGCTCGTCGTCGTCGCTGCCGAGACGTACTACCGTGGCTTGCTCTGTGTCGGTATCCGTGAAATCGGCCGCAAGAGCGCACTCATCAGCCCGGTTCTCTACGCATTCCACCACGTCGGGAAACCGCCGATTGAACTCCTGCTGTCGGCCCCAACCGACGTGCTGTTCGGCCTCGTCGACTACGAGAGTAGCTCGATTCTCCCCTCCATCGTCGCTCACGGGTTCGGCCTCGTTCTCCTCGACTGGTTGGTACTGCACCCACCGTTGTTCCCACCGGAAGACGTCGCGGCCGCGTTGCAGTGGCTTCCGATTCCGCTATGACTGACTCGGACGACGACTCGGCCCACGCAATGGCCGACGACTCGGGACTCGGACTCGCTCGCGGAACAGTCGAACTCGTCTCACACAATCCGGCGTGGTACGACGCGTACGAGCGCGAAGTCGACCGTCTCCGCCCACGCCTCGGACCCAACGTCCTCGGGTTCGAACACGTCGGCAGCACCGCGGTTCCGGGACTCGCCGCGAAGCCAATCGTCGACATGCTCGTTCTCGTTGCGGACCTCGGCGAGACGGGCGAAGTGGCCCGCGTGCTCGCCGACGCGGGGTACGAGGAACGACTGAACGACGAGGTTCCGGACCGACGTTTCTTCGCCCACGGGCCACCCTCGCGTCGCACGCACTACCTCTCTGTGACCGAACGAGGGAGCGACTGTCACCGCGAACAGGTGGTGTTTCGTGACGCGTTGCGCTCGAATCCGGACCTTGCGGCCGAGTACGAACAGAAGAAGCGGGCGTTGGCCGACGCGCACCCAGACGACCGCGAATCGTACACCGACGCAAAAGCGAAGTTCGTCCAGTCTGTCCTCGACGACTGCGATTTGGACTGACCACCGAGAGACAACAGACGGACACCTCTGTGCGTGCCCCACACAATACAGGTACCTTTTCCACGCCGGAGAGAGAACACGTGGGTATGGCACTCCCAATCGACCCGACCGCCATCGAACCGGAAGACATCGGCGAGGAACGCGTCGTTCTCGACATGGACCACGAGGCGGCAATCGAGCACGTCCGCGAGGCATTCACGGACGCCGGGTTCGGTGTCGCAACCGAATTTTCGCCGTCGGAGATGCTCAACGAGAAAGTCGACGCCGGCCGTGACCCGTACTACGTCCTCGGTGCCTGCAACCCCGCGATGGCGGACCGCGCTCTCACCGCCACCGACAACAAGATGGGTGGCCTCTTCCCGTGCAACGTGGTCATCTGGGAGGAAGAACCCGGGAAGCAAGTCGTCTACCACCTGAGCATCATGCGCGTCGCTCGCCTCATCGGCATCGGACCGGACAACGAGGAGATGGCGGACATCATCGCCGACACGGGCGAACTCGTCGAAAAAGCCCTCGCCAACCTCGACGCCGTCGAGGCCTGAGCGTCGTCCAGCGGTTCGGCCGAACTACACCGAATTTTGGTCTTCGAGTGCGTCCGCGATTCGCCCGATGTCGTTGCGAATCTTGTACAGGAGGTACATCCCCACGAGCGCCGCCGCAATCGGCAAGAGGCCGAGGACGCCGTAGATGAGGAAGATGATGAGCAGTTCTGGGCCACCGGGTATCTGTAACGGGACCATGCGAGAGTATGTCTCGGGGCTGTCAAATATGTGTTACTAACCGAAGTCGAAGATGTTGGTCTGGAGACCGGCGGCCATCGTGGACTTCCGGCGGAGGTCACCCAGTGAGACGGGTAAGTAGTTGGTCACGTCGCGAACTGCACCGCCGAACGTCTCTGCATCGGCTTTGTCACCCTCGAAGGCGTGCCGAATCGACTCACGAATCTGCCAGACGCCGACCGGCCCCCAGTACTCGTCGGAGACGTGTCGAAGGACGAGCGCCTTCGCCTGCCTTCCTCGGTCGTGGAGGTGTTCGAGGACACCCAACCGAGAGGCGTGGTACGCGCCGGCCGTCTCGTTCACGTACGAGGTGCGCCCCTCGTACCCTTCGCTGTCCGCGGCGAGGTACATCCCCGCCTCAGGGTCGGGGTTCCAGACGCTTCCCGGCGCTTTCATCTCGACCAACTCGAACTCCCAGCGACCCGGCGCGAGGATGACCCAGAAGGCGTTTCCGAGGAACTCGTTTCGGTAGATTTCGACGCCGTCGATGGTCTCTGCGTGCTTGACCGTGCCACGGAGGTACTTCCCGAGTGTGTCGTCCACTGCGGTAATCGACCAGCGCGTCGGGACGAGACGGCGTTGTTGGGTCTGGCCGAGCGCACCCGCCGACAGAATCGTGTTGATGTCGTACACGTCGAACCCGCGTCGGTAGAGGTACGTCATCGCCCCCTGTGCGTTCCAGTCGTCGTCTTCGAGCGTCTTTTCTACCGCCCGTGGGACGTGTGGGTTCTCGGCGAGGTCAGCAGACCGAGCACGGGCCCGGGGACCGACGGGCGTCGCCACGTCGTCGGAGTGTGCGTCGAGGTCCAACTCGGGTTTCCCGTCGAGGCCGATTTCGACCGTGACGGGTCTGTCGGCGATGGCGACTTCGCGCTGAGTACCGAGGAATCCGTCCCACGAGTCTGCGACGTTCGTCACCTTCGTGCCGCGGTTCGAGTTGAGAAGCGACGTGCGGCGCTGGAACACGTCCGAGATACTCACGCCTTCGTCGTACCACGCGGCACTCGTCTCGAACGTGTCGGCGTCCTCGTCGTGGCCGACAGGCGAGAGGATGCCCGTCGAGACGCGCGGGTAGTTCGACCGTCCGACGAAGATGGACGGCGAGACGCCGCCGTAGAGCGAGTCGCCTTGGACCGTCTCCTCGAACCGGTCTTGAAACGTCTCGAGGTGGTCGAGGATGCCGTAGGACTTCTCTTCGGCGAGACGCCGTCGCTCGGCGCGTTCGTCTCGCTCGATGTCCATGAACTCGTCGAGCCGCATCACCGGATGTGAGTCGCCCTCAGGTATGAACCTTCGGCGACAGCGTCGTCGAGACAGGGGTGAAAACGAAGTGTGTCAGCACCCACGATGAGTGTCGCGACGGTTCTGTCGGGTACCGTGCCAATTCAGGGGGCTGAGACCAATCAGGCGTGGATGCCCATCGCTTCGATTTGTTCTTGATAGCGATTCCGGATAGTGACTTCCGTCACCTGCGCCACGTCGGCGACTTCGCGCTGAGTCTTCTTCTCGTTACAGAGCAGCGAGGCGGCGTAGATTGCGGCGGCGGCGAATCCCGTCGGTGACTTCCCCGAGAGGAGGCCTTGTTCGGCCGTCGTCTCGATAATCTCGTTCGCCTTCGACCGGACTTCCTTCGAGAGGTCGAGTTCCGACGAGAAGCGAGGGACGTACTTCTTCGGGTCGACCGGGCGCATCTCCAAGCTGAGTTCTTGGGAGACGTACCGATAGGTTCGACCAATCTCCTTTCGCTCGACGCGCGAGACTTCGGCAATCTCTTCGAGTGAGCGCGGAATCCCCTCTTTCCGACAGGCGGCGTAGAGCGTCGCGGTGGCGACGCCCTCGATGGAGCGTCCCCGAATCAGGTCTTCGTTGAGTGCACGTCGATAGATGACCGATGCGACTTCACGTACGGACCGTGGGACGCCGAGTGCGGACGCCATGCGGTCGATTTCGCTGAGGGCGAACTGCAGGTTCCGCTCGCCGGCGTCTTTGGTCCGAATGCGCTCTTGCCACTTTCGAAGACGGTGCATCTGCGACCGCTTCTCCGACGAAATCGACCTGCCGTAGGCGTCTTTGTCCTTCCAGTCGATAGTCGTCGTCAGGCCTTTGTCGTGCATCGTCTTGGTGGTCGGCGCACCGACACGCGACTTCGACTGTCGTTCAGAGTGGTTGAACGCACGCCACTCCGGGCCGGGGTCGATTCGTTCTTCTTCGATGATGATTCCTGTCTCTTCGTGGATTAACTCACCGTCCGCAGTCCGAACGACTTCGTCCGGGTCGAGGTTGTCGAGGTCTATCTCGTCTTCGTCTGTCACTTCGTCATCTTCCGACTCGCCTCCCCATCGAGTCCGGTCGTACTCGCGTTCCCGCTGGCGTGTGGGCCGTTTCATCGCATTTATATACTGTCTATGGCCTGATACTTGAAAGTTTTCCCGGCGAGAGTGACAGTCAAGATACGAACGCGGCGGCGAACGGAGCGCCTATACCGAGGCCCCAGCGAGGTGGTGGTATGCCGACGGTCGAGTGTGACCCCGACGATGCCAGACGACGACTCGAAGAGGCAGGCGTATCCGTCAAATCCGGCAACACGGAGTACGAGCGCTGGCGCGCCGAGCGTGGCGACGCCAGCGCCGTCGCCTACGACGACAAAGTCGTCGTTCAGGGTGCCAACCCGGCCGACCTGCTGACTACCCTACAACCAAAGGGCGGACGGGCACACGTCTACTTCGACGGTGCGAGTCGCGGGAACCCCGGCCCTGCGGCCATCGGATGGGCAATCGTGACGAGCAACGGCATCGTCGCCGAAGGCTCCAAACGCATCGGAAAGACGACCAACAACCGCGCGGAGTACGAAGCACTCGTCGAGGCCCTCTCGGTCGCCAAAGACTACGGCTACGACGAAGTCGACGTCCGCGGCGACTCGCAACTCATCGTCAAGCAGGTCCGCGGCGAGTGGAAGACCAACGACCCCGGCCTCCGCGAACGACGTGTGAAAGCCAACGAACTCCTCTCTACGTTCGACCGCTGGTCGCTCGAACACGTACCGCGAGAGATAAACGACCGCGCCGACTCTCTAGCCAACGAGGCCCTCGACGATGCCTGACCCAGAACTCCCCGAAGAGGTATTGCAAGAAGCAGAGCGGTTGACTCGGTTGGCACGCGACGCCGTCGACCCAGACGAACGCGCGACGTATCTGTCGGCACGAGACGAACTCGTCGAACCGCACGACTTCGTCGCCCGCCTCCGCGACGAAGACGAGACGCTCGTCCTCCACCCTGCCGAGTGGGTCGACGACGATGGAACCGTCCGCCCGTCACAAATCGACGACGTCGACCGTGGGATAGAACGCCCACTCTCGGGGACTGGCGAAGAACACGAGTGGAGCGCAGTCGAAACACACAACGCCGCCGTCGTCGAGGCTGTCGCCGCCGAACACGGTGAAGTGCACGCAGCAAACGCTCGCGCGTTCGCGGACTTCCTCGGTAACCACTACGTTCGGAAGATAGAGACGGCAGGCGCTCCTGAGGTACGCGAGTTCGTCGAAGAATATTATCCACGCAATGCGTGGCCGACCACTGAACAGCAGTCGTTACTTTCGGACTCGCTCGAACTGATCTTCGACACCGTAGGCGCCGAAGTGCCCGAATACAGGTGAGCGAACCGGGGGTTTCGTGTGATTACAGCTTGGCTTCGATGAGGTCCGAGACCATCTCGGCGCGTTCGTCGTCGGTGACGAACTTCGAGAGCATCCAGTCGAAGCGGTCGAGGACGGCCTGGAGACCATCGTCGGTCAGTTCGTACTGGTTGGTGCGCTTGTCGAGTTCGCTCTTCTCGACGAGGTCCATCTCGACGAGGTCGTCGAGGTTGGGGTACAGACGCCCGTGGTTGACTTCGGTGTCGTAGTACTCTTCGAGGTGGCGCTTGATTGCAAGACCGTACATCGGTTCCTCGGCGAGGATGACGAGGATGTTCTGTTGGAACGCGGTGAGGTCCCGAGCCGCACCGGATTTGTTGCCAATAGTTTGTGCCTCTGACATGCATATGGAAATGTCACCTACCTATTTAAACTTTGTCAACGCGCAGTCGGTTTCGTGCATCCGGGCACCCGTAGTATAGCGGGAACCACGGAGAAGACGGACAGGTATGCCGATTTTCGGACAGATTCATTCGTCCGTGAGTATCTATCTCACGAGGAGGAGAGAAACAGAGAGCATACCTAGAGAATACCTCACGGATACCTGTACGATTCGGAGAGGAAGCTCTGAGGAATATATCTGAAATCAGGTACGTAGCGTCGCCGCCGTAGAACCAACTTGGAGCGAAGCTACGAGACCGATGCCGAAAGGACTTTTGCCCGTTTCGAGGATGGGTTCAATATGGCGAATCTCTGGGAAGACATGGAGACCGGCCCCAACGCGCCGGACGAAATCTACGCAGTTGTCGAGTGTCTCAAAGGCGAGCGCAACAAGTACGAGTACGACAAGGACATCCCCGGTGTCGTCCTCGACCGTGTGCTTCACTCGAACGTCCACTATCCGTCTGACTACGGGTTCATGCCGCAGACGTACTACGACGACGAAGACCCATTCGACGTGCTCGTCCTCGTCGAAGACCAGACGTTCCCCGGCTGCGTCATCGAAGCACGCCCCGTCGCACTCATGAAGATGGACGACGACGGCGAACAGGACGACAAGGTCATCGCCGTCCCCACCGAGGACCCGCGCTACGACCACATCGAGGACCTCGAAGACATCCCACAGCAACTCCAAGACGAGATTGACGAGTTCTTCTCGACGTACAAGAACCTCGAAGCGGGCAAGGAAGTCGAGACCCTCGGCTGGGAAGACAAGCAGGCCGCGAAGGACGCCATCGAGCACGCGATGGACCTCTACGAAGAGAACTTCGCGTAAGCGACACCATCACTGTCCTTTTTCGCGCCGTCAGGTCGGGAGCAGATGCGCTCGTCGTCGTCAGGAGCCTCCACGCTATTTGCCGAACTGAGTCGGAGGGACCACCCGACAGCATCGAGGTGCATACCCTGCAGTTATCCTCACCGCCCCGCGGATAAATTATGCGCATGAGTAATTATTTGGCTATCGCTCTCGTAGGTACACGTGAGTATGGCAGCGAAGCAACCCCGCCTCGGGCTTAACCACCCGACTGTCGTTCCGACGAACTTCACGCCCCCAACTGAGGCGAGCGCAGACGCCGACGAAGACAGCGACGACGACGCCTGATTTTCGGATTCTCTCCCGCCGTTCGCCTCGGCTAGTGTCGTCTCTCGGCGCCGATACCGCCTGTGACGCGTACGGCGACCAGAGACAGATGTCCGGAGAGAGGTGTGCGATTGACACGCGCGCGAGGCAACCCCTTTTTATCTCGTCGCTGCAAGTCGTGAGTAATGGCTACCTGCGACGTTTGCGGACGGCACGAGAACCTGCCGTACCGTTGTTCGCGGTGTGGCGGCACGTTCTGTGCTGAACACCGACTTCCCGAGAACCACGACTGCCCGGGGCTCTCGGAGTGGGACGACCCCTCTGGCATCTTCGAGAGCGACTTTGACGACTCTGTTCGGACGGAGAAGCGTCGGGCCGGCGGGCTTTTGAACTCACTGACGAGCACGGGCGGGTTCCTCGGCTACTTCCGGGGGAACATGGCCTACCTGTTCCTCGCAATCATGTGGGTGATGTTCCTCTTCGAGTGGCTCGTCCTCCTCGTGACGAACTCGGGCGCACTGTTCAGCGCTATCTTCACGCTGAGTACGGAGCACCCGCTGTACGTCTGGACGTGGGTCACCTCGGTGTTCTCGCACAGTCCGTTCTCGTTCTACCACATCGTGGGGAACAGCATCGTGCTGTACTTCTTCGGCCCACCAGTCGAACGGTACATCGGGTCGCGGAAGTTCGCCCTCCTGTTCGTCGGTGCGGGCGCACTCGCCGGCCTCTCGCACATCGGGAGCGCCCTCATCCTGACGCCCGGCGTCCCCACGTCGGTTCTCGGAGCGTCTGGTGCCGTCTTCGCCGTCCTCGGCGTGCTCACGGTGCTGAACCCCGGGCTGCGCATCTATCTGTACTTCCTCATCCCCATCCCGCTGTGGCTGTTCACCTTCGGGTTCGCGGCCCTCTCTGTCGTGTTCTTCCTCTCGCCGGGGACGGCCGCGACGGCCGGACAGGGGAACGTCGCGCACTTCGCTCACCTCGTCGGCCTCGTCATCGGACTCGCCTACGGACAGCGTGTGAAAGGCAACCGAAGCGTCCCCAGTGAGATGTCGCTCGGGGGAGGAATGCGTCGCGGCCCCGGCCGACGCTGAGATGCGGCAAGTACATCCCGGACTCGCACCGCGACCCGGACTCGCGCGCGCTGAGATGGAGTCTCTCCAGCGCCGCGTCGCCGAGACGGCCGTCTTCGAGGACGACCTGTCGTTCGACCCGACAAGCGTTTCGCTCGCCGACCCCACAACGACGACGCTCTCGGGCGTCTCTGACCCGCCGCTCGTCGCCGGCATCGACCAGTCATTCCTCGACGACCGTGCCCTGAGCGCCGTCGTCGTCCTGCGCGGCGGTGAAGTGGTCGAACGCGTCCACGCCGTCTCCGAACTCGACTTGCCGTACGTTCCCGGTCTCCTCTCGTTCCGCGAGGGTGGACCCATCCTCGACGCGCTCGCCACACTCGACAGCGACCCCGACCTCCTCGTCTTCGATGGGTCTGGTCGCATCCACTTCCGACAGGCCGGCCTCGCCACACACCTCGGCGTCGTCTGCGACGTGCCGAGTATCGGCGTCGCCAAGTCGCTCCTCTGCGGCACACCTGACGAGGACGTAGACGGCCGACCCGAAGGCTGGCAGACACCGATTCGCGCAGACGACTCGGTCGATGCCGTCGGCGGACACCCCGCCACTCCAGAGACGACCATCGGATACGCCTTCCAGTCGCGACAGTACGATTCGCGGCCGATTATCAATCCACTGTACGTCAGTCCCGGTCACCGACTCTCGGCCGAGACGGCAGTCGAACTCGTCTCACGCCTCTCCGGCGACTACAAGCTCCCCGAACCGACGCGCCTCGCAGACACCTACGCCGACGAGGCGAAAGCGCAGTACGAGTAGCAACCCCGCCCAACGGGGTTCACGACGGTCGAATCGTCGTGGCGAATCGCGTACACTTAACAGCGCACGGTTCGACGTACCGACGTGCATCAAAAGACGGTCCTCATCACCGGTTGTTCCTCGGGAATCGGGCGTGCCACGGCGCTCGACTTCCTTGACGAGGAGTGGGAGGTCTACGCCACCGCCCGAAACCCGGCAGACATCCAGACGCTGGGTGACCGCGGTGCGAACATCGCGACGCTCGACGTGACCGACCAGAGTGACGTCGACCGCGTCGTGGACCGCATCCTCGACGAACAGGGTCGCATCGACTGTCTCGTCAACAACGCTGGCTACGGCCAGATGGGCCCCATCGAGGACGTGCCGACGGAGATGGTTCACAAACAGTTCGACGTGAACGTCTACGGACCACACCGCCTCACGCGTGCCGTCCTCCCTCACATGCGGTCGCAGGGCGACGGGACCATCGTCAACGTCTCCAGTGTCGTCGGGCGCGTCTCCTTCCCCGGCGGCGGCGTCTACGCGGGGTCGAAGTTCGCGCTCGAAGCGATGACCGACGCACTCCGCGCCGAGGTCGAAGAGTACGGTATCGACGCCGTGCTGGTCGAACCCGGCCCGGTGGAGACGCAATTCTCAGACCGCGTCGAAGACCAGGTCAACGGCGGCGACGAGACCGACGGTATCGAGCGGTCGGGTGCCTACGAGAAGTTCTACAAACTCTTCGACGATACCGAAGCACTCGGCGGCACTGGTCCCGGTGCGATTCCCCCGGAGCGAGTCGCAGAAGACATCGTCAACGCGGCGAGTTCGACGAAACCACGGGCACGCTACCAGCCCGGAACAGTCGCCCAAATCGGCGTGCTCGGTCGCTTCCTGCCAGATTCGTGGCGCGACACCCTGTTCGGGTTCGCACGCAAACTCCCGTAGGGCCGGTTTCGCCGACGGCCTTCCTTACTCCAGACAGGACGCGACGACGCGAAGCGCGTCTTCACCCTGCACCTGGTCTGCGAGGAGCGGAACCCGTTTCACGTCACGGCCACGGAAGAGGTCCGTCGCGGACCGAAGTGCCTCTTGCTGAACTTTCCAGCGACGCTGACAGAATCCACAGTGTTCGAGGTCCGGTGATTCGAACCACGAGGAGTCCACGTCAGCCACGTCGTCTACCTGCTCCATGACGCGATTGACGACGAGCGTCTGCACCGGGATGCCGAACTCGTCGAGACGGGCGACGAGACGCTTCGACTCGACCACGCTCATCTCTTCGGGAATCATGACGACACGGAAGTCCGTCTTCGAGGGGTCACGAAGGACGGCGCGAAGGCGCTCGATACGTTCGCGGAGTTCGTCGAGGTCGGCCATACCCGCTTGCGGGTCGTCCGGGCCGCCGCCGAACATGCCTTTGACGCTGTCCATCATCCCCGAGAAGCGTTCGCGCATGCGGACGATGCGACCGAGCATCGAGTCCATCATCTCCGGTAGTTCGAGGAGTCGGAGCGTGTGGCCGGTCGGCGCGGTGTCGATGACGACGCGTTCGAATCGCGGGTCGTCCAGATATTCGAGGAGTTGCTGCATCGCCGCTGCCTCGTCCGCGCCGGGCATCGACCCAGCCATCCCCATCGGCCCGTCGCCACCGAGCAGGTCCTCGAATCCACCCATCGCGTCACCCATACCGCCGAACGGAGAGGCCCCGCCGTCGTCGCCGACGAACGGGTTGTCGTCGTCGTAGTCGCTCGTGTCGTAGGCCGTCTCGTCGTCCGCGGGAGCGTCTCCGCCGCCCGCAAACGGCCCTTCCATCACCGAGTCGGGGTCGATTTCCGCCGCGTAGAGGGGGATGTCCTCGCGAACCCGCGCCGGTTCGGCGGGGAGGGGCATGCCCAGCGTGTCGGACAACGAGTGGGCAGGGTCCGTCGAGACGACGAGCGTCGCCGTCCCGTCTGCTGCACTGGCGAGTGCCGTCGCCGCGGCCATCGTGGTCTTTCCGACGCCGCCCTTGCCGCCGTAGAGGACGTAGTCGGGGGCGTCGATGCCACGCGGGAGGTCTGCACGGTCCGTAGTCGTCTCCTCCTCGCGGTCCGTGACTTCGACTTCTATCTCCGCTGGACCGTCGTCGCCAGCGTCGTCTGCGTCGTCTTGGGGGCGGTCGGTCGGCTCGACGTCGATGTCCATGTCGGACCCCAAACGGCCAGGCTTTGTGTACTTCTCGGTCTCGGAACCTCGGATTGGGTGCCGCGGGAGACGGGACGGTGGTGACCACCACCGCCTCGCCGACCGGGTTTTTGTCCCATCCGACCGTCGTCTGTCGCATGCGCGAGTTCGCATCCGACCCACCCGAGGAAGAACGCGTGGGCGACGCCCTCCGCGACGCGGGCCACACCGTCGCCGTCGCCGAGTCCTGTACCGGTGGCCTCATCGGGTCGCTCCTCACCGACGTGCCGGGGTCGAGCGACTACTTCGACCGCTCGCTCGTCACCTACTCGTACGACGCCAAGCGCCACGAACTGGCCGTCTCGCGGGAGAGTCTCGACGAGTACGGTGCTGTCTCGGAACCCGTCGCCCGCGAGATGGCCGCCGCCGTCCGCGACGTTGCCGACGCCACGTGGGGTGTGGCGACGACGGGTATCGCCGGGCCAGACGGCGGGTTACCCGGTAAGCCAGTCGGCACCGTCTTCGTCGGCATCGCGTTCGCCGCGCCGTGGGGGTCCGAAGAATCGTACACGCGTGTCGAACGATTCGAGTACGACGGGTCGCGGACGCAGGTGAAAGAACAGATTGCGCGCGGTGCGCTGGAGATGCTTCGTGAAGAAATCGGGTCGGTCAGCGCGAACGCCGACGACTGAGACACCACAGACGCCATGCGACAGGTCGGACAGACGCGACAGGCCGGACGGACGCGACAGTGGGCTACCGCAGTCGGTCGGTTTCGTGGGAAAGCTTTGTATCCCGGCGGGCCAGTCTCAGCGCATGAACAAGAAGGGGCACGTGCTCAATGCCATCCTCTTAGCCCTCGGACTCGGTGTCATTCTCACTGTCGACCCGCGGACGTTCGAACCGAATCGTGTGGAGACGTACGTCCACCTCGCGCAGAAAATCGGACAGTTGTCGCTCCCGGTCATCCTCGGCGCACTCTTTCCCGACGTGGACACCGCCTTCGGAAAGCACCGCAAGACGCTCCACAACCTCCCGGTGTTGATTGCGTTCCTCGCCTTCCCACTCGTCTTCGACAACCTCCACTTCGTCTGGATTGGCGTCGCCACCCACTACGTCCTCGACATGGTCGGGTCGAAGCGGGGCATCGCCCTGTTCTACCCCCTCTCGCCCCAGGAGTACGACCTGCCGACGGGTGTGGCGACGAGTTCGAAACACGCTGACGCGGTCACGCTCCTCGTGACGGCCGCGGAACTCGGCGTCTTGGCCGGCGTCCACTACTACCTCGTTTCGCTCGACGTGTCGCTGGCGAACGCCGCGGCGTCGTTCGTGGACGCGACGGCGGCGCTCACGGTGGTTCTCTGAACGGCAAATCAGGCAAATCAGACGCTCAGTAGACGCTCACGTCGTCGAACGCGCCGTCGTACGCGATGTGGTTCGGGTGGGTCGGTTCCATCCCCGAGAGGAGGAGTCGGTCTATCTTCCCCCACGAGTTCTCGAAGCCGAGGTGGGCGAATTCGACTGCGCCGCGAAGCGTGTGTGAGAGTCCAGAGCGGCGCATCACGTGTCGCTCGTCACCGTTTCGAAGTGCGTCGACGAGGTCCGCCTCCGAGTCGATGTCACGGTCGAACTCGGTCCACGCTTCGCCGATGCTCCCGCGCAGGTGCGCGTACGACGACCCGAATCCGGGGAGCGCGGCCTCGCGGGCGATTTCGCGTCCGCGACGATTGTGACGCGAGAACGCTTTGGCGTTGTACGTCTCGACAGCGTGGATGGCGTCGCGGTGCTGACGGATGTCGTCGATGGTCAGACTCACCGTCAGCAGTTCAGGGTGCGGGACGAGGGTCGCTGCCTCCTGTCGGGCGAACTCGTCGAGTGCGCCGTCGAGGGTGATGAAGTCGGGGACTGGGTCGTCGAGGCCGACTGCGAGGAGGTGTTTGCGGTCGCGCCACGACCCCGTGAACACCTCACGGGCCGGGACGACGAGCAGTTCGTCGTCGGAAAAGCGCTCGGCGCGAGCACGGATGTCGGGAAGACGGACGAAGTGCGGTGCGTAGACGAGCACGTCGATACCGCGGGCTTTCGCACGAGAGACGACTCGCTCGTCGAGAATCTTCACGTGCATGTCTACCCGTGTCGTCGTGCTCGCGGTCACACGACCACGTCGGGGTAGACGATAGTTAGTGGTTGCTATTTCTGAGACGACAGGGGTCCGAAGAAACGGTTTAGTCCCCCACGTCCGTCGGGTCGAACATGCCTAGGTGGAAGTGCGGTGTCGAAGGGTGTGGTGGACGCTTCGAAGACGTCGAAAGTGTCATCATCCACCAGACGACGGAACACGAGCGACACGAGTGTAAGGTGTGTGGGACCATCGTCCCCGAGGGTTACTTCGCGATTCGCCACGCCTTCGACGAACACACCCGCGCGGAGTTCGTCCGCGCGTACGAAGCAGACTCCACGGCGGTCCGCATCCGTGAAGACGTCAAAGACGCCGTCGAAGACGAAGCAGACCTCAACAGTATCGTCCAGCAACTCCGTGAGAAGGGCGCGCTGTAAGAACGACTGTTCGCGTGCGGCAGGGTGTTGGTGGGACCGTCGATACGCCCGACTCCGGTGAGAGCTTCATACGCTCGACTCGGTAGGGGTGCCGCGGAATACGGAGAGAGGAGAGAGAACTGACCGAGCGGTGCTTATCGCTCTTCGGAGTCGAGGACGCGAATCTGGTCGCCGCGGACGGTGACCGGAATCGGAACCGTCGCCTCGTAGAGTTCGACGGTGACCTGGTCTTTCGTCTCGTCGATACGCTGGACGCGTGCCTTCTCGCCTTTGAACGGGCCGGCGATGAGTTCGACGATGTCACCCTCGGCGATGCCTTCGACGTCGGGCGTCGGCGACAGGAAGTGTTCGACTTCGGCCATGCTGGACGTGCCGACCATCCCACCACTCTCGACGAGACCACGGGCGTGTGGAATCTCTTCGAGGACGCGCGTGACGATACCGTCGTCGTCTGCTTCGACCATCACGTAACTCGTGAGCGAGTCGGGCGCGAGGACGGCGTGAATCTCGGCGAAGTCCTTCGACGCAATCATGTCCGCGACCGTTCGCTCTTGGCGAGCGGTCGTCTTTACGGCGAAGATTGGCATCTCAGACGCCTCCGGGGAGGAAACTCATGACCGCGAAGATGATGAATCCGAGCAGTCCGACCAGGAAGATGCCCGCGCCGGCAATCTTGGAGATTTGAGAGAACTCCTGCCAGGAAGGCGTGCTCGCGAGTTTCAGCACGCGAACGTAGCTGTTGAGGTCGTATTTGACGTCCATGTTGGTGGGGGCTAAGACGGCCGGCTTTTTCTATCTATTGATGCTCGTCGCTTCGGAGCGACACGTCTGTACGACATGCGTCGACAGAAAAACGAGTGCGGTCGTGTCCAGCACGGACGACCCGCCGACACGAGTCCGACCGATGCGGTCCACCGAGTCGCGGTTGCGACCGATTACTCGACGTAGTCGATGTCTTCGAGGCGTTCCTGTGCGGCTTCTTGGACCTGCCCGTTGCGGCCGTAGATTTGCGGCGATTCGACGCCCGTGACGACAATCATCGTCCGCATCATGCCTTCGAGTTCGTCGTCGACGGAGGTCCCCCAGATGATACGCGCGTCGGGGTCGATGCGGTCGTAAATCTCCTCAACCACACCTTCTGCCTCTTCGATGCTCATGTCCGACCCACCGGTGACGTTGACGAGTGCGGAGTTCGCGCCGGAGATGTCCACGTCGAGAAGCGGCGAGCGAAGCGCGGATTTGACCGACTCCTGCGCCTTGGACTCCGAATCGGACTCGCCGAGACCAATCATGGCGACGCCACCACGTTCCATGACCGTCTTCACGTCGGCGAAGTCGAGGTTGACGAGACCCGGTTTGGTGATGAGTTCGGTGATGCCCTTGACAGAGCGCATCAGCACTTCGTCGGAGACTTTGAACGCTTGCCGGACGGGGAGTTTCCCGACGGCGTCGAGCAGGCGGTCGTTCGGAACGACGATGACCGTGTCGGAGACGTCGCGGAGGCGTTCCAGACCCGCTTCGGCGTTCGTTCGTCGGACCTCTCCTTCGGCCGTGAAGGGGGTCGTGACGATAGCGATGGTGAGTGCGCCAGATTCGCGTGCCGCCTTCGCGACGACGGGCGCGGACCCCGTCCCAGTGCCGCCACCAAGACCGGCCGTTACGAACACCATGTCAGAGCCTTCGATGGCGTCGTAAATCTCCTCTTGCGATTCGAGTGCCGCCTCTTCACCCACCTGCGGGAGGGACCCGGCACCACGGCCCTGCGTCTTCTGCTCGCCCATGAGAATCTTCGTGTCAGCACCGATTTCGACGAGGTGCTGCACGTCGGTGTTCGCAGCGACGAGTTTGGCTCCCTTGATACCCTCTTGGTGCATTCGGTTGACGGTGTTGCCACCCGCACCACCGCACCCGACCACCGTGATGTTGGTCTGAAGGTCTTTGAGAACCGCTTTCAGTTCGTCGTCAGTCATCGTGCCAGACCGGTTGATGTTGTTCGGGCCGCCGACTTCGGTCGTCCCATCCCCCATGTCCTCGGCCTCATCGATTGCGTCGTCGACGATAGAGTCCATATTTGTGCAGACGGTTTACGGAGGATGACTAATTATCTTTCCCCCTTGTGTCAGACGAGCGTCTGACGATGCCGATATTTGGGTCATTTAATAATTTCATTCTGATACAATCTACGAGAAATATGACAATCGCACTTAATTGATAACTAACTGCGTCACACTGTGAACTCGACAACTCGCTCGCGCGAGACGTCCGTGGGGTCGATAGTCTCCCCGTCGACTTCGACTACCTGTCCAGCCGATAGTTTCCCGAACGCCGGGCCCTCTGGAACGCCTAACTCGCGTGCCGCGTCGGGGTCGAACGCACTGGTGCGGGCCGTGACAGTACCGTCCTCACGGACGACCGAGTCGTACTTCCGGCGTAAAATCTCACAGAGACGCTCGACGAGTTCGTCGTATCCCGCTCCGGTGACTGCGGCGCGACCGACCGCGCGCACGCCGCCCTCGGTCGTGTGGAACGCGACTGTCGTCTCTGCGACGGCGTCGAGAGCGTCGTCGAGGTCGACGCCCTGTGCCTCGCCGAGGAGTCCATCTGGAAGCGATACGACGTCGTACGCGTCCGCGTCGATGTGCGCTCCGAATCGGAGTCCGTCTTCGATGCGCGTGATATCAGATTCGAGTTCGCGGACGCGAGCGAGTGGGACGCCAGCAGTCTCGCGGACCCACGTCTCGGAGACGACGCGATACCCCTCCTCATCGAGGACGGCGGCGAGGTCGTCTCGGTCGCCGTCGACGAGTGCAACGTCGGCCGCCGACGCCTCGAACGCGCGACGAAGCACGTCACGGTTCTCGTCGGGCGACCCCATCGCCTTCAGTTGCCAATCCGCCGCGATGTGCCCCACACACCAGTCGGTGTCGTCGAGGACGCGAAGGAACCGCGGCGCGTAGTGGCCGCCACCGAATCCGACGAGTTGTCGGTCGGTGTCGGCGTCGACGCCCTCGATGTCGAGGACGGCGACCGCCACGGCGCGTGCACCGTCTGGGTCTTCCCACTCGTCCTCGCCACTCCCGAGTTCGACGAACATCGACGGGACCGTGGTCCGCGTCGGCCCGTGGTGTGTCGCCTCGATACCGACCTCGTAGCCGTCGGGTGCGTGGTCACGGAGGGCCGCGACGACGGCGCGTTGGGCGTTTGGACAGGCGCGAGCGAAGTCACCTGCATCACCACCGTAGTCGGCGGGGCCGAAGTTCCCAGTGAAGTGTGCGGTCAAGAGTGGCCCCGTCTCGCCGGAGTGTCGAGAGACGACGGCGAGGTGGTCGAGGTCCGCAGCAAACGCCTCGGCGGGGTCGTCGAGGTAGATGTGGAGGTCGTCGAACTCACGGAGTTCGAACCCCTCACGGCGATAGAACGTGCCGCCACCGTCGGCGTCCGGTCGGTCCTCGTCGGTCTGTGCGTCCCACTCGGCGATGTCGAGTAGGTGCTCGCCGATGTGGACCGATGCGATGTCGGCGCGGCTGACGACGATTCCAATCACGATTCGAGGGTCGCCGACGGTGGCGAAAAGGGCGTCGGAAACGGCGAAGAGACGTGTAGTCGAAGCGACTGCAACCGAACAGTACGGGCGCGTTCAGTCCTCGGCAGCAGCGACGGGTTCCTCGGAAGCGTCCTCGGTGAAGTCGCCGCGTACCCGTCGGATGGACCGTCTGGCGACCGAGTGCAGTTCACGCCAGCGGATGATGAACAGCCCCGTCCCGAGCGCCATGTAGACGACAGCGAAGGCGAAGAGCGACGTCGTCCCGTCGAGCGTGACGAGGCCGAGGACGGGAATCGGGAGGGTGACTGCTGCCCCCGTGACGGCGTAGATGAACTGCGCGAAGAACAGGCCGAGGAGGACCAGCGCTTCGCGGACGCTAATCGTGAGCGAGATGAGGACGGCGATTGCGAAGTAACTCTGCGCGGCGGTGAGCCAGATTTCACCTGCCTGGTGGTTGTCGAGCGGGAGCGGTCCGTAGTAGCCGAGCGAGAGGCTGTAGACGAGGACGAGCGTGCCGATGAGGAGCGTCCACTGGTTGAGTTTCGACGAGATGAGTGCGTTGAATCCAGCTGTCGACCGGGCCTTGTTGACGAGGTAGGCGACGACGATGAGTTCGGGACTCTCACTGGCGAGCGGTGCGACCCACTGAATCATCAAGAACGGCGGGACGCCGACGGCGGTGCCGAGTTCTTCGAGGCCGTGGGCGAAGGGTTCGACGGCGACGAGGATGACGAACCCCGAAAAGAGGAACAACGAGAGCGTCGTGGCGATGCGCTTCGGTTTGACGTACGACTGAAGATACGCGGGAACGCCAATCTGTTCTTCGTGTTCGTGCGGCGAGTTCAACGCGACGAGGATGTACGAGACGTAGAGGCCGACGAGGACGAACATGTCGAACGCGCCGATTCCGTCACCGAGTGGCACGAAGAACGCGAACATCGTCGCCACGAAGAGGAAGAGAATCTCCGTCGAGATGCCCGTGTCCAGACGGACGGCGTCGGCGAGGAACCCGGGGCGGTTCTCGACAGCCTCGTCGCCGGTCTCACGCGCTCGGAAGACGGTGAAGAGCGCGATTGCAGACCAGCCGATACCGATGAGGATGCGGTTCGCACCAGTCATGTTGGCGACGGCGAGACTGGCAGCCTCGGCGGATTCGGGCGACCCTGGATTGATACCCGCCTCCCACGCGTAGAGTGCGTCGACGGCGTATTCGGGAGCGACTGCGAGGACAGCGAGGATAGCCAAGGCGAATGCGCGCGGCACGTCCGCTTCCGCCGTCTCGGCACCCCACGCGAGGAGGAACGATGCGCCGAGGACGGCGATGCCGCTCAATGCGACCGTGACACCAGTCTGGAGCTCGATACCGAAGAGTGAGTGGAGCCCCAACCACGGCACGGTGAGGAGGGCAGCACCGAACACTGCGACCAGTGGGTGGCTCAGTCGTCGTCGTACCATCGTGCCTACACTAGCGTCTGGGGGGTCGGTAGCTCTTGCGTTTCAACCGCACGACAAGAATGTCACCCTCCGCCGACAGGTTCGCTGTTAGGGGAGGATGAGCCAGAAGAAGACGAGATAGCCACCTAGCAGAATCCCGCCGTCGAGGCGAGACACGTCTCGATTGCGGAGCATCAGGAGGATGACGCCGAACGTGAACGCGAGGAGTGCGGGGAAGTCGAGCGAAATCGTACTCGCGGGAACGTTCACCGGAACCATGATGGCGAGGATGCCGAGGACGGCGACGACGTTGTAGATGTTCGACCCGACGACGTTGCCGATACTGAACTCGGACTCGCCGCGGACGGCGCTGATGACCGACGCCGCGAGTTCGGGCAGGGAGGTACCGAACGCGAGGATGGTGAGTCCGATGAAGCGCGTGCTGAAACCGTAGGCTTCGAGGAGTCCCTTCCCTCCCTGGATGAGCCAGTTCGACCCGATGAACAAGAGAAGCAGACCAGCACCGAGGTAGAGAACGTCTTTGAACTGGGCGGATACCGCATCTTCGTCTTCGATGTCGATTTCGTCGGTTCCAATCGCGTCGGCCTTCGCGGAGCGTGCGCGGTAGAGCAAGAACGCAGTGAACACCACGAGGATGACGAGGAGGATACCGCCGTCGAGTGCGCTGAGGTTCCCGTCCATTCCGAGGGCGACGAGTGTCACCGCTGCAGCAATCATGAAGGGGACGTGACGGCGGAGTGTCGCCGTCGAGACACCCATCGGTTGGATGAGCGCGGAGATACCCAACACGAGGCCGATGTTGGCGATGTTCGACCCGACGATTGCGCCCAGTCCGAGGTCAGAACTGTATCCCAGTCCGCTCAACACGGCGACGAACAGTTCTGGCGTCGTCGTCGCGAACGCGACGATGGTCACACCGACGATTGCTGCCCGGAGACCCAGACCGATAGCGAGGCGGGAAGCACCCTCGACGAGTGCCTCGGCCCCGAGATAGAGTGCGACGATACCAGCCACCAAGAGGGCGGTATCGAAGGAAAGCAGGGTTGCGAGTGCCGACATACGCGGGAGTAGACCAACGGGGGACCAAAAGTACGCCGGTACACCGTGCGGTCGCTATCGATTGACATACCGAGGCCTCACTGGTAGCTCTGGTGACTGTTCACGTGCGAATCACGGCGGCTTCGTCGCCGTGGGGACGCCGAACAGAGTCGCGGCGGAATCCGACGCAGACGGGCGAATTATATCACCAGCGAGACTCCACCCGGCTATGGAAGTCTACGGCCTCGTCGGCAACCCCGTCGGGCACTCGTTGTCGCCGCCGATGCACGAAGCGGCCTACGAGGCGACGGGGGTCGACGCGCGATACGTCACCTTCGAACCCGAACTGGACGCCATCGCCGACGCCATCGCCGGTGCGGACGCACTCGGTATCGCCGGCGTGAACGTCACGATTCCGTTCAAACAGGACGTACTGGCCCTCGTCGACCCGGACCCACTGGCCGAACGCATCGGTGCGGTCAACACCATCGACTTCGGCCCAGATGGCCCGGTAGGCTACAACACGGACGCCGCCGGCGTCACACGGTCACTCGAACGACACGGCGTAGAAATCGACGGGTCGAGCGCCGTCGTGGTCGGTGCCGGCGGTGCGGGCCGTGCCGCCGCGTTCGCACTCTCCGATAGTGGTGCAACGGTCCACGTCGCCAACAGAACGGCGGAGAAGGCGACTGAACTGGCCGCTGCCGTCCCCGGTGCGACGGGCGGCGGGTTAGACACACTCGAACGGGTCGGAGACGCAGATATCCTCGTCAATGCGACCAGCGTCGGGATGGATGCACCCGATGAGACTCCAGTTCCGGCGTCGTACCTCCACGCAGACCTCGCCGTCCTCGATGCGGTGTACGCACCGCTCGAAACTCGGTTGCTCCGCGAGGCGGCCGACGTGGGCGCGGTTACCGTCGACGGTGCCTGGATGCTCCTCCTCCAAGGTGTCGAAGCGTTCGAGATTTGGACCGGACTCGACGCACCCGTCGACGAGATGAACGCCGCACTCAGGGCACACCTCGCTGACGGCTGAGGCCGCCGGTTTTTAAATAACCGGATTGCATATGACAAACTAATATGGGCTTGCTTGACAGTATCTCGTCCTTCTTGAAATCCCTCATTGGTGGCGACTCCTCGTCCACTTCGCAAAGCGAACGTGACGAATCAGCGACCGTTACGGTCGAACGGGACACGCGCGCCGAGCGCGAGGAAGCGAACATCGAGACGGAAGCAGCGGTGAAAGAACCGGTCGAAGAGACGCAGGAACCCGAACCTGAAGCGGGAGACGAAGCCGAAGCGACCATCGAAGAGGCCGAACCCGAAGCAACGGAAGAACCGGACGCCGCTGTCGTCGACGAAGGTGAAGACGCCGATGAAGTGGCTGAAGACGCTGAGGAAACTGCACCGGCCGAAGAAGCCGAACCAGAGAGCGTCGAAGAGGACGAACCGGCCGAAGAAGCCGAAGCGAAAGCAGCGGACGAAACTGAAGAGACCGACGCAGCAGAGCCAGACGCAGTCGAAGCCGACGAGGACGAAGAGCCTGAGGCCGAAGAGAGTGAATCGCCCTCCGTCGATACGATTCGCGGCATCGGCCCGGCCTACGCAGAACGGCTCTCCGACATCGGTATCGAGACCGTTTCGGACCTCGTCGCCGCCGACGCAGACGACGTCGGCGACGCAATCGACGTGTCTCCGAAGCGGGTCCAACGCTGGATTGACCGCGCGAGCGACGCGTAAGCAGAACCGCTGACACGTCACGAAACCGTTTACCCGACGCGCCGATTGGTGCGAGTAATGACCGCACCGACCGTCGTCACCGACCGCGACGACTTTCGCGCGACTGCGGCGTCGGCCCCCGACGGCGCGCGCGTCCCCGTCGAAGTTCGGGTCCGCGTCTCGGACCCCTTCGACGCCTATCGGCGTAGCCGACGGGACGCTGGTGGCTTCTTCTACGAGACGACCGGCGGCCAATCCGGGTGGGGCGCGTTCGGCGTCAAACCCGTCGAACGTCTCGCTGTTGGCGCAGATGCCGTCTCCCGAGACGATACCGCGCCGACGCTCGCCGCACTCGAAGGACTCGTCGACGCCGAGACACTCGTTCGTGGCGAGTGCGACGTTCCGTATCCCTGTGGCCTGTTTGGTTGGCTTTCGTACGACGTGGCCCGCGAACTCGAATCCCTCCCCGACCACACGACCGACGACCGACACCTCCCGCACCTGCAACTCGGCGTGTACGACCTCGTCGCCTCGTGGGAAGAACCGCGGACCGACGACGGTGACGACACGCTCCTTCGAATCACCTGCTGTCCCCGAACCCCCACGGATTCGGACTTCGGCGAAGTGTACGACACGGCACGTGAGCGTGCGCTGGGACTCGCAGAGGACGCAGTGGACGGAACTCCCAGACCGGTGGAAGCGCCTGTCGCGTCTCACGAAGCGCAGTTCGAGAGTGAATGCGGGCGCGAAGTGTTCGCCGACCGCGTTCGCGCGGCAAAGCAGTACATCCACGACGGCGACACCTTCCAAGCGAACCTCTCGCAGCGACTCGTCGCACCTGCGGCGGTTCATCCTGTCGACGCCTACGCGGCCCTCCGTGCCGTCAATCCGGCACCGTACTCGGGACTCCTCGAACTTCCCGGCCTCGACCTCGTGAGTGCCAGTCCCGAACTACTCCTTCGAATCGACGGCGAGCGACTCGTCACGGAACCCATCGCCGGAACCCGTCCCAGAGGGGCGACACCGGAGGAAGACCAGCGACTCGAAGCCGACCTGACGACAGACGAAAAAGAGCGGGCCGAACACGCCATGCTCGTGGATTTGGAGCGAAACGACCTCGGAAAGGTCTCCGAGTACGGGTCGGTCGACGTGACCGAGTACCGTCGTGTCGACCGCTACTCCGAAGTCATGCACCTCGTCTCGCTCGTCGAGGGCCGGCGGCGCGAAGGCACAACGCTCGCCGACGCCATCGCGGCGGTGTTCCCCGGCGGGACCATCACGGGTGCGCCAAAGCCCCGGACGATGGAGATTATCGACGAACTCGAATCGACCCGTCGCGGCCCATACACCGGGAGCATGTTCGCCATCGGACTCGACGACAGCGCGGTGTTGAACATCGTCATCCGGACGCTCGTTCGCTACCGCGACGAGTACCACCTCCGCGTCGGCGCGGGCATCGTCCACGACTCCGACCCGAACAGCGAGTACGACGAGACGTTGGCGAAGGCACGCGCGCTCGTCACTGCAATCGACGAGGCACTCGGCGAACGCGCGAAGATGACTGTGGGTGCAGACCGATGACGCGCATCCTCGTCGTCGACAACTACGATTCGTTCGCCTACAACCTCGTCCAGTACGTCGGCGAGTTCGCAGACGAGGTGGACGTGTACCGAAACGATGCCCTGACGACCGAGGATATCCGCAACATCGACCCCGACGGAATCGTCATCTCACCCGGTCCGGGAACACCCGCCGACGCGGGCATCTCTATCCCCACGTTCCGTGACCTCGACTACCCGACCCTCGGTGTCTGTCTCGGCCACCAGTCGCTCTGTGCGGCCCTCGGTGCCCACGTCGGCCACGCGCCCGAAGTCGTCCACGGAAAACCCTCGTTGGTCGAACACGACGGCAAGGGCGTCTTCACCGGCCTCCCCGACCGAATCGAAGTCGGGCGCTACCACTCACTCGCCGTCGAACTGGACGACATTCCCGACGAGTTGGTCGTCACCGCGTACACGGTCGGTGATGAGAGTGGGGGCGACACCAAATCGGCCGTTGGTGCCGACGACACGCAGGTCGTGATGGGCGTCCGCCACCGCGAGAAACCGCATGTCGGCGTCCAGTTCCACCCCGAGAGCATCCTGACCGAGTCGGGCAAAGCCATCGTCCGCAACTTCGTCGCTCTCGCCGCGGGGGAGTCACCAGTCGCGGATACGTGGCAGGCGCGGGAGGCGAACCATGAGTGACGACGACACGGTGCGGCGGTACTACGTCGACGACGAACTCGTTCCGGCGGACGAGGCGTCGATTCCTGTCACGGACCGCGGGTTCCTCTACGGGGACGCAGCATTCGAGACACTCCGTGCATACGGCGGTGGCGTGTTCCACTGGGAGGCCCACGCGGACCGCCTCGCCGAGACGTGCGACGTACTCGGCATGGACCACGGTCTCTCAGACGACGACTTGCGAGCGCGTATCGACGAGACACTCGCAGCCAATGGCCTCGAAGAAGCGTACGTCCGCCTCTCGATTACTCGCGGGTCGCAACCCGGTCGCCTCACCCCCGCCGAAGACGTAGACCCGCGAGTCGTCGTCATCGTCGAACCGCTCCCGCGCGGTGGTCGCAATTCGGACCCTGTCTGGGACGGCCCGGCGACGGTCCAGACGGTCAGGACGCGCCGAATCCCTGACCGGGCCGTCCCCGCACGGGCGAAGACACACAACTACCTCAATGGAATCCTCGCACGCGTCGAACTCCGCGTCACCGGCGCTGACGAAGCGCTCATGCTGGATTCGGATGGGTACGTCACCGAAGGTGCGACGAGCAACCTGTTTTTCGTCGCCGACAACGCCCTCTGCACACCGAGTCTCGACGGTCCCGTCTTGCCGGGTATCACCAGACGAGTCGTCTTGGACCTCGCTCGACAGGAGGGCATCCCGATTCGCGAACGACGCTTCACCCCGGACGACGTGCGCGACGCGGACGAGGCGTTTCTCACGAACTCGACGTGGGAACTCCGCCCCATCGAGACAGTCGATGGCATCTCGGTCGGCGACGGTCCCGTGACGAAATTGCTCTCTCGACTCTACGACGACTACGTGGAGCGACGGTACTACGAGGAGTCGCGCGACGAGGGTATCGCGTCCGAGTAACCGCGGCCGTCTCAGAATTCGACGTTCGACTTCGAACTGCGGTCCGCGGGGTCGGTCTCTATCGCACCTGTTCCTTCGAACGAGAAGTCGTCGTCGGAGAGGAACACGTGGTCGCCGTCGATGGTGAGGTCGATGTCGTCGAGGACGGCACCCTCGCACGGCCCGTAGTTGCAGTACCCGGAGTCCGCTTCGAAGTACGCGCCGTGGTTCTCGCAGATTATCTCGCCGTTGCGCATCTCCGCGCCCGACCCCTTGTCGAGTTTGATGTGCGTCAGGTGCATGCAGTAGTTCAACCAGCCGGTGATATCGCCGTCGTCGCGGACGAGAATCGCCTCGCGTTCTTCTCCGTCGTCGTCGCGGACGCGGAAGAGAAACGTCGTGTCCTCGGGGACGTCGTCGACACCACAGATTCGTTCCAAGTCGCTCATTGGGGTCAGGTTGGAGGGGTGTAGAAAATCTCCTTCGGAAGTGGACGATGAGTCTCCGGATAGAGGCGGGGTTGTGTCAGGCCGGTAAGGGACGAAGAATTTATCCAGCTGAATGACAAAAATCCGAACTCGTGTAATGGAGCCTAACTCTACTCAGCCCGAGGACGAATGACCGACAGCGTACCCGTCGCGATTGTCACGTTCGCTTTGAGTATCGGGGCTATGTGGGTCGGTGCAGAAGCGTTCGTGTCCAGCGCCGCCGGGGTGGCACGTCGCTTCGGCCTCTCGGACCTCGTCGTGGGTCTCACGGTGGTTGCCCTCGGAACGTCGGCCCCGGAGGCCGCCGTCAGTGTCGACGCCGCTCTCGTCGGAAACGGTGATATCGCAGTGGCGAACGTCGTCGGCTCGAATCTCTTCAACATCGGTATCGTTCTCGGTGGTATCGCGGCCATCGTCGGCGTTCGAAGTTCTTCTCGGATGGTCCGGCGAGACGGAGTGGCGATGATACTCTCGACGGTGTTGCTGCTGGCGGTCCTGTGGGATTTACAGGTGAGCCGTCTCGATGGGGTCGTCTTGCTCCTCGCGTTCGCCGGCTACCTCACCGCCCTGTTCGTCCGACCGGACGAGTCGGGAGACGCACCGACCGAACCCCGTCGAGCAACGTGGCTCACCGCTCTCCTTCTCGTCGGTGGACTCGCTACTATCGTCGCTGCCGCGCACTTCCTCGTGGAGTCGGCAGTATCTATCGCCGAGACGGCGGGCCTCTCCGAGTGGGTCATCGGGGAAACTATCGTCGCAGTGGGCACGTCGACTCCGGAAATCATCGCCTCCGTCACCGCCGCACGGAACGGGATGGGCGACATCGCCGCGGGCAACCTCATCGGGAGCAACGTGTTCAATGCGCTGTTCATCTTGGGCATCACGTCGACGATAGCACCTATCGTGGTCGTCGAGACCGCTATCGGGACCACAACGTGGTTACTTTTCCTCTCCGTGCTCACCGCCGTCCTCCTCGGAACGAAAGGACGATTGGGACGACTCGAAGGTGCGGTGCTCGTTGCGATTAACGTGAGTCGCTGGATACTCGATATCTTGTGACGGTGGCCGAGTCGAATTCCTAGAGAAGCACGTCCTCCCAGCACGACGAGATGCACTGCGTGTGGGAGTGTCGTTTTCAGGAGAAGTAGCGGGAGGTAGATGTGAACCTCACTCGCAACGCTTCGCGTTGCTCGCTGGTTCAAACTACCTGGTGCAATTTTCAGAGAATCACGTCGGCGAAGTGCGACAAGACGCACTGCGTGGGAGTGTCGTTTTCAGGAGAAGTAGCGGGAGGTAGATTTGAACCTCGGTCGCTGACGCTCCCTGGTTCACATCTACTGAGCTATGAGGCCGACCTCAGTGGGTCACGCCGAGACGAGACTCGGCGTTCAGGAGTTGAGGTCGGCAAAAACATAGCGGGAGGTAGATTTGAACTACCGATCTCCGGGTTATGAGCCCGGCGGAATCTCCTGGCTATCCCATCCCGCTGAATCAACAAAAGTGACGTTCACTGTTAAGGCTTCTGTTTCGGGAGCTGTGTGGCAATTTTCACCGTGAGTCACGGTGACGCGAACCCGCCCCGATTCGCCACGTGAAGAGACTCTCTGCGACGTAGTTCAAGAACATCGAGGCACCGATTGCGATGGGGAGCGGGATGAGTTGCCAGAGGTCGATGCCAGCGACGGGAATCGTCAGCGGAACCTCTCTGAGTGCGCGGACGACGAGTACCTGCACGGCGAGGCCACCGCTCCTGACGAGATTCGACTTGACGAACCGCCGAACCTTCGCGAGGAGGTGGTCCGACCCCGCGTCGGCAAACGTCCAGCGGTCGTTGATGACGAACATCACGACGATGGCGACTTCTGCGCCGGCGAGTTTGGCTACCTCGCCGACGACGCCGAACACGACGATGAGCAGGCTACTCACCGTAAGGTCGAACATCGCCCCGACAGCACCGACAGATGCGAACTTCCCGAAGCGGGCACCAGAGAGGAGCGCGGACAACCGATTAGTCATCCATGACCTCGCACGAGGCGTCCTCGACGAGGGTTCGCTCGTCGTTGCGGGCGGCGATGAACTCGTGGAGCCTGTCCTGTCGAATCGTTCGCGCGCGATGCCGTGACCGAAGGAGGCCGCGGCCCATCTTGAGCGTCGTGTCGATAGGCGAGACGGTCGAATTCGGCTGGTCCTCCCAGACGACCGGGACTTCGGCGATTCGGTGGTCGAACGCCCCCGAAACGGCGATGAGTTCGATGTCCCACGCGAACCCGGGTTCGTACAGGTGCGTCCGCACGTCGCCCCACGCGTCGGCGGTGATGGCCTTCGCACCGCACTGGTAGTCGTAGAGTGGGACCTCGGTGAGATGGCGTGCCAACCACGCGAAGCCGTCGCCGAGATAGCGACGGGCGACGGTCTGGTGCGAGGCGACGGTTGCGTCCGGGTGGCGTCGTGACCCGACTGCGAGGTCAGCGCCGTCGTGGACGGCGTCGACGACCTGTGCCATGGACTCGGCGGGCGTGCTCCCGTCGGCGTCTGCGAACGCGAGGATATCAGTGTCGAGGGCTTCGAACCCCGCGGTGATGGCCGCGCCCTTTCCGCGGCGGGCGTCGACGGGGTTCACAGTCACGACTGAAGGGAGGGAATCGAGGGCGTCGAGGGTCGTCGACCGCGGCGCATCGAGTTCGACCCGGACCACCTCAGGGTCGAGTTCCTCGACGAGGGCGTGGACGTACGGGACCAGACGATCGGGGTTCGGTCGATAGGCTGGGACCACGACCCCGACAGACTGCGACATGCACGTCCATTCTTCGAACGGGGTAAAAAGCAAACCGCTCTCGCACGCACACGTCATCCACAACACGTATTGTGTCGGCCGAACCTTCCTCGGACAGATGGAGTACGCCCTCGTGGTCCGTTGGCTGGTGATGTTCGCGGCCCTCTGGGCAGTCGGGCTTCCGCTCTCGGCCCGTCTGTTCCGCCGCCTCCCCGGTCACGGCGCTGGTTTCACGCTCCCCGTATCGCTCGTGGTCGTGACCCTTCCGGTCTACTACGTCGGCCACCTCTCGTTCGGCCCCGCCACACTCCTCGTCGGTTTCGGCGTCCTCGTCGCTGCGGCGGCGCTGAGTGGACTCGACCTGACGGCGCTTCGGGGCGGGCAGATTCGTTTCGCGTCCGACATCGACATCGACAGGCGAGCAGTCGCGGAAGCGGCCACAGTGTTCGCAGTCGCCTTCTTGTTCGCCGTGGCCCTCCGCGCACTCGACCCGGCCGTCCACGCCGGCGGCGGTGAGAAGTTCCTCGACTTCGGCCTCCTCCAGTCGCTCTCTCGTGCGACGGTCTTGCCCCCCGAAGACATGTGGTTCGCCGGCGAACCGGTCCGCTACTACTACGGTGGCCACCTCGTGTCGATTCTCCTTGCGTGGCTCACGGGAACCGAACCCGAATTCGCCTACAACCTCGCGCTCGCGGGGTTCTTCGGGTTCCTCGTCACGGCGGCGTTCGAACTCGGGCGGAGTATCTCGGCCGCCGCCGATGCGGACGGCGTGCTCGGCGGCCTCCTCGCCGCGTTCTTCGTCGGGTTCGCTAGCAACCTCGTCACGGCAGGACGCTTCCTCATTCTCACTCTCCCCGAGGGGTTCCAACGGCCACTCGCGCAGGCCGTCGCCGAGCGCTCCCGGTACACCGTCTCGGAGCTTCTCGCGGGGGCAAACGAGTTCTCGTACTGGGACGCCAGTCGCGTCATCCCCGGCACCATCAACGAGTTCCCACTGTTCGCGTGGCTCAACGGGGACCTCCACGCACACATGATGGGCACGCCGTTCTTACTCCTCGCGGCGGGCCTCACGTTCGCGTACTTCGTGACCCCCGAAGACGCACGCTGGGAGCGTCGGCGTCTCGTGGGTGTCGCCGCTCTCGTCGGGGGATTGCAGGTCGTCGTCGATACGTGGAGTTTCCCGTCCGTGTTCGGTGTCCTCTTCCTCGGGATGGTCTTCGCGCCCGCACGTCCGTGGACACTCCTTCCCGGTCGTGAGCGCCTTCGAACGGTCGCAGAGCGTTCCTCAGTCACCAGCGAGGTCGCTCGACTCGTCGGCACGACAGTCGTCGTCGGCCTCGCGGGCGTCTTCGCCGTCGTCCTCGCGAGTCCGTTCCTCCTCGGGAGTGTCGCGGGCGGCGGGAGCACCCGGACGATAGAGATTCTCGCGCCGGCCGAACGGAGTGGCTTCGGCGTCCTGCTGCTCGTTCACGGGGCATTCATCGGCGCGTTCGCGCTCCACTACGCGCGGGAACTCGGCGCTCGACAGCTCGTTCCAGTGGTCGTTGGTTTCGTCGCCGTGACCGCCGTCGCTGTCGTCCACTCCTTCGCAGCCCTCGCGCTCGTCGTGCCGTTCGTCGTCGTCGGGTGGGTCCTCCTCAGACTGAGTGACACTCCGACGTTCGACACCGTGCTCGTCGTCGCCGGCGCAGGTCTCGTGATGCTCGTCGAAGTCGTCTTCGTGAACGAGCAGGCAGGGCCGGGTCGGATGAATACGGTGTTCAAGACGTACATGCAGGTGTGGGTCCTCTGGGGGAGCGCGATGGGGTCGGTTCTCGCAGGATTCGTCCGCGACGCGGCCGACGAGACCGACCTGTCGCTTCCGAACGTCGACTTCCACGTTCGCTCGGGCGCAGTTCGGGGAGTGAGCATCGCTCTCGTCGCGCTACTCGTCGCCTCCACGTCGGTCTACGCCGGCCTCGCCGTCGCCGACCACACACAAACCCCACGTCAAGAGACGACGCTCGACGCGACGGCCTTCGTCGAGTGGTATCACCCAGACGAAGATACGGCGATAACGTGGCTCGACGAGAACGTCGAAGGCACGCCGACCATCCTCACGGCCCCCGGAACAGAGTGGTCGGCGACACTCGATGACCAACGGGAACACGTCATGTACGCGTGGCGCGGGAACCCCGAGTCGAGTCTCACGGGCGTGCCGACAGTTGCTGGATGGGCACACGAAGTCGGCTACCGCGGCCCCGACGCCTACTACGACCGGGTCCGCGACGTGGATGCGATGTACGTGGGTAACGAGTCGACCCGGGCTCGCCTCATCGAGACCTACGACGTGCAGTACGTCTGGGTCGGCCCGGGCGAACGCGCTCGCTACGGAGAGATAGCGACCGACGTCCCGTGGCTGACGCCGGTGCACCGCTCGGGGTCGGTCGTTGTCTACGAAGTAGAAGAAGCGAGGCTGCCTTAGGCGACCTGGCCGCTCTTACGAACGACCTCGATAGCCTCGGCGTCGACGCCCTCGGTCTCGAGCCAGTGAGGGACGTACTCGCGCTTCTCGAATGCCTCGCGCTCGTCCTCGGTCCCGACAGTGCACCACAGTTGGACGCGGTCCGGACCGTGCCAGTCGCCCTGACGGTCGATGGAGAAACAGACGTACTCTTCGCCGTCGTGTTCGATGACGGCGTCGCGCCGAATGCCGGGGTCGCCGTGGATGATGAGCTTCTTCATGTGCCGGGATTGGCACAGTCATTGCTTAATCGCTTCGGCTTCCGCCTTGCAGATGGGGCTCCAGCCGAGAATTCTCGTTGCGTGCCCGGGTGCGACGGCCGACCCCCTACGAATAGCGGGCGTCTCCGAGTGCGGATGGTCGGCCCGGCTCGTGGTCTGCCCACACGTGCCACAGCGCCCCGCGAACGCGTCGAACGCGGGTCTGGGCGTCGCGGCGAACCAAACGGGTTTTAACGGGCGACACCAAATCCCTCCACAAGGTCGATATCTATGCAGATGCCACGCCGTTTCAACACGTATTGCCCCAACTGTAAGGGCCACCACGAGCACGAAGTCGAGAAAGTCCGCAAAGGCCGTCCGACCGGCATGAAGTGGAACGCCCGTCAGACCCGACGCGGGAAGGCGACCATCGGGAACGCTGGTAAGTTCTCCAAGGTGCCCGGTGGCGACAAGCCGACGAAGAAGACCCACCTGAAGTACATCTGCTCGGACTGTGGCAAGGCGCACATGCGCAAGGGATGGCGAGCAGGCCGTCTCGAATTCCAGGAGTAAACACATGGCAGGAAATTTCTACAAAGTCGCGTGCAGTGACTGTGAAAACGAACAAATCGTCTTCGGAAAGGCCTCCTCGGTCGTCAACTGTGCCGTCTGTGGCACGACCCTCGCGACCCCGACCGGCGGAAACGCCGAGTTCCACGGCGAGGTCGTCGAGACGGTCGAGCGTCGCGAGAGCGACGAACTAGAGGCGTAACGTCCCGGAGGATTCCTCATGAAGTACAGCGGATGGCCTGACTCCGGCGAACTCGTCGTCGGAAAGGTAGACGACATTACGGACTTCGGTGTCTTCGTCGACCTCGAAGAGTACGAAGACAAACGTGGCCTGTGCCACATCAGCGAAGTCGCCAGCGGATGGATCAAGAACGTCCGCGACCACGTCCGCGAGGGACAGACGGTCGTCGCCAAGGTGCTCGAGGTCAACGAGAGTTCGCAGCAGATAGACCTCTCTATCAAGGACGTCAACGAGCACCAGCGGAAAGAGAAGATTCAGGAGTGGAAGAACGAGCAGAAGGCGGACAAGTGGATGGCCCTCGCGTTCGGCGAGGACATCGACGACGAGCAGTACGGTGCGATTGCGAACGCCCTGCTCGCCGAATACGACTCGCTCTACGACGGATTCGAGCAGGCCGCCATCCACGGCACTGAAGCACTCGAAGACGTCGACCTCGACGACGACGAAATCGACGCCATCGTCGACACGGCACGACAGAACGTCTCGGTGCCGTACGTCAACGTCACCGGCTACGTCGACCTGCGTTCGCCCGCGGGCGACGGCGTCGACGACGTGAAAGAGGCGCTGAAGGCCGCCGAAGGCGACGGCGAAGTCAGCGACGAAATCGAACTGACGGTCACCTACGTCGGCGCACCTGAGTACCGCATCAAGGTGAAAGCGCCCGACTACAAGACCGCTGAATCGGAACTCGACGCGAGCGTCGCCCGCGCCCGCGAAGTCATCGAGTCGAAAGGTGGCACCGCGTCGTACCACCGCGAACGAAGCGGCGACGACGAGTAATGAAATCTGACATCCGGGTGTGTAGCGCGTGGCGAGGCCGCCACGACCGCCCGGTGTACACGCTCTCTTCTGCTTGTCCGGAGTGTGGCGCACCCACAGCAAACAGCGCGCCCGCACCGTACAACCCCGACGACACGTACGGCGAGTACCGTCGTGCGCGGAAGCGCCGCACCGCCGACGAGTAGTGCGCCGCCGCCGAGTGGCCGAGGCCGTTCGGCTACCGACGCCCTCTTAACCGGTGCGTTCGGCACTACGTGCATGGACGACATCGAAATCGAGGCAGTCGCAGAGGCCGACCTCTCGAATCCGGTCTTCGTCGAGGGGCTCCCGGGCGTCGGGAACGTCGGAAAACTCGCCGTCGAGCACCTGCTCGAAGAGTTCGAAGACGCGACGTTGGTCCGGCGCATCTACGCCGACGTGTTCCCACCGCAGGTCGGACTCGAAGACGGTGTAGCCGAGTTGACCCACGCCGAAATCCACGCCGTCGAGACGCCCGGTGAGGGGCCAGACCTCCTCTTACTCACGGGCGACCACCAGGCACAGTCCAACGAGGGACACTACCACCTCACCGACGCCTTCCTCGACGTGGCCGAGGAGTTCGGTGCCGAACGACTGTTCGCGCTGGGCGGCGTCCCAACCGGCGAACTCATCGACGAACCGTCGGTCCTCGGGGCCGTCACCGACGAATCCCAACTCGACGAACTCGAAGACGTCGGTGTCGAGTTCCGCGACGGCGAACCGGCAGGCGGCATCGTCGGCGTCTCCGGTCTCCTCCTCGGCCTCGGTGGCCGCCGTGGCTTCGAAGCGGCGTGTCTGATGGGTGAGACGAGCGGGTACCTCGTCGACCCGCACAGCGCACAGGTCGTCATCGAGGTGCTACAGGACCTCCTCGACTTCAGCGTCGACTTCGAAGCACTCGAAGACCGAGCAGAGGAGATGAAGGAAGTCGCCGCGAAGATTCAAGAGATGCAGCAGCAACAACAGGGACTGCCGAGCGACGACGACCTGCGGTACATCGGGTAAGCACAGTCGGAATCGAACGGCCGAAGCGCACATCTCGTCCCGACCGAAGCGTCCACTTCGGACTGTTCGAGGCGTCCACCCTCGGAACGCAGTCGAAGGCACCGACTGTCGATATCCGAGGCGCTACGCCTCGATGATGTCGTCGGTGTCGAATTCAGGAATCGTCACTTCTCCATCGAGCGACTGCACCGCACGACCACCGACTCGTATCTGCTCATCGACCGTGACGCGGACGAGACTCGGCCGGTCCACGAAGTGGCCCTGTTCGAACCGAAGTTCGTCGGGGACAGAGTCGAACGCCCCGACCTGTCGGAGGTACGCACCGCAAGCACCACTGGCGGTGCCAGTCGCGGGGTCCTCGGTGATTCCGACGCCCGGCGCGAAACACCGGGCGTGGAGGGTCGAATCGGCGTCGATGGCGTCGAAGGTAAACGCGTAGACACCCGCAGCGTCGTGTTCTGCGGCGAACTCCGCGATGGCATCCATATCGGGCGTGGACCCAGAGAGGTGTTCGAGGAAGTTCACGGGGACGACGACGAACGGGAGGCCCGTCGATGCGAGGGCGACCGGAAGGTCGGCACCAACGTCGCGGAGGGCGGCCACGTCGACGCCCAACATCTCTGCGATTCGGTCGTAGTCGACGTCGAGTGGCCGAACCGTCGGTGCGTCCTGTGTCATCCAGACCTCTCCAAGTTCGCCAATTTCGATATCGAGTGTTCCGACGTTCGTTTCGAGGGTGTGCGTCCCCGGTTCGATGGCGCGTTCGGCCGCGAGGTGAGCGTGTGCCGCGATGGTCGCGTGGCCACAGAGGTCAATCTCCTGTGTCGGCGTGAAGTACCGGATGCGGCGGTCCGCGCTCGCCGACGAACAGACGAACGCCGTCTCACTCGCGCCGAGTTCGCCCGCGACAGCGCGCATCTGTTCTGCGTCGAGTCCGTCGGCGTCGGGGACGACGCCGGCGACGTTGCCAGACAGTGGTTCGGTCGTAAATGCGTCGACGAGAAGGGCGCGTCGGCGGTCCATGGGAGTGCACACTACACGACACTGTATCAAACCCGTGGGTCGGCAGTCGGTCGCTCCCCGTCGGCGGGCGAAAATGGAGGGTCGAAAGAGGCGATGCGGGGGCCGGAGGTGTATCAGTCAGGAACCCGGTTACGCACGAGTCCACCGGACTCGACTACTCTGGGCAGCAGCACCGTTGCCCTGCATCACTTCTCGCATGTTCATGCAGGCGGGACAACCGACGACTTCGTCCATATCGTTGCCGAAGACGCGGACGAAATCTCGGGACACGAACTCACCACAGTTACCACACGTGTGCATTGTTTGATCACCAACGAACTCGGGTACTCCCCGACTCACTATAACTATGACCCTTGTTAGCATACGTTATGAAATTCCTGACGTGACAAATTCGAGGTTAATGGTATCTTAATCGGATGATTCCCGTATTGTGACTGTTCCACACCCTCGGGACGAGTCGTACAGATTAAAGGGCGTCAGGCTCCCCACTACGGACGGTGAACCGAAGACATGGGCAATCTCCCCGACGAATTTAAGTGCACCATCACAAACTGGGAGTACATCTACGGACTCTGTCGTGACGTCTCGGACGAAGTGAAGTCGTCCGAGTTCGAACCCGAAGTCATCGTCGCGCTGGCACGCGGCGGTTGGTTCGCGGGGCGCTGTATCTGTGACTTCGTCGGGCTCGACGACCTGACGAGTCTCAAGATGGAGCACTACGTCGGCACTGCTCAGAAGTCCAATGAACCAGAAGTACGCTACCCGATGCCAGAGGGAAGCGTCGAAGGCAAAGACGTGCTCATCATCGACGACATCGCCGACACCGGCGGGTCCATCAAGCGCGCGTACGAGTACGTGACCGACAGAAACGCGGGCGAAGTCCGCACCGCGACGCTCCAACTCCTCCAGACGAGCGAGTTCGAACCCGACTACGTGGGCGAACGTCTCGAAGAGTGGGCGTGGGTCGTCTACCCGTGGAACTTCATCGAGGACATGATAGACCTCACCTCGGGCGTCATGTCGAAGGCCGACGAGGAGACCTTCGAACTCGACGACATCCGTCACTACCTCTCGGAGTACCACGACGTCGACCGCATCGAGATGGAGATTGCCCAACCCGACCGCATGGAGGAAGTCATCACGGAGATGGAACGACGCGGTGTCGTCGAATCCACCGGTGACGGTGCGTGGCGTCTCCTCGAAAACGACGGCGTCGGTGCCTAATCGACGCGCCGAACCGCAGTCGTAAGCGGGGGCCAGATACCTTCTGGTCTCCGTTCTGTACGCGACAGAAGCGAAACGTTGGTGAGTGTAACCTCCGTCGGCACAGCCATGTCGCTTCTGTCTATCTTCGTCACGGCCCTGTTGCCGATTCTCGCTATCGGCGCAGTTGGTTTCCTTTTAGGGCGGACTCGCGACATCGACCCGGACCCCCTCAACACCGTGACAGTGTACGTGCTCGCGCCGGCACTCGTCTTCTATAGTCTCGCGACGACCGAACTCGCCGGTTCGACGCTGGCGACCATCACTGCCGGTGTCGTCGTCTACCACGTCGTGATGATTCTCGTCGCCGGCGGTATCGCCCGACTCGCCGGTCTCTCGGAGCCACTCCTCGGTGCACTCGTCCTCGTCTCTGCCTTCCCAAATTCGGGGAACTACGGTATCCCAGTCAGCTCGTTCGCCTTCGGCGACACCGGGAGGTCGACAGCGGTTATCTACCTCGCCGTGCAGGGCGTCCTCATCTACACGCTCGGGGTCTACATCGCTGGACGAGGGGCGTCTGGCGGTGACGACGGGGGCGCGGCGTGGCGCGTCGGAATCTCCCGCGTCCTCAAGATTCCACTCGTGTACGCCGTCGTCGCCGCACTCGCCGCCCGGTGGCTTGGCGTCGTCCCACCGACTGACATCGCCGCCATGCAGACGCTCAAACTCGTCGGTGACTCTTCGATTCCGGTCATGCTCCTCATCCTCGGCATCCAACTCGCCGGTGCCGACCTCGGGTCGACGCTCAGAGAAGTCGGCCTCGTCGCCGGACTGAAGATGGTCGTCGCACCCGCAATCGCCGTCGGTATCGCCCTCGTCGCCGGGTTCGGCGACCCAATCGTCGCGCGGACGTTCGTCCTCGAGTCGGCGATGCCCGCCGCGGTGACGCCGCTCATCCTCGTCGGTGAGTTTGGCGACACGAGTGGGTCGACAGTCAACCTCGCGGAGTTCGTCTCCGCCGCCGTCTTCGCGACGACGCTCCTCAGCGTTCCGATACTCTCGGTCCTCATCTTCCTCCTCGACGCCGGCGTCGTCGTGTAATCGCCCACTTCACACATCCCGATTCGCCACGATTTTGTGCACTCTCCGCGTCGTTCGGGTATGAAAATCGGATTTATCGGCGGCAGCGGCATCTACGAAGCACTGCCCCTCGAGAACACGCGCGAAGAACCGGTCGACACACCCTTCGGTGAACCCTCCACGACACCAATCGTCGGTGAGTTCGGTGAGACTGGCCGCGAAGTCGTATTCCTCCCGCGACACGGCCCCGACCACCAGCACTCGCCGACGACGCTCCCGTACCGTGCGAACATCTTCGCGCTGAAGAAACTCGGCGTGACGCACATCCTCGCCAGCAACGCTGTCGGGAGTCTGAAAGAAGACCTGCCACCACAGACGCTCGTCGTCCCCGACCAGATTTACGACCGCACGAAGCACCGCCCCCTCACCTTCTTCGACGAGGGTATCGTCGTCCACCAACCGTTCGCGATGCCGTACGACGAAGAACTCGTCTCCATCCTCGCCGAGGCCGCCGAGGAAGCGACGGACGCGACGGTCCAAGAAGGTGGCACCTACGTCTGCATCGAAGGCCCCTCGTACTCCACGAAGGCCGAGAGCGAGCACTACCGCGCACAGGGGTGGGACATCATCGGCATGACCACGATTCCGGAGGCGAAACTCGCCCGTGAGGCCGAGATTGCCTACGCGACCATCACCGGTGTCACCGACTACGACGTCTGGAAAGAAGACAGCGAAGTCACGCTCGACGAGGTGCTGAAGAACGCCGCCGCCAACGAGGAGGCAATCAAGGACACTGTCGAGGCCGCCATTCGAAAGATTCCAGACGACCACGAGACGGACAGTCACTCCGCACTCGAAGGCACCATCAACACGCCCGACGAGGCCATCCCCGCAGAGACGAAAGCGAAACTCGCACCACTCATCGAGCGGTACGTCGAGTAAGCGAGCGACAGGTGTCTCGGTAGTCGAAACGGTATCTGTGGGCACCTCGCAACGAGAGCGGGCGACGGTGCAAAAGTGTACACACAGCTAGGTGAACTTTCATAACCCTCCGTCACCGTCGTCTACGGAATGAGTTCTTCTGATAGAGTGACCGTCGAAGACGTCATGTCCACGCCGCTCGAGATGATTTCGAAAGACGCGACAGTGATGGAGGCGGTTCAGCAGATGCGCGAGAAGGATATCAACGCACTCGTCGTTCGGACCACGCCGCGGGCGATTGTCAGCAGTACGGACGTCCTCGACGCCATCGCTGACGGAAAGGACGTCTCGAAACTGAAAGTGACCGACGTGATGACGACCGACGTCGAGACTGCGACCCCCGACCTCTACATGGAGGAGGTTGCCGCGATGATGACCTCCTACGGTATCAAACACCTCCCTGTCGTCGACGACGACTACGTCGGGATGATTTCCTCGACTGACGTCACCGCTCACCTGTCGTAATCACGGTCGCAAAATCGCAGTGTGCGTTTGCCCTCAGTCGAGGGCGACTGCTTCGACTTCTTGTTCGCCGTCTGCTTCCTCTGTGTCCAGTCCCTCGTCGTCGTCCGCGTGCTGGTCGAACACCTCGGGATTCTGTATCCAGAGGTCACCGAACAGTTCGTCCTGTTCGAGGTAGACCGTGCTCCTGTGTGCGAGGAACAACAGCGCGAGGTACGTCGTCATCACGGTGTCTGCAACGTGGCGAATCTCTCGGAAGAGCACCTCGTCGCGTCCCTTCTCGTAGTGTTCTGTGAGCACGTCGCCCACTTCTTCGACGATTGCTTCGATGTCCTCGTTGTGGGCCGTGCCGGTCACGTCGTCTTCGGTCGGTTCGCCAGCGCCGCGCATGTCGCCCGCGGCGTGGTAGTCGAGCGTCTGCGTCCCGCGAGAAAACCCGCGGGGTGATTCGGAGGTGTCGTACTCGCGGCGGCGTTTCCACCACGACCCACGCTCTGCTTCGCGGAGTTCGTGGACGAGTTCGTCCAGCGTCTCCGGCGACCCACGGGCATGCTTGCGTTCGAGGCGACGGTCCATCTCCGCTTCCAGTGATGCGATGGGGTCGAATCCGGGCGCGCCGTCGTCGTCCGGACGGCCGCCCTCTGCGCCACCCTGCATGGCGAGTTCCCACGGTTCGAGTTCCTCCTCGTCCGGTTCGTCCGGTGCGAGCAGTTCGTCCGACTTCATCCGCAAGAGGACGCTCGCGTAGAACAGTGCCCGCCCGGTGGTCCGGAGGTCCATCGCGTCGAGTCGTTCGAGGAAGGCGTCCGTGACCTCGACGATGTCGATGTCCCACGGGTCGATGTCTCCCTCTTTGGCGAGTTGGACGAGCAGTTCGACGGGTTCGACTTCGTCGTCGTCGGACTCCGACACGTCGTCCGGGAGGACGTCGTCTACTGCCCCTTCTTCGGGCGCGTCGGTTCCGTCGTCGAGGGCCGCGTCGCCAGAGAACTGAAACGTCTCACTGTCGTCGGACTCGCCACGGTCCCGCGTCAGGTTGAGTTCCGGGATGTCGTCAGTCATCCGCCGGAACCTCCGGTTCCGCCGCAGTCTCGTCGCTGCTGTCACCACCGTCGTCGTCGCTGTCGCTGCCGCCGGTATCGTCGCCAGCATCACTGTCGGGTCCGGAACCGTCCTCCGAGTCACCGCCCTCGCCACCGCCGAACTGGATACCGGTGACGGCACTGACGTTGTCTCCTTGCATCGTCACACCGATTGCACGTTCGGCGCGTTCGAGCAGGGCAGAGCGGTGCGAGACGACCACGAACTGGGCGTCGCCGGCCAAGTCGTCGACCATCTGACCGACGCGTTCGGCGTTCGCGGCGTCGAGGAAGGCGTCGACTTCGTCGAGTGCGTAGAACGGGGCGGGGTTGTGTCGCTGGATGGCGAAGATGAACGCGAGCGCCGTCAGCGACTTCTCGCCGCCGGACATCGCGTCGAGGCGCTGAATCGGCTTGTCGCCGGGTTGTGCCTTCATCGTCAGGCCTTCTTCGAACGGGTCTTCGGGGTTCTCCAAGTGGAGGTGTCCGGTCCCGTTCGAGAGTCGCTCGAAGATGTCGGTGAAGTTCTCGGCGATGGCGTCGAACGACTCCATGAACGTCTGTTTCTTCTGTGACTCGTACTGCTCGATGCGCTCTTGGATGGCGTCACGCTCTTCGACCAGCACGTCGCGGCGTTCCTGAAGGTCTTCGAGGTCGGCCTTCACGTCGTCGTACTCGTCGATGGCGAGCATGTTGACCGGTTCGAGTGCCTCCATCTCTTCGGTGAGGCGTTCGATTTCGGATTCGACCGTACTGTGGTCGGGTATCTCCTCTGGGTCGTAGTCGCCGACCTGCGCTTCGAGTTCGTCTATCTCCCACTCGAGGCGTTCTGCGGCCGATTGCAGACTCTCCAGTTTGGACTCGACGGCGTTGACGCGGTCTTTCTTCTCGTCGCGGGCGGTGCGCGCCTCACGAAGGTCGCCTTGGAGTTCGCGGCGGTCTTCTTTGAGGTCGACCAGTTCCTCTTCGAGTTCTGCGACGGCCTCACGCTTCGCGTCGAGGTCGTCTTCGCGGTCTTCTATCTTCGACTCGGCGTCCGTGATGGTCTCGCGCGCCTCGGCCTTGCGGTTCTGGGCGGCCTCGACCGTGTCGTGGAGGTCGTCCACCGCGTCTTCGGCGTACTGCTTCTCCAGTTGAATCTCGTTGAGGCGACCATCGAGGGTACTCATCCGGTCTTCGAGTTCGTCGATATCGGCCCGAACCTCGTCCGCGCGAGCGGTGAGTTCCGGAATCTCCGAGTCGGCAAGTTCGCGCTCGATGTCTTCGATATCGGACTCGACGGCGGTGATTTTCTCGTCGTACGCGGCGATTTCGTCGTCGAGGTCCGACATCTGCTCGTCGACCGACTCACGCTCGGACTGGAGTTCGTCGAGTCGGTCGTTCAACCGGTCGATTTCGACCTCTGCGTTCTCGATATCCTCTTCGGCATCCTCGATTTCGCGCTCTATCGCGCGAACTTGGTCTGCCGCGTCGGAGGCCCGGCCACGGGCGTCCTCCAGGTCGTCGTCGATGTCCCGGATTTCGCCGTTGAGTGACCGGCGACGGTCTTCGAGTGTGGTAATCTCCTTGGCGATGCGTTCGAGGCGTCCCTCACCCGACTTCGAAAAGGAGTAGCGAGAACCGCCGCCGGACCCACCGGTCATCGCGCCGGAGCGTTCGACTAGGTCACCGTCGAGGGTGACCATGCGGTAGTCGCCCATCAGGTCGCGGGCAGTCTGCATGTCTTCGACGACGAGTGTCGACCCGAGGACGTACGAGAAGATAGATTCGTACTGACTGTCGTAGTCGACGAGGTTGCGAGCGAAGTCCACGACACCCGGATGCGACGGTTTGCGCGGCAGTCCGCGGTTGTCCATCTTCGTGATGGGCAAGAACGTCGCGCGACCCGCGTTCCGGGACTTCAGGTGGTCGATACAGGACGACCCCACGCCGTCGTCGTCGACGACGACGTTTGCGAGGCGGCCACCAGCGGCCGTCTCACAGGCTTTCGCGTACTCGCCGTCGACGGACCCGAGTTGACCGACTGCGCCGTGGACACCGGACATACCGGCGTTGAGGATGGTCGTGACCGCACGCGGCCACGAGTTGTCGCCGTCCGACCCGGCCCGCGCTTCGAGGCGAGCGTACTCGGACTGCTTGGTCTGGAGTTCGTCGTTGACCTCCGAGAGTTCGTCTTTCAACTCGGCTTTCTCGGCCTGCAAGTCCTCGATGACGCCGTCTATCTTCGATTTGTTCTTCGCGGCAGTGTCGAGTTCGCTGTGCAGGTCCGAGAGCGTCGCCTTCAGTTCGGGGATGCGTTCGTGGGCGGCGTCGATGTCGGCTTGCGTCTCAGAAATCTCGTTCGAGCGACGACGCGCGTCGTCGAGGAGGCGGTCTTTGGCACGCTGACGGTCGTTCTTCTCGTCTTTGTACGCGTCGACCGTCTCTTTCTTCTCGGCGAGTTCGGATTTCAGTTCGTCGAACTCGGTGTCGACCGAGTCGATTTCGGCCTGTACTTCGGAGAGTTCGACCTGCTTGGACTGGATGTCGCTCTTGACGGACGCCTTCTCAACTTTTATCTCGCGGATGTCGCCCGACAGGTCGTCTATCTTCTCTTGCTTGCGGTCGATATCGACGAACGCCTTCCGCCGTTCGGCCTCGGCGTCGTCGCGTTTCTCTTCGGCCGCTTCGATGGAGTTCTCGAGGCGTGCGATGTCGCCTTTTATCTCCTCCATCTCGGACTTGATGCGGAGTTGTTCGTCCTCGCCCTTCCGCTCGATTTCGTGCGTGAGGTCTTCGAGGTCCTCTTCGAGACGGGTGACTTTCCCCTGTCGTTCGTCGAGTTCCGCGCGGAGGCTTTCGAGGTCTGATTCGGTCGAGTCGATGCGAGACTCGGTCCGCGAGAGGTCGTCGCGCTTGTCTTCGAGTTCCGCGGCTTTCAGGTAGCCTTCGTACTCTTCTCTCTCGTCGCGGAGACCCTTGTACTGGAGCGCCGTCTCGCGTTCGTCGGCGAGTTGGTCGAGGCGCGTCTCCTTTTCTCCGATGCGGAGGTCCGCTTCGTCGACACGTTCTTCGACCGCTTCGAGTTCGCCGAACGCGGCGTCTTTCTTCTCGTCGAACTCGGCGACGCCCGCGATTTCGTCGATGATGCCACGACGCTGGTAGGGCGTCATGTTGATAATCTCGGTCACGTCGCCCTGCATGACGACGTTGTAGCCCTCGGGCGTGATGCCGGCTTGCGCCAGCAGGTCTTTGATGTCCGAGAGGTTGACCGAGCGTTCGTTGAGGTAGTAGTACGAGTAGTAGTTGTCTGGCGTCTCTTTGACGCGGCGCTTGATGGTTATCTCGTCGACGTCGCCGACGTTGTCCGTGCCGGCGGCGTTGACGACCTGTGACCGGTCGAGTGTTCCCTCGGAGTTGTCGAGGACGACGGTGACACTGGCTTCTTTCGGCCGCTTCGCTGCTTCGTCGCTCCCGTCGGCGTGGCCGGGGTTGTAGATGAGGTCCGTTAGCTTCTCGGCGCGAATCCCGCGGGTACGGGCGAGGCCGAGTGCGAAGAGCACCCCATCGATGATGTTCGACTTCCCGGAACCGTTCGGGCCCGTAACGACCGTGAAATCCTCGTAGAACGGGATGCGGGTCGGCCGCCCGAAGCTCTTGAAACCGTCAAGGACGAGCTCTTTGATGTGCATGTGTTGGTGTTCGCGCGGGTGAGGCCCGCAAGGGTGACACGCCGTATGGACACAGAGCGTGCCTACGTGGACCAGCGCGCCCGATTAGGCGACGATGATGTCGTCGTCGGGCGACTGACTTTCTTCTTCGTCAGAGTCGTCGGCCTCATCCGGTTTAGTCTCATCGCCGTCGACTGGGTCCGCCGTCTCTGCGTCTTCGGGCGCCGCCTCTTCGGCAGGCGTCCAGTCGCCACGTCGACGCGGGGCGCGCGAGGGCACCTCGACGTCGTTCGCGTCTTCGAGTTGGCGAAGTCGTTCTTTCGTCTCGACCAGCTCCTCGGTGAGTCCGTTCACCGCGGCCTGCAGCTCTGCAACCTTCGATTCGAGTTCCTCCACCCGATTGCTCATGCGTACAATAGCCCCGCGCGTGAGACATAAATGTGCGTCAGACAATCACCGAAAATGTGATACGTGCGCGAACTAACGCGCGTCTCTTCACTCGCAACGGGGGAGTCCGGTGCCAGTTCCCGACGTGCGGCCGACTCACTCCTCGCGCACGTCGCTCTCCGCATCTTCGCGGTACGACTCTGTCACCGTCCCGCGGAACGAGCGGACCGCGTCGAGATACGACTCACGAGACCGTTTTCGGTTCTTCGCCGCGCGAAGGTCGTTCATGGCCTCCGGGTCGGTGAGCACGTCGACGAGCGTGCAAGCCGTGAGTTTCGCCGGGACGACGTACGCCATCTCCTCGTCGACGACGCGGAAGTCGCGGGCGTGGACGGCCCCGTCGAATCCCCCGGTCCACGGGTGGAGACCGGGGACGAGTTGGGTGATATCGCCCATGTCAGTCGACCCAGAGAGGTGCGGGCGGCCCTCGGTGACGGCGTCCGGGCCGACGATATCGCGGGCGTTCGCCTCGTAGAGCGACGCGAGCGTCTGGTTCGTCCGAAGCGGCATGTAGCCCGGATAGTCCTCGATTTCGACGTCGCCGCCGATGGCCATCGCACCCGACGAGAGGGCGCGGTTGACCGACTCGTTCGCCTCCGAGACTGCCTCGATAGAGGCCGCACGGACGTACGACTCCATCGTGACCTCGGCCGGGACGACGTTTACCCCGTCGCCGCCGCGGGTGACAATCGGATGGACGCGAACGTGGTCGTCGTCGCGGAAGGTCTCGCGCAGCGCGTTCACCGCGTTCATGCCGAGCATCGCCGCGTTGAGCGCGTTGACGCCCTCCTCTGGGGCCGCACCGGCGTGCGCTTCGGTCCCCCGGTAGGTGACGAACTTCCCGACGAACCCGTTGGTCGAGAAGTTGCTCGTGACCTCGCGCTCCGGCGTGTTGCTGCCGGCGTGCATCATCACCGCGGCGTCCCAGTCGTCGACGTAGCCGCGGCGAATGAGTTCCTGTTTACCGCCGAAGAATTCGATATCGCCCGATTCGTGGAGTCCGCGGCGGTAATCGAGGTCGAGGTACTCCTCGGCCGGGACGGCGACGAACTCGACAGCGCCGTCGAGGTCGTCGACGACGCCGCTCGCGACGAGTCCGAACGCGGTTCCGACGAGGTTTGCGAGTTGCGCGTTGTGGCCGCAGGCGTGAACTGCGCCGGTGTCCGGGTCGGCGTGTGGATGGTCGGGGTTGACGAGGGCATCGAGTTCGCCGAGGACGGCGGCGACGAAGTCACCGGACCCTGCTCGGGCGCGAGCGCCGGTGATGGCGAGTTCCGTCTCCACGTCGAGACCGAGGTCCTCGAATATCGAGACGACCTTCGCAGTCGTCTTTACTTCCTTGTAGCCGAGTTCTGGTTCGGCCTGCACGTCCTTGGCGAAGGCGACGATGTCCTCGGCGTGGGCGTCGATGGCGTCACAGACGCGGGCTTTGAGTTCCTCGGTCATCTGGTCTGCGTGTCGAGACGGGTCCAACCATGATAAGTGAAACCGCCCGCTCGCGCCCGTCCCGTTAGTCTTTAGCCCACCGCCGTCGAAGCGCGCCCAATGACTGCGCAAGCGCTCGAACAGCGCGAACTCGCGGTCGTCATCGGGTTGGAAGTCCACGTGCAACTCGAGACGTCCACGAAGATTTTCTGTGGCTGTTCGACTGAGCCTGCCGAAGACGAGGAGCCGAACACCCGCGTGTGCCCGGTCTGTCTCGGGCTACCCGGCGCGCTCCCGGTACTCAACGAGTCGGCTGTCGAGTCGGCGGTCAAAATCGGGAAGGCGCTCGACGCCACCGTCGCCGAAGACACCCGGTTCCACCGGAAGAACTACTACTACCCCGACCTGCCCAAGAACTTCCAGATTACCCAGTACGACGCACCAATCTGCGCCGACGGAACGCTGGAAGTGTCCGTCGAAGGGAAACGCCGTGACATCGGCATCACCCGTGCCCACCTCGAAGAGGACCCCGGGAGCCTCCAGCACAAAGGTGGCAGCATCGACACCGCGGACTACACGCTCGTCAACTACAACCGCGCCGGCACGCCGCTGATGGAAATCGTCACGGAACCCGACTTCCGAAGTCCGCAAGAGACCCGCGCGTTCCTCGCCAAACTCGAAGAGGTGCTCGAATACCTCGGTGTCTTCGACGCCACTCGCGACGGGTCGCTCCGTATCGACGCCAACATCTCGCTCGTCCCGGCCGACGAAGTCGACGACGACGGCACGATTTCGGACGAGGCGCTCGAAGCCGCGAACCGGACCGAGGTCAAGAACATCTCCAGCCACAAGGGCGCAGAGAAGGCTCTCGCGTACGAGGTCACTCGGCAGAAGAACGCCATCAAGCGCGGGCGTGCCATCGAACAGGAGACGCGCCACTGGGACGAGTCCCGCGGCATCACCGTCTCGATGCGGTCGAAGGAAGAAGAGAAAGACTACCGCTACTTCCAAGAGGCCGACCTCCCGCCACTGCAGGTCGCCCACTGGAAAGAAGAGATTCCGATTCCGGAACTGCCGGACGCCCGCCGCGAGCGTTTCCAGAGCGAGTACGGACTGGACGAAGAGTCCGCATCGAAACTCACCTCCACGAAGGAAGTCGCCGACTTCTTCGAGGACGTCGCCGCCGAGTTCGACGCCGACCTCGCCGCGACGTGGGTCGCCGACAACCTGCTGGGCGAACTCAACTACCGTGACATGCTCATCACCGACGTGTCGGACCGACTCGACGAGTTTACGCGCCTCGTCGAACTCGTGAACGCAGACGAGGTGACGACGAAGAACGCCGAGGAAATCGTCCTCCGCAAGATGCTCGACGAGGGAACGGACCCCGACACCATCGTCGACGATGAGGGCCTCGGCAAGGCCGACGACGACGAAATCGGCGGGTTCGTGCAGGACGCTATCGACGAGAACCCCGACGCTGTCTCTGACTACCACGACGGCGAGGGCGGTGCGCTGAACTTCCTCGTCGGACAGGTCATGCAGAAGTCCAAGGGGAGCGCCGACCCCGGCACCGTGAATCAACTGCTCCGCGAGAAACTCGACGAGTAACGACGCTCGTCACGCGACGGGCCGCGTCACTGATTTTCGTTTCGACCGGTCCGCCGCGGTTACGCCGTCTTGTGACGGACGTACTGCTCGAACGAGACGAACTCGGTCGACCCACACGCGGCGCACTCGTCGGGGGCGCTGTAGTGATACGTTCCGTCTCTGTGCTCGACAGTCCCCGCATACACGACGTGGCATCCATCACAGACGAACCGTTCGGGCAGTTCTGGGGTGTGCGACATAGGTCTCTATTGTATCTCCACCCACATGATACTAGGTTGCCAGTAATCCTCGCCACGCCACCGCAATCGCACGTCAGTCGCGTTCGAGCAACACCACCGCACCGTAGACGACGCCAAAGAACGACAACATCGCTTCTGCTTTCGGGTTCGACGCGGTTCCTTTCGACCCGGATTGATAGACCACGTAGTACGTACCGTCGAGTTCGAACACCCGGCCTTCGCCCTCGTCGGCCCAGAGTGGTTCGTCCGTCTGTATCTGCTCTGTCCGAATCGCTCGTTCAGCGGCAGGATTCGGATAGGTAGAGAGCGACTGGGCGACGTCGTCGAGGGCAGTCGCCGCCGATACGCGTTCCGTCGAGAGGACGAAATGCCCATCCTCCCACGCCGAGTTGTACGCGTAGACCCGTCCGTCACTGTACGCGAGGTACTGTTCCTCGGTCGCGAGGTACCCCGACGTACTCGATACGATAGTCGGGTGGTCGACTTCCACGCTCTCGTTCAACGTCAGTGCTTCCAGCGTGCAGTACCGCGTGTCTGTCATCCCGAACGAGCAGTCGAACCCGTCGATTCCGTGGTGCATCTCGAATACCGCACCCTCGTCGGCGACCACCAGACGGTTCTCTTCGACCGTTATCTCGGCCGACTCGTAGACGTAGTCGGTGCCGGTTACCTCGAGCGCCGGCCCCCAGAACGGATTCGTGACGAGGAGGAGACCGAGGAGGATGCGGCGTGTGCGTGGGGAGGGCAGTCGCATATTCACTCGCCACACTGTGACCGAAAAGTCGTTTCGGCTGTCAGTTCGGTGCCGGCGGGCCGTTCTCGACCCCTCGCCCACGACTCTCAGTCGTCGCCCGCCGTCGGTGCGGGTTCGTGGTCCAAGACACCCTCGCGCCACGTCCCCGCACGGAACCACGCGACTGCGACGACGAACGAGGCGACAGCGCCGACGACGTACGCCCACCAGAGGCCTTCGACACCCCACCCGAGACTGGAGATGGGTCCGACGAGGGGAACGCTCACCGTCCACGTGAACGCGGCGACGATTGCGACTGGGACGCGGAAAATCCACCGCGAGAGGAACGACAGGGCCATCGAGGCTTTCGTGATGCCAGCGCCGCGGAACGCGCCCTGAATGACCATGACGCCGCCGAAGAACGCCCACGACGGCGCGATGATGCGGAGGAACGTGACCCCCTCGTCGATGACGGCCTGCTCGTCGATGAACAGGCGCATCGCTTCGTCGGGGAGCGCGACGACGAGGCCCGCGGCGGCAAAGAGCAGGCCCATCGTCGCCGCCATCGCCGTCCACGTGACTGAGGCGGCCCTGTCGGGCGTTCTGGCACCGAGGTTCTGGCCGACGCCTGTCGCCGTCGCCTGACCGACGGCCCCCGAGACAGTCCACGAGACGGACATCAGGCGAACGCCGATACCGTAAGCGGCAGTGGGAATCGGGCCGAAGCGGGCGACGAACCCGGCCATCACGACGGCCGAGAAACTCCGTGCCCACCCATCGAGCGTCGCTGGAGAGCCGATATCGACGAGTTTCTTCAGGCGTTCCGGGTCGGGCCGCAAGTCGGCGACGTGGAGTTTGACCCCCCAGTCGCCGCGGAGGAGGATGTAGACGCCGACGGCCGTCGCGAACAGGCGAGCGACGAATGTCGCGATGGCCGCACCGCGGGTGCCCATGCCGGCAATCGTGAGGTCGACTCCGAAGACGGAAACTGGCCCCGTCCCGAGGATAAGAATCGGGTCGAGGACGACGTTCAACCCCGCGGAGACGACCATCAACCACATCGCCGTCTTGGTGTCGCCTGCGCCCTGCAACGCTGCGCGGAACGCGAAGAAGAGGAACGTGAGTGGGAGCGAGAGGAAGATGACCTCGATGTAGGCGAGCGCTTCCGTGTAGACGGCACCCTGCGCGCCGATGAGTTCGAGCAGCGGATGTCGAAAGAGGAAGCCAGCGGCGGCGAGAGTCACGGAGACGGCAATCGTCAGCAGAATCGTCTGGCCGACGACGTGGTCGGCTTCTCTGTCCTCGCCGGCACCGACGTGCTGTGAGACGAGGGCAATCGTCGCCGCGGTGATTCCCATCGCAGTCGAGACGAACATCCAACTCATGGGGAACATGAGTGAGACGGCGGCGACGGCGTCCGCGCCGACGCGTCCGACCCAGAACACGTCCGCGAGGTTGTAGAGTGTCTGGAGCAGGTTGCCGGCGACGAGGGGCCACGAGAGGGCGAACAGTTTGGGGGCGATAGCCCCATCTGTCATATCTATTCGCGATTCACTCGACACGTTCGTCGGGTTAGTGTGCGTCGCGTTAAGAATGTGGGTCGCGGAACGTCTCGGCCGCCCAGACCGACGTGAACGACCGTATCATTCACCTCTCGCGCGCGATGCGCGCACCCACTCGTACACCCATATACGCGCGCGTTGAGGCCTCTAACCATCGAATTCGGCACGAAAGGTTTAGAACCTCCCCCGTCATATCGCCGCGCAATGAGTCGTGGCCCCGACCTCATCATCACGGAGAAGGACAACGCCGCGAGACGTATCGCCGACATCTTGAGCGGCGAGACGGCCTCCGCAGAGCGAATGAACGGCGTGAACGTCTACAAGTGGGGCGGCAAGCGCTGTATCGGCCTCTCAGGTCACGTCGTCGGTGTCGACTTCCCTCCGGAGTACAACGACTGGCGTGACGTCGAACCGGTCGAACTCATCAGCGCTCCCGTCGAAAAACACCCCACGCAGGAGAACATCGTCGCCGCCCTCCGCCGACTCGCCCGCCGCGCCGGCAGTGTCACCATCGCCACAGACTACGACCGCGAAGGTGAACTCATCGGCAAGGAAGCGTACGAACTCGTCCGCGAGGTGAACGAAGACGTACCCGTCGACCGGGTTCGGTTCTCTTCCATCACGAAACGCGAAGTGACGGAGGCGTTCGAGAACCCCGACGACCTGGACTTCGACCTCGCCGCCGCCGGCGAAGCACGACAGATTATCGACCTCGTGTGGGGGGCCGCCCTCACGCGATTCCTCTCACTCTCGGCCCGGCAACTCGGCAACGACTTCATCTCCGTCGGCCGGGTGCAGGGGCCGACGCTGAAACTCATCGTCGACCGCGAACGCGAAATCGAGGCGTTCGACCCCGAGGACTACTGGGAACTGTTCACCAACCTGACGAAGGACGCCGACGGGGCCGCCGAATCCTTCGAGGCCCAGTACTTCTACCTCGACGAGGACGGAACCGAAGCGGAACGTGTCTGGGACGAAGCGGCCGCAGAGGAGGCCTATCAGACCCTCCTCGGCGTCGACGCCGCCGAGGTCACGTCCGTCAAGCGACGGACTCGCACGGACAAACCACCCGCGCCGTTCAATACGACGCAGTTCATCCGCGCCGCCGGGTCGATTGGCTACTCCGCCCAGCGAGCGATGAGTATCGCTGAAGACCTCTACACGGCAGGGTACATCACCTACCCACGTACGGACAACACCGTCTACCCGGACGACTTGGACCCGCGCGAACTCCTCGGTGCGTTCGAGGGTGACCGCCGCTTCAAGGAAGACGCCGAGTCCCTCCTCGAACAAGAGGAGATAGAACCGACCGAGGGCGACAACGAGACGACCGACCACCCGCCGATTCATCCGACTGGGGAACTCCCCTCCGCGTCGGACCTCTCGGACGACGAGTGGGACGTGTACGAACTCGTCGTCCGTCGGTTCTTCGCAACCGTCGCAGAAGACGCCGTGTGGGAACACCTCCGCGTCGTCGCCGAGGCCGCCGGTCTCTCGATGAAGGCGAACGGCAAACGCCTCCTCGAAGCGGGGTACCACGAGGTCTACCCGTACTTCAACTCCACCGAATCGTTCGTCCCCGACGTGGAAGAAGGCGAATCGCTCGCCGTCACCGACACACACCTCGACGCCAAGCAGACCCAACCGCCGCGTCGCTACGGGCAGTCGCGTCTCATCGAGACGATGGAGCAGATGGGCATCGGGACGAAAGCGACCCGCCACGACGTGATTCAGAAACTCTACGACCGCGGCTATATCGAGAGCGACCCGCCGCGTCCGACCCGCCTCGCGCGGGCCGTCGTGGAGGCGTCCGAAGACTTCGCGAAACTCATCGTGAGCGAGGAGATGACCTCCCAACTCGAATCCGACATGATGGCTATCGCCCGCGGCGAGGCCACGCTGGAGGACGTCACCGACGAGTCCAAGGAGATTCTTCAGGACGTGTTCGAGGGGCTGATGGAGTCCCGAGAAGAACTCGGAAAGCAACTCCAAGACTCGCTGAAGGCCGACAAGACGGTCGGCCCGTGCCCCGACTGCGGCGGTGACCTCGTCGTCCGCAAGAGTCGCCGTGGGTCGTACTTCATCGGGTGTGACTCCTATCCCGACTGTACGTACACCCTCCCCCTCCCGTCGACGGGGAAACCGCTCATCATGGAAGAGACGTGTGACGAACACGACCTGCACCACATCAAGATGCTCGCCGGGCGCAAGACGTTCGTCCACGGATGTCCGCTCTGCAAGGCCGAAGAGGCAGACGAGGAAGACGACTTGGTCATCGGCGCGTGCCCCGAGTGCGGTGAAGAACACGGGGGAGAACTCGCTATCAAGCGCCTCCGTTCCGGGTCTCGCCTCGTCGGGTGTACTCGCTACCCCGACTGCGACTACTCGCTTCCACTCCCGCGGCGGGGGGACATCGAAGTGACCGACGACTCGTGTGACGAACACGACCTACCGGAACTTCGCATCACCTACGACGGTGACCGCGAACCGTGGGAACTCGGCTGCCCCATCTGTAACTTCCGTGAGTACCAGGCCCAGCAGAACGGCGAAGGCGGGTCGGAGTTAGAGAGCATCAAGGGCATCGGTGCGAAGACCGCCGAGAAGTTGAAAGACGCCGGTATCGAGGACGTGAAGACGCTGAAGGCGGCCGAACCGGACGATATCGCCGCGAAAGTCGAGGGTATCGGTGCCGACACGGTCCGAAAGTGGCAGTCTGCCGCTGACTAATTACAGTTCGATAGCACCGCTCACACGGCGATACATGTCGTCTCTGACACTGCGCGCCCAAAACTTCCGCACGCTTTTTAGGCCCCCTCCGGCATAGAGCGACCAATGAGCTATCCGTGGGAAGACTGGGACCACATCACCAAAATCGACCCAGACAAGGACCTGGTGGACGGCGAGACGTTCGAAGACGTGTGTGAGACGGGCACCGACGCCCTCGAAATCGGGGGCACGCTCGATATCACCGAAGAGAAGATGGAACGCGTCATCGAGGCGACGGCGAAGTACGACGTGCCCATCTATCAGGAACCGTCGAACCCCGGCGTCGTCATCGACGACGACCGGCTAGACGGCTACCTCATCCCGACGGTGTTCAACGCGAGCGACTCGTTCTGGATTACCGGCGCGCACAAAGAGTGGGTCCGCATCGAAGACGGTCTCGACTGGGACCGTACCCACACCGAGGCGTACATCGTGATGAACCCCGACTCGTCGGTCGCCGAGTACACCGAGGCAGACACGGACCAGTCGGCCGAAGACGTGGCCTCGTTCGCCCGCGTCGCCGAGAAGATGTTCGGCCAGAAGATAATCTACGTCGAATACTCCGGCACCTACGGCGACCCCGAGAAGGTGGCCGCGGCCCACGACGCACTCGACGAGTCGACGCTGTTCTACGGCGGCGGCATCCACGACTACGACTCTGCCTACGAGATGGGCCAGCACTCCGACGTCGTCATCGTCGGCAACCTTCTGCACGACAAAGGCGTCGACGCGGTCCGTGAGACGGTCGAAGGCGCGAAAGACGCGTCTGCGGAACTCGTCGACGCAGAGTAACCCGGCGGGACGGCGGCGAACTGACCGCACACTCTTCTGTTTACGCCGACCCGACCGCGTCTCTCTCCGGTTCGTGAGTCGGCCGAAGTGCACGCTTCGAGACGACGTTCGTCCCACGACCGAGGAGCGTCGCGGCCGCGACGAGCGTCACGAACGACACGCCCGCCGTGAGTACGACGCCGACGAGAGGGACCGTCCCGACGAGGAACCCGAGCAGTCGACCGCCGAAGACGACGAGCGCCGACGCGGACACGACCGAGAAAAACGCTCGGTCACCGACGAGCGCACGGGTCACGGGGACGGCGGCGACGAGAGACTGCTCACGGGCGAGCGCAACCGTCGCAGCGGCACCGATGTACGTCCCAGCGAGTGCGGCGAGTCCCGCGACGACGAGACCGGCCACGTCAAACGCAGAGAATCCCAGATACTGGAGTGTTCGCGGGTCGGCGACAGCGGCGAACACCGTGAGCGGTGTGGACGACGAACCGAGGACTGCGCCAGCGATGGCGATTGCTGGCAATTGGAGCACGACGAGAACGACCGAGAGGCGTATCCCCTCGACACCCATGCCGAGAACGCCGTCGAACGTCGAGAGCGTGGCCTCGTCGCGACTGCCGGCGCGGACGAGTCTGGCGACGTAGCCAGCGAGGAGAACGCCGGCCAGCGGCGTCGTGAACGATGCGAGTGTTACGAGGACGCCGATGGCGACGCTATCGAACGAGGTGTCCGCAGCGAACGGGAGTGCGACGGCGGTTTCGAGGTCTGACAGGTCCATGTTCGAGGCGGAGTGGTCCCGGTTTCGTATATAAACCTCCGCAGGCGGGTGGCTACTCTTCTTCAGTCGGTTCACCTTCGGTCGATTCATCCTCAGTCGGTTCCCCGTCCCAGTAGCCGACTGCGGCGTCGCGCGGGAAGTAGTCGTGGAGCGTTCGCTGGTCTTTGTCGCCGCCGGGTGCGGCACCGCAGAAGACACCGACTTTGTCCGAGTCGGGGTAGACGGTCACGTCGGGGTGGTTCATCGTCGAGAGGGCGAGGTACCGAAGCGGTTCGTCGCCGTCGTTCTCCACCTGCCGGACGTACTCCGCTCCCGCTGGCAGGGCGACGTACGCCCCCGGTTCGAGCGCGAGGGTAGATGCGCCTTCGCGGGTGTGGAGCGTCCCCGACCCGGAGAGGACGTACACTGCCTCTTCGTTTCCTTCGTGATAGTGTGTCGGCCACGGGCGCTTGCCCGGCGGGACTTCGTAGAGCGAACACCCGATGTCGCGCCCGCCTGCCGCCGCGCCGAGTTGTTTCCGTCGGAAGGCGAACCGGGTGCCGCGTTCGGTCTCGCGCCAGTCGAGGTCCTGTTCGCAGACGGCAATCGGGGTGTTCGGTGTCTCGTCTGCGGGCGACGTCGTATCGGGTCCCATAGTCTGACTGACACACTGCTCGACAAAGTAACATGGTACCGAGTACCTCGCGGAGTCGAAACGACCGTATTTATCACGCGCGGTCCGGAATCACGTCGTATGCGAAACCGAACGTACACGGCCGACGCCGAGCCTGGCGACACGGTCACCGTCGCCGGCTGGGTACACGAGATTCGTGACCTCGGCGGCATCGCGTTCCTGATTCTCCGGGACACCACCGGCAAGATTCAGGTCAAATTCGAGAAGGACGAGATGGACGACGAACTCGTCGAGACGGGCCTCGGTGTCCACCGCGAGAGCGTCATCACCGTCACCGGTGACGTCGCAGAAGAACCCCGCGCACCGACGGGCGTCGAAGTCACACCCGAGAGCCTCGACGTCGTCGCGGAAGCCGAAGCGCAACTCCCCCTCGACCCCTCCGGGAAGGTCGACGCCGAACTCTCGACGCGCCTCGACAACCGCACGCTCGACCTGCGCAAGGACGAAGTGAAGGCCATCTTCGAGATTCGCGCCGAGGTCCAGCGCGCCGTCCGCGAGAAGTTCCGCGACCTCCGCGCTACCGAAATCAATACGCCGAAAATCGTCGCCACCGGGACCGAAGGCGGCACCGAACTCTTCCCCATCACGTACTTCGGCAAAGAGGCGTTCATGAACCAGTCGCCCCAGCTCTTCAAGCAGCTGATGGTCGGCTCTGGTCTCGAACGCGTCTTCGAAGTCGGCCCAATCTTCCGCGCAGAAGAACACAACACGCCGCGCCACCTCAACGAGGCGACCTCCATCGACTTCGAGTCGGCATTCATCGACCACACCGAAGCGATGGACGTGTGTGAGGCAGTCGTCAAGGCCGCCTACGAGGCTGTCGAAGAGAACTGCCAGGACGAACTCGAAGCGCTCGACCTCGCCGAGGAGTTCGAAGCGCCGTCCGGCGAGTTCCCGCGTCTCACCTACGAGGAGGCCATCCAGCGCATCAACGCGACGGGTGAACTCGACGAGCAACTCGTCTGGGGCGACGACCTGCCCACGGAAGGTGAGAAGGCGCTCGGCGACGACGTCGGCGAGCACTACTTCATCACCGACTGGCCGAGCGAAATCAAGCCGTTCTACATCAAGGACCACGACGACGACGAGACCCTCTCGACGGGCTTCGACATGATGCACCCGAACATGGAACTCGTCTCCGGTGGCCAGCGTGAACACCGCTACGACCACCTCGTCGCTGGCTTCGAACAGCAGGGCCTCGACCCCGACGCGTTCGAATACTACACGAAGATGTTCAAGTACGGCATGCCCCCGCACGCAGGCTTCGGCCTCGGCGGCGAGCGTCTCATCATGACGATGCTCGGACTGGAGAACATCCGCGAGGCCGTTCTGTTCCCGCGTGATCGCCAACGTCTGAGCCCTTAAGGGCGAAGACTTGGAGAGCCAGCGAGACGAACGAAGTGAGTCTCGCCGGACCGGCAGCGCCTGTCGCCGTAGGTGACGGCGCAACGCGAGCGTGGGAGCAGCGAGCAAATCTCTGATTTGCGAGTGGGTTCCCGCGAGACCGCCAGCGTCTCTCCGTAGAGACGCTCCGGGCGAGCGAGTGCTCGTCGGACGAACGACGTGAGTCCGACGGTGTTCCCGCGAGACAGACAACGCCTGAGTCCGTAGGCGACCGAAAATCAGTCTCGACTATTCTTTCGCAGCCTCGTCGATGAGGCGGTAGGCTGTCTCTCGAAGTTCGCCAGTCATGTGCAGACCGTGTGAGTCGATTCGGCGGATGAGGTCTTTGGCCTCACTCGGGGGCAGTCCTTCGTGGACGGCACGAACGACGACTCCGACAGTACCGGTGACAGTCGCACCAAGTCCTTCAGCGACAGTTCGGACACGCCGGTCGTCGGAGACGATGGCAATCGATTGGTCATGTTCGCGCCATCTGAGAACCTGCGCAATGAGCGCCACACCACCGTTTATCTCTTCTTCGTCGAGAATTTCTTTTGCCTTCGAATGTTCCGCTCGTACTCCATCTCTCGAACGACGGGCACCCTCGTGCTTTAGTAGAGAGTGGAGATTGGTTGCCGCAGGTTCCGTGGTTATCTCGTGGTATACCTCAAGTTCCACAACCACGTCACCGTCGAAGTTTAGCAACAACTCCAACTCCCCAACCGTCCCCAACGCTATCAGCGTCGACGCGTCCACGTAGATATCCATCTACAAGTCGAGTGCTGCGTCCGCCTCACGTTCTATTTCATCGGGCGACAACTGCGAGGTGAGGTTTCTGTCTCGGGCGATTTCGAACCACTCTCCCAAACTCACGCCCGCCAGACGGGCCGCTTGATTGAGCGAAACGTCCCCAGATTGGTATCGCTCGATAGCGACGCGAACCCGCAGTTCGCGGAGACCCTCTCCGAGCGCTTTCCGTATCACTGTACTCCGGTCTTCGCCTAGCAGTTCAGCCACGTCCTCCAGTTCATCTCGTTCGTCGTCGGGGATTCGAGCACTGATAGACGGCATCTGTATACATTGTATTACTGCGTATTCGTATTTGAACCTACGCACTGTCAGCGAAACAGTCGTTACCCCTCCGCCGAGTGACTACTGTATGAGTGAACGTGGTCGCCGGAGAGACCGAGACGAGCGACCGATGAATATCGTCGACGACGAAGACGACGAAGGAACCCCACTCGAACAAATCGTCGCCGGTGTCGTCATGGCCCTCACCTTCCTCGTCGGGTTCGGTCTCCTCGCACTCGGGAATCCATTTTTCTGGATTGCATTTCCCGTCGGTTTCGCCGGCGTCCTCCCGGCCGCTATCGGTCTCGTGAGGCTCTACGAGTCACGTCAGACCGAGGAAGCGGACGAAGCACAGTCAGGGACAGAAGACGCGTTGGCGACGCTTCGGCGACGCTACGCGAACGGGGAACTCACAGAAGAAGAGTTCGAAGAGAAGGTCGAGCGCCTGTTGGAGACCGAGACGGTCGCAGACGCCCGTAACGCGGTTTCGGCGCGTCGGATGCGCGAACCCGAACCCGACGTGGAGTCAGAACAGAACTGAACTGAGGTGACAGCGGAGGCGTCCGAGCGAGACGAAACGCAACACCGTTAACCGACCCCCGTCGTAGGAAGACCGATGAGCGACGACGCGACGGCTTTCGTCCCCGGTCACATTACGGGTTTCTTCAGCGCCCATCCCGACGACGACCCGGCAGTCGCAGGGTCGCGCGGCGCAGGTGTGACGCTCTCTGACGGCGTCACCGTCACCGTCGAACCGGCGGACAAATCGGTCGTCACCCTCGACGGCGAGGCTGTCGAGATGCCACCTGTCACCGACGTATTGGGTGCCCTCGGCGTGACCGCCGTGGTTCGCGCCGATAGCGAGTTACCCCTCGGTGCGGGGTTCGGCGTCTCAGGGGCGATGGCGCTCGGGTCGGCACTCGCGGCAAATGCCGTCTTCGAGTGTGGGCGGTCTGAGAACGAACTCGTCACGCTCGCCCACGAAGCGGAAGTCCGCGCAGGGACGGGACTCGGAGACGTCGTCGCACAGGCCCGCGGCGGCATGCCCATCCGTGTCGACCCCGGCGCACCGGGCCACGGTCGAATGGACGGTATCCCCGCGCGACCACACATCGAGTACGTCGCCTTCGGTGGCCTCTCGACAGCAGACGTGCTCGCAGGCGATACGACCACACTCACCGCCGCGGGCGAGACGGCACTCGACGCACTCCTCGAAGAACCGACCGTGGGACGCTTCCTCAGCGAATCCCGACGGTTCGCACGCGACGCGAATCTACTCACCGACCGTGTCGAGACAGCAATCGACGACGTGCGAGACGCCGACGGCGACGCGTCGATGGCGATGCTCGGTGAGACAGTCTTCGCCGTTGGAACCGGTCTTTCGGACGCTGGGTACGACCCCGAGCGGTGTCGCATCCACCCTGCCGGAGCGACACTGCGGAGTGAGTGAGTAAGTGAAGGTCGATTCGCGTTCTGCGTGAGTTCTGCATCCGCGATGAGAAAACGTGTTACTCTCCGAGTGACGACCCTCCGTCAATGAGCGACATCGAGATTCCAGAGAGTCACCCCCGATACCAGTCGCTTCTCACCCGTCACCGAATCGAAGCGGGCGTCGAGAAGGGCATCACGAGCAAGCAAGGCCTCATCGCGCAGGGTCGCGGCGAGGCGTTCGACTACCTCCTCGGCGAACAGACGATTCCGAGCGCGGACGAGGCGGCGCGCGTCGCTGCCGCGTCTCTCCTTCTGGCCGACCACCCCGTCATCTCCGTCAACGGAAACGTCGCCGCACTGTGCCCGAAGGAAATTATCGAACTCGCCGACGCCGTCGACGCAGATATCGAAGTGAACCTGTTCAACCGGACCGAAGAGCGCATTCAGGCTATCGTAGAGCACCTCCGCGAGCACGGTGCCGACGAGGTGAAAGGACTGACCGCCGACGGGCGGATTCCGGGCATCGACCACGAACGCGCCAAAGTCGACGCCGACGGCATCGAGAGCGCCGACGTAGTCGTCGTCCCACTCGAAGACGGTGACCGCGCCGAGGCCCTCGGCGCGATGGGCAAGACCGAAATCGTCGTCGACCTCAACCCGATGTCGCGGTCCGCGCAGGTCGCCACCATTCCCATCGTGGACAACATCATGCGCGCCGTTCCGAACATCACGGCCCACGCGAGAGACCTGAAAGACGCCTCACGCGACGAACTCGAAGCCATCGTCGACGCGTTCGACGCAGACGAGGCACTCGCGGCGGCCGAACGGGCGATTCGAAGCGGCGACGAGTGAGGTTTCAGCCGGACGCGACCACACAAGAAGTTATTTCTGAGCGACACGAGTGGTGCCGATATGACCCGTCAGCGAATCCTCGCAGTCGCGGTGGCCATCGTCGGTTTCGCAGCCATCGTCGTCGGAATTCACCAAGAGTTGCTCCACGTCGCCCCCGGATACACCGGGACGATAGAAACCGGATGGAGTGGCCCACTCAACCACGGAGAGAACCTGCTGGCACGACTCGCTGGCGTCGGTGTCGTCGGGACGCTGGCCACACTCCGGTGGAAGTACGCCGCAGTCGTTCCGTTGGGTGTCGGTGGTGTCGAAATCGGCTATTCGCTCGTGGCCGTCTTCACATACGTCCAGAGCCCGGGACTCTACACCACCGTCCAGACGTCCGGGGGGACGACACGATTTCTGCTCGGGGCTGAGCCGTTCTTGCTCGTCGCCGGCGGCCTCCTCTTGCTCGTCGCGGGCCTCGTCGGGTGGCGGACCCACGGTGAACGCGCGGAGACTCACGACTCGGCATCGAGGGCGTCTTCGCACGCGTAACGAGTCGAACCGTCAGCACCGAACGGCTACCTGTTTCATCCAAACCCACTGACCAACACCGCAAGCCACTGCGCTGGGTCGCGTCGGCGGCGAACCTCCACCGAGTCTATCCACTTCACCCACTGGAACCCGCGGCGGTTCGGGGCGACGAGACGAAGTGGTGCGCCGTGGCCGTGCGAGAGCGGTTCACCGCCGACGTGCGTGGCGAGGAGCATCTCACGAGCCTCCTCGATAGGGAACGACCACCGAAAGCCCGTCACCGACCGAACCGTGACCCACCGCGCTGACGAGTGAACATCGGCGCTGTCGAGTACGTCGCCGAGCCTGACGCCGGTCCAGTCCTGTTCTGTGTACCACCCGCTCGTGCAATCGAGCAGAACCGACTGCGTCTCCCGTGGGACCGACTGCGCCTCGTCTGGGTCGAGGGCAGAGACGCCGAGCGTGCGCGGTCGGTCGACCAACCCACTGACCGAGAGCGACCACGTCGCGGTGTCGATGGGGTCTGGGTCGTCGGCGACCCAACTCGTGACCGGAAACGCGCTGTTTCCCTCACCCGGAGGGAGCGGACGAGAACCGGTGAATCGCCGTGTCGTCCCTTGGAGCGCACCGACTGTCTCTGTCGCGCGGGACGCGACAGCGCCGAAGACGAGGAGTGCCCCGTACTGGAGCGCTCTCCGGCGTCCCTCGAAGTCGGCACGACGCGGCGTGTGGAACCGCGACCGAAGGTGAACGAGAAGAATCGGGACGACGAGGAGACCAAAGCCGATGTGGACGTTGAGGAGCGTCCAAAAGCCGAGTCGGACCTCCACGCCGCTGACCCACGCGATGCCAGTCCCCAACGCCGCGAGTGCGACGACAGCGAGGAGGACGGAGGCGGCCGTATTCCCGTCGTGGAGACGCGAGTCGACGACGCGATGGCGAACCCGATACAGTTTGAACCCGACGAGCGCCACGAGCGTCAGGCCCGCGATGCCGTGGAAGAGAAACAGTGCCCCGTTCGCGGGGTGGCCAGCGCCAAGGCTCAACACACCCGAGAGCGCCTCGAACAGTACGAGGACGAGAATAGACCAGTCGACCGCTCGCGGTGGCGGTTCGACTCGTCTGAGCGCGCGGACGAAACGGCCAGCCATGCGAACGTATAACAGTCGAACGCGGAAGTACCCGTCGCGGTGAGTCGTCGGGACCGACCCCAGAGCGCGCCGCCTCCGCCACCAAAAATTTTCTACGAATCGACACGAACCGAGGGCATGGTCAACGTCCCCGAGGCACGGGAGGTGTCCGAGCAGACGATAGCGGACATCGTCCACTCGGCGTTGCCGGGGTGGCGACTCCGGACGGCAGACCCGGCAGAGCGAGGGTTCTCTTCGGTCTATCGGGTCGTCGTCGAGCGCGATGGCTCGGAACGAGAACTGTACCTCAAGAGTTCGCCCGACGGCCAGACGTGGGGCATCCCAACCGAAGCGAGAATTCAGGCCGTCCTCACCGCACACACGTCCATTCCCGTCCCCGAGGTGCTCAGCGTCACCGACGACCACGAGTCCCACCCGACGCCGTACTTCCTCATGCGTTCGGTGCCCGGTGCAGAAGTTCCCTACGAGCGAGTCGGTCGGTTCGACGACGACGTACTCCAGCGACTCGCCCGAGAAGTAGGCGCGTACCTCGGTGAGTTACACGCCGTTCCAGCAGTCGACCGGTTCGGGCACGTCCGGTCCGACGGTCCCGAGTTGGCCTGCGGGCGACCCAGCGGAGACCCAGAAACGCTGACCGTCAGAAACCCACGGGAGGACTGGCCGAGGTATCTGCGAGAACGGGTCGACGGAGAACTCGACCGGCACGCAGAGAGCCGATTTTCGGACCTGACGCCCGAGTTAGCGCAGTGGTTCGACGCGAGAATCGAGAACCTCGACGGTCCGTTCGAGCCAGTCTTAGGCCGCAACGACCACGGGTTACACAACCTTCTCGTCGACCCCGACACGGGCGAAGTCACCGCGATGCTCGACTGGGCGTACACCCTCGCCGTCCCGGCAGCGTTCGACTTCGAGTTCGCCGTGTACCTCTTCAGTGGAGCGTTCCTCGCCGGACTCCCCGACGTTACAGACCGCCGTGCGATGGTCCGTGAGGCGATGCACGCCGGCTATCGGACGACTGCACCGGAGCGTGCCGAGGCAGTGTCGACGCACGAACCGGTCTACGAGATGCTCGCGATGGTCCGTGTCATGAACGACTTTCACCACTTGACGTTGCCGGAGGGGACCGAGACGGCGGTGGCAGAGCGAATCCGGGCAGATGCGCGGATGCTGTCGAATCGATAGCGGTCGGCCAGCGAAGAGACGGCCGACCCGCCAACACGGCCTCAATCGTCTGCGAGAACGGGAGGGAGTTCCGCGTCGAATCGGTCCCTATCGTGCGGTTCGGCGAAGTCGAGGTCCGGGCCGACGCCGTAGATGCGCTTCGGGTTGATGTCGCCGTGACTGACGAAGTAGTGCCGGACGATGTGGTCGATATTGACCGTCTTGGGAACGCCCGACAGTTGGTAGATATCCTTCGTGTAGTTCCAGAGGTTGTCGTACTCGTGGATGGCCTTCTTGTTGCACTTGAAGTGCGTGTGGTAGACGTGGTCGAAGCGGACGAGGGTGGCGAACATCGCGATGTCTGCCTCGGTGAACACGTCGCCGGCGAGGAAGCGCTGGTCAGAGAGGACGGACTCCCAGTGGTCGAGTGCGTCGAACAGTTCCCTGACGGCGTTCTCGTAGGCCTCCTGCGTCGTCGCGAATCCGGCGCGGTAGACGCCGTTGTTGACTGGTTCGTAAATCTCGTCGATGAGGCGGTCCACCTCGGCTTCGTACCCGTCTGGATTGAGGTCCACGTCGTTCTCGGCGAGGGGGTCGAACGCTTCGTTCAGCATCCGCATTATCTCGCGCGACTCGTTGTTTACGATGGTCTCGCGTGCTGTGTCCCACAGCACGGGGACGGTGACGCGCCCGGTGAACTCGTCGTCGGCGCGGAGGTAGATGTCACGGAGATACGCCTCACCGTAGAGTGGGTCGGGATACTCCTCGGAGAACTCCCATCCGTCGTCGATACGGACCGGTTCGACGAGTGAGAGCGAGACGGCGTCTTCGAGGCCTTTCAGCGCCCGTGTCATCGCGGTGCGGTGTGCCCACGGACACGCGCGGCAGATGAACAGGTGGTATCGTCCCGCCTCGACGGGGAATCGGTCGTCCTCGCCGACCCAGTTGCGGAACGTCGTCGTCTGGCGCTCGAACTCGCCGTCGTCGTTGTTGGCGACGAACGTGTCCGTTCGCCACTCGCCCTCGTAGAGCATGTTCATGCTACCACGACCTGGGGTGTTCGCATCAGCGGGCGTTAGGGATTCACGAATAAAAGGAGGCAGGCGACATCGGTGTAACCGGGTGACGGAGTGGCTACGGTCGAGACGGCCGAAACTGTGGTCTTTGAATTGACATTTAGATGAGGCGAACGGTGTCTTCGGGTTAAACCCTCACAGAGCGCCGAAATTCACCGGTTCTGGTAGGTAGAGAAAGAGCAATGATTAATGCTGCCAATTGTTGTGATGCCGCATGGTGGTAATAGACATAGAAACCGAGGATGGACAGCGAGAAGCGCTCCGTCGAATGCTGACGATTCGTGCGTTCGACACGAAAGCAGGAGAACTCTTTGCAGACGGAGAGCTTCCGGGATTCGTTCACCTCTACGTTGGTGAGGAAGCAGTCGGGGTCGGTGCGTGTTCGGCCCTCGAAGAGAACGACTACATTACCAGTACCCACAGAGGCCACGGTCACTGTATCGCGAAGGGACTCGACCCGAAGCAGATGATGTCCGAGCTGTACGGCAAAGCCGACGGGTACTGTAACGGAAAAGGTGGGTCGATGCACATCGCAGACGTCGATGCCGGAATGCTCGGCGCGAACGGCATCGTCGGTGCAGGCCCGCCGCTGGCAACAGGTGCCGCACTCACGGCACAACTCAAAGGAGAAGACAAAGTCGCACTCGCGTTCTTCGGAGACGGCGCAGTCGCACAGGGACAGGTTCACGAGGCAATCAACATCGCGGCGACCTGGGACCTCCCGGCCGTCTTCGTCGTCGAGAACAACCAGTACGGTGAGGGGACGCCAGTCGAGAAGCAACACAACGTCCAGAACCTCAGCGAGACCGCTGAGGCGTACAACATCCCCGGCTTCACCGTCGACGGGATGGACATCACCGCCGTCTACGAGGCAGTGAAGGAAGCCCGGAAGCGGGCCGCAGACGGTCAGGGACCGACGTTCATCGAAGCCGAGACCTATCGGTACCACGGTCACTTCGAGGGCGACCAACAGCCGTACCGAACAGAAGAAGACATCGACATTTGGAAAGACCGCGACGCTATCGAGTCGTTCAAACAGCGACTCGTCGACGCGGGAACCATCACCGAAGCCGAGTTCGACGAGATGAAAGCCGAAATCGACGAGCAAATCGAAACGGCCGTCGAAGAGGCGAAATCGGCACCATACCCAGACCCGAGCGAGGCCTACGAAGACATGTTCAACGCGACAGTACCGGAGATTAGTCAGTTCTCGAGTCAGATGCGGGCCGACGGAGGTGAAGACCGATGAGTACCGAAACGACCTCCGGAACAGGTCCAGAAGATACCCAAGAGATGACGTTCCGGGAGGCGATTCGTCTCGCCATCCGCGAAGAGATGGAACGCGACGAAGACGTCTTCATCATGGGTGAAGACGTCGGGGAGTTCGGCGGTGTCTACGAAGTCACCGGTGACCTCGTCGAGCAGTTCGGTGAAGCACGCGTCCGGGACACGCCAATCAGCGAGGCGGGGTTCATGGGTGCCGGCGTCGGTGCGGCGGCAACCGGGTCGCGCCCAATCGTCGAAATCATGTTCTCGGACTTCATCGGCGTCTGCTCCGAGCAGATAATCAACCAGATGGCCAAGAACCGCTACATGTTCGGCGGGAAGACGGAGATGCCCGTCACCGTCCGAACGACCGAAGGTGGCGGCAGTGGCGCTGCCAGCCAACACTCCGGGACGCTCCACACGTGGTTCGCCCACTTCCCCGGGGTTATGGCCGTCGCGCCCGGCACACCCGAGTCAGCGAAAGGCCTGTTAAAGTCGGCAATCCGGTCGGACGACCCTGTCATCTTCTTCGAGAACAAGGAGATATACGGACAGACGGGTGACGTCCCACTCGACGAGAACTACACCCTTCCCATCGGGCAAGCGAACGTCGAACGCGAAGGTGAAGACGTGACCGTCGTCGCGACCCAGCGCATGGTGGGTGAGTCGCTCGAACTCGCCGAGGAACTCGACGGGCAGGTCAGTGTCGAAGTCATCGACCCACGGTCACTGTACCCGCTCGACACCGACACACTCGTCGAGAGCGTCAAGAAGACTGGCCGCCTCGTCATCGCCGACGAGAGTCCGCTATCGTACGGGACACACGCCGAAATCGGCATGCGGGTCATGGAGAACGCGTTCTTCAGCCTCGACGCACCAATCCAGCGTGTCGGTGTCGCTGACGTGCACATCCCCTTCAGCCCCGCGCTCGAAGACGAGGTTCTCCCGCACGCCTCGGACGTAGAAGCCGCAATCAACCGTATCGTATAAGTGACGACGACAGTCGGTCTCGCCGTCAACCCTGCTGCCGGGCGCGACATCCGTCGCCTCACCGGCGGTGCCAGCGTCAGTAACAACTACGCGAAACGACGCACCGCGGGGTGCGTCCTCGCGGGACTGACGCTCGTCGAAGACGTCGACGTCCTCGTCATGCCCGACAGCTCCGGCCTCGCAGACCGTATCGTCGACGACGCGCCGTCAGAACTCGACGTCGGATTCGTCGAGATGTCGGTGACAGCGTCTGGGAAAGACAGTCGGACTGCGGCCGAACACTTCGAAGCGAACGCGGACGCGGTAGTCGTCCTCGGCGGAGACGGGACGACCCGCGACGTCGCACACTCCATCGGTGACGTTCCAGTCGTGAGCATCTCGACGGGGACGAACAACGTCGTCCCGACACCAATCGACGGCACTGTCGCGGGTGCCGCCGCCGGACTCGTCGCAACCGGAGCGATACCCGCCGACGAGGCGACGATTCGCCACGGGGCCATCGAAGTCGACGTGGAAAAAGCAACCGGCGCAACGTCGATTCGCGGACTCGCGACCGTCGGGGTTCTCGACCGAGCGTTCATCGGAACACGGGCGATTTTGGACCCAGAAGACATCGTCGGTGGTGTCGTCTCGCGCGCGTCACCGGCCGAAATCGGTCTCTCCGGCCTCGCAGGTGGTCTCGTCACACACCGTCCAGACGAACCCGGGGGTGTCGGCTTCCGACTCGCCCGCGAGGGTGCCACTGGAACGAGAGTCCACGGGATTACGGTTCCCGGGACACTCTCGGAGGTTCAGGTCGCGGACTACCACGTCCTCGACGACGGTGAACCGTACACCTTCGAGGTACCTCGCGGTGTGGTCAGCGTGGACGGCGAACGTGAACACGAGGTCCAAGACGGCCTCGTCACACTCCGACCGGTTTCAGACGGCCCGCGTCTCGTCCAGATAGAATCGGTGCTCGAACAAGCAGCCCACGAGGGCTACTTCCGAGCCTGACTTTCTTTTCGCGTCGCCGAAGTGTTAGCGGCCACCTGCTGCGATGACGAGTGGCCACGGCTTTTCGACGTGTTCGACGAGGCTCCCGAGGAACCGTGCAGCGTCGGCACCGTCGACGATACGGTGGTCGAACGAGAGCGAGAACGAGATGACTCGCCGGACTGCCACGTCCCCGTCGTCTGTCGGGACGACTTCCTTTCGAATCGTGTTGACACCGAGGATGGCGACCTGTGGCGGGTTGATTATCGGGTCGAACGATTCGACGCCGAGGACGCCGAGGTTCGATATCGTGAACGTGCCACCGGTCAGGTCGTCCATCGTGTAGTCACCCGAGAGCGCCCGCTGGGTAACTTCTATGCGTGTCTCAGCCAGTTCGGCGAGCGAAAGCGAGTCCACGTCGCGGACGACAGGGGCGATGAGTCCCTCGTCGATATCGACTGCGATGCAGATGTGGTGCGATTCGTGGAGTTGGTGAACGTCGTCTTCGAAGGTGGCGTTGAACGCCGGGTACTCGTCGAGCGCCGCCGAGACGGCGAGGATGAGTACGTCGGAGATGGACACGTCGACGCCGAGTGCGTCGTCCGCCGCGTCCGCCGCCGCGAGCAGTTCCTCCGCGTCGGCCCGGCGATTGACTGTCACGTGGACAGACTCTCGGTAACTCTGGCCGAGTCGGTCTGCAATCGTTCGACGCATCCCCGAGAGTGGTCGCTCCATCTCGACAGGTTCGGCTTCGGCGGCGACTGCTTCACCTTCGGACACACCACCCGACTCGGCCGCCGCGCGCACGTCCGATTCGGTTATCCGACCGTTCTGACCGGTCCCTTCGACCTGCGAGATTTCGACGCCGAGTTCTCGGGCCAACCGACGAGCGCTCGGTGGCGCGAACACTCGCTTCCCCGCTGCACCCTCGCTCGACGTCGCTGCGTCCGCCGCGGCCGCACCGCCCTCACTGGGTGCGGACTCGGCCGCCCCCTCGACGTCCTCTTCGGTAATCGAACCCTGGAAGCCGGTTCCTTCGACTGTCGTGAGGTCGACACCGAGTTCGTCTGCGAGTTGTTTCGCTCGTGGTGAAGCACGAACGTCACTGGCCTCCTTCGTCTGTTCCTGTTCGGCCGGTTTCTGCTGTGTGACCGCCGACTGGGACGCGCTGGACGCTTCTGCAGTCGCCGTCTCGGGTTCTTCCTCGGCCGCTTCTGCGTCTTCCGCACCTGCGTCGGCATCTCCCACACCTGCTTCTGCTTCCAGCGACGAGATATCCTCGTCTGCTTCGGCCACGATTGCGACTACCCCACCGGGTGCTGTCGAGTCACCTTCGGCGAGGAGTACACGTCGCAAGACGCCGTCTTCTTTTGCCGTTATCTCGGCCGTCGTCTTCTCAGACTCGATTTCGGCGATAGGTTCACCCTCGGTGACCGCTCCACCCTCTTCGACGAGCCACGCGGCGAGTTCCCCGGACTTCATCTCCAGCCCGAGTTTGGGCATCTTGACAATGTACGCCATGGTAACAACATACACTATCTATCACGAAATAGGTTGGCAGGGAAACGAATCCGACTTCCTGCGTTCGAGGCCCGTTCACTCGTCGACGACACCGGCGCGAACCCGTGCGAATCCCAAGGCTTGCGTCGACGAGTCGACGGCGTAGCACCGCGATTCGAGGGACCGATGGGCCGCGAGGAGTCGCTGGTCGAGCATCGCCGTCGGCGACCCGCGCATCGTCCGCGTGCCGGGCGGCGCAGTCACGCGGACGAGCGCTCGGAAGACAGGATTGAGTGGTCGCCACGTTGGGTCTGTCGTCCGCGCGAGGTCGACGAGACAGAGACGCCCACCGGGACCGACGAGGTCCGCCCACGACGAGACGACGTCGGCAGGGTCGGCGAACATCCCGGAGACGAACGTCGCGAGGACGGCGTCTACGTCGGTGATTGGTGGACGTGTCGCGTCTGCGCGGACGAGGTGGACGTTCGGATACGCGGCCATCCGGTCGCGAGCGACGTCGAGTACGCCCGGAGCGAAGTCGACACCGACGACAGTGCCCTCGGGTCCGACGCGGTCTGCGAGGTACGGCAGGTTCGCACCCGTCCCGCACCCCATCTCGACCACGGTGTCTCCTGTGTCGAGTCCGAGCGCGTCTGCTGCGTCGGTTCGGACGCTCCCGACGCCGGGTGTCCGACGGGCGATGGCATCGTAGAGCGTCGCCCACCGCGTGTAGAAGGATTGCGCGACTGCCGACGGTGACGGAGTCGACGAGTGTTGTGCAGAGGCCGACGAGTCTGAAGGCATCAGAGTAAGACGCGAACCACGTCGGCGACAGTCGGCGCGTCGGGACCGAGGATGTACGTGATTGGTTCGATGCCGTACCCACCCGACTGGTAGACGACGAACGTCTCCGGCACGTCGCGGCCTTCGAGCGTCGCGCGGACCGGGTCCGTCGGCGCGTCCGGGTCGAACTCGATGCACTCGTACCCCGCCGCTTCGAGGTCACTGATGACACCGGCGTCGTAGACGACGTTCAGGGCCGCGTTCACGTCCACACCGGCGGCGCGGGCCGACAGCAACACGCTGGCGACGTGTTCGCTCACGCCGAACTCCGGTTCGCCGGGGACCGTCGCTTGCCCCTTCACGTCGAAGATTCGGCCGGGGACGCCGGCAACGTCGTCGATGTTGTCGGCACCGGGGAGCGCTTCGACGAGGTTCGACCCGACGTTGGGAATGAGACCGGCGAATCCAGAGGTGTTCGTGAGCATCCGAAGGCCTCGGCGAACCGACGACCGAACCTGTTCGACCGTCCGGAGGTGGCCCTCCGGGTCGTGGATGCTGTGGAACCCGTCGTACGAGGAGAGTTCCGGCATCGCCTCCTCGTGGAGGTCCGAGAGGAGGTCGCCTTCTTCGAGTTGGCGGATGAGGACTTCCGACTCCACGAGTGCCTGCACCGGCGTCATGTCGCCGGTCGCGAGGCCTTCGCCGACGCGGGCGACTAAGTCGTGAACGCGTTCGTCGTCGGCGATTCGCTCGTTCATGCTGACTTCGCCATGGGCGTACTTCGAGACGGCGCTCTGACTGATGCCGAGTGCGTCGGCCACCTCGGCCTGTGTAAAGCCACGAGAGCGGAGGTCTTCTGCGAGCAACGCGCGGAACGTGGGAAGAAACGCGTCGACGACGATTTCTTCGATGAATCTCATGTGTCGTCGGAGGCGGAAAACTCGGGGTCAGAACCGATGCGCGAGGCCTGTGGACCGCGCTGTCCCTGATACTTCGACCCGCGTTCTGCGCCGTAGGGACGGTCTGCGGGCGACTTCATCTCCGTGAAGATGAGTTGAGAGATGCGCATGCCGGGCGTGAGCGCGACGGGTGCGGTCCCGAGGTTCGAGAGTTCGAGCGTAATCTGTCCCTCGTATCCTGGGTCGACGATACCGGCCGTCGCGTGGATGACGACGGCGAGTCGGCCGAGGGACGACCGGCCTTCGACCGTCGCCAGCAGGTCGGCGGGAATCTCCACGCGTTCTTTGGTCGTCCCGAGGACGAAGTCACCCGGATGGAGGATGAAGTCCTCACCCTCGGGGACGTGCGTCTCGGTGACGTATTTCGACACTTCGTCTTCACGAGTCGGGTGGATACACGAGATGTTCGTGCGCTGGAACTCCAGAAAGTCCGTGCCCAGTCGAAGGTCCACACTCGCCGGTTGGACCTGCATGTCGATGTCGTCGATTGGGTCCACTACGAGGTCGCCTCGTTCGAGGCGAGCGAGGATGTCTGCGTCCGAGAGTATCATTGTCGGAATGAGCGCGAGGAGGTAACGTAAATCCACCTTCTCGCCCGAGGTGTGTGACGACTTGTAGCCAGAGAACCTCGCACCCAACCCGACACGAATTCGAGACCAAACTACAGCAGTTCGAAGAAGAGACCGGCGACGCTCAACCCGACAGTGACGAGTGCGGCGTCACCGACGTCGACGTCGCGTCCGCGGGCGAGGCCGTAGGTTCGGACGTACGTCGCCCACGCGACGACGACGAGTGTCACGGCACCCGTCAGTAGGCCAAGCCCCGAGAGAGACGCCTGTATGGCGCTGACCGCTCCGTTCGGGTTCGCAGGCAGGGTCACGCGACTGAGGTGGTAGACGAGGAACGACCCGACCACCAACAGACGAAGTGTGCTGGGAATCAACCCCCACCCGGCGACGACGAGCGTGTCGGTGAAGCGACCCGACCCGCCGACGAGTGACGACCCGATGTGGAGGACAGCACCTTGGAACACCCAGCCGAGAGGAACGAAGAGCAGCATGGCCCACGGTACCCACGAGAGTTCCTGCCAGACGAGGTCGCCGAGGCGCCTGTCTATCGTCTCGGGGACAGATGAGTCACACCCGTCGGGCGGGGACATGTCGTCGAACGCACCGCCGTCTTCGTACTGCTCGCAGGACCACGCTGGAACGTGGTCGGGATTGTCAACCGAGACCTGTTGGTCGAGTTGCTGGGTGAACGTCCAGAAGATACCGCCGACGCCGGCAGTGAGGACGATACTCAGGAGTGCAACGACGGCGAGGACGCGGCCGAAATCGAACGGTGGCGTCTTCGAATCGAAGTATTCGCGGGGCTCGAGGAGGGGCGTTCGGGGACCAGCCATCGGTCGAACGACGGAGATGTCAATTAAGTTTCTTGTGATTCTCGGAGAGTCGACGCCCACGATGGGAGGACATTTACCGCGTCGGCGGGGAGAACACGCCATGAAACAGGCCATCGTCGCCCGAGCAGACCTCGGCATGGGCCGAGGGAAACTCGCCGCGCAGGTCGCCCACGCCTCGCTATCCGCGTACGAGGACACGGACACACAGACACGGAAGCGCTGGAAGGGCGAAGGACAGAAGAAAGTCGTCCTCAAGGCGAACGGCGAGTCGGCGCTGTTCGAACTCGCCGACAAGGCAGAACGTGCGGGCCTTCCCACCGCCATCATCCGCGACGCGGGACACACCCAACTCGACCCCGGTACGGTGACGGCACTCGCCGTCGGCCCCGGTGACGACGAGGAAATCGACCGCGTGACGGGCGACCTCTCGCTGTACTGATGCGCGAGGCACACCCCCTCGAACAGGCAGTCGGCATCGACTACTACGTGAGCGACGCGGACGGTATCGGCGGCACCCTTCGAGTCGCCCCCGAGGACTTCCGCGTCCGCGAACTCGAACTCGACTCACTCAACATTCGCCCAGCGGACGCCCACACGGGCGACTTCCCCAACCTCGTCCTCCGCGTGACGCTCCGCGGGTGGGACACCAACGACTTCGCCGGACGACTCTCCGACGAACTCGGCGTGAGCAGAGAACGCGTCTCGTGGGCCGGGACGAAGGACAAACACGCCGTGACGACCCAGTTGTTCACCGTCCACGGCGGCGAGGCAGAGTCCGTCCCCGAGGTTCCGAACGCCGATATCGAAGTCGTCGGTCGACTCGGACGAACACTCGACTTCGGTGACCTCGCGGGCAACGGATTCCGCATCCGCGTCCGCGACCCGGAACGCCCAGAGAACGCGGCGGCCATCACCGAGGCCCTCCGCGACTTCGGCGGCCGAGACGACATGGTGGGGGTGCCAAACTTCTTCGGCCACCAGCGCTTCGGAAGTATCCGGCCCGTCACCCACACAATCGGCCTCCACGTCCTCCGCGGTGAGTGGCGCGAGGCCGTCCTCGCGTACTGCGGTGGCCCGACCGAAGACGAACCCGAAGAGACCCAAAAAGGACGCGCTATCGTCGACGAGGAGGCCGAATCCGACGACCCCGACTGGCATCGCGCACTCGACGCGATTCCGGGCTACCTCGGCTACGAACGCGGCATGCTCCACCGCCTCGCCGAAGACGGTGCAGAGACCGAAGCGGACTGGCGCAACGCGCTCGAATCCGTCCCGTCGAACCTCCAGCGACTCTTCGTCAACGCCGCCCAATCGTACGCTTTCAACCGAATCCTCTCGGAGCGACTCGCTCGCGGCCTCCCCTTCGACGAACCCGTCGAGGGCGACGTGGTTTGCTTCGCCGACAGAGACGCACCCGACGGCCTCGAACTGCCCGACGTGAGTCGCCTCCAGTCGGCGACTGGCCGTCGCGTCGACGTGATGGCCCGCCACATCGAACGCGGACGTGCCTTCGTCACCGCGCCACTCGTCGGCACCGAGACGGTACTCGCCGACGGCGAACAGGGCGAAATCGAGCGGGAAGTCCTCGACGAGTTGGACCTCGAACCGAGCGACTTCGACCTGCCCGGAAACTTCCGTTCGACCGGCACCCGGCGAGCGATTCTCGTCCGAACCGACCTCACCATCGACGACGACGACGAGTTCGCCGTCGACTTCGCACTCCCGCACGGGTCGTACGCGACGGCCGTGATGCGCGAGTATCTGAAGGCCGGTCCGCTGGACCTCTGAATAGGGGTGCAGACCCGTAGAATCCCTTTTTAGCTGTTCAATCAGTGGACTGCGACGCCGCTGTCGCCCGCGTCGTCGCGTACCCGATTGCCGCGAACGGGAGCGACAGCAGTGTCGCCACGAGTGCGAATCCGATAGCGAGTGCAACGGTCCAGAGTTGGAATCCCGAGGCTTCGGCCGCCGGCGGGAAGTACGACCACACGGGGACTGCGAACGCGAGCGTCGAGACGGCCGCCCCGAGGCGATACCGGCCCCGGGCACTCGCCACGCCGAGTGCGTATCCGACGGCAAGCGGGAGTGCGAGCGTCGAGGTGCGCGCGACAGATGGGCCGACGACGGCGTAGGCGACACCCGCGCCGAGGGCGATGGGTGCCATCGCGTACAGTGACCCCGTGACGACGCCTTCGGTGTTCGAGCGCCCGGCGAAGATTGCACCTGCCGCCGCGAGGAAGACGACACCCGTCCCGACGACGACCACGGGTCTGTCGCGGGCGAACACGGCCACGAGTGGAATACCAGCGGACGCGACGAGTGCGAAGACGAGTTCCGCTGTCGTGCGGGTGTCCGCGGGGTCACGGTGGGCGAAGAACGCGCGGAACGTTCCCGCGGCAAGCCACGCGAAAACGGCGAACAGCACCGTCGAGATGGGTGCGGCCCGGCGGAGATACGATGCGATGGCACGGCCAGTGTCGAGCGCTGACTGCCCGAGTTGGGTTGCGAGACGAATGGTCGTCTCTGGGTCGAGTGCGAGGGCGAACACCCCGACGAGACCAGCGAGTGCGAGCGGAGACAGAGACGCCAGAAGGGCGCGACGACGCATACCTCGGTGTCACGGACACGGCACCAATAGTTTTCGCCACGAGAGACAGTCCGGGAACCCGTTCAGAGTCGCCTCGCGGGGACGGGCGTGAAGAGCCACTTCCAATATAAACGACCTTTTGTACGCGCACACCCGAACCGACGGTATGCATTGCCGGCGGTGTGGGAATCCGTTAGCCAAACCGGGAGACTACTGTCTCACCTGCAACACCGCCAACTGCGACGCCGTCGTCGCCGTCTTCGACACCGACCGCGCGACGCTCACGTTCCTCGACGAAGACGACATCGTCGGCGAGACGACGGTCACGACCATCCCCGAGACGGACGACGACACCAGAGTCGTCCAACTGCGGAACTTCGCGGGCCTCGTCGCCGACGAGATTCGACGCAAACGCCCCGAGACGGTCTACGCCGCAGGCGAGCGTGCCCCCCTGCGCGAGACGCGCGCCCAACTCCACTACGAGTTCTACCGCGTCACTGAAACGGATCCGGTACAGGCCGTCCTCGACCGGCGAGGGGAACGAGCGCTGGAAGTCGTCGACATCCCACCCGCGGAGAAACTCGGTGGCAGTCACACGACACTCATCGGCGGGCGAAAGGGCAGACGGGCGATTGGCGTCGTCGCCGGCCACCCGCACGTCAAGAAGGTCATTCCCGGCCCTATCGACGCCAGTGGAACCGGGTCGCGGACCGGTCTCCGCGCCAAAGTCACGCGGGCCGATACCAATGGAAACGTCAGACTCCTCTTACGCGATGGGTCGAGCGTCCAAGAAAACCGCATCGTCACGACGGCGATGAACCGCGAGACGGGCGAACGCGTCCGCGACGACCTGAACGACGCACTGCGGGAAGACGGCTTACAGGACGAGTGACCTCGTGCCCACTGGGTGAGCGACGAGGAGGGTTCTGTGAGAGTCTCGACGGCCGAGAGGAGTCGCGTTCGAAGCGGGTTCCCGCCAGACGGGGAAATTCCCGCCGGAATTGGTAATACCGTAGCAAGCGTCTAAGTAGCATGATAACACCGGTCGAAGACATCGAATTTCTGGCTCGTTCAGCACACCGTGTGAACGCGCTCGGTGCACTGGCGGCCGGCCCCCAGAGTCGCGAGGACCTACGGGAAGCGATCGGCGCATCGAACGCCACGGTCGGACGTCTCCTCAACGAGTTCGACAAGCGAACCTGGATATCGCGTGACGGTCACCGATACGAACTGACACCGCTCGGTGAGTTCATCGCCACTGGGTTCTTCGACCTCGTAGAACGATTCGAGACAGAGCACTCGATCCGTGACATCTGGCAGTGGTTCCCCGCCGGTCTCGGGTTCACCATCGACATGTTCTCCGGGTCGACGATCACACTGCAAGACGAGCGCAACCCCTACTGTCCGAACAGCCGCTACGCCGAACTCATCGAGACGTCCGAGTCGCTCCGAGAGGTGGGAACTGTTCTCCACAAGCCGGAGAACGTCGAGATGGTGTTTGAGCGTGCTGTCGACGGCATGGAGGTCGAACTCGTCTTTCCGAGAGAAGTAATGACGGACATGGTCGGCTTCGCTCCCGAACTCGCGGACGAGGCGCTGAAGAGCGGGAATCTCGTTCTTCTGGTCTACGACGACCTTCCGGATGGGTTCTGGATATTCGACGAGCGTGTCGGAATGTGCTGTCGCGACCAAGAGACGGAACTCTCCCGGGCCGTCATCGATACCAGCACGGCCGAAGCGCGAGCGCACGCGCAGTCGCTCTACGACGCGTACAGAAGCGAGGCAACCCCGTTCAACCCAACTGTGTTCGTCGCGAGCTAACACCTCCGCTGCAGACTCCCGTCGTCGACGGGGAGCACGAGCGTGCGTATCTAGCCTCAGAGTGCGGTAATTTCGATTTCAACTCCCGGAGGATGTCACGCATCGAGGACGAAACTGTATCGAGGAAAGAGCGGATTTCAGCATGTGCAATGATATCACGCAGCATCGTCAAGAACCATGGGCGCCATTAGTAAGTGAGGAAACAAGTATGGCAACAGTAATCAGACAGACTAAGAACACGGTCCCCGTTGGGATGACACCCGTTCCGAAGTACGCCACTTGGGACGAACACCGTGATGCATTGCGCCAGGAGGCCGAGGCTCTTCGAGCGAAGATGGAACGGCGACGGACCGAGGGTGCCACAGATCACCGTTCTGCGGTGAGATAATGGCCTTGACAGCAGACCGACCGCTGGCTAACGACGAAATCGACGCACTTAGAGACAGACTCAGAGGTGATGTCCTGCTCCAGACTGACGAGGAATACGACGAGAGACGGTCGATCTGGAACGCAGCAATCGACAGGCGTCCAGCAGTCGTCGTTCGACCACTCGGGGCCGCCGACGTGATGGCCGCGGTCCGATTCGCCCGTGAACAGAGCCTCGAGATATCCATCCGCGGCGGGGGACACCACGTGGCTGGGCACGCTGTCACAGACGGCGGACTGATGATTGACTGCTCGGCGATGAAATCGGTCCGTGTGAACCCCGACGGAAAACGGGCGTGGGTCGAACCCGGTGCACTCCTCCACGACGTGGACGTCGAGACACAGGCGCACGGGCTCGTCCTCCCGGGCGGCTTCATTTCTCTGGTCGGAATCGGCGGTCTGACGCTGGGCGGCGGGTTCGGGTACCTGTCACGCTCACTTGGGCTGACCGTCGACAACCTCCGGTCGGTCGAGTTGGTGACCGCCGACGGGGAGTTCGTCACCGCGAGCGAGAGCGAGAACTCCGACCTGTTCTGGGCACTCCGCGGCGGCGGTGGGAACTTCGGCGTCGTGACGGCGTTCGAGTTCGGTCTTCACGAACTCGAGCCTACTGTCCTGGCGGGCCCCATCGTCTACGACTTCGCGGACGCCCCCGAAGTGATGGCTGCGGTTACCGGCGCCATTCGGGAGGGCCCGGACGAAATCGGGTGTGTCATGACGCTTCGGAAGGCACCACCCGCTCCGTTCCTCCCCGAGGAGGTTCACGGCCAGTCAGTACTCATCGTGACGGTGATGTACGGCGGTGACGTGTCCGCGGGCGAAGAGGCGCTCGCACCGATTCGTGCGATCGGTTCCCCGATTGCCGACGCCGTCGGACCGAAGCCGTACGCGGTGTTCCAAACGATGTTCGACGCGGCCGCTGGCCTCGGCGCGCGCAACTACTGGAAGACACACTACCTCGCGGAGATGAGTCCGGAAGCAATCCGCGCCATCTGCGACCGTGCCACCGACATCGCCTCGCCCGAGACGGCCATCGGGATGATGGCGCTCGGCCGTGAGATTGCCCGCCGCCCGGCCGACTCCACTCCGTACCAGCACCGCGACGCAGAGTGGTTCGTGGTCATCCAAGCCCGCTGGCGCGAAGCCGACGAGGACGGGACCCACACCGGATGGGCACGGGGACTGTTCGAGGACCTCGCGCCGCACGCGACCGGTGGTGTGTACCTCAACGCCACCAGTCTCGACGAGGACGAGACGGGCGTCCGCGACGCTTTCGGGGCGGACACGTACGAGCGTCTCGTGACGGTGAAAACTGAATGGGACCCAGAAAACGTGTTCCACCTTAATCCGAACGTGCGGCCAGAAGCCTGATGGAAATCGTGTTCATCACGTTCGAGTCGGAACTGCGTCTCGAGGAGGTCGAGGCCCGATTTCGAGCGCGGACCCGGCAGTTCCGCGACATGGGTGGACTCCTGCAGAAGTTCTACGTTCACGACGAGCAGCGTGGACGGAATGGGGGAATCTACGTCTTCGACTCCGAAGCGTCTCGCGACGCGTTGTTCGAGTCGGAGATTCACGCCAACCTCCGAGACGCACCCGATGTACACGACCTCGACATCGTGACGTTCCACGTGTTGTTCCCGCTCTACGAGTTCGGCGACGTTTCGACGCCCACAGACACTCAGCCGTAGCCACGATGTGTCGACAGCGCAGTTTCGTCCGACCGTCAGTTACTGGGTGCTTTTCGATAGCGTTTCCGTGAACTCACTTACTGCTGTGTCGCTTCGGGAGACTGGTCCGAGTCGGTACCGAGGCGAATCGGTTCGGCCGCGACCCCTTGTTCGCGGTACCACTCGACCGTCTCTTCGATAGCCGTTTCGAGTGGCGTCGCCGTCACCGCATCGCCGAACGCGTCTCTGAACTTCGAGTCGTCAACGATGAACGGCGCTTCGAACGAGTACCGCTGTTCGCTGAGTTCCTTCAGCGGCGAACTCACGTAACTACCGAGCGTCAACACGAGTCCCGAGGCGGCGACGATGTGTGGGAATCCCGGGTCGGCCCCCGCGGCGTCGTAGACGAAGTCGACGAAGCGGCGGGTCGAAACAGTCTCCGGGTTCGGCACGTGCCACGCCTCGCCGAGTGCTTCGTCACGCTCGCCGAGGAGGACCAGCGCACGTGCGAAGTCCGGGACGTAGGTGTACGTGTGGGGGTATTTCGGGGTCCCGAAGACCATCGCACGCTTGCCAGCGACGGCGGCACCGAACACCTGTTCGCCGACGGCAGACTCGCGGACTCGCGGGCCGAAGAAGTCGCTCGCCCGGCCGATGGTCGCCTCGATTCGCCCCTCGTCGTGGGCGTCGAGGACCATCCGGGCGCACGCCGCGCGCGTTCGTCCCTTCGGGCCTGTGGCCGCGTACGGCAGGTCTTCGGTGAGTCGGGCGTCTACCTCGCCGTACATGTAGAGGTTCTCCGCGACGACCAACCGTGCGTCGGCGGCCTCCACACCTTCGACGATGCCACGAGTCAGGTCGGGGAACAGTTCCGGCCACGAGTCGTAGGGAGGTTGCGCGCACTGGTAGACCACGTCCGCGTCGGCGAACGCTTCGGCCGCAACGGTCGGGTCTGAGACGTCGACTCTGCGGTGTTCGACGCCCTCGGGGAGCGTGTGTTTCACGTGTCGTGTGACGACGACGACGTCCTCGTCGCGTTCACGGAGGTGTTCTGCGACTGCCAGTCCGACTGGACCCGCCCCGACAACGAGGTGTTTTGTCATGCTACTCACTACGCGAAGTAGCGACAAAGCCGTGTCTAGGGTTCCGTCTGGCCGAGACGACTCGTAGGGTTTATCCATACTGCCGAGGTAGTTCGCGGTACTATGGCCGACAAGAAGGCACGATCTGTTGGAAGTGCCGGGCGCTTCGGTGCACGGTACGGCCGTGTCGCCCGCCGCCGCGTCAAGGAAATCGAAGCAGAGATGCGCAATGCGAAAGTCGACGGCGACGACGTCACCCGCGTCGGAACCGGAATCTGGAAGAACGAGAAGACTGGCGAAGTCTTCACCGGCGGTACCTACCGTCCCCAGACCCCGGCAGGTAAGCAGGTTCGTCGTTCCATCCGCGCTGCACTGACTGGCGATTCCGAATAACCTCGAGTTAGCCTCGATTCCTCACATCTTACAATGAGCTACAAGTGTTCCCGGTGCAAGCGCGACGTCGAACTGGACGAGTTCGGTGGCGTTCGTTGCCCGTACTGTGGGCACCGCGTCCTGCTGAAGGAGCGGTCCCCCAACGTGAAAGAAGTCAACGTCGAGTAACGTGCGCTCAGCGCACAGCGCTTCTCTCGAGTTCGACTACCCCGACGAGCGGCGCGCACACGTCGTCGAGCGGAGCGTCGCCGTCGAAGTCGGCGAGATAGACGACGCCCGGTCGAGCGCGCGTGTCCACCGCGAGGGGCGGACTGTCGTCGTCACCGTCGACGCCGGAGACGTCGTGGCACTCCGCGCCGGCGTGAACACGTGGATTCGCCTCGTCGAGACCGCAGAGGCCGTCGCAGCGGCGAGCGAGAGTCGTTCACAATCTGCGTAGGAGACCGCGGGTGTTTTAGGGCCGGCGTCCCGTCCGTTCGGGTATGCAGGGAAGTCTGCCGCCGGAAGCCCAAGAGAAGCTCGAAGAACTGCAGAACCTTCAGGAGACCGCGCAGAACGTCTCCGAGCAGAAGCAGTCTTCCGAGACGGCGCTCAACGAAGCCAAGACGGCCCTCGAGACGCTCGAGGACGTCGACGCTGACTCCACGATGTACCGCGAAGTCGGAGAACTCCTCATCGAGACGGACTACGAAGCGGCGCAGGAAGACCTCGAAGAGAAGGTCGAGAGCCTCGAAGTCCGCGTCGAGCAGCTGACGAAGCAGGAGTCGCGTGTCCAAGAGAAGTTCGAGAGTCTGCAGGAAGAACTCCAGCAGATGCTCCAAGGCGGCGGTGCCGGCCCGATGGGCCCCGGCGGCGCATAAATGCCAGAGCCGACGGACGAAGAAGTGGTCCAGACCGCCGCGGAAGCGGCCGAGGGCCTCATCTTCGCCCGGTTCAAGCAGTCGCGCGTCACTGACTTCGACGTCACTGTGACGTTCGAAGACGGCGTACTCGACGTGGACGTGTACATCAACGCGCCCGACGACGCCGAAAACGCCGAGGCGGTCGCCGACGAGGCGGCCCGAACGGCACAGGAAGCCGTGGACGAACTGTTCGCGGCCGCTGACGACGAGTAGGGTTGTTTTCGCGGGAACCCCCCGCACTCGCTTCACACCGTGAGCGGTGCATTGGTCGTCACCGACGCCACGGCAGGTGGCCAGTCGTCTCTCTGCGTGACGCGTTGCCACCAAACTGTGCAATCATCATATCGTTTCGGCACGCCACTACGGAAACCGAAACCAGCACGGGGCCAAACTGTACAATCGCCCGGTACAATTATCACGATATATGGTGTATGTTACCTCATGTCAATAAGACGTACCCCGAGAGGGACGACTGCGTTGGACCGACTGCGAGAACGCTACACCGACGTCGAGCGAGTCTGTTCGAAGTGCGGACACGTCGATACAGACGGTGGGTGGTCGGCAAAGACAACCGGTTCGACCGTCCTCTATCGACACATCTGTCCGAGTTGTGGTGCCATCGAGACGCGAACGCTCTCGCTGAAGTAAGTGCGGCGGGGCGTTTTCTCGTCGTCCGAGTTCACTCGGTGAGTGGCGACGGTGTCGGAGAAAGCGGGAGACGCAGGGTGGGCAAGGCGCCTTACGCGAGGAAGAACACGAGTAAACTGACCGCCATCGACGCGAGGATAACCGCCAGTGCCAGCGCCCCACCCATCGAGACGACGGCGTTCGCGTGACTCGCGAGCGTCTCGGTCCGGTCGTTGCCGAAGATGGTCACTTCGGCACGCTGGGTGGCCATCCCCGCAGTGACGGGTTCTTGGTCTGCAACTGCCGTCTCGACGAGGTCCGTAATCGTCGCGAGCAGTTCGTCGTGGTCGATGGCCGCCCCGACCTGATTCTCGGCTTCGACGGTGTTGACGATGTGCGTGTCCGTCGTCATCACTTCCGCGACGTCCGCCAGCGCATTCGGGCCGTTCGTCAGGTCGTCGACGATGTAGTCGCGCAGGCCGGGTTCCATGTTGTTCCCGTCGATGAGGACGTACGCGGTCACCTGACCGTTTACCTCGGTCACCGCCACGCGGATTCCCAGCGGGCCGATACCCTCTCGCGGCACCCACTCGGTCTGTTCCCACGCAGTCCCGAGTGTGAGTGCTCCGCGAGACGACGCGCCGAGGTGCTCGCCCGCGAGACCCGCGGCCGATATCATGTCGAACGAGCGTTTGCTACCGGGGGTGACGTGGCCGAGGTCCGGGCCTTGCAGTCCGTTGTTACAGTTGTGAGCGTCCACGAGGAGGACGTTTTCGAGGCCCGTCGTTCTCGCCTCGGCGGCGGCCGAGAGGCCGACGGCGTACTCCACGTCGTCCGCGAACATAGGTGCGTACGTGGAGACGAGTACGGCATCGTCGCCGAAGCTTTGGCCGAGCATCTTGGCATCGCCGGATTCGACACGGACGCTCTCGGTTGCTTCGCCCGTGTACTCGATGTCCTCGTAGGCGGCGTCGGCGGCGTCGAGGACGACGTCGACTTCGCGCTCGGTCACGAGGTTGAAGTCGTGGCCGGCGGTTGCGTGCGGCGGGAACGCGAGGCCTTCGGCACGTCGGGCGACCCGTTCGGGGAAGTTGCCGCCGCCGATTTCGCCCATCGGGCCGGGGTGAATCATCGGCAGGACGAATCGGGCTTTCTCGGTGCCGTCGTCTCGGCGGAACGAGAGGACGGTCACGGGGACGATTGCCTCTTGGCCGAGTTGCTCGAAGAAGTCCTCCAGTTCGCGAGTCCCCTCGGCGACGTGGCCGATGAACCCGCGGATGAAGTCGAGGACCGACACGCCGAGGCTCCGACGCCACGGTCGGTCGACGATGCGGAGGAAGGCGTAGACGCCCAGCGAGTAGATGACGCAGGTAATCGCCAACAGTTGGAAGTGAGTGAGCGCGATTGCCGAGAGTTCGGGCGGCGCTCTGTCGGGGCGGGCGAGGTAGGGCAACAGGTACGCGTCGAGGATGGGACCACCCACCTCGAAGAATCGGAGCGTCCCGCTGTAGACGAACAGTAACGCCGCGGCCGTGAGCGTCTGGATGCTCGCTGGAACCGCCGCAATCAGCAACGACGACCGGGAGACGGCCATGATGATGAGCAGGCGGAACGCGAAGACCGACGCGAGGGAGACCACGAGCGCGTCGAAGACGAACCGCTGGCCGAGTCCGGTGAACACCGAGACGATGGCGGCGACGGTGACGAACGTCACGATGATGACTTCGCCCGCCAGTGCGAGGAGTGACGAGCGATTGTGCGTCAGTTTCCCGCCGACGAATCGGTCGACGCCGGTCGTCCCGAACGCCGCGACGACAGTGGGGATACCGATGAAGAAGATGCCTTCCCAGGCGTCCCTGCCGAGGAAGAAGATACCCCGCCACGAGCTTTCGAGGTCACCGGAGTCGAACGCCGCGATTCCGGCCATCGCGGCGACGAGCAAGGCGAACCCCAGACTCGTGTACCAGTTGGGCGCGCGGAAGATGAACCGCGACAACCCAGCGAGGTCGCTCTGCGTGGAGGTCATTTTCGGAACAGACAGAGTGGAGTGGGGTAAATCTCTCGTATTATTTCGACCGAAAAAGGATATGAGAGAGGAGATGGGCGTTCGGGGCCACGAGTTTGGCCTCGACCGGCCGAACGTCTCGTTCGCGAGTGGGCGGAGTTACGCTTCGCAGATGGCGATGAAGTTCTCGAAGACTTCCTCACCCTCGTCGGTGTGGGCCACCTCGGGGTGCCACTGGACGCCGTAGAGGTCACGTTCGGTGTCGCTCATCGCCTCGATGGTACACACGTCGCTCGTGGCGGTGTGGGTGAAGCCCTCTGGGACTTCCTTCACTTCGTCGGCGTGACTCGCCCAGACGCGCGTCTCGGGGGCGAGCGAACCGATTAGTGGGTCGTCTTCGTCGAGAATCTCCACGTCCACGTCCGCGTAGCCACCGTAGTCGCCGGACCCGACGCGGCCACCGAGTTCCTCGGCGAGAATCTGCATGCCGAGACAAATGCCGAGGACCGGAACGTCGAGTTCGAGGTAGTCGGCACAGCGGCCGATTCGGTCCATGTCGGGACCACCGGAGAGGACGATACCGTCCGCGTCGATGTCTGCGGGGTCCGTGTCGTTGTCGACGAGTTCGGTGTCGACGCCGAGGTCACGGAGTGCGCGCCGTTCGAGGTGGGTAAACTGCCCGTGGTTGTCGATGACGACGATGCGGGTCATGAGCGGGATTGGACTACCGTGCCTAAAAGTGGTTCGAAGAGTGGTCGAGATGCGCGTATCCGTGCATCATATTGGCATATCGACCGGGAAAACCCCGGGTGGCGTTCGGGGAAGACGCTATCCGTCGCCGAACCGGTCTCGTGCCGACTGAAAGCCCATCTCTTCTAGCTCTTTCGTCCGCCGCGCTTCACGTGCAGCGATGGCTTCCGGGTCGGGCGAAGCGTCGTCGTCGGTGCGGGCGAACGACTTGTGGACTTTCGTGTGACACCATCGGCACAGTGCGACGGTAATCTCGTGAGAGGGCTTGTCGCCGGTGCGACTCCCGTACGAGAGGTGATGTTCTTCGAGTAGGGGGCGTGCCGTCGAGTCGTGTGCCATACGGACCTCTTCGAGGCCACAGCGAGTGCACTCGCGGCCGCTGGTGGTCGAAGCGTAGTGCGGGCAGTCGCGGAAGTCGCAGTCCTCGTCTGCGGCGACGCACTCGTAACCGACTCGTGCGCGTTCGCGGGCGAACGCCGGGTCTCTATCGGCGTACTCGCGGGCGAGACGGCAGTGCCCGTCGCTGGTGAGGTGGTCACACCGGCCGGCGTGGTCGTAGGGGTCGTCGACACCCACGGGCGTGCCTGTCGGCGTCTGTTCCATGCACCGGGGTCAGACCGGCGCGTGTGTAAACGTTGCTCTCGACTGTCAGACGGTCTGCGGTCGGGTCAGGAGAACCCTCCCGAAACCCTGAATGTCGATTCGTCGATGGTTTCATCATCTACTCTGTCATAACGCAGGATAGTGAGGCTCGTACACCGACAGAACGGCGACCACACGACGCTCGCCTCGAACGTCGAAACCGCCGATTCGTTCCTCTCGAAGGCCCGTGGACTGATGTTCCGCGGGTCCGTCCCCGAAGATTACGCACTCGTCTTCCGATTCGACGACGCCGACAGACACAGTCTCCACATGATGTTCGTTCCGTTCGACATCGACGCGCTGTTTCTCATCGGCGACGAAGTCAAGCAGAAGAAACGCCTGTCTGCGTGGACCGGCATCGGATTCGGAATGGCCGACACCATCATCGAACTCCCCGCCGGTGCGGCCGAAGACGTCGAACCGGGTGACCTCGTCGAACTCGCGGAGTGAGATAGACACAGTTGCGCACGCGACTGCCAGACGTAGCGTCCACGACTGCTGTTGTGCAGGAGTACGGGACGTGACGGCCATCTCCGACGTGACACCAATTTCTGTCGGAACCATCTCTTTTATACATTCTTCGACAAATGTGTTCAATTACTATGTCGGAAGATACCACACCGACGGAGGATAGAGTAAGTCGTCGCGAGACGGCTGGCTGTGAAATTCGACGGTTCTAACCTACAAGGACACGATTCTACCGTGAACGAACGATTCGGGAAGACCCCCGAGCTACGCACTTCTGATTCGGTACAGCTGTTAGATACGACGCTTCGCGACGGCGAGCAAGCGCCCGGTGTCTCGTTGACGCCGGACGAGAAGGCAGACATCGCGCGCGCACTCGACCGAGCACAGGTCGATTACATCGAGGCGGGAAGCGCCTGCACCGGCCCCGGCGAGCGCGAGACCATCAAGCGCGTCACGTCACTCGGCCTCGACGCGACGGTGACGAGTTTCGCCCGTGGCGTGCAAGGCGACATCGACCTTGCGCTCGACTGCGACGTGGGCGGCATCACGCTCGTGGTTCCGGCGAGCGAACGCCACATCGAGTCGAAGGTCGGGACGACCCGCGAGGGCGTCGTCCAGACGACCGACGAACTCGTCGCGTACGCCAAAGACCACGGCCTCTGGGTCGAAGTCATCGGCGAAGACGGGTCTCGGGCGTCCCCCGGGTTCCTCGAAGAACTGGCACGCACGTCTCACGACGCCGGTGCCGACCGATTCTGTTTCGCCGACACGGTCGGTCACACCAGTCCCGAGCACACGTACGACGTGGTCTCGCGTCTCGCTGAGTACGGGCCGACGTCGACGCACACCCACGACGACCTGGGACTCGCGATGGCGAACGTCCACGCCAGTCTGGCCGCAGGTGCGGACCTCGTCCACACGACGGTCAACGGCATCGGTGAACGCGCCGGCAACGTCGCCCTCGAAGAAGTTGCAATCGCGCTTGCCCACTGCTACGACGTCGAGAGCGTCAAACTCGACGAGCTCTACGCACTGGCACAGAAGGTGGCCCACGCGACTGGTGTCGCACTCCCGCCAAACAAGGCCGTCGTCGGGCAGAACGCGTTCACCCACGAGAGCGGCATCCACACGGACGGCACGCTCAAAGACGACGCGATGTACGAACCGTACCCGCCAGAGACGGTGGGGCGCGAACGACGACTCGTCCTCGGAAAACACGCCGGGCGCGCCGGCGTGAAGGCGGCACTCGACGAACACGGTGTCGACGCCACCGACGAGGAAGTCGCCGCCGTCGTCAGTCGAGTCAAGGAACTCGGCGACCGCGGAAAACGCGTCACCGACGCCGACCTACTCGCGTTCGCTGAAGACGTGCAGGGACGTGAACGCGACCGACAGGTCGAACTCCTCGACCTCACGGCCGCATCCGGCGGTGGCACGCCGACTGCCAGCGTCAGGCTCCGGGTCGACGGCGACGAACGCGTCGCATCCGGCACCGGGTCCGGTCCGGTCGACGCTGCGGTGAAAGCCGTCAGAAAAGCACTCGGCCCAGACGCCGACGCCCAACTCGACGATTACCACGTCGACGCCATCACCGGCGGCACCGACGCCGTCGTGACCGTCGAAGTGACCATGTCGCTCGGCGACCGGAGCGTCTCCGTCGCCGCGTCGGACGCCGACATCACGCGAGCGAGTGTGCAGGCGATGGTCGATGCACTCGACCGACTCCTCGAAACGACCGAGACGACGCCAGAACCCGCATCCGCGGACGACTAACTGGCGACGCGTCTTCTTCGCGACGCGCCACCGACCGCGTTCAGCGCGTTTCTTTGGCGACGAGGTAGGTCCACCCACCTCGGCGCTCGAACCCGATTGCGTCCTCGCCGAGTGTCGACTCCGCGTAGTCGGCGACTCGACCGGTTCGAACCGTCGTGACGTCTATTCGGCGCGTCCCGCCGTCTTCGCTCGTGTTCGTGTCTGCCGCGTTCGCGCTCATACCACCACTAACGATTGGCGGTGACATGTATCGAATCCTAGTAGAGTGAAAGTGAAACCGACAGACAGCACCGAGTCGTGTCACTCGGTGTCGTATCGGAGCCAGACGAGGCCATCGTCGAGTAACTCGACCGCTTTTCGGTGAAGTTCGACACCCTCCTCGGCGAGTGTCGGGCCGGGTTCAGGACCACGCAGGAAGGGCCGTGCAGACTCGCCACCGACGAGTCGCGGGTGGACGAGGACGCTCACCTCGTTCACGAGGCCGGCACGGAGGAGGACGCCGGAGAGTGTCCCACCGCTATCGACGAGGACTGTCTCGATGCCGTGCGTCGATTCGAGTGAAGTCAAGGCGGCAGAGAGGTCGACTCGGTCGTCACCCGCTTCGATAGCCTCGATACCGACTCGTTCGAGGTACGTGCGGTACTCGTCGGGCGTGGACGCGGAGACGAGCGCGATGCCGCGACTCCAGAACGGACTTTCGAGGAGACCACGCCAGTTGCGGATTTGGCCGCGACTGTCGGGGACGACGAGCAGTGGACAGTCCTCGTCTTGGACCTCGAACGGCGCGAGCGATGCTGGGTCGTCGGCGGGTGGTGCCTCTTCGTCGGCGAGGAGTGTCTCACTGCCGACGAGGTGAACGTCGGCGTTCCACGTCGCGGCGAGTTCGTAGAACGTCCCGATGTCCGCGGGGAAACCTTCGATTCGGCCGTCGAGACTGACGGCGCTGTGGACGACGACGTGGGCCATGTGGGAGATACGTCGCGTACGGACAAATCGATATGTGAAGCGATGCAGACACCGGGCCGTACAAGGTTCCCGAGCCACGACAGGTCAATGTGACAGACGCCGCCTTCGTCGTCGATATCAAACCCTCGGCCCGCCGGACCAACGGCGCAGTGGGGACACTCGTTAATCGGCGCGGCGCGCGACACGTCTTCAGTTCCCGCGACGACGCCGAGATGTGGGCCAGTGGCCTGTCGAGTCGTGGGAGCGTCGCCGTCTGGATTCGCAGTGCCGACCCGCGCGACGAGAGCGACGTGGACGCGTATCTGGTCGGCAGGCGTGCGCGCGAGTCGGTGCTTGCGGGCGCGTACGACAAGCGACGGCGGCGGTTACGTGGAGGAGACGACGGCGAGCAAGTGGCGTTCGAGACGTTCGACGGCGAGAGTTAGTCGCTGGCCGAAGAGTGATTCGCTGTCGACGACGAGAACGTGAGCACTGCGCCGCCGAGCACGATTGCGAGGACGAGGCCCAGTACGCCCGCCGCCCGGTACGCTTCGGCGACGAGAATGAGGAACAAGAGGGCCAAGACTGCGTCGAGTTTCTTCGTGAGCGTGGGGTCCATAGTCGTCGTTTCTGGAGAATATGTGACAACTCTTTCGGCGACGTGCGTGTGTGCACTCGCAGGGTACGTCGTAAGTGGCGTCGACAGAGTGGAGTGGACACGTCACTGCGGGGTACTGTCCCCGGTTTCGTTCATAAAGCTTTGCACTGGAGATGTCAGATTATGGCGCTGCTGAAAGACCATCAGAGCAAGACAGGAATAGCGTGCTGAATAGAGGGGGTGAGTTCAGCAAATAAGAAGTCGAAAGTCCGGCAGCTTATCGGCTGAGGAAGTAATTTCCAATCCCTGCGACCACACCGTAGAGTAACAGAACTCCGATGAGAACCCCCAATAATCGCACCGAGAGCATTATCACGAAATCTATGAAAATCTCTCCAATAATCAGCCACCATTCTTTGATTGGCCTTCAGAATCCCCCAATCTATCCCAACAACCCATCTCACAGAGACGACTGTACCCACAAGGACGCCCCAAGAAGCTAGTGCAAGTCCAGCAGGATTAGAGGGTGTTGTCTAACAAGGAGATAATCGCTCCCACTATCGCCCAGCCAAGGATACAAACGATAACCCATGGGGAATTGTATCTCGCCTCTTGAACGAGAATTCCGCACAAGCCATCAGTAGACGTGTATCCTCACTCATCATTTTGAGAAAAGCTGGTCAAGGACTTTGACAGTGCCCAAATCCCTGTCAAGACACGAACCAGATGCGCTCCCGTGATAAACCGGCTGAAGAGGAAAAGCGCCGAGGGTCAGTAACCAACGTGAGCACGTAAGCTTGTCAGTGGACTTTGCATCTATCTCTCAGAGGGAGTAGGCACTGAAGTCGCCATGTAGATTCAACGTCCCTGACGTCAGCGCACACTGACAGGGTGCGCCTCCACCCGGAGACTTCTGCTCCGAATGGAGTGTCTTCATGAGTTTACGAGCGATGTTCTTGCTCGCATTATAATCTGCGTTCGATTGGTACCCGCACTTCCGACACACAAATGCGTGCTTCGACGGACGGTTCGATTTGTGCGTGAACCCACACTTCGAACACCGTTGGCTCGTGTACGCTGGGTCCACCTGCTCAACCGCAATCCCCAACATCTCGGCCTTGTATTCGACGTACTCGAACAATCGCCTGAACGCCCAAGCGTGAAATTTCTTTGTACCAGCCATCCGAGTGCGAATATCTGTCAGGTTCTCAAACGCAATGTGTGTACAACCGTGACCACGAGCTTCGGAAACAATTTCGCAAGACACGCGATGTAGTTCGTCTTTCATCCATCGACGCTCACGGTACTTCATCGACTGAATCGAAAGGTGTGCAGACCGCGTCCCCGTCCGTTGCATCGACCCGCGGGTCGTCTCAAACTCACGACGACGATGATTCATTTTGTTGGCATTCCCGATGAACGAACCCGTTGAGGTTACGGCAAGTGTGCCGTCTACATTTACATCGACACCAAGGACTGTTCTGTGCTTGCTATCGGAGGTTTTCATAGGTAGCTCACGAACGGGGCGACGCATTCGTGCGTGGAGGTAGAACGATTCTGTTGATTGGTCGTACTGCAGTGTGGACATACGGAACTCGAAGTCCTCGTTTAGCAGGTACTCGCCAATCGGAGTCCCATCCGGGTCGTCAGGAAGAACATAATTACACTCAACGCGACCATTCACCGTTGAGAGCGAAACATGGTCACGGTAGAACGTCGCACTTCGCTTGTCGTAGACGACGCTCCACGCGTCGAAGTGTGGTTGACTTGTGTTCTCACCTTTCTTGAGTCGGGCGACACCACTTTTGCTGGCCTCGATAGCACGGCGAATCCCTTTCTGTACGAGGTTCGCGGTCAACTCTGTCTCACTACGAAGTTGCTCGTAGAGGGCTTTCTCGGCTTTCTGTTTTGAGGTCACACAGTAGTCGTTTGGGTACCTCCATGCCCACTCTGCGGTAGTGTTTGCACAGTGGAGGAACTGATTTTTGGTCTGATGGAGGTCGTCGCACCGCTCGTCAGGTACGTCAAGTTTGACTATTACAGTGCGAATTATGTGCTCCACTACGGCCTTCTGGCCCCGTCTTAGCTTATAAATGTGAGCACAGTCGAGGAATATCGACTTCAAGCAATGAAGCTCAACACTACAGGTCAACGACTGGGTTTTGAGAGAATGTGAGCGCCGAGGGTGAGATTTGAACTCACGTGTCCGAATGGACAGTAGATTTCGAATCTACCGCCTTGGCCGGGCTAGGCTACCTCGGCTTCCATTGCTTCATATCTCGCGGATAGTTTAATCCGTTTCGATTTCGAGAAGCTTCGAGTGCCGTGACCACACGACGAAACCGCGGCGACCACCGAGACTAAGTTCCGCGCAGACGGGGACGTAGCATGGACATCGACCAGGCGAGCGAAACGTGTTCGCAGGTTCTCGACGCCATCTCCGGGGCCGTCATCGCCGAACGGTCGTTCCTCGAAACCGTTCTCACGGGCGTCCTCGCCCGTGGCCACGTCCTCCTCGAAGACGTTCCGGGGACGGGAAAGACCCTCACCGCCCGGAGTGTGGCGACCGCACTCGGCCTCTCGTTTTCGCGCGTGCAGTTTACGCCGGACCTCCTCCCGGCCGACGTGACCGGGACGAACATCTACGACGAACGCGACCGGTCCTTCGAGTTCTCACCCGGACCCATCTTCGCGAACGTCGTCCTCGCCGACGAAATCAACCGCGCACCACCGAAGACGCAGGCGGCCCTCCTCGAAGCGATGGAGGAAGGACAGGTGACCGTCGACGGCGAGACGCACCAACTCCCGAAACCGTTCTTCGTCATCGCCACGCAGAACCCCGTCGAACAGGAGGGGACGTTCACGCTCCCAGAAGCACAGGTGGACCGCTTCGTCGTGAAGTCGGCTATCGGTTACCCTGACCTCGACGGTGAAATCGAACTCCTCCGCCGACGCGCAGGCCGTGAGGAACAAAGCCCGAGCATCGAACGCGTCCTCGACCGGGAGTCCGTGGTCGCTATCCGCCGGGCGCCCGAGCAGGTTCGCGTCGACGACGACCTGTTGGGCTACATGGCCGAACTCACCCGCGAGACACGGACCGACCGGCGCGTCCGCGTCGGCGTCTCACCCCGTGGGACGCAACGGCTGTTCGAAGCCTCGCGTGCCCGTGCCGTCATCGAAGGACGGGCGTACGTCACGCCCGACGACGTGAAGCGCGTCGCACAGTCCGTCCTCGCACATCGCCTCGTCCTCACGCCGGACGCTCGCGTCGAAGACGTGCAGAAGGCAGACGTGGTTGCTGAGGTTCTCGACCGAGTGACGGTGCCGACGATAGACTGAGCGCGTCGCTGAGGGAGTGGGAACTCGGTCGGGAGGTCAGCGTCTGACGGCGGCCACGAGTGCGATGACACCGACGAGGAGCAACACGACGGCCGCAACAGGTTGTCCGCCCGACGCAACCGACCCGAGTACGTAGACGATAGCGACGCCGACGGTGAGAACGAGCAGCGTCGTCGCCGCATGGACGACTTCGAGGCGGGTTGTGTCCGTCTCTCGGCCGAGGTGTCCCCCCACAGAGAGGGCGTTCTCTGCGGTGTCCCACGCGAGAATCGACGCGACACCCCCGAGGAGGAGTGCTTCGAGGCCCGAACCGGAGACACCCGCAGCGAGGAGTGCGAGGAAGAACACGCTCCCTGCTGTGTCGAGGAACCGGCGAGACCCACGCGTCAATCCAGCCGCGAGGAGGACAGTCCCGACGAGACCAGCGAGGGCCGCGACCGTCGTCGTGAACGCGAGCGCAAGCGTGGCGAGTCCGGCGGCCGAGAGCGCAATTGCCGTTCCAGTCCTTGTCGGCAGGCGGGTGATTTCGCTCACTGGGACCACCCGGACCTCATCGTGACCACCCTGATTGACTCATTGTACCCACCCCGATTCTGCCCGCGCGAGCGCCACCGCGAGCGGTTCTGCACCCCAGTCGACGACGCGGATACCGGCACGTCGCAAGTCGCGGAGACGCAAGTCGCGTTCGAGGCGGGCGAGACGAGCGCCGACAGTCCCCGTCGTCGTCGGGTCGGGCGAGACGACGGTGACCGCGTGTCCGTACGCTTCCAGTCGTCGGGCGACGGAGACGGCGTAGTCGTCGGTGAGCGGCGTACAGAAGATGACCTGCGCGTCACTGGAGAGACGTCGGCGCAATCGTCGGACTGCGATAGAGGGGAAGAACGCCTCGTCGGGCGGTGTCGGTGCGAATGCGGGATGGGTCGCAAAGAGTCGGCGGGCGCGGGCGCGGTGGTCGACTCCCGACGACGGGGCGAGCCAACACTCTCTCGGGCCGAACGCCGCCACACCGACTCGGTCACCGCTGTCGAGGAGCGCCGAGAAGGCGATGCTCGCCGCATCGACACTTCGTTCGACCGCTGTCTCGGCGTCTGCATCGGGGGCGACGTGTGCTTCCGACCGCGTGTCGACGACGAGGACGACTGCCGCGGCGCGTTCCTCACGGAACTGGACCGTCGCGAGTTCGCCCGTTCGAGCGCGGCGGTTCCAGTCGATTCGTCGAATCGGGTCGCCGTGTCGGTACTCACGGATGGACGCGAACTCCAAGCCCGACCCCGGGACGTCGGTTTCGACGCGACCCGCGTACTTCGACGTGAGGCCGCGAAGCGGAAGGTCGGCCGTCGCCGCCAACTCGGGTTCACAGCGCATCGTCGTCTCCGCGAGTACCGTCTCGCGGCGTTCGACGGCACCGCTCGGGTCGCGCGCGACGACGACCGTTTCGTCCCACGTGTGCTCGCCGCGAATCGCCGTGACGGTGTACGTTGCCGTCGCAGTCGCGCCGGGACGGAGTGCCGTTCCGAGACGAGCAGGTCCATCCACGACGGCCAGGGCCGGCGGGACGCCATCGACGATTCGGAGGTCGAAGAGCGTCCGAGTCCCTTCGTTGGTGACGCTGAGCGTGACTTCGACTTCCTCGTCCGGGTCGGGCGTCGAGTCGGAGAGTTCACGCTCGACGTCGAGCGTGACCGCTGGAATCGAAGCGATGCGGACGTATCCGAGGAGGACGACGCCGAGTCCGGCGAGCAAGAGCGGTGCGGGTTCACGCGTGAGGACACCCGCCGCCGCGGCGACGAGGACGAGGCCTTCGAGGCCACTCCAGCGCTCGGTGTCGAATCCGCGAGTCATCGGCGTGCTCCGATTCTATCGCCGTCACCTTCAGAGGACCGCGCGATGTCGCGTCCGGCAGTTTCTCTTCTCGAATCGCGCCCGATATCCTCTATCGCAGCAATCGTCCGTTCGACTCGGGCGACCAACCGCGACTGGCCCGACAGGAGGAGTCGAAGTCGATAGCTGAACGGAACGGGGACGTCCGCTCCCAAGAATCGGGCAGCGACCACGTCGTCGGTCCACCCTCCCGTGTCGACGAGTGCCGATGCACCCTCTGGGGTTCGGCCGTCACGGAGGACGAGTGCGCGCACCGCTCGCTGTTCGAGTCTGTCGGTGAGTCGGTCACGAGCACCCCACCGGCCCTGACGCGTCGTGGCCGCCAGGAGTTCGCTGTCGAAGTCAGTACCGGGGACGGGGACTTCGACGCGAACTTCGGGGTCGCCCGTCGTCGTCGTCCGGATTTGTGTCCCACGCCGACGTTGGATGTACCGCAATCCTTGAATCGTCGCCAGCGCGGCGACCACTCCGAGAAACACGTCTGTGAGTTCGATACCAAGTGAGATGCCGGCGACGATAGCGAGGCCCCCAACAGTGGCGACGACGCCGACGAGAAGCGCGAGAGACCGTCTCTTCGTCACGGTTCGTCCTCCTGTCTCGAATCTCTCTCGTGTCTCGAATCTCGCGTTGGTCCAGACCCGTCGGTGGGTGCATAGGTCGATTCGATGCGACGAAGCGCGTCGATTGCACGTTGCTCGCGCGCCGTCGTCGCATCGGCCCCGCCGTACCGAACTTCCTCGAAGAGCGTCGTCAGTTGCGTCACGTCCTCCCGCGCCATGCCCGCTTCGACGGCGACCGCGGCGAACTCCGCCGGCGTCGAAGACTGTCGGTTGGGTACGTTGAGGTGGTCGGTCATCTCCGCCCACGCGCGGAACACTTCGTTTTCGACGCCGCTCTCACCGGATTCGATCCGCTCGGCAGCAGCACCGGCGGCCCTCCCGACGGCCGCGACGTTCGGGACTTCGTCGGGTGTCGCGTCCGCTTCGTCGTCGCCTTCGTCTGGTGAGTCACCCGTCCCTGTCACGAGCATGAAGAGGGCAACGGCGAGGGCGACGACGAGCAAGAGAGTGAACACTGCCGTCGGGGGCGAGATGTTCTGGGCTCCGCCCGCACTCTCGCCGAGTTGCCCACCGCCACCGGGGGCGAACAGCGAGATGTTCCCTGCGGCGGCAGCGGCCTGTCTCGAAAACGAGAACTCCTGACTGCACGCGGTCAGAAACCCGAACAGGAGAACGACGGGTGGCCCCAACGCGAAGACGATTGCGACTGGGGGAAGGAGCGAACGAGTCTCCCAGTAGGCGTACCCACCGAGAAGGAGAAAGACGGCGGCGACGAGGGCGAGCACCCACGGTGAGAGAAGCCACGGAAGACACGGAGTCGGGATACTGATTCCTTCGCTATCGCCCGAAAGTGGTTGGAATCCCGTGTCCTGTGACTCACCAACGCCACCACCGCCGTCGTTGCCAGCACCGAATCCCGAGGGACCACCGTCTGTTACGACAGTCGAGTCGATGGTTGCCGCGGCGACGGCGAGGGCGACGACGGCGAGGAGGGCGAGTGCGAGCGCACCGTACGCAGAGCGGTCCACGATACACAGTAACAGTATGCGAGGTAAAGATATTTCGAGGACTGCGCCGCCGGAGTGGGTAGATTCCACAGAGATGCGAGGTGAACAGACTCAGGTCGGTCGGGTGACGTACGTCTCCCGTGACGACGAGAACGACGGCCACTCGAACCTCTCTGTTCCGCGTTCCTCTCTTCTCGAGGCAGTCCACTGCGCCGATAGTCGCTGTACTTCTGACAGAGACAGACCACCAATACAAGTGAACACGGTTTCTCCCGCGTGGTCAGGTACCGTCACTGCATGCCGACACACCACTGCTGCAAGTGAATGATGACGGCCGAGCGACGGCAGAGACTCGACCCAGAGACACCACCGTTTCATGTGAACCAGAGTGAGCGTCCGAGTGGTCGAAGTCGAAGAGACCACACGTACAAGTGAATGGACGGGAGTGGGCTCGGCTTCGTGGACCCACCACAATTGCAGGTGAATTGCCACCGAGAGTCCCAGCAGGTGCTAAATTCACGAGTTTGCCGTCACGTGTGAGAGCGGTCCGACCTCGTTTTCGTGTCAACGATTTAGTTGAAACTGTGCTCTGTTACTCTTCTAGAGTGTGTCGTGTGTCGTTATTCACTTGTAACAGTGGTGTGTGTCTGTGTCGTGAGTGTCGGGAACAGCAGAGTGAGATATCGTCTGTATTCAGCACGTCGTCGATATCGTTCGTGGATGACTTCGACGACTCGGCGTCTGGTCGACTCACTCTGTGGCGACAAGGAACGGACACACGAGCGTGTGCGTTCAAATGAATCAGATGAAATCGGGGTTTTAAATAGGGGGACGCGACAACGACCCGACGCTAATGCGCCGGTTCGAACGAAAACAAAACGTCTTCGTCAACAAGGACGCTCTCGGTGAGTCCTACAAACCCGAGCGCATCGAAGAACGCGACGACGAGATTTCGGAGTACATGGACGCCCTCCAACCCGTCGTCGACGGGTGGGAACCGAACAACATCTTCCTCTACGGGAACACCGGTGTCGGAAAGACAGCAGTGACCGAGTTCCTCCTCGAGATGCTCCTCGAAGACGTCTCACAGTACGACGACGTAGATTTGAGTGTCATCTCCATCAACTGCAAGACGCTCAACTCCTCGTATCAGGTCGCAGTCGAACTCGTCAACGAACTCCGACCGTCGGGCGCGGAGATAAGTTCGACCGGCTATCCCCAACAGACCGTCTTCAAGAAACTCTTTCAGGAGTTAGACGACGTTGGTGGGACCATCCTCATCGTCCTCGACGAAGTCGACTCTATCGGTGACCGCGACGAATTGCTCTACGAACTCCCTCGCGCGCGCTCGAACGGCAAACTCGAAGACGCGAAAGTCGGCCTCATCGGCATCTCGAACGACTTCAAGTTCCACGACCAACTCGACCCGCGCGTGCAGGATACCCTCTGCGAGCGTGAACTGCACTTCCCGCCATATCAGGCCCCGGAACTCCAGAACATCCTCGAATCACGCGCCGAGGTAGCCATCGCCGCAGACTCGTGTGAAGAAGGAGTTCTCAACCTCTGTGCCGCACTCGCCGCCCGCGACAGCGGAAGCGCGCGGCAGGCCCTCGACTTGCTCAGACTGGCGGGTGAACACGCGGAGAACAAAGACGACGACCGAATCACGCTCGACCACGTCGACATCGCCCGGCAAAAACTCGAACAGGAACGCGTCGTCGAAGGGATGCGCGAACTCACCGAGAACGGTCACTTCGCACTCCTCGCAGTCGTCTCGAAAGCGGCGCACGACGAGACGCCCTGCCGAATGCGTGACCTCTACCAAGAGTACCTCCGCCTGTGCAACTCCGCCGGCATCGACCCACTCGCCCAGCGGTCGGTCCACAACCACCTCTCTGACCTCAGGATGCTCGGCATCCTCTCGGCCGAAGAGAACCGAACCGGGTCGCGGGGGAACTACTACAGTTACGCCCTCGACGTTCCCTTCTCCAGCGCGATGGAAGCGCTCTCGGACGTGTTGTCGCTCGACTCGGTGTTAGACGAGATTCGAAAGACGGCGCGGCAGGCGGAAGCAGTCTAAGCAGTCTACCTCCACTCACGTCGACGTAGTCTCACTTCTCGGCCGGGCGATTGTGTTCGAACAGTTGCCACAGTAAGACCACACTGGCAATCGAGAACGCGACGAACAGGACGAACGAACCAGTCCCAACGTCACCACTGAAAACAGCCTCTGCCTGACTGACCGCCCCGACGAGTGTGAGGACGAAGAGAACAACCACACCACGACGGTTCACCCCGACAGGTCTGTCCATACGACATTATGTGCGCGAAGGTACATGAAATTGCACCGTTCAGCGAGGTGACGACGGTTCTGCGGCGGGCTTAGACGCCCTTGGCCAGTCGCGCAAACACGAACTCGCTACTCGTTCCGAGTGGGTCGTTCGCCATCCGCGTCTCCAACCGGTCGAACCCCGCTTCTCGAAGTTGCTGGAGCGTCTGTGCCCGCCCGGGCGACGAGAAGAACATCTCTCCACCCATCCATCCACGACGAACGGTTTCGAACCGACCGCCGGGAAGTGTCATCAGCACGCACCCATCGGGTTTCAAGACCCGTGCGAACTCGCGGTAGACGGCCGAGTGCGACTCCCGGGGCACGTGGAACACGGCGTGGTAGGCAGTGAGACCGTCGACCGAGTCGTTACGGAGTGGTATCTGAAGCATGTCGGCCATGACCAACTGCGCGTCGGGGACTGTGGTCGTGGCCAAGTCGAGTCCGCGTCGAGAGAAGTCGAGGCCGATGCTTCCGGCAGGGAGGTTTGCGAGCGTCCGTGCACCGTCTCCGCATCCAACGTCGAGGACGACTGGGTCGTCTGGGAGGTCGGCGACGAACTCCGAGAGGAGAGCGGCGTCGGACCCGGTGGGGTCTCTGTTTCGGGCGTACGCATCGGAGACGGCATCCCACGCGTGTCGCACGGCGTTTCGGTCCATGTCCTCTGGTAGGGAGGGAGACGAGATAACCGTCTGTCAGTCTCGCCAGTTCCGGTGGTCTCGACCGTCGAAAAAGAAGGTGAGCGCTCGCCCAATCAGAAGACCGACCCGAAGACGACCGACCCGACGAGCATCGTCCCGACCATGACGCCGAGTCCGAACCCGAGAATACGAGTCATCGCGCGACGGGCGTCTGGCTCGGTCCACCCCGTTCGTGTGTCGAGGTGGTCCTGCATGGCCTCGATGCCCCGGCCGAGTGCGACCGCACCCGACCAGCCGAGGAGGCCGAATCCGAAGACGAGGGACCCGAGGGCGAACGTCGTGTCGACGGCGGCGGTCACGTCACCAAAGAGAGCAGACCCGACCAGCGCGACGACTGCGACTCCCACGCCGACGGCGAGTGCCGTTCCGACGAGGTGAAGCCGAACGGTAGCCCGTTCGGTAAGCGGCGGGCGTTCGTCCGGCGGGTACTCGGGTGCTGTAGACATCGTGTGAAGAAACGCCGTGAGGAGACGTTAGTCGACCGCTTCGCGCATCCGTGGGTCCAGTGCGTCGCGCATCCCGTCACCGAGGAGGTTGAACCCCAGCACGGTGAGTGCGAGGAAGAATCCGGGGAAGAACGACCACCACCAGACTCCGGTGAGGAGGCCTTGGCTCACACCGTTCGAGAGCATCAGCCCCCACGAGGGCGTCCCGGCCTCGGCACCGAACCCGAGGAACGAGAGTGCCGCGAGGTCGATGATAGCGAGACCGAAGTTGAGCGTACTCTGCACCGTGATGGGTGCGAGACAGTTCGGCAGGACGTGTCGAGCGAGCACACGCGGGTCGGCCGCCCCGAGGGCGACTGTCGCGTCGATGTACTCGTTTTCGAGGACGGTCAACGCCGCTCCGCGGACGACGCGGGCGAACCGCGGCGTGTAGACCAAGGTGAGTGCCGCAACCGCGCGCCACAGACCAAGGTCGTCGGGGAAGATAGCGACGAGTGCGAGCGCCAACAGGAGCGATGGGAACGCGAGCAGTACGTCCATTGTCCGCATGATGACGTTGTCGGTCACGTCGCTGTAGTACGCCGCGATGATGCCGAGTGAGACGCCGAGCGTCGTCGACGCCGCGACGGTCACCGTCCCGAAGAGCATCGCGTACCACGCACCGTAGGCGACGCGCGGCACGAGGTCACGCGCCTGCCCGTCGGTCCCGAAGGGGAATTCGAGACTCGGTGCGGCACGGTTCGGGTTCGTCCCCAGTTGCGACTGGGTGATGACGTCGAGGTCGACGAACAATCTGGCGTAGATTGCGATGAGCACCATCGCGACGATGATGGCAATCCCGGCCAGCGCCAGGCGGTTCGAGAGCAGTCGGGAGACGAACGGTGACGCTGTGAAGCGGTCGATGAGACTGCGCTGGTTGGCGTCCACCGTCGTCTTTGTCGTGGTTTTCGTGTCAGTGCTCATTGTTCGATGCGTGGGTCGAGGATGGAGTAGGTGATGTCGACGCCGAGGTTAACCAGCGTGAACAGGAACGCGAACGTCAGGACGGTTCCCTGCACGATGGGGTAGTCGCCGACCTTGATGGCCTCGACCAGGAGCGTCCCGATGCCGCCGATAGCGAACACCGTCTCCGTCAGCACTGCGCCGCCGAGCAGGCCACCGAACTGGATGCCGATGACCGTGATGACGGGAATCATTGCGTTGCGGAAGCCGTGTTTCAGGACCGTAATCTTCGCGCCTTGGCCCTTCGCCCGTGCGGTCCGCATGTAGTCCTGGCGAATGACCTCCAGCATCGACGAGCGCATCATCCGCGAGATGAGCGCCATCGAGTAGATGCCGATGACCGTCGCCGGGAGAATCATGTGCCGCGCAGCAGAGACGAACATCTCCCACTCGCCCGCCAGCAACGTGTCGACGGTGACGAGACCCGTCACGCGAATCGCTTCGACGTTGTAGAGGACCGAAATCCGGCCGCTCGTCGGGAGCCATCCGAGCACCTGCGCGAACAGCAGGATGAGGAGCGGGCCGCTCCAGAAGATGGGCACGCTGATACCGGCGAGTGCGCCGATACGGGTCGTGTGGTCCGTGAAACTGTCTTGCTTGACGGCGCTCAAAATCCCGAGCGGGATGCCGAGCGAGATGCCGATGAGTTGCCCGTAGATGGCGAGTTCCAGCGTGACAGGCAGTTTGTTCGTGAGAACTTCACTGACCGGCGTGTTCCGCTGGATGATGAAGGACTCGCCGAACTCGAATTGTGCCGCGTCGAAGAGGAACCGGCCGTACTGGACCCATATCGGGTCGTTCAGTCCGAGACTCTCTCTGACCTGCTGGACGAACTCCTCGCTGGCCCGCTCGCCGGCGATGGTCAGTGCCGGGTCGCCCGGCGAGAGGTGCAGAATGGCGAAGACGAGCGACGCCACTCCCACCAACACCGGGACGAGCAACAGCAGCCGCTTGAGTACGAATCGTGTCGAAATCATGTATGGAAAGACGACCGGTCAGGCTCTATTCGAGGCTGACCAGGTTGAGGTACGGACCACTGATGGCCGCAATCTGGAACCCACTGACGCGGCTGGAGACGCCACGGAGTTCGTCGGCGTAGTCGAGGTAGACCCACGGTGCCTCGTCGTGGGCAATCTGGTTCGCTTCGTTGTAGAGCGACTCGCGCTCTGCTTCGTCGTAGGACGACTGACCCTGTTCGACGAGGTCCATGTACTCCTGGTTTGCCCAGGCGGAGCGGTTACTGGTGTTGTAGCCTTCGGTGTCGAAGCTAACCCAGTCCTGCCCCTCGGTGAGTTGGTCTTCTTCCACCTGCGGGTGGAGCAGCACGTACATGAAGTTGTCCGGGTCGGCGTTGTCGGTGTACCAACCGAGGAAACAGGCGTCGTGGCGGCCCTGTGCCGTGTATTCGAGGAACGGACCGAACGACTGCTGGTTGATGTCGACTTCGATGCCGATGTCACCGAGGTTGGACGCGACAGTCTCTGCGGTCTGAATCGGCGACGGGTTGTACCCGCGCGGGTTCTGGAACGTCGCGAGTTCGAACGAGAATCCGTCACCGTAGCCGGCCTCTTCGAGGAGGCTCTGTGCCTGCTCGGGGTCGTACGGGTACGGGTCGAGGTCCGAGTTGTGACCGAGGACGTTCGGTGGGAGCGGCTGACTCGCCTGCGTCGCGAAGCCGGAGTAAATCTCGTTGACGATGGCTTCGGTGTTGATGGCGTAGCTCACTGCCTGACGGACGCGCTTGTCGCGGAACTCCTCACGGCTGGCCATGTTGAACGCCATGTAACCGATGTTGATACCCTCGGTTCGGACGAGTTCGGCGTTACTCGCGTTCTCGACCTGGATGGACGACTGCGCACCAAGGCCGTCGATGATGTCGAGTTCACCGCTGGCGAGCGACTGCGCACGCGTGGAGTTCTGGCCGATGGTGACGAAGACGACTTCGTCCACGTTCGGACCGTCGCCCCAGTAGTCGGGGTTCGCCGACAGACGGATGAGTTCGTTCGCGTCGTCGAGGTTCTCGAGTTGGAACGGACCGGTTCCGACAGGGTTCTTGTTGAGGTCCGTGCCGTACTCCTCGATTGCGGCCTGAGAGTGAACGGCCGCGGCGAACATCGCCAGGTTACGCAGGAACGGCGCGTACGTCTGGGTCAGCTGAATCGTCATCGAGTAGTCGCCGTCGACCTGAATCTCGTCGATCCAGGCACCGAGCGTGAACGGACCGTAGGCGGAGACGTAGTCGTCGCCACCGTAGTACTCGTAGTCGGAGTCGACGAAGCGGCGGTACGTCGCGACGAAGTCGTCTGCGGTGAACTCCTCGCCGTTGTGGAACGTCACGCCTTCGCGGAGCGTGATGGAGGCCGTCTGGCCTTCGAGGCTGTACTCCGTCGCGAGTCCCTGCGTCAGCGTGGACTGGCCCGGTTCGAAGTTGATGAGCGTGTCGTAGAGTTGCTCCGTGACCTTCGCAACCTCACCGCTCGTACTGTTCTGGAAGTCGAGCGTGGGCGAGTGACTCCCACGACCGTAACGGAGGACCTGCGGCGACCCGTTGTCGTCGCCGTTGCCACCATCGGTAGACTCGGTTTCGGTCGTATCGGCACCACCGGTATCCTCGGTGGTCGTCTCTTCGCCGTTACCGCCGGTACAACCAGCAAGCGCCGCGGTGGCCGCGGCCGTCCCCGCCGCGCTCAGGAAGCGCCGTCGGGAGACACTATTGCCATCTTGTGACATACGAGTAACTATCAATCACACCCTATAAAAATAACGAAGCGAGCGGCCGGCGAATGAGAGACAGCGGCGACTCGTTTCGGTAAATATGTGGAATTATCGAAAAGGAATTTCCTCGGATGCGAGTAGTTCGCCGGTTAGTTATCCAACAAGTGGCACGCCGCGGGATGGTCGGCCGTTCCGAGTTCGGGTGCGTCCCGCTCACAGACACTTTCGAACCGGTCGCGGAGGACGTCGGCAGCGTGTTCCCAGTCGTCGTCGACGACGTACTCGAGTGCTTCGTCGATGACCTCGACCAGTTCGGGAGACAACGAGTACGAGAGGTGCGACTCGCGAAGTTCGTCGACGACAGCGCCGTGTTCGGCGGTGCCGCCGTCCGCGCTCACCGTCGCTGCCTGTTTTCCACGCCCTTCCATCGCCTCTTCGCGCGCAGTCGCGACGTCGAGGCTCTGCTTTTCGATGCGTTGGCGGAGGTCCATCACTTCGCGGTACGCGGCCTGTTCGATATCGAGGTCCTCCGGCGGGATGACCTGTGGACACCGCGTCCGGAAGTGGCACCCCGACGGCGGGTTGATGGGACTCGGCACGTCTCCTTCGAGGATGATGCGGTCGTCGGTGGACGCCGCCGGGTCGGGTTCGGGAATCGCCGACAGGAGTGCCTGTGTGTACGGATGCCGCGGGTCGTCGAACAACTCGTCGGTCCGGGCGACTTCGACGATTTCACCGAGGTACATCACGGCGATACGGTCCGAGATGTGCCGGACGACCGAAAGGTCGTGCGCGATGAAGAGATACGTCAGACCGAATCGCTCTTGGAGGTCTTCGAGCAGGTTGAGAATCTGCGCCTGCACGGACACGTCGAGTGCCGAGACGGGTTCGTCGGCGACGATGAAGTCCGGGTCGACAGCGAGGGCGCGAGCGATGCCGACACGCTGTCGCTGACCGCCCGAGAGTTCGTGCGGGTAGCGGTCGTACTGGCCGACTTCGAGACCGACGGCGTCCAACAGTTGGTTAACGCGGCGACGCTGGCGTTCACGGTCGGAGTCGCCGGGCGAGACGGTCACGTCGACTGCCGTTACCGTGTCGCCGTCGCGTTCGACTTCCACGTCGACCCGAAGTCGTTCTTCGACGGACACGTCGACTTCCGACCCTTCGACGGTGACGGAGACGTGTGCCGTGGCGACGCCGTCGGACGACCCGACGATGGCGTCGATTTCGTCGCTGGCGGTGACCGTGACACGACTGGAGTCGATGCCCGAAAGTTCGGTTTTGACCTCACCGCGAACGTCCGGGTCCGACGCCGGTAAATCGTGGACCTTGAGCGGTTCTTGGATGGTCTGTCCGACGGTCATCCGCGGGTCGAGCGACGACAGCGGGTCCTGGAAGATCATCTGCATGTCGCGCCGTGTCTTCCGGAGTTCGTCGCTGTCGAGGTCCGAGAGGTCCGTCCCCGCGAAGACGACGCGTCCGTCGGTCGGTTCGGTCAAGTGGAGGAGACTTCGGCCCGCGGTAGACTTCCCACACCCGGACTCGCCGACCAGCCCGAGCGTCTCGCCCTCGAAGACGGTGAAGTCGATGCCGTCGACGGCTTTGACACTCTGTTGGTCCACGCCGAGGACGCGGTCCAAGAAGCCCTCACCCTGCTGGTAGTACTTCTTGAGACCGTCCACTTCGAGCAGTGGGTTGTCCGACGGTTCCGACGTTTCCTTCGCCACCATCGCCTCGGTACCGTACTCGTCGGTGTCGAAGTCGTCGAGGACACACTTCGACCGGTGGTCGACTGCCCCGGCACCGTGTTGCTTGTACGGAATCTCGCCGGCGGTACACTCGGGTTTGGCCCACGGACACCGCGGCGCGAAGTGGCACCCTTCGGGCATGTCGATGAGGTCCGGGACGTTCCCCTCGATGGGAGTCAGACGCTCTTTCTCCTCGCTCGGGAGCGATTCGAGGAGTGTGTACGTGTACGGGTGCGACGGGTTGTGGAATATCTCGTCGACCGGCCCCTCTTCGACGATTTCACCCGCGTACATGACCGCGACGCGGTCACAGGTCTCGGCGACGACGCCGAGGTCGTGGGTAATCATGAGAACCGACATCCCGAGGTCCTCCTGTAGGTCGTCGATGAGGTCGAGAATCTGCGCCTGAATGGTCACGTCGAGCGCCGTCGTCGGTTCGTCGGCGACGAGCATCCGTGGTTGACACGCGAGTGCGATTGCGATGAGGACGCGTTGACGCATGCCGCCGGAGAACTCGTGGGGGTACTCGTCCACGCGCGCACCGGGTTCAGGGATACCGACCGATTCGAGCACGTCGATGGTCCGTTCGACCACCTCGTCGTCGATATCTCGACTGATTCGCGGGAGCAGTTCTCGGACCGCGTTGAGCCACGAGTCTTTCCGTCGGCCACCGTACTGGTGGAGTCGCAGACTCTCTGCGACCTGTTCGCCGACCGTCAGCGACGGGTTCAGCGAGGTCATCGGGTCCTGGAAAATCATCCCGATTTCGCTGCCGCGGACGGCGCGAAGGGCCTCTTCGGGTGCCTGCACGAGGTCGATGACGTCGCCATCGACGAACTCGGGATTCTTGTACTGCGCGCGGAACTCGTCTGCGAGGTGCGCGCTCTCCAGTTCGACGCTGCCCGAGACGATTTCACCGGGGTCGTCGATGAGTCCCATCGTCGAGAGGGCCGTCACACTCTTTCCGGACCCCGATTCGCCGACCAGACCGACCGTCTCCCCTTCACGGACGGTGAGGTCGAGACCGTCGACTGCTTTGACGCGGCCACGGTCTGTCGCGAACTGCGTCCGGAGGTCCGAAAGAGAGAGTAGATTTGTCATTGTGTGTCAGTGACCTGCATGTGATGAAATAACTTTTTAATTATTGCCGGAAACGCGAGCACGAATCACCCCGGATTCACTCACCAGAGTGTAACAATCGAGAAGCGAGGGTGACTCGACACTGACTCCCTGCACCCGAAGTAGCAAAGCGAAGGTTTAGGTAGCGCACTCCGACACCATGCCGCATGGAAGAACATCCGCTCTCTGAGTCGTCGAACACCTGGGAAACGGTCGTCGAAGAGTGCGAAGCAGTCGCCGAAGAGTATCGAGAACGCGACTGGCACGTCGTCGTCGCCCTCCCCGGCGACGTGGTTCCCGTCCCCGGAACGGGCGACGAAGTTGTCAGCCACGTCGGACTCGACGTCATCGTCGGCGACGACGTGTACCCCGAAGTCGAATCTGCCGTCGAGGGCGTGACCTTCGACGAGTACGAGGCGTTCCGAGCAGTCGAAGGCGGACTCGTCTACCTGACGCTCGTCGTTCGCGCCACGGAGGACGAAGTCGCCGTCTGTCTCCCGTTGTACTACCGTCTCGCCGAGACGGACAGACTGTTCTCGCTCCTCAGACAGGGTGAGACGATGCGGACCAAGGTCCACCCACTCGACCCAGAGAAAGGTGTCGAGTTCGTCCACGAGGACCCAGACCCACTCTTGCCGCCGAACTGGGACGACGAACCGGACCCGTCGGCAGAGTAGAACAGACTGTTTCAGTAAATGGGTCTGCAGGGTCGGTGACCCCTCAGGACGAGGGTTCGTCTTCTGTTTCGACCGATTCGTCGGACGCGTCTGCGTCTGTTTCGGACTCGATGTCTGTTTCTGTCTCGGTGTCCGCTTCGGCTTCGGTGTCAACTTCAGCCTCTGCATCCATCTCTGTCACGTCTTCAGCCGTCTCGGTGGACTCCGTTTCGACTCTGATTGGTCCGGCATCCTCCGGTTCCGATTCGGACTCGGCCGCTTCCGATTTGGTGGTTTCGACGACGTCTGCGACGGGTACTTCGTGTGCGTGTTCTTCGGCCCGGAGAGCCTCGGCCCGGAGTTCCGCTCTCGTGTACGCGTCGTATATCGCGTAGAGCCACACCGCCGGGAAGAGGATGAACCCAACGAACACGAGCGTCGATATCGCGGCGACGATAGTGGCGATGATGAAGACGAGTCCGCGTTCGAGTTCGCGGTTGTATATCTGCCCCAGTCCGGGGAAGAGCGCCGAGAGCAGGGCCGCGACGAACGGGTTCCCACCCTCTAAGAGCGAGTCGACCGCGGAGTCGACTGACGACTTCGGCGGCGGACGCTGGCGAACGCCACAGGACGGGCAGATTTCTGCCTTCTCGTCGATGACCGCGCCACAGTTACGACAGAACACTTCGTTTTGACCGCGCTCGCGACCCGGTGTTTCGGTGGATTCCGACATACGTCAAATAGTTCTCGGACGGTCCTAAACCTAGCCCGCCAGATAGCGTCGAGTGCCCCCCAGAGAGTCACAGGTCAGAGACAGGAGAGGAGCGACGTTGGAGACAGAATCGGTGGGATGTCAGAGGCAGGACAGGGAGTGTTGTCAGAGGCAGAATAGGAAAGGGTAGACGAGCGCCACACGGTCACCGTCTTGGAGTTCCGTGTCTAACCCCGCCAGACTCTCGTTGAACACGCCGTTCACTAACACTCGCGCGTAGGCGCGAGTCTGGTCACCCTCGGGATTCTTCCGCCACGTCCCAGGTAGTGAGTCAGCCTTCACCCACCCGCGAGTCGTCGCGTCCGCTTCTCGCCGTGCCATCACCAGGTCACGAACGTCGTACTCGTCGAAGAACGCCTCCAGAAACTCGCGGAGGGTGTCGCCTTCGAACGTGTACTCCAGTCGGTGCGTCCCGACCGCAGTCCGAACGTGTCCAGTGAACCGTGCTTCGACTGTCGTCGTCGCCTGCTGCGTCCCAGTCGGGGTATCGATAGTCTTCGACTCCATATGTGTGACCTACGCGAGCGAGGAGGATGAGCATCACTCCGAACACGTTCGGGGTGTGTCGAGGTGAACTCTAACCTGTGTACCGTTCACACTGTGAATCGCTATGCAACCCATTCCAAACCGAGTGTACGCTGCTGTCGTTCACAGTTCGTTGTTCCTCGGGCTAGCGACCATCGGGGAGGTGTACGTCGCGTCGTCGTTCGCAGGAGTCGAAGCGAACGTCGCCCTTCTCGTCGGACTCCTCGCGACCATCGGCGTCTACAACCTGGACAAACTCGCGGACTTGGAAGCCGACGCCGCGAACTACGCCGAACGGACCGCGTTCGTCTCGGCGTTCCCCCGCGTGTACGCGACACTCTCAGGTATCGCCATCGTCGGTGCCGTGGCACTCTCCATCCAGTTCGGTGGGGTCTCAGGACTCGCCCTGGTGGTGTTCCCCGGTGTCATCGCCGCCGTCTACAGTTTCCCGGTCCTCCCGAGCGACTCGGTCAAACGTCTCAAAGACGTCTTCCTCGTCAACACGACTGTCGTCTCGCTCGCGTGGGCGGTTCCCGTCGCGTTCGTCCCCGTCGCCGTCGCAGTCGACAGGTCCGGACACCTCACCGGTGCTGCCGTCGCCGCACTCTGGTTCTTCCTCCGGTCGGCGGTTTCGGTCGAGGTGCACAACGTCCGCGACGTACACGGCGACGCAGAGAACGGCGTCGAGACGCTCCCGACGGCAATCGGAGTCCGACGCACCCAGTACGTGCTGTACGCACTGGAAGTGATTTCGCTGGCCATCGTCGTCGCCGCCGCAGTCGTCGGTTACATCCCGTGGTGGGCACCTTCGGCACTCACGCCCGCCCTCGTCTACTCGACGTGGATTACCTACTCACTCACCGAGCCCAACTGGTCTGTCGAACGACTCTGCACGCTTCGAGATGGAGAAGGCGTCTTGATGACCGTCGGCGTGGCGTTCGTCGCGTCAGGGATGTCACTGTTCGCCGTCTAGATTCCAACATACGCTTTTGTCACTTGGGTAGAAATACCCAGTCGTGAGTACGATTTCGGGGGCCGCGTCCGAGATATCGGTGGCACCAGCGATGGCATCGGCCGGTGCCATCTCGTCGCACCACATCTCGTTCGTCGCGTTCGCACTCGGGTTGACCGCCGTCGCTGCATTCGTCAGTCTGGGCGTCGCGGCGTACGCGTGGCGACGGCGCTCGACGCCCGGTGCAGTAGCGCTGAGCGTGCTCTCACTCGCCAGTGGGTGGTGGTCGTTCGGGTACTTCGTCGAACTCGTTGCCACCGACCTCTCGACCAAACTTCTGGTCGCGAACCTCGAGTGGGCGGGCGTCCTCGCGGCACCAGTCGCGTGGTTCGTCTTCGCGTCGAACTACTCCGGACGGGACCGATACACGTCCACGCCGTCAGTTCTCGCCGCCTCGTTCCTGCCGATGGTCGCCTTCGTCGCCGTGTGGACCAACCCCGCCCACCACCTCATGTGGACTTCGGTCACCGCCGAACCGGCCGCCAACGGGAACATCACCATCCTCCAGACCGAGTGGGGACCGCTCTACTGGGTGATGCTCGGGTACGGCTACCTGCTGTGGCTCGCCGGTGCGACGATTCTCGTCCGAACGGCGTTCGACATGCCGACCATCTACCGGTTGCAGGCCGTCACACTGGTCGTTGGCGCATTGATGCCCATCCTCGGGAACTTCGCGACGACACTCCTCGAACTCGAAGGGGCGTCGTTCGACATGACGCCCGCCTCGTTCACGTTCGCAGGCCTCGCCTGTGCCGTCGCTCTCAACAGATACGGCCTCCTCGAATCGCGTCCCGTCCCGCGATGGATGGCCCGTGACCGAGTCGTCCAGACGATGGCCGACGCGATGCTCGTGACCGACACGAAGTGGCGCGTGACCGACTTGAACGAGGCAGCACAGACAGTGTTCGAGCATCACGTCGAGCGACTCAAGGGCCGAACTGTCGGCGACATCGTCCCCGAATTTTCACCGCTTCGAGCGGAACGAGGGCCGCAGACCATCTCGTTCGACAACAGCCAGCGGTACTACGAACTCTTCACGAGCGACTTCACCGACACGCAGGGTCGGACGATTGGCCACGCCGTCATCTTCCGTGACGTGACGGACAAGCGTCACAACCTCCAACAACTCGAAGTGATGAACCGTGTCCTTCGGCACAACCTTCGAACCGAGGCCAATCTCCTCGATGGCTACACAGGACTCGTCTTCGACGACCTCGAAGAGGGTGACATCGACGCCGCACGTTCGCACGCCGACGTGGTCCGGTCGCACGCGAACATCCTCGTCAACATCAGCGAGAAAGCACGGAAACTAGGGGAACTCCGTGACGCAGATGGCGAAGTAGACGAAGCCAGAAATTCGCCCGCCACAATCCAGATACAGAACGCGGCAGCGACTGTCGAGTCGGACTATCCGGAGGCGACTATCCGGTTCGACTCGCTCCCCAGTGGCGACGTAGTCTGTCCGCCACTCTTCGAGTCGATAGTGGTCGAACTCATCGAAAACGGCGTCGAGCACACCGACGCCGCCGACCCAGTCGTCACCATCTCTGGAAGCGTCGAAAACGGGACGCTGGAACTCCACGTCGTCGACGACGGCCCGGGAATCGCCCAGAGTGAACTCGCGGCTATCGAAGCGGACGGAGAGACACCACTCCGACACGGGAGTGGACTCGGTCTCTGGTTGGTCACGTGGGGTGCCGACCAACTGCGAGGTGACGTGTCGTTCGAGCGCCGTCCGGAAGGTGGCACCGACGCTGTCGTCCGAATCCCGATTCGACGGAATCGAGTAGACGAAACGGTATCCGATGCGACACACGAGAAGAACGGTCCAGACGAGGCCGTCTGACGGAGTGCAGTCGGCACACACGTCGACAGAACGCCTATCACCACGCCGACTGTGCAACAGTATACCATGACTATCGACGCGAGCAAACAGGTGTACGAGTCGGCGGCGACCGGGTGGCAACGCGGACTCTACGACGACATCAAAACCACGTTCCGGGCACCGGTCGTCAACTGGTTCTTTCGGACGCTCATGGCGAACCAACCGACGTTCCTACGCTACGCGTGGGGACAACTCAAACCGGCGTTCGAGACGCGCGCGTTCGCTCGATACGAAGTGGAGTATCGGGATACGGTCCTCACCGTCCTCGAAGAGGACCGGACACTCCCACACTACGACCCGACCACTGCCGGCATCTCACCCGCAGAGTTCCGAGAAGCACGCGGGCAACTCGTCACGCTCGACACGGTGATACCTCGACTCGCGTTCCTCTTCGAGACACTCGACCGAGCACTCTCGGACGAACCAGTGGGCGAATCACCCGCCGAAGATTGGGAGGCAACCGCACCGTTCCCTGAGATGAACAGAGAGTCCGGGCGGTCGGTGACGATGACGCCGTTCGAGGACGTTCCCGACTCACTCGCCGAGACGGTTGCGTCCATCCAAGACGTACACGGCTTCGACTCCGGACTGCCGACCATCTATCGGAGTCTCGCCCAGTGGCCATCCCTCCTCGAAACGATGTGGGACGACCTCGAACCGGTCCTCGAGTCGACGGCGTTCGAGGCCGCGTGTGTCTCCTCGTGGTCGAACGCCGCAGAACAGGCGTCTGCGTTGGCGTACACGCCTCGACTCAGCCCCGCCGACCTCCGCGACGTCGGAATGACCGACGAGGATATCGAGGGGCTACAGGGTCTCGCCGAGCAGTTCCGCCACGGCCCCGTCGAGACAGTTCTTCCGGCGGTCACACTCTACGCGGCGACGCTCGGGGCGACCGGTCCGCGTCGTCTTGGGTGATGCACTATCTCAGACCATGAAGTCGACGACGCGGTCGTAGACACGGTCACCGCCGATTCTGCGGGCGGCGAGGAGTGGCTTTGCATACTGGCCGACGGCGTATCGGGCCTTGGGGTCGTTGGAGCGGACGGCCTTCCGGATGGCACTCGCGACGACTTGTGGGTCGGACCCGTCGCCGGCAGCTTCCCGGGTCGTGTCGGCCAACTCGTTGGCCATATCGGCGTAGGGACCGTTCCCACTGCGTTCGAGCAAGCCATCGACCATGATGCTGCTCCATTCGGTTTTGATAGAACCGGGTTCGATGACGACCACGTCGATTCCGAACGGAGCAACCTCGTAGCGTAAGCAGTCACTCCAGCCTTCGAGTGCGTGTTTCGTCGCGTGATACCACGCGCCCATCGGCGTCCAAATTCTCCCACCCATGCTACTGATGTTGATAATCTTCCCGTAGCCTCGTTCGCGCATCGTGGGGAGAACCAGTTGTGTGAGGCGGGCGAGGCCGAACACGTTGACCTCGAACTGGTAGCGAGCGTCTTCCATCGGTGTCTCTTCGACGCTGCCGTAGAGGCCGAATCCAGCGTTGTTGACCAGAATGTCGATTCTGCCGAACTCGTCAGTAACGGTTTCGACCAGCGAAGTGAGGTCGTCTTCTTCGGTCATGTCGGCCGGAACGACGAACGCGGTTCCACCACTCGATTCGATTTCGTCTGCGAGTGCTTCGAGTTTCTCCGCACGGCGAGCAGAGAGGACGACCGTGATTCCCTCTTTGGCCAGTGTCTTCGCAGTCGCTTTGCCGATGCCAGACGATGCGCCAGTGACGATTGCGACGCGTCCAGTGGTGTTTGCCATGACGCACTAGGACGACCCTCCGAGAAGAGAAGGCTATGCTAAGCAGTAAGTGTGTTTAAGTACTTCTTCGGACCGAGCGTCTGGCTGATGAGTTGCTGTTCGGCGCGACGAAGGAGGTCCGAGGTGGACGCAGCGGTGATACCGAGTTTGTCGGCGAGTTCTTGTGTAGACATGCGACGCGGCGAGTCGTAGTACCCACCGGTGAAAGCGAGCGAGAGTGCCCGATACTGTCTATCAGTTAGCCCAAATTGGTCACGCTCCCCGGGGTTCTCCGGGTCCGACGCGATGTTCAGCAACTCCATCGGGATATCGTACACTTCACACCGGTCTCGAAGCGTGCTGAACGCCTCGTAGTTCGAGAAGACCTTCAGTTCTCGCACGCCCTCGCCGGTTATCGTCGCGTCCATCATCACGCCTTCGAACGCTTCGGGGTCGTGAGCGTCTAACAGGTCGGATGCCCCGTCGACGGTCACTTGATAGAACCATCCATCTGCTGCCTTTCCGATTGGTGCGACATCGGTTATCTCGGGCTGGGAGTCGAGTTCTCGCTCGAAAGCCTCCTTCGAGTCGTCGTCGATACTGACCGTGACGAGGAGGTGTCCGCTATCGAGTTGGACTGTGTTGGCGACCGAGATTTCGCGACTCGGGAGCGCCTGCGCGAGTCCGACCAAGGGTAGCGTGGGGTCTGCGAGAAGAATCTCTGCGACGATAGCCATACACAGTATGGGACGCCGAGGTAAATAACACGCCGCGTTGGTGAAAAACAGTGAAACCGGTTGCAGACAGGTGCTATGGGTACTGTCTGTCCGGTTCGGGAATCTCTTCTAAATTGGTCGCCGTCTCGAAGATGACGCCGTTGAGTTGCTCAGCCGTGTCGAAGTACCAGTACGGCACCTCCCCGAAGACACCGCTCTGGATGACGGGCATGTCGTTCTCCTCGAACGTTTCGACGACCGCCTCAGTGTCTTCGAACGCGAAGCAAGCAACGTGGTGGAGGCCTTCCCCGTGTTCGTCGAGGTGTTCGGTGTAGATGCTCTCTCCCTCCTGTGGTTCGATGAGTTCTATCATCGTGTCGCCCGCGTACGTGAGCGCCAGTGTCATCGAATAGTCGTGTTCTTCTCCCCTGTAGGTCGTGTCGTGGAGCGTCGGCGGCGCGAACTCGTAGACGTCCCACGGACCGAGTCCGAGGATGCCACCGAAGCGGTCCATCCCGTCGTCGATGTCTTCGACCACGAACGCAATCTGTGTTATCTCTGGAATCTCGATTCCGAGGTCTGGTATCTCGACCATGGTCGACAATCGTGCCCGAACACAATATATCAATTTTAAGACATTCTTGACAATCAGGTTTGGGGACTCGTTGGGTTACCACCTGACCGAGTTCGCTACGTCCGCAGTACCTCTCCGAACTCGTCTTGGTACATCACATTCAGTCGGGTGATAGCCGAACGAATGTTCTGAATCTCCGAGTTATTCGAGAGAACCGGATTCACGTCAACGACGTAGTCAGCGAGTCGTTCTGCGGCGACGACGACACCGTGAACGAGGCGTTTGAGGTCGGTCTCGACCGGATTCGAACCAGATGTCCAGACGGAAACTGTCGATGCGCCGGCCTGGTTGAGGTGGAGGATGTGGTCCGAATAGAGGTAGTGAACGTCGGCATCGCTTCCCTCCATCACGTCGATAGTGGCCTCGCAGATTCGGCGTACCGTGTAGACGACGGCATCGTCGATGGGGTACGCCGTCGGACTCCCGTCGAGGTACGTGTCGTCGACGACGTACCTGATTCCTGCACCCGCGGCTATCTCCCCGTCTTCTATCGCGTCTCTGAAGTTCTCGTTTAGGTCGAGTTCGACGTTCACGTCTCTCACCACCGAAAGGCGTCAGTGTCACGTCGTTGGTACGCCGTGATGACCCGTCTGTTCACCTGCACGACTCGCATGTCCATTCGCAGTCACATCAGGGTTGTTGGGTTCGACTACAGTTCGTGCGGAATACCCCTCGCTCAGTCTCACATTCGTGACAGTCGGGAGAGTGAGTAATACACGTTGATTTTGTAACAGGTCATACAGTACCGCATGAGACTGGACCCAGTGATTGCACACCCACCGCGGAGCTTGTACCGTGATGCACTCACCGAAGAGGCGGAACGCGCCGCGGAGACGGAAGCAGAAGTCGGGCTAGAAGAAGAGGAAGCGGGGAGGGGATTGGACGTTCTCGTCGGTGAATCCCGTCGAGAGGAAGCCGTTGTTCGTGAACGCGAGGAAGAACCGTCTGACCTCGCGGGCGTGAGTGATGCGCTCTACCAACTGAAGAACACCATCCCCAAGGAAGTGCTCGTCCTCTGGGCGGCGTTAGAGGGAGCAGTCAGACTCTATGGCCTCCCGTTCGAGGTGTACGTGGCGCTCGTCGCGTTCATCACGCTCGTGATGCCAGTCTACGTCTACCGCGCAATCGAGAAACCGGACACCCCGACGCTCGAAACGACACCCGGACAGTGGTGGGACACCGCCAATATCCAGTGGCAGAGTCTCCTCTCTGCGGGTGCGTTTCTCGTCTGGGTGTACTACCTCGGCGGCCCATTTGCCATGGCCGGACTCCAAGACCCGGGCATCGCTGCCATCCTCGTCATCATCTACCCCGTGTTGGTCGTCACCTCCCAATTCTACGGAAGTTACGTCATCTACCAACTCGAAAAGATGCGTAAGCCCGGTACTGAGCGGTCACAGGACACCGTGTGAAGTGGGAGTGGAAATTAGGATTTCACGTCGCCGCTCGTGGAGTGGACTCTACCTCACCTTTCCCGGTACGACACCCAAGTCGCGACTCCACTGATTCTCACGAGTGAGATTTTCGTCACTACTTGGTGTCAATTGAAAAGACACATCTCGGACCAGACTCTACTATAGATTCCAAGATATCACAGATAAGGCCGCTCATTCGACCGTTTTCGAGTTGGTCAGTGTTCCACAATCACACTGTCAAAATTTAAATACCGAAATCTGACAATCCCCGTAATATGCCTACCCAAGGTGATACCGAGGGGACGGAGCAACCCACTCCGACCCTCGAGTTCGGACCCACCTCGACACCCATCGAGGAGGGTGGCGTTCCAGCCCCGGTTCCACCGGACGACCCAGCGGCGTGGTACGCGCCGAGCGTTCGGTCACAGTACGAAGTCGCACCCGATACAGTCGTGACTATCAGCGACGCTGACCACGGGTTCGACTACGATGTCCGGGAACCGACGCTCGGCGTTCGAGAGACACGAGCGCTGGAGACTGTCCGCGACCACTTCTCGACTGTCGTTCGCCGCCGACCGCTCACACGCGAAGGTGCCGCAGAACGAGCGTCAGTCGGCCTCTCTCCGAAGTACCGACGCATCCTCGACCGGTTGTTGGACCTCTCGCCACCCTCACGACGGCGCGTCGAACACTACGCACTCGCCGATTTACGCCTCCTCGGCGACGTGACACCGCTCGCGTTAGACGACCGAATCGAAGTGGTCGATGCCGGTCGTGGAGACGGGAGTGAACGACTCGTCGTCCACACGGAAAACTTCGCACCTGCGACGACGGCGTTCGACTCCGACGTAGCCTTCGCCGACCGCATCGCCGCAGAGCGTATCGAACACTATACAGTTCCGTTCGCCGGGTACGACGTCGACGTCGTCGTCTACCGCGATAGACTCCTCGGTGACGACCGGTTCGCGACGAAGTACGCGGTTCTCGAACCAGACCTGGTTCCGGGTGACACAGCACTCATCGAGGAGTGCAAAGAGCGCATCTGGGAGGCGAACGTCGACGACGTGGTCTCAGACCGCGTCGGGTTCGTTCGCGAACGCGCCCGTGAGTTCCTGTCTCGACGTCTCACCGCCCGCAACACGAAAGCGTGGGTCGATGCGACGCGATTTCGAGTTCGCTCTGCGCTGGCCGAGTACGGCATCACCCTACCACCCGTCGACCGGCGGTTCGCACAGGACCGCCTCGACGACCTAGTGTACTACGTCCTCCGCGACTACGTGGGAGAGGGTATCCTCACGGTCCCCATCCGTGACCCGAATCTCGAAGATATCGAGGCGAACCGCGTCGGCGAGCGTGTGAAGGTCATCCCACGGGCCGACGTGACCGGTCGCGGTGGTCTCCGCGTTCCGACGAACCTCGTCTTCCAAGACGAGACGGAGTTCACCAACGTCGTGACCCAACTCGCGGCGGCGGACGGCGTGGAGTTGAACGCCTCGAACCCGAGTGCGAAGGTGAACCTCCGTCCGGGTTCCGTCGGTGGGTCCCCGTCGAGCGACCCCGACGAGACGATTCGCTGTGCAGTGGCCTTACCCGTCATCTCCGAGGGCGGACCACACGTCTCGATTCGAAAGCAGTCCGGCAACGTGCTGACGCCAATCGACCTCGTCCAGAGTGGGTCGGTCTCGACCGAACTCGTCACGCTGCTCTGGTTGTGCTACGAGCACCACCGGGTCGTCCTGTTCTCTGGGTCGACCGGCGTCGGAAAGACGACGCTGATGAACGCACACATGCCGTTCATCCCGTACGACCATCGGCCAATCAGCATCGACGAGGGGTCGCGAGAGGTCCACCTCCCACACGAGACTGGCATCTCGCTCACGACGCGCGACCACGAATCCGAGTTCAAGCGCGTCTCGATGGCCGACCTGATGACCGAAGCCAACTACCTGAACCCGGACGTGGAGGTCATCGCCGAAATCAACACGCCGGCGTCGTTCGCGACGTTCGCGGAGACGTTGAACACCGGCCACGGCGTCATCGGGACGACACACGCCGCAGACGTCGAGACGCTCGTCAACCGCGTCATCGAACAGGGTCTGCCCCCATACTTGCTCCGTGAACTCGACCTCGTCGTGTTTCCGCACAAGGTCGACGGCGAACGGTACGTCGCCGAAGTGGTCGAACTCGTCCCCGAGTCGGAGTACGACGAGACCTGGGGACGACGTGGCGTAGTCGAGAAAGACGGCCGCACCCTCCACTGGAACACCGTCGGTCGGCGGACACCCGAAGGGGCGTTCGACATCTCGTACGAACACCCACAGTTGGGTGACGACCACCGACGCGTCGGGATTCGTTTGTTCCACCGCATCGCCGAGGCCACCGACCGAGAGGTCGAGTCCGTCGAACGCGAGTTCCACCGCAAACACCGGTACGTCGAGTACCTCGTCCGTGAGAGCGTGACCGACGTCGACCAACTGTTCGGGTTCCTCTCCGACTTGCGGACAGACGAGGCGGCGACGGTCGAACGCGTCCGTCGTCGGATGGCCGAACGCGAGACCGCAGGAGAACCGTGACCGAGTTTGACACCCCAATCGACGACCGACGAGTCGACCACGTGCGTTCGCTCTCGGTCCTCGACAGAGCACTGTACGCGCTGTTCGCTCGGCACGTCGATTCGTCGCGGCACGACCGAGACCGCCGGCGCTACCGTGGCACCGACCTGCGGGTGAGTTTCGACTTGTATCTCGCACGCACGTACGGTCTCGCGTGGCTAACGGGGGCGTTCGTCGCCCTACCGACGGTACTCGTCGTTCTCGCAGTCCCCGACGGAACCATCGACGGTGCGTTGGACGTGCTTCGTACCGTCGTTCCACTCGTCGATAACGTCCCAGTTCCCGTCGTTCCACGCCTCCCCGTCGCGGTGCTGGTCGCACTCGGTGTGGTGACGGCGACACGGCACGCCGTGCTCGTCGCCGCCGGCCGCTATCTTGGCTGGCGGGCCACTGCTCGTCGGGAGAACATCGAACGGACACTCCCCGGTGCCGTTCGGTACCTCCACGTCCTCTCGTCGGGGAGCGACGGTCCACGCGAGATGCTCAGGCGCGTCGCCGAAACCGACGCCTACGGCGAGACGGCAGTCGCCTTCCGAGGCGTCCTCAACACGGCATCGTTGACAGGGAACGTGAACGAGGGACTCCGACGCGTCGCCCGCGACACGCCTTCAGAAGGGATGCTCTCGCCGTTTCTCCTGAAGTTCCGAGAGCACGCGGGGCAGGGGGAAGACGCCCTCCGAAACTACCTCCGCATGGAGAGTCGGATGCTCGGTCACCGACAGGACCGTGCCCGTGACCGCGCAGCGGGATTCCTCGAACTCCTCGCAGAACTGTTCATCGTCCTCCTCGTCCTTCCGTCACTCCTCGTCATCGTCCTCACGGTGATGAGTGTCATCGCACCCGGTCTCTCGACGCAGGTCGTCACACCGGTCGGCGAGACGACCATCCGGGGCGTCGTCGTCTACGCCAGTGCGGCGTTCATCGTGGGCGTGGGACTCGCCGCCAGTCTCTTGATTGCTGGCCTCCGGCCACCAGACCAGTCCATCGAGTACGAGCGACCACCGACGGCACTCGAAACGCTCGGTACGACACTCACGAACCCCGCCAGTGCCGCAGTCGTATTCGTGTTCCCCGCACTCGTCGTCGCCGGAATCGCTGGCCTCGCGGGGACAGACGTAGTCGGCACTGCACTCGCTGGGTACGTCGCGTACGCGACTCCAGTCGGTATCGTCGGGGTTCGACGTGCCCGCATCGATGACGCGAAAGACCGTGAATTGAAAGACTTCGTCCACGCCGTCTCGGGACACGTCAGCCTCGGTCGCCCCTTCGCGGCGGCCGTCGAACACGTCGGACGCGACGTCGACCTCGGCCCACTCGACGCCGACGTCGCCGACCTCGCACTCAACCTCAGACTCACTGCCCCGAGTGCGGGCACGGACGTGAATCTCCGAACTGCCGCCCTCGAACGCTTCGTCGAACGTGTTGGAACACCGATGGCCGAACAGACCATCGGCCTCGTCGTCGGTGCACTCGACGGCGGGAGCGACACGGGAACCGTCTTCGACACGCTCCAGACGGAGATTGGTCGCCTCTACCACGAGAAACGCGCCCTCCGCTCTGGACTCCTCGTGTACGTCGCCGTCGGGTGGACGACTGCACTGCTGGTCGTCGGTATCACCGTCGCCGTCAACGTCCACGTCTTCGACGGATTCGCACAACTCTCGTCGCTCTCGACGACAGGGTCGTTCGCCCTCGACGCGGGTGCGGTCGACTTGACCCGTGACCGGTACCGAATGTACGTCGTCACGCAGGCGACGATGCTCGCGTCTGGGTGGTTCGCCGGCACAGCGAGTCGCGGTCGGTACGAAGCGCTCCTCCACTCCGCCGCCCTCGTCACCGTGTGTTACCTCGTCTACGCAGGCGGTGGTCTGATATGACTCGTCCCGTGCCTTCGGCTGTTCGTGCCCAATCGAACGTCGTCGGCGCCGCCCTCTTGCTCGGCATCGGTGTCGTCGCAATCGGTCTGTTGACAGCGAGCGTCGGCACACTCGTCGATGCACAGGTCACCACAGCGGACGCCGACGCTGCGACGAACGGATTCGCATCTCTCAGAGACGGTGTGTTCGCGGGAGGCAATAGCACGCATCCGGTTCGCGTCTCCGACGGACAACTCTCCCGTGTGAACCGTACCGTCCGGGTCGTCGCCGAACAGGGAGCAAACAGAACCTACGACGCCGACGGGTACGTCGCCACGTTCGGTGACCACCGAATCGCGTTCGTCGGCGGGGCCGTAGTCAGGGGTACAGGGAACAACTCTCGACTCGTCACGCCCGTCCCATTCTCCATCGCTGGTGACGCGGCGTTCCTCCCACTTCCGACGCTGACAGCATCGTCAACAGACGGCGGGGGACTCGATGGTGGGTCTGTGCTTCGGGCGCGGACCACCCGACGTATCGACGACTTCCCGAGCGACGAATACGCCATCGCCGTCGAGACGACGACGCCACGCGCGTGGGAACGAGCGTTCCAACGTCGCGGGTTCAATGCAACCCAGACAGACCTCGACGGCGATGGTATCCCGAGTGTCGTCGCAACCGCCCCTGACGAACGGACACTCACGGTGGCAACGTACGACCTCACGGTGGTGGTCGACCGTGGCTGACGCACGTGGGTCGTCGAGTCGTTCGTGGACCGGGGGGCGACAGTCCGACTATCGAGGGATGGTTCCCGTCGTCGGCAAAGCACTCGAAGCGGCCATCGTCGTGCTGTTTATCGGCCTGTTGACCACCGTCATGTTCGGTGGGGTCGTCCCCGACCACCGTGACGCAGTTGCGCACGAACTCGCAGAGCGAACACTCGCGACGGCGACAGAGAGCATCGAAGAGACTGGCACGGTTCCCGACTCGACAGTCCGTGGACAGCGACTGACGACAGTCGATATCCCGCGGTCGATTCGGGGGAGCACCTATCGAATCGAGTACGACCAGAACGCGTCGTTCGGCGACGACCCGAACGCGACGACACCCGCGCTGGTCCTCGACCACCCTCGCGACGTATTCGACCGTCGTATCCCAGTTACGCTCCCTGATCCGGTGAACGTCTCGGGGACGTGGGACAGCGGAACAGACAGTGTCGTCCGCGTCGTCGTCGAGGACGACGAGACGACGCTCGAACTCGTGAACGAAGGTGCCACGAGTACCGGAGGCGGCGATGGGTGACGGACTCTGGTCCGACCACTGGTCGGCTCCACCGAGGGGGTCTAGAGGCCAGACGACACTCGCTGGGCTGGCGGTGGCACTCGTCCTCCTGACGACAGTCACCGCCGGAAGCATCGTCGCCGCCGACCGAGCACTCTCGGACGCGACCGATACCTCACTGGACCGTGCTCGAGCAGACCGTGCTGCGACCGCACTCGTCACGGACTCGCCGGTAGTCACGTCGCATGGTTACGTCGACGCGCAACGCGCGAACGAGACGAACGCGACCGAACTCGCGGCCGCGATCCCGACACTTCGTGGCGTCGCGTTCAGTGTGCGGTTCGATGGCGACGAAATCGCGGCACGAGGAGACGTGAGCGATAGCGTCCACGTCTCACGGGGTGTCGTCGTCGCCGACTATCACACCGATAGTGAGAGCATCGACGTGGACGGCGAAGACGCGACGACACTCGACGGGAGGACCGGGCGAATCGAATTCGACGTGGACCCTGGAGCCAACACGACAGTTCGAACGATTCGCGTCGGCGACAGAGTCGTCCTCCACCGACCGACCGGTATCGAAGGAACACACAGCGTGAACGTCTCGTCGCACGCGGCTCCCGTAATCCGTGTCGACGTGGCCGGGCCTGCACCCGCTGGGACAGTGACGGCCACGGCCCGTGTCTTCGAGACACGCACTGGTCGCATCGAGGTGGCTGTCGATGCGTGAGCGAATCCTGTGGGCGATGGCCGAACTCGTCGGTTGCCGTCGGTCCGACGCCCGTGGCCAACTCTCGTTGACGGTGGTCGAAGCGACCATCGTCACCCTCTTCGTCCTCGCCGTCGCCGCGAGTTTTACGTTGACACCGACGCCAATGCAGACAGCATCACTCGACCAGCAGGCGACCGACGCCGCGGCACTAGTCGCGAGTGTACCTGCAGACGCCCCCGGAACGCTTCTCGGCGTCGCGTGCGAGTCATCCGGAGACTTCGACACCCGGGCAGAGCAGTTGCACACCACTGCGTCGACTGGTCTCCCAGATGGTGCGTTCGTCTGGCTCCGAACGAGCGTCGGGTCGGTTGGCACACCACCTCCGGATAGCGCACGGGTCGGTACCGCGTCCGCCGTGGTCCCGCGGTGCACCGCGACGTTGGAGGTGTGGTACCCGTGAGTCCTCGCTGTTCCGACTGCTCACAGAGCGACCAGCGCGGACAACTCGTCCTCGTCTCGGGAGCAGTCGTCGTCGTCGCGTTGTTCGCACTCGTCCTCGTCCACGCGCAACTCGCGTACGTCGGCGCGTCGACGACGCCACCCGTCACGGACGTCGCGGCGTCGACTGAAGATGCCGTCGAGATGGCGACAGCAGGCGTCGCTGGACGATACGATTGGCCCGCGAGGAGGTCGGCAGTCACCGACTTCAGGTCACGTCTCGACCCTGCACTCGTGCGAATCGAACGAGCACACACGAACGGTGGCGGGGCCTCGCTTACGACGAACCAGTCGGCCGCCGCCGGGTGGGCGCTCAGAGACTGCCCCCGCGGGACGTACCGAGACTTCGGTCCGTGTGTCGCAGACGACGGCGTCGTCGTACAAGAACGGGCAGGCGAGACCACAGTCGTCGCCGTCGCCGTGGACATCGCCATCGGCACGCCTCGCTCACAGACCGACCTGACACTCGTCGTTCGTCCGGAGTGACGGAGAGGAGACGGGGACGTCTGCCCACTCACCCACAGAATTATTTGGGAATTGTTAACACATGACGCACCATATTGCTACGTAGTACTCGAACCAGCGACGACGAGGCGAGACCACCGCTGCGGAGAGTACGATGGAGAGACTAGAATGGCATCAGCAAGCACACCTACACCGGGCACCGACGCGAACGCCCAACTCGCGCGACGCTACCCGGAAGACATCGCGACACAGGGTAACATCGACCTCGTAGACGAGATTTGTACCGACGACGTCGTCGACCACAGTCCACTCGGGGAACTGCGGGGGCGCGACGAACTCAAAGGACAGATTTCGATGCTTCGAGAGGCGTTCGGTGACTTCTCGGCGACAGTCGAAGACGTTGTCACCGAGGGCGACGTGGTCGCCATGCGTGTCACCTTACGTGGCATGCACAGAGGCGAGTTCATGGGCCACGAGGCCACCGGGAACACGTTCGAAGTCGGGAACATGGTGTTCACTCGCATCGAAGACGGACTGATAGCCGAGCGCTGGGTCCAACCAGACATGCTCGGTATGCTCACGCAACTCGGTATCGTCGAACTCCCCGAGATGTGAGCGCACCGAACGACCATTTTTCAGAATCGTGGCCAGTCACTCGGACGAACGATCTTGGAGCGGCATCGTGTAGCAGACGGCAGTCCCCGTCAGGACGACGGTTCCGTCGTCGCGCGTGACCTCCGTCTCGAGTTCGGTAATCGGCTTGTCCTCCCGAACCTTCGTGACTTCGACCCATCCAGTAATCGTGTCTCCGGGACGGACCGGGGCGGTGAAGTTCCAGTTCACGTTGAGGAACACCGTGCCGGGTCCGGGGAGGTCCTCGGCGACGATGGCGTTGAGAATCGCGCTCGTGACCCCGCCCTGAACGACGATTTCGCCGAACTTCGACGCCTTCGCGACGTCCTCGTCGTAGTGCAGTGGGTTGTGGTCGCCGCTCAACTCCGAGAATAGTTCGATGTACTCGGGTTCGACGCTCCGCGAGCGTTCGGCGTACTCACCGACTCGCGGGGTTCCACGTGGCCAGACTTCGTCGGTTGAGTTCGGTGTCGTGTCGCTCATACTACTCCTTGGCGTGCGAAGTGGATAGCAGTGCGGGGGGTGATGGGAAACGTCGAACCCAGCAGTCACTCGTCGGTCAGGGTCTGGAGACTCACGTGAGAGGTGGCGAGAGAAGTAAGAGCGTAGGCGGCCGGGCACCCGCCCACACTCCACGGACACTGGGGAAAACTCCCCGGTATACGCAACCCAAGTGCAGGTATCTACCTGCAGTAGACGTATTCCAGCCCCGGGGTTAAAACGTTTTTCTAATGTCATTTGCACTGTGGGAACACGTATCCAGTGTCGACGAGAGACAGGGCGGGCGCTCTCCGGTCGGGGGAGTCACCAAAAACGAGTGTCTGTGGGCGTCTCGTCGCCGAAAACAGTTAGGCGCTGACGATTTCGTCTTCGAGGCTCGCGACAGCACCCAGCACCTCGTCGATTTCGTCTTCGGGAACGTCGAACTCCTCCAGCGCGTTCTGGAGGTGCGTGGCAGTCGCCGCGAAGTCCTCGTGTGAGAGGCCCAAGTGCTCGTGTGCCTCCTGCATATCTGCACCCGTATACTCGACGGGACCACCAGCGACGGAACTGATGAACTGGGTCTGGTGCGCTCGCTGCGCCTGCATGTCCGTGTCCTCGAAGTAGTGGGCGAGGTCGTCGTCTGCCAGCATCCGGTCGTAGAACTCGTCGACGACGGCGGAGATTGCCTCTTTTCCACCGAGTCGTTCGTAGAGAGTTTTATTGCCCGACATTAACCGGATATTAAGTCACGCTCTGATAAGTCTACCTCAGCGTGTAAATCATTTGATTGAAAATATTTTATACGATTACATAACATATTCTTCCCAGCGTGATAACGACCACTTTCCCCGTGTCCACACCCCGGGCACCCCATCGAACAGCGACACGAGCACTCGGAGGGCGTTGAGTCGTGCACGGAATCGTCCTCAACCAGTTGAAGGACTTCGTCGTCGAGACGTACGACCGCGAGACGTGGACGACGTTACAACAGGAAGCAGGTCTCCCCGGTAAACTGTACGTTCCGGTGACAGAGTACCCCGACGAAGACGTTCTCGCCCTCGTCGAGACGGCATCCGAACTCACGGAGATACCCGTTCCCGACTTGCTCGAAGCGTTCGGCGAGTTCCTCGTCCCACCACTGCTCGAAACCTACGGCGTCCACGTCGACAAAGACTGGACCGGACTCGAACTCATCGCCAACGTCGAACGGTACATCCACATCGCGCTTCGAGCGAAACAGGTTTCGACGTACACGCCACCCGAACTGGAGTCGGGGTGGCGAGACAACCATACGGTGAGCGTCGTCTACCGGTCCGACCGCCAACTGTGCCACCTCGCGAGAGGCATCATCACCGGTGTCGGCGACCACTTCGACGAACCGTTCGACGTCGACGAACCGGTCTGCATGCACGACGGCGACGACCACTGTGAACTCGTCGTCCAACACGCCGAAGACGCCTGACGAATTCCATCACGTGGTCGTTTCCGGCCGTTCGACCACCGATTGGCCGGGAGAGAGATGCCCGAGTATCGACTGAACGCGGGAACTTCACTTTGGAAAAAGTACCCGTTTAGACCCGTTTAACCCGCCATATAATGCCAGAATAGTTTGAAATACTGATTGTCAATACTGTGCGAAGGTTTATAGTATCAGATGAGACATTCGTGGCATATGGTAGATATACTCGGTCTCCTTCTACCTAGGTTCATACGCCGACGGTATGCACTTCGGTTCGGAGTGGTGCTGGGCAGCATCGGCGTCATCGTCGGTGCGGTGGGACTAGGTGTGGGGCGAACGACGGCGTACCAAATTCCGACAGATATCGTCGCTGCTGCCGCCGGCGGTATCGTAGTGAGTGGGTTCCTCGGGGGGTTGATGGTCAGAAGCACGATGAAGTCGGTCAGTTCCATCAACGCGAAGACCGACGAGATGAGCGAGGGGAACCTCGACGTCGACGTCGAACAGGGACGAATCGACGCTGTCGGACGGCTTTCGGCGTCGATTGCGACACTCCGCGACACCGTCCAAGAGCGACTCGAACAGACGACGTCGGACCGCGAACGGGTCGAGAACAGACTCCGCAAAGTCGAAGCAGTCGCAGACCACTACAGCGGCGACCTCGAAGCGGCACTCGACGACCCGACCGTCCGACTCGATACGACACCGCCGAACGAGGCGATGGCGGAACTCGCCGTGGCGACGAACGACGTTCTGGCGGCGCGCAAAGAGGACGCAGACGAACTCGAAGCACTCCGTGGACAACTGGACGCAGTCCAGAACGAACGCGACAGACTGGACACCGAGAACCAGCAGTTGCGGGCGATGGCGATGGAGTACGCCGGAGTTCTCGAGAAGTGCGCCGAGGGAGACCTCTCTCAGCGCATGGACGAAGACGTCGAGAACGAGGTTGCCGCCAGGTTCGCCGCACAGTTCAACGAGATGATGACCGAGTTCGAGAAGACGACGGTCGAAGCCGAGAACTTCGCGAAGGAAGTCGCGACCCTGAGCAACGAAGTCACCGTGAGCGCTCGCGAGGTTCGAGAAGGGAGCGAGCAAGTCTCTGGTAGTCTCCACAGTATCTCCGGGGTTGCAGAGACACAGTACGACAACCTCGAATCCGTCGCTATCGACATGAGCAACCTCTCTGCGACTATCGAAGAGATCGACGACTCGTCGAGCGACGTGGCAGACATCGCCCAACAGACGGTCGAAACTGGCCGCGAAGGGCGAGAGGCCGCCACCGAGGCGATCAAGGGGATGAAAGAGATCGAACAGGAGTCCGTCGACACGGTCGAAGAGATCGAGCGACTGGAATCCGAAGTCCAGCAAATCGACGACCTCATCGACTTCATCCGGGAGATTGCAGAACAGACCAACATGCTGGCATTGAACGCCAACATCGAGGCGTCCCGCGCCGGCGAATCCGGACAGGGTTTCGCCGTCGTCGCCCGCGAAATCAAGGAACTCGCAGAGGGAACCAAGGACGCCGCAGCAGACATCGAGACGCGACTCGAAGAGATTCAGTCGCAGACCTCCGAGACAGTCGAGGAAGTGCGCGACACGCGAGAGCAAATCGCCCAGCACACCGACTCCGTCGAGAACGCGGCGGAGGCACTCAACCAAATCGCCGAAAACGCACAGGAAACCAACACCGGTGTGCAGGAGATTAGTTCGGTGACGAGTCAGCAAGCGGACGCGACGCAAGCAGTCCTTTCGGCAGTCGACGACGCGACCGAGATTAGCGCCGAGACGGTCGAAGAGGCGAGTGCCGCGGCGACTGGTGCCGAAGAGCAAACCCGCGCACTGAGCGCAGTGTCGGACAGTGCGAGTGCGCTGGCGTCGCAGGCGAGCAGGCTGAACGAGACGCTCGCTCAGTTCGAGACCGAGATGGCCGTCACGCTGGAGACCGAGGAAGACGCACCCGACGGCGACGACGACGACCACGCAGATGTACAGTCCCGCGACGACGAGTCGACCGAATCGGTCGCGGACGCGTCCGACGAACCAGCGGACGACGTCCAGTCCGACGCGCAGGACCCACTCGCAGACCCCGTCGAAGATGGAGTCGTCGAAGACGCGCCCGTGCCACAGGAAGACGGCGCTGCCGGCGACGCCGACGCCGACGCCGACGCATTCGACCCGTTGGGCGGAGACCCAGTCGACGAAATCCCAGAGCCGGACGAATCCACGTTCGCGTTCGACGGGGAACCCGGCGACGACATCGCCCTCGACGAAATCGCGGACGAAGTCCCCGAGACCGAGGACGCTGACGCAGAAGCAGACGACGAGAACGAAGCAGAGACGCAGGAGTCACCAGTAGACAACACCACAGAGTGATGATGCATTCAACGACCGCGTACCGCTGCTCACAGAGGGGGGGACGATGAACGAGCAGTCGGTCGACATCGACGAGGGCGACACCGTCGCCCCCGAGTCGGTCATCGAGTTCCTCGAGTTTCGTCTCGACGGAAACCGGTACGGACTGGAGTTGGGACGGGTCGGACAGGTCATCTGGAGACCGGCGACCACTCGTGTCCCGAACGCCCCAGCGGGCATCTATGGGTCGGCGACCGTCGAAGGCGACGTGGCAGTCGCCGTCGACACGTACGCCGTCGTCGGAAGCGACCGGCCGTTTTCCGACCCAGAGGACGCGTACCTCGTTCTCTTGGACCGTCACGACACGCCGCAACTCGTCGGCCTCCTCGTCGAGGCAGTCGACGGTATCGAACGGCACCACGTCGACACGGTTTCACCACTGGCCGAGGGAAGCGCGCCACTCGACGACCGCTGGTTCAGAGCGACGATTGGTGACGACGAGACACCCGACATCCACGTCTTCGATAGCCACCAACTCCTCGCCGCCATCCACCCACTGGAAGCACGATAACACGACTGAGAAACCACACAGACAGATGATCACAACCGAACCGAGGTTCACGTAGGACGCACACATGTCAATCGGAATTCTAATCGTCGACGACTCAAGCTACATGCGAAGTAGGCTGAAGAGCGCGCTCGACGATGACACGTACGAAATCGTCGACGAAGCACAGAACGGCGCGTGGGCAGTCCAGAAGTACAAAGAACACGGCGACGACATCGACATCGTCTTGATGGACATCGTGATGCGCAAGGCAAACGGTGTGAAGGCAACGGCCGCCATCAAGCACCTCGACAAAGACGCCCGCATCATCATGTGTACGAGCGTCGGACAGCGCAAGAAGATGGAACTCGCCGCCCGGGCAGGCGCAGACGGGTACATCACGAAACCGTTCGACGACGACGAAATCGTCCGCGCGATAGAGAGCATCCTCGCCGACGAATCATGAGACACACAGAGGAACCGTCCACGACAGCCGTCGTCAGTACTCGCGGGAGGCCACCGTGAGCCGAAACGATGAGTTCGTCCGCGAGACGCGGGCGTCCGTGCGGCAACTGACGAATGGACTCGTCGAACTCGAACGCGACGGGGGCAGTCGGGAACTGGTCGACGACTTATTCCGGACCGCGCACACGCTGAAGGGCAACTGCGGAATGGCCGGCCTCGACGGTGCAGGCAGACTCGCCCACGCAGTCGAAGATTTCCTGAGCGGCCTCCGCGACGGGTCGCTGACGCCCAATCCCGACCTGATAGACGCGTCACTCGCGGCAGTCGACGATATCGACGCGATACTCGACGAGTGGCGCGAGGGAGACGAAATCAAGACCGACCCCGAGTCGACCGTCTCCACGTTCCGGTCGGAGATGCAACGGTACCGAGACCAACCGGGGACCAACGACCCGATGTCGGCACAGGACGCAGACCCGGAGTCGATTTCCGACCCACCCACCGACGAGTTCGACCAGACGGTGGTCGACGCACTCGAATCTGCGAGCGGATTCGACGACCTGGAAGGATTGCTGGCCGACATGGACGACCCAGACGAGGAGTCGGCCGACGAACAGTCCCGCTGGGGAACGTTCGACCAGCGCGGCGCTGGCCCTCGGGACGAACCGCACGCGAGCGCCGACGTTCCCGACGGTCAGGACGGCCCTCCGGAAGCGCTGGGTCCGTCGTCCGGACCGATGGACGACTTCGACGCCATCAAGAGCGGCGTCGAGACGGACGACGTGTCCTCGCTCGACGACGAACTCGTCGAGACCGAGTTCGGAGAGTTCGACGACGACGACGAACTCTCGATTCAGGACCTCATCGAGGGCGAAGTCGCTGGACCCGACGTCGTAGAGGAAGACGCCGACCACCAGTCAGATTCTGCGGCAGACGACGACCAGTCGGTGGACTCGTCGGCCACCACAGCCACCGACAGCAGAAACGACGCAATCCACCCCGAGGACTTCGGCTACGAACCGGCCGCGACGTCCGACAGCGACGCCGAGTCGGTGAGCGGGACGGGCCAGACGGCGGACGAACACGCACCGGACCAAGTGTCGGACGAACCAGCAGGCGTGACCGCCGACAGTTCCGAAGCGGCGAACCCGTTCGAGGGTGCCGACGTCGTCGACCCCGACGAACCGGTGGCAGACGAAGGGGAAGTGACTGCGAGCGGAGTTCGAGACGACACCGAAATCTCGTTCCCCGACGGCAAGACGTTCGGTCCCGGCGGCGAGGAGTCGTCTGTCGATGACGACCCAGCGCCCGGAGTCACTGCCGACGAGGGTTCGACCACGCAGTCGGACGACGAGTTCGTAGGACAACCAGACGCCGCGTTCACAGAACAACCAGACGACGAACCCGCGTCCCCAGCCGAATCCGGCGACGGCGAACTCGACCTCTCTGAAGAGTTCGCAGACGACGGACTGGACCTGCCGGACGAGTTCTCAGACGACGACCTGAGCTTCGACGAGGACGACGATGCAGATGCGTTCTCGGACGACGACCTCGGCCTCTCCGAGGTACTCGGCGAAGACGACCTCTCCGAGGGATTCGTAGACCACGATATCGGGGTCTCAGACGACCACGGCGGCGAAATCACCGAGGGTGAACCGGACGAGTTCGACGACGGCCTCGACCTCCCCGAGGACTTCCTGAGTGGTGGAATCGAACTCGACGACGACGGTCGGGCGACCACAGACGTATCCGAGTCACAGGCCGACACTGACCTGTCGGTCGAACCCGGGGCGGCCGACGTCGACTTGCCGGACATCGACCTGCCGGACGTGGACGAACTCTCTGGGGAGTCTCTCGCCGGAGAGTTCGACGGTGACTCGGTCGCTGACGTCTCGTTCGAACGCGACGAACACACGATGGCGTTCGAGTCCCGTTTCGCCGAACGGTTCGGCGGAAGCGTCGGCGACGACAAAGTCCAACTCGTCCAGGTCGCGTCGGCGACGATAGAAGAGAGCAGTCTCGACGCCGCCAGATACCAGTCGAGTGGGACCGCGTCGTACCCACCAGACTTCGGCGAGACGCGCGAGAGCGACGAGATTCAGTCGCTCACGGTGGACGTGCAGAACGCAGACTCGCTGTTGAACCTCGTCGAAGAGCTCTCGCTGACGCAACTGCGCATCAAGCAGTCCGACGGCGAAGACATCGACGACCACCTGTCGGTGATGGACTCGGTGACGTCCGAACTCCGGCGCACAGTGATGAACCTCCGTCTGATGCCGCTTTCGACGGTCACTGACGGCCTCCCGCGCGTCGTCCGCGACATCGCCCGCGCTCAAGACAAGCGAGTCGCCTTCGACGTGTCCGACGAGGGTGTGGACCTCGACCGGAGTATCGTCGAGAAACTCGGCGACCCACTCGTTCACCTCGTCCGCAACGCGGTCGACCACGGTATCGAATCACCGGACGAACGCGTCCAACAGGGCAAGCCACGCGAAGGAACCATCGAACTCCGTGCGTGGCGAGACCGCGAACGCGTCGTCATCGAAGTCGAAGACGACGGCCGAGGCATCAGTGCCGAACGAGTCCGTCAGCAGGCCATCGACCGTGACATCGTCTCCCGCGAGCGGGCCGAACGACTCTCACTCGACGAGGTGTACGACCTCGTCTTCGAACCCGGGTTTTCGACCACCGACGAGGTGACAGACGTCAGCGGCCGGGGTGTCGGGATGGACGCCGTCAGGCGGACCGTCAACTCGCTGGACGGAACAGTCGACCTGAAGAGCGAACCGGGGTCGGGAACCACCGTCCGCGTGCGCCTTCCGGTCTCAGTCGCCGTCGCGAAGATGCTCTTCGTCGACGTCGGTCCCGAGCAGTACGCGATTCCGGCGAGCGTCGTCGACGACGTCGAAGTCGTAGACGAGACCGACCTCCCGGGCGATGGAACGGTCGCCATCGAGTGGCCCGACCACGTCGCAGACTACCCCGAACACATCCCACTGCTCCGTCTCGGAGAAGAACTGGGTGTCGAGGACGAGACTGACGGCGCCGCCGACAGAGGCGACACCGACGACGGCGAACCGGGCGCCGGGAAGCGCGTCCTCGTCCGACTGGCCCCGGAGACGCGGAACGCTGCCCTCCTCTGTGACGGGGTGGACGACGCACGCGAAGTCGTCGTCAAACCGTACGAGAAACTGCTCGGTGACGTGCCCGGAATCAGCGGGGCGACGATGAGCGGGGATGGCACACTGGTGAACATCGTAGACGTGACTACACTATGACAGAGATGAATCAATCAACGACGGGACAGCACCGAATCGACATCGAAAAGCTCGGCGTCTTGAACTATCTCGGCGAGTTGGGCGTCACCGGTGTCGAATCTCGACTCGGAAAACTGGCCGGAAAATCCACCGCCGTCCGCTCCGAAGTCGTCAAAAACGGGTTCGTCGACGAGGACAGTGTCGACCTGGCGTTCCCGTCGGAGAAGCGACTCGGCGTCAGAGTCGGCCTCAACGGCGTTCCCCACGGGTGCATCCTCGTGTTGTTCCCGCCAGCGAGTGCGAAACGCGCCGTCCGAATGATGCTCGCAGATACCAACGAGGACGTCGCCGACGTGTCGAACGACATGGCGGTCAGTTCCATCGTCGAACTCGGTGGGATGGTCGCAAACGGGTTCCTCGACGCGCTTGCAGACACGTTCGACCAGCACATCGCGACGTGGCCACCGGTCACGCGAAATAGCCAACTGCCACAGATTATCGAGCGAGCAGTCACCGACGAAGACGACAGAGGCCTCTACCTCGAGACGAAGTTCCACATCACGAGCCACGACATCGACGTCGAACTCTACTTGTTCCCGGAGAACGAGGTGTTCGTCGAGATTCTGAACCGCCTCGACATGGACACAGTTGCCGCGGGGGTCGAGTCGTGAAGTTAAACGTCAACGCACTCGGCACGTTCTACGAGATGGCCCGCGAGGGTGCTGGACTCGCCGCGACGCGCCTGAACTCGATGTCGGAGTTCGATAGCCGTGTGAAAGTCACCCGACTCCACTTCACGCACCGCTCTGAGATTCGCAACGAACTCGACGACGGCGGCGAGAAAGTCGGGATTCGTGTCACCATGGACGGCGAACTCTCGGGGACCTCTCTCTTGTTGTTCGACCACGAGAGCGCACTCTCGGTGGCCGGCACACTCGTCGACGACGTGGACGACGAAGCGACCAACGAACTGGCGACGAGCGCCATCGTCGAACTCTGTCACATCATGAACAGTGGGTTCGTCGATGGATGGGCCGACGTGCTGCAGGCGGAAATCGACGTGTCCGCCCCCGAGTACGTCATCGGCGACACGGCGACGGCGTTCATCGACGAGGACGAGTTCACCAACATGCACGAGGAGTTGGCACTCGTCTTCCAGAGCCAAATCGAGACGACCGGGACCGAATTCGGGTTCGAACACTACCTCATCCCCGAACACGACTCTATCTCTCGTCTCTTCGAGACGCAGACGGACGACGAGGGTATCGAGTACGAGAAACTCGCCGGGTTCGACCAGATGGCCCAGCACGGTGCCACCCGCGTCGCCGAAAACCTCACACGGATGACGAACATCGAGATGGGCGTCGACATCCGCCGTATCAACTTCATCTCGCTCGACGCCATCCCGGAGACGGTTCCGAACGAACCACTCGTCAGCGTCGCGTTCAGTTTCAGTGGGACACTCGGCGGGTACCTCCTGTTCCTGTTCGACCCGAAGTCGGCGAACGAACTCGTCGCCGCCACCGTCGGCGAGTCTCCCGGCGGCGGACTCGGTGCCTTCGAGCAGGACGCCATCAAAGAGTTGAGCAACGTCATGACGAGTGGCCTCCTCGACGGGTGGGCGAACATGCTCGACGCGACCATCGACCACTCGACGCCTGCCTACTCTCACGACATGGGTGCCGCAGTCGTCGACCCCCTCATCGTCGGTCTGAGCGAGGTTCAGGAGTTCGCATTCGTCTTCGACACGCGCATCCACGCCGTCGACAGGGAGTTCGACGTGGATATCTACGCGATTCCAGACGAGTCGGACCTCGAAGCGGCACTGGACCGACTCGACGCCCGACGCATCGACGAGTCGCTGGAACACGACGTCGAAGAGACCGAGTTCGAAGCTCAAGAGTTCGACGCCGACGTCGTCGAAGAGATTGCGGCCGGCACGTTCGAGGAGGTCGACGACCTGTGAAGACGTTCGACTTCGGCGACGACGACGTGGAGTCGACTCGCGAAGAACGCCTCGTCGGTGTCTCTGGATATCACGTCACGAGCGAGGGCGAGACGCTCATCGCCTACGGCCTCGGCGCGTGCATCGCCATCGCACTCTGGGATACCGACAGCAAAGTCGGAGCACTCGCACACACACTCTTGCCACGGCAGGACACGGGTCTCGGTGCATCCTCGGGGAAGTACGTCGACGCCGCCATCCAGACGATGCTCCGCGAGATGGTCGAAGCGGGCGCTGGGTACTCGACTATCGAAGCGCGACTCGTCGGCGGCGCGGATATCTTCGAACTCAAAGCGCTCGGCAAGGGTGTCGGCACGAAGAACGTCGCCGTCGCCCGCGAGGAACTCGACCGTCTCGACGTTCCCATCGTCGCCGAAGCGACTGGTGGCGAACACGGTCGAACCGTCGAGTTCGACACCGCGACCGGACGACTCGAAGTCACCACCGCACACGCTGACGACGTCGAAGTACTGTAGCGAAAGTCTACTACCTACACGCAGAACGAGTGGTGGAAGGAGGGAGTTTGTCGGTCGATTCGTGTTACGCGCTCACTGGAACGTAAACGAGAGTGCGAGCGGGGTGCCGTTGGTGAGATTGTCGCTCACCGGGCAGCGTTCTTCGACCGCCGAGAGCCACGTTTGGATGGTCTCGTCGGACGCGTCGACGGTGGCCGAGATGTCGACACGAATCTCTTCGTAGCCTGCGCGGGAGTCGTCGCTCATCCCCATGAACTTCGCGGGGTCGAGGTCACCCGCGATGTTGATTTCGAGGTCACGTACGTCGAGGTCCATCTCGCGGGCGACCTGGTGGGCGGTGACGTTCATGCACCCGGCGAGTGCACCGAGGAGGTACTCGACGGGGTTCGGGCCGACGTCGGTCCCACCGAGTGTGGCAGGTTCGTCGACGACGAACTCGAAGTCGCGGGTCGAGATGCGGGTCTTGGTGTGGCTTTCCGCCTGTGCGCTGACGTCGAAGGTGAGGATTCGAGACTGAGTTTCTGTGGACATATCTCAAAATTCACTCGCTACAGTATTAACCCCAATTAGCGCTTCTCAAGCTTCGAGAAGCGTGTTAGTGACTGTCTGGCCCGTCAAGTGGCGACACTCCCCTCACGCAGAATCGGACTGGTCGGCGAGGACGTCGTCGAGGCCCCACTCTTCGGCCCGAGTACGGGCCTCTCGTCTGGCCTCGGAGCGAATCGCCTCGATAGCCTCGGCGTCGGCGAGGAACGCCTCGACAGAACTCTGGTCGCGTCCCTCTTCGCGGCGGTAGTCGGGCGCTGCCGCTGTCGTTCGCTCGGCCAATCGTTCGTCGCCAGCGAGGGTGCGTGCCGGTTCGCCCGGCGGGACGCGAAACTCGACAGTCTCGTGTGCTTCTGCGAGTTCGTCGGCGTCGACGGCGTGGACTGTGACTCGGGTCGGGCCGGTGACGGCGAACCCGTCTAAGCCATCTCGTCCCCCACAGTCCCGTTCGGTGTCGTACGCGAGTACCGGGATACCGTCTTCGAAGGTGACGACGCCCCTCGTCGCTTCGCCGAGAAGGAGCGCATCCTGCGGTTCGAAGACGACGTATCCGGTGAGGCTCTCGTCGAGGACCGTTTCGAGCACCTCGCCCGGGTCGTCGACCACGCGTGACCTGAGAAGTGCGCCGCGCGGAATCCTCATACGCGGTCGGGGACGACGGCGCTCTTGAACCGCTCTGCGACGTCTCGACCGTCACCATCGCGCACGTCCAGTCGTGCTGCCGCCTCGCGAAAGGCGTCTGCCGCCGCGTCGTCCGGCGCGTGTGCCAACAGGGGTTCACCGGCCCGACGGGCGGCCCGGACGGCGTCACTCTCTGGAACCGACGCGAGAGTCTGTCCCCCGAAGTAGCGACTCGCCTGTTCGGCGATTCGGTCGACGTTCTCGTCCGGTCGGACGCGATTGAACACGACACCTGCCGTGTCGGTCCCGTACGAGTGGGCGTACTCCTGTACCTTCAGCCCGTCCGACAGTGACGGTACCGTCGGTTGCAAGACGACGACGATTCGGTCGGCGAGTACGATTGGTAAGACCGCACTCTTCGACCCGAGGGCGGCGGGCGAGTCGAGCAAGAGCACGTCGGTGTCGCGAGCGAGTTCGGCGACCACGTCACGGAGTCGTATCGGGTCTGCCGCTTCGAACGCGGCGAGACTCGTTCCACAGGGGACGACGGACATCCCGAATCGCTCGTAGACGGCGTCGTCGACGCTGGCGTCTCGGTCCTCGACGAGCAAGTCGTGGAGGGTCACGTCGGCGTCGTCCAGACCGGCGTGAAACAGCAGGTTCGCCATCCCCGTGTCGGCGTCGATGACGGTCACGTCGTACTCCTCGGCGAGCGCCATCCCCAGCGCGAGCGTACTCGTCGTCTTTCCCGTGCCGCCTTTCCCACTGGCGACGGCGAACGCCTCGACCATATCACCACGTGCCTGTCGTCTTCGCATAAGTGTTCGGAAGGATGGTTTACGTGCGCCGGCGAATCTCGACTCGTTTAGGAACAACAGTTATTGTTTTCGAGATGAGTCAAACAAACAGGAAATAATGGCTTCTGTTGCAATCGGAACGTTGTCTTTTGTGGTCGATGGGTCGACACTCGCCGTCTACGCGACGCTCGCAACCATCGCGCTCATCGTCTACCTGAATCTGTAACGGGTGCGTGTGCGCCCAGTCGGGCGAAAATCGTGGGACGAGTCGCCTCCTCAGACCGCTTCGGCGAGTGCGTCGAGGAGGCCGTCGTTCTCGTGCGGACGGCGGACGTTTATGCGAACGTGGGAGTCGAGGCCGCGATAGTATCGGGCGTCTCGAACCGCGTATCCGCGTTTTCTGGTCTCTCCGAGGACTCGGTCGACATCGTCGGCCCGAAACAAGACGAGCGAACTGTCGGCCGGGTACACCTCGTAACCGAACGTTTCGAGTTCCGAGACCATCCGGGGTCGCTCTCGGGCGATTCGGTCGCGGGTCTCTTCGAGGAACTCCTCCTGTTTGAGGCAGTAGGTCGCCGCCTCGACGGCCGGTGCCGACAGTACCCACGTACACCGCGCACGAGTGAGTTTGTCGCGGAGTTCGCCCGTCGCGGCGGCGAATCCTGCCCTGAGCGACGGGACGCCGAAGACGTTCGTCACCGAGTGGAGCGTGATGACACCGTCGAGGCCGGCGGTACTCGGCAGGCGGGTGAACCCGAGGAACGACTCGTCGACGAGGAGTGGCGTGTCGGCAGACTGGCACTCGTCGACGAACGCCCGGAGGTCTGACGTCGGGTACGCCGACCCCATCGGGTTGCTCGGGTGACTGAGAATCACTGCGGCGTGTTCGCCAGGGTCGACGTCGTCCAGAATTCGGTCGTACGGCACGTGGACCGGTTCGCCACCTTGCAGACGGATTTCACGCGCGTACTCGCCACAGCAGGGTGCAGGAATCGCGACGGTGTCACCGGGAGAGACAGTCACACCGATTGCGAGTCTGAGACCTTCGATGACGCCTGCTGACGGGACGATTTGGTCTGGGTCGCATCCGACGTACTCGGCAGCGGCGACGCGAAACTCCGAGTAATCGTCGAGGGAGTAGCGGCGGGACGTCGAAAACGCCGACTCGTAGATACCGGCGAGGCCTGGTGGCCGTTCTGGGTTCGAACCCAGGCTGAAATCTACGAGCGTATGGTCTGCGGTCCCGCCGTGCGTAACGGGGTCGACGTCGGGTACCGAACCGGGGTCCATGGTCTCTTGCTAGATACGAGCCATATTCAATTCTTCTTAATAGACTTGTTATGTACCGGTGATAATTTTTCGGTATATGTGCCCTCACTCCACCGATTTCAAATTCGTGAGACGTCTGCCCTGTCGTCGGCGACGACCCCGTACTGCGCCGAGTCGACATCTCGTGGAATCGACACTGTCGCGTATCGCGAGTCGAGACTCGCCAGAAGTGCGTCACGGACGCAGACGCGTGCTGCGTGCCCCACTGGGGTCGCACTTCCAGAGAACGACTCCGACTCGCCAGCAGGGTCGGAGGCGGCGATTACGGCATCTGTCGTCGTCCCCGGCGACCCACACCGTGACAGTAACGTCGCGGCCTTCGCTTCGGCGGCAACCGCGACGAGGTTCGCCAGAGCACCCGGTTCCAGTGCCCGCGTCGTCCCGACGACGACGTTTACCGTACCGAGGTGGTCGTCGTCGCTCGGGGACGACGGCCGGTTCGTCTCTCCGAGCGTGCCTTCCTCGCTGGCGTCTGCGTCTTCCGACTCGAACTCCATCGGCAGCGCCGCCGGGTTGGACACGCCAGCAGTGACGATGGCCTCGACCGGTCCGAAGCGGGCGCGCCGGGCGTGCTGTTGTTCGACGCCCGTCAACAGCGTCGGCCCCGTCTCCTCGAACCCCGCGTCAGTCCGTCGTCGGTCGATGTAGGCGTCGAGGTCGGTCTCTGGCCACCCGTCGGGGACGGTCACGTTGTAGGCGACTGGGCCGTGTGACTCCCCTCCGGCGTATCCCGTCGAAAGCCAACGCGTCTCGGGGCGATAGATTCGGCAGACACCGTCGCGTTGTGTCGCCTCAAACATCGGCGAGTGCACGGAGGAGTTCGTCGTTCTCTTCGGGGCGTTTCACGGCGACGCGGACGTGCGAATCGAGCGTCGGGAACGTCGTCGCGTCGCGGATGGCGACACCGCGTTCGCGGGCCGCCTCGACCACCGAATCTACGTCGCGGTCACCCACGTCGAACAGGAGGTAGGGCGCGTCTGACGGGGACACGTCGAACTGCTCCGACACCGACTCGGCGATACGCGCTCGTTCGCGTGCGACACGGGTGCGGGTGTCTTCGACGAACGCGGTCTGTCGCATGCAGAAGGCGCCGACTCGTGCTGCGGGTGTCGAAAGCGACCACGAGCGCCGAGCGACGGCGAGTCGGTCGCCGAGGTCACCGGTTGCGACGGCGAATCCCGCCCGAATACCGGGGAGACCGAACATCTTGGTCAGCGAGCGAGCGACGACCACGCCGGGTTCGCCCGCGAGACTCGGCGCGTCGGTGAAGTCGAGGAACGCCTCGTCCACGACGAGGACGGTATCGGCGTCGCGGCATCGAGACGCAAAGGCACGAAGTCGGTCGGGGTCTGCGAGTTCGCCAGTCGGATTGTTGGGCGTACAGACGACTGCAACCTCGTGTGGTTCCGGGTCGACGTCGAGAATCTCGTCGTGTCCGACGGCGACTGGGTCGGCCCCTTGCAGTCGAATCTCGCGGTCGTACTCACTGAAACTCGGTTCGGGGACGAGCGCCGAGTCGCCGGGGGTAAGCGTAACCTCGAACGCGAGTCGGAGCGCTTCGAGTCCACCGGCGGTCGGGACCACCGAGTCGGCGTCGCAGTCGACGTAGTCTGACGCCGCCGCTCGAAAGTCGCCGTAGTCGTCGTCGGGGTACCGTGTCGAGGCTGTGAGTGCGTCAGCGTACACGTCTTCCACGCCGGCCGGCCGGACAGAGTTGGTGTTCGCGCTGAAGTCCAGAACTGACTCGTCGGTTGTTCCACCGTGAGGGACGCGCGTCGCCCGTGCGACGGATTCAGGGTCCATGCTCTCCCCCTGAGGCAGTCTCAGCGTCCATTCTCTGCCCCGTCGATAGCCTCAGTGACCATCCTCGACTCCATCGACGGCTTGCGGGTCTAACCGCGACAGCACGTCGAGCGTCGCCGCCTCCACGTCGTCGAGGACGCCCATGTGGTCGGCGAGATAGAGCGCTCCGCCCATGCCAGCACCCTCTTTGGCCTCGCCGGCGGCGTACTGGTCGAGCGGGTGCGTCTCGAATCCGGGGTCGGTGACGACGAGGTCAACGTCGAGTTCGTCGGCCGCCGCTTCGAGTTCGGGAACGTCGTCGGCGAGGTACGCCGTCGTCGCCAACGTCAGGTCGCCGACTGCGCCTGCGTGTCGGACGAGTGCCGACGCCGCGAGCAGTTGGGTGCCGCCGCCGAGTGTCACGTCGATATCGGCTTCGAGTGCACCGACGGTCAGACCGGCGGCGACGGGGAGGACGGGGTCGCCGAGGTATCGGGCGGCGAGTTCCGGTTTGTGGGCGGCGTCGCCGGGAGACAGACTGCTCGCGTCCAATGCTTCGGCGACCACATCTTCTTTGAGACCCGTCGGGTTCTCCGGAAGCGACGACGACACGGGGAACGTCTCGCCGAGAGCGCGGAACACCGCGAGTGCGGTTGTCGTTCCGCCGGGGACCGTCTCACCGATGACGAGTTCGTCGTCGGGGAGTGCCGCCCCGACCTGTCGTGCGGCCTCGAATGCGCCCGGCGCGGTTGGGACCGGTTCAGCCTCGCGGATGTCGCGGCCGGGCCGTGCTCCGACGTCCATCGTCGGCGCGGCAGTCGCTTCGGAGAGGCCGGCGTCGACGACGAGTGTGTCGAATCCGGTGAGTTCGCGCACCGCGCGCGTGATTGCGGCGGGCGTCGGACACCCGGTCGGACTGACGGGAGTCACGGGCGACCGGACAGTCTGACCGTACTCGATAATCTCGGCGTCGGCGCTCGGCGTGTGGCCGACGAGCGACGGGTCGGCACCGGCGGCGCTGATGCCGGGAATCTCTGCGGTCCGAGTTGTTCCCGCGACGAGGACTACTCGCATCGGTCCTCCGCGAGCGCGATGTCTGTCGGTCGGTTCACGTTGAGTGCCAATCGGGTGTCGGTAGTGAGGTACACGGTCGAATCTGTGTCTTCGGTGTCTGCTGTGTCTGGTTCGGTATCTGTACGTTCTCGGGTGTCGGGGCCGACGACGCTCAGTCCAGTCGGACAGACTGCCTCGCCGCGGTAGTCGAAGACGAGCGATTCGTCGATGCTGCTGCCGAGGTCACGTTTGGCGTCCACCGGGACACACGCCGTGAGCGACCCGCCGTCGGCGGCCTCCACGACTGCATCGACGTGGGAGGGGAGCAACAGTGGGAGGTCGGCGACGACGGTCACGACCGGACGTGAGACGCGGCCGAGGGTGAATCCGAGGTCCGAGACGTATCCGTCACCGGGGGCGTCGATGCAGTCGACACCGAGTTCTTGCGCACGCGTGCGCGTCTCAGGCGTGTGCGGAGACGTGACCGCATAGACGGCCTCGACCTGCGACTGTTGGAGTGCCTCGACGACGTGGTCGAGCATGGGCCGGCCGCAAATCTCGACCAGCGGCTTTTCCACCGGCGCGTCGAGGCGAGTCCCGCGGCCACCGCACATCACAAGAGCGTCCACGTCACCACCCCCACGTGAATCGCCGTCGCCCGCGCGAGTTCGTTCGTCGCGCCGAGGACGTCTCCCGAGACGCCGCCGAGTCGTTGCCGCCCCCACGAGCGAACGAGGAGGGCGACGACTGGGCCACAGACGAGTGCAGCGACGACGGCAGGACCGCCTGTGACTGGCGCAAGCGCGACCACAGGGAGACAGGAAACGACGACGGCGAGGAGTCCCGACGGGTCGTTCTCGCCGACGAGCGCCGACCCGAGGCCCTCGTGGGCCGGGTCACCGAGGCAGACGAGCGTCGCCATTCCAGCCTTCGCACCAACTTCGGCCGCGAGCGCAATCGCGACGCCGGCAGTGAGTGTCAGACGACCGCCAGCGCCCGCGAGACCGAACGCCCCGAGACCGAGGACGACGAGCGTGAGTCCAAGTGCGAGGAGGCCACCGACGCCCGTTTGAGAGTCTTTGAGGACCGAGAGTCGGCGCTCGGCGTCGCCGTGGACGACGGCCGCATCACCGAGGTCAGCGAGGCCGTCGGCGTGGGTGACGCCCGTCACGAGGTAGATGGTGACGAGGTAGAGCGCCGCCGCGGTCGGAATCGGGAGGGGAAGGAGCAACGGGAGCGCTGCGAGGCCCCCGACCACGTAGCCGACGAGTGGAAACGCGGCGGGTGTCCGTCTGAAGGCGTCCCACTCGGACTCGCCACCGCCAACCGGGAGTCGGGTGAGGAACCCGAGGCCGCCGCGGACCGCGTTCAGAACCACGCGACCACCCCCGTGAGGGCGAAGGCGACGAGTCCGGCACGGGAGACGAGACGGACGCCGCGTGCGGCCGTGTCGGCGTCAGGGAAGTCGGCCCCTGCGTCTAACAAGTAGTGGCCGGGTTTCTCCAGTCGCGTCCCGAGAAGCGCCGCCAGCGTCGCCATCGGCCACCCGGAGTTGGGTGACGCTGGCCGGCGGGCGAGCGACCGGATGCGAGAGGGTACGCCCGGTGACCCAGCGACCACGGCCAGTAAGACGGCCGACGCGCGTGCCGGAAGCCACATCACTGCATCGTCGAGGCGCGCCGGAACGCGGCCGACCGGTTTGTGGTGATACCCGAGCATCGAGTCGAGCGTGTTGACGGCTTTGACCCACGCGGCCGCCCCCGCCGCGAGCGAGAGTGAGACCGGCGCGAGGAGTGCGAACACGAACAGCGGTGCGACCAGTCCGTCCGCGAGGTTCTCGGCCGCGCTCTCGACAGCAGCGCTTCGAATTTCGCCCGCAGAGAGCGACGCCGAGTCGCGTCCGGCGAGGGCACGCAGTTCCGTCCGAGCCGTCTCGATATCGTCTGTCGTCGCCACGACGACTGTCTCTGTCGCGTCGAGCAACATCCGCAGACTCGTCGTCGAAAAGAGTGTGAGTGCGGCGACGCCGACTCCCGCCCACGGAGAGACGAGCGACGCGCCCCACGTCGTGGCAGCGACGACACCTCCCGCGGCGGCGGGCAAGAAGAGCGCGACGAGTGCACCGACCGCAACTGGGAGTGACCACTCGCGGTCGAACGGGGCGACGAGACGGCCGAAGAGGGCGACCGGGTGAATCTGTGCCGGTGGTTCGGCGAACAACCGGTCGAGGGCCGCGGCGACGACGACGGCCACTGTCGCCGTCACGGGCACGGGTCCCTCCCAGACCGGAATCGCGCTGCGAGCGAATCGAGCGTGGTCGTTCGTACGTCCACGAATCGCCCGCCGACGCTCTCGACACCGCCGTCGGTGTCCGAGTCGTCGCCGACGTGAACCAACTCTGCGGGGTCCACGTCGAGGGCGCGCGCGACTGCTTCGAAGGCTTGCGGGTGTGGTTTTCGCCAGCCACAGGCCACGCTGGTCGTGATGGCGTCGAATCCATGGCGGTCGAGGTCCGACCGGATGAGCGTCCGTGCGACGAGTTCCGGAACCGAGCAGTTCGACAGGAGGCCGACAGGACCGGTATTACGGGCGGCCTCGACTGCCTCGACGGCACCGGGTCGCGTCGTCACCTCGGGGTCGAACGCAGTGATGACTGCCCGCCGAGCGGCGTTGTCTGGCGACTCGACGCCGCGTGACCGAAGTGCCGCCGAGACGTGCGCCGGGAGCGGAACTTCTGCCCCCTCGGGGGCGTCGATGTGAACCTCGCGGTAGGCGTCGTCCCAATCCGTGGGGACATCGACACCGTACGTGCGAAGTGCATCCGCGACTGCGGTTCCGGGGTCGGCGGGGTACTCGGCGTCGACGAGCGTGCCGAAGAGGTCGAACGTGACTGCCACTACGATTGCATTGGTGAAACTCTACTTGAATTTGGCGAAGCGCGAGGCGGACGACGGTTCAAACGGGAATCGTGTTCGACTCGATATCGCGGGGGAAGTAGGTGAGCGTCTCCGTTCCGGACTCGGTGACGAGGACCGTGTCGGAGTGTCGATAACCGGCCGTCTCGGTGTAGAGGCCGGGTTCGATGGTGTAGACTTGACCGGGAGCGATGTCGGCGTCCGATTCGGTGTGGTCGGTGACCGGGTCGGTGCAGTGGTCGGCCCACCCTCGGTCGATGTACGGCGGTTCGTGCGCGCCGAGGCCGATGTTGTGGCCGACGTGGTGTCGCGCGAGGTCCGTCACACCCTGTTCTTCGAAATACTCCCAGACGGCGTAGTCGACGTAATCGACTGGCACGTCGGGGCCGAGTGCGTCGATAGCGATTTCCTGTGCTTCCAGCATGAGGTCGAAGTAATACTCGTCGTCGTCGGTGGGGTCGCCGAGGAACATCGTTCGCTCCAGTTCGGAGTGGTATCCATCGACGTTCGCCGTCGCACCCGTGATGATGACGTCTCCCTCAGACAGTCGCTCGTTGGGAGTAAACCCGTGTGGACGGGCCGTCTGTGCACCAGAGATGTACCCAGCGTGAACCGGGCCGACGCCGCGTGTCCGAACCGCGTATCTCTCGCCGAGTGTGTCGAGCATGGCACGCGACGCGTCCATAGACGCGCGCTGTGAGACGGTAATCGGGTGGGCACCGACCGCGGTGTAGTCGACGAGGTACTGGTGGCCGAGGTTCGCCCACCGCACTGACTCACGGATGCACACGAGTTCGGCGTCGGTCTTCTCCCAGCGCATCCGGTCGGCCCACGACTGCTCGACGACGTCGACCGAGGCCGAAAGCAGGGGTCCACAGTATCCCATCGTCTCCGGTGCGCCGTCCATGTCGGCGGCGACGCACGTCACGTCGAGTTCTCGGAGCGTCTCGACGATAGTCCCTATCGGGTCACCGTGGGGATAATCGAAGTACGAACGGACCCGGTCGATTCTGTCTATCTCACTCGCACGTTCGAATTCGAGGCGCGGGACGACGAGTTCCACCCGACCGTCGGTGACGACGAGTGCGACGGGACGTTCGGTCTGGACGTGGTTGAACCCCGAGAGGTACTCGATGTTCGTCGCATCGAACCAGAGTGCTGCGTCGGCAGTCGTGTCCGCGAGACTCCCGCGGATAGCGTCGAGGCGTGCGGCGAACTCGTTCGTGGGAAGACGCGAAGACATAACATAATTATCACTTTGTATGCGGATAAGTAGCATGCTTGCGATGCAAACAATCACGGACGACATAACGTCAAAACCGGTGGTGGCCGCGAGGGCTATGCGCGAACAGTACCCGACTACCCCGGATATAGATGCCCGTGGGCCTTCGACTCGTCCGATGAGTCTGCTGGGAACCGAAGCCCCCGACTTCACGCTCGAACGCACCGCCGGCGACGAAGTAACCCTCTCCGAGACGCTGGAGAGTGGTCCGACTGTCGTCCTCGTCAACCGCGGTCACTGGTGTTCGTTCTGTGCCGAACAACTCCAGACCTTCGACGAAGTCGCCTACGACCTCTGGTTCAACGACGGCGTCGACGTGTTGCCCGTCGTGACGAGCGAACTGGGCGACCTGACCGAGATGCGCGACCGGTTCGACTTCGACTTCCAACTCGCGGCCGACCCAGATGGGTCGGTCGCAGACGAGTATAGCGGAACCGAAGAGACGAGTCACGGCGTGACCGGTATCGCCGGCACGTACGTCGTCGACGAAGACGGTATCGTTCAGTACGAACAGGTTGCCGACCACCCCGCCGACCGCACCTACGGCAACTGGGTTCGCTACTTCATCCGCAACGACTACGAAGACATCTTCGCGTAACCGACCCGACTTCACTCCCATCCGTACGCTCCCCCCGTCGCCCCGACACTGAGCCGGGTCGTGTCGTGTCGTGTCGCGTCGCTGCGACGCTCAGTTCGTCTCTCGCGGAATCCTGTCGTTCGGCACGAGAGAACACTTATCACACTCGTTTACCGATGAGCGATGATGGATATCGACCCCGAGAACGCCGTCGACGACATGTACCGCCTGCTGACGAGTCTGATTATCCCGCGACCGATAGGGTGGGTCTCCACGCGGAGCGCCGACGGCGTCGACAACCTCGCCCCGTTCAGTTTCTACATGGGCGTCATCGAGGCAGAACCACCGGTCGTGATGTTCTCGGCCGAGAACCGGGCGGATGGAACGCTGAAGGACTCGGCGCAGAACGCCGTCGAGACGGGTGCATTCGGCCTCAACCTCGTCACTGCAGACCTCGTCGAACAGATGGACCGGACGAGCGAGTCCGTCGAACCGGGCACCGACGAGTTCGACGTCGTCGGACTCGAACGGCGCGAAGCCACCACCGTCGACGTTCCACTCGTCGCCGCGGCGAAAGCGACGATAGAGTGCACACTCCACGACACGATGGACATCGGCGACCACACCGTGGTCTTCGGACACATCGAACGAATCCACGTCGACGACTCACTGTTGACAGATGGGAAAATCGACGTGACGAAGATAGACGCAGTCGGTCGGTTGACCGGGTCGTACTACGCGAACCTCGAACCGTTCCAGGTCGACCGTCCGTGGAAAGAGACGTAGCGTTCGGTCAGCGATTCACCAGCGATGGTGGACGTGCTCGCGTGCGTACGTATCGTATACCTCCTCGACGTGGTGGAACTGCTCGGCCGACAGCGGTGGCAGCGACGCGGCAGCGACGTTGTCACGGATGTGCGACGGTGTCTTGGACCCGGGGATGACGGTGCTCACGGCGTCGAACGAGAGAATCCAGCGGAGTGTGAACTGGGTGAGTGAGACGCCGTCTGGAACGACGGATTCGAGTGATTCTGCTGCGGCGAGGCCGTCTTCGAAGGGGATACCCGCGAACGTCTCGCCCACGTCGAACGCCTCGCCGTGGCGGTTGTAGTTGCGGTGGTCGTCCTCGGGGAATTCGGTCTCTTCTGAGAGCGCACCGGTGAGGAGACCAGAGGCGAGTGGAACACGCACGATGACGCCGACGTTTCGGCGCTGGGCCTCGCGGAAGAACAGTTCGGCAGGTCGCTGACGGAGCGGGTTGAAGATTATCTGAACCGTCTCGACGCCGTCGTATTCGATGGCCTTGAGCGCGTCTTCGACCTTCTCGACGCTCACGCCGTAGTGGTCTATCTTCCCGGCGTCTTTCAGGGCGTCGAGGGCGTCGAACACTTCGGGACGATAGTAGACGTCACGCGGCGGGCAGTGCAGTTGGACCAGGTCGAGCGAGTCGACGCCGAGGTTCTCACGACTCCGGTCGACGAACTGTTCGAGGTTCTCGTGGGTGTAGCGGTCCGCCTCGTGTGGGTCGAGTCGCCGCCCCGCCTTCGTCGCGACGACGACGTCGTCGTCGCGTTCCTTCAGGACCGACTTGATTCGTCGCTCACTATCACCATCACCGTACACGTCTGCCGTGTCGAGAAACGTGATTCCGGCGTCCAGTGCGGCGTGGACCGCGTCGGTGGCGTCCTCGTCAGAGACGGCACCCCAGTCGCCCCCGAGTTGCCACGTTCCGAGACCGATTTCCGAGACGTCGAATCCTGTCGTACCGAGTGGTCTGGAATCCATGTACGGTGGTACAGAGAGACGACCAGTAAATCACGGGGTCGCGGAAGGTGTGTACGTGACGACACGGTTGGGCCGCGAGAGGAATCACTGCTCACGTCGGTCGCACGAGAAGTCCCTCTCCCCGTACTCGTGAGTGAAACGAGCGAGTGCTCGTGGCGAGCATGGCGAGCCACGGTGATTTGAACTCACTCGCTCACTGCGTTCGCTCGCTGCTCAAATCGGGTCGAGGGGGACGTTTCACTGCTCACGTTGTTCGCAGGAAAAGTCCGCTCTCCCCGATTTGAACGGGGGACAAGCCGATCTACAGTCGGCTGCTCTGCCAGGCTGAGCTAAGAGCGGTCACTGATTTCTATCCGGTGGACGGTTTTAACGATTATCATTCGCCCGCCGCGCGTGTGCTGTCTGTCAGACGGAGGCGAACATTAATATGCCAACAACATGATTCCCGGATAGATGACGAAAATCACGTTCCGCGCCGACGATGCACTCGTCGAGCGTCTGGACGGCCTCGACACGTCGAAGAGCGAGGCCATGCGCGAGGCACTCCGTGAGTACCTCGACCAAGTGGAACGTGAGAACGAGTCTGCGGCCCACTCGGACACCGAAACGAAACACCCCGACGATGAAAGCGAACTCGATGCAGCGCTGGCGACGCGAGTCGAACGCCTCGTCGAAGCACAGTTGTCCGACCGTCTCCCAGAACTCGTCGAGGAGACGCTGGCTACCCAAACAGACGAACACACCCGGTCCGACGTAAACGTCAACATCAACGTCGACGGGGCGAGTCCCGATTCGTCCGTAAACGCGGAGTACGGGCGGGAATCGACGCCGAATGGGGAACGTAAGACACCGAGTCAAATTGAAGAGGCAGAACCGTACGAGGCGGAATCAGCGTGCGGCCAGTGCGGCGAATCGGTGGACTCCTCACACGTATACTGCCCGAACTGCGGAGAGAAGACCTCCCAACGAGTCTTCTGTGAGTGCGGTGACGAACTCCGCTCTGACTGGGCGTTTTGCCCAGATTGTGGCCGTCGGACACCTGCCGCCGACGTCCTCGAGTAGCATAACCACCGATTAATCGCCCGTATACGGGTGATTCAGCCCTCGTCTTACAATCGCCGTTACATTTATATCCTATCGCTTTGTGGTGACTATCGCGTAAGACGGTTGTCTTACAGCCACCCAACGGCGGCCCGTAACTCGGCGCAGTCCGTTGGTTTTGGGCCGTAAGACATTCGCACACAGGTGCGGCGCGCCGTCTTACCGGGGGAATGAAAATATGGAGCGTGTGACACTACGAATTCCGAAGCAGCAAATCGAGGAAGTCGAGCGAATGGTCGAGACGGGTGAATTCCCGAACCGATCTGAGGCCATTCGGTCCGCCGTCCGCGAGATGCTCAACGAACAGACGACCGACAAACGCCAGCGCGAATCGACCAGCAAGCGCGGCTGGGCGAAGGTGTAAACCGATGCAAGATATCGTTCGCGAGGCGATGGAACGAGACGAGGCAGAGCGTAAGACGAAACTGGAAGACACCGGTGACGACCAGTTCGGCGACCCTCGTATCGTGATTGTCGGCTGTGGTGGTGCTGGGAACAACACCATCAACCGACTGTACAACATCGGCGTCGAAGGTGCCGACACGGTGGCGATCAACACCGACAAGCAGCACCTGAAGATGATCGAAGCAGACACGAAGATTCTCGTCGGAAAGTCCCTGACGCAGGGTCTCGGTGCTGGTGGCGACCCCTCGATGGGGGAGCGAGCAACCGAGATGGCACAGGGAACCGTCAAGGACGTCCTCGGCGACGCCGACCTGGTGTTCGTGACTGCGGGGATGGGCGGAGGTACCGGGACCGGTGCAGCACCCGTCGTCTCCAAAATCGCAAAAGAGCAAGGCGCAATCGTCGTCGGCATGGTCTCGACACCGTTCAACGTCGAGCGTGCCCGGACGGTGAAGGCCGAAGAGGGACTCGAGAACCTCCGCAACGAGGCCGACTCCATCATCGTGCTGGACAACAACCGCCTCCTCGACTACGTCCCGAACCTGCCCATCGGCAAGGCGTTCTCGGTCATGGACCAGATTATCGCCGAGACCGTCAAGGGCATCTCGGAGACGATTACCCAACCGTCGCTCATCAACCTCGACTACGCCGACATGTCGACCATCATGAACCAGGGCGGCGTCGCGGTGATGCTCGTCGGTGAGACACAGGACAAGAACAAGACCCAGGAAGTGGTCAACGACGCGATGAACCACCCACTCTTGGACGTCGACTATCGGGGTGCATCCGGTGGTCTCGTCCACATCACGGGCGGTCCCGACCTCACACTCAAGGAGGCCGAGGGAATCGCGAGCAGCATCACCGAACGACTGGAAGCCGCCGCGAACGTCATCTGGGGCGCTCGCATTCAGGACGAGTACAAAGGGAAAGTCCGTGTCATGGCCATCATGACCGGCGTCCAGTCGGCACAGGTCCTCGGCCCGACGACGCAGAAACAGGCCGACAAGTCGCGCCAGAGCATCGAGGGACACCAACAACAGCAACAACAGCGCTCGGAATTCGACAGTTCGCAGCGTGTCGAGACGCCGCAGAGCGGTACGTGGTCTGACGGTGGCCGAGACGAGTCCGAGAAGAACAACGGACTCGACGTTATCCGGTAACACCCTGTCGGACCCGTTCGGACGCCGCCGCGTCCGTCCGACACGAGTTCTGTCGTGGGGTTTACCCACCTTTCTACACTATCGACGACTGACTCGTGAGTGGCGACGGCGTGGTCGCGACGAAAACAGAACCGACTCGTCGGTCACACCGCCTCGATAGATTCGAGGAGGCGGCACTTCCGACAGACGTCGCTCGCAGTCTTCGACCCACAGCGCTCACACTCGTTGAGGTCGACCTGTCCGTCGCCGCGGTACTCGTCGGCGACCAACTGGGCGAGCTCTTCGTACCCCGCCATAATCGAGTGTCGCGTGCCGGGGTGGTTCTCTTCGAGTTTCAACAGGAGTTGCTGAATTTCACCGCGGTACGCCTCCGACGAGTGCGGACACTCGGTGATGTGTGCCGGGAGGTCTTTGAGATGGGCGTAGAGGGCGACTTCTTTCTCGGGCACGTCGCGGAGTGGCTTGGCCCGCGGGATGAAATCGTTCGACTCCCGGCGTTTCTCGAAGTCACCGATGCTGGCGTCGAAGTGTTTCGCCACCTGCCTCAGGTCGCCTTCGAAGAAGTTCATCAGCGCGGTCTGTGCCTCGTCGTCGAGGTTGTGTCCGGTGAAGAGTTTGTCCGCGTCGAGTTCGTCTGCGAAGCGTTCGAGGAGGTCACGGCGGAACACGCCGCAGTACGCACAGGCGGCCATGTTCTCGGGGTCTTTCTCGACTACGTCGTCCATCTGGACCCCGAACTCCTCTTGATACGAGACGACTTCGTGGCGGATGTCGAGGTCCGCGGCGAGTTCGACGCAGGCGTCCACGGACTTGTCGCGGTAGCCTTCGATTCCCTCGTGGATGGTCAACGCGACGAGTTCGATACGCGGGTCGCGTCCGAACGTCTCGTCGAGGATGTGCGTGAGGACGACACTGTCTTTCCCACCGGAGAGGCCGATGACCCACGTCTGTGGGTCCTCGGGCGTCGCATCCCGCGGGAGCATGTTGTCTTCGCGGATACGGCGGCGCACACGTTTCTCGACCGAGGCACAGAAGTGGTCGTCACAGAGGTGTGCCCCGGAGTAAGCCGCGTGCATCACCGCGTCCCGACTGCACTTGTCGCACTCCATTGCCGGTCGCTTGCTTGGCAGGAGGGATACGGGTTTCGCCTCGGGACGGGCGGAATATTTTTGTCAGAGTGGCAACCATCACGAGGCATGGAGACCCTCTCCGTCCGCGTCTGACTGCCGCTTTTCGGTCGGTCGGTCAGCCCACGTTCTGTTCTCGCGCCGCCCCTGACCAGACCTCAGTCACAACGACGGATGTATACACGACTCTCCGACCTGCTCGCATCGCTTCGTAGCCACTACGCCACACTCTCACACCTCCGCGACCGGACGGTTGCAGTCCTCGCGGTGTCGAACCTCCTCGACCACGCGTCGACCTCTATCGTCATTCCACTCCTCCCGGCATACGCCGCGACGTTCGGTATCGGCCCGGTCAGCCTCGGACTGTTGTTTTCGCTCCCCATCGGGAGTCGGGCAGTCTTCTCGCTGGCGTTCGGGTCGCTGTCGGACCGTCTCGGCAGACGGCCGTTCATCGTCGCCGGCATGGTCGTCGGCGCGGTGAGCGTCGTCGGCCTCGGTGTCGCCGATACCGTTCTCGAACTCCTCGCACTCCGCGCGCTCGACGGACTGGGTGCAGCGATGCGCGGTCCCGCAACGGGTGCGTACCTCGGAGACTACGCGACAGACGACAACCGCGCGGGGGTGATGGGTGCCTACCAAACGTCTGGGATGGCCGCCGCCGCAATTGGACCTGCACTGGGTGGTGCGCTCTACGGTGTCGGCCCAGCGGTCCCGTTTCTCGTCCTCGGGGGCGTCACCGCAGTCGGTGCGGCCGTGACAGTTGGCTTTCTTCCACGAGTGTCAGACACCGCCGGCACCGAGAACGTCGACGTCGCAGACGACGCCCACAGTGTCGACACCGCACTCGAACGAATCGAACAGAGTGTGTCCGTCCTTCGTGACCCCACAGTCGCCGCGCTGGTTGTCGGGGGATTCGTCGCGGCACTCGCCGACGGGGCGTTCGCACCCACGCTCGCCCCACTCCTCGAACAGTCTGTCGGGGGCGGCCCGGCATACACCGCACTCGTCTGGAGTACCCTCGGGGCGACCATGCTCGTCGTCGTGCCCGTCGGCGGGGCCCTCGCCGACGACGTCGGGCGAAAACGCAGCGTCGTCGTCGGAAAGGCGCTGTGGGTCGTCGTTCCAGTGGGGATTCTCGTGGCCTCACACCGACTCGCCCCGCTCTCGTTGTTCGTCCTCGGCGGTATCGGGTCGGGAATCACCGCGCCGGCACTCGGTGCGCTTCGGTACGAGGTCGCACCCGATGGGCGAGAAGGGACCACACTCGGACTCGTCTCGACGGCCGCTTCGGTCGGCGGTGCGCTCGGGCCGCTTCTCGGCGGTGTGGTGACTTCGACGACCGAACTTGGTGTCACGGCCGTCTGCATCGCTCTGCTCTGGGCCGTCGACCCGGCCCTGATGCACCGATACCTCCGAGACGACTCGTCGGACGCGACAGAGCGAACGACGGCAGCGGTGGATTCGCCGTGACCCACACGAAATCGGTTTCTGCCTCTGGCCCCGACAGACACGCGATGGAACGAGACGCCGCCCTCGACCGGGTCGAGGCTATCGTCGACGCCGTCGAATCCGAGACGCTTCCAGTCCCCGTCCGCGAGGTGTGGGTCTACGGCGACGTCGCCCTCGGACTCGACCCACTCGACCGACTCGACGTGTACGTGACGAAAGACATCCTCCTCCGTGGCGACCCCGATGCCGCCGGCGAGTTCGAGAAATCGCACGGTGTGAAAGGAGTCGGCAAAAGTATCCGCGCAGAGTGGGCGCGCGAACACCCCGACGCGATTCGAGCGAACGCGAACGGGTACGCCGCCCCCGAGAAGTGCCTCGCAGCACACCTCTTGCCGGACGACGGCGAACCAGTCCACCTCGAAGTGTGCAACGCCTCGTTCGAAGACAACGTCACCCAGCGACTGAAGGGTGCCGTCTCCCGCGAGGCGTACGAGCAGATTCTCGACCCACGTGGCGTCTGTCTCTACGCCGACGGCCAGCGTTCACCGAGTGCGATGAAGAAACTCCGCAACGGCGAGTTCGCGTTCCCGACACTCACTGGGGCGTTAGAGATGCTCGGGTTGGAGTCCGACGAGGCAGAGACAGCAGTCGAGACGATGCGTACCTACCGCGCCGAACAGACGGGAACGACGGTTCGCGGCGACGTGGTGTAAGCCGCGGGGTGTGGGCCGCGGGGGAGTGGAGGACACGACGACGCAAATTACTCTCTGAACCGGTCGTCCGCAGAGCGACGGTTGTACTTCTCACCTTCCGCTTTGGCACGGCGTTCTGCTTCTTTCCGGTCCATCTTCGGACGGTTCTCGGTCTCCTGTTGCATGGCCCAGTAGAGGACCAGCGGAGCGCCAACCGCGAGGGCGAAAAAGAGTACGAAGACGAATCCATCGGCGGCCATACTCGTGTGTCGGACGGCACCGTTGTAGACGTTCGGGCATCAGATTTATGTCATCTTCCGCAACACGTCTCGGTGTGAGCCCTCCAACAGAAGCCGACCGCAACGGGTGTCCAAAGTGCGGTCACACGGAAGCAGAGACTGACACGATTGCGACGTCCGGAAGCGGGTTGACGAAGATGTTCGACATCCAGAACCGCCAGTTCACGGTCGTCTCGTGTACGAACTGCGGTTTCTCGGAACTCTACCGCGGCCGCTCCAGCGGGAACATGATAGACCTCTTCTTCGGCTGAGACCGGTTCGACCCGTCGTTCGGGTCGTCGGCCCCGCTTTCAGGAGTGTGACGGCCTCGGGAGCCGATGTGCACACGTATGAGACGCTGAACAGCCCGAATTACACCCGGCCAGTCGTCACGTCGAACGGGACGACTTCGGCCCGGCGATACTCCCCGTCTCGAATCTGTTCGACCACCTCGCGGCCCATCTGTCGCCACTCGCGTCGGAGCGCATCGTAGGTGTCGGGGGCGTCGAGGCCACGGCGAAGTTCTGCCTCGTGTCGGTCGAGTCCCTCGCCGGTGGCCTTCTGTGCCGCACTCTGTACGTCCCACTCGTCGTACGGTGGTTCAACGAGTTTTCGGTGGTGGTATCGTCGGGTGCCGACGAGCGAGAGACCGGCCGCGTCGAACACGTCCGTCACGCGTTCGCCGAGTGCGACGTTGGTCTGTACGCCGTCGAGGAACGCCTCTCTGACCGTGCGTTCGAGGGGCACTTCCGCGGCGACGGTCGAATCGACGCCGACGGCGGCGTTGTCGGGTTCGACGGTCGCCACGAGGTCAGACGAGACGCGTGCGAACTCGCGCACTGCGGCTATCGGGTCGGGGAGGTTCACGAGCAACGCCTGACAGACCACGAGGTCGAAACTGTCGTCCGAAAACGGGAGTCGCGTCGCGTCACCGGCGGTCACCTCGATTCCGGGGCGGTCGGTGGCGACGGAGAGTAAGTCGGTGTCGGCGTCGACGCCGACGACGCGGGCGTCGGACTCGTCGGTGAGGACGCGCGTGAACTCGCCCGTCCCGCATCCAACGTCGAGGATGTTCGTCCGACTGTCGAGTTCCAGGTCGGCGAGGGCCGCCCGCGAGTCGTCCCACATCCCCTGTCGCGTCCGCTGGAGATACGATTCAGAGAATCGTCGCACACTCGTCGTCGGCCACCGTGAGACAAAAATCAGTCGGTGCAGTGAGACGGGTCTCCGAAGACGGTCGGTCTAGTTCCCGTCGGCGCGGTACTGTCGAACGCGCTCGATGTTCCACGCGAATCCCTTGCCGTCTTCGGTCGGTGTCTCCAAGACGAGTGGCACGTCGTTGTCCACGATAACGTCGTGGTTGATGAACGCGCGCATGCCTTCTTCGCCGATGAGTCCCTCGCCGATGAGGGCGTGTTCGTCCTTGTTCGTGCCGCACTCGTGTTTCGAGTCGTTCAGGTGGACGCACTTGAGGTGGTCCAGACCGACCTCCGCGTCGAGTTCCTCGAACGTCTCGTCGACACCGTCGGCCGTCGAGAGGTCGTACCCTGCCGCGAAGGCGTGCGCGGTGTCGAGACAGACGTCGAGGTCCTGACTGGATTCTTCGAGGACGTATCCGAGGTGTGCGAAGTCGCCGCCCATCTTCGTTCCCGACCCGGCGTCGGACTCGATGAGGACGGTGACGCCGTCCGGGATGTCGAGTTCGTCGAGGACGGAGACGGCGTTGTCGAGGCCCTGTTGCTCACCTGCGCCGGTGTGAGCACCGAGGTGGACGTTCACGTACTCGATGCCGAGTTTCTCTGCCATGTCGACTTCGGTCTGCATCGAGTCGAGTGACTTCTGTCGGAGACCATCTTTCGGCGTACAGAGATTGACGAGATACGAGGAGTGAATGACCCACGGCCCTGCCAGTTCGCCGGCGGTCTCCTCGCGGAACAGTTCGGCCTCTTCGTCGGAGATATCGGGGTCACGCCACACCTGCGGTGAGGTGGTGAATATCTGTCCGCAGTTGCCGCCGAAGGCGACCTGCCGGAAGACGGCGTTGGCGACGTTGTTGTGCGGTGGCGTCTCCTCGTCGGAGGAAACCTTCGAACTCGACATCGAGACGTGTGCTCCTACTCGCATGCGAGACCCCACGGGGTACCCGAACAAAGGGACTTCGGAGTCGGCGAACGGTGGGGCCAGAACGAATATCAGGCGTTGTGACGAGTTAGTGCTATGACTGGACTCCCCGTCGGCGCAACCGCCGCCGACGTCGAGACGGCACTCGTCACGCCCGACGGTACTGTGACGGACCGATGCCTCTCGGACCTCGTCGCAGAGAACCCGGTTTTACTGTGTTTCTACACCGCCGACTTCAGTCCCGACTGCACCGACGAGTGGTGTGCGTTCCGTGACTTCGACTGGTTCGCCGCGGGGCGAGACGTGACCGTCGTCGGTGCGAGTAAATCCGGTGTCGGGATGCACCGCCGGTTCATCGACAGGTACGACCTGACGTTTCCTCTCTACGCCGACACCGACCTCGAACTCGCGTCGGAATTCGACGTCGTCTACCGAACGTTTGGCGTCTCGAAACGTGCCCACCGGTCGTGTTTCCTCCTCGACGAAGACCTGACCGTTCGCTACCGGTGGCTTGGCGAACACTGGCTAGACCCCACGCGAGACGTTCCACCACTCACAGAAGTCCACGAGGGCATCACCGACGCTCTCGAACTCGAATCCACCGAGAACTTCGGGTTCTGAGCGTCGCTCCCGAGACGGATACCGGAAACCGCGTCCCTATCGGGGGGTCGCTCACTCCTCCGCCGACTTACGACTCACTGACGCTCGCGCGGGTTCCGACGGACCCACTCGTCGGTCGCGTACTTCTCTTCGACCCGCGTTCGCGCCCGGTCGAGTTCGTCGTCTGTCCACGACCCTTCTTCGGCATCCACGAAGTCCGAAAGCGAGTCAGTGACCGCCTCGACGAACGTCTCGCGGGATACGTCGGCGAGTTCGTCGACACCGACCACGCGGTCACGGAACTCCTCGGGTGTCACGCCGTGCCCGTCGAACACCCCGAGGTGCGTCTCGGCGTCGACGGAGTAGGTGAGAGAGCCGTGTTGGACGACTGCGTCGCGTCGGCGGTACTGGGCGTTGCCCGCGATTTTCCGCCCCTCGGCGACCATGTCGTGTGCGGGGTGGAGGGCCCGAAGATAGCACGCTGGGTGCCAGATGACCGGCACGTCCTCGTCGACGAAGTCCACGTCGATACCGACCGACTGGATGGCGTCGAGGATGGGTTCGCACAGGAGGTGGTAACAGTCGATGAGGTCACCGGGCAACTCGGCTTTGGGGGCGACGATGGAGTATGCCACGTCGCCGTATCGGTCGTGGTAGATGCCACCGCCACCGGTCGGTCGGCGCGTCACGTCGATTCCCTTTCGCTCGCAGAATTCCCAGTCGACTGTGTCTGGGTCTTCGCCGTACCCCAGCGAGAGACAACTGGGTTCCCACGAGTAGACACGAACCGTTCGCGGACCCCCGTCTGCGGCCGTCTCGCCCGCGACTTCGTCCAGTGCCATCTGCATCGGCCCCGGGCGGATATCTTCGCGAATCAACCGCCACTCGCGGTCGGCGAGTGCGTCCTGCGAGTCGTTCATAGGCAGGATTCGTCCATCCGGGAGAAAGCGATTTCGACGCAGACCGGCAGTGGCACGCGTCGGTGGAGACATCAGTGACGAGTCGAGCGATTCGATTATACCGCGACGCGGTGACGTTCTCCTATGCACGTCCACCGCGTCGCCATCGCCGCGACCGACCCCATCTCCCTGTGTGACTTCTACGTCGAGACGCTCGGGTTCGCATCGGTTCCCGGAGCACAACGCTCCGTGACCGCCGGCGAGACCACGCTCTGGTTCGAACTCGGTGACACGGACGCCGACCACCTCGCGTTCACTGTCGACGCCGACGTCGAGTCCGTCATCGAATGGCTCGACGAACGCGTCGATATCCTCGAGACCGACGAGGGGTCGAGCATCCGCTTCGACTTCATGGAGGCGGACTCGGTGTACTTCGAAGACCCCGAAGGCAACGTCATCGAGTACGTCTGCTACGACGGACAATCGTCGGGCGAATTCGACCCGGAGACGGACATCGTCGGCGTGACGGAAGTCGGGATGGCCGTCCCCGACGTGGCGTCGTTCGTTTCCGACTTGACCGCCGCCATCGACGTCGACGTCTGGAGTGAGTTCGGCGACGGTGACATCGTGTTCGTCGGCGACCAGACGGCCCGGTTCGTCGTCTCGGCCGTTGGTCGGCCGTGGTATCCGACAGACAGAGCGGCGGCGGTCGACCCAGTTTCAGTACAGTGCGACGCCGACGGGTCGTTCGACCCGGAGGGACTGCCGTACCGCGTCAACGTCCAACCGTAACGGGACACTCACTTCTGTGTGGTACACACCGTGGCTGACGCACCTCGTCACAGTCGGTCGATGAAAATAGGACCACCAGTGGTTCGTGGTGGTCAGTCCGCGTCGCTTCTGCCCGGCGCGTTAGCGTCGGAACTGCGACGGCGGCGCGACGACGGCCGACTCCGAACCGATGGATTCAGCAGTTCCAGTCGCTCGGTACTCCATCGGCGGTGCGACAGTCGGGATGTCTGACCCTGAACCGCCCTCTGGCACGGTGGGTTCGGCCATTCGCCCCATCTCCTGCCGCTCGGGGGTTCCGTGGCCGACGGCCATCTCTGTCGACCGTTCTTCACGCGGTGGTTCGGGAATCGTCTCCGCGCCGCCGTGTTCGATATCGACCGACTCTGTGCCTGCCTCGGTTATGTTGAAGGTGAGTTCCATCGTGGTCACCTCGCGAGTAGGTATTTGACCTCGAAGTTGGTCGCACTGTTCTTCCGGTTCCGCAGTTCGAGCAGGTAGTAGACCCCCGCCGAACTCCGGTACGTCGAGTGGACGCGGCTCTCTATCCACCCGCCGTTCGTCGTCGGGCGCGCGTCGAAGTCCACCACGTAGCGTTCCGCCCACGGCCCGGACCATCGGTAGAGCGTCTGTTTCGGGCTGAGAGTTCCGGTGAAGTGCGTCCCGGTAATCCGAAGGTCGTCAGGACCGACGAGGTCCTGTGATGTCATCGGTTCTAACCGACCGTGTTCGTCTTGTACGGTCTCCATCGGAATGCCGAGCGTAACCTGGTTGCTCCCGGCGAACAGGAGGTCGGTTCCGTAGAACCCGTCAGATTCCTCGATTCCGATGAGGCTCCCACTGTCGCCACCGGCACTCATGGCGGTAAAGAGGTCGAGGCCTTCGAACTTCGCGGGTTCGTTCGGGAAGTACCCGTACACGTTGGCCGTCACGTTCCGTGCGCGGAGACGGCCAGTCGTGATGTTGGTCGTTCGACCGCTCTTCACGTGGTCACGGTTGAACTGGGCAGACCGCCATCCGCGAAGATTCTCCCAGACACCGAGGATGTCGTGTTGGAGAACGTCCGGTTCGACTTCGACGAGGGCACTGTCAGTGCGGTTCGCCTCGCCTTTCGTTATCTCGCTGAATTCGAGGAGGCGACCGATAGACTCCGTCCCGCCGTCGTACTTGCCCGGTTGGAGGATGTTGTCCCCGGTCGAGGACTCTCCGATTGGGGCCGCCACGTGTGCGTTGGTCAGGAAGACGCGTTTACCACTTTGTGTGACGAGTGGGGGCGTTCCAAGCGTCCCCGCCGTGATGTTCGGGTGACCGACCGATACGCCTGCGGGGGCCGGTCGCCACTGTTCCTTTCGCGAGAGCGAGTCCGGGATGGCTTCGACTTCCGGTTCGGTGTGAACCTCTGCTTCTGCCGGTATCTTCGGAACGGGAACGACTGTCGGTTCCGCGGACCCCTGTGACTCCTGTAACTCCTGGATTCGAATCTCACCACCGAGGTTCTGGACGTCTGTTTTGTACGTCTTTCCCTCGATTTCGACTTCTTTCGGGACGACTTCGCTCGTGGCGAGTTGTGATTCGGGAACTTTCTCACGGACGAAGATGACGACTGCTATCTCGTCGGTCGTCACTCCGTCGACGACTCGTGGCCCGATTCCGGTCGCTTCGACGTTCGGGAACGATTCGAGTTCGGTTCGTTGCTGCTCCGGTATCTCCTGCAGGGTTGCGTCCATAGACATGCTTCTCCTCGCGAGGCCGTCGTTCGGCCTCACACATCAACCGATAGACGGTATTCGGCATAAATGTTGATTGAATGTCAATATAGGTGGACTGTTGGCTGCTCGGTAACTCGACTCCCTCGTTACCGTCCTCAAAATGTGGATTTCGTATCGTCGTATGTGATTTATCGTACGCCAATTCCCAGACTCGCGGCCCTTTTACGCCTCGCCCGCGGACAGAGAGACATGGTACGGAACGTCGCCGGCGTGATGGCCGAACTCGAGTCCGAGGATTTCTATCTCCTCTCGGGTGTCGAGCAGGGCATGCGCTTCAGCGAGTGGGTCAACCGCGACAAACTCCCGAAGAACTCGGGGATGACCCCCGAAGAGGTCGACTACCGCATCGACCGCTGCATGACCCGTGACCTCATCGAGCGCAAGACCATCCAGTACGAAGGGTACAAACTGACGGTCGAAGGCTACGACGCGCTCGCCTTGCGGACCTTCGCTCAGCGAGACACCATCCAGGGGTTCGGCGCGCCACTCGGCGTCGGCAAAGAGAGCGACGTGTTCGAAGTCCAGTCGTTCAAACCGCTGGCCCTGAAATTCCACCGCGAAGGGTACACGAACTTCCGCGAGGTTCGCCGCGAACGCGACTACACCTCTGACAACCACCACGTCTCGTGGCTCTACACCGCGCGAAAGGCCGCCGAGCGCGAGTACGACGCGCTGGAGACGCTGTTCCCCAAGGTGTCGGTCCCTCGTCCGGTCGACCACAATCGCCACGCCATCATCATGTCGAAACTCGACGGCGTGGAACTCGGCAAGGCCCGACTCGACTCCGAGCAAGTCGTTGGCGTCCTCGACCTCGTCCTCGACGAGATGGCCTCGGCCTACGAAGCAGGGTTCGTCCACGCGGACATGTCGGAGTACAACGTCGCCGTCAGCGAGAAAGGAATCACTATCTTCGATTGGCCGCAGGCAGTTCCGACCGACCACGACAACGCCCGCGAACTCCTCGCACGCGACGTGAAGAACATCGTGAACTACTTCGGTCGGAAGTACCCCGCAGAGATGCCCGACGACATCGACTTCGAAGCCCTCACCGACGCTATCGCTCGAAACGAGTTCGAGAGCGTCGCGCAGGCCAGCACCTGATTTTTCGCGGTCTCTGTCCACCCGGCCAACCTCCTGAGCGAGTGGGTTCGCTCTATCGTCCGTCGATAAACCAAATAGTACGATAGAGAACCAGTGTTCGACCGGTGTCCTCGGTCGACCGACGTGAGTGACGGGTCTCGCACGCTCTGGACGGGGGAGACAGAGGCCACGTCGAGTCGGTGTGGGCGTCGTTGTTGACGCTTGCACACGAGTCGTCGTCGCTGCTGGTCAGTTCCGTGGTATAAACGAGTTTACCAGTAAAGCCAAAATATTCGGAAATATCTGCAGGGATAATTTGAGCCCCACAATTATGAGGCGTGTTAAGTACACAAGCATGTGCTTCGACTACTTAACCGGGCCCTCCCGGCGCGCTTCCAAGAACGATACGTGTACAAACTCGCCGCCATGTTGAGCGTGCTCGTCGTTCTCACCTCGGGTATCGGCGCGTATACGTACTTCACCGTCTCCGACGAACTCCACGAGTCGGTTCACGCCGAACTAGAGAACACGGCCACGTTACAGGCCGACGAACTCTCCGTGTGGCTAGACGAACGGTCCCAGATTACGCGGTTGCTGTCGCAGTTCCCCATCCTCGATAGCAAAGACCCCACACAGATATCGGCGTTCTTCGACAGGGAGATGACGAGTCTCCCGGACGACTTCGTCGCAATCCACTACGTGGACACCGCGTCGAACGAGGTTCTCGCGAGTTCAGCAGAGGAGCGGATCGGTGGCACTGCGATTTCCGACGGCCGAAAGTTCATCCACGGGTCGACAACGTTCTCCAGCAACGACGAAGTCGCCATCACCGAGATGTACGAACAGGGCGGCGAGACGCACATCGCCTTCGTCAGTCCGGTCCCCGACGCGGAGGACCGTGCCGTCGTCCTCGTCTCCTCTGCTGCACACCTCCGAGAGGTGTTCGACGTCCCGTTCGAAGGCTCGTTCGTCCAAATCGTCGATAGTGACGGTGTCGTCGAGTTCGACGAACGAGACGTCGTGAGTGGTGACGCGTACGGCGAACAAGGTTCGCAGGCACTCACCGACGGGTTCACTGGTGGGTCCGGTGCGTACGAAGCGGAAGCGAACGGGGCGTTCGACCAGCGTCACGTCGTCGCGTACGCGGGTGCCGGAGACCTCGTGGTTCTCATCCACGCGCCGACGAGTTCTGCCTACCACCTCCAGCAGACAGTCGGTACCGACATTGGCCTCCTCCTCACGGTGCTGTTACTCGGCCTCGGTGGCTTGACACTCGTTCTCAAGCGGAGTATGCTCAACCCACTCGGCGACCTCGAAGACAAACTTACCCACCTCCGAACCGGTGACCTCGACATCGACCTCGATACCACGCGTCGCGACGAGTTCGGGTCGGTCCTCGGCGCTGTCGGGTCACTTCGGTCAGACCTCCTCGACCAGCGTCGCGACGCGAACGTCTACAGCAGCGTCATGGATACCGCAGCAGCAGGGGACCTCACTGTACGGATGGACACCGACAGCAACTCCTCAGATATGCGGACCATCGCCACGTCGTTCAACACGATGATAGACGACCTCGAATCGACCGTCGGGTCGGTGATGACGTTCGCAGACGAGGTGCAGGAGCGGAGCGACCACGTCGCACAGGGGGCCAACGAAGTCAACGCTGCCAGCGAACAGGTCGCACAGTCGGTCGAACAGATATCCTACGGTGCAGACGAGCAAGCGGGCAGACTCACGCGCGTGTCCGAGGAGATGGATACGCTCTCGGCCGCCGTCGAAGAGATTGCCACCGCGGCCGACCAATTAGCCGCGAACTCGGCCGAGGCGGCCGAACTCGGTGCTGATGGACAGGTCGCCGCCGAAGGTGCACTCCACGGGATGGATGCCATCCGTGAAGAGACGCGCTCGACGGTCGAAGACGTTGCAGAGTTCGGCGAACTCACCGAAGAGGTGGGCGACATCGTCGGCGTCATCGGCGACATCGCCGAGCAGACCAACCTGCTGGCACTCAACGCGAACATCGAGGCGGCACGCGCGGGCGAGGCGGGCGAGGGGTTCGCCGTGGTCGCCAACGAGGTCAAACAACTCGCCGAGGCGACGACGGAATCGGCCGCCGAAGTCGAAGCCCTCATCGAAGATATCCAATCACAGCGTGCGACGGTCGTCGCCGGCGTCGAGCGGATGGAAGACCGTGTCACCGAGGAGTCCGAGTCGGTCGAGACGGCAATCGACGCCCTCGACGACATCACCCAACGCGTCGAAGAGAACAACACCAGCGTACACGAGGTCACCTCCGCGACAGACGCACAAGCGTCGTCGACGGAAGACGTGACCGCGATGGTGCAGGAGGTAGCGAGCGTGAGCGAAGAGACCACCGCCGAAGCCCAGACGGTGTCTGCCGCCGCAGAAGAGCAGGCTGCGTCACTCAATCAGGTCACGCAGAGCGCGAAGACGCTCGCTTCCAACGCCGAGGGGTTACAGTCGCTCCTCGACCAGTTCGACGTCGATGCAGAGGGAGACCTGTCTGTCGGGACGGGTGAGGACGTGAGCAGTGTCGTCGACGTGACCACTGGGCACGCAGCGCAGTCGCCCGCGGTGAGCGATGGGGGAATAGACAGGTAGCCGGCCACGTCACTCCGCGTTCGTCGCCGTGGGGTCTGTTCGCTCTGTTTTCGCCAGTGTCTCGTGAACGGCGAGGACGAACGCGGGGACGACGAGCATGAAGAGATGTTCTTCGAGTGGGATACCGAGCAGTTCGACGCCAGTCCGCAGCGGAATCGAGAAGACGCCGACTTCGAGCGTGTACCAGTCCCAGACGTAGGCGACGGGGTAGACGATTGCAACTGTTCGGAGCGTGCGGTACATCGCGTCGCGGCCGATTCGAACGAGGAGGATGGCGGTGATGCTCCCGAAGAACAGTTCGGTTGCGAGGTAGGTGTACGGACCGAGGACGGCGATATTGGGGAGCGAGACCCCGGAAAGGGGGTGAAACGCCACGGCGACGACGAGGAGTGCGAGGAAGACGTACGACCCGCGAACGAGGAGCATCGTCGCGAGCGTCGGCGTCGCACGACGGGCGACGAGGACGACGAGCGCGAACGGAAGGACGGCGACTGACGCGAACGGTGGGAACGTCCCGGTAATCGACCCTGCGACGACGAAGAAGAGACCAGCGGCGACGAGTGCGTAGGCCAGACGAAACGCAGACGACTCACCGAGGACGACGGTGACGGTTCGTTTGTCGATAGACCGGTCGTAGTCGTAGTCCTGTGCGTCGTCGATTATCTTGATGCCCGAGAGGACGAAGAGGAGGACACCCGCGAACGCGAGCGGTGTCACGTCGAGTCCACCGACCTGCGCGTAGTACCCACCGAGGATACTGAGCGCGATACCGAGGGGATATCCGACTGTCGTCGTCACCGGATTCGTGTCCAACTGCGGGGCGTGGAAGTACCCGAGTAGCCATCCGGGGACGGTGAAGACGAGGATACCAGCACCGACGAGTCCGGCGAGTGCCCCCGCCGAGAGGACGAACCCGATAGTCGCACCCACGAGACAGAGGTAACACCCGCGTCGAGTCAGTGGGTGGTCGTCGTCTTCGCCACGTCGGTAGAAGTCGACGTATCCGTCTTTGACGTGTGCGGTGTACACGCCGAAGAAGACTGCAACAGCGTGGAGCACCCCCACGAGGAACGAAAACTCTCCCGCGAGGACGGCACCGAACCACGACGCCGCGAGCGGTGGGAGCATGAACACTGGATGCACCTGCGAAGCGAGGGCGTTGAGGGCCGCCGTCGGTCCGGTGTCGTGCCGTGCGATAGCCATGTGTTAGCATATGTGACACCAGCCTAAAATTGTGTAGTGAACACCCAGAAGCAGAACTCAAAGATAGCCGAGAGAGTTCAGGAGATTGGAGCGAACTCGACGTATTCGGCCTCGAAATCTTCGACGAACGCGCCGGGGCCACCGATGCTGTAGGTGCCGTCGTCAGTCTCGACGACGAGCGTGTTCTCGACTGGGAACGAGTTGTTCGCGGGTTCGAGGAGGCCCTGTCGGATATCGACGATTCGGCCGCGGAGTTCTGTCGGCCCGTCGGTGTGGACCATCTGCCCGTGTGCGGTGACGGTGAGTTCGATACCGGCGCGGTCACACAGTGTCGCCTGCAAGACGGCGTGGCGGAAGTTGTAGTACGTCGCCGGCAGGGAGTCGGGTTCGGTGGTGTACGCCTCTGCGGCCATCGGCCAGTAGTTTCCGAAGAACGACCCGACGATGACCGGCCCGAGGTGCGGTTGGGCGAAGACGATAGCCTGTGACTCGGAGTTCGACCGGGCGACCATCTCGCCGGGCGCGACGAGGCCGATGCGGGAATCGACGGTGAGCATCGTCGGCATCGGTTCGTGCCAGACGCGGACGAGCGAGGCGAGTCCGTCCAGCGAGAGGTCTTCGTGGGGTTCGACGCCACTCACGACGAGCGAGACGAGGACACCTCTGTCGCGGGCAGCGCGCAACTCGTCGGCAACCTCGTCGAGGACGTCGTACGGGAGCGACAGCGTGATTTCCGATTCGGCCCGGTCGACGAGTTGGGCGATGCGCTTGAGGACCGTGACCCGGGATTTGATGACCTCGAATCGTTCCTCGTCGGGGGCCGTCTCCGTGTACCGCGCTTCGAGCGCCGGTCGCATGGACTCGACACTCTCCGAGAGCGACTCCACGACTTCTGCGGGTGGGAGTGGTCGAATCGTCGTCGGAACGACGTGGTCGTTCACTTCGACGAAACCCCGTTCTTCGAGTTCTTGGCTCACGCTGTAGACGTAGCGCTTGGAGACGCCCGCCGCGTCGGCGATTTGGCTCGCCTTCGCCTCCCCGAGTTCGAGAAGCGTCAGGTACGTGTCGATGACCTTCTCGGAGAGGCCAAATCGCTCCAGAAGGTCGGCGAGTTCCCGGTCGTCCATACTCGACAGTCAACAACCACGGTACTTAATTACTCGAATCCAACGCCGTCGCCGCGACTACTCACCGGCGTCGACGTCTCTCTCGTGTCCCACTCGAAAAGTGTGAAAGTATGAAGGAACATTACACCAAGATTATTATCAGGGGAGAACGCACGAGTCACCAATGCAATTACGCGACGCACTGGCCGACTACAAGCGGCACGCAGAACACCCGACTCGCTTCCCCGGCGAGCGACGAACCACGAGTGGCCTCTTTTCGGGCCTCGGTGGACGACTCGTCCACGTGGAGCGAGACGGGTCGCTACGAGACTTCGGCTATCCACTCTCCGGGCGGTGGGGCGTCGAGCGCTCACGGTTCGGTGTCAGGTCGGTCGGTGACGACACGGGTGTCGTCTGGTTCGACGACGGCGCGACGCAGTCGTACGTCGGCGATGGTGGTCTCGTCGTCACCGAACACGAGACGTGCTACGGCGACGTGACGCAGTACGACCTCACGCTGGACGACGCGCACGTCACGCGGTTCGAGACGGACGCCGACGTGGAACTCGTCTCGTTCGTCCACTTCCACCCGGACGGCCGTGACACGCTGGTCGGCCAACTCCTCCACGGCGACGCCGTCGAAGCGTACCACGCCGACGAACACGACTTTCTCGCGTCGCATCCGACGTTCGAACACGTCGAAGGCCGCGTCCCCGAGCAGTTCGACGAGTTGCTCTCGGACGCCGAAGTCGAACTCCCACGCCCCCTCTCGGACGACAGATACGAGGAAGGCCAGTTGAGTGGGGCCGTCGTCGCGACGACCCCGTTCGAATCGGGTGCGGCCACCGTCGGAACCCTCCTCACCGACGAAACCGAGACGGACCGAGATGCCGCGCTCGATACCATCCGTTCGCTCGTGACTCTCGGTCGTGAGGCGCTGGAATCCCGTGCCGCCGAACAGGCAGTCGGGTCGGTTCCCACTCACGACGAGGCTGGCGCGATGCGCGACGACGTTCGCGTCCTCTCGCTTCTCTCCGGTGCGCTTGGACTCCGTATCGCCGGTCCCGACTTCGACCCCTACTACGCGTACTCCGGCGGATACGGGTACACGTGGTTCCGCGACGACGCCGAAATCTCGCAGTTCCTCTTCGAATCCGACGAGAAACTCGGCCTCGGACTGGACACGTGGCACGAGCGAAGCGCCCGTGCCTACTGCGAGACGCAACGCGACGACGGGTCGTGGCCCCACCGCGTCTGGCCGTTCGACGGGTCGCTCGCACCGGGGTGGGCGAACGCTCGCCTCGAATCAGGTGACGACGCCGACTATCAGGCCGACCAGACGGGGAGTGTCATCGCCTTCCTCGCGACGTACTACGACGACTGCGACGACCCAGACCTCCGTGCTGACATCGAAGAGACGCTCACGCTCGCACTGGACAGTCTGGACGAGACGCTCGGCGACGACGGCCTCCCAATCGACTGCCAGAACGCGTGGGAGAACATGACCGGCCGGTTCAGTCACACGACGGCGACGTTCCTCGAAGCGTACGCCGCACTCGCCCTGTCGGGCCTCGACAGCGACCTGACCGACCGCGCCGCGGCACGTGCACGCGAAGTCTACGAAGGTGTCGACGCACTCTGGAGCGACGAGCGAGACTGCTACGCACTCCGTCTCGTCGGCGACGAACTGGACGACCGGTACGATTCTGCGGCCCTCGCACTCGTGTCGGCACACCGCACCTACGACGAACTCGAATCGGTCGACGGCGACAGACTGGACCGACTCGTCCGCCACGTGGAGTCAGTCTTCGACGGCCTCTGGCACGACCCAGACGAGAGCGACGTGAAGGGCCTCGTCCGATTCGAAGGCGACGACTGGCGGATGCGCGAGCAGTCCACCGAAAAGATATGGACCGTCTCCACCGCGTGGGGGGCGAACGCCGCAGTCGAACTCGCTGCACTCCTCGCAGACCACGACGACGAGCGCCGGTCGTCGTTCGTAGACGAAGGCACGTCACTGCTCTCGCTCGTCCTCCCGGACGGGCCACTCTGTACCGACGAGGGGTACCTCGCAGAGCAGTTCTTCGACGACGGAACGCCAGACAGCGCGACCCCGCTGGGATGGCCACACGCCCTCCGACTGGCGACGGTGGCGACGCTCACCGACGAAGGGATGCTGTAAGCGGGCCGGTCGCGTCTCGAAAAAAACAGCGAACTATCGTTTCACGCTGGGGCTATGCTTCCGGCGACTGCCGAGTCAGCGCAGTTACTGCGCCGGCGCGGCCTGCTTCTTCGACTCGCGGTACAGGAGCGACTCACCGGTTTGCGAGTCGAAGACGTGCAGGTCGGACTCGTCGAAGGTGACGCCAATCGTCTCGCCGGGGGTTGGGTCGACGTCGGAGTCGACGCGGGCGATAAAGTCGGGTGCGACGTCGAGGTGGAGATAGTTGTCAGACCCGATTGGTTCGACCACACCGACTTCGGACTCGACCAGATTCGCCCCGTCGTCGGCGGTGAACACGTCTTCGGGGCGGATGCCGATACGCACGTTTCGCTCGTCCGTCGCCTCGCGGAGGGACTCGGAGAACGACGTTGAGAGTCGGTAGGAGAACGACCCACCGTCGTCGAGAACGAGGTGGTCGCCGTCGCGTTCGGCGGTCACGTCGAGGAAGTTCATCGAGGGTGACCCGACGAACCCACCGACGAACTCGTTGGCTGGGTTCTCGTACACGTCCTTCGGCCGCCCGACTTGCTGGAGGTTGCCGTCTTTCAGGATGACGATGCGGTCACCCATCGTCATCGCCTCTTCTTGGTCGTGCGTGACGTACAGCGAGGTGATGCCGAGTTCGTTCTGGAGGCGTTGAATCTCCGTCCGCATCGTCGTCCGGAGTTTCGCGTCGAGGTTCGACAGTGGTTCGTCGAAGAGGAACACGTCGGGTTCGCGGACGATGGCGCGTCCGAGGGCGACACGCTGTTTCTGTCCGCCGGAGAGTTCGTCCGGTTTGTCGTCCAGCAGGTCTTCGATACCCATCATCTCCGCCGTCTCGCGGACACGTTCGCGGCGCGCGTCTTTCGAGAGGTCGGTGCTCATCCGCAGGCCGAACGCCATGTTCTCCATGACCGTCTTGTGTGGATACAGTGCGTAGTTCTGGAACACCATCGCCACGTCGCGTTTGCGAGCGTTCTGGTCCGTGACGTCTTCCTCGCCGATTCGAATCGTGCCCCCGGAGGGCGATTCGAGTCCAGCGACCATCCGAAGCGTCGTCGACTTCCCGCACCCCGAGGGGCCGACGACAGTGATGAACTCACCGTCGTCGACGTCGAGCGAGAGGTCTTCGACGGCGACGACGCGACCCCTGTCGTACTCCTTCCGTAACGTTTCGAGCGTGAGACGTGCCATTACTCCTCGTCTGTCCCCATCGTCCATAATCGTTTTCCTATTTTCTGAATTTGTGATGCAATAGTTCGTAGCGAATTATTTGAGTGGCAAAATCGACAGACAACGGTACGCCCAGTTCGCGTATTGGAGGCCGGAATGGGCCGAATTCGGGCGATTTTTTGCGTCCAGAATCGCCTCGTTTCCTAACTATTAAATATATGAACACATAGTTCATCATAGATTCGCAATGCCAACGAACCGACGCACGATTCTCAAGCAACTGGCTGGCACGACTGCCGTCGGCGCACTCGCAGGGTGCGTCGGCGTCTCCGAGACTGATTCGACGTCGACACCCGACGAGAGCGGAAACGGCGGCGGTGACGACGGCGAAGAGACTACCGCACAGGAGGAGACGGAGTCCGCTGGTCCGGCAGGGACCTTCACGCTCTGGCACCAGCGCGCAGAGGCCGAGAAGAAGGCACTCGAACAGAACGCAGAGGCGTTCACGTCCGAGACGAAGCACACTGCTGACCCCGCGGAAATCGCCGACCTTCGGAAGAAGACGACGTCGGCCATCCCGGCCGGACAGGGTGCGAGCATGTTCGACTGGGCCCACGACTGGACCGGCGAGTACTACCAAAACGGGTTCCTCTCCGACCAGAGCGAGAGCCTCGACGTCGACCTCTCGGTGTACACCCAACCCGCACAGGCGGCAGTCCAGTTCGACGGCGCGACCGTCGCACTCCCGTACGCGGCAGAGACGGTGGGCCTCATCTACAACGAGGACCTCGTCGACGAACCGCCGGAGACCATCGCCGAGATGGTGTCCATCATGGAGGAACACCACGACCCCGAAAACGGGAAGTACGGCCTCAGCTACCCGCTGAACGCCTACTTCATGAGTGCGTGGGCGCACGCCTTCGGTGGCTACTACTTCGACGAGTCGAACGTCGAACTCGGCCTCTCGAAGGAGGCGACCCTCGACGGGTTCCGTCTCATCCTCGACAACTTCGTGCCGTACCAGCCGAAAGACACCGGCTACGACCCGCAGGCCGCCGTCTTCCTCGAAGGCAACGCGCCGTTCGCCATCAACGGCCCGTGGTTCCTCGGTGACGTGAAGTCGAACGGCATCGACGCGGGCATCGCTCGTCTCCCCTCGCCCGAGGGCGACGCCGAACCCAAGCCGTACACGACGGTCAAGCAACTGTACTTCACCACGAGAGTAGACGAAGACGAGGCCAAGGCCGCCGCTGCACGAGAGTTCGCCGAGTGGTACACCACGAACACCGACGTGCTCTCGAACAACGCCGAAGAGTTCGGCTACATCCCGGTGTACAAGGAACTCGCCGAGAGCGGTGACCTTCCGGCCGCCGTCGAAGGCTTCTCGAAGTCCGTCGCACTCGGGACGCCGATTCCGTCGCACCCGAACATGGGCGACGTGTGGGGGCCACTCGAAGACGCCTTCAACAGCGTGAAGAACGGCGATGCAGAACTCCAGTCGGCCTTCGAGAAGGCCGAATCTGACATTCGGTCCAACTGGGAGTAAGGACATGAGTGTCGTCGACAGCGCCGTCGAGAAAGCCACGGACAACCCCGTGGTGAACAAAGAAGACCTGCCCTTGCTGTTGGTCCTGCCGGGGCTTTTCGTCTTCCTCGCATTCATGCTCTTTCCGGTCATGTATCTGGTCTATCTCTCGTTCACCAACGCAGAGCCGGCCACCCTGTTTCAGGGGAAAGAGCAGTGGGTGGGTCTCGCGAACTACGTCACGGTACTCACAGACGGGCAGTTCTGGAACTCGATGTGGGTCACGTGGTTGTTCGTCGCAACCTCCGTCGCGCTCAAGGTCCTCGTCGGTATCGGCGTCGGCCTCGTCGTGACGGGGGCGCGCGTCCGTGGCAAGCGACTCATGCGGGCGCTCATCATCATCCCGCTGGGACTGCCGGGTATCTTCACCATCACCATCTGGCGCGGTATCTTCAGTTCGGCCGAGTTCGGACTGGCGAACCAACTCCTTCGCTCGGCAGGACTCGGCTCTGTCGCGTGGCTTTCGGAGCGCTGGATGGCCTTTATCGCCTACAACGTCACCGAGGCGTGGTTGGCGTACCCGTTCATGGTCATCATCACGGTGAGCGCGTTGCAGGACGTGTCCGAGGAACTCCACGAAGCCGCCATGATAGACGGTGCGGGGTTCTTCGCGCGGTTCCTGCACGTGACGCTCCCGTCTATCAAGCGGCCGGTGCTGTTCGCGTCCATCCTCACGGCCGCGGCGTCGTTCCAGCAGTTCCTCATCCCGTACGTGTTCAATCAGGGCGGGCCGTCGCGGACGAACGAACTGCTCATCGTCTACGGGTACCGTGAGGCCTTCCGGTTCCAGAAGTACGGCGAGGGTGCCGCTATCATGCTCGTCGCCGTCCTCGTCATCGGGGCGTTCATGATGTTGAACGTCTGGAAAGGCCGTCTCGCAGACGGGGTGGACGACGCATGAGCGTCCTCTCGGACATCGCCGCGGAAGTCGGTGACGACGTTCGCACCGCCGCAAGAGCGCCTGTCGAGAGTCTGAAAGACGCGCGGTACACGCTCGAAGGCATCCGCGAGGGTCGCGTGAGCGCCGCGTCGGTGCTCAAGACTGCCGGTATCACGGCAGGCGCAGTCGTCGTGGTCGCACTGCTGTTGTTCCCACTCTACTGGGTCGCTGTCGGTGCCTTCTCCGGTACCGGCGCGTCGCTGTACTCGTCGAGTGGGATTCGACTCTGGCCGGCCGACCCCACCATCGAACCGTTCCTCTGGGTCGTCGGTGACCTCATCCTCCCGAGTTATCGGATTACGATGGGTCTCGGCGGGTACGAACTGTTCGTACAGACGCCGGAACTCGCGTTCCTCGACGTGTCCGACTACGGCGTCACCGAGACGTCGAACTTCAAGGCGTTCTTCGTGAACAGCCTCACCGTCGCTATCCCGACGGTGATTCTCGCCATGTGCCTCATCGTCCCCGGTGCGTACGCGCTGTCGCGCCGGCAGTTCATCGGCCGGTCGAAGGTGCTCTACGGGTACGTCCTGTTCACCCAAATCGGCGGGGGCCTCGGCGTCGCGCTCCTCATCGCCCTGTACGCGCTGTTCGTGCAGTTCGGGTTCAACGACAACAAACTCGCGCTGTCGGCGTACTACGCCGCAACCGCGGTGCCGTTCAACACGTGGCTTCTCAAGACGTACATGGACGGCATCCCCGTCTCGTACGAAGAAGCCGCGATGATGGACGGCGCGCCGTCGTGGAAGATTGTCACCGAAATCATCCTTCCGCTCTCCAAGGCGGGATTGGCGACGGTGTTCATCTTCACCTTCCTCACCGGATGGACCGAGTTCGTCGTCGCCCAGACGTTGCTCTCGACGGACAACTACACCCTGCCGGTCGGCCTGTACTCACTCGTCGGTCGCTACTCCATCCCGTGGGCGCGCTTTTCGGCGTTCGCACTCACGTTCGCCGCGCCGATTATGCTCATCTACCTGTTCGCACAGCGCTACATCGAAGGTGGCCTGTCGTTCGGTGGGATGGAAGGCTGACGGACGAATCGACGTACAGCTCGGTTTATATTTATTATGCTGTTGAATCGGTCAGGAGTGACGACACCTCTTTCTAGTCTGTTACTCAACAGGTCACATGACTAATGGTAAACGACGTTTCGGTCTCGATTGCGTTCGACGACCCCGCCGACAAGGCGATGATAATGACCATCGCTGGTGGCATCAGAATCGAGGTGGATGGCGTCGAACTGACGAGGCTGGTCAACCAAGCGGAGTACAACCGCAAGGTCAACGAAGAAGAACCAGACGAGACGTGGTGGTACGATTACACCGGTGAGGCACTCGATGCCGGCAACATCGACTACAAAGGGACAGTGATGCTGTTTATCACTCTCAGTTTTTTTGCCGAGAACGTCCTCGAACTCGCACGTGGTTCGGCTGAACGGTTCGACCAACTCGTGAGCGAAGTCGGCGATTCACCGCATCGACTCGTCGTATCGTATCTCGATGGGCAACACGGCCTCGTCCGAGTCGCATACCAGAGTTACGGCTTCTCGGTCGGGAAAAATCTCCGACCTGTTGTCCAATCATCGGTCGGCTATGCAGTCTCACTCCCCCAACTCTGCGGGGAAGTTGCTCGGTGTCTCAACGAGTTCAAGGGATACGCTGACGCCCATGCGCCTGACGCGGACTCGAACTCGTGGTATCGAGAGCGCGTAGCGATTGCCGACGAACTCGAACAGTACGCCGCAGAGAAGTCGTCTCGCTGATGCTGAGCGATGACACCTATCGGCCAACGAATCGTCTGTAAACCGTCGTCTCGACGCTGTACGTCAGATAACTGGACACAGCGAGCGCAGCGACAATCGGCACGAGAATCGTGACGAACGACGGAAATCCGGGCACGGACACACCGAGCACCGCGAGTGCAACCGAACCGAGACCAACGACGAGCGTGAGTGCGAGTACCGACGGCAGGAAGATGACGAGGAATTCGGCGGACCGGTCCCCACTTCCATCGGTGTCGGTGAAGGCATAGCCAGCAATCGCACCGAGGCAGACCCCACCGACGATTTCCGGTCCACCGCTGAGACTGTAACTCGTCTGCGTCGCGGCGAGGTAGCCCCCGTAGACGACGAATGCGACAACCCCGAGAACCAGTCCGACGACGGCACCTTTTGCTGTTCCCAGTAACTTGGTCCGGTAGCGGCGGTACCACTCCGTCTCGACTCGATACGCGATCAGGGACGCCCCACCAACTGCCAACACCGCCGCGATGGTCGGAATGACGAAGAACGGCACCGTGAAGAATCGGTCGCCGAGCATCCACTGGAATGCCACCGTCGGTACGATAGCGAGCGCCCAGCAGACGAGTAGCGACCCGACGAAGAGGGCACGTCTACGGTGTGCTGCGGCCGAAATCGTCGCTCGGCCGCCCGTCACCCATCGATACCCGCCGATTCCACCGACGAGAAGTCCGAGCGGTGCGGCGACTTGAATCGAAAACACCCAATCAGGAGTGACGAACGAGTCCATCGTCGCTCGATAGTAATTTCTGAGCAAGCGGGCGACTGTATCGAGAACGAACGCCTGCACTAGGCCCCACTGAAGAGCAGTGACGAGTGCCTGTTGTCGCGTGGAGGGTGGGTCCGGGGACGACATATTCGGGACGTTTCACACGTCGAAGTATAATACGTTGACACGTGTTCCGACGAGTTCACTGTGTTCTACTCCGGGAGGCCTACTGGCAATCCGAAGTTCTGAACCACCTTACCAGCGATGTTCGACAACTCACTGGCACGCTGTCGGAGAAGCACCCTAGTTCACAGAATCTAACATATCCCCGACATTATTAGGTCGGTTTCCCACGTCTCTAGTCTGCTATGAGTCGAAACTGGGTGCGGTGGACTGCCGTTGGAGCGGGTCTCCTCCTCGGAGCAGTGGGTAGTGTACTCTCGCGCTGGAAACACAGACGGCTTGCCGACCTCGCGGCCGGGAGTGAACTCGTCACGACAGACCGCGGTGTCGTCGAAGTCGCACGGCGTGGGTCTGGCTCCCCCGTTCTCGTGCTCCACGGTGACCCCGGTGGATACGACCAGGGACTCCACGTCGGTGACGCCCTCTTCGGCCGCGACTTCGAGGTCATCGCACCCTCCCGGCCGGGATACCTCAGGACACCACTGGACCACAATGGGTCGTTCGAAGCACAGGCCGAACTCCTCGTGGCACTCCTCGACGAACTCGACGTGGAGCAGGCGGTAGTCGTCGGCCTCTCGGGTGGTGGACCGACCGCGCTTCAACTCGCGGCGGAGTATCCCGAACGAGTGTCGGGCCTCCTCCTCGCGTCGGCGATTACCACGGAAATCGACGAACGGTTGTTCGACACCGGAAACCCGTTCGTCGACCCACTCCTCACGTCCACACCGGTCCTCGACGTACAGTCCGGTGTGTTCGCGCTGTTCCACCGGTTCGCACCGGACCGCGCACTCGAACAGTTGCACGAAGACCTATCGAACCTCGAAGGCGAGGAGTTCGACGCGTACGTCGACGCCATCGTAACGAACCCGCGGTATCGGGAGCAATCACTCGCGTTCTTCTCGACGATACTTCCCATCGGTGCGCGCATCGAGGGGACGCTCAACGACGAACGGTGGTTCCGTGAGTTACCGCGCATCTCGTACGAGCGAATCGAGTGCCCGACACTCGTCGTCCACGGCGAGTACGACGGCGCAGTTCCAATCGAGCACGCGGAGTTCGCAGCGGAGTCGATACCGAACGCCGAACTTCTGCGTCTCGAAGCCGACCACGCGGCGTGGATTGGTCCCGGTTCGGAAGACGCGTGGCAGGCAGTCGACCAGTTCACTGAATCGAGCATCGCCGCCAGCGAACGACGGACGGCGTGAGACGCGGGACGCCGATACCGGCGACCCGATTCTCCCGGCACCCTCCGTGTGTCTCTTCGACACACCCGCTCGCAATCCGAAGTTCTTAACCCTCGCCCAGAGGTAGATTCGCCAACTCGCTGGCACGCGGGCCCGCCAGTGGGCACCCGTCACGAACGGGACGAAATGTGGTCTTCGGGACGTTCCCGATGAGGATGAATCCTCACAACGACTGAATCGCAAGCGCCCGCGGTGATATACAATGGCACGAAGCTTCTATTCCCACATCAAGGAAGCGTGGAAGACCCCGAAAGAAGGCAAACTGGCCGAACTCCAGTGGCAGCGAAAACAGGAGTGGCGCAACCAGGGCGCAATCGAGCGCATCGAGCGTCCTACCCGCCTCGACAAGGCGCGTGAACTCGGCTACAAGGCCAAGCAAGGAATCGTCGTGGTTCGCGTCTCCGTCCGCAAGGGTGGCGCACGCAAGCAGCGACACAAGGCTGGCCGCCGGACGAAGCGTCAGGGTGTCAACCGCATCGGTCGCCGGAAGTCCATCCCGCGCATCGCCGAGGAACGCGCCTCGCGCAAGTACCCGAACATGCGTGTGCTCAACTCCTACGGCGTCGGACAGGACGGCTCCCAGAAGTGGCAGGAAGTCATCCTCGTCGACCCCGAACACCCCGCCATCCAGAACGACGACGACCTCAGCTGGATTTGCGACGACGCACACGACGGCCGCGCCTTCCGTGGTCTGACCAACGCGGGCAAGAAGAACCGCGGCCTCCAGAACCGTGGCAAGGGTACGGAACACGTCCGTCCCTCCATCACGGCCGGTCGCCGCCGCGGCAAGTAAACGCCCCGCGCACCGCACACTCTTCTCTCTTTATCCACCGCCGAGCGACTGCTCAGTGTCGTAACTGAGAGCTATCGTTCGAGAATCTACCGAGCACTATCGTCGAACCTGACGGGTAGCATCGGTGAATACACCGGATACGCTCGGGATACGTGACGTGTATCGTCACAGAATAATTCGCGAACGATTCGGTCAGAACGGTGCCGACGGCCCGAGGTCAGGTTCGTCTTCGGACCCGCGTTCGACTGCACCATCCCACCCGTCGAACCCACCGCGGAGGCTGCTCACGTCGGCATCGACGTTGTCGTCGAGGACGGACGCGACGCGCTTCGAACTCTTCCCGACGTAACAGGAGACGACGACTTCGTCGGGCCACGCTCTGTCGAACACCTCGGGGCCGAGCGTCGCCGCCGGGAGATTCTCCGAGTCGGGGATGTGCCCGGACGTGTACGACGATGGGTCTCGGATATCGACGATGGCGACGTTCGTCTCGTCCGCGTCCAGTTTCTCGCGCAGTTCGTCTGGCGTCGTCTCGACGACCATACGCGGGTGTGACGGGCGAGGCGCCAAAGGCGCGTCGCTTCCGGCGAGACGGGTGTGAAGCCACCGTCAGCGACGGATATCGACCTCCGGGCCGCGGATTTATTCGCTGCCGACGCCAACGTCGGAGTATGACACTCTCACTCGACGCCACCCAACTCGACCGCTATTCGAGGCACATCATCATGGACGAAGTCGGTCCGGAGGGACAAGAGCGACTACTCACCTCGCGGGCCGTCGTCGTCGGGGCGGGTGGCCTCGGGTCGCCCGTCATCGAGTACCTCGCCGCTGTCGGCGTCGGCGAGTTGGTCGTCGTCGACGACGACGTCGTCGAGCGGAGCAACCTCCAGCGTCAGGTCATCCACCACGACGACGACGTGGGAGTCCCCAAAGCCGAGAGTGCCGCCGAATTCGTCCGTGACCTCAACCCGGACGTGACCGTCGAACCCGTCGAGGCGCGGGTCGACAAGTCGAACGTCCACGAACTCGTCGACGGTGCGGACGTGGTCGTCGACGCCTCGGACAACTTCCCGACGCGATACCTGCTCAACGACGTCTGCCGGTTCGAGGAGATTCCACTCGTCCACGGCGCGATTTACAAGTTCGAAGGGCAGACGACGACGCTCCTCCCGGACGGGCCGTGTTACCGCTGTCTCTTCCCCGAAGCGCCCGAACCGGGGACGGTTCCCGACTGTGCGACGACCGGTGTCATCGGCGTCCTTCCGGGAACTGTCGGGTGTATTCAGGCGACTGAAGCCGTGAAAATCCTCCTCGACGTCGGAGAGGTTCTCGACGGCCGACTCATGTTCTACGACGCGATGGACATGACCTTCGAGACGGTGCCGTACCGACAGAATCCGGACTGTCCGGTCTGCGGAGACGGTGGCGTCGACTCGATTGCGGACATCGAGTACGTCGAGGGTTGCGCCATCAGTCTCGACTAGTTCCGTTGGGGTGGAGAAGGGGGGGAGTGGGGAGAGTGCGAGTGGGGTCCGGTCCGTCCGTTACTGCTTTTGGTCGAACTCGAATCCGCCGAGTGAATCGGTGCTCTCGGACGACGTGCCGGACGCAGAGTCGCGTCCGTCTTCGCCGCCGTCGGTCGCTGCGTGGGGTTGGCCGAGATTCTCCAGTTCGTCGACTGCCGCCGCGTCGCCGCCGACGAGTTCGTCGACCTGATTCGCCAAGTCGTCGAGGGCAATCGTCTGTGCAGTCGTCGCGTCGGTGATGTCGTTCGTCGCTTCCTCGGCGGAACGCGCGTGGTCCTGTGCGACCTGAATCGTGGTGGTGACCTCTTCGATGTTCGTCGCCTGTGAGTCAGTCGCGCGTGCGACTTCCGTGATGCCGTTTGCGGCCGAATCTGCCGCGTTGGCGATTTCGTTCAGTGACGCGAGGACGTCGGCAATCTCGCCGGAGGCGACCTGAATCTGTTCGTGCGATTGTTCGGACGCCATCACCGTCTCATCGGCCTGTTCTTGAATCTCGTCGATGCTGTCGGCAATCTCTTCGGTGTGTTCGTGGGTCTGATTGGCGAGTTGTTTGACCTCGTTGGCGACGACAGAGAAGCCTTCGCCCGCCTCGCCTGCCCGCGCCGCCTCGATGTTCGCGTTGAGTGCCAGCAGGTTCGTCCGGTCTGCGACTTCCGCGATGACTTCGACGACTTCTTCGATAGCGCCCATCCGTTGTTGAAGTTCCATCACGCTGTCGAGCAACTCGTCGGAGATTTCGATGACCTGGTCAGTCGCAGTTCGGATGCTCTGTCCGGCCTCACGTCCGTTCTCCGCGGCGGCCCGTGCCTGGTCGGCCGCCGATGCGACTTCGTCGGACGTGGCCGCAATCTCTTCCATGCTGGCCGAGAGGTCTTGCATCTCTTCGGACCCCTTCGCGAGGAGGTCTGCCTGTTCTGTGACCTGCGATTCGATGTCGGTCGCAGCACGCGCAGCGTTTTGAATCGCACTGCCCAAGTCCGCCGTCGTGCCGTCGACTTCGTTCGCGAGACGTTCGAAACGCGCCGCCATCTGATTGAGGTTCTCGACGACGAGGAGCACTTCCTCGTCGAGAGCGCCCTTCTCGTCTGTGAACGTCGCACGCGCAGCGAGGTTACCGTCAGTGATGTGCTGCATCGTCTCGGATACTTCCTCGACGAGTGCGAGTGACGCTTTCCCTCGGTTCACCACGTCGGTCCGGTCGTGGACCGTCTCGACGACACCGACGAGTTCGTCGCCTTCGAAGAGCGGTTTCGCCGTGAAGGAGATGTGGCGTTCGTCGCCGTGGTGGTCGACCATCGTACTCGTGTCGTGGTAGAGGAGTTCCGACCGGTCAGCAAACGACAAGCCGAACTCTTCGTCGGCGTTCTGTGGCGCTTCGAGCACCTTGTCTGCGAGTGTCTTCGCCCGACGGCCGTCTGGGTAGAACATCTCGCTCACGTGTTCCGACCCGAGCGCCTCGTCCGCTGACGCGCCCGTCAGTTCGGTGATTGGTGCGTTCCACGCGATAACTCTGTGGTCCGCGTCGAGAACGAATACCGGTGTTCCGACCCCATCGAGAAGGCCGTCGAGACGAAGTTCCTGTGCGGCAGCAGTAACCGTCGAACGCTCGTCAGTCTGTACGCCCCCATCAGCACGTGCCCGAGCCCTGGCCCCCGGGACCAGCGCCGCGATTCGCGAAAGCAGGCCCATGTGTCAACCCCACGAACAACGAGGTCATAACCCTACTGCACGAATTATCACAGTTGATATTCGCAAAGACCCTTCTCAGCCACTGGTTCCGGCGATATGTGCCACTCACAGACCACTGGGGACTCTGACGGCTACTCGAACCGAAGCCACCTGAAAAAACTATCGTCAGCGAGACTGATTACTGTCCGTCGGCGTCGTCGTCCGTACCACCGTCGGTCGCGGGCGCGTCGGCGACGCGGGGCACAGTTTCGCTGGTCTGGTCGTCGCCGTCGAACTGGTCGAAGTCGGCGTCCGAGACGCTGGCGTCGACGGTGAACGAGTCGACGAGCGCCATCAACCGTTCGGACTGCGAGGCGAGACGGTCTGCACCGCTCGAAACTTCACCGAGCGAAGCGGTCTGTTCTTCCGTCGCGGCGGCGACGGACTCCGCACGCTCTGCCGTGTCTTCGCTGATGTCGGCGGCCTGGTCCATCATCGACGCGACTTCTTCGGTCGACGCCGCCTGTTCGTCGGTCGTTCGGCTGATTTCGTCGACGCCGGCGTTCGTCTCGCGGACGTTCTCGACGATGGTGTCGAGCGAGTCGTGGGCGTCTCCGACGGCGTCGACACCGGTTTCGACGGCGTCTCTCGTCTCACGCATCTCTTCGACGGACGCCTCGGACTTCGCTTGCACACCGTCGATGGTCGCCGCAATCTCTTCGGCGGACTCTTTGGTCTCACCGGCGAGTTGCTTGACCTCGTTGGCGACGACGGCGAAGCCTTCACCCGCCTCGCCTGCCCGCGCCGCCTCGATGTTCGCGTTGAGCGCGAGGATGTTGGTCTGGTCGGCGATGTCGGTGATGAGTTCGACGATGTCACCAATCTGCTCCATGTCGGATTCGAGTGCTTCGATGCGCTGGACCGTACGCTCGGTCTGTGACTCGACTCGTTCGATGGTGTCGATGGCGTTCGCCGCGGCGTCTCGACCGTCTTCGCTCGCTTCGAGGGTGTGCGTCGCGGTCTGTTCGAGTTCGCTCGCGGACGACGCAACCTCCTCGATAGTCGCAGAGAGGTTGCTCGTCTCGTCGGTGGTCTGATGGATGCGCTCTTGCTGTTCGTGGGCACCCTCGGCCATGACCTGCGTGGACTCGCTGACCTGTCTGCTTGCGCGTTCTATCTCCTGTGCGCTCGCGGTGACCTCTTCGGACGCTGCGGCGACCGTCTCGGCGAAGGACGCGACTTCGGCGATGGTCGATTCGAGTTGGTCGGCCATGTCGTTGAACGACTGCGCCATCTCGTTCATCGCCTCGTTGTCGGCATCTTCGGACATCCGACCGGTCAGGTCGCCGTCTGCGGCCTCCGACATGATGTCGCTGAACTCCTCGGCTTTCGATTCGAGTTCCGAGATGAGCGCTTCGAGGTCGTCGTGCGTACGGCCCATGGCTTCACCGAACGACCCGGGAACTTCCTCGTCGAGGACCGGGTCGTCGAAGTTCTTCTCCGCGAGGGCCTCTGCTTGTCCTGCGACCGTCGTCAGATACGACTGCATCGCGGCGAACGAGTCGTAGAGTCTGCCCATCTCGTCGATGCGCGTGGTCTGTGGCACGTCGCCATCGACTTCCCCGCTGGCGATTTCGTCGGCGTTCTTCGCCACGACGGCGAGTGACCGGGCAGTCCCTCGGCCCATCGTCAGGCCGACGAGGAACAACGACCCGATAGCGAACGCCAGCAGGATGCCGACGTTCTGTGAGACCTGCGATTGCAGTGCGAAGGCGCGCTCTGCCGGGACGTGGTACGTGAGCACCCAGTCGGTGCCCGTGATTGGCGCGTACGCCATCGCGTACTGCCCCGATTCCATGCCCGTGCGGGCTGAGACGACGTCGTAGCCGCTGTGTCCGTCGAGACCGTGTTCGATGGCGGAGACGCTCGACCCATCGAGCGCCGCGTACGTGTCGAGGAGCGACGACTTTCGGTTGTCGAGGAGGATGGTCCCGTCCGCGGTGACGACTTTCACGTCACCCGTTGCGAACGGGGAAGAGAACTCGTGTGACCGCGCTTCGGCCGAGGCGGTCAGGACGATGAACCCGTTCGTCTCCGCGACGGGTGCGACGAACGCGACGACGGGTTCGCCGCCTGTCTCGTACGGTGCCGACGTGGTTGCCGACGCGGACTGCGCGAGTTCGGCAGCGCGGTCCGTCCACGGTGCGTCGATGTTGTCGAGCGATTGGCCACTCGCGTCGTCCGACGTACTGGCGACGACAGACCGCGAGTCGGCATCGACGTAGTGGAGCGACCGAACGTCGCCGGGCAGTTCGATGAGTTTCTGTTCTAGCCACCGCTCGTGTGCCGCCGCAGAGGTGGTCAGCGGTTGTTCACCGAGCGACTCCGCGAGGAACGTCGCCGACGATTGCTTCGATTCCGTCCAGTCGGCGACGGAACGGGCTTCCGACTCCGCGATTCCCCGAATCTCTTCTTCGGTCGTCGATTCGACGGCCGCCTTGGTGTCGAAGTGGATGAACACGCCCACCGCAGACATGACGAGGACGATGGCGAGAAGGGCCACACCGAACTTCGCCGCGTACCGCCGGCGAATCACGTTCGGAAGGAGTCGTTCGAGCGACCCAATCAGCCGCGAGAGCGGCGAGCTCATTGGCCACCTCCGTTCTGGAAGAACTGACGCTGCAAGAGTTCTAACTGCTCGATGCGGCCGTTATTGACGTGTTCGACGATGTACGAACTCAGCGGTTCGAGCGAGTCGGTCAGGTCGACAGCGCTCGCGGCACCCTGGTAGTTCACGTTGCGACCAGCGTCCACAAGCGACCGAACGCGGTCGAACTCACCGACACCCACTGTGTGTCCGGAACCACCGGAGACAGACTGAATCGAGTCGGCGATGGCGGGACCGCTGGCCTCACCAGCGTGTTCTGCGGCCGTCGCCATGAGGAAGAGTGCGTCGTAGGCGTTCGCCGCGTAGGGTGCGAGCGGCGCGATATCGGAGAGTCGCCGGGAGAGTCGGAAGTACCCCTTGGTCTGGACGGACGAGAGCGACGCGCTGTAGAATCCCTCGTAGTGCGAGGGAATCTCACTTCCGAACATTCCGGCCGAGAACACCCACGGCGTGTGGTAGTCGGAGGCGGCGTACGCGTCGAGAATACCGTGTTCCTGTCCGGGGACGCTGACGAACCCAACCGCGTCCGGCGACCCGGCGAACACCTCGTCGAGGACACCGTCGAAGGAGTCCGCGGAAGGGTCGTAGCCGACATTCGAGACGACGGTTGCGTCGAGGTTCGCCTCGATTTCGGCGGCGAGGTCGGAGCCGAACGCGTTGTCGACGGCGAGGAGCGAGACCGAATCGGCGTCGGCGTACTGCAACGAGTCGAGAATCTTCGCCATCGCGATGGCCTGCAGGATGTCGCTGGGGACGGTCCGGCCGAAGAACTTCCGGCCGTTCTTCCGGCCGGCGTCGGTGAGTTGCGGGTTCGTACTCGCCGGACTGACTTCCATGATTCCGTCCGCCGCCGCCTCGGGGGCGAGTGCGAGTGAGGCGTCGCTGACGAGTCCGCCGACGAATCCGACGACACCCTCGTCGACGAGCGTCTGGTACCGGTCGAGTGCCACGTCGGGACTCGCTTCGCTGTCGAGTGCGGTCAGTTCGACCGGTCGGCCGAGAATGCCACCGGCCTCGTTGACGTCGGCGACCGCTTGTTCGACAGCGCGTTTCCCGTGGGAGCCAACCTGCTCCAGTGCACCACTCAACGGGAGAATCGCTCCGAAGCGGACGGGTTCTGCACGTTCAGTGTCGAGCGTTCCAACGCACCCGGACAACGACCCGAGTGCCGCGGCACCACCTGCCGCGCGAAGGAACCCTCGTCGGTTATACGAGAGAGTCACACTTCGTCGGAATATTCTCCCGCATATAATTTTGGGCCGCCGGTTATCAGACGCTATATTTTGGGACATGCTATTGCTCTCCGTTCAGAAATATATACACTTGGTAACAGAAGACACGGTGGCATGCCACAATCACACAGTTCGTGGTAGTGCTGTCTGAACACGCGACGACGCGACACAGTGACCGCTGGTGACGCGGCGTCGACGTGGGGAACGCAACTGACCATCGTAGCGTTTTATCCGCACGCCCACCCACGTGCGCACATGACTACTCAGGGAATCGTCGGACAGTTCCTCTCGTTGAAAGAGGAGACCGACGCCGACCTGCTCGCCATGCAGTGTGGTGACTTCTACGAGTTCTTCGCCGAAGACGCCGAAACCGTCGGACGCGAACTCGACCTCAAGGTGTCTCAGAAGTCGTCGCACGGGTCGTCGTACCCGATGGCGGGCGTCCCGTTGAACGACCTGACGCCCTACCTCAAGGCGCTGGTCGAACACGGGTATCGGGTCGCCGTCGCCGACCAGTACGAGACGGAGTCGGGTGACCTCCGCCGGCGTATCACGCGCGTCGTCACGCCGGGCACCCTCCTCGAAACGTCGCGGTCCGACGCACAGTTCCTCGCCGCCGTCGTGACCGGAAGCGACGGTATCGGCCTCGCGTTCGCAGACATCACGACCGGCCAGTTCCTCGTCACCGAGGCTGCAACCGTGGACGACGCCGCCGCCGAACTCTACCGCTTCGCACCGGTCGAGGTTCTCCCCGGACCCGACCTCCGTTCTGACGACGAGACGCTCGCACGACTCCGCGAGGCCACGGACGCGTCGTTCTCTCTGTTCTCTACGGAGTCGTTCGCACCGGGGCGCGCCCGCCACGCTGTCCGCGAGCAGTTTGGTGAATCCACCGTCGACAGCGTCGGTCTGGACTCCGAACTGGCGACCCGCGCGGCGGGCGGGATATTGGCCTACGTCGAAGAGACGGGCGCTGGTGTCCTTCGGTCCATGACGCGACTCCGCGTCTACCACCCGAGCGACATGCTCGAACTCGACGCGACCACTCAGCGGAACCTCGAACTCACGGAGACGATGCACGGCGACCGCTCGGGGTCGCTGTTCGACACTATCGACCACACCGTGACCTCACCCGGTGGCCGTCTCCTCCGCGAGTGGTTGACACGCCCGCGGCGCGACCAGCGTGAACTCTCGCGCCGACTCGACGCCGTCGAGTCGCTGGCATCCGCTGCCCTCGCCCGCGAACGTGTCCGTGAGGTACTCGACGGTGCGTACGACCTCGAACGACTCGCCTCCCGAAGCGCGTCGGGAACTGCCGGCGCGAACGACCTCCTCTCCGTCCGCGACACGCTCGAAATCCTCCCGGCCCTCACCGACGCTATCGAGGGGACCGAACTGGCAGACACGCCACTCGCAGACGTCGTGGCCCGCCCCGACAGAGATGCGGCGGCGGCCCTCCACGAAGAACTGGCCGACGCACTCGCCGACGACCCGCCGAAGACGGTCACGCAAGGCGGCCTCTTCCAGAAAGGCTACGACGACGAACTGGATGACCTCATCGAACGCCACGAGTCGGTGAAATCGTGGCTCGATACGCTCGCCGACCGCGAGAAGCGTCAGCACGGCCTCTCGCACGTCACGGTCGACCGCAACAAGACCGACGGGTACTACATTCAAGTCGGCAAGTCCGTCGCCGACCAGGTTCCCGACCACTACCGACAGATTAAGACGCTCAAGAACTCCAAGCGGTTCGTCACCGACGAAGTGGAGGAAAAAGAACGCGAGATTCTCCGCCTCGAAGAGGCCCGCGGTGACCTCGAATACGACCTGTTTCAGGACCTTCGCGAACGCGTCGCCCAGCACGCCGAACTCCTCCAAGACGTGGGCCGTGCTCTCGCCGAAGTCGACGCACTGGCGTCGCTCGCGACCCATGCCGCCGGAAACGGGTGGACGAGACCGGAACTCACCGAAGCGGGGCCGCTTCACATCGAGGCGGGACGCCACCCCGTCGTCGAGACGACCACCGAGTTCGTCCCGAACGACCTGCACATGGACCGCGACCGGGGATTCCTCATCGTCACCGGGCCGAACATGTCCGGGAAGTCGACCTACATGCGACAGGCGGCGCTCATCACGCTCCTCGCGCAAGTCGGGAGTTTCGTCCCCGCTCAGTCGGCCACTATCGGCGTCGTAGACGGCATCTACACGCGCGTCGGCGCGCTGGACGAACTCGCACAGGGGCGGTCGACGTTCATGGTCGAGATGCAGGAACTCTCGAACATCCTCCACTCGGCGACCGAAGATTCGCTCGTCATCCTCGACGAGGTGGGCCGCGGGACTGCCACCTACGACGGTATCTCCATCGCGTGGGCAGCCACCGAATACCTCCACAACGAGGTCCGGGCGAAGACGCTCTTTGCGACACACTACCACGAACTCACGAGTCTCGCCGACCACCTCGACCGGGTGGCGAACGTCCACGTCGCCGCCGACGAACGAGACGGCGACGTGACGTTCCTCCGGACTGTCGTCGATGGGCCGACCGACCGAAGCTACGGGATTCACGTCGCCGACCTCGCCGGCGTGCCGCGACCCGTCGTAGACCGAGCGACGGACGTGCTCGACCGCCTCCGCGACGAGAAGGCTATCGAGGCCAAAGGCTCCGGGTCGTCCGAACCCGTCCAAGCGGTCTTCGACTTCGGGAGCGGAGAGATGAACGTCGCGAACGGCGGTGGCAGCGGTGGCGGGAGTCCCGCGAACGGCACGGCCCAGAACGGGGAAGTCGATGCCGCGGCCAAATCGACCGCCGCATCTGAACCCGCCCTCGACCCGGAGATGGAGGCCGTCCTCGACGAACTGAAATCGACCGACGTGAACGCCACCTCACCGATAGACCTGATGGCGAAGGTACAGGCGTGGCAGTCGAAACTGGAGGGTGACGAATGACGAGCATCCAGCAACTCGACGCGAAGACAATCGACCGCATCGCCGCCGGCGAGGTGGTCGAACGGCCCGCATCGGTCGTGAAGGAACTCGTCGAGAACAGCCTCGACGCGGACGCGACACGCGTCTCCGTCGCTGTCGACTCCGGCGGCGTCGACGGCATCCGCATCCGCGACGACGGCGTCGGGATGACCGAGGAAGAACTCGAACTCTGCGTCCGAGAACACACGACGAGCAAGATATCGGACATCGAGGACCTCGAAGCGGGTATCGGAACGCTCGGTTTCCGTGGGGAGGCACTCCACACCATCGGGGCCGTCTCGCGGATGACCATCCGGTCGAAACCCCGCGGCGGCGACGTGGGGACCGAACTGCGATACGAAGGCGGCGAGGTGGAGTCAGTTCGCCCCGCAGGATGCCCCGAGGGAACCGTCGTCGAAGTCGACGACCTCTTCTACAACACCCCCGCCCGACGGAAGTTCCTCAAGACGACGGCGACGGAGTTCGACCACGTCAACACCGTCGTCACGCACTACGCCCTCGCCAACCCGGACATCGCCGTCTCGCTGGAACACGACGACAGGGAGGTGTTCGCAACCGAGGGCCGCGGCGACCTGCAATCGACTGTCCTCTCGGTGTACGGCCGGGAAGTCGCCGAGTCGATGGTTCCAGTCGAACACGACGCGCCCGGCGTCTCCGTCAGTGGCCTCGTCAGTCACCCCGAGACGACGCGAAGCACCCGCGACTACCTCTCGACGTTCGTCAACGACCGCTACGTCACCGACCGCGTCCTCCGAGAGGCCGTCCTCGACGCCTACGGCGGCCAACTCGACGCAGACCGCTACCCGTTCGCCGTCCTCTTCGTGGACGTTGCGCCCGACGCCGTCGACGTGAACGTCCACCCGCGGAAGATGGAAGTCCGGTGGGACGAGGAGGCGCAGGTCAAACGCGACGTGACGGAAGCGGTCGAAGACGCACTATTGAACCACGGACTCGTCCGTTCGTCCGCGCCGCGCGGTCTGTCGAAAGCGGACGAGACGCCCGTCGCACCCGGTGACGTCGGCGACGACGACGCGGAGACCGACCCACACGACGTTCGTGAGACGGTCGACGCAGATGCTGACGACGGCGGTTCGAGTGCTCACGACCGACCGACGGCCCGAGAGGTTCAGTCGGCGCGCGAAGACAGGCACGTCACCGCAGACTCCACCGAGTCGTCCGCGTCGCCCTCGGCAGATACGTCTTCGACTCCCGAATCGTCGCCATCGTCGTCGCAGTCGACGCCGCCGACACCGCCGCGTGAGTACGACCTCGCGCCAGGGCCAGAGACGACGGAGCAGTCGTCGTTCGACACCGAACCGACTGGTTCGTCAGGGTCGGCGTCGGAAGCGTCCGCAGATGGCGCCAGTTCGCAGTCGGACTCGTCGTCACCACCCGCTGGCGATGCCTCTCGGGGGCAACCGAGACGCATCACCGCACCCACGACGCAGCGTGACCTCTCGGGTGAGGAAGCGTCGCTCACGCCCGAGTTCGAGTCGCTGCCGTCGATGCGAATCCTCGGCCAACTGCTCGACACCTACATCGTCGCCGAGACGAGCGAGGAACTCGTCCTCGTCGACCAACACGCCGCCGACGAACGGGTGAACTACGAGCGCCTGAAGGGCGAAGTCGAAGGCGACACGCCGACGCAGGCACTCGCGGAACCCGTCGAACTCGAACTGACGGCGCGAGAGGCCGCCCTGTTCGAAGAGTACAGCGACGCGCTGGCACAGGTCGGGTTCCACGCTGGGCGGACAGACGACCGAACCGTCACGGTTCGGACCGTCCCCGCCGTCTTCGACGCTGCTCTCGACCCCGGACTCGTCCGCGACGCGTTGACCGCGTTCGTCCGTGAGGAGGCCGACGGCGGTCAGCAGACGGTCGACGCCGTCGCCGACGACTTGCTCGCCGACCTCGCGTGCTACCCGTCTATCACCGGGAACACCTCACTCCGCGAGGGGTCGGTCCTCGACTTGCTCTCGGCGCTCGACGCCTGCGACAACCCGTACGCCTGCCCGCACGGCCGACCCGTCGTCATCGAGTTCGACCGCGAGGAAATCGAGGCACGCTTCGAACGCGACTACCCCGGTCACGGTGGCCGGCGCGCAGAGGATTGAAGTCAGGCTACTGTGACGTGTGAGGCGATGCACCCACTCGTCTTCTTGGGAATCCTCTTCGGACCCCTCGTTCTCGTGGTCTCGTATCTCTTTACCGCGGCGACCGGTCCGGGCGTCCCCTCGTGGGCGGCGACTGCCGGCGGGTCGATTCGACTGTACGGGACGGCGCTGGCAGTCGTCGTCGGTCCGTTGGCACTCCACGTCGACCGACTCACACTCGCGCGACAGTCTGACTGGGTCCCCTCTCCTGTGTATTACCTCGTGGCCGTCCCGTTCCTGAGCATCCCTATCTCGGTCATCTACCTCGTTCGCCGGTTCACGTCTGCCTAAGTCGAGTCGGTGGGCACACTCTCGCTCGTCGCACCCCCGAGCAGTCGCGCCATTCGACGGCAACGCCGGAGGTTTATACCGCGCCTGCGAACGCCCTGCCATGACAGCCCTCGTGACCTTCGGCGAGACGATGCTCCGCTTGTCGCCGCCGCGTGGCGAGCGACTCGAGACGGCCCGCGAGTTCGAAGTACAGGCGGGCGGCGCAGAGAGCAACGTCGCCGTCGCGGCGGCACGACTCGGCCGCGACGCAGCGTGGTTCTCGAAACTCCCCGACTCACCGCTGGGTCGCCGTGTCGTCGGTGAACTGCGAAGCCACGGCGTCGACACCGACGGGGTCGTCTGGGACGACGACCACCGGCAGGGACTCTACTACCTCGAACACGGCGTCGCGCCCCGCCCGACCAACGTCGTCTACGACCGCGCGGACGCCGCAGTGACGACGCTCGAAACGGTCGAAATCGACCTCGACGCAGTCCGCGACGCCGACGTGTGCTACACCAGCGGCATCACGCCCGCACTCTCGGAGACGCTCCGAGCGACCACCGCGGACGTGCTCGCCGAGGCACAGGACGCCGGGACGACGACGGCGTTCGACTTGAACTACCGGACGAAACTCTGGGACCCGGCCGTCGCCGCCGAGGCGTACCGCGACCTGTTCGGCTCCATCGACGTGCTGTTCGCCGCACAGCGAGACGCCGAGACGGTCCTCGGACGCGAAGGCGACGCCGAATCCATCGCCCGCGGACTCGCCGACGACTTCGACTTCGAGACTGTCGTCGTCACTCGTGGCGCAGACGGGTCACTCGCACTCTTCGACGGCGACGTGTACGAACAGGGCGTCTACGAAGCAGAGACGCACGACGCAATCGGCACGGGCGACGCTTTCGTCGGTGGGTTCCTCGCGAAGCACCTCGCCGGTGGCGACGTCGCCGAATCACTCCAGTGGGCGTCCGCGACGGCGTCGTTCAAGCGAACCGTCGAAGGCGACGTCGCAGTCGTGACGCCCGAAGACATCGAACGCGTCGTCGCCGACGAGGGTGACGGTATCTCACGGTAGTCACCACGCCACTCTGTTTCCGACACTCGACCGGTTGGTCACCCGAGTCAGTCACGAGACCAGCAGTGCGACGCCCGCGCACCCCGTCCCAACGACTAAGCGAGTTCCCGTCGCCAATGGACTATGACACACGTCCTCGTCATCGGTGCCTACGGAAGCGCCGGCGTGGCCGTCGCCGACAGACTCGTCTCACACGTCGGCGACGACATCGACCGCCTCACACTCGTCGACGACGGCGACCCGGCCGGTGGTCTCTGCATCCTCCGCGGGTGTATGCCCTCGAAGGAACTCCTCTCTGCGGCGGGCCACCACTATCAGGCCCGCCACGACCACCGTCTCGTCGGCGAGACGCCCGCGATGGACCTCGACGCAGTCGTCGAGACGAAAGACGAACACATCTCGAACTTCGCCGCGCACCGTCGGGCGGCAGTCGAGAAGATGGCCGAACAGGACGGTGTGAAACTCGTCCGGGAACGCGCACGGTTCGTCGGCGAGCGGCGGGTGCAAGCGGGTGACCACGAGTTCGACCCAGATTACGTCGTCGTCGCCACGGGGTCCAGCCAGTTCGTTCCGGACCTCCCCGGCATCGACGACGTGGAGTACCTGACGAGCGCAGACGTGCTCGATGCGACTGCACTCCCCGAGTCTGGTGTCGTGATGGGGTTCGGCTACATCGGCCTCGAACTCGTCCCGTACCTCGCCGAGGCGGGTGTTGACCTCACCGTAGTCGAACACGACGAACGACCACTGGACGAAGCAGACCCGGTGTTCGGCGACGAAATACTCGATATCTACCGCGAGGAGTTTGGCGTCGAAGTTCGAACCGACGTATACGAAGACCGAATCGAGCAGACGGACGAGGGGGTCCGTCTCCACCTCGACGACGGGTCGAGTATCGACGCCGAATCGCTGTTTCTATTCACCGGTCGAAAGCCGAACGTCGGCGGCCTGAATCTCGACGCGGCGGGAATCACGCCGGAGGGCGAGTGGGTCGATGCGACGATGCACGCGAAGGGTGCCGACGGCGTGTTCGTCGTCGGCGACGCCAACGGACGGGAACCAATCCTCCACGTGGCGAAAGAACAGGGATTCGTCGCCGCCGACAACGTCCTCGCAGCGATTCACGACGAGGCGTTCGAGGAGTACCACAACGTCCACCACCACGTCATCTTCTCGGGGGCGACAGTCTACCCGTACGCTCGGGTGGGCCACTCCGCGGCGTCCGCCGCCGACGCCGGCATCGACCACGTCGTCGTCTCGCGCGAGGCACGTGACGACGGCGTCTTCAAGACCAAAGCCACGCTCCGCGGACTGGCGCGTCTGGTCGTCGGCACAGACGGAACCGTCCTCGGCTATCAGGGCCTCCACTACCACGCCGACGTGATGGCCAAGACGATGCAAGTCACCGTCGAGATGGGACTCGACGTGCGCGAGATACCTGACCGCGCGTACCATCCGACGACGCCGGAGATTCTCGACTCGTTGTTCCGGAACGCGTCGGCAGAACTGGACGACTGAACGACGATAATGATTTTTCTACCCTTTTAAAAAGCCAGATTCAAATTCGGGACCACGATAACCCGTCTCGGAAATGGCATCACTCTCGTTCGAACCGCTGACGTACGACGACATCCCCGACGACGAGCGCCCGTCGTTTCTGCAGGCGCTCGTTCCCGTCCTCGGGATGCTCGTGTTCCTGAGCGTCGGGGTCATCTGGTTGGGCCTCGACCCGCAGTTACCGCTCCTGTGGGGAATCATCCTCACCGGCGCTGTCGGCCGATATTGGCTGGGTCTCTCGTGGACGCGACTCTCTGGGGGCATCCGCGACGGCATCAACATGGGGATGTCGGCGCTGCTCATCCTCCTCGTCGTCTACATGCTCATCTCGACGTGGACTGCCGCGGGGACGATTCCGGCACTCATCTACTACGGTCTGGACCTGCTCTCGCCGGCGGTGTTCCTCCCGGCGGCGACGCTGCTCTCGGCAGTCGTCACCTTCGCCATCGGGTCGTCGTGGACCACCGCCGCGACGCTCGGTGTCGCGTTCATCGGCATCGGGTCGGGTCTCGGCATGCCGAACGCGATGACGGCCGGTGCCGTCTTGACGGGCGCGTACACCGGGGACAAGGTTTCGCCGTTCTCGGACACGACGAACCTCGCCGCTGCCGTGACGAACACCGACCTGATGACCCACGTGCGGACGATGCGCGTCGGGACGAGCATCGCGCTCGCAATCTCGCTCGTCGCGTACACCGTACTCGGTCTCACTGCCTCCGGTGACATCCCAGCAGGGCGCGTCGCCGAGATTCAGACGGCTATCGCCGGCACCTACACCGTGAACCCGCTGGTGTTCGCACCACTTCTCGTCACGTTCGTCCTCGCGCTTCGTGGTTACCCGGCGCTTCCCTCTATCATCGCCGGCGTCGTCACCGGCACCCTCACGCAGTTGTTCGTGCAGGGACCGAGTGCTATCGACACCTTCGTCGGCGCGTGGAACGTCGCCTTCGCGGGTACGTCGCCCGAGACGGGCGTCTCGACGGTCGATTCGCTCCTCGCGTCGGGTGGTCTCCTCGGGTCGTCGTGGACGATGACCGTCATCCTCGCGTCGCTGTCGCTCGGCGGTATCCTCGAACGAACTGGCTGTATCGCCGTCATCGCCCACGAGATGCGTCGTATCCTCACCTCGGTGTCTTCTCTCACCATCGGGACGGCCACCTCGTCGCTGGCGATGAACGCCATCGCCGCCGACCAGTACATGAGTATCGTCGTGCCCGGAATGAGTTTCCGCGGCCTCTACGACGAGTTCGACTTAGAGAGCAGAAATCTCTCGCGGGCCGTCGAATCCGCGGGGACGACGACGAGTGCGCTCATCCCGTGGGGCACCGGCGGCGCGTACATGGCTGACGTGCTCGGTGTGCCGACGCTCCAGTACGCACCGTACTACTTCCTCGGGTTCCTCTCGCCACTCATCCTCGTGGCGATGGGACTGACCGGGTGGCGCATCACGAAAGAAGGGTCGGACACGCAGGCCGGCCTCCGCGGTGCGTTCGCGTCGTTCACCGACGACGACTGACGCACAGCAGTCGGCGCGTCCGTCTGTTCGCAGACCGGCAGGCGTATTTCGATTCGTCCAGTAGCCGGGGGCATGGAGGTCACGACGGCCGGCCGGTTCCGCGTCTATCGCAGTCCACGCGAGCGAGACGAACTCCTCTTGCTCGAACGCCCCGAAGAGGCCGTCGACTGGACCGACCCGGAGGCGGCGGCCGACGCCGACGGGGCGTTCTCGCCCACGTACGTCCCACGGACGGGATACGACGACGAGGACATCGCAGACACCATCGAAGCACTCGAACCCGGAAACGAAATCGAGGCGACGCTGGCGTGGGACGACGGCGACCCGCGGTTCGCCGCGGTGTCGGTCACCGACCGAACCCGATTCCGATTCGTCGGTGCGGCGACCGGTCTGTTCGAGGCCGCTCGGGAGACGTGGCACAGGATGGACAGCGGTGAGGCAATCGGGTCACGCGTCACCTACGGAACCGACGGCGACCCGAACGCCGTCCTCTACGTCTTCGCGAAACAACCGGGGGCACGCGACCTGTTCGAAGAGTTTAGAGACGGTGTCGTCCCGCTGGACCCACTCATCGGCCGTCTGGCCGCAGAGACCGACGCCGCGACGACGGGAGCCGAATCGACCGTCCCCGACGCGCCCCGCGAGGTGTTCGTGCTCCGTCCACTGGACGAAGAGTTCGTCCTCGTCGCTATCGCGTTCGACAGAGACGGAGTGTTCGCGCAGACGGTGCGCGAGACGTACTGCTGAAGAAGAGAGACGACGCACAGGGCGCGTATCGAGTCGTCGCGCAGTTCGGGTGTCGGGTCAGCCGCAGGGGTCAATTCCAGCGCGGTTCGACCAGCGCGGTCGGTTCGTCGCCGGTGAGGACGCGCTTGATGTCCGAGGCAGTCTGTTCGTTCACTTCGGCGCGCGCTTCGACTGAACACCACGCCGCGTGCGGCGAGAGGACTGCGTTCCCCAACTCACGGAGCGGCGAGTCCGGCGGGAGTGGTTCCTCTTCGAACACGTCGAGGCCGGCGGCGGCGATGTCGCCCTCGCGGAGGGCGTCCACGAGTGCGTCTTCGTCGATGACTGCGCCACGCCCGGTGTTCACGACGATTGCGTCGTCGTCGAGGGCGCCGAAGGCGTCGGCATCGACCATCCCGCGCGTCTCGGGGGTCGCCGGGGCGTTGACAGAGAGGTAATCCGAGCGAGCGTAGAGTTCGTCCAGCGAGACGGGTTCGACGCCGTACTCGTCGAGCACGTCGTCGTCGACGTAGGGGTCGTAGACGATGGTTTCGAGGCCGAATCCGGAGCAGAGTTCGGCGGTTCGCTGCGCGATGGCCCCGAACGAGAGGAACCCGAGCGTTCTACCCTTCATCCGGTGGAGTTCTCGGCCGGGCGTCGGTGGCCACTCGCCGGCGCGGACTGCCCGGTCGTACGTGGGCGTCGCTCTGATACACGACAGGAGGAGTGCGACGCTGTGGGTCGCCACTTCGTCAGTACAGTACGCCGGGACGTTGGTGACGACGACGCCGTGTTCGGCGGCCGATTCCACGTCGATATTGTCGAATCCGACCGCGGCCCGAGCGACGATAGAGAGGTCGAGTTTGGAGAGTGCCTCGGCGGTGACCGGCGTGGCGATATCGGTCACGACGGCGTCGGCATCGGCCTCACGGCAGGCCTCCACGAGTGCCGCCTCGGACCCGAGTTCGGCGACGTGAATCTCGGCGATGTCTCCGAGAATGCGCCGTTGGTGCTCGGGGTCCACCATGTGAAAGTCGCTCAGCACGACGTTGTAACTCATGTTCGAGTGAACGATTCTGAGCGAAGCTACTTATTTGTGTCTCGTAGTCTCAGAATTTAATCGAATCGAACGTCGATGACGAACGCCACCTCGTCTCTCCGAGGGCGTCAGTTCTCTTGCATCCAGCGCTGATAGAGACCCGACGCACCGATGACGGCGAAGAGGACTGACGCGAGGACGGGGGCACCGAGCGTCGAGATTACGGGCACGTCGACGACGACGGCAATCATCATGACGAGTCCGAGTGCTGAGAGGACGGCGTAATACTCACTCCACGAGAGTTCGCCCTCGGGGACGACTTCCATGTAGACTGTCACGTCGCCCGCCTCCGCGAGAGAGACCTGCTTCGACTCGTCGTCGTACTCGACGATGTCCAGTTCGTCGAGTTTCGGGATGTGGGTCTGCTGGAGTGAGACGTAGGCACTCTGGCGGATGTTCCTCGGCGGTGGCGACTCACCCGTCTCGGCCTCCGCGATTCGTTCCGAGAGTTCGCGAAGCGTCATATCTCCTCCTTGGAGGAACTCGATCGCCATACGACGGCGGTCGTTACTCAATACCTCGTGGATTCGAGTCTCGGAAAGTTCGGTGTCAGGTGTGGTCGCCATACGAGGATTCGATTGATTCGTGACTGGTCGCTTCTCCTATATCAACCGTTCGCCTCGGTTATCTCTGGTGAAAACGGCACCCGAAACGGAAGTTCGCCCAATACTGCCGAAAGACCGCCAGTGCCTATACTATTCTCGATAATCTGGGCAAAATAAAATACCGACGACGTGTTGACACGAGTGGTCGATTGCCCGACACACACGGCATGAGCTGCCGCCTGATGCCAATATTTATTAATCGTAGCGACCGGAGTTAATATATGACTGTGGTCAGCGTCTCCATGCCGGAGGAACTGTTGGAGCGCATCGACTCGTTCGCCGACGAACACGGGTACACCGGGCGCAGCGAAGTCGTCAGGGAGGCGTCGCGCAATCTCCTCGGAGAGTTCGAAGACAAGCGACTCGAAGACCGTGAGTTGATGGCCGTCGTGACGGTCATCTTCGACTACGAGACGACGAGCGTCGAAGAGCGGATGATGGGCCTTCGGCACGAGTACGAGGGCCTCGTCAAGTCGAACTTCCACAACCACGTCGGCAACCACTACTGCATGGAACTGTTCGTCCTCGAAGGCCAACTCACCGATATCTCGACGTTCGTCGGGAAGATTCGGGCCACCCGAGACACCTTGAGCGTCGATTACTCTGTGATGCCCGTCGACGAGTTCACGGGCATCGTCGAGGAGTGACTGCCGATGAGCGACCCCGTCCCCATCGTCGTCTACACGCGCGAGGGATGTACTCTCTGTGAGGAAGTCGAAGCGACCATCCGTGACGTCTCCGAGGCCGAGGGTATCCCAGTCGAGATGGACCTCGTCGACGTCGATACAGACAGAGAATTACTCGAAGAGTACGGCGACAGAGTCCCGTACGTGTACGTGGACGGTCGGCCGGCGTTCAAGTTCGAAGTCGACCCCGAGCGACTGCGGGAGAAGTTACACAAGGCGTCCGCCTGATACACGTACCTCTATCTGACTGCCGACAGCGACTCGCCGCGGAAGTCACTGGGTCGTCACCGTGGTAAAGAGTGTCCACAAGAGCGCAAACCCGAGGACACCGAGACCAACGTCTCGAACGACGTGGACCACCGCGTCTGACGGTTCGACGAGCAGGGTTCGTGAGTGAACGACGAGGAGGAGCGTCAGCGAGATACCGCCAGCGAGAACGAATGCCGCTATTTTCGCCCGACTCGACCGCCGTTTTCCAACGTCGTCGTGTCTGACGAGGAAGAGACCTGCTGTCGCGAGTGCGCCCACGGACGCTGGGAACCAGTAGACGACGCCACGATAGACGAGTGCCGCGGCGGTTGCGAGCGCACCCGAGATTCCCGACAGCGCCACGATGAGACTGGACAAGACCACGACTGCGCTCCCGATACTGCCGGGCGTCGGCAAGAATCCGCTCACCTTGGCGAGCGGAACGACGACGAGAACCAGTGGCAGTGGTTGGGTCACACCGAGGGCGTCGAGCGCTGTCCAGAGCGCCGCCGCCACCGACAACTGACCGAATAGGGAGAGGACGAAGACGGCGACGAGGCGCCACGGGTCGGCGGCGAGTTCGTCGAGCGTCGCCACGAACCGTTCGACTCGGTGAGCGACGCTTTCGGGAGTCGGTGGCGAGACACCGGGAAGCCAGCGGCCGACTCCGTTCGTGAGTCGTCCGAGTCCGCGACCGACGGCTGGTTCGATGTCGTGTCGAACGGCCCACAGAACCGCGACGATGGCGAGGAGACCGAACGTGACTCCCGCAGCGAACGCGGCGGTGTTTCGGACCTGCTCGGCTACGACGAACCGGGACGAGTAGAAACCGACCACGAAGAGACCCAGCGCGACCGATGCGAGTCGAACGAAGACGTTGACCCCGACGACTGCGGCGAACGCTCGCTCGTAGTTGATGTCGCACTGCCACGAGACGAGCAGACTACTCACGGGCGTCCCACCGGATTGACCGAACGGTGTGACGGCGTTGACGAACTCCATCGCCGCAAAGAGGACCGTCGCGTCCCAGAGCGACACCTGCGTCCCGATTCTCCTGAGGACGACCCAGAGCGCCATTCCCCAGGTGACTATCGGAACGAGGCCGAGAACGACGAGCGACGCGAGGTGTCGACCCGAGATGGCACTGACGGCATCGACGACCGCAGTCGCTCCGACGAACCAGACGTAGAGCGAAAACCCGACGAGTGCGAAGACGACACTCGCGACGGTGCGCCACACACCGGGTATTCGCATCGAAGTCACCCTCATCGGTCTACGCACTCAGTCGCTTCGGGAGGTCCTCACGCCGAGTCGGGCACCCTCCACCCATCGGAGATACCGCGTATGCATCGTGTTCCGTCAGGGTCTAGGTCGACTCACCGGCGACGCGGTGGCGCGGTCAGCCACCACCCGAACACCTTCGACCAGTACTCGTCGGGGTCCGACGGGGGTTTCTTCGTCTCGTCGTGGGTCTTCCCTTCGAGCAACTGGCGTTCGACGATGTTGCGCGCGAGGTGGAGTGCGTGTGACGCGCCGTATCCTTCGCCGGTGCCGACGAAGTGTCCTTTGTCGGTGAACAGGCGGATGCGAGCCATGATGAGCGGCGTGCCGCGGAGTTTCTCGTCGTGTTCGTGGAGGTAGACGTTCGCTTCGAGTATCGTCAGTCCGCCGTACTTGTCGGCGAAGCCTTCGACCATTGCGACGACTTCGTCGCGCGAGATGTCGTCCAGCAACTCGACGTTGGTAATCTGGACCGGGAGTCGCGACTCGCCCGTCCACGTCAGCGCTTCGAGGACGTCACTCTTGGTGACGATGCCTGCCGGCGCGTTCTCCTGTACGACGATGAGCGACGAGACGCCATCGTCCAACATCTGCTCGACAGCGTCGTCGAGTCCGTCGTTCGGAAGGACCGTCGCGACGGGTGCACTCATCACGTCCACGACGGGCAGGTCGAGCATCCGTTCGAGTTCGCCCGCACGGTCACCCATCCCACCGGCGGACCGGAATCCGGGTGAAGAACCCCCACTGGACACGTCGAACCCTCCCGACGACCCACCGGAAGGTTTGTCCATCGCTCTCGTCGTGAAGTCGAGGATGTCGGTGAGGCTGACCACGCCGACCACGTCGCCGTCCTCCGCGACGGGAAGGTGGGTGATACCGTTCTCGCGGAAGGCGTTGAGTGCCTCGCCGAACGTCGAATCTTGGCCCACCGTGACGAGCGAGTCCGAGTACACGTCCTCGACGGTGAGGACGCCGAGGAACTGCTGGACGGCCTCCAGCACTCGGTCGGTCGAGACGGTTCCCACCAGTTCCTCGTCGTCGAAGACGGGGAGGACTTCGCTCCGACTCGCGAGGATGAGGCGGGCGACGCGGCGAACGTCTTCGTCACGGTCCACCTTCGCAGGGTGCCACAGGATACTCCGCGCCTTGGCGTCCGGGTCGCGGTGCGTGACGTTCATTTGCCGCAGCGTCACGATACCGAGGTACTCGCCATCGTCGACGACGACGATAGCCTTCGTGCCCGTCTCCTGAAACATACCCTGAAGCTTCGAGACACGCGTTTCGGGCGTCACCGTCGGGAACTCACGCTCGACGAGGTTCGAGATATCCATACGTACCGTACGCCAGACGAGGTGTTGAATGTTGTCAGGAGAGTAAGGGAACCCCACGTTCACACCAACGTTATGCGAACCGTTAGCATAGACTAGTTCGGTGGTGGTCAGATGGTGGAACTCACAGAGGTTCACGAGAACGTGTACGAAATCGAACGAACGGGAGAGATGCGCGTCCCGGCACGCGTCTACGGGTCGGCGTCCCTCATCGAAGAGATGCTGGAGGAAGGTGACCTCACACTCACTCAGGTCCGAAACGTCGCGACGTTACCGGGTATCCAGAAGTTCGCGCTCGTCCTCCCCGACGGACACCAGGGGTACGGCTTTCCCATCGGTGGCGTCGCGGCGGTCGACCTCGATGAGGGCGTCATCAGTCCGGGCGGAATCGGGTTCGACATCAACTGCGGCGTCCGCCTGCTCCGGACGGGTCTCTCGTACAAGGATATCGCCGGACAGGAGTCGATTCTCGCAGACAGACTCTACCAGACCATTCCGACTGGACTGGGGAAGGGCGGGTACCTCCACACTGACATCTCGGACGTGCGCGGCATCCTCGAATCCGGGATGGAGTGGATGCTGGCGAACGGGCACGCGACGGCGGACGACTTGGACCACTGCGAGGAGAACGGTCACCTGCCGGGCGACCCGAACGCCGTGCCGACCGAAGCGCTCAAACGCGGCGTCAATCAGGTCGGGTCGCTCGGGTCCGGAAATCATTTCCTCGAAGTCCAGCGCGTCACCGACGTGTACGACCCCGAGACGGCGGCGGCGTTCGGCGTCGAAACCGACGACGTGGTCGTGATGATTCACTCTGGGTCTCGTGGCCTCGGCCACCAGACGTGCTCACACTTCATCCGCGAGTTCGAGCGGCACTACCCCAACCTTGTGGCGTCGCTGCCGGACAAACAACTCGTCTACGCCCCTCTCGGCGACCGGCTCGCAGACAGATACTGGGGTGCGATGAACGCCGCCGCGAACTTCGCGTGGGCGAATCGGCAGGCGATGACGCAAGCGGTCCGCGAGGTGTTCGACGCGCTCTTCGAGGCGACTGAGGTCGAACTCGTCTACGACGTGTGTCACAACATCGCCAAAGAGGAGCGCCACACCGTCCGTGGTCGTGAGCAGTCGCTTCTCGTCCACCGAAAGGGCGCGACACGCGCGTTTCCGGCGGGACGGCCCGAGATTCCCGACGCGTATCGCGACGTGGGACAACCGGTCTTCATCCCCGGAAGTATGGGTTCTCACTCGTACGTCCTCGCTGGAGGGCCGCGGTCACTCGAACTCAGTTTCGGGTCGACGGCCCACGGTGCAGGTCGACTCAAGTCGCGGACGCAGGCGAAAGGCGAGTACACCGCCGGAGAACTCCAGAAGGCGCTTCGGGCGCGCGGAATCTTCGTTCGGGCGCGGTCCGGCGGTACGCTGACCGAGGAGGCCCCCGGTGCGTACAAAGACATCGACGAGGTCGTTCGTGTCAGTGACGCGCTCGGAATCGGGACCAAAGTCGCCCGGACGACACCGCTCGCCAACATCAAAGGATGACGAACGTCGGCCACGTGTACTCACCTCTGTGTGTCAGTTCGGGCGAGTTGCGCGGGCCTAGTCATATCACCTCGGCGCACCTCTATACACCCATGGAAGCTGACAGACAACTCCTCCAACAGGCCCGCAAACGACTCGACGGGTGGATTTACACGGCACGTGACCGGACGTACCGTGAACTGTTCACTGGCGACGACGCCGTCGTCACGGACGAGGAGCGTCAGCTACTCGACACTGTCGACGAGGAACTCGCGAGCGACGGTGGCGACGGCATCTGGGGCGTCGACGAGTACGACATCGTCATGGGACACCCGAAGAACCACCCACTCTCTGTCGTCTGTACCCGCCACCCCCAGATTCCCGCCGAGTGGTCACGGGGCGAAGAGAGTCTGAGCGAACCGGAACGAGAGCAGTTCAACGACCTCCTGTGGGACTACTGCGAGCACGTCAGACGACACGTCCAAGACGAAGTCAACGAGTTCGTCGGCGTCGCGGGGTCCCTCGAAGAGTAACACGAGAGGAGACGATGCGCGTCATTCACCCACCCGACCACCGACCCTGTTACCAGTGCAGTGCACGCGCAGACGTTGTCATCGCCCGCGGACACCAGATGTGGTACAGTTGCTGGGAGTGTGCCAGCCCACTTCTCGAACACGGCGGGGTCATCGTCGCCGGAGAGTTGGGGAAGGCCCGTCGGAATCGAGGCTAAGACGGCACGATGCGGAGGGAGCGGCTATTTGCGTCCGTTCCACGGTAGGGGGCCCTGTTCGGCCGATTCCGACCCCGTGAGAACGAGTTACGCATTCAAGCCCGCGGAGTCCGTAGTGGTCGACCATGGGAGATTCAGATTCGTTCGGAGCCATCCGAGAATTCGAACACGGTGGCACCACGTACAAGATGGCGGACCTGACGGTCCTCGAAGAACAGGGCCTCTGCGAACTCGACCGTCTACCGGTCAGTATCCGCATCCTGCTGGAGTCCGTCCTCAGGAACGTCGACGGCGACATCGTCACCGACGACGACGTACGAAACGCGGCGTCGTGGGAACCGGACGTGCCGAACGTCGAAGTTCCGTTCACACCGTCTCGGGTCGTCTTGCAGGACCTGACCGGCGTGCCGGCCGTCGTCGACCTCGCGGCACTTCGCTCTGCGGCGGACCGCTCGGGGAAAGACCCCAGTATCGTCGAACCCGAAGTCCCCTGTGACCTCGTCATCGACCACAGCGTGCAGGTCGACTTCTTCGGGTCGCCCGACGCGTACGAGAAGAACGTCGAACTGGAGTACGAACGCAACGCCGAGCGCTATCGGGCGCTCAAGTGGGCGCAGAACGCGTTCGAGAACTTCCGTGTCGTCCCACCGGGAACGGGTATCGTCCACCAGGTGAACCTCGAACACCTCGGGCAGGTCGTCCACGACCGCGAGTGGCGCGACGACCAGTGGCTTCTACCCGACACCCTCGTCGGCACCGACAGTCACACACCCATGATTGGCGGCATCGGCGTCGTCGGGTGGGGCGTCGGCGGTATCGAAGCCGAGGCCGCGATGCTCGGCCAACCGATTACGATGAAACTGCCCGAAGTCGTCGGCGTGCGACTCGAAGGCAAACTTCCCGAAGGCGCGACGGCGACGGACCTCGTCTTGCACGTCACCGAGAAACTCCGACAGGTCGGCGTCGTCGACCGGTTCGTCGAGTTCTACGGTCCCGGTGTCAAGCACCTCTCGGTGCCCGACCGGGCGACCATCTCGAACATGGCACCCGAGCAAGGGTCGACCATCAGCGTGTTCCCGGTGGACGAGGCGACACTGGATTACCTCGAACTCACCGGCCGCGACCCGGACCACATCGAACTCGTCCGGGAGTACCTCGACGCGCAGGGTCTCTTCGGCGAACAGCACCCCGAGTACACCGAGACGGTCGACATCGACCTCTCGACGGTCGAACCGAGCCTCGCCGGCCCGAAACGCCCGCAGGACCGTATCGCGATGGGCGACATGAAGTCGCACTTCCGGCAACTGCTCTACGGCGAGTTCGAAGACCACGTAGACGACGTGGACGAAGAAGCCATCGTCCGATGGCTTGGCGAAGGCGGGGGCGACCCTGAACTCGCGGGCGACGGCGGGTCACTCACGGAGACGCCCGAGGAAGCACCCGACGAACCGGACCTCGGAGAGTTGACCAAACGCGTCGAAATCGACCTCGGCGACGGGAAGACGGCCGAAATCGGTCACGGGAGCGTCGTCGTCAGTGCGATTACGAGTTGTACGAACACGTCGAACCCGTCGGTCATGGTCGCCGCGGGTATCCTCGCCCGCAACGCGGTGGAGAAGGGCCTCGACATGCCCGATTACGTCAAGACGAGCCTCGCGCCCGGCAGTCGCGTCGTCACGGAGTACCTGAAGAAAGCCGAGTTACTCCCGTACCTCGAAGACCTCGGATACGACGTGGTCGGCTACGGCTGTACGACCTGTATCGGGAACGCCGGCCCGCTTCCGGAACCCATCGAGAACGCCATCGACGAACGCGACCTGTGGACGACGAGTGTCCTCAGCGGCAACCGGAACTTCGAGGCGCGCATCCACCCGAAGATTCGCGCGAACTACCTCGCCAGTCCGCCACTCGTCGTCGCCTATGGCCTCGCCGGCCGGATGGACATCGACCTCGAGAACGACCCACTCGGCACCGACGACGACGGCAACCTCGTCTACCTCTCGGACATCTGGCCGGACCCAGAAGAGGTCAAACAGATGATTCACGACAGCATCGACCCGTCGATGTTCCGCGAGAAGTACGCGGAAGTCTTCGAAGGCGACGAGCGCTGGGATGCACTCGAAGCCCCGACCGGCGACGTGTACGAGTGGGACGACGAGTCGACCTACATCCGCGAACCGCCGTTCTTCAAAGACTTCCCACTGGAGGCACCCGGCGTCTCGGACATCGACGACGCTCGCTGTCTCATGACGCTCGGCGACACCGTGACGACGGACCACATCAGCCCCGCCGGGCCGTTCGGCTCTGACCTCCCGGCAGGCCAGTGGCTCATGGACCACGGCGTCGACCCGGTCGACTTCAACACGTACGGCTCTCGCCGCGGGAACCACGAGGTCATGATGCGCGGGACGTTCGCCAACGTCCGCATCGAGAACCAGATGCTCGACGACGTGGAAGGTGGCTACACCATCCACCACCCGACTGGCGACGAGACCACCGTCTTCGAAGCGAGTCAGCGGTACCGCGACGACGACACTCCGCTCGTCGTCCTCTCGGGCGTCGAGTTCGGGACGGGGTCCAGTCGTGACTGGGCGGCCAAGGGGACAGACCTCCTCGGCATCCGAGCGACCATCGCGGAGAGTTACGAGCGTATCTTCCGGGACAACCTCGTCGGAATGGGCGTCCTCCCACTCCAGTTCCAAGACGGCGACTCGTGGGAGTCACTCGGTCTCGATGGCTCGGAATACTTCGACATCCGCGGCCTCGACGACGGCCTCGAAGTCAACGACGAACTCACCGTCGTCGCCACGAACGACGATGGAACCGAAATCGAGTTCGACGTGACCGCACAAGTCGGCACGCCCGCCGCGGTGAAGTACGTCGAAAACGGCGGCATTCTCCACTTCGTCCTGCGCCGTCTGCTGACGCAGGACTGAGCGAGAACGCCGGTCGAAGCGACCGATTTTTGCCCGGTCTGCGACGTGTACAAGCTCATGTTCCATGGTAACGTAGTTCGTACAGACATGTCCACAGTCACACCGACCGCCAAGCCAACTCGTACGGTCCTCGCTCGACGCGGGCTCACCGCCATCGCACTGTCTCTCGTCGCGAACGCCCTCGTCTTGACGCTCGTCCTCGCCAGCGGTGCGGTCCAGCCGTTTGCACCACTCTCGTACCCGCCGGTCGTGTTCCTCTCTGCGGTGGGTGCAATCGGCGCGACACTCGTCTATGGACTGCTGTCGAGTCGGGTCGAAAATCCCGACCGCACCTTCCTGCAGGTCACCGTCGTCGTGTTGGTCCTGTCGTTCGTCCCCGATATCGGCCTGCTGTTCGGTGACCCCCAAGCCACGATTGCTGGCGTCCTCGTCTTGATGGCGATGCACGTCGTCGTCGCCGCAGTGTGCGTCGGGGTGTTGACGGAAATCGGGAGAAGCGAGGGGAGGACAGTCTAACGCGACGACACGTTCAAAAAACTGTGAGTCTCTGTTCGCGCGGTGCTACGCGGCCGGTTCGATGTTCTGGTTCACGTGGAAGAAGTTGTCAGGGTCGTATCTCGCCTTGACCTTCTGTAACCGGTCGTAGTTCTCGCCGTACGTGGCGCGAATCCGCTCGTCCCCTTCTTCCATCATGAAGTTGATGTACGACCCACCGAGGGTGTGCGGGTGGACTGCGTCCCAGTAGTCGCGGGCCCACTCCGTAATCTCGTCTGCCTTCGCCGGGTCTGTGTCGACGCCGACGATGACCATCGACCAGTTCGCGTCGCGGACGGACCACGCAGCCTCGTCGGAACCGACGTCGTGGACGGCCCCGTCGATTGGGTACAGGTGCATCGTCGACTTGGCGGTCGGTACTTCGGCGAAGCGCCGGTGTTCGGTGATTACTTCGTCGGTCAGTTCGCGCACGAAGTCACCCTTCCAGTACCACTGGTCGCCTTCCGGATAGAGGCCGTCGAACATCCCCTGTAGTGCGGGGTACGGCATCTCGCCGACGTGTTCGAACATCGGTTCGGCCACGTCACGGGCGGTCTGGAGCATCTCTTCGGCCTGGTCTTCAGACCCCGTGCAGCACCACATCAGTCCACAGACCTTCTCGCCGTGGATTTCCTCGGGGAACGGGTCGCCCGGTACCTCGGCGACGAGGTAGAAAGCGTACACGTCCCGCGGTGCGTCGGTTAACCAGCCACGGTACCACTCCATCGTCGTCTCCAGTTCCGAAAGCGGCCAGAACATCGGTCCGGCGACGACCGTCTCGACTGGGTGGAGGTCGAACTCGAACGACGTGACGACGCCAAAGTTCCCGCCTCCGCCGCGAATCGCCCAGAAGAGGTCTTCGTTCTCGTCTGCACTCGCGCGGACCATTCGGCCGTCCGCCAACACGACGTCTGCAGCGACCAGGTTGTCGATGGTCAGGCCGTACTTGCGTGTCAGATAGCCGTGTCCCCCACCGAGGGTCAGACCGCCGACGCCTGTCGTGGAGATGATTCCACTGACTGTCGCCATGCCGAACGCGTGGGTGGCGTGGTCCACGTCGCCCCACGTGCACCCGGCTTCGACAGTCACCGTCTTCTGTTCGGGGTCGACGCGGATGCCGTTCATCTCTTCGAGGTCGATGACGAGCCCATCGTCGACCAACGATAGCCCTGGCCCGTTGTGGCCGCCGCTTCGAACCGCGGTGTCGAGTTCGTTCTCTCGCCCGTAGTTGACCGCTGCGATGACGTCCGCCACGTCGCTACACTTAGCGATTAGCCGCGGACGCTTGTCTATCATCGCGTTATAAATCGCGCGTTCGTCGTCGAACTCCGGGTCGCCGGCCCGTATCAGGTTGCCCCGAAACGAGTCTCGAAGTTCGCCGGTAATTGTCCCTTCGTCTCCTGCTGTTGCCATACTTTTCTCTCGCGCATCGCTCGTGCCAGTCGTCTTTCGCCCCGTTGCACAGCATGCGCAGTCGCTAGTACCACGCATTGTACGTTAGCTGTTATCATTTCACTGTGCCAGAAGGGCCGTTCTTCAACTTTTTGAGACCACCAGACACCGTTCGTAAACTTCACCGGCCGGTGAGAGTCCGTGTTGGGGAATAGACCAGCAATCGGGGCAGTGTCGAACTGCCGAGCGCCGGTCGATTCAGACCCGTGCGAGAACCTGTATCCACCGCTCGCCGGTTTCGATATCGACTCGACCGAACCCCGCGTCGACGACCAGCGACCGAACCTGTTCGGGCCGATACAGCTCGAAGTACCGGCCGTCAGTATCGAATCCGCTCTCTTCGCCTCGTTTCACCGAGAGATAGGCGACTCCGTCGTCAGCGAGGACGCGTCTGAACTCACGGAGCGTTCCCGGCGCATCCGGACGTGGGACGTGGAGAAACGATGCGCAACTCCAGACGCCGTCGAACGACCCGTCTCTGAATGGGAGTCGCCGCATGTCTCCACGGGCGAACGATGCCTCGTCGACCGCCGTTCGTGCGGCCCGGACGAACGACGACGTGAGGTCGAATCCGACGACGTCGAATCCGTCGGTAACGAACGTCTCCGTGTCGACACCGGGACCACACCCAACGTCAAGAATCCGGTCTCCTGCGAGCGCTTCGTAGAAGTCGTCTCCGAACAACGCGGCAACCGACTCGGCGCGGTACTTGTCGACGAAGGCATCTGACTCGCTCTCGTACACTGACCTCGTGCGGGATACCTCGTGCACGAGGCTGGCTTCACGGGGCCATCTTGTCAATGTTACTTCGTTTCAGGGCTGCTCGTAGTCACGTGTGAGCGTTCCCAGTCCGGTCGCACGCCGGCGTTCGTATACTCCCCGGAGGTTCGCTTCGTTCACCGACACGATACACCCAAGTGTCGAGGTCTGACGGCACCTCCAGACACGATGTGTGTCGTACCGATACGACCAGCCATTCGGCTCACAAGCGTGTAGAATATGGATGGGCCCCATGGGGGAGCATCCAGATTCTCCCGCCTTGTCAGCCACCAGTTGGCAGGCACTTCAAGCCCTGAAACAGGCGTTTGGAAATCCGTCTTCTGGCGTTGTCCCGCCAAGTGACCATGACCAACGACCTCGAACCCTTGGAACCTGCGGCAGCGAAGCAGATGTATCTCGATGCTCGCAGTCAGGAACTATCAGACGCAACGCTACAATCGCACCACTACCGACTCAAACAGTTCGTCCAGTGGTGCGAAGACGAAGCAATCGACAATATGAACACGTTCTCCGGGAGGGACATCCACCGATATCGCGTCAAGCGACGCAACGAAGATGGCCTTTCGAATGCCTCGATGCGGGGTCAGCTTGCGACTCTTCGTGTGTTTCTCCGGTTCTGTGCGAGCATCGATGCAGTTGAGTCCGGACTCGATGAGAAGATACTGCTCCCAACGACCACGTCAGAAGACGCTCGGACAGAATCGTTGAGCTCAGAGCGTGCCAGGCAGATTCTCGCTCACCTAGAGAAGTACCACTATGCACGCTTAGAACACGTACTACTGGAAGTCCTCTGGCACACTGGGTTACGAATTGGAGCTGCTGTCAGTCTGGATGTCGACGACTACGATTCTGAGGAGCGGTTTTTCCAACTCGTTCACAGGCCCGAACAGGGGACGTCCCTAAAGAACGGCAAGGAGAGTGAACGCTATATCGCATTGAGTGAGCGTGTTTGTGGAGTTCTGGATGACTGGCTCAAGGTCAACCATCCAAGGACGATAGACAAGTACGGTCGGAAGCCTCTCTTCGCAACTCGTCAAAGCCGGCTGAGTCGAAATAGAGGGCGGACAATTTCGTATCAGTACACACGGCCCTGCGTGTACGACTCGACGTGTCCACACGACCGAGACATTGACGAGTGCGATGCCAGACCTTCTCCACGAGCATACGCGTGTCCGTCCTCACTCAGCCCCCACCCAATTCGTCGGGGAGCGATCACCTACTACCTCCAGCAGGACACACCAGAGCGAGTCGTGAGCGACAGAATGGACGTCGGAACAGATGTACTTGACCGACATTACGACCAACGAACGGAGCGGGAGAAACTCAGGCAGCGGAGGCGGTATCTCCCAGAAGATGAGCGGGAGTAATGGCGGACCTGACGTATACGATTGGCCCTGTCGAAATGCTCAGGTGGTGGCACTAAATTCGGTTTGAAGCGAGACCATTACTGGTAGAATAATTAGATATCTGTACGTAACATTCTTATATATCGTCACATCATTTGTAGTAAGTATGTCAGCTCCCCTCTCCTCATCCGAAATAAAATCTACCCTAAATAATCGAAGCAAGGATTTCGTTCTCAACCTTGCTAGCGTACTCACTGGGGCCGCATACGACAAGGACGAATATACTAAACCGGATACAATCGATGAACTCGTATCCGATTACCACTCAGAGGTCAGACAGTTTGTCTCTGACTACAAAATGCTTGATAGGGAGAGCGTTAATCTACGAGCTGCTAAGGACTTCATATCAAATAACTATACCAATGTGAAGAGAGAACAACTTGACGTAGACAATCGATTTTCACTTCTACTCTCGCTTTATACTTTAGAACTCGAAGGCGAACTCAATTACATAGTTGCTGCGTCCCGAATTTACGATCGAAAAGGAAGACGGTCCTACTTTATAGACAGAGAGATACCGATATCGACAATCAGCCAATCTTTAGATGACTTCCATGACTATTGGAATTCAGAGCGACCATACCCTCTTCTAATTCGCGCATACGAGTCCAATATCTCTGATGGTGGCACGATCTTTGAGATATTTAAGGAACAAGGCCTGCGAACACGGGATGAATTCGGATTTCGCAATGATGCGTCTGGTAGTGATGAATATCCAAGCAAGCCGAAGATCACTACTCGAAAACACTATCCAATAAAGAAAATCCGCTTTGAGATCACAACTGAAGGTGGACAGACAATTTTCACCTTTACGGACAATTATGAAAACGGATGGAAGAACATTCTAGAGAGCCTCTTCAAGCGAACCATCGATGACGAGGAGATATATAATGATCTCCAAAGACACAAGTCAAAAGTTGCGACCGAAATTGAGCAAAGTGCCTCAAATGCCACAGCAGACTCAGAGTCGAGTGACCAGAGTGTCACTGGTATCATTGAAGATGGAATAAAGAGGAAAATCGAATCGGCGAAAGGTCGAGTGGATATGATGGAACTGACTGATGAAGAAAAGGCTGGTTTGAAAGATCGTCTTGACTCTATCGAACTGGGTGGCTCTGAACTGAGAGGGGACAGTTCAACCGGTACGAATCAGTTCCGTTTGGTTGCAAATTTGGAAGATGCCTACTCTTCGTTTGACACTATGGAGCAGACATTTGAAGAGATATTAAATAAGGCCAGTGAAGAAAATATGAAATTTGTCATCAAAATAAAAGGTCGGCCAATCGCAATCGACTCTGGCACGTGGGACTTGCTGGAAAATGGGCGGATATCTGATGAGAACAAACGTGCCCTTGAAGCCTTCTTCGGTCAAATCTAACGATGTTTGACTCTAACGCCCTTGACTCACTTCTATCTCATCGGAACCCTACCGGTAATATCCACGATGATGAGTTACCAGATATACCCACCTCGTGGGCAACACCCCATACAAATGTCCCCTCCATGTGTCCAGAATGTGGGGGGTTTTGTTCGCATGATGTTCTTGAGTCGGAAGAAGTAGTGGAATTCACTTGTGACAACCGATGCGGTGTGACAGCAGATATTGGAGAGTTCACTCAGTACAGAGTTGATTACGAGTCAGTAACACGAGAGCTTTGTAACCACATCGGTGTTGAATGTCAGTCAATCAAGCCGGATCTTCCGAGACATATCTCTGCGGACGTAACTATCCCGCTCAAGAGAGTGGGCAACGACATCGAAAAAGACAATCAAGGAGACGACGGTGATGAAAAGCAGATTGTTGAGGAAGCAGAGGTGCGGATAATAATCTCTCCCCATAACCTGGAGGAAGAAGTTCGTAATGCGCTATTTGAAATATCACTCTCAAATAAGCCCAGTTTAGTATTCATAAAAGCAGACAGAATCTCTGAATTGCTTGAAATCCAGTATCTATACGCATCTGGAGATTTAATTCACATTTCCACAACCGGAAATATGCCAAGTTCGAACCGACTCAATAAACGGCTGAGAGACATGTGTAAAATCAAGAAGCTTGAGAGAGATATGAAGAAAAATCTCGAAACAGACACCAACTCTGAGTTGGTCAGCAGAGTTGATTCGAACCCCCGATATATTTTGACTGAACTCAACCATATGCTCGCGCTTAGACAGTCTGGTGAAATCAAAAGGTGGGAAGGAGACAGACTGGAGAAAGTGACTGAATCGGCTTTCTCCCATATTTTTGCCACCCTACAGGGAGAGGGAGGTCAGGACGACAATTTTGAAAAAATGCCGGATACGGTATTCTATATCGGAGAATTGCAGAATAATACTGACCCAGAGCCGATGGGACCAGTCTTGGGGGTTATTGACACAAAGTCTGGTTCTCCGGCAGGGTTCTCTGGAGAAAAAATTGAGGGGAAACAAATTGATTATGTGAGCGCAGCGCGGAAGCGCTCCGTCCCTGTTGACAAGGTTGCACACATATTTGTCACCACACACATTAGTTCACTGAATGATCTTGACTTTCACGATCGGATTCAGGAATCCTACGCCAGTCATGAACATATGGTGGTCCTGACCGCTGAGGGATTGATGATGTTGATGGCAATTTATCTCTCAAGTACACTCTCTGACAGGGTTAAATTGGAAACGAACACGTTTGCTCGAGCGGCTCGTTCCTTATTCGATCCGGACGAATACTACAAAATCGGAAATGGTGAGTTCACCCGGGAAACAGTTCAGTCATCAGACCAAGAAGAGTATAATAAACGCTATGCTGCGAAGCATGATCTATTGCTAATTACCCCAAAAGTTGTTGAGAACAACTTTACCAACTATATGGAAGAAGAGCCCGATATCGGAGACATACTGAACACGTATCTCGGGAACATCAGCTGACCCGATAATAAAGGGGCAGTGCCATCCGATCAAACTACTTGGATGTGGGTTTATTTGGATCTCCGAGTCCAATATTCCACTACTAAGGCCCTTATATTATAGTCTGCACAAAAAACACTTATCGGTTGGTGGCATCCATCTAATAGATGGTTTGCGAAATGTCGGGTGGGACGTTTGCTGACAACCTCGTGTATCAATTTGGCCAATGGTTGCTTTGTGAATTCCCACAGTGGCTGAACGAAGTACTCTCAATAGTGGTTACAACCATATGAGTGGGAATACAGGAACCCGAATAGCCACCGGTCTCGTAGGTGGCCTTGTTGTAGTATCAATCGCTCTTGCACTCTTGGGTTTCGATACAAGCATTGCTGTCGATGTTTTCATTCCGTTGTTCCTAATCGCTGTGTTCCTGGCTATCGGGATTGGTTTCGTAAACGCCGCAAGGTCGTGAGGCAATTCTGATTTCCGCACAGTAAATCGGTAGTCTACGGAAGTTTGATTACCGTTGCAAAACTAACAACAGTTATATGGGTGACATAGATGGGTGAAGAAGACACCAGCCAAGATAGTGTTGATCCAAACAGCTTCCGTGGGGACGAGAAAATCGATTCGGCCCTTAAACTTCGAAATGCGTTTTCGGAGGCAATCACTCACCACGGGTTCCCGGATACACTTGTGTTGAGTCGTGAACGGGCAGACGATGTGTTCCATGAGCGGCGTATTCGGATCATGGATTATCTAAAGACATATCAACCTCAGTCGGTCCGTGCCCTCGCGAAAGAGTTGGACGTCGATAAAGGGGTTATCAGCCGTGACTTACAGAAGCTTCGCGAATTGGATATCGTTGAGTTCGAAAACGATGGACGCAGCAAGGCTCCGAAGTTGAAGCATCAGCATGTTGTTGTCGAGCCCGTTATCTGAGTTTTCAGAAACTCATCGTAGTTAGGAGCCAATCTCTGCTTCGTGAAGGTACTCACAGTCACCCTGATAGACGGGTTTACCATCATATTCGATTAGGATGTGTTCTAATTCGTCAACAGCAACTGCACCCTCATCGAGCGTGTTCGCTGCTTGCGTAACTGTTTCAAATGGGTAGTCGTCCTCAACGTCATCAATCATGCTTTTGACAACGTTCTTTACCTCGTCAACGAGTTCCGGTCTGGATTCTTGCCACTCCACGCACTCATCCTCATCGTACCTCGCACCATAGATTGCCCGTTCCTCGATATTAGATGCCTCTGCCCTAATCCAAACGACTGGCTTGTCTGGATGATGACCTGTATTACCGACTTCGTTAATCATCCGTTCCCTTAATTCAGAGAAATCGTCTGTGAGCCCTCTTTCGAGCCTGACGAGGTGTTCAAAGAACCATCGACTGAGATAGTCCTGAGACTCGAGAAAAAACTCGTCATATTGGGCCTCACGTTCGTAATCGAACTCGCTGAGAAATTCCTGCTGGTGAGTGTCAAACTGTTCTTTTAGAACCACAACACGTTCTGCCTGTATTTTCAAGTCAGGCGCGTGGTTCTCGAGAAGGTCCCTCATATATCGGTCATTCTCCAGATACTGAGGCATCACTCGGAATTCGTCTTCTTCGGATGCGAATGAGATTCTAGTCGGGGTTGGCGCAGAGTTGAACGAGACTGTGCCAACAAATGGTAGGTTCTTGCTCGGTTGGTCAACAGGGTTGTCACTTATCTCTTGATCCGGATTCCCATGCCACTTCCGTACACGTTCTCGAAGGGTTTCGGTATGCTGTTCGCGGATACCACGGTTCATTTCTGCTTTCAGCAATTCCTTTTGCGATTCTAAGATGGTTGACTGCCTGAAATACAACAAGACGAGGGCAGAGGAGAGTGCTGCTGACACAGCGACGTTGAGGAGGGAAAACCAATCGGAACCGTATCTATTCTGGATTTCAACACCGACTACGACAACGAGAGCAATTGTTCCTAAGACGGTTATTCCAAGCTTCAGTATATTTCGCAAATTCATCTAATCATACTGCAAGGTTGATTAGTAAAATAACACGTGGGTCGCCAAAATGGCATATTTTCACTAACCCACCTCCTCTGCGTCGGTGACTTTTTGACCTGTCATTGTGACTGTCAATTATGTCACTTCAGCAAATCAAATCTGATGATATTGCGACGTGGGACTCTCTTGATGACGTCGCAGAATCGCTGAAGAAACGCGGACTCGAACCCGAGCCAAGTCTCGGAGAGGACCACGAACTCGTTCTTCGGCTCACTGACGACGACGAGTTCATGGTGCTGATTCACGCTCCACCGGGCGAGACTGCGGCGTCGTTCAAGTCGCGCACGAACGTCAATACGCACACTGGACTCGTTGCGACTGACGATTTCGAGGAGTTCACGTTCATCACTCGGATTCGAACGTGGGACGCCCACGGACGGACAAAGTACCAGCAGCTCTCGTTCTCGAAAGAGCAGATGACGAGCGCTCGCGGGGAGAAGAACACCATCCTCCAGAAGCTCAACTCCATCGAGTTCAACAAACCTGAGACGATTTTCGACTCTCTCTACGACACGAAACAGGTTGTCAAAGCGTTCTATGAGGACTTCGAAGAACTCCGAACCGAACTCGTCCAAGAGGTCGCAGGCATCGACGATGATCGTGGCGACGCTAAACAACGCTACGTGCAGGTCACGCTCGATCGGATGATCTTCCTTTACTTCATCCAAGAGAAGGGCCTGCTCGACTACGAGCCTGAATACCTCCACGAGAAGCACGAAGAGTTCGCCGCGAAGGGAGACGTGTACGAAGAGTTCTATGAACCGCTGTTCTTCGAAATTCTTGCAGAAGGAAAGAAAGACGGTGACTTTGGAGTGCTTCCGTACCTCAATGGTGGTCTGTTCAGCAAGAACCCCATCGAGGAGGAGTTCGAAGACGCACGACTCGGTGACTCACCCGAACAGACGGCGGAACTCTTCGGGAAGATTCTCGACTTCCTCTCAGACTGGAACTGGAACGTCGACGAGCGACTCGACATCGTCGACCCGAAGAACCTCTCGCCTGCCATCTTGGGGCACATCTTCGAGCAGACGGTCAACCAGAAAGATATGGGCGCGTACTACACCCCCGAGGAGATTACGGGCTTCATGTCCCGGCGGACTGTCCACCCGTGGCTCATCGACCGGGTGAACGAAGAACACGAGACTGACTACGATGCAATCGACGACATCTTCTCACTCGACGTAGCTTCGGCTAGTCAGAGTGATTCACCCGTTGCGGCAGATGGTGGTGTTGCCCAAACGGTGGACCTCGATGCCGTGAACCAAGACCACGTCCAGACCCTCTACTTCGACGCGCTAAAGAAACTCCGTGTTCTCGACCCTGCAGTTGGGAGTGGGGCATTCCTCTTGGCCGCACAGGAAGTCCTCCTCGACGTGTATCTCCAGTGCTTGGAATACTTCCAAGCCCTTCGTGACGACCGACCGTGGGAACTCCCCGGTCGAATCGAAGACGAGTTGGACACCATCGACGCAACCGATGGGACCGTAACTCTGTACGCGAAGAAGCAGATTATCCTCCACAACCTCTACGGCGTCGACATTGATGACGGCGCAGTCGAGATTTGTAAGCTTCGGCTGTGGTTGTCGATGGTCGCTGACATCGAGAACAACCCGAAAGAAGTCGAGCCACTGCCGAACATCGACTTCAACATCCGGCAAGGTAACTCGTTGGTCGGGCAAACTGATGCAAGTATCGTCTCTAATGAGAGAGGTGATAGCGATTTAGGCTCGTGGGAAAAGAAAGCTCGTTTTGAAGATGTGAAAGAGGCAATCACCAATCACAAAAACGCTGAAACCAGTAAGGATGCCAAAAAGTGGCGAAACGAAGCTGAATCACGAATAGAGAAGCACCGAGATAAGTTTGACCAGATATTACGTCGTGAGTTCCAACAAGCAGGGTTTGATGACATAACCGTTGACCAGCTTCGAGAGTGGTCCCCGTACCATTGGCCCTTGGAATTTCCAGACGTGTTTGAGGAAGGCGGCTTCGGTGTAATTATTGGGAACCCACCATGGGACATGTTGTATACAAATAGAGATGAGTTCTTTAGGAGGTACGATGAGCAATTTGGAAAGTATCAATCTGATAAGAAAGATGATGTCATGGATGAGCTTCTTACGGACGAAACTATCGCTCAAGAATGGGAGAGATACCAAGATCAGATGGAAATACGAGCAGATTACTTCTCACAGAGTGAGACGTACAAACTGCAGTCCCCTGTCGTAGATGGGCGAAAGATGCCTACAAAGAATGACCTGTCTGCACTCTTCTTAGAGCGAATTTTTGACTTGTCTAGCGACGACGTCAGAGTGAGTTTGCTTCTTCCGGGAACTATACTTGGAGGGGTTATGGGGAAGGACCTGCGAACTCATTTACTAGACAATACGGATATTCAAGATATTGTTGGGTTTGAGAATAAAGGAATATTCCCAGAAATCGGCAGTATGTATCGGTTCGCAATACTGTCATTTGAGTATGGTGGAAGAACAACTCAGATGAAGGGGATATTTAACCAAACTGATGAAAAGGCGGTTTACGATGTTGATGACTTAGCTGCAGTTATCCCACGAGAAGTGCTTGTTAGATATTCCCCGAAAACGGGAATATTCCCGTTCGTAAGGTCTCAGCAAGAGGTGAACGTTTTAGACAAAGTTGTGAAACATCCACAGCTTGGAGAAGAGATCGATAATGCTTGGTCAGTAGATGTGTTAACAAAGGAGCTAGTTGAATCGACTGACCAAGAATATCTACTCACTTCACCAGACAATGCGGATTATCCGGTATATGGTGGTAAAAATATCCAACAATTCGAATATGACAACAGTCACACAACGAATCTGAAGGGGCCAAAATACTGGAGTCGTGGGATGTATGACCCGGAAAACAGCGCTCACTACCGTGTTCGAGAAAAGAAATTCAACCGAGGGAATCTTAAAAAAGCGATATATGAAGAGTTCGGTGGGGAAGACACCAGTAAATCCCAAGTCCAGTTTGTGGATGATTTACTCGAAGAGTACAGAGGGCATGGGCTAGAACAGGACGATGTCCTACTAGATTGTTCTGAGTATCGAATTGGGATCCGTGATATATCTAGAGCGCGGAATGAGCGGACAATAATGGCCGCAGTTCTACCCAAAGAGGTTGTTTGTCTGCATACGATAAACACCCTCAAACCATTCAGAATCGAGCCCGAAGAGTCTCACCTCTCAGAGTCTCCACTGCGGTCTGTATACGAACGTCGTTTCACTGACTTAGAGATATTTGCTGCTACTGGACTGTTAAACAGCATCCCGTTTGACTTCCTGATGCGTACAAAAGTTGAGTCACACATCGTAAAGCGGGAACTGCTTGAATCTCAGTTACCTCGATTATCAAGTGGAGACGATTGGTTCCGCTTTATTTCTGAACGTGCCGCACGTCTCAACTGTTATGGTGATGCCTTTGAAGATATGCGGCAACGTCTAGGGAACATTGAGCCAGCCATTGAACAAGAAGAGCGAGAACACCTCCAAGCCGAAATTGATGCAGCCGCATTCCATGCATACGGACTTGACCGCCGTGACACAGAGTTTGTTCTAGAGGACTTCCACAGAGTTGGTAATCCTCGAAAGATGACAGAAGATTACTTCGACCTTGTCTTTGAGAAATTTGATGAACTCGCTGAGTCAGGACCTTATCCCTGAATAAGGGTTAACAAGACAATCTCAGTAGCGTTATTCACTGTCCTTTTTCAAAACTGCTGCTGAGTGATTTATTGCTCTAACACGCCCCAACAGAGAACACGGGCATCCACATCACCTGTCCCAGCCAACTTAGACTGGTACTCGGTTGAACCTTCGATGTTCTCATCGAGGAACTCTACCAACGTCTCGAAGAACTCGTCAAGGTCCCACTGCCCGAGTCCCTTGTCCTCTTTTCGGAAGGTTTCGCGGAGGATTCGGTCCTCGTCAGTATTCTTCAGTTTGACTTCCTTGATGCGCTCTAAGACGATTGGTGCAACCACCGAAATCTCTGTATGCCCATCGACTGGTGTTGCTAACTCACCAGACGAGTTTCGCTTGAGGTGTCGAAGATAGGAAATGATTTTCTCCTGTTCGACTGAATAATCGTCTCCTTCCTCGAATTTCGTCCCGATGATCCCTTGCTTTGCTTCTTCGATTCGTTTCTCGACAACCTCCTCAATGGCATCGCGTTCTTCGAGATATCGCTTGTCGTGGCTAGTCAGTTTTCGCCCCTCGGTGTCGGGGTTAATTTTGAGCGACCGAATCGCACTCACCTCGTCCACATCTTTCCCAGTTCGTTTCGAATAGAACGCCCTTCGAGTCCGACCAAGAGGTGCATCAGATTCGTCATCGAACCAGAGGTGTGCGAGGCCGAAGACCCCCGGTGCGTGTCCACTCTTGGAATTGACTACGTTTGTGTACAACAGGTCTCGCTCTTCGGGGGGCATCTCGAAATATTCCTCCGCGTACTCGAAATCCTCTTCTCCAAGTCCGTAGTCGTCGTTCAACTCCTGTTTGAGCATCAGACGCTCGAACGCCTCGTCCTCGTCACTTCCTGCACTCCGCAGGAGAGGGTTTTTGGACGTATCATCGAGGTCGTTGTAGTCGTCAACCTCACGAGAGCGCCGGAGCGTGTCTTCGATTTCATCGAGTTCGAGTTCGCCAATCGTCTTCTGTGTTTTGACACCAGCTTTCTCCAGAATCTCGTCTTCGTTTGGGTCGAGGATATTGTTCTCTTTCCCGACGATGAGCGCGATGTCGTTGATCTTCGCTTGGAGGCGCTTGAGGAGCTTGATGGCCGCCTCGATGTCGCCGTCGGGGTAGAAGTTGTGGACGAACTTGTCGGCGGTACTCCCGATACGGTCGATGCGACCGACACGCTGGACGATGCGCATAGGGTTCCACGGCAGGTCGTAGTTGATGACAGTGTGAACGTCCTGCAGGTTTACCCCCTCGCTGAGCGTGTCGGTGGCGACGACGTACTGCAACTCCCCATCGCCAGTCCGGTCGAGTGTTTCACGATAGCCGTATGCGTCGGGGGCGAAGCGGCGAATCTTCTCTTGTTTGTCATCATCTCCGCCTTTGATGACGGTGCTGTTCTGCTCAGTGAGTGGTGATCGAGGGTCTTCGAGAAGAGTCCGGTAGACGTAGTCGGCAGTTGCGCGGTACTGCGTGAATACAAGGACTTTGTTGTCGTACCCAGCGAGGACACCATTCAGTCGGTCTATCTTCGGGTCACGGAAGTCACGGAGCCGGAAGATTGCATCGTAGAAGTCTCTCGTCTCTTTGGTTACCTCCGAGAGGTCCTGACTCGGGAAGAGCAACGGGTCAACTTCGTCCTCGGGCACGTCGGGGATGAATCCAACGTGGTTCTTCCCGAGCCACTGGCGGACGTGAACAGAGTGGTCGTTGAGGTGGTCTGCGTCCTTCGCAACGTCAGCGATGAACAACTGAAGGAAGTACGAGAGAAGTGCAAGATCCTCGTAGACACGCGCTTTCACCTCTGCGACAGTCAAGTCCGCAAGTTCGTCACTGGAGTCTCCATCGCCAGATCGGAGTGAATCAGCGTCGAATCCGAACTCTTCGAGCGTCTGTGCGAGGTCCTCTGTGGCTTCCCCGTCTTGGACGTAGTCGTCGAGTGTGACCGCAGCGCCGCCATCCTGAATCGTCCGCAGGGTGTCGATGTTCTCCTCATCAGGGAGGGAGTTGAGAACTGCCAACAGACTCTGTTCACTTTCGTAGAGCGTCTCGATACTTTGGACGAACGCGAAAGTCGACGATTCGAGACGCTTGAGCAGGTTCAGTTTGTAGAGTGCCTTCAGCGTACTCCCTGCCTGCGGGTTTTTGATGGTGATGTGCGGCAGGTGAAGCGCGTCCATCACTTCGGGGAGTGAATCGTAGACTGGGCGATACGCCGGGGGAAGCGTGTACTCCTCCTTCTGAATCTTCGGAGGCTTGAAGCTCATCTCCAAATCGTCGTCCTTCTTCAGGAGTGTCTCTTTGACGTGCTTCCGAGTTCGAAGGACCATCACCTCGTTCAGGATCTTCGAAATCTCTCCGGACTCGTTCTGAAGTTGCTCAGTCAGCCCCTCCACCTCTTCTTGAGACATCTCTTCCTTCCCGGCGGCAACTCGCTTCCGCTGTTCTGCGACATCGATGTACCGGTCGAACGCAGTGAAGTCGAGATTCGCTTTGTTCCGAATCTCGTTTTTCTCCGTGAACAGTCCGATGAGATTCTTCAAATCGGTCGCACTGTTGTTCAGTGGCGTTGCCGTCAAGAGAATCATAGTCTTGTCTCGGAGAAGCCGAAGGTTTGCGTGCCGTCTCGTCCCCTTGTAATCATCGTCGTCGGAGGGGTTGGGTCGCCACTTTCCGTAGTTACGGAAGCGGTGGGCTTCGTCGATGAGGAGGACGTCGTATTGTTCACGGAGTTCGAGAACCTCGTCGTGGCTCATGTTCTGGAACTTGCTGATACTCGTGACATCGAGGTGAGTCCCGTCAACTTCGAGTCCGAAGTATGGGTCACCATCTTCGTCGGTCGCATCTTGGAGGAGGTCTTCCCACTGGTCGGTCAGGTTCGCGGGGACGATGAGTAAACAGCGTTTACCCTGTTGCCGGTAGTCAAAGAGCAGTTCGCTGCCGATGAACGACTTCCCAAGGCCGACCGAGTCGGAGATGATACAGCCGTTATATTGAGCCAGCTTCTCCCACGCACTTTCGTATCCGATGGTCTGGAAGTAGTACAAGGGTGAGTCGCGGGCACTCACGTTCCCTCCGATTGCGTCATACGAGAGAACCTTGTAGAGTTCGAAGGGTTCGATGTATGTGCCAAAGTCTACTTCGTCGTCTTCCTTGTCGTCTTCTTGGTCCTCTTTCCAGTCTTGGTACTTGCTGCTGTTTTCGATGACGTCGACGATTTCCCGAGAGAATTCCTCAGAGATAGCCCACTGGTTGTCGTACCACTCTTCGAAGGCCTCGACTTTCTGTGGGTCAGAACTAGTGAGGTTTAGTTCGATGTTGTGCCGGTGGCCTGTCTGTGTGAAATTCGACGATCCGACAATGACTGCGGCATCACGTCTGTCGGTCTCCCCGTTTCTTTTTGAAGGGTCGTCGGTGGCTGTTCGGAAGGACGCTCCTTTGGCGTGGAAGTAACCGTTCTCTGGATTACGAATTCGAACGTCAACTAATCCTTGCTCAATGAAATCTCGAAGCCTATCGAGTCGCTCAATCTGTGCGTTGTTGAGGTCAGCCAGGTCAGATTTGAGCTGGTTCCTGAATTGCTCATGCAAGCTCTGGCCTTCCTCGATTTCATTTGCAGTACGAGCGTCAGTCTGGCGACCCATGAGAATCCGCATCGGAGCTTTCCCAAGGTCGTCCGGATCGAGTAACTTGTTCAAATCGTCTTTTACGAGATCGAATCCAGAGAGGTAGAAGTACCCCGTCGCGACGCGCACCTCTTCGCTGTCGGTGATGACCTCCTTGAACGTGTCCTCAAGAGTCCGCTCAGAATTGTCGACAAGGGGATCGAGATAAGGCATCTGTCATTCACTATCATCCATCATATGTTAACAGTTTGTCCTAGAAGTACGAGAAAATTGACGCAGTGAAAACAATCGACGCAGGGATAGTGTAACTGCTATTAGGCCGGTTTCGCCGAGACGAATCGCTCTGGCTCATTATTGACTGTGAAGACATCGCCATCTGAGAACCAACTCCCAACCTCTGTCTCGACTAATTGGTTTACAACTTCTTTGAGACGCTGGAATACAGCTTCAGAGAGAACATCTTTGAGCATCAGAAGCAACTGCTTGAGGTATTCTACGGAGAGGCCATCAAGGATGTCGAAGAGTGTGATACCCGTCACTTCGAGATACCCGACTTCGATGATTTCAGCAATCAATTGAGTCTCTCCAATGTCGATTAGACTTCGTAGCGACCAATGGAGGACGCGCTCGACCCCACCAACGCATTTCCAACCACAGTACTTAGCCAGACGGGCGAGTCCGGTCTTAGCGGCGATAGTACCAGTTGCAGAGAACGCCAGCTTATGACCGTTGGCTATGGTAAATGTGCCTCCTGTCTGATAGAGTAGATAAACATCAATGACGAGGACAGTGGTCGCGATCAAGACCCCAACCTTAGCAGCACGAAGTTCAGATTCGTTTGCACTCACTACATTCTGTGCTTGGTCGTGGAGCGTAGCATAGTCTGAAACTATCGTGAGGACAGAACTCATTCTCGAACCAACACGAATCGCCTGCTTGAGACGTCCCTCAAGGGCACCACTCGGAATTCCGATACCGAGGTCGGCTTGAATCAAATCGAGGATTTGATACAGGCCAGCTTGTTTGAAATTCGAAATAATCGTGACCTTAGTTCCAGTGAAATTCGCATCATCCAGTTCCACAATTGCTTGGCTGTATTCCATCACCGGCCCAGCATCTGCGTCGTCTGTCGCTACCGAGTGGAGGAACTGCACCATGCTATCGATGAAGTATCCAAGCGCTTGTTCCTGATTAGCCGTGATTTGGAGACTTGAACTCTTGTCGTGAAGTGGGTCTTTCTCCACTGGGTTGTAGCCCTTGACAGCCACCTCAGTTCCGTCCGGTATTCCGTCTCCATCGGTGTCAGCGTTCGTTGGACTCGTCTGGAGGTATTTGGCCTCCCGAGCATCGCTCAGACCGTCGCCGTCTGTGTCGTTCTTCAACGGGTCTGTTCCATACTCGTTCACTTCTTGTCCATCAGTCAGAGCATCGCCATCCGTGTCAGGGTTTGTTGCGTTGGTACCAAAGGTGTGCTTTTCTGGGCCGTCTTTGAGATCGTCACCGTCGGTATCAGGGTCAAGTGGCTCTGTTGCGAATCGGAGCGTCTCGTTACCATCCAGAAGGCCGTCAGAATCAGTGTCGTTGATAACTGGATCCGTCGGGTAGACCTTCGTCTCGTTCCAATCGTCTAAGCCGTCCGCGTCTGTGTCGGCTAATGTGACGTTGGTCTCACCGTACCACTCAACGCCGTCATTCAACCCATCGTCGTCAATGTCTGGGTCTGAGACGTTCAGTATCTCAGTTCTGACCTCGATGCTGTCGCTTACGTTGTCGAAATCAGTGTCGTTGTTCAGTGGATCACTCCCGTACTGATGAATTTCTGCCCCGTCTAACAGCGAATCGTTGTCAGTGTCATTTTGGATAGGTGAAGTGCCGTGGTCAAATTCGGCACCATCTTTGAGACCATCGTTATCGGTGTCACTGACGTTTACCAAAGTGACCAACATCAACTCGCGGCTATCATTGAGGCCGTCTGAGTCTGTGTCTGCCTTGCGTGGGTTCAGTTTGTCTGAAGTCGCTTCTCGAACGTCGCTCAGAGAGTCGCCATCAGTATCCCACGAGACAAGAGATGTGTTCAGTTCCCACTCTCGCTTGTCAGGTAAGAGGTCGTGGTCAGTGTCACGATTGGTCGCGTTAGAACCTATCTCAAATTCGAGTCCGTCGTCAAGCCCATCCCCATCAGTGTCTGCGTTTACTGGCGAAGTGCTGTTTGTCACCTCGATTAAATCGGAAAGAGAGTCTCCGTCAGTATCAGCCTGTGTAGGGTCAGTTCCGTTGGTTGTTTCTACAAGGTCGGTTATTCCGTCCCCGTCAGAATCCACTGAGCTCGCATTCGTGCCGAGTTCGACTTCTTCGGTATCGTTCAATCCGTCCGCATCTGTATCTGGATTAGTAGCATTTAGAATCGGTGAGGAAATTTCTCGGCCGTCAATAAGCCCGTCGCCATCCGTATCCCGTGCCTGCCAGTCAACACTCTTGGTCCATTCTGTCCCATTTCTGAGCCCATCGTTGTCGGCATCCATAATCGGGACAGCGACGACACTTGGGCTAATCATAGCCAGAACCATGATGACAACCAGCCCGCGTTGTGAGAGTTGCTGGATGGTCTCCCGTTGGACGAATTGTAGATTCGGTGGGACACGGTGGTGGAGGGAGAGGAGTACCTTTCTAAACTTCTCAGTCGTCCCTTTCATTAAGTCAATTATATATCAAAATCTCTGGGTAAATAAGTCTTCTAGGCTATGAGAAGAAGACAGCTGTTGAGGTGGTTCTGTAGAGGTCCAGAGAGTCTGGTAGAATAGGTGTGCAACATACAGAGAGCGAGTTCAGGCATCGGGTATTATTCGTTTTACGCTCTCTGGGAAAACAACCGACAGGTCGGAGGTCGTGTTGATCAAACTCACAGAAGAGCTACCGTTCGATCTTCGAAGATGAACCAGAGAGCCCAGATTGTACCAGTGAAATCACCGTCCCTGACTACAAACTGAACTCGATCCAGATCGTTGATTTGGGTTTGCTCCTTGCTCTCCGCCGTCGGTAGTTTCTTGATCTGTTCCCGTAGTACATACCCTGATCCAGTTTCAGTTGCCAATACGCCGCTCTCTTTCCCTTTGTATTCATTTCCAACGAAGATAGCGCGATAGCTGGAATTTGGAGAACAGAATCGTATTTCGATCTCAGCGTCGTCGTCTAACTGATCAACATCAGCATTGATGTAGACACTGCTTCTGGTAGCCTCAGGGACAGAAGCTGGGATTTCACCGACTACTTTTCCATCAGCAACCGAGTCTTCGGTCGAGATTTTCAACCCATTATTGTTGTCATTTTGAACATTCTTTGCGGTGAGCTTGGCGGACCCACGTGACGAAACGGACAGGTCTGATGAATCAACCGCCCCTGGCCGCTCACTGGTACTTCCGAGACACCCAGTCATGGATCCCAGCGCAACTGCAACGGCCAAGAACTTTCGACGGCTTGTATTTTCAATGCCGAACATTGTGTTAGGAAGTTAGGTAGCCGGAGGATTAATCTCGGATAATGTTTTACACCCTGAATTATAATATCAAGCAGAATTTATTGAGCGGTATAATTTGGCGATGTCTGGCGATTCTACCGACACACATCCAGCAAGGAAGATTGACCGGGAGGAGCTCAAGCATAAGTTAGGTGAACTCAACGAGGATGTACCCGCATTGACTAGGAGGGTGCTCGCAACCGAGTTTCCTGAAGTCGAACCACAAACTGTGGGTAACAACTTAGACGACCTAGCAGAAGACGAGGAAATCTGCAGATTCAACGACGGGAATACGAAACTCTACTGGTACCCCCGTAGACATGATGAGGGCGGGACAGTCACGTACAGTGAACTCATCGACGAGTCGATTGACTGGGAAGAAATCGACATGACCACGATTCCTAAAGAGGTCGCCCAAGAGATCGCTGCTGAACGATTACCATATTACCAACCCCGGAGCTTCTGGACTCAAACAACTCACGCCAGTCAACTCGGCGTAATGATCGCCTTCGGAATGGTCATACTGGGGATCGGTGGACTCGTCGGCGGTACTCTCGGATTGGGACAAAGTACAGCTGCTGGGATATTCCAAGCCGGTCTGTGGTTGTCACTATTCGCAATGGTTGGATTCGTAGTCTCAATAGTCCTAGACAATCTTGCCGCACAAGGGCACCTCCCGGTAAATCCGTTTTCGAGATTCCAGTCATAATCTCGTGGGCGTCCCGCTAACGCTGCGTACGATGGCTCGCGTAAGTGCAAACTGTCGCCATTCGATATCGAATCCTCGGGATTGAGAAGAAGATGCGAGCTGTCGCCGACGGCAGCGTTGTAACCGATTGAGGTGCGATTTCAATGAACCCGCTGCGACTCGTCTTCTAGGTTGCTACCAGCAGTTTCGAACGTACTCAGAGCGGTCCTGTTTCCGTTTTTGCTCCGTACGTGGGTCGTAGTGTCTTCGAAGAGTTTGCACGGACACATCGAACCGCTCACTCGCAATGTCTGGTCTCAGTCCGCTACTCAAGTGATGAACAATCGCACCCCGACGAATCGCGTGTGGGTAGAACGAAACGGGGCAGACTTCCGAGCGGGCACTACACTCACCGTCACAGTTTACAGAACTGTCCGGACTCGTGTTCCAGCGACAACTCGTTGCTTCGTACACTTTTCGACGCAGTGTGGATCGAGCAGCTCTACCTTGCGACGTAGCGAACAGCGGAGAGCGACCGAACTCATCAGTCACGTCCGGTCGTTCAAGTTCAATGTAGATTTCAATCGCGTTCACCACACACTCCTTGAGTGCGACGTTTCGCTCACCATTCCCAACATGGTCCTTGGTTTCACTCCCGTTCTTGAGACGAGTGCCTGTTGTCGGGCGGTGGCGTAATCTAATCTCGTTTTCTTCCGGGACGAAATCCCGGATGTCGAGTGAACGCGCTCCACCGATTCGAAGGCCTGCATTCCAGAGGAGTTCAATCAGTGCGTGCTTCAGCGTTCCTCGCCGTTGGTTTCGGAGCTGCTCAAGAATTAATTCTGCCTCTCGAGTAGACAGGGCCTCATCACGAGCCTTGGGGGAGAGTCCAAGGTCATCTTTATCCAGAATTCGGTAGAGCGACTCATCGCAGTATCCTCGCTTGGTGAGCCACCGAAGCCAACCGCGTACGTTCTTTGTGTACGTGAGAATCGTTGCGTCAGAGTTGTACCGTTCTTGGAGTGAGTCAACGTAACTGTCCAAGAGATGAATAGAGAGTTCCGACGGTTCAGCGACTTCATTCGATTCGGAGAACTCGATGAAATCCAAAATGGTTCGCTTGTATTGAGCGCGTGTCGATGGGCTACGGTCTTGCCGGCGAGACAGGAACCGTTCGTAGAGTGTTACTAGAGATTCTTGGTTCGGTTTTTCTAGTCGTTGCCCCTTAGACTGATCACTGCCTTGCGTGATTTCGAGAACTTTTCTTATCGCTACAGGGTCGTTGATCCGAGCCAATATCTGCTCTAGTTGCTTGTTCATTCAGAATCGAGAGTTGATGAAATCGCATAGTGCCAGACGTCAGTGGGGGTGAGTGTCTGGAACCTTGTCTCAGAAACCTGTGCGCGATACTGTGAGCTTCCCAGCTTGTTTCGGAATTTCGAGTAATCGCTAGCTGCTTCACTGGCTAGTTTGAATGAACGGCGAAGGGTTGATGCGCTAATTCGACCATGAGTGGTCGTGAATAGAGGATTGGATTTAGAGTCATTCACCGCCTTACGCTCGTGTTCAATATACGTCCTGAGAGCAGTGCAGGCACCATCAGAGAGCTTCGCAGTTCGTCGGTTGAGCAAGCCAACTGAACTCACAAGGTAGTTTTTAGAAATGCCAACTGAGAGCGTCTTGTTCTCCAAATTGACGTCTGAGCGATCGAGCTCTATGAGCTGTCCTGGACGGCTCTTGGTGTCGCGCAATAACTCGACAAACGCGTGTGTTCTGGTCCCGGACCCTCTATCTTGGAGATAAGCGATCATAGCTTCAGATGACCAATGAAGCTCAGGACTTGGGTTGTTTAAACTGGAAAAGCGTGGGGCAAATTCTTTCGCAACAGAATGAACGGCCAATGAAGGATACTCTTCTAGAGAGGTGGCAATTTGAAACCGGAGCGCGTCTGGGCTACTCTTTGTAATGTAAGCAAGGAAATTAGTCAGGGTGTAGAGATATCCATGGATAGTGTCAGGTCTCTGGTCTTCCTCAGAGAGAAGAAATTCGACAAATCCGCTTATCTGATTAAAGCTTGAACTCGACTTCCTATCAGAAGTCTTCTGAAGCCAATTGACAAATTTTATTATGGCAGTTTGATGTGATAAGAAAGTTTGCTCTGGGACTTCTTGTGATAGGACATTGAGGTATGTGGAAGATGCTTCTTCGAGATTTCCCAAAGGTCCTCGACCACTAGTCTGAGGGGTCCTCATTCTTGCAGCATCCTCCAGTTGCTACCCGAGAGGGGGTCACGTGCAGTTCTGTCCGAGTGGGTACTGAATGACCATTTCGCGCGATAGAATGGAAGATCTTTCTTCCCACATGGTCACTCAGTGACCACTCGGACAGTAGTGGCAGTAATTTTGGCTCTGTTGAAACCCTATTTGTCAGATATCTTTCCTACTGAAACAGCTGCTACGGAGACGTGCTTACCTCACACGGACGAAGAGTGGCCTCAAGCTCGTCGGGTCGGTCAGCATACTCTTTTCGTGCAGGCTGAGTCAAAAAGAATATTTTAGCATATCTGCACTCTACTCGTACGGATGAGAGGCCCTGAAGAAGATGAAGAAATCGAACGAGCGATCCAGTATTTAGTCCACTCGTTCGAAACATCAGGGAATAATCCCAAACCGGTGATACTCCATAGTACACGAGTCGGGATGGATCTTTACGACAGAGGATACGAGAAGCCCATCGTCATCTCCGGCTTCCTCCACGATCTAATAGAGGATACGGATGTGACTGCTGCTGAGATTCGCTCGGAGTTCGGAGACGACGTTGGAAATATTGTGGCAGCCACCAGTTTCGACGAGAGTATAGACGACTATCTTGAACAGCACTACGATATCTATGAAAGATGCTTCGAACTTGGACGACCTGCTGTCGTCGTGAAAGCTGTGGATATCCTCGATAACAGTGATTACTACCATTTGGGGGGGTCAGAGGAACTACGAAAAAACCTGATCGAGAAAATGGACTACTTCATCAGACACTCTGAACCGTATATTGGAGACGAAGACATCTATCAGGAACTAAAGGACAAGTTCCCCATCGTGAAGGAACGATTGGAAATAAAACCCGACAATTGATTTATGGCTTGTTTGCACCGTGTTCCGGCTGGCCATCGAGTCAAAAGTGGCACGTTGCTGTTCTACATCTAACGGTCAGAATGTCTTGTCGATATTGTGAATGAGGCAGCTGACGACGAGTTCCCGGAACTTCTTCCACCAATGTCGTGAGCGGACGAATGCGCCATATTTCCGTTTGAGACGGGAATTCACCGTCTCGTTCTGACTGCGTTGGCCGTAGAGGTCGGTGTCCAGCCGAGCGTTCCATGCCTTGTGGAGCGACGAAAAATCGCGGTGCTTGATGAGAGGACGAACACCATTTTCACGGGCTAACAAGCGAATCTTCTGGTCGTCGTATCCTTTGTCGCCAAGGAGAATCGCTACTTCTTCGGCATTTCGCTTGATGAGCGACGGTGCGATCTTCGAGTCGTGCTTTCTGGTCGTCGTTACGTGCAGATCAAGAATCGCATTCGCTCTCGTGTCCACGAGCAGTGTGACTTTCAACTGCTGAATCGTCAACTATGTTCGCTTCGTGTAGTGTTTCGAGGCGTGACTACGGTCGAATCCGGAGGCGTCGATCCCGACGGCACCGTTGGTCGGGAGGAGCGTAATCGAGGGGTTGAGAAGGACACGCCAGACAGCCATATCGAGTCGATTGAACGCCTTACACAACGTCGAAGGTGACGGGAGTTCCTCAAGATCGATGGCGCTCCGAATGCGAGGCATCTCGATCAGCTCGTTAAGCAGGGTTCGGTACGTTGTATTCTTCCGCACCTTGAGACAGAGCAGGACGATGTGCTGGTGGAGTGTGTACCGTCGTTTCGAGAATCTTGAGGAGTAGCGAGCGACAGCTCGTTGAGCCAAGTTATACGCTTGCTCAACGAACCGGAGCAACCGCGAATTCGGGAGGGCCTGCATTTAGTCAAACTACTGGATGAACCTGTAACTCTCTGAGGATTTCAACAGAGCCGTAATTTTGGAATGTGCAAAGACGTTTACAGCAGTCTGAAGTTTTACACTCCTAATTGAAGTCCCGGGAACAACTCTGCAACGAGTTCTTCATAATCTTCTTCGTTGTGTTCATAATACTTTTTTGTGGTTTCCGTACTGCTGTGTCCCATGGCTGCGCTCCGAGCTTCGCGTGGAACTCCTGCATCAATCATGAGCTGATTGAATGTGTGCCTAAGGGTGTGGAGAGTAACTCTGTGAAACACTCTGTACTCTCTGTTGTGACTAAACGTTGGTCTTTGTGCACCTGTGAGTTTAACCTTGCCAATAATTTCTTGAATTCCGGCGTTCTCAGCAGCTTCCACGATAGCCTCATTTAAACAAGTTTTTGACAGATGTTTTTTTCCTGTTCCGGGAAGTAGATATTCGTTTTCTGGATCTACGAGTGACGAGTTTCTACCAACTTCCAACCAATGACGGAGCTCTAAAGCCAACTCATCGTTAATTTTTGCTCTTTGCCAAATTCTAGACTTAGTATTATAGAATACGATTCTATTTTCATCTAAATTGATATTACTTACTTTTAACTTCTGGAGGTCCGAGCATCTTAGACCGTGCTCAAGCACAATTCGAGCTATTAGACGATCTCTTAGTGAACACAAATTATCCATCAACAACTTTACCTCTTCAGCTGATATTGACCTACGCTCAATAGGAGGCAGCGTAGGATATTGAGACGGTTTAATAAATTCATCGATATTATACCATTCAAGATTTAATTCATCATCAAAATGAACATCAATGAACCGGTATATGTTTTTCAACGATGTCCTGTATCCTAATAGTGTATTCTTTCTTTTTCCTTCATCGCATAACATGTTGAAAAATGAATGAACGTGCTGCATCTCTGCTGTACAAACAGTAAGTTCATCGTTGTAGATGTAATCTGAGAATCGGTTCAGGCGGCAGGAATACGCTTGAGCACTCCCAGGACGGATATTTCCATCGATGTTTTCACAAAGATAATTGATCACATGCCCGCACCTTGCATCCATTAAGTTGTATTCATTTTGCAACTCTTTCCAACGAGCTCGTTCTTTTGCATCTTTGTATAGTGGACAGACAGGAGAATCTGAAGGGATCTGATGCGAGGTTTTACGAATCATGCTTCACCAGACATATCTTCTCCATTCGAAGTGCCTGCTCTAAGTTGGTATTCTGTAATTCCATCGTTGACGATCGATGTAACTAGAAAGCGGGAATCAAGACGTCCCACGCTATCACGCACCTCCGATTCTATTCTCCCACAATGGTCCGATATTTCAGAGAGTGTTGCTTTCTTAAGATGCTTGATTGAGTCGTAAGTGTCATTGTCGATAGCTGTTTTTTCATTTGCGCCACTTTCTGGCTTAGGGGCGGATTCTGTCAATGGAATTCTTGGAAGTGAACCGTCAGAGCCAGTCTCCAGTTGGGTGGAGTGCTTCAATGGAAGCTGTGGACCAACAATGACTGAAAGTAGGCTTTCAATTATTCCAGACAATTCGTGTAATTTCTCAGATTGGGAATCAACTTTCTTATGGAGTAGCTTGATTGAATCTTCACTATCACCATCAAGTGTACGCTCGTGGTCAGTAATGCACGCACGCAGAGCTTCACTTCGTGAGACGTAGTAGTTCGACGCCATCTGGTCAAGGATTTTGCTATGACGAAGTGTAATCGTACAATTCGGTTTTACAAGCTTTTGTGACGCGGGTTTTGCATTTTGGCGCATACTCATTCACCCAGTATATCACACCCTGCTCTGGAGTTGGTGGGAATAGTTTGATTGCTATCAACCTCACCTGAAAGGAGGATGGTTTGTTGTTCGGTAGTTCTTACTTCTAGCCGCCTCCGACCTTGCTGGCGTTGGGTATGGCTGTCGCTAGGGTTGGTTTCTAACATTGCTTACTAGCCACTTTCTATTGAACCAGTGACAACAGCAACAACCTCAACCGAATCTCGATCTTAATCGGCTGATTGGAGGTCACTTTTGTCGAAGTTAGCTCTGTTACTGAGGTGGCTGTGCCAAATAATTACACTCGGGAGTATATATGCCTATTTTATCTGTGATATTCAATCAAAAACCGGCAGTACTAAAGATTAGTTTATTTCATAAACCACGCCACCATATATACTTTATATAGAGGCATAACAGGATACACTCATTATGTGCTAATCAGTGTAATTGGACAATTGTTCATATCTTCAAAGTACACGGTTATGAGAAGATCGCGTTATCGAGGAGGGTCAAACTGGTCTCTAATCGACTCAAAAATGTTGTCCCGACTATGCGTATATCCCTGAGTTGTTCTGTAGGTTGAGTGGTTAGCCAACAATTGGCGGTACTCTAAGGATACACCTGCTTCGTTTAACAGCGTAATGAAAGAGTGACGAAGAGTGTGTGGAGTCACTCTATGCCATTCTCGGTATTGTTTCTCCGTTCCGAGTACGTCCTGCTGCGAAGGGGTGAGCTTTGATTGAGCAATTACCCGTTGAACCCCAGCCCGGTCTGCGGCATCTCTAACAATTTTATTGAGGCTGCTATTGTGCTCGAGTTTGTGTCCCGATTGACTAGGAAATAGATACTCGCTTTCATTCGCAGCACAGTAGGCCGGTCGATGATGACGAAGCCAAAACCCGATCTCAAACTCCAATTCGTCGCTTATTGGGACATCGTAGGGTTTGGAATACTTCGGGGTTGGAACATGAAGCTCGCAACGTTCAGTGTTGACGTCGTCTATTTTGATTTCTCTCAGGTCAGAGTTCCTCAGTCCTGTTTCAATTCCAACAACGACGATGAGTCTATTCCTGTAGCTGTTGAACGCACTGAACAGCTTTCGTATCTCTTCTCGGGTCAGTGCATCTCTCTTGATGAGTTCTGGTGTGTTGTACCGGCTCAAGTCAATTTCCGAGATGCGAAGTGGATCGAAGAGAAGTTCATCGCCAACATCTGTTCGAAGACGAATATATCGATACAGCTCACTCACAGTTGAGACCTTTCCGCTAATCGTCGTCTCTCGATTTCCGCGCAAGACGCACTCTTCAATGAATTCGATTAAATCGATGAACTCGGCTGTGAGTATCGACTTGTCTTGAGCGTGGAGGAATGTGGCGTATTGAGTGAGATGAGAGTCGTATGTCTTTACCGTCTGTGGAGAAAGCGAAAGGGTTGAATTCTTTCTGAGGTACTCTTGTGCGAGCTCATCCGGTACTCGGAGTTCGACAGGCTCCGATTGTCGCTCCGTCATGGACCGCTCCTCAAGTAGTGCTGAGAAAAGCCAGCGAGAGTGAATCTTTCTCCATCCTCTCCTGTGCGAGTCACAACCCCACGGTCAACGAGTCTTCCCAAGGCGGGCTGAACCTTGTGCATACCAAGATCCAATTGCTCAACCAGATCGCCGAATTCGAGACCATCTCCAGTTGTTTTGAGTAATTCGATGATGCGAACCATCTCATTAGTCATGGATGGTTCGGTCAGTTGTTGACCATCGGCGGATTCTCGGTGGGATTCCTGGAGACCACTTCTAACCGAAGTTATCTCCATCAAGAGAGTTCTTTGTTCATCCACCAGGTTTTCGAGCTGGCGTTCTATCCGTCGGGTGGCCATGTACCCTTCCCCTTCCAGAATTTCTCGGTAACTCTCGATGGACGCACGAAGGCAGAGACTGACGTTCCCCTGGTAGTAACGGTCAGCCATCTGCTTCAGAACCTCGTCGAGTGATTCTGTAATCGTGAATTTCCGCCGAATGAATTCGGGTCTATACTCATCAGCCATTTTTGCACCTGTGGCTAAACAGCGATTGGCAAGGGGCAGAACTCGTTCCATCGGTATTGACTATTTGATTCAAAGTGGTTCACCAACCAATTCTGTAGAAGGGACCAGCCTGAATATCTGCGACCAGACTCTCCAGAACAATTCAGCAGCTCCTGTACTTACCACTCCAGATGTTCTGCCCTCTGTACGCCGAGGTGGAGAACGCAATTCTCGACCGAAGCCATAATCATCCAAACTTTGGTCGAAATAGCACTCTAGCTGCTCTTCGAGAGCCAAGTGTCCGAAGCCACGGAGTGAATTCTGTTTTGCTGGATCCACCAGCTCCTGGCGCAATTTGACGAGAGTGTCTCGATCTGGGGTGATGAGAACAATCCCGTCGTACCTGTACTGTTCAATCTGGTTCAGTAGTTGGTCGACTAATTCGTCTGTAGACTGGACCCCACTGCTGCCAACGAGTGCTGCTTTTGTCTCGACTAGCGCGTCAGCATTCCCTATCCCAATCTCCCAGTATCCAGGTTCCACAGAAGTCTGGATTTCAGCGTGATCCGTTTCACCAATCTCGAGGAGTAAGAACAGCCAACTCTCACGGAGATCGTCGAGATGCATCCATCTGTGGCCTCTCATTGGTAACCCCCACGAGATTGCTCAAGAGGTGAGGGACCTCTGAGCGAGGACACTCTTCCCTTCTCAGAGCAATCTGGACATCGAGGTGGCGTTTGAGTTGGCTTGCCTGGCGACACAGTATCCCACGGATGAGACGTCTCACAGCGCTCGCAGAGCCAATCAAATGCCCCGTACTCGTCGACGAGTGATGGATACGCGTGAGCGAGCGAAGGCGTCAATCTCGCGTCTTCATTTGCGTCAAGATAGTCGAGAAGTTTCTCTCGTGGGTAACCAGTGAAGTTCGGCAACAGCCCCTCACTTGGACTGTCCGAAATCGGACGGCTGCCACGTCCACACCGCTCTCGGAATGAACAGTAGTTGCACTCCCAGCCGTACTCAGGGTTCGGAGGTGGTAGCCTCTCTTCGAGTCTGTACTCAGTGTGGTTGGTTGCCCATTCCAGTACGACGTCGTGCCAGAATGCCTCGTCAAACTCGACGTGGAAAATTTTGACTTCGAGTGACTTGCGGCAGCCATAGATGATGACTCCCTTAGTCAGTTCAACGTCGTACTTTGCCGAGAGACCAACCATGTACGCGTGTAGCTGGGCGCGGTGAATCCTGCTCGACTTGGAAACGTGGTCAATCGAGGACTTGGTCTTGATTTCCGTCGGGACGATTGGATTGGATTCTTCGTCGACAATGACCGGGTCAGTTGAGCCTGTGAAGTGTAATTCTCCCGCTCGAGTTTCAACTTGAAAATCTAACCAGTCAGTATTACGCACGTAGGTATCAGAGTTTGATGCTACACTCCTCAAAAATGGAAACGCGATGTGCTCTTCGAACAGGGTACCTACCCAGAAGATTCCATCTGGGTCTGAGGTCTCTTCAGGGGCGTTCAATTGGTCGTATGTGACTTTCCTATGGCACTGGAGGAGCTTACTGGGGCGATGGTGTGTTGGGTCTGGAACAGCACTTGGCCCATTGAAGTGGGGTTTGCCCTCTTCGATATTCTGCCTGTGGTTACGTTGAGTGTACCAATCTCGGAAATTTCCTGGTGTGAGTTTGTTGAGTAATTCGGAGCGAAGGGAGCCCCCAACAATGGAGTGTATATCGGCCATGATTTTGGGCGAAGTCAATCATTGTATCTTCGCTGTGGACTGGAAACGTGGGAGAACTATTTCGTCTATGGCCCATTGATGGATTCGGGGTACGATTTAGTTCTTTAAGAAATGTGAGCAGGTCCTGTTGAAGCCGTTAATCAGAGATTGTTTTTCAAATATTGCTGAATAAAGTGAATGTGATCTGCGTAATAACGTTCTATACATAGCCTATCTAAAATGATTGATCAGACTGCTCTGACACAGGGAAAATATCAATTATATGGCTATCGAGAGTTCCCCACATTGTTTCGTGACCGAAGCGAATCCGATGGCTGAACTCCGATTTCGCCACTTCACTATCAACTTCCGACTGCTGAAGTTCTCCTACTGTTTCTGCGTATTCCTCTTTCAGCCTATCAAGCAGTTCCTCCGGCGTATACTCTGATGGGGCTGGATCCGTTCTATGATCTTCACCAGGGAATCGCTCTCCTTCATTGGAGTCTGGAGACTCACGTAGAACAAGTATTCCAGGTAATTCTCCTAAATCCTCAGAGTGAGTGGGTTTCTCCTCAACAATATCTACATTTGAGAAATCATCTTCCCAGATAGCAACACCAACAAATGACCGTCGAACCGTTTTACCTCTCTCCTGGAACTCAGAGAGAACCTCTTCTGCCGTGCTGGAGTCTAATTCACGCTCCACATACTGTTCATACACCTCTACGTGTTTCTCGGAGATATACTCAGGAAGAGGAATACGAGTACGCGTTGCCAGTTCGATACGTTTCACATACTCAAGGAACTCAGGGTCTTCAGGCTGAGGTATATTGATACCCTCAAAAGGTTTCTCAAGCCGCTGACGATGAGTCTCGTCCGAGCCTGGGAAATCGAACTCTATCTCTCGGATATCGTCTCTCTCTTGAATATTGAGCAGCCCAAAGTACTGTTTGACGCTGAGGTTGTCAGTATTCACACTGAAATTAAACTGTGCTTCACCGAATTCATGAATGTCGTGATCAGTCTTTTCCCATCCAATCTCTACGTGTATTGGGTATTCAGGGGTAGGTTCTGAGCTGAACTTAACCTCAAACACCAATGTGCTTCCGGCGAGGGACCAATTCCCAACCCAATCGAATTTCGAATCATCAGGGATTTTTAGATCATCAATCACTTCAGGGATAACATCTCTAGGTAGAATAATTCGAGAATCGGGATTTGCGATTTGTATCAAATCATCTTCGTTTGGGCCACTATTACCAGTAGCCTTCCAAAATTTGAGATTTATTTTATCACCATCTTCCAGTGTTGCCACGTCATACGACTGAGTATAGAGAGTGTACACATCCTCGACGACGTCCAACGTCTTCTCCTCCAGAATCGAACGAGGAATCGTCAATAAGTACGGGTCACCGCCTTTCTCTCCAGATTGCTTGCATAGGAATTCAATGACTGCGTCATCGAGAACAATCCGGTCATCAATTAATTCGTTGTTACTAAGTTTGAACCCACTATTGTTCCCGACTGTAAACCTGTTCCCATGTTTAACGGCGTTATACGCCTCCCGGAAATTTAGATAGAACACTGCGATATTTTTGAGCTTAGTACGGAGATTCTTTATTGAGTCCCCGACCAGCATCTCCATCTCATCTGAGTTTGGAGTATCTGCACCGTCAGTACCGTGGAGCACCACGTCTGTCAAGTCAAAATCAGAGGGGGCATTCTCTGCTTCTTCCTCAGAGAAGCTAATCATCCCTTCCTTCACTGCCTGATATCCAAAAACCGTACTCAGTTTTTCGTCCGGATCGGTATCAATATTGTATTCTTGCAGATATTCTTCAAACCTATCCTCTAAGATTGCTTTGAAAAGGGGCTGAATATCACCACTCGAAGTGCGAATAATTTCGTTTATGAATGAGTCCTTGTCCAAAATGAGATACCTGAGATAAGACCCAAACTCCTCAATATACTGCATTGTTGCCCGGAAAAGGTCCACAACAGCATACACTTCCGCAGTATCTCGCTGCTCTTCTGGTACCACGCTCAAACCGGCATTAATGGTGCCCGCAATCTTACAGATGTGGGCGTAGGCTATCTCTGGATCTTGCCGAGCCTGCATTACCGTTTCTGGATCCTGTGCCTTCGATTCAGAAACAAACTCAGTAGATTTGAAAAACTCTCTGTTATTGTCAGCCACACAATCAGATTTGTTATGAACTATGAAAAACATTTGGCGGCAAAGAGTCACGATTACGATTGATAAGTCCACCTCTCTTCATCTGGAAATTTGAATAAAGATACTCTATCTGTCATTGGTTTCCTCTTCTGAGTAAGAATTCAATTCTGACCAAAAATACTCTAACGTAGGAGTCCCGGTATCGAGAAGAAGCGCAACAGCATCTAAATTCGGTCCGGGAAATATTTTCTGCCGGTTGGAATCATAGATGACAACACCTGCCTTCTGTAGCGTCGGTAGATGTGTCTGCGAGAGCGAATTGTACACGTTCCGGTACGGCTCCCCTGTTGCATGAGAGATAGATGTTTGTTCTTCATTTGCAGCGATCTCGCGGGCCACCGACCGAACTGTCACTACAGAACGTTCAGTGCTGTGGAGAATGGAAATCACCTGTCGTCGTCTATTTGCACGGAGAACGTGATAAAGACGTGATTGGAACTTGTCTGAGGTCTCATCACTCATGGTTTTTGGACTTCTCTTTTGCTGCCATTGATTAACAGGGACCGAATCATAATAGTTCCTACGTAGGAGCAAATATGTAACCTATGTGATAGCAGAGGTCGGGTTGATGGAAAATGGTCCAGGGCGGCCACCCACGGTATCAGATGATCAAATATTGGATGTATTCAAGTCATCAGCGGATCCTGTTCTGACTGCTTCTGAACTTGCGGACGAACTTGATATCGGGCGACGTGGAGTGCTTGCGAGGCTCGAAACGCTTGAAGAGCGAGGATACCTACGATCAAAGAAGGTTGGTGGAAGAAGTACAGTTTGGTGGTACCCTGGATACAGTTCAACGACTCCAGTTGATCCAGATCAGTAGTTCTAGACTTCGACGTGAAAATACAAAGAGCACCGTGGGGACTTTTCACAAGCCAAACAGAAGCAGACAATAAGGTTGTCAGAATATGCCCGCAACACAGGAGATTACTGTTTTCGATGGGTTAGAAATCAACGTCGAGCCCGTAGAAGAGCCAGACCCAGTCTACTTCACGAGCGACGACCCCGAATTCAATGTCCACCTGCATAACAACGACGCGAAATACAATTTTTCGGAAGCTAGCGCATTCCGATGGACTATCGAAACTAACCCAATGCAAGTCGTCCACACCGGAGAAGTCGAGTTCGGACCCCTGGACCACGGGGAGGAGACAACAGTCACAGTTGGCGGGGATGTACTCGCATACGAAGGACACGGGGTGCTCGGAATCTCAGTCGCCGGTGCTTCCGGGAAAAACGGCTCCGACCGATGGAAACTGAATGCGGGAAGGGAACGCTCGGCTGACCCAGCGTACAGTTTCTCTGTCTGGGACGAATCAGATTATAACGCATCAATCCGACGACCGAAACAAATGCAACTCGCTATGTTCGGTACGTCGGTCATTTTGATATTCTTCGCACTAATACAAATTCTGCTTGCATTGGGTTTCTTTGGGTAACACGTAGAAATCAATAGGCATCAGTAAGCGGTTGATTCAGCAGATTTGAATAGGGAATTATCCGACACGACCCGTGAAGGTTGTGGGCTCTTTCGGGCTTGTTGTCGTCTCTTTTACACGGGAAACTCCCGATTCTGGGATGACTCGATACCTCTTATCAATGCTATCTCCCGACTCGTCAGGCTGAATCAGGGTTCTCCACGCACGAATGCTTTCATTGTAGTTTAATTCGCTTTCCGACAGCGTCGGCTCGTGGTTCTGTTTTGAGACAGCATGGTAGTCGATTTACCTCTCCGTTCTCATGTACGCCATCACACTGACACCTACTGCACCAAGGAAAACGATGGCTGATATCTCCGGAGGGATGCCCACCTGTGACCCTACCGATGCTGACAGATTTGAAATAGTATCTGTGATGAAATTCCAGGCTATTACAATCGCGAGGAATACGGCGATAGCGAGTATTGCTGCGAGGTCGTCTGCCATACAATTGACAATGACGACCGTCTGATTAGTTAATTTTCCCCACAGTCGGTTGTGAAACTGAAACCGTAGTTGAGTTGTCGACACACTCGTGTCGGCCGTCGAGTCGGGTGTGCGTCGTCGTGGCGTCGTAGCACCAGCACTCGTCTTTCTCAGTCACACTTTCTCACCTCGGTTCCACATGGTCGCGCAGTGCCAGCTGCAGAAGTACGCGCTGACGATCTTCTGCGGTGTGTACCCTCTCTATACAGCACGTCAATGTTACCAATCGGGGAAAATTTCAACAGAACGATGGCCTCGCTGACTCGGGAGCGCAACCACCGATTGAGTACCTGTGCGCGCCGCGTCGGCCATCAGTAAGGACACGACAGGAGCGGCATCCGTACACCCGTTGGATGGGCCACGCGCGGCAACAGAGGCTCCAAAGTGGCACTCAGTCCGTAAAACAGAGATAGAAGGCCTGTATCGCCAGATACCACTGGCTCACAAGCGTGTAGAATTTGGATGGGCCCCATGGGGTTCGAACCCATGACCACCCGGTTATGAGCCGAGCGCTCTGACCAGACTGAGCTAGGGGCCCTCGGTCGATTCTTTTCCGGCCGCCCTCTTATGTCTTATCAGAAGCCGTCGCCGTCGAAGTATCCGATTCGCACCGCTCGACAGTCGAGTCAGGGAGAACACGCCACCGCCAGGACTCGAACCTGGGACAACCTCGTGTCTGCGGACGGCAGCCGAAACTGCAATCCCTAACAGCGAGGTGCTCTACCAACTGAGCTACGGCGGCTCGTACCCGTACGTATCGAGGGGAGTTTGAAGTGAATTTCGTTTTGGGCGAGCGTCGGAACTGCGATATCGAACGCACTACACGCGACGAAGAGAGGAGTCACTCGAAGTCGTTGAAGATGAGAGAAGCGCCGCCGCCAGGACTCGAACCTGGGACCACCTCGTTAACAGCGAGGTGCTCTACCAACTGAGCTACGGCGGCTTTCGTCTGCAATGCTTCGTATTCGACGTTTCTTGATAGGGCTTTCGTTTTTGCCCGACGGCTGGCGGGTGACAGCGTCTCACGCGGCCGCGAGCGCACCGTCACGCTTTCGCCACCCGGCACGGAACTGACGCGCATGACGAACACGGACCTCGACGCAGTCGTCGCCGCGGTCCGCGAGCGTATCGACCCCGACGAGGCGGAACGTCGGGCGCTCGCCGATGCGGCGGCGGACTTGGAGTCCCGCGTCCACGACGCGCTGGCAGACCTGCCCGTGGACGCCGGCGTGCTGCAAGTCGGCAGCACCGCCCGCGGCACGTGGCTCTCCGGCGACCGGGACATCGACCTCTTCGTCCGGTTTCCAGACGACCTCTCTCGCGAAGAACTGGAAGAATACGGTCTCACTGTCGGTCACGCCGTCCTCCCCGACGGGCACGAAGAGTACGCCGAACATCCCTACGTCAAAGGCGACTACGAGGGGTTCGACGTCGACCTCGTCCCCTGTTACGACGTTCCCACGGCACCCGACATTCGCTCGGCGGTCGACCGGACGCCGTTCCACAACGCCTACCTCACCGAACGCCTCGACGACGACCTCGCGGCCGAGGTTCGTGTCTTCAAACGTTTCCTGAAGGGAATCGGAGCCTACGGGAGCGACCTCCGGACAGAGGGCTTCTCGGGCTACCTCGCCGAACTCCTCCTCCTCGAATACGGTGGCTTCGAAGCACTGCTGCGTGCCGCAGCCGATTGGAACCCACCAGTCGAGTTCGACCCGGAAGACCACGGGACACGAACGTTCTCGGACCCGCTCGTCGTCATCGACCCGACGGACCCAGAACGGAACGTCGCCGCCGTCTGCTCGGCAGAGAACGTCGCGCGACTCCAGCACTACGCTCGCTGTCTGTTGTCTGACCCGCGTGAGGCCCTCTTTTTCCTCCCCGACCCACCGGCACTCGATGCGGACGGCGTCCGGAGTCATCTCGAACGACGTGGCACGACACCGGTCGCTATCGTCTTCGACGCGCCGGGCCTCGTCGACGACCAACTCTACCCGCAACTCCGGAAGTCGCTCGACGGCGTCGCAAACGGCCTCGACCGGCGCGGATTCGACGTGTTCCGAAAGGAGACGTTCGCCGACGACGATGCCGTGTTGTTCCTCGAACTCTCGGTCGCAGAGCGCCCGCGGGTCGAACGACACGACGGACCGCCGGTTCACGTCCGACAGCACGCAGAAGGGTTCTACGACGCGTACGCCGACGGCGACGACGACTACGGCCCGTTCCTCGACGGTGACCGGTTCGTCGTCGAACGCGAACGCGAGTTCACGTCGGCGACAGCGTTCCTCACGAGCGACGCACTGTTCGACGTTGCACTCGGCAAGCACGTCGAATCGACGGTGCGAGAAGACGGGTACGAGGTTCTCGTTGGCGACGACGTTGCCACCCTCGCCGACGCGTTCGGTTCGGAGTTAGGTCGTTACTTCGAACCGAGACCCTGAACGTTGCGAATCTCGTCTACGAGGTCCACGTTCTTCTGGTCGGGGTCTTCGTCGGGGTCCATCGCGATTCGGCCGTCGAACGTCTCGTGGACGATTGCGACGCCCTCAGAGAGCGTGTCGAGACCGTACCCGCCTTCGAGGACGAACGCGAGTGCGGTATCCGTCTCGTCACACAGGTCGCGAACTCGTTCGGTGAGCATCGCGTACCCTTCCGTCGAGACGCGCATCCGAGAAATTGGGTCGTGTCGGTGGGCGTCGAACCCGGCGCTCACGATGAACAGGTCCGGGTCGAACTGTTCGACTGCCGGTTCGATTGCCTCCTCGAACGAGTAGACGTAGTCGGCGTCGCCCGCACCCGCGCGGAGTGGAACGTTGAGGGTCGTCCCCTCCGCACCGTCGTCGCCGGTCTCTTCGACTTCGCCTGTGCCGGGGTAGAGACCGTCTTCGTGGATGGAGGCGTAGAACACGTCGTCGCGGTCGTAGAAGATGTCCTGTGTTCCGTTCCCGTGGTGGACGTCCCAGTCGAAGATAGCGACGCGTTCGGCGAGGCCGTCGTCCATGACCGCCTGCGCGGCGACGGCGACGTTGTTGAAGAAACAAAACCCCATGGCGTCGTCTTCGACGGCGTGGTGACCCGGCGGGCGACCAAGCGAGAAGGGTGTGTCGCGGCCATCGTTGCCGTTTAGCGCAGACCGTGCGGCCCACTCTGCGAGTCCCGCAGACGCGAGGGCGGCGACCCAGGACTGTTCGACGGCGACCGTGTCTGGGTCCCAGTTCCCACCACCGCCGCGACAGAACGACTGGAACTCGTCGACATAGTCCTGGTCGTGGACGGCGGTGACGGTCGATTTCTCGGCAGGTGCCGCTTCGACGTATTCGACACCGTGGCGCTTGGCGAGTCCGCGGCGGATGGCGCGAAGGCGGTCCGCGGTCTCCGGGTGCCGTGGGCCGGTATCGTGGTCGAGACACGTCTCGTTGTAGCCGAAGCGCATTATTCGAAGAGGGAGAAGTAGGTCTCGATATCCTCGGCTTGCACCGTTCGGCGGTCGGCGTGGTGTGCGAGTTTCACCGCGGCGCTCGCCACGTTGTTGGCGTAGTCTTCGAGGATATCGGCCAGTGCGATTCGAGCATCCATGGCGACGCGGTACCGGCCGTCGATTTGGAGGCGTGCGATACGGTCGATAGGGGCGACGGGAAGATAGAGGTCGTCTCGGTCGACGACTTGCTGGACGCCGAAGTCTTCGGCCATCAACGTCTTGCGGCCGTCCGCCGTCGCCCGCTCGGCGGCGTCAATCGCCAACTCGGCGCCGTGGTCCTGAATCCGGCGCGCGAGTTCCTCTGCAGCACCTGCACTCACCCGGAGGTCACCCGCGTTCTGCCGGATAATCGCGTCTACCGGGGCGAACGGTAGCTCGACACTCATACCCACATATCGGGTCCGTCCGGCGTATAATCCTTTCCGTAGCGGTGTCTTCTGGATTTTATCGTCCGCACAGCTCCAGAGAGTCGCCTGAAATGCCGTCACACGGTTGACAAGGCGTGTGACGGCGTGGGAACCGCCCGAGCGCGGACCGCGTTCGTCGGCTTATCGCTTTGCGCCCGTGTGAACTTCGACCGAGTCCGCGGTGATGCGGCCGTCGGTCTCGGTTCCCTCGACGGTCACTTCGTCGCCGAGGCCGAGTTCGGCGTCGGTCTCGACCGTCTTCGTCTGTGTTCCGTCGTCGAGGATGACGGGGGTGCCAGCCTGAACGACCGTTCCGGTGAACTCGACGGGTTCGCCGTCTGCACCGGTGTCAGACGCCCCTGCGGATGCACTGGTCGATTCGGCGGAGCCAGCCGACCCCGAGTCCCCCGAGAAGGCACCGAGTCCCTGGTCGTTCGTGTTCGCAGACGCGGCGTCGCTTCCGCCGGCGCTGTCCGGAGCATCGTCCATGACCGTGACGGACGAGCGCCATCCGGCGGATGCTTCGAGGTCCTCTTGCCAACCTTCCTTGATTTGCACGTCTGTGATGACGACGTAGTCGGCGAGGTCCACGTCGGTGTCGGCCTTCTCGCCCCAGAGTGCGACGCGAATGTCGTCCGTGTCGTCCTTGACGCGAATGTTTCTGACCTGTCCTTGCGACCCGTCGTCGCGGTCGAACGTACGCTTGCCGTCGGCCTCGATGACGCCGCCTGCGATGTCGACAGTCTGGCCGAGTTCGAGGGCCGCGATGTCCGTCGTCTCGGGGACGTACTCGACGTCTTCGTCGATGACTTCGACGGCCCCGCGTGACCCGACGTGGAGTTCGAGCGACCCGTCGCGTTCGCGGACGTAGCCGTCGACGACTTCGACGGACGACCCGACTTCGAGTTCCCCAGCGAGGTCCGCTCGCTCGTCCCAGAGCGTGACGCGGACGCGACCGGTCGCGTCGCCGAGCGAGAGGTTCGAGACGCGGCCCTCAGAGCCATCGTCGCGGTCGAACGTTCGAACCTCACCCGTATCGAGGAGTTTCCCTTTGAGGTTCACGTCCGAGAGGCCGAGTGCGAGGTCCTCGACGCGATAGCTATCGAGAATCTGCACGTCGACGTCGGCGTCGGGGTCCTCTTCGACCTTGCTGGCACTGACTTCGACGCCGTTGTAGCCGTCTTTCGGTCGTCCGGCGATGCGCAGGACGGTCCCGACTTCGAGGTTCTCTTCTGCGCCGACGGCCATCTCGTCCCACAGCGAGACGCGGATGCGACCCGTCTCGTCGGCGACTTCGATGTTGAGGACGCGCCCGTCTTCGTCTTCGCCGTCGCGTTCGAAGGTGCGAACGTCGCCGACGCTGACGACCTTCGCGAGGAACTTCACGTCCTCCATGCCGGGTTCGATGTCGGCGATGCCGTTTACCTCCTCGTCGCGGAGTTCGTGGGCGATGAGCATCGCCGCCGTCTCCTCGTCGGCGAGGCCACCCATCTGTTCGACCTTATCTTTGACCGCGGCCTCGAACTTCTCGAACTCGACGTCGGTATCGAGGTCCTCGTAGACGTCCTCGATGACGCCCATCAGGCGTCACCTCCCTGTGCAAATCGCGCACGTCGCGGCAGACCACACGTCGTACTCATTCTATGGACGAACAGGGAAGGCCGGCGCTTAAGCGTTGTTTTCCTCGTGGTTAGGCGCACGTGACGATGGCGCAAAACGAACGACATAGCGGGGGTGGGTCCGTCTTCGTAGATGAACCTTCGTAGAACAGCGACCGTCGCCGAGGACCCTCGGTGGGGGCGTCGCCGAAGTGGGTGGTTACGTGTTTACTTCGCGGCGGGCGACAGTCCGCCGACCGTTCACGTCGTCGTGGACGACCACGACTTCGCCGGGCAGTTGGAACTTGAACCGAAGTTCGACCCGGTAGCCGAGTGGGACGAGCGCCTGCGTGCACTCTTCGTCCGGAGCCGTCTCTTCGACCGTCTCGACGACGACTGCGGCAGTGTTCGACTCGGCGTCGTACTCGACGGCAGCGAGTCGGACGACCGAACACCCACTCGCACCCCAGAGACAGCCTTCGACGCTGATGATACCGTTCTCGATGGCAGGAACGTTCGCCTTTCCGTCCGCCGGGCACTCGTCGGTGGACACCGGCGCAATCGACTGCCCGGCCAACACCGGTTCGCTCGGTGTCGGCGTCGGTGTCGCAGTCGTCGTCTCCGTGGTCGGTCGGCCGTCGTCACCCTCGTCGTTGGCGGCGCACCCCGCGAGTGAGGCGCAGAGACTTGCAACACCGGCGAGGATGGAACGTCGATTCACGAACGGTGGTACACTACCTCGACAAAAAGTCCTTGCGTCGAAACACCCGTGCGAGGGTGGAGTGCAGAGGTCACCCCGCCCCCGGAGAACGTCCGTGGCTCGTGCCGTGGTCCCGCGGTTCACTGACAGTCCACATCGTAACCGTCTTAAGTAACCGTCGAGTACCGAAGAATGCAGCAAGACAGTCCTGATAGGGTAGTGGACTATCCTCCTGGCTTGCGGAGCCAGGGACCGGAGTTCAAATCTCCGTCAGGACGTTTTCCTTCCGAACACTAACTTCCGAGAGACCTCCGTGTCTCTCGGTCTGTTCGGAGTACACGGACTCCAAGGAGAATTGAGCAGGGAGCGACGCGAACAGAGTGAGCAGAGTGACCGAGTTCAAATCTCCGTCAGGACACTCACTGCGTTCGGCCCTGACGTGCTCCACGCTCGCGATGCTCGCGTGGAACTCCGTCAGGACGTTTTCCTTCCGAACACTAACCACAGACAGACTACTGTCCTCCGCACCGCTCCGGACGCTCGATTCACTCTCTGTTAAACTCACTAGCAGTGTGACTAACCGCACGAAATCACCTCGGTGAGTAGTGCCGTCGCTCAGCGATGGCGACTCGGAAAAGTTGGGTATCACTCGTCGTCGTACGGGGGTTCAAGCCGCGGGGCGCGTTCGTCGTCGTGTTGGTCGACTGACGACGTGGTACGGGAACTCTGTGGGCGGGGTCGAGGGGGCACCTCGGTCCGAGGGGCCGTAGACCATGCTTCGTGGCAGTCAGGACAGTAATTGCCCTTGTACATCCGGGTGAACGAATAGTTGTCACCACAGCGGATGCAGACCGGTGACTGCGTCATGGTTCGAAACCTCGGTCGAGGATTTTGTGGGCATTCATGTGCTATCATACCTCATATGTCCCCGAGACGCATAAGTATGACCTCAATTTGCAGGGACGTTCCGCGCGCGAGAGACGTTACAGCGGTGCTAACTCAGGATTCGAACAGCGAGAGGTCCGGACTGGTTCTCGTTCCCGAACCGATGCGGGGGAGCAGTCCACGCTGAAACGCGGCAGATACTGTTGGTGGTTACAGAGTCCCCTCGTCGGGTCGACAATACAGACGTTTTTACCCGCCAACGGCCGAGACTACCACTATGGACGATTCGCTTCGCGCCGGCGTCGCAATCTACAACGCGGGGGCGTATCGGGCGGCCCACGGCGCGTGGGAGTCCGTCTGGTTGGGCCTCGAAGACGGAAGCGACGACGAACGGTTTCTCCACGGTCTCATCCAGTTCACCGCCGCCGTCCACCACGCCCGAGCGCAGAATTACTCCGGTGCAATAGGGTTGGCCAGCAGTGCTCAGACGTACCTCGATGGCCTCCCGGACGACTACCGCGGCCTCGACATCGACGGCGTTCGCACTGCCCTGTCACGTCTCGAATCTGACCCCGACATCGTCGTCCGTGACGACCCACCCAGACTCCGTCTCGACGGTCAGGTCGTCACTCTCGACGACCTCGACTTCGATGGTATCGTCGTCGCCGCCGAGACACTCGCCGAAGAGTTGGAGGGCTACGACGAATCGGTGGTCGAGGACGCAATCGAGTACGCTCGGACAGAGGTCTCGAACGGGGCGCAGACGCAGTTCACGGCGATGGTGTTCGACTTCGTGCAAAACGACACACAGCGTGGCCTCGTCTACCAGCGAATGACAGAACACGTTCGACTGAAACGACGCCGCGAAGACGACGTCACTGGGTTGTTCGAGTAAGTCGAGCGGTTCAGGCTTCGTCCAACGGTTCGCCCTCGAAGGTGTACTCTGCGGAGTTGTCGACAGGGTCGTAGCCGAGTACCTCGCGGGCGCGGTCGATAGAGTAGTATTTTCGGTCGTTGTCGGAGATGCCGTAGACGATTTCGTAGTCGTAGTCGGCTTCCAGACAGCACTCGAAGAGGTGTGCACAGTCGCGGTACGAGAGCCACATCGCCTGTCCGCGTTCGTACTCCCGAGGTGGGTGGTGTTGCGTGAGGTTGCCGATGCGGACGTTGACGACGGAGATGTCGTGGTGGTCGTGGTAGTACCGGCCGAGTGTCTCACCAGTCGCCTTACTCACACCGTAGAGGTTGCTCGGACGGGGAAGTTCGTTCCCATCGAGGCGGAACTCGTGGTGCGAACGGTACATGTCCGGCGTCCGGTCTTCGGTCTCGTACGCGCCCACGGCGTGGTTCGACGAGGCGAAGGCGAACTTCTCGACGCCCGCGTCGACGGCCGCCCGGTACATCTTCTGCGTCCCGTCGATGTTGTTTCTGAGTACACTGTCCCACGGTGCCTCTGGACGGGGGTCACCCGCGAGGTGGATGACTGCGTAGGCGCCGTCCATCGCGTTCTTCACGGCAGTTTCGTCCGTGATGTCCGCGACGTAGACGTTCGTTCGGTCGACCGACGCTGGAATCTTCTCGTCTGGAAGTGGCTCGCGGTCCAGTAGCCGCCAGTCGTAGGCGTCACCAATGTGCCCGAGTATCGCCTGGCCGACGCGCCCGCCAGCCCCCGTAAGCAAAACCGGCTGGTCCATTCGGTTCAACGTCCGGCGAGGGAGGCTAAGTAAGGTCCGGTTCGCGTCTGCGAAGGCATCTAATCGGCGAACTTTAGCCCCGAGCGACATATCTCCGGACATGGTCACCGACCCACAGACCGCCTGTTTCGAGGCGGGTATCAAGTTCGGCACGCTCTACCACCAGTTCGCCGGCACGCCGGTCTCACCCGAGAGTGCTCGGAGCCTCGAACAGGCGATGGCGGAGGCCATCGAGAACCAACCGTACTGTGAGTCGGTCTCCGTCGATATTCTGGACGACGAACTCGAAGCCGAACTCGCCGACTCGACGGCTGACTACACGGAACTCACGGGGCGGTTCATGGAAGTCGAGATGCAAATCGAGTACGAAGGCGTCACGGTCCGGACGAAGATGGAGATGGAAGACGGGTACCCGCTGATGAAACTCGTCTCTGTCGAGTGAGGGTAGTCGAAGCGGTTCGAGAAATCGGCCACGACCACGACCGAGTCGCACGATTTCACTTTCACTTTCGGGGTCGTTTTTAAACCCCTCCGTGCCGAACGTGTTGGCATGAGTCAAGCTACCCTCGGCGACGACGAACTGTTCGGAGAGGCGGCGGCGGAAATGCGTGCAGATGTCGAAGAACACCTCGACGAGGCCCGCGCCGTCCTCCCCGACGCAGACGACGTGTGGAACGCGGACGCTGACAACGTCCTCGGTGTCCTCAACGGCCTCCGGTCGTCCCTGAACGTCGAAGACGCTAGCGAACACCTCCGGCAGGCCAAGAAGTGGTTCGTCATCGGCAAACGAGCAGAGGCGTTCGACGACCCGGAGGACCTGGAAGAAGCCATCGCTGACCTCGAAGAACTCCTCGAGATGGTCGAAGACGCCCACGAACTCGTCGGCGAACTCACCAACACGATGCCGCAACTCCGTGGCGCACTCGCGGACGCCGCTGAAGCGGCCGGCGAAGAAGCGGAAGCGGAAGAAGAAGAGGAAGAGGAAGAAGAGTAGCTCGGAGAGACAAGTCCCTCACGTGCGGTCACGCGATTCGACCGCTGCGAGGAGTCTCGCGAGTGCGTCGGCCGCGAGTGACTCCAACTCTTCTCCACGCGCCGCGTCGCCGTCGGCCGGGTCACCGACGACACCGTTTTCGGCGAATTCGTCCGAGTCGTGCGCGAGATTGACCCCCGAGACCCACTCTCCCCAGCGGTCTGCCGCGCCCTCTCTCGCTTCGTCGATTCGGTCTTCACGGACGAGTTCGGGATGCGTGTGTCGGAGCAGTGCGGTTTCGAGTGGCCCGCCGTGGCCCATGTCTGTGGAGTGTTCACCGACAGCGTCGAACCACGTGAACGCGACGGTGTAGGCGTCGCCCGTCCGCGAGATTCGTCGGCAGACTTCTGCGAGGGCCTCGATGTTACCGCCGTGGCCGTTCACGACGACGACGCGGTCGAATCCGTGGAACGCGAGCGATTCGATAGTCTCGCGGACGTACGCGCGGAAGGTGTCAGGTGAGACCCACAGCGTTCCGTCGAAGGCGCGGTGTTCCTCGGCGACGCCGACCGGAATCGTCGGGGCGACGACAACCTCGCCGTCGAACGCCTCGGCACCCGCCTCGGCAATCGAGTCGGCGTTGAGAAAGTCCGTCCCGAGCGGTGCGTGTGGTCCGTGTTGCTCGGTACTCCCGACGGGGAGGACCGCGAGGTTGGCGTCGAGGTCGGCGACATCGGTCCAGGTGGCCTCAGAGAGTCGCATGACGGGAGAACGGAGGGGGTGGCCTTAGTGGTAGGCGCTTTCAGCGGGGAGCAGGGGGCGTTGATTCGAGTGGAATCTCGCGTCCGTCAGTCGTCGCTGGCGTCTACTTCGGCCTGCCGGCGCGCGGCGCGTTCGACGAACTCGTCGGGGAGTTGGTCGATTTCCCCCGCCTGAACGCCCCAGAGGTGAGCGTAGAGGCCGTCTTCGGTCAACAGGTCGTCGTGGGTTCCGCGTTCGACGATACGACCGTCTTCGAGGACGACGATTTGGTCGGCGTCTTTGATGGTCGAGAGGCGGTGCGCGATGCTGAACGTGGTTCGGTCGGCAGTGAGCGAATCGAGCGAGCGCTGGATGAGCATCTCCGTCTCGGTGTCCACGTCCGACGTGGCCTCGTCCAAGACGAGGATTTCGGGGTCTTTGAGGATGGCACGGGCGATAGAGACACGCTGGCGTTGGCCGCCCGAAAGCTTCACCCCGCGTTCGCCGACTTTCGTGTCGTATCCGTTGGGGAGATTCGAGATGAAGTCGTGGGCCTCGGCGGCTTTCGCGGCCGCGACGATATCCTCGTGGTCGGCGTCGAACGTGCCGTAGGCGATGTTCTCCTCGACTGTCCCGTAGAACAGGAACGTCTCTTGACTGACGTAGGCGATGGATTCACGCAGACTCGATAGCGCTACGTCACGAACGTCTTGGCCGTCGATACTGACACTTCCTTCGTCGGTGTCGTACATCCGCATCAACAACTTGAGGATGGTCGATTTCCCGGCACCGGTCGGGCCGACGAGCGCGAGTGTTTCCCCGCCGCCGACGTCGAACGAGATGTCTTCGACGATTGGGTCGCCGTCGTCGTAGCCGAACGTCACGTCGTCGTACTCGACGCGGCCCTCGGAGACGACGAGGTCCGGCGCGTCTTTCTTCTCGGCGAGGCGGGCGGGTTCGTCCATCAGGCCGAAGATGCGCGCACTGGAGGCGTGGGCGCGCTGGTACATGTTGATTATCTGCCCGAATTGGGCCAGCGGCCAGACGAACTGTTGTGTGAGCAGGATGAACGTGACGAACTCACCGATTTCGAGCGTGCCGGTGAAGGGGCCGGGACCCTCGCCGTTGATTACCCAGAGGCCACCGACGACGAACGTCAGTGTGAATCCGATGCCGGCGAGGATGCGCAGTGCCGGGAAGAACTTGATTCGAGTGTTGATGGCGTCCCAGTTGGCGTCGAAGTAATCCATGGAGACGCCATCGACGCGGTCTGATTCGTGGGATTCGGCGTTGAACGTCTTGATGACCTGAATACCGCCGAGGTTGTTCTCCAATCGAGAGTTGAGTTTGCCGACGGACGAACGCACGTCGGCGTACTTCGGCTGGATGATGTCGACGAACTTCCACGTGAACAGCGCGATGAGGGGAACCGGAAGCAGGGCGACGAGTGCCAGTTGCCAGTTGTACGAGACGAGGACGACGGCGATGGCGAGGACCATCACGGAGAGACGGAAGAACGAGTTCATCCCGTCGTTGAGGAACCGTTCGAGTCGGTTCACGTCGTTCGAGAGGATGGACATCATCTCGCCGGTTTGCTTGTCGGCGAAGAAGTCCATGTTGAGCAGTTGCATCCGGTCGTACGTGTCGGTCCGGACGGCGTGCTGGATGTTCTGCGCGTAGGAGTTCCATCCCCAATTGCGGAGCCAGTGGAACAGGGCACCGCCGGTGAAACTGAAGACGATGAGGCCGACGGCGAACATGAACTGGCCGCTTCGCGCCGCGGGAACGAATGGGGCAATCCACGCTTCGGGGAGGACGGGGAATCCTGCTGCGAAGGACTTCTCTTGGCGGATGATGGCGTCGATGGCGAGGCCGAGAACGACCGGTGGGACCAAATCCAGCACTCGGGCGGCGATGCTGGCAAGGACGCCGACGACGAACTGCGAGGTGTTCTCACGCCCGTATTCGGAGAACAGTCGTCGCATCGGGTTGTCGACCCGTTCTCGCTGGTCCTCGAACGGGTCGTCGTCTGTATCAGGAGGCACGAAATCGTTTCAGGGCGCGCGCAGGCTAAAGTCCTCGGGTGGGGGAGCCCTCCGCCGGTTTCTGTCGGTCAGGCGCCATCATCACGGCGCGCCTGCAGCGTCACGATACCCTGTGCAACCGAGAGGATGAAGGTTGCCGCAAGCAGGGCGAGTGAGACGGGCAGTCGGAACTCTGGACGGCCGACGGCGAGGAAATAGCTGTGCGCGACGACGGCGAACAGACCCGCACCCACGAGGAGGAGTGAGAACTGATAGCCACGTCGCTCTCGCTGGACGAGTCGACGCAGTCCGTCGAGGAACACGAGGACGACGGCGAGGTTGAGAAGGTTGAACACCTGAATGCCGCCGGGGATGCCGAACAGGGTCCACTCTTCCCAGTACGCGGAGTCTATCTCGTGCGTAATCAGCACCGCCACGTTCAGAATGTACAACCGAACCGTCCACCTGTGACTGTCCATCGTTTGACCACCTGAACGATGGGGTGCCAGTGAGATGAAGTTGGGGTTACAGGAACCGTCCTTCGACTTCGGGGTCGATACCGGCCTCGGAGAGGTCTTGACGGACGCGTTCACGGAGTGGGTCCGGAACCGTGTCGCGTCCGACTGGGACCGCCGTCTCGCCGTCACCTTTCACTTTCCAGTAGAGGACACAGTTCGACGGTTCGTAGAATTCGATGCTATACGCGTCGTCGGCACCGCGGTAGTGGACGCGGGCCGCGAAGTCCTCAGCGAACCACCCTTCGAGGTCGGCCAGCGCATCGACGTATTCGCTCATGGGGTGACTCTCACAGGCCACGCTTTCGGTCGTTTCGCTTTTCAGTCGAGGACGACGCGGTCGCCTTCTTCGATACACGTCTCGTTCGTGTAGCCGTACGGGACTTCGAGGACGTACTTCCCAGTGCCTCGGTAGCGAGTCAAGTCGGACTCGCTCGTCCCCTCGAGGTCCAATTCGGCGTGGTGAATCTTCGTGATGGTGCCGTTCTCGGCGACGAAGACGATGTCGAGCGGGAAGGCCATATCGCGCATCACGTAGGCGTAGGTCCCCGGCGAGTCGTGGACGAACCACATCCCCTCGTTCGCCGCGAGCGACTCGGTGTCGCTCAACCCCGTGAAGCGCTTGGCGTAGGTGTCGGCGACACGGGCATCGACGGTGGCGAGCGTCTCACCCGTCTCGTCGTCGACGATGGTCAGCGAGGTTCGCTCGTAGTCGTCGGTCGCCCCCGGTGCGATTGCCGGGTTTGAGAGGTAGACCACGCTGGCGACGACGACGAGCACGGCCGCGAAGAACACCGCAGTTCGTGCGCGAGAGGTCATTCGTTCGATACAATGGTCGCCGTGAGTCTAAGGGTTCCGGGGAGTCGGTCGAAACAATAACCGTTATGAGCGCGAACCGGTTCGGTTGAACTGCAGGGCTCGTGGTCTAGTTGGTTATGACGCGGCCTTTACAAGGCTGAGGTCGGTGGTTCGAATCCGCCCGAGCCCATGTTTCTGCGACGAACGAAGTGAGTCGAGAAACATCACTGAGGGTGGGAGAACCTTGCGGCAACCGAGCGGAGCGAGGTTGACGGAGTGGCTCGAATCCGCCCGAGCCCACTTCTGACGACACAACACGACGAGCGGAGCGAGGAGTCTGTGTCGTCTGAGTGGGCGACGAGGATTCGAACCCTACGAGGCGAGCGAAGCGAGTCTCGGTCCGGTTCGAATCCGCACGATGCCTCTCACTCCCCACACCCACCACACGAACCTTTTTAGCCCAAACCGCACCCACTCCCGTCCAGTGACTCTCACGACTCGCCTCCGCGACAACCCACGGGCGACCCTCGTCGTCCTCGGGTACGCACTCGTCGTCCTCGTCGCCTCGGTGGTCCCGACACCACCGGGGGGTCTCACACCGAGCGGACCGCTCGGACTCGTCGGACTCGACAAGTGGGTCCACGGGGTCGGATACGCAGTGCTGGGGTTCGGTCTTGCACTCGCCAGTCGGGCACAGCGGGGGACAGAAATTGGCCACGTTATCGTCGTCGCCAGTGCCTACGGCGCGGGAATCGAACTCGTACAGGCGACGCTTCCGTATCGGTCGTTCAGCATCGCCGACGCGGGCGCGAACGTTCTCGGAGCGGTACTCGGGGGTCTCCTCTGGTACATCAGCAACAGATTACAAACCGGCAGGTAGCGTTATCATCCCCCCTTGTCTACCACCAGCCGAGAAGTGAGAGGCACATGGGCACGAAACGACTACTCCGGGCATCTGGGCGGGCTCTCGGACTCGTGGGGGTGGCGCTCACCGGCGTGTACCTCCTCGCGCTCCGCCCGTGGCACAGGCGCTGGGGAACGACCGACACCGAGGCGACGGGCGCACTTCCGGGCGACGACTTCGTCGAGGACGCAGACGTAGAGTCGACGCGGGCAATCACCATCGCAGCGCCGTCACGGGCCGTCTGGCCGTGGTTGGTGCAGTTGGGTCAGGGCCGCGGTGGCTTCTACAGTTACGAACGATTGGAGAGCTTCTTCGGGTTACAGACTCACGACGCCGACCCCACCCAACCGAGTCATCACCATCTCCGCGTCGGCGACGCGATTCGACTCGGCCCGCTGGGGACGAACGCGCTGACGTTCCGCGTGGCGGTCATCGACCCTGGCCGGTCGCTCGTGTTGAGCGCCCCGGGGTGGGAGACGGGCGCGAGTCCGGCGACGTGGACGTTCGCGTTGCACGAACTCTCACCGGGTTCGACGAGGCTCGTCGTTCGGTTCCGCGGACGTTCGACGACTCTTCGAGAGCGTTTGGTCAACCGACTCGTCGTGGAACCCGTGCAATTCGCCATGGAGCGGAAGATGCTCAAGGGCATCCGCAAACGGGCCGAGCGGGCGCGAGCGAGTGCGACTGAGGGGCGGCGGCGCTGACCCACCGCCGACGGGCGATTCGAAAGTCTTTTTCGTCCCCTCCGGCTTCGGAAGAGTGCAAGCCGCCTTAGCTCAGACTGGGAGAGCACTCGACTGAAGATCGAGCTGTCCCCGGTTCAAATCCGGGAGGCGGCATTTTCCTGCGAACAACGTGAGCAGTGAAACTGCTCGCGACCGGTTTGAACCCGGGAGGTGACACTCCTCTGACTCTGCCGAAGAGTGTCTTCGATGTGCAATTTTGCGTCCACCGAGATGTGGCTCAACAGCCTCCGAAACTGTACTTAATGGGAGCAGAAGCTCTCGTAAGCGACACATAACAATACGTGTTATTTGTCAAATGAGCCTGATGACAGGTCCTTCAGATTCCGACAGCGGACTTCCGCTTGGTAGACGCTCTGCACTCAAATTGACTGGTGGATTCTTCCTCGCGAGTGCACTCGGCGGACAGGTCGCCGCAAATCAGGGCGACGGTGAGGCGACGAAGGTGTACCGCGTGACACAGGGGAGTCGTGAATACGAAATCTCGTTGCTCACGGGTGACACACCCGCCACGGAACTCTACGACCTTCGGATTCCGGACCAGTACGGTGGCGACAACGGGGCCACAGACCCTGGGGAGGGTCCATACTACGAGTCGGTTGGGCTCTCGTACCTCTTGGAAGAACAGGAGTCACTGATGTTCCTCTACGATGGCCCGAACGGAATCAGTCTCGTCGTTCTCCACGGTGGGCCGGGCGACGGCAGTGCTGTCACGTGGCGACTCACGGGCGTCCCCAGCGGCGCAACGTGGCTCGTGAAAGATGACCTGTACACCTATCCCGACACGGGGGAACAGGCGGTGTCGAACTACGACCGGTGGGACGTAAGCGGAAGCGAACACACCATCGACTGGACGTGGGATGGTGGCCGTACGGATGGCGGCGTCCTCGGTTACCTTTCCGGAGAGTTTTCGTTCGCCATCTACCCGGCGTACAACACCGCCGCCGCGCTCTACGGCGAGTATTTCTCCGGTCTCATCAGCGGGTGGTACGTCCTCACCGGCGGGTGGAACAGTCTGACGCGAGAACCGCTGAACCTCGAAGAACCGGTCACGATAACCTGTGAGACTGTCGAGGAACCTGAACAGACGCCAGAGACGCCAGACCCGACAGAGACACCCGAAGAAGAGACCCCACAGGAAGAAGAAGAAAACGAAGAAGACGACGACAAGAGAGACGACCAGAAGAAGGACGAATCTGACTGGAAAGACAAGCGTGACGAGGCCCGTGAGGAGTGGAAAGAAAAGCGCGACGAGTGGCAAGAGAGCCGAGACGACGGTGACGACGACTGGAAGGAAGAACGCGACGAGGCACGTGAAGAGCGGAAAGAGAAGCGTGAAGAGTGGCAAGAGAGCCGGGACGAAGAGAAAGAGAGGGACGACGACGAGGATGAAGACGAAGACAAAGACGAGGAGAAAAAAGGGAACGGCAAAGCCAAAGGCAAGGACAAGGGCAGCGGCAACTCGGGCAAGAAAAAAGGAAAGGGGCGAAGCAAGCGGGGTGACGACGACGATGACGACTGATTCGTCCATCAAAACGACGCCGGTGGGAAGGCTTCTCCGTCGCTAACTCTCGTGGCAGTTTTTGTGTGCGTGTCGAACCGTGCGGAGACCCAACCGGAGTCTTCTGTCACTGTCGCGGCAGTTCTCGCTTCGGAAGAACGTTAGTGTCAATTCATTGTCTGTGATGCCGTACCCGAACGTATGGCACACGAAGAAGAGACACACATCGACGCGATACTGGTACCGACAGACGGAAGCAAGGCAGCGATGCGAGCGGCACGGCAAGCGGTTCGCGTCGCACGAGAAAACGACGCGACGATTCACGTGATGTACGTGATGGACATGGGCGACGTCGATTACGTGGCCGTTCCGAGCGACATCGCCGAGACCAAAGGCCGACTGACGAAGAAGGGGCGAAAATTCGCAGAGAAGGTCCAAGCACTCGCCACAGAAGCAAACGTCGAGTGTACCGTCGTCGTTCGGTCTGGAATTCCAGAAGATGAGATAATCGAGTACGCCGACGAAGAGGGCATCGACCTCATCGTGATGGGAAAACGCGGGCAGCGAGACCCGGACAAACCACTCCTCGGGTCGACGACGAAGCGTGTCGTTGGTCGCACAGACGTGCCGGTTCGCGTCGTGTAAAACTCGATTTGAGTCGTATCTGAACGGTCGCCATCGGACGGTTACGGTAGTTACTGGATCACCCGAACGAGAACAAGACACCGACGAGAGCACGGTGGTGCACCAATTTCGGTCCTCGTTCCTAGCTTCACAAGACTTATACGTCCGACGTGGTTGAATCCAAAGGCAATGGCGAAAGGTAAAGTTGATTTCTTCAACGACACTGGCGGTTACGGTTTCATTTCTACTGACGACGCGGACGACGACGTGTTCTTCCACATGGAAGACGTTGGCGGCCCGGACCTCGAAGAGGGTCAGGAGATCGAATTCGACATCGAACAGGCCCCCAAGGGTCCCCGCGCGACGAACGTCACCCGCCTCTAAGCAGGTCTTCGTTCACCGCCGGTAACTTCACACACTGACGAACTTTCTTCCGTTTTTCACCCATCGAGAGCGGTGCATGTCGGCGCTAGCTAGTGAATAGTCGGATACGATAGGGGTATGCGGAAGGGTTAACCGTCCACAGGGCCGTTGTACAAAGGCAATGGCGAAAGGTAAGGTTGACTTCTTCAACGACACTGGCGGTTACGGTTTCATTTCTACTGACGACGCGGACGATGACGTGTTCTTCCACATGGAAGACGTTGGCGGCCCGGACCTCGAAGAGGGTCAGGAAGTAGAGTTCGACATCGAAGACGCCCCCAAGGGCCCGCGCGCGACGAACGTCAAGCGCCTCTAACTCAGGACTGACTCGTAACCGCAGACGCATCGACTTTTGAGAATTATTTTCTACACACCGAGCGGCCGCACTATCTCTGCCAAACCAGAATTGCAGACTAACACAATTCTCCATGTCAAACAATGACTCTGAGCAGCCAGAACCTTCATACGTCTCCGCAGTTGTGCATCAAATGAACAACAATGACTGCCGAGAGGGAGCGAGAATCCCACCCGAAACCACCCGATTCCCACATCGGTGCGGACCTCTTCGACGAGACGATGGGTCCGGGTTCGTCGTTCGCCCACCTGTACCGCGGAGAGATACACCGGATGAAGTCCTGGCGAGAGCGACTCGACCGGACGAGCAACTGGGCGATTACGTTGATGGCCGGGATCCTCACGTGGTCGTTTTCCGCACAGTCGCACCCGCACTACATCATCTTGCTCGGTCTCGTGACGCTGAGTATCTTCCTCGGAATCGAGTCTCGTCGGTTCCGTGCGTACGACATCTGGCGGTCCCGCGTTCGGATGTTTCAACAGAACGTGTTCGCGTACGCACTGGACCCAGCGGGCGGCGTCGTCGACGAGAACTGGCGACAGAAACTGGGTGGTGACTACCGCACGCCGAACATGAAGATACCGTTCGAAGAGGCGGTCGCCCACCGACTCCGGCGGGTATATCTCCCACTGTTCCTCGTGATGCTCGTCGCGTGGATTATCCAGTTGACGACGTACACGGACCACACGAGTCTCGTCGCCAACGCGGGCATCGGCGGCATTCCCGGCCCCGTGGTCGTCGCAATCGTGGCAGGATTCTACGCGACCATCGCCGCGATCGCGTTCCGTCCGCGGGACTGGAACGTCAACGGCGAACTCATCCCGAGTGAAGTTACCGGGTGGGAGCGACCCGAACGCGACGAGGTCTAGCGCGGGAATCCGAAATCGTTTTTTCTCCCCTGCACCTCTACCGAGTTGCGCCGCCTTAGCTCAGACTGGGAGAGCACTCGACTGAAGATCGAGCTGTCCCCGGTTCAAATCCGGGAGGCGGCACTTCTGTGATTTCAACCCGACGAGCGACGCGAGTCGCGGTGAAATCCAGAATGCGACCCGACCGGATTTGAACCCGAGAAGACGAGCAGAGCGAGTCTTCGCTCGGTTCAAATCCGGGAGGCGGAACCCGTTCATCTCCTCGAACCGGTACAGACGAAAAGAAACCCGAGCGCAAACGCCACCAACGCAGTCGCTCACCAACACAGTCGCCGGAAGAGTAGAGTCCCAGTTCAGGCAGTAACGGTCGATTCCTGCGCGACGTCGCGGGGAGTGACACGTACTTCTAACCCGGACGGCGAGACGGAGACGGTCACGTCGTCGACAGCGCGTTCGTATTCGGCCGTGTGCTTTCCGGCCCGTGAGATACGGAGTCGCTTCGAGAGGAGACCCGCTTCGGCGAGTGGGTCGAGTTTCCGGTAGGTAGTCGAAAGCGGAAGGTCACACGACTCGGCGATTTCGCTCGCAGACAGCGCAGTTCCGTCAGTCGCTTCGAGGATGCACCGGCAGTTTTCGTCGTCGAGTGCGTCGAAGAGGACGTCCATCCGGTCTTGGTCGTCGACGACGAACTCGTCGGAAGAACTGCGAGTGTGAGAGCGAACGGACGATGGAAGCGATGCCTGACTCATACTTCAATAGAGTCACCGTAGGTAGACCAACGGACAACCACGATATCCGGGGACGTTTATATACTCCCGTCGAACACGGCCGCTATCCTTCTTCGAGAACGTCGCCGAGAAGTTTCGTCTGTGCAGCCGCGAGGTGTTCCGAAAACGTCGATTGACTGATGTCGAGCGCGGCCGCCACTTCGGTCGCGTTCGCGCGTCGCGGACGTTCGAAGTAGCCCATCTCGTAGGCGGTCTGGAGGACTTCGAGTTGCCGCGTGGTGAGTTTCCCCCGGTCGACGAAGACGTTGTCTTCGGGTGCGTCACCCGTCGGAGATCTGACGAGTCGTTTGATGTCCACCTCGGGGAATCGCTCGCGAAGTTCCCCGATGACGCCCTGGAGTTGTTCGTAGTCTGCCGCGTGGAAGACGAGGGTCAGCGTCCCACGCTGTGTGAAGTAGCGGTCGATTGGACACCCGAACTCGCCGAGACACTCGCACGGACAGTTCACGCCCCCATCGTGAGAGATTCGAAAGAGGTGCTTGTTCCCGTACGAGAAGATGGGCTCGAGCGCGATATCTTCGGGTGTGTCCTCGGTGTCGACGACGAACTCGGTGACACTCACAGACTCGGGCGTCGGTGCGACACTCGTCGAGACGGAGTTGACGACTGACTCCGTCGAGTAGGCAATCGACGCGATTTGACAGACGGACGGCGAGTCGAATTCGACGGTTGCGCGAATCCCAGCAGACATCGGTATGTTACTCGATTTGGCGCGGTGTGATTTCGACCGAGGAGGTGGTCGTCGATGGCGTCCGCAGTCGGTGTTCGAAAGCAGGTTCAGCGCCGAGACGACCGTTCATGCGGCGTCCTCTTCGGGGTCGACGCGGACTTCCCGCCCGCCAAGGTTGTCCGGGTCGAGTTCGAAGAGTTGGATGTCGAGGTCACGCTTCGTCTCGCCCCAAATCTCGAACAGCGGTCGTTTGGCTTTCCCGTACTGCACGATTCGTTCGACCGTCATCTCGCTCGGGTCGACCCGTTCGAGGTCGCCCTCCGCGATGACGCTCCGGTAGATTTTACCGTTCGATTCGTGGACGACGAGGCGAGCGCGCGGGGAGGAGGTGAGGAACTGACGTTTTTCGCTTTCTGGCGTCGAGACGAGTCGGACGTAGAACTGGCCACCGTCGGGGTCGTAGCCGTAGGAGATGGGGATTGCATAGGGTTCATCGTCCTTCGCGAGCGACAACACACCCGTCTCGTGGCGCGCCAGGACCTCCGCGATGTCGTCAAACGAGAGGTCGGTCTGTTGGTCCAGAGACATTGGTTCGTATGCCCAGACTCGCGGGGGACGTAATCATTGTTACTTCTCGCATCGTGGCCGGACTGGACGCAGATATCACCGGCCAGACGGCCTGTATCGTTCGGAAACAACTTCGAGACGGCCAGAACGGGGAACAGAAGCAGGACGACGGGTCAGGCGTGAGAGAACGACTGGTCGGAGACGGACGACCCACAGATGACACACCCGTTGTCGATGAGTGCGTCACGCATGGGAGCGTTGACCACCATAGACTCCGCACACTCCGGGCAGACGAAGGTGTAGTCTCTCGTGTCGGTCATCGTTATTGATAGTAGAGATAGCACTCGTATATGTAGCCTACTGTTTCGGAAACAGACCGATACGAGACGACAGTAAAGAGAAGAGAGAGACCCGAGAGAGCGATGTTCAACGCGACGACAGTGAAGAGAACGCAGTCTCTGTAACCGCCGACGTACAGACTGGGCACCCGCGTTCGAGGAGTGCCTCACGCATCCCGTCGTTGACTTCGAACTGTTCGCTACACTGTGGACATTCGAACTCGAACTCGTCTGCCGTTGTTCCAGCCATCATTAGTCTACCTCTGGGGATTCGAGTGCGTCTTCCATTCCGGTCTCGAGGACTGTCGACGCGATGTCCTCCATCATCTCGATATCTTCTGTTCGGAGTTCGGTGACGACGCTCGCGACGGCGTCTTGGAGTTCGGTCAGCGTCGTCTGGCCGGTGAGTTCGACGAACAACTCTCCGAAGTCTCGTCCGGAGGGGCGTTGGACGGACATCGCCCTCAGCGCTCCTTCGTCTCTTCGCCGCCGTCAGTCGCGACCTGTCGGAAGTCCACCGACACGCCGGAGTCACCGAACGAGAACGAGAGCGTGTCGAAGCGCGTCGAGAACTCTCGTGGGTGGTGGGCCGACGTCTGGATTCGACGCCCCTCGTCGAGGAGCGATGCCTCGGAGAGTTGGCTGAGTTTGCGGTAGACGCTCGACAGAGGGATGTCGCACACCTCGGCGCACTCCTGTGCGGTCCGGGGGGCGTCGTCACACGCGGCGAGGATACGTCGGTTGTCGTCGTCGCTGAGAGCAGAGAGGACGACGGACGTGTCGGCGACGTCCTGGTGCTGCGAGTCGAAGCCTCCAATCCCATTTGCGGCGAGTGTCGTGGACGAGTTCATACTACAATAGACGGACGGTATCCGGAGGTATCCAGCACCGCGCTATCTGGGGTGGTTTATATACTCCTCGTAGACAGTCCGTCTGGCGCGTCGCACCCTCGCCCCGACTATGGGCCGTCGTCGCCGTCTTCGAGTCGTTCCAGTCGATGCCGGACCGCAGTGTTCGCCGTCGGTGCGAGGATGAAGTGGCCCGCACCCATCGAGAGACTGTTGAGATACCACCGAACTGCGCGTTTGATGGGGCCGTATCGGCCATCGGTGAGGACGACTGCACCACGCCACGCGTTCCGTCGCCCTTCGCGTAGCGTCAGGAACGAGAGCGTCTCGTCGAGTCGGCCGAGTGAGTCGTCGATGTCGGCCACGCCGTCGGCGTAGCGCGCGGCGATGAGGTCCTGTTCGTCGTCGACGAGACTGCGCAAGACGTGATTGATACGTCTGTGGTCGGCGTACTTGCGTCGTCTGTCGGGGTCGATACCGACTTCCGAGAGTGCCAACGCCAGGTCGTAGTTCACGTGTGCGTTGATGCCGAGGAGAACGTCCTGTGTCACGAGGGCGTCACCACGGAGCGACGTTTCGAACGAGAGACGCCACGGGTCGGGTACCTCGTCGAACACGCCACGCTCGAACGCGTGGAACGCCCGCCGGTAGTGGTCGGCGAAGGTGACGAGGTACTCGGCGACCCACGCCGGGTCGTCGAACGTGTCGTGCGCGAGTCCATCGTGGACTTCGGCGGTCACGCGGGCGTAGATAGTCAAGAACGCGGCGCGGCGGTCTTCACGCTCGTAGAGCAGTGCTTCGAGGGCCGACAGTCGTTCGTGCGCGTCGGCGACGTCGCGAAATGGTCTCTCGACGAGATCGAGAATCGCCGGTGACGGGTCGGGACGAACAGCGGACAGTGACGGGTTCGGCGTTCGCACTGCCGTCGCGAGTTTCCGTCCTTCGTCGAGCGTCATCCGGCGCATTCGATAGTGTACGGATACGCCCGGATACTGGATAACGATACCGTCAGTGAGAGAGTCCGGGTGTGGGGAGTGTCGTCTGAAGTCGAATCAGCAGCGAACAGTCCCCGTCTCACCCGCGTCCGCCGGCTAACTTCGCTGCGCCGGGGTGTCGCCGAAGTCGCCACATAGCGAGCGTCCCAACCGCAGGCCCGAGTGCAAGTGGGGCGAACGCCCACTGCCATCCTACGATGTCGGCAACGATGGGCGTGAGTTGAATCGAGACGACGGTCAGCAAGAACCCGAAGGCCGTCTGGAGTGTGAGCGCCGTGCCCAGATAACTCGGGTCTGCAAGTTCGGAGACTGCCGCGGAGAACTGCGCCGAGTCGGCGACGATAGCGAACCCCCATCCGAGGACGAAGGGGACGACGACGAGCGGTGACGCACCGAAGACGAGACCCGCGAGGAGGCTTGCGATGCCGCTCACGACCATACTCGCGGCGGTAACGGTCGTTCGGCCCCAGAGGTCGGCGGCACGTCCGGCGACGAGCGCTCCGACACCACCGATGGCGATGGCTCCGAACGCGGTCAACGCGGCGGCTTCTGGGGTCGCAAGTGGATGGTCGGAGGCGTCGTACGCGAGCGTGAGGAACAGCGGAAGCCACGTCCAGACGGCGTAGAGTTCCCACATGTGGCCGAAGTACCCCGTGTTAGCGAGGAGCGTCGGTGGGTCACGGAGTATGCGTCGAACCGCCGCGGGGTCGAAGGGGGCCGCCGGTGATTGGTACGGCCCGGGACGCACCCACAGGACGGTGAGAGCACCGACCGTCGCCAGTGCCGCTGCACCGAGGAGAACGAGTCGTGGACGGTCGATACCGCCGACGGCCCGGAGTAAGTGGGGGAGTGCGGACCCGACAGTGAGCGCACCGATGAGCGTCCCGATAGCCAGCCCTCGTTCTTCGCGGAACCATCCCGCGACGAGTTTCATCCCCGGTGGGTAGACGCCTGCGAGCGCGACACCCGTGAGAAATCTAAGTCCGAGTGCGACAGACGCTGACTGGACGACGGTGCCGAGCGTCACCGTCGCAGCAGCGCCGACGAGCGCAGACCCAGCAAGGAGGTAGCGTGGGGGAACGAGGTCAGAGAGCGTGAGGACGGCAGACGCGAGTGCGCCGACGACGAACCCGAGTTGGACCGCAGTCGTCAACCACGCCGCCTGTTCGAGTGAAAGCCCCCACGCCACGGCGAGTTGTGGGGCGACGGCGCTGGCGCTGAACCACAGCGACATCGCGAACAACTCGGACACGGCGATGATTCCGAGAACCCGCCACTTCGAGCGCTTCACTGGTGAACCGACGAAAGAGGAGATAACAGAGGAATCGCGCCCGTGCATTCGAGTCGCGCAGACGCGATGGTCACGCACCGCTTCGCTGGAGGCCAGAGCGGTGGTCGATGCGGAGTTCCCACCCGAGCATATCCTGCATGGGTTCGGTCTCCGAGAAGAGACTCGGGTACCACGCGTTGTCGGCGAGGACATCGTTGACGCGTGACCACTCGTCGTCTGCGATTGGGTGCAGTTCGCCTTCGACGACGACGCTCTTCCACTCGTAGCGCGACGGGCAGTCCCAGACAGTGAAACTCGCCCGAGACGTTTGCTCTGCGAAGTCGACCTTCCGCGACGTTTCACCGGGTCGGAGGAAGACGAAGTAGAGCCGATTCATCTCGGCGTCGTACCCGAACGAGAGCGGAATCCCGTACGCGACGCTATCGTCAGCGAGAGAGAGGACGCCGACGCCGCGTTCTACGAGCAGTTGGTCGATTTCGTCGGCGGACATCCCGACTCGGTTGCTTTCGGGGTATTCAGGGGCCATGGTAAATATACGCATGGAGAGGGCATAAGCGTGCCAGCAGACCGGAATATCCCGAATACGACGCGGGGCTTATGTCCGGTGACCCCGAATCGCGGGGCGACACCCGGATGACGGTGAACACACTCCACCGGCCGACGCACCGCGACGCCCTCGTCCACCTCGAAGCGGCCTTCGAGCGCGAGGACATGATTACCGTGTTCGGACGGTGTACCGTGGACTACGATGGCCGCGCGACGAGCGAACTCGGCCCCGGTGACCGACTGGTGATTCTGAAACCCGACGGCTCCATCCTCGTCCACACCGACGAGAAGCGAACGCCCGTCAACTGGCAACCGCCGGGGTGTACCCACACCGCCAGCATCCGCGACGGACGCCTCCGTCTCCGAAGTAGCAGGTCGAACCCGGACGAACGACTCGACGTGCACTTCGAACGGGTCGACCAGTGTTCTGCCTACGGGGTGAACGACCGAAGCGATTTGGAACTCACCGGGAGTGAAGAGGACTTGCGACAGCACATCCTCGCGAACCCGTCGATTCTCGAGTCCGGTTTCGAACCCCTCGAAACCGAGCGACAGAGCGACGCGGGACCAATCGACATCTTCGGCGAAGATGCGGACGGGGTACCCGTCGTCGTGGAGTTGAAGCGACGGCGGGTCGGCCCCTCTGCGGCGAGTCAACTCCGCCGGTACGTGGACGCCCTCCACCGGGAGTTCGGCGACGACGAACCGGTCCGTGGCATCCTCGTCGCGCCGTCGATTACCGACAGAGCAGCAGACTTACTCGACCGGGAAGGCCTCGAATTCGTCGCTCTCGACCCGGAGACGGGCGCGCCACCAGTCGATGACGACTCTGCCGAGGACGACGGGGAGAAAGACGAGAACAGCGGAGAAAGCGATACCAGCGGAGCAAGCGAGAGCGACGACCCGGCGGTAGACGAGTAATCAGTCGAGACCCGCGAGCGACGCGAAGTTCTCCACTGTCTTCGCGGCCGTCACGTCGTCGAAATCGTTGTGGTCCTCCTCGTCCGGCCACCCGAAGTCGTCGGTGATGCGGTCGAGTAGCGTCCCGGTGAACTCAGGGTGGTACTGGACTGTCCAGACGGGCGCAGACTCGTGGCGCGTGGCGAGGTGGTCGTAGTAGTCGGCCGAGGCAATCGTCTCCATCCGGTCGCCGGGCGAGACGACGTAGTCGCCGTGGACCATCGGAATCTTGCCTGAGACGCCCTCGAAAACCGGGTCGTCGTCGAGTTCGACCTCGACGATACCGCGTTTCTGGTGGCCCGCATCGACGGTCCCACCGAGTGCGTCGTTGACGAGTTGGTGGCCGAAGCAGACGCCGAGCGTCGGAATCTCGCGTGCGACGAGTTCGCGGACGAGTCGGCGACCATCGGCTATCCACGGACGCTCGTCGGCCTCGTAGACGCCCGCGGTACTCCCGGTGACGATGACGGCATCGACGTCCGAGAGCGTCGGGAGACCGTCGCCGGGGAGTGAGTGAACAACCCCGTCGCGGCCGTCGAGTGCGAGGTCGGCGAGTGCGTCGGTGAAGTACGACGGTCCGTCAGAGACCATCGTATCGCAGACGAGCAACATCGTCTACGTCGATGTGAAGATATCTGATAAGACTGTTCATCGGTATCGAGGGGCACGCGAGTTCGGCATCCGGCGACGCCAGTCGTGTGAGTCGCTCACACGGCCCGTTGGCTGAATGAAGCTTCGAAGCGTTTTTAGCCCGCCTGACCCTTCGGTTTCACAAGTAACCATGTCAGACAAACCCGCCTCTATGTACCGGGAAATCAAGAACCCGGCGTACACGCGACGCGAGTACATCACGGGAATTCCCGGTTCCAAGATCGCACAGCACAACATGGGCGACCTGCAGGCGGACCCCGAGGACTACCCTGTCCAGATCTCCCTGAAGGTCGAAGAGGACGTCCAGATTCGCCACGGTTCGCTCGAATCCGCGCGCCTCTCCGCCAACCGTCTCATGCTCAAGAACGCTGGCGAGAAGCAGTACAAGATGATCCTGCGCAAGTTCCCGCACCACGTCATCCGCGAGAACAAGCAGGCGACCGGTGCAGGTGCAGACCGTGTCTCTGACGGAATGCGCCAGTCGTTCGGGAAGGTCGTCGGCACCGCCGCACGCATCCCCAAGGGCGAGACGGTCTTTACCATCTACTGCGACGTCGAGGACGCGGAAATCGCGAAGGACGCCTTCCGCCGTGCCTACAACAAGATGTCGCCGCCGTGCCGCATCGTGGTCGACCGCGGCGAAGAACTGCTCGTCGCGTAACGTCGCACGTCAGTTCGCGCGAACCACCTCACTTTTGCACCAGCGACACTCCACGTAGCGTATGCTTCGGTTGGCGGTGACGACCAGTAGCGAGACGTTCGAGCGAATGCGCGACCCGCTCGCCGCACGTGGCATCGACGTCGAGCACCTCCGCGCCAAACAGTTCGCCCTCGACCTGTCGACGCCGCCGACCGACGAGTTCGACGTAGGATTCGTCTATCCCTCGCGAACGATGGAAGGTGGCGTCGTCGCCGCACGCCACGACATTCCGTGGGTGAACACACGCGATGATGTTCTCACGTCGCGGAACAAGGCGGGTGTCGTCGCAGCGCTCTCGCGGGCGGACATCCCAGTCATCGAGAGCGTCTACGTCTCGAATCCGACTGACGACGCAGCACTCATGGACGCCGTCGAGCAGGCGGGCCTCGACTACCCAGTCGTCGTCAAGCCGAACTCGACGACTCGCGGCGTCGGTATCGCGAAGGCGCACGACCCGGATTCACTGTCGGGTCTCGTCGACCACCTGAACCTCGTCCACGACTACCGGGCGACCGGCGATAAGTCCTATCTCGTCCAAGAGTGGCTCCCTGACGCGCGTGACTACCGGGCGATGGTCGTCGACGGAACTGTCGTCGGTGCGGTCGAACGACGCCTCTCCGACCGCGCACGGGCGGACGGGCGATGGAAACACAACGTCCACCGCGGGGCCGACGCAGTCGGTGTCGACCTGCCGGACCGACACCGACGTATCGCCGAAACCGTGGCCGACGAACTCGGCATCCGCTACCTCGGCGTGGACCTCCTCGAATCGAACGGGCGGGTCGTCGTCTCGGAGACGAACGCCCGCCCGACCATCGACGACGACGCGAAGTACGACGACGACTTCTTCGACAGACTGGCAGCGCTGGTCGAACGGGTCGCGAAAAACTCGTAACGCTGCCGTCTCGGTCGCCGGTTACTCGACGTCGATGGCGGCAGAATCCTCAGCGCGGTCGAACGTGACTTGCAGGACGCCGTTGTTGAAGGTGGCCTTCGCGGAGTGTTCGTCGACGCGTGCCGGGAGGCGGATACGTTCGTCGAACTCGCGGCGGTCACCGGCGGCGCTGATAGTCAGCGTCTCTCCATCGCACTTGAGGTCGATAGCGTCTTTGTCGACGCCTGGAAGGTCCGCGACGAGTCGGAGTGTAGAACCCTCATCGTACACGTCGATGTGGGTTTCGGAGGCGAATCCAGCGTCTCCTCCGGTCATGTCGTTCATCATCCGTTCGATTTCATCGAAGATGTTGTCGAACGGGTCGTCGCGGTCGTCTCTGACCATGGGGGCCGCTATGAAATCGGAGGATAAAACGTTTCTGCCTGTGACAGTCATCTGGCAGTGAATCGGCATGATTTGGCCGTGAGAACCCTTCTACACGCTGACTCTCGGTCTGGCAGTCGTGGTGTATGTATGACTGATTGTGAGCGTTTCTGAAGTGTTTTTGATTGGTGATGAAAGGTAACGTTCGATTCAATCGGATTTACCGAAACAGATATACTGTTGGCTGAGGGATATTCATGTGGATACTACTCGAACATGAGTGAAAAATCCTACCTCAGCGCGGGCGAGAACGTGGACGAGTCGGACGTGGTGCGGGTGGCACTCAACGGATTCGGCCGAATCGGTCGGAACATCTTCCGTGCCGTCCTCGACAATCCCAAGGCCGAACTGGTCGCCATCAACGACGTCATGGACTTCGACGACATGGCGTATCTGGCGAAGTACGACTCCGTCATGGGTCGCCTCGACGGCGTCGAACGCGACGGTGACGCCCTGACCATCGAAGGGACGTCGGTCGGACTGTACAACGTCCAGTCCCCGGCAGAACTGCCGTGGGGCGAACTCGACGTCGACGTGGCACTCGAGTGTACGGGTATCTTCCGGACGAAGGAAGACGCCTCGGCCCACCTTGACGCGGGCGCGGACAAAGTCGTCATCTCCGCACCGCCGAAGGGCGACGAACCGGTCAAGCAAATCGTCTACGGTGTCAACCACGACGAGTACGAGGGCGAAGACATCGTCTCGAACGCCTCCTGTACGACGAACTCCGTCACGCCAGTGGCGAAAGTCCTCGACGACGAGTTCGGCATCGAGAACGGCCTCCTGACGACGGTTCACGCCTACACGGGAAGCCAGAACCTCATCGACGGCCCCCACTCGAAACAGCGCCGTGGCCGCGCCGCCGCCGAGAACATCGTCCCGACGACGACGGGTGCCGCACAGGCGACGACCGATATTTTGCCCCAACTCGACGGCAAACTCGACGGGATGGCGATTCGCGTCCCCGTCGTCAACGGGTCGCTCACCGAACTCGTCGTTCGACTCGAAGACAAGCCGTCTGTCGACGAAATCAACGACGCCTTCCGCGCCGCTGCCGACTCCGGACCGCTGGCGGGCGTCCTCGGCTACACCGACGACGAAGTCACGTCGCGTGACATCCTCGGCCTGCCGTTCTCCAGCACCGTCGACCTCAACACGACGAATCAGGTCAACGACGGCGGCCTCTACAAGATTCTGACGTGGTACGACAACGAGTACGGGTTCTCCAACCGGATGCTCGACGTCGCACACTTCATCACGCACCAGTAATCGCGCCTCGTCTCCACGTCCGCCGCACCATCGGTGGGCTGACCTCCTGTTCGTGCAGACGGCCAGCGCAAAGTCGATACCGGAGGCGCGTGAGTCTCAAATGATGCGCCGTCGACAACTCCTCACCACGCTGGCTGCGACAGTCGTCCCCCTTACCGGGTGTGCTGCGCCGACCACATCCTCACCGACACCACTTTCTGACCCCGAAACGGGAGAAATGCGGGGCCAGCCGTCCCTCGTCTACCGCCGCGACGACGAGCGTCTCGTCGAGTTCAGCGCCACCACAGTCGATACCGCGGACGACGCGTCTCTTGGCGACGTGGCTCCGTTCACTGTCCACGTCGGACGAGGCGACCGACTGGCGTTCGACTCGGTCCGGTACGCGTTCACGACGAGTTCTCCCGACATGCATCCCAACCTGTACGTGCGGAAACCGGGGACGACCGAGTTTCCGCCGTTCACGTTCGTCGAGGACGGACACAGCAACGCGGCGGTTCTCCGAATCGACGAGTTCGGCGAGGCCGAGTTTTCCCAGTTCCCACTGCATTTTCTCTTGCCGGACGACGAGTTGCCGACGGAACTCACGGTGGGAGCCCGAATCGTCGTGGCCGAACGCGACGGTGGCCGTCGATACGTCGCCGAGCCGACAGTGACGCTGGAACTCACCGAACAGTGAGGCGGTTCTCGCTCGTTTTGCCCACGACTAAGTGACTCGCCACCCTTCCCTCGCGTGATGACGTTCAAGACCCTCGACGACCTCGAACCCGAACAGCGCGTCCTCGTCCGTCTCGACCTCAACTCCCCCGTCGAAGACGGCGAAGTACAGGACAATCGTCGGTTCGACCGCCACGCGACGACGGTGAAGGAACTCGCCGAGCGTGGGGACAAAGTCATCTTGATGGCTCACCAGGGTCGCCCCGGCGGCGACGACTTCGTCTCGCTCGAACAGCACGCCGCCATCCTCGCCGACCACGTCGGCCGCGACGTGCAGTTCGTCGCCGACACCTACGGCGACGAGGCCATCGACGCCATCGAATCGCTCGACGCGGGCGAGATTCTTCTCCTCGAAAACACACGCATGTGCGACGAGGAACTCCCCGAAGAAGACCCTGAAGTCAAAGCAGATACCGAGTTCGTCCAGACGCTCGCGCCGCACTTCGACGCGTACATCAACGACGCCTACTCGGCGGCCCACCGGTCGCACGCCTCGCTCGTCGGGTTCGCGCTCGAACTACCCGCGTACGCCGGGCGCGTCATGGAGTCCGAGTACGAGGCGAACTCGTCTATCGCCACCCGCGAGTTCGACGGACAGGTCACGATGGTCGTCGGCGGCACGAAAGCGACCGACGTCATCGACGTGATGAACAACCTCGGCGACAAAGTCGACCAGTTCTTGCTCGGCGGCATCGCCGGTGAACTGTTCCTCCGCGCCGCCGGCAACGACGTCGGATTCGACCTCGACGGCATGGATTTCTTCGACGACCAGTGGGAGGCCAACCGCGAGACTATCGAGTCCCTGCTCGACGAACGCGGCGACCAAATCAAACTCGCCGTGGACCTCGCGTACGAAGACGAGAACGACGAACGCGGTGAGATTGCCGTCGCCAACATCACGGAGAAAGACCGCCCGTACCTCGACGTCGGGTCGATGACCGTCGACGAGTACGACCCCATCATCCGCGACTCGGAGGCCGTCTTCGTGAAGGGCGCACTCGGCCTGTTCGAAGACGAACGCTTCGCCGTCGGCACCGTCGGCGTCCTTCAGGCCATCTCGGAGACCGATTGCTTCTCCGTCGTCGGCGGCGGTGACACCTCTCGAGCCATCGAGATGTACGGCATGGACGAGGCCGACTTCGGCCACGTCTCTATCGCGGGCGGCGCGTACATCCGCGCCCTGACCGGTGCGCCACTCGCAGGCGTCGAAGTGCTGAAGCAGGACTGAGTCGGCGCGTAGCCCCCGAGCGCCGCTTTTTTCGCAGTCGTCCCACCCCGAGCGAGGGACGCGCACCAAACGCCACGCGTCGGCGTGATAGTACACAAACAATAATGAGGGGCGGTCTTGAGCACCGTACTATGCAGGACGCGTACATCGTGGACGCCGTGCGGACGCCCTTCGGGAAGCGAAACGGGTCGTTCAGCGGCGTCCACCCGCAGGACCTCGCGGCGAAACCGCTGCTCGCGCTGGAAGAGCGGGTCGGGTTCACGGGCAGCGAAGACCCGGAAGACGTCATCTACGGATGCGTCACGCCCATCGGCGAACAGGGGATGAACATCGGGCGACTGGCACCGATGGTCGCCGGGTGGGGCGACGACATTCCGGGAGTCCAACTCAATCGGATGTGTGGGTCCGGCCAGCAGGCTATCAACTTCGCGGCGGGCCAAATCAGAGGCGAGATGCACGACGTTCTCGTCGCCGGCGGCGTCGAACATATGACGCGCGTCCCGATGGCGTCGGACTCTGCCGTCGACCGATTGACGTTCGCGGACCCGGCGAACGTCTCTGCGACCTACTTCGACCACTACGACGAACTCACGTCGCAGGGAGAAGGTGCCGAGCGAATCGCCGAACAGTGGGGCCTCTCGCGAGACGACGTGGACCAGATTGCAGTCGACTCACAGTCACGGTGGGGACGCGCCGTCGAGGCAGGAAAGTACGACGGACAGGTCGTCCCAGTCGAAGTCGACGGCGACAGCGACGGCGGGACACGCGTCGTCGAGCAAGACGAACACCCGCGCCCGGAGACGGACGTGGAGACGCTTGGAAAACTCCCGCTCGCGTTCCGCGACGAGGGCGAAGGCGTCATCCATCCCGGGAACGCCTCCGGTATCGTCGACGGCGCGGCGGCGACGCTCGTCGCATCCGGCGACGCCTGCGAGGAGTACGGATGGGAGCCGAAAGCGCGAATCGTCGACACCCACGTCGTCGGCGTCGACCCGAAAACGATGCTCACGGGACCGATACCGGCGACGAACGAGATACTCGACGAAAACGGGTTAGATATCGACGACATCGACCGATTCGAGGTGAACGAAGCGTTCGCGTCGGTCATCGGCGCATGGCTTGACGAAACCGGTGCAGAGTGGGAGAAGACGAACGTCTGGGGCGGGGCCATCGCACACGGGCATCCGCTCGGCGCGACGGGGGCGGCACTCCTCGGCAAACTTCCGTATCAACTCGAAGAGTGCGGCGGGCGGTACGGCCTGTGTACGATGTGTATCGGGTTCGGACAGGGAATCGCGACGCTGGTCGAACGCGTCTGACGGACACCACTCGTACTATCGAGACGTGTCACCGACGATTATCGGGTCGCTGCTCTCCCCGCCGCGAAGAGGCCGGCAGCACCCTGCACGAGGAAGACGACGCCGACTGCGAAGACCAAGAGCGTGAAGAGTGCGCCGAGGGCATCGTTGTTCGGAAAGGCACCCGACGAGCGAATCGCGAGAGTCCGGGCCGCGTTGAACACCGAAATTCCGACGAGTATAGCCCCGACAAAGACACTTCCTCTATCTCCAGTTGCGAGGACGAGCATCACTGAATCGGACGATTTCGGTGTGTCGTCGGCGTGTTCGTCGTCGGTCACGAGTCGGCCTCCAGTTCATCGGTCTGCAGGTACATAGACACGACAGCGAGCGCCCGCGGCATAAGTGTCGGCCAACGTTGAAACCCGATGCCGACGAAGTGTCAGTTATGAAACTCGGTGTCGTCTCCGATACGCACGACAACCTCGACTACGTCGAGGCGGCGGTAGCACACTTCGAAGCAGAAGACGTGGACGTGGTCGTCCACTGCGGGGACATCGTCTCGCCCTTCTCGGCCACGCCGTTCGACGCGGACTTCGAGTTCCACGCAGTCCGCGGCAACAACGACGGCGAGTGGAAACTCCGGGGCATCGTCCAGTCGATTGGTACCTACCACGACGACTTCGCCCACCTGACACTCGATGGACAGGAGATAGCCGTCTACCACGGAACCGAATCGGGTCTCGTCGACGCCCTCATCGAATCAGGGGACTACGACTACGTCCTCCGCGGCCACACCCACGAAAAGACGCTCGAATATCACGGCAAGACGACGCACATCAACCCCGGTGGACTGCCGATTCCGGGGGCGGACGAATCGTTCCACGTCGCCGTCGTAGACTTGGGAACTGGAAACGTCTCGTTCGAGACGCTGTAGTCGAATCGGCCGACAGACACGCTCGACAGAACGTGTAAGGGATGCTCTCACACGGGTCGAGGAGAGACGAGAGGGAGTGGGTGGTCGAAATACGTGAGAAGGGTGGCTGAACAGACGATTCGCCGATTAGTCGTCGGCGAACTCCGCGCGCGCCTGTTCAGAGAATCCAGAAGGGTCGCCGGAGATGCCGACGCCGAGTTTGCGGTCGGTGAGTTCCATGCTCGTCTTCTGGTCTTCGAGTTCGAACATCGCGCGAATCGCGTCGACGTTCTCGGGAATCACGTCGGACTCCTGGTGGATGGCCTGGAAGAGGTAGAGGTCACGGCCGTTCACGCCGATGGACTCGCCCCAGACACAGTTCTCCCAGAGGTCACCGCGCGGGCGTTCTGCGTCGAGTGCGAGGTCCTTGAGTTTGCCCGCGCCGTCGATGCCGAGGCCCTCCGGGATGACGTAGATGCGGTCTTCACCTTCGAGCAGTTGGCGGACGTGCGCACCCGTCACGTCGTCTTCGAGCGTGACGTTGAGGGCGTGGACGTGCATCAGGGTCGCCGGCACCTTCAGGCCGAGCGTGTCGATTTCGAGGTCGGGGAAGATGGTCTTCACGTCGGGGCCGTGGTGCGAGGGCACCTTGATTGGGTTCGGCAGAATGTCGTTGATGGGGCCGCGAGAGTTCTGGCCCGGGTCGCCGCCACGGCGGACGAGCGTCGCGCGAACTTTCTCGACACCGTACTCCTCTTCGAGGGGCGCGATGATGCGCGAGAGACCGGTCGTGTTACACGAGACGACGCGGACGTAGTCGGCGTCGCGTGCCGCGGCGTAGTTCGACCGTGCGTTGAAACTGACGTCGGCGACGTCGGCGTCCTCGCCACCCTGGAAGATGGCGGGCGTGTGGTGGGTCTCGTACAGTTCTCGGTTCTTCGCACCGATGCCCGAGGGCGTACAGTCGACGATGACGTCTGCCTCGGCGACGAGTTCGTCTACCTCGCCAGCGAGTTCGATGCCAGCCTCGGCGAACAGTGGTGCCCGCTCGGGAATGGCGGCGTACATCGGGTACCCGCGTTTGACGGCAGTGTGCGCTTCGAAGTTGGGTTGCGTCTTGGCTACGCCGATAATCTCCATGTCGGGTTGCGCCTCGACCGCGTCGGCGACGCGCTTTCCGATTGTACCGTAGCCGTTGACACCCACTCGTATCATGGTATGAGAGACGACCGTAGGCGACCATAGTTATTTCGATGGTTAATGGCCAGAAATTAACTACGAGGCGAGTGAGTCGCTGGATTACCTCCGAGACGAGTGAAGTTACGACCGGCACGATGGTCGGGGAGACGAACCAGAGAACCGGCCGGGGGCGGCCAGATGGGAACGCCTAACCCGGCAGGTATCGCAGGGTGTCACATGACGACGGACGACTCCGACCTCCGCGCCGCCAGCGAGACGGCAGTCCACCAGTGTCTCGACCTCCAGCCCGACGAATCCCTCCTCGTCGTCACCGACGACAAACGCCAGCGCATCGGCGAGGCGCTCTACGAGGTTGCGTGCGACGTGACGGACGATGCATCCATCATCCGATACCCACCGGGGAACCAGCACGGCGAAGAACCGCCGGCACCCGTCGCCGCGGCGATGGCCGAAGCCGACGCCTTCCTCGCGCCGACGACGAAGAGCCTCAGCCACACTCGCGCCCGCGGCACCGCCTGTGACGCCGGTGCTCGCGGAGCGACGCTTCCGGGAATCACCGAAGACGTGTTCCTCACCGGCCTCGACGCCGACTACGACCTCATCTACGACCACAGCAAGGCGATGCTCGACGCCGTCGGCGACGCCGACGAAGTCCGCGTCACCACCGAGAAGGGGACGGACATCACGTTCGTCCGCGGTGACCGCGAATGGCTCGCCGACACGGGCGACATCTCTGACTCAGGCTCGTTCTCCAATCTCCCCGCGGGCGAAATCTTCCTCAGCCCCGAGTCCGCCACGGGCACCTACGTCGTCGACGGGACGATGATGCCCCACGGCCTCCTCGACGAGGGCCAAGACCTCCGCTTCGAAGTCGAAGACGGCTATGTCACCGAGATTTCGGACGACGACATCCGCGAACAGGTCGAAGCTGCCGCCGAAGAAGTCGGCCAAGACGCCTTCAACCTCGCCGAAATCGGCATCGGTACCAACGTCGGTGTGACCGAACTCGTTGGCTCAGTCCTCCTCGACGAGAAGGCCGCCGGCACGGTCCACATCGCCATCGGCGACGACGCGGGCATCGGCGGCGACACCGACGCCCCACTCCACCTCGACGGTATCATCCGTGACCCGACAGTGTACGCCGACGGCGAGGAAGTCGACCTGCCACAACCGTAGAACGGTCCGCCACCCACTGGTTTTCGACTCACTGACCGAGACAGCGACCACCGAATGCGAACCCACAGGATTCGAAACACAGCAGTTCGCCCCTCCCGAGTGCGAGATAGGCCGCGCCATCGACGACGGCCAGCCCAGCGGTGTCCGGTGACCCCAGAATTCGCCCGGACCCTCGGTTCCTCCCAGTCGACCGGTCGAGGGCGTAGAGATAGTTCGGCGACGCCGGTTCGTTCGTCCGTTCGGCGACGACGTACACGTTCGGCCCCGCGACCACTGGCGTCCAACTGAGTGAGACGACCGGCGTCGGGCCGAACGACCAGACGGGTTCACCGGTGTCGAGTCGTCTCGCGACGAGCATCCTCTCGGTGACGTAGTAGACGAGTCCCCCCGCGACGGCGAGTCCTGACTCGGCCCGTCTGCTCGCCGGTTCCAGCCAGAGAAGTTCGAACGTTCGACGGTCGATAGCCGCGATAGATTCTGGGTCGCCGGCGAGTGGGACGAGTATCGTGTCGCCTGCGATGGTCACAGGCCCACCGACAGGGAGCGAGAGGGACCACTCCTGTGCCCCGGTTCTGATATCCAGTGCGACGAGTCCCGAGTCGCCGTCGAAGAACGGGACGTAGACCCTCCCCTCGCTGGCAGAGAGTGTCCACGGAACCTTTCGAGCGTTGAACCCTGCACGCCACCGTGGCCGGCCGTTTTCGGCGTCGACGGCGACGATACCCGATGGTGGCGTTCGGTCGCCGAACGTCGCCGTCACGGCCATTCCATCGGAGACTATCGGAGGTGCGACGACCGGATACGACTGCTCAGTCGTGGGGACGGGATGGGTCCACGACAGGTCACCGTCGGTCGTCAGCACGTGCAGTCCCTCGAACGTTCGAACGTAGAGTCGTCTATTGGCGACGACGAGCGAGTCGTGGTGATACGCAATCTGGTCGAAGGAGGCCACCGAGACGGTGGTCTGCCAGATTTCCCCACCCGTTGCGACGTCGAACGCGGAGACGACCGACTCGTGTTCGCCGTCTTGCCCGCCGCGCGTGTGCAGGTAGTAGACTCGCTCGTCGCCGACGACTGGCGTACTCGTCGGGTAGGCGTCGAACACGTCCGCACGCCACGCGACGGCGAGATTTCCTGTCGGGCCGGTTACCGGTGAAAAACCGGTTCGCGCGTCGTCGAATCCGCGCCGCGACCACGTCCCCTCGTAGGTTGGGTGGTCGCCCCCGGAGACACACCCGGTGGTCGCCGAGAGTGCAGAGACGCCCACAGCGGCGAGGAACTGGCGACGGGTGGGACTGACCACGACAGAGAAGTAGGTCGTCCACCGGCAAAAGCGTCAGTCGTGGGTTCGCTGATACTCACACCTCGGCACCGACTCCCACGCGGACGAGGAGAAAGGCGGCTTTTTACGGCCTGACAGGCTAGCGGCCTGCATGAGCCTACCCGACGCCGGCGAACGCGTCCCTCTCCCCTGTCCGTCGTGTTCGCCCGACGAACCCACCGTCCACGAGGTACTGAAACCCGGCGGTCACTCGACCGTCCGCTGTACCGAGTGCGGTCAGGTCCACAAAGAGAAAGTAGAGATTCCCGACGAAATCGACATGGACGTCGTCGTCTCGCAAGACGGGTCGTCCGTCTCGACCACCGTCTCCGCGCCCAAAGAGGCGGACATCGCCCTCGGCGAAGAGTTCATCGTCGACACCCCCGAAGCGATTCAACTCGTCCGCATCACGGGCATCGAAGTCGGACCCGACGAACGCGTCGAAGAAGCACTCGTCGAGGACGTACAGACGGTCTGGACCCGCGTCGTCGACAACGTCGCGGTGAACGTCACCGTCCATCCGAAAGACGGCAAGCGCGAGGACACGCGCAGTATCACCGTCAACGTGCCCGGTGACTACGAGTTCGTCGTCGGTGAGACCGAGTCGTTCGGTGACGAAGAGGTCAAAATCGAAGGCCTCGTCGTCCGCGCCGACGCCCCAGAGTACCGCCACGGCAAACTCGACCACCCCGGAGACATGGTCTACGCGAAGGACGCGAAGCGCGTCTACGCCCGCGACCAGACCTCCACGGCGTGGTCTGCCTGGTAAGGCGACAGACGACGCTCCGCCATCCCGGTACTCACCGCACACCACTCCTCATCTCACCCCGCACGGAACGACTTTTTCTCTCCCGACCCCGTCGGTTCGGACATGCCGACGCGCGACCGGTCGCAGTCTTCCGTCGAATCACTCGCACTCCTCTGGGCCGCCCGCGAGAGCGGCGTCATCGACGCACTCACGACCAACGCGGGGACCGCCGAGGCCGTCGCCGAGAGTGCCGGCATCGACCTTCGAGCGGCGCGAATTACCGTCGAAGCGCTCGCTTCGATGGGGTTCATCAAACGCGTGGGCGACGAGTACGAGATAACGAATCGGGCACTCGGATTCCTCGCGAAGCGCGACGTTCGGTCTATCGGCCGCCTCCCGCACGCACTCGACTACGTCTCGCTGTACACCGACCTCCCGCAGACGATGGCGACCGGTGACGCGCCCGACTTCCCCGACGAGTGGGTTCGAAATCGACTCGGCGCGCACGACGCCACCGACGAGTCAGTGGTCCGTGCCTGTGTGACCGCGGCAGTCCGTGAGGAACCCGATGCGACCCGTGTTCTCGACCTCGCGGGCACGTCGGGCGTCTTCGCTCGCGAGTTCGTCGAACGCGGGTACGACGTGACGTTCGTCGAGGACGCCGAGACGGTCGACGTGGTCCGACCGTTGCTCTCGCGGGCAGGCGTGAACGTCGTCGCGGGAGACCCTACCAATCCGCCCGTCAGTGGTTTCGACCTCGTTTTCGTGGGCGACGCGTTCGCGGGACGAGATGCAAAAGAGGCAGTCCTGCTGGTCGAAGGAGCATACGACGCCCTCGAATCCGGGGGGACTGCCGTGTTCGTGGACACACTCCACGGGCAATGTTCGACGGAAGCGACGACGAGGCGCGCAGTCGATGCGCTGGCACTCGGTCGCGGTGACCTGTACGACGAGGCGACGGTCCGGTCGTGGGTCGATTCGGCGGGATTCGACCGGCAGATGTCCCAAGACGTTCCCGGAACCGACTTGCAGGCGATTGTCGCCGAACGTGCGGTTGATTAGTGACCACCACCGAACGCTGGTATGGACAACTCGGTGCTGCGCCACGACATGGTCGACGGGTTGGCGGAGCGACTCGACCCGTTGCCCGAGTCCGTCGACGTCGCCATGCGCAGCGTCCCGCGACACGAGTTCGTCACGGACGGGCCGTATCAAAACCGCCCGACCGAACACCGAAAGACGAATACGACGATTCTCTCTCCGACGACAGTCGCCCGCTTACTGTCGGCACTCGCCGTCGAACCGGACGACGACGTACTTGTCGTCGGTGCCGGCGTCGGATATACCGCCGCCGTCCTCGCCGAAATCGTCGGTGACTCGAACGTTCACGCCGTGGACATCACCCGAACACTCGTCTACGAGGCCCGACAGAACCTCCAGCGTGCCGGGTACGAAGGCGTCCTCGTGGACTGCCGCGACGGCGCGGACGGACTCCCCGAGTACGCGCCGTTCGACCGCATCCTCGTCGAAGCCTCGGCGGTCAACCCGCCGCGCCGTCTCCTCGCGCAACTCGACGACGACGGGCGACTCGTCATGCCGAGAGGCGTCGGCGAACAGGCCCTCGTCGCCATCGAAGACGGCGACGTAGCCAAGAAGTTCGGCCCGATAGCATTTAAACCGTTACTCGTCGACGGCGAACAGACCGGGAGTATCGTCCGAAACCGAACGAAGCGCGAAGACCCCGAGTACGAAGGCCGCGGGTGGCACGCCGGACACGGGTGGGAACAAGACTGGATTGACTGGGGAGCGCACCGTTAGCCGTCGATTCTCGACAGAATCGAGCCAGTCGAATCGCTGATACTCACGATTCCTGAGTACCGAGAAGCGTGTGCAAGAGATATGGTAGTGGGTAACATATCAATGCGTGGTGAACCACTCATGGAAAAGAACGTCGGCGGATACGACCGCATCGCTCGATTCATCGTCGGACCAGTCCTCATCATCGTCGGCGCAGCAGCGCTCGCCGGATTCCTGACGATTGCAACAGGCACACTCGGACTCGTCGTCGCAGGTGTCGCACTCCTCGTCGGAGCAGTGCTGACGACGACTGCGGTGACACAGAAGTGCCCGCTCAACAACGCACTCGGCTTCAACACCTACAAAGGTGCAACGAAGACCGAACCAGAAACCTCGGGCAAAGCCCGGGTACAGTAATCTTTTCTTCGGCCGTCAGGTCTTGAGACCGCTGCCCGTCAGCGGAACGACTACGTCGTCGTCTTCGTCGATGACGCCCGAGATGCGCAGTTCACGGAGCGCGGCGGGTGCGACGGCGCAGGTTGGTTCGGTGTAGAACCCGTGTCGGTGGAGTCTGTCGAGTTCGTCTTCGACTGCGTCGGCCGAGAGTGCGATAGCGTCGCCGTCAGTCGCGTCGAGTGCCTCGTGAATCTCCGACTCGCGGACGGGGTCGAGAATCTGGATACCGTCTGCCACGTCGTTCGTCTCGGTAGGGGTTCGGTGGCGAGCCTCCGCGATTGGGGCGTAGCCAGCGGCCTGTGCACCGTAGAGACGCGGCACGCTGTCTATCCAGCCTGCGTCGTACAGAGCTTGGAAGCCTCGGTAGGCCCCGAGGAAGAGCGTCCCGTGTCCGAGCGGTGTGACGACGGCGTCGGGTGCACTCCAGTCTCGCTGTGCGGCGAGTTCGTAGGCGAACGTCGCCGTCCCCGCGAAGAACGCCGGGTTCCAGGCGTGACTCGCGTACCACGCGTCGTTCGCTTCGACGGCCTCGACGCAGGCGTCGGTCACGTCCTGTCTGTCACCTTCGATGCGGACGGGTTTCGCGCCGGCGCGTTCGATAGCACGGAGTTTCGAGGGCTTCACCGACGCCGGAACGTAGATTTCGGCGTCGATACCGGCGCGTGCGGCGTATGTCGCGATGGCGGCACCGGCGTTTCCTGAAGAGTCTTCGACGACGCGGTCCACGTCCAGTTCGTGCGCCAGTGAGAGCGTCGTCGTCGCCCCGCGGTCTTTGAACGACCCGGTCGGGAAGACGTACTCCAGTTTGAACGAGGCGTCCCACTCGGGTGCCTCGACGAGGGGAGTCATTCCTTCTCCGAGCGTTGCGTGCGGGGCGGTCGGGAGGAAGTCGTCGAACGCCCAGAGGCCACGGCGGAAGTCGAGTCCGGCGTCTTCGGGCGTCGTGGCCGAGGGAACGAAGTCGGCCGCGAAGTCGAGCGGTTCGCCACAGGAGCACCGCCAGCGCCACTGGTCGAAGGTCGACCCACAGTCGGGACATTCGAGACGGAGGTGAGACGGGAGAGGGTTGCTCGTTGTCATCGTCAGTTAGTACGTGTCGATGTCGATGCCGACCGAACAGACGTATTCGCCGCTGGCGACCTGTGGCAGTCGCCGGGTGCGCCAGAAGATACCGGCGTGGTCGGCGGTGACACGGGCTTTGAGTTGGCCGAACACGTCGGTGACTTCGAAGAGCACGTCGCCCGACGAGACTTTCTCGCCGAGGTCACGCTTGAAGCGGACGAGACCACCGGCGGGCGACCCGTACTGGTCGAATCCGCGGGCGCGAGTCTGCGCTTGGAGTTCGACGTCGCCGTCGACGAACCCGTATCCGCGCAAGACGTTGTGGACGCCTTCGACGCCCTTGCGGATGCTCTCTTCGTCCCACCCGACACAGCCCCCGAGTTCGGGGTCGATAGTCGGGATGCCGGCGTCTGGCCCGGCACGGGCGAGTTGGCCATCGGGCCCCTTCTGGTCGAGGACGTAGCCACACCCGAAGGTCTTGGCGAGACGGAGACACTTGGCGTGCATCCGGTGGTGACGGCCACAGCGGACCCGAACCTCGTCTATCATCCGACTGGTCGACCCCTGATGGAGGTCCAAGATGAGGTCGGCGCGCCGCGCGGCCTGAAACGTCGTGGCCGCGATGCGTTCCGACGAGGTACCTCGCTCGTCGCCGGGGTACGCACGGTTCATCTTCGTGTCGTCGATGGGGTTGCGGTGCTGGGCGACCTGAAACGCGTGGTAGTTGACGATGCCGACGACGAGAATCGCGCCGGAGAGTTCCGCAGGGTCGATTTGCGGGACGACGCGTTGGATGACGCCGACGCCGTTGAGTTCGTCCCCGTCCGAGGCGGCCTGCATGTAGAGCGTCTTCCCGGACGACGCGCCGTTGATGACGGCAACAGGCAGGCCGACGGACCCGCCGTCGCGCGATTCACCCACCTCCAAGCGGCCCACGTCCATCTCCCCGGGGGCCGCACTCGCCGTTCCCAAGGTAATCATATCGCGAAACTCGGACCCACCTCCCTTTAGGGGTTCGGTCCGGCGAGTATCGCCACGTCTCCGGTGGGTGGTCGAGGCGTCGAAAAAGCGGTGTCGCTTTGGTCACCCGGTCGTAACTGGCGAGTGTGACAGACGACGTTCCCGAACGACCGCCTGCTGCCGGTCTCGTCCAGGCGCTCGACCTGCCGCGAAACGCCGCTATCGGCGCTGCCGTCGGTCTCGGACTCGCCGTCGTGGCCTACCTGTTCCGCGTGCTGGAACTGTTCGGGCCATTCGCGGGCACGCGCGAGTATCCCGTTCTTGGGCCGGAAGGCTGGTTTCTCATCCTCGCGTTCGTGCTCGCGTCGGCGACGGCACTCCTCGTGGCGACAGTGCTGACGCTCGTGTCGGCGTATCGGTTGAGTAAGACGCTCTGATTACTCGTCGAACTCGCGTTCGTCGCCGACGAGTTCGCCGAGTCGTTCGGCCCCCGCGCGCGTCCCCTTTGCGATTATCAGGTCACGGCCGTGGAGTCGCGTGGTCGGCCCCGGCGAGACGACCCACTCGTTGTTGCCGGCGCGGCGAACCGCGATGACGCGCATGCCAGTTTCGGTCTTGACACGCCGGTCACCCAGCGTCGAGTCTGCGAGGACACTCCCGGGCGCGACGCGCAGGCGGATGATGACCTCGTCGGACTCTTTGACTGCCGCGGCGACGACGGGGTGTGCGTCGATGCCGCGGAGGACACCCTCGGCGATTTCGAGGGCCGCGTCGCTTATCATCTCCGTCGCGCTGGCGAGTTGGACGAGGCCACGGAGGGAGACGGGGTCTTCGACGCGACTCGCTGCGCGGAGTGTCCACGCCTCGAAACGCGACTTTAGTGCGTCGACCTCCGCTTCGAGTTCTTCGACTTCTTCGGCGACACCTTCGCTGTCGAAGAGGACGGCACCGTACGCGAGGTCGACGGCGAGTTCGCTCATGTCCTTCATCAGGACGATGGAGTCGACGGCGCGTTCGAGGTCTTCGATGGTCGGTTCTTCGACCTCGGGTGGGTCGTACGGCGCTCCCGTCGCCGCCTCGTGGACGGTTCGAAGACCCTCGTCGCGGCCGCGGAGGAGGAGTACGTCGTCCGCGCGGAGGGTGGTCTCGTGGTCCGGGTTGGTCACCCACTCCCCCGCGCGGTGGATGGCGACGACTCGGACGCCCGTCTCCGTCTCCATGTTGATGTCGCCGAGTGACCGGCCGACGTAGGGAGAGTCCGGCGTGAGTTCACAGCGAATCGTCGTCTCGACGGCCTCGGGGAGGGCGGCGCGGATGGCGTCGGGGAGGCCGATATCTTCGATGACGACCTTCGCGATGTCGCCTGCGGCGTCCGAAATCTTCTCCGCAGCGCCGACGACACCGAGGACGGGTGCCAGTTCTTCTGCGTCCTCGGGACTCCGGGCGGCCATCATCAGACTCATGCGCGCTTGCAGTTGCAGGATGTCCATCCGCTCTTCGAGGTCCAGCACCTCGACTGCGAGTTCGTCGTTCGCGTGGAGGACAGACGAGTACGAGAGGTCGATGAGTAACTCCGCCGTATCTTTCATCTCTGCGAGTACGGCCTTCACACTCACAGGCTCGTACTCGACGTCCTCCGGGTTCATGCGCCCGCCTTCACGACGTGACGGGAAAAGACTTGCCAGGAATATCGGTGCCACCGTTTCTCGACTAGTCCTACGTCGTCATCACATATGACATGGGCGGGCGACCGAGTTGCGCGCCACACAGAGACACGCCCGCAACTGGTGATGAGACAACCCCATATAATAAGGGAATAAATTTCGACAACTGTCGAGAGCCCGTTTAGTCAGTTTGTGTGTCCAGAATCGCACGACAGCGCTCGTATCGTATGTGTATGCCGGTCGATAACATATGCAGGGAAACGATAACGCTTTTTTGATATGGTAAGCAACGTTCTGGGTATGTCAGGCGAACTGAAGCGGGGGCTGGAAGGTGTGCTGGTCACCGAGTCGGAGCTCAGCTTTATCGACGGCGACGCTGGACAACTCATCTACCGCGGCTACGACATCGATGACCTCGCACGCGACGCGAGTTACGAGGAAGTGCTGTATCTCCTCTGGCACGGGAAACTTCCGAATAGTGAGGAACTCGACGCGTTCTCCACAGAACTCGCGGCGCACCGCGACCTGAACGATGGAGTTCTCGACGTTGCGCGCGAACTCGCCGAGCAGGACGAGTCGCCCATGGCGGCACTCCGAACGCTCGTCTCGGCGATGTCGGCGTACGACGAGGACGCAGACTTCGAGGACGTGACCAACCGTGAGGTCAACCTCGAGAAGGCGAAGCGCATCACCGCGAAGATGCCGTCGGTCCTCGCCGCCTACGCACGATTCCGACGCGGCGACGACTACGTCGCTCCGAGCGACGACCTGGACCACGCAGCGAACTTCCTCTACATGCTCAACGGTGAGGAACCGAACGACGTTCTCGCCGAGACGTTCGACATGGCCCTCGTCCTGCACGCGGACCACGGGCTGAACGCCTCGACGTTCTCCGCGATGGTGACCGCGTCTACCCTCTCGGACATGTACAGTGCAGTGACCTCGGCAGTGGGCACGCTCTCGGGGTCGCTCCACGGTGGCGCGAACGCGAACGTCATGCGGATGCTGAAAGACGTCGACGACAGCGACATGGACCCCACGCAGTGGGTCAAAGACGCGCTCGAACGCGGCGAACGCGTCGCCGGGTTCGGCCACCGCGTCTACAACGTCAAGGACCCCCGCGCGAAGATTCTCGGCGAGAAGTCCGAGGCACTCGGCGAGGCCGCCGGCGACATGAAGTGGTACGAGATGTCGGTCGCCATCGAGGAGTACATCGGTGAGGAGAAGGGTCTCGCACCCAACGTCGACTTCTACTCCGCGTCGACGTACTACCAGATGGGCATCCCCATCGACCTCTACACCCCCATCTTCGCCGTCTCGCGCGCCGGCGGGTGGATTGCACACATCCTCGAACAGTACGACGACAACCGTCTCATCCGGCCGCGTGCTCGCTACGTCGGCGAGAAGGACCTCGAGTTCCCCGCGCTGGACGACCGGTAGAGACGACACGGGCACGGGTTCTTTTTGAGTCGCTGACGAGCGGTGCGTCTATCGTGTGATTTCCGTGAGGCAATGGTACGTGAGTCACCACTGTCCACTCCTGTCACAACTCTATCACGAGTGTCGCACACGAGTTGTTGTCCAATTATCACATCAACGAATTAGCACTGAGACGACACCTGAATGACGAGCGTCATACGCCGAACTCAGGTCGCCGCAGTCTTGCGGTTTCACTTTCACCGCGGGTGGGGGACGTTTATATACATAGGGCGCAGAAACACAGTTGCACGTCACACGCGTGCATTCCCCCTTTCCCCCACATTCTGTTCGACGAGCGACGGCGCTCGACGGCCATGTGAGTTGACAACACGCCGGTGATTGGAGACTATCCCGAACGATTAAACACGAATGGCGGCGATTCGTGACCATGCTCTCTCTTTCCGACGTTCGAGACGCCCGCGAGCGTGTCGAAGCGGTTGCTCGACGAACACCGCTCGATTACTCGCACACGTTCTCAGATATGACAGGTGCCGAGGTTCACCTGAAACTAGAGAACTTCCAACGGACGGGGTCGTTCAAGATTCGCGGCGCGATGAACCGCATCACGACGCTGTCGGAAGACGAACAACGCGCGGGCGTGGTCACGGCCAGCGCCGGCAACCACGCACAGGGTGTGGCACTCGCGGCGACACGGGCGGGTGTCGACTCGAAAATCGTGATGCCGGAGTACGCACCCATCACGAAGGTAAAAGCGACAGAGCGCTACGGCGGCGACGTCGTCCTCTACGGTGCGGACTACGACGAGGCGCAGGCGAAAGCACACGAAATCGAGGAGGCAGAGGACCGAACCTACGTCCACGCCTTCGACGACGAGTACGTGATGGCCGGACAGGGAACGATTGGCCTCGAAATCGCCGAGGACTGCCCTGACCTCGATACGGTCGTCGTCCCCATCGGTGGCGGTGGCCTCATCTCCGGCATCGCGACGGCCATCAAAGAGCAATACCCCGACGTTCGCGTCGTCGGCGTGCAGGCGGAACAGGCCTCCAGTGCCGCAGATTCGCTCGACAAGGGGTCGGTACAAGAAATCGACGAGGCTGACACCATCGCCGACGGTATCGCAGTCCGACGAATGGGGGACAAGACGTTCGACGTCATCCAAGAGCGCGTCGACGAAGTCGTCACCGTCTCAGACGAGGAGATTGCCGTCGCACTCATGTACCTGCTCGAACGCTCGAAGACGCTCGTCGAAGGTGCAGGCGCGGTGGCGCTGGCGGCACTCATCTTCGAGAAGTTCGACTTCGAAGCGGACGAGGTCATCGTCCCGGCGCTGTGCGGTGGCAACATCGACATGAACACACTGACCACCGTGGTGATGCGCGGCCTCGTCGAGACAGGTCGGTACCTCAAGATTCGCACCGAACTCAAAGACCGACCGGGGTCACTCGAGCAACTCATCCAGATTATTGCCGACAAGAAAGCGAATATCTACGCGGTTCGGCACGACCGAACCTCGCGAAAGATTGCGTTGAACGCCACAGAGGTCGAAATCGACCTCGAGATGCGCGGCCCAGAACACGTCGATACACTCCTCACTGCGCTCCGTGGAGAGGGGTACGAAGTCGAAGTCCTCGACTGAGTCGGAGATACCCGACAAAACCGAACATTCCAAAAGAGCGAATATACAGAATTCGAGTGTTTAACCCGGGGTACGATGGTTTTCAGCTCGTGGGAAACGGCGTGAGCATTGACTACCCACAGTTCTTAGGTTCTTTTTGAGGCTCTGTCGGCACCTGCCGTCCGTCTCACCACGCTCAGACACCTCCCACACTATGCTCGACCCAGTCATAGCCAGCCGACTTCAATTCGCGCTCACCACCATCGTCCACATCATCTTCCCCGTGATGAGTATGGGTCTCGCGCCGTTTCTCATCTACTTCACGTGGAAGGACATTCGGTCGGACGACCCGGTGTACGAACAGTTGCGTCGTTTTTGGACCAAGATATTCGCCGTCTCGTTCGTCGTCGGGACGGTGACAGGCATCGTCCTCGAATTCGAGTTCGGGACGAACTTTGCAGCGTTCTCGACGGCCGCCGGCGAGTTGTTCGGCGGGCCGTTGGCCACCGAGGGGATGATGGCGTTCATGCTCGAAGCGACCTTCCTCGGTGTGTTCGTCTTCGGCCGCGAGAAAGTCTCAGACTCCCTCTACATGGTGTCAGCCGTCGCCGTCGGCCTCGGAACGTGGCTCTCGGCAGTCTGGATTCTCGTCGCCAACTCGTGGATGCAGACGCCACGCGGGTTCGAACTCGCGCAGGAAGGCGGACAACTCGTCGTCCTGCTCGTCGACCCAATCGCCGCCTACGCCAACCCGCGGTTCCCGTGGATGTTCGTCCACATGCAGAACGCGGCAGTTCTCTCTGTCGCCTTGTTCATGGCCGGCGTCGCGGCGTATCACATCTGGCGTCGCGGTATCGGCGACGACGACGACAGAGAGGCGGCCCGCTTCTGGCGGAAGACGCTAAAAGTCGCCATCGTCGTCCTCCTCGTCACCGCACCGTTGCAGGCGATTCACGGGGACGCCTACGGGCGCCACGTCTACGAGACACAACCGCAGAAGTTCGCGGCCATGGAGGCAGTCTGGGAGACGGATAGCTACGTCCCCGAGTACATCTTCGCCATCCCGACCAGCCTCGACCAGATTACCGACCCACGCGCCAAGGAACTGTTCGGCATCGGGATTCCCGGTGGCGCATCGTGGTTAGCCAGCGGCGGCGACCCACAGGCCGAGATTACGGGGCTAAACGAATTCGAGACGGAGGCACCACCCGTCGCCATCGTCTTCTGGTCGTTCCGCCTCATGGTCGCCGCGGGGTTCTGGTTCATCCTGCTCGCCTTCTGGGCCGGATACCGGTGGTTGACCGGCGACTTGTACGACGACGACCTGTTGCACAAGGCGTTCGTCGGGTCGTCGCTCCTCGGCATCTTCGCCGTCGAAGTCGGGTGGATTGTCACCGAAGTCGGGCGGCAACCGTGGGTCATCCAGGGTATCTTGAAGACGCAAGACGGCGTCTCGCCGGGGCTGACCGGACTCGAAGCGACCATCACACTCGTCGGGTTCGCACTGGTGTACACTGGACTCTTGGCCCTCTACACCTACGTCGTCCGGCGCATCATCCGCGAGGGCCCACCGAGTATCGACAGCATCGAGACTGCTGACTCGCCCGCACCGAAGGGGGTGACTGGCGATGACTGACTACGGACCCTTCGCGACCGAACCGCTGTTCGGTCTCCCGCTTCAGGACCTGTGGTTCGGGCTGGTGTTCTTCATCCTCGCCATGTTCCTGTTCCTCGACGGGTTCGACTTCGGTGTCGGCGCGTTGTTCGCCACCCGCGACGACGACGACGAACGCGAGACGCTCTTCGCCGCTATCGGGCCGTTCTGGGACGGCAACGAGGTGTGGTTGGTCGTCTTTGGCGGAGCTCTCTTCGCGGCGTTCCCCGCAGTGTACGCCAATCTGTTCAGCCGTCACTACCTGCTCATGTTCGCCATCCTCGGGGCACTCATCGTCCGCGGCCTCGCCCCGGAGATGTACGAACAGCGCCACGACGAGACGTGGCAGACGTGGTGGGGACGGGCATTCGTCGTCGGGAGCGTGAGTGCGCCGTTCTTCCTCGGTCTCTTCGCCGCCCATTGGCTCCTCGGTATCGAGTCACTGGTGTCGCTACCGGGTGTCGTCGTCGCCCTCGCCGTCGTCGCACTCACCATCGTCGCCGGCGTCGGGTTCCTCGGTCTGAAGACGCGCGGTGAACTCCAGCGCGACATTGCTTCGTACGGGCCGAAGGCAATCACTGCCTACCTCGCCCTCGTCGTCGTCGCGCTCGGATACCTCGTCGTGATGCGTCCTGACCTCGGTGTCCTCGCACCGATTCCGCTCGCACTCGTCGTCGTCACACTCCTCGCTGCCGGAGGATACGTGGTCGCGCTCCGTCGCGAACACTACACACTCGCGTTCGGGGCCGTCCCCGTCCTCGTGTTCGCCTTCGTCGGCCTCGTCGCAGCGCTGTTGTTCCCGATGATAGACCCCGCCGCGGGACTCTCCGTCTCGGACGCCATCGTCTCGGTACTCCCACTGAACATCATGACCGTCGCGACGGCACTGCTGTTGCCACTGGTGTTCGCCTACTTTGGCATCCTCTACTCGACGTTCAGCGGCCCCATCGACGCAGGTGAATCGTACTCCTGAACACACACTCCACACCAGAACCCATGGTCACACTCCCCAACACCAAACCAACCGTCGAATCGCTCACCAGTCCCCTCACGCTCCTCGGCCTCGTCATGGTCGTCGTCAGCATCGCCGTCGCCGCCCTCGCGCTAAGCGACGGTGACGTCGTCACTGCACTCGGGATGGGATTACTGCTCGTCTCGGGAGTCCTCGCCACCGGAATCGGACTCTCCGGAGAGTCAGTCTAACGCCCGACTGCGCCGCCATTCCCACCTATTTTATCACGCCGTGGCGAAATCTGCCGGTATGAAGCGCGTCATCGAGACGGACGAAGCGCCGGCAGCAGTCGGTGCGTACAGTCAAGCGACGACGAACGGTTCGCTCCTCTACACGGCCGGGCAGATTCCCCTGACGCCGGACGGCGAACTCCTCGACGACGAAGACATCGCCACGCAGACCAAGCAGTCGCTCGACAACGTGATGGCCATCCTCGACGAGGCGGGCGCGGACGCCGGCGACGTGCTGAAGACGACAGTCTTCCTCGCCGACATCGACGACTTCTCGGAGATGAACGAGACGTACGCGACGTACTTCGACGACCAACCGCCGGCCCGGTCTGCCGTCGAAGTCGGCAACTTGCCGAAGGGCGTCGGCGTCGAAATCGAGGCCGTCGCCATCGTCGACGAGGAGTGAACCGCCGAACCCGGTCCGCCCTCGCGTGGGGCGCGGTGAGTCTCCTCCTCGTGGGCGTCCTCGCACAGACTGCGACCCTCCTTGGCCTCGGTATCGAGGCGTCGTTCGGGGCCGTGGCAGCGGTTGCCATCGTCTCCGGAATCGTCGTCGCGTCTGTGACATACGTCATCGAGCCACGACTCGAACGGAAAGGAAGGGCTTAAATTAGTCAGGCGGAAACGTTGCGGTGTAAGCCAGCCAGGATGGCCGAGCGGTAAGGCGCACGCCTGGAAAGCGTGTTCCCTCTGGGATCGGGGGTTCAAATCCCTCTCCTGGCGCTTCTCTGAAAACAACACCCTGAGCGATGCGTCTTGACGCTTCTTCCGAAGTCAGCCCAAGTCGAACCAGACCTGCACTCACCCTATTTTCCAGAATCCCATGACATTCGGCCCCAAACGTCGACAGTCTCGTGACTGTTCCCAGTGGCAGAGAACGGCGAATAAGTATATTGTGACACGGGCACAATAACAGCCTACAACACAGTTATTGGCCGACAGGATGCGTCGTTTCGAGTTCCGACAGCGATGCGTCCCGTCTCAGTACCGCCTCCAAAACATTCATCACCATGCGACTCAATACCACGTTTGACAATGCCTGACACCAAAAGCGGCCGTGAGAAGAAGGGCCTCAACAAGCGGACCCAGCTTACCGAACGGCTGTACGAGCAAGAATTAGAGGTGTTAGACGGTGAAGACGACGAGCCCTCGCTCGACGACATCTCCGGGGAGTTCATCGCGGACGAGCTTCCAGACGAAAACTGACGCGCGAGGCCAGTCTCGGCTCTCTGGCCACTCCCATTTTTATCGACGCACTCGTAACCTTCGAGTGTGCCACACCGTGCGAACTACGCGACCATATTTATCGGGTCGCACCTCCACCCGGACGACGACGCACTAAATCTCGACTGGGCAGACGACGTCGGCGACGAGACGGACGTCTTCGAGTTCGACGTACCGACCGATGACCCTCGAGAGGCGTATCTGGGGATTCAGGCGTTCGACGTCGGTGACTACGGTCACGAGATTTACATCAACGGCGAACCACTCTCCGGGTTCGATATTCCACCGAGAGATGGCTGGCAATACTGGGTCGACACCATCGTCGGTGCCGACCTCGTCGGCGGGACGAACACTATCCAAGTCGTGCGCGACCAGTCGAGCGACGACGCCCTCGCCGTCGGAACCGTAACAATCCACTGGAAAGAGCCGGTCGACGAATAGTATATAAATCGAGGATAATCGTACCAGATTGTGCCATGCGTTGTCGTCCCACATAGTGTCCCGAAACCACTGTGAGGGCGGTACTGTCTCTCGATTACGTGCGTTGCGCGTTCCGATCGAAGAATTCGACGCGCGAACCGCCGGCGTAGCTTTTATATAGAATCACAAACAATCAGCGGGTGTCTATGAGCCAGCGAATGCAACAGGGTCAGCCGATGATCATTCTCGGTGAAGACTCCCAGCGCGTCAAAGACCGCGACGCGCAGGCGTACAACATCCGCGCTGCACGAGCGGTCGCAGAAGCAGTACGCTCCACACTCGGTCCGAAGGGGATGGACAAGATGCTCGTCGATTCGATGGGTGACGTCACCATCACGAACGACGGTGTCACCATCCTCAAGGAGATGGACATCGACAACCCGACGGCCGAGATGATCGTCGAAGTCGCCGAGACGCAGGAAGACGAAGCAGGCGACGGCACGACGACGGCAGTCGCTATCGCGGGTGAACTCCTGAAGAACGCCGAGGACCTCCTCGAACAGGACATCCACCCGACGGCCATCATCCGCGGCTTCAACCTCGCCTCCGAGAAGGCACGCGAGGAAATCGACGACATCGCAGAGCGCGTCGAACCCGACGACGAGGAACTCCTGAAGAAGGTCGCCGAAACCTCGATGACCGGCAAGAGCTCCGAACTCAACAAAGAGCTTCTCGCGGACCTCATCGTCCGCGCGGTCAAGCAGGTCACCGTCGAAGCCGACGACGGTTCCTACGTCGTCGACCTCGAGAACATCTCCATCGAGACGCAGACCGGTCGCTCCGCGTCCGAGTCTGAACTCCTCACCGGCGCAGTCATCGACAAGGACCCCGTCCACGACGACATGCCGGTCCAGTTCGACGAGGCCAACGTCCTCCTCCTCAACGAACCCGTCGAAGTCGAAGAGACCGACATCGACACGAACGTCTCCATCGAGAGCCCCGACCAGCTTCAGAAGTTCCTCGACCAAGAAGAGGCGCAACTGAAGAAGAAGGTCGACCAAATCGTCGACTCCGGCGCTGACGTGGTCTTCTGCCAGAAGGGCATCGACGACCTCGCCCAGCACTTCCTCGCCAAGAAGGGCATCCTCGCCGTCCGTCGCACGAAGAAGTCCGACGTCAAGTTCCTCAAGAACATCACGGGCGCGTCCATCGTCTCGGACCTCGACTCCATCGAGTCCGCCGACCTCGGCACGGCCTCCATCCGCCGTGACGACGACGACGAACTGTTCTACGTCGAAGGTATCGGCGACGACGTCCACGGCGTCACGCTCCTCCTCCGAGGCTCGACCGACCACGTCGTCGACGAACTCGAACGCGGCGTCCAGGACGCCCTCGACGTCGTCGCTTCGACGGTCGCCGACGGCCGCGTTCTCGCCGGCGGCGGTGCCATCGAAGTCGAACTCGCCTCGCGCCTCCGCGACTACGCGGACTCCGTCTCCGGCCGCGAGCAACTCGCCGTCGAGGCGTTCGCCGACGCGCTCGAACTCGTCCCGCGCGTCCTCGCCGAGAACGCTGGTCTCGACTCCATCGACACGCTCGTCGACCTCCGTTCTGCCCACGAGAACGGTGAGGTCCGCGCCGGCCTGAACGTCTTCACTGGCGAAGTCGAAGACGCGTTCGAAGCTGGCGTCGTCGAGACGGCCCACGCCAAGGAGCAGGCTATCGCCTCCGCCTCCGAAGCCGCGAACCTCGTCCTCAAGATTGACGACATCATCGCGGCCGGTGACCTCTCTACCGGCGGCAACGACGACGACGAAGGCGGCGCACCCGGCGGCATGGGTGGCATGGGCGGTATGGGCGGCATGGGCGGCGCGATGTGAAGTTAGGCTAACGCCCGATACACCCACCCCCACACCGACCCCCTGCACCGCACGACAGACCGATTCTTTTTCGACAGGCGTCACTGACCCGAGTAGCCACTGCACCGGTCGCCGTGACACGGTGTGTCAACCAGTCACTCCCAAAACAAGTTGGACGATTCTCTCACTTTCAAAGTAAGAGTTGGAGTTGTGTACAGAAATAGAACGAACTAAGTAGGTAGTACGGGAAGGTGCCTCCATGCGCAAGACGCTGCTACTGAACAAAGACGACGTCCACGAGAACGTCCAGATGCCGGAACTCATCTCGGCTATCGAGGACGCGTTCGCCGCCTACGAGTCGGGCGACGCGCAGATGCCGCCGAAGTCCTACATCGACCTGCCGCAGTACAACGGTGACTTCCGGTCGATGCCCGCCTATCTCGACGCGGGTGACTGGGACGCAGCAGGCATCAAGTGGGTCAACGTCCACCCCGACAACGGCGACAAATTCGACCTTCCCACCGTCATGGGGACCATGATTTACTCCGACCCCGAGAACGCGTTCCCCCTCGCACTTCTCGACGGCACGGAACTGACGATGCTCCGCACGGGTGCGGCCGCCGCCGTCGCCACCGACTACCTCGCCGTCGAAGACGCCTCGTCGATGGGTATCATCGGCGCTGGTGTCCAGTCGTACACGCAACTTCGCGCAATCAGCGAGGTCCGCGACATCGAGGAAGTCGTCATCTCCGACCTCGACGAAGAACGCGTCGCCGACTTCATCGACGCCTTCGAGGGCGAGTTCGACATCCGCGCAGGGTCCATCGAGGAGGCCGCCCAGTGTGACGTTCTCTCGACGGTCACGCCGGTCGAATCGCCCATCGTCCCCCGCGACGCCGTCGGCGACAACACCCACATCAACGCGATGGGTGCCGACGCAGAAGGCAAGCACGAACTCGCCGACGAGGTGCTTCTGGACGCGAAACTCGTCATCGACGACCACGCCCAGACGACCCACTCCGGCGAAATCAACGTCCCGTACCACGAGGGCGTCCTCTCCGACGACGACATCTACGGCGCAATCGGCGAAATCGTCGTGGGAAGCAAAGACGGCCGAACCGAAGACGACGGCATCACCGTCTTCGACTCGACCGGACTCGCGATTCAGGACGTCGCGGCCGCACACGTCGCCTACGAACACGCTATCGAGAACGACAACGGCTACGCCTTCGACCTGCTCGGCCTCGCCGACGAGTAACTCGCCGTCGAACCCACTCTCTAGCGTTTCTTCTCTTTCTTCACGTTTCCCCGGACCCGCGCTGTGCCGCGAGGTAATCGAACAGTTTGGAGAACACGTACACGATGACGATGAAGGGAAGGAGGGGCACCATCAGGACGACGAGGATGAGAAACATCGTCCACCCGATAGAGTCCATCTCCATGTCGGGACGCGTACTCGACCCCGGTGTGACTGTTCGGTAGGCCTTCTCCGGGAGGGACAGGGATTCCTCTTCGCTCATGGATTCCTGTACGTTGGCCGAGAGGATAAGATGACCGGCGGTCTCACCGATGACGGTACTTCGCTCGCTCTATGACTTCACCACACTCGCGACACTCGTAGCGTCGTCTGTCTTCGAGGTCAGTCCGCTTTTCGTCGTCTGCCCGGTACATCTCCGCGCCACACGAGTCACAGAGCATGTCTTAATTATCACGCATGATTATGTAAATCTAGGGTCGAATCGTCTTTTTCTCCACTTTCGGGGCGGGAGCGTCGCTCTCTCTGTGTGGCTATCAGCGAAGAAAATCAGCAGCCGACGGTTCGACTGTCGTTATTCGAGGTGGACCGCGGGGCGGAACGGAATCGCCTTCGACGCGCGGTCGGCCGGGTCGACGATGTCGTCGTCGTCTTCGACGTACACCTCGACGTCGGCGTCGAACTCGCGGGCGAGGAAGTCGGCCGCACGCTCGTAGGTCGTCGCCTCGTCGAGTTCGAGTTGGGCGTGGAGCGTCGTCTCGTCCTGTCCACGCGTCTGACTCACGAGGTCCTGGACGAGGTCGTTGACGGCGTTGCCCTTCTCGCGCAGGTCGGGGTCCTGCATGACCTGACCCATGATAGCACCGACGTTGTCACCCTGGTCGACGACCGTCTCGAACACGTCGCGCTTCCAGTCGGCAGCGACGTAGACACGGAGCGTCTCGGGGTCAGAGTCGGTCACGTCGATGATGTCACGGATGTCTTCGGTCAGGCGTTCGACCTGCCGTTCTTCGAGTTCGACCGTCTCGTCGTCGAACTCGGTGTCCGGTTCTGGCCAGGGTGCGTCTTCGGCCGGCGTGCCGGTCAACTGCTCGTGGAGTTCGTTCGTCATGAACGGGACGAACGGTGCGAGCAGGCGCAGGCGCGTCTCGAGGACGGTTCGGAGCGTCCACTTGGCGGCCGGGCGGTCGAAGTCGGTCCGGCGACGGTACCAGCGCAGGTCCTCTTCGAAGTTGTAGAAGGCGGCCTGACTGGCAGAGCGCGTCTCGGACTCGTCCATGGCGTCAGTCACGTCACGGACGGTGTCCTGAAGCTTCGACAGGAGCCATCGGTCGATAGTCTCCAGTTCGGGCCGGTCTTCCGGACCGGGGTCGGCGATAATCTCCTGTGCACGGTTCCAGAACCGTTCGAGTTGGTTGTGGACCGACCCGACCAGGTCGTCGCGCCAGTCGTAGTCCTGCCACGGTTCGGCGGAGTTGAGCAGGAAGAAGCGGACGGTGTCGGCACCGTACTCGCTGATTGCCTCGCCGGGGAGGACGACGTGGCCCTTCGAGGACGACATCTTCTCTCCTTCGAGGAGGCCCATTCCCATGATGACGATGCCCTGTGGCCACTGGGCTTGGTCGAACAGTTCGCCGTGGTGGAACTGGTAGAACGTCAGGTGGTTCGTGATGAGGTCGTTCGCGGAGAATCGGTAGTCCACGGGGTACCAGTAGTCCCACTCGTCGCGCAGTTCGAGGGCGCGTTCGTCGGCCTCGTCGGCCGCCTCAGGACCGTAGAACAGCGTGTCGAAGAAGTCCTGCGTGAGTTCCTCCGTCGGGATATCTTGCAGGCGGTGAGCGATGGTGTAGTACGCCATGTAGATGGTCGAGTCCGACAGGGGCTCGATGACGAACTGGTCGTCCCACGGCAGGCGCGTCCCGAGGCCGTAGTTCCGGATGCAGGGCCACCCGTTCAGCCAGTCGATGGTGTGGTGGTACTCGTCGCGGGTGTTGTCGGGGATGGCGTCCAAGCCGTCGGCCACGTCGTGGGCGAGTTGCTTCCAGTCCGGGTCGTCGTACGACAGGAACCACGTGTCCTGTTCGGCGACGACGACGTCGCCGCCACAGCGACAGACGACTTCCTCGGAGAACTCCTGCATCACGTCGAACTGGCCGGCGTCGATGCCGTCGGCCTTGTAGTCGTCGCGGACCTCCTCGACGATTGCACCGGCGTAGTCGCCGTAGAACTCCTTCAGGCGACCGGCGTGGAACTCCTTGTTGTAGAGGTCCTTCGTCGCTTTCTCCAGTGCGGGGTCGTCGGACGACTCGATGCCAGCGTTCTCGACGGCCGACTTCGCGGGAATCTCGCCGTACTCGTCGTCCTCGGAGTCGATGTCGAGGATTGGAATCGGCTCGATTGCGTCAACGTCGGCGGGGTCGATACCGAACGATTCGAGGTAGTCGGTGTCGGCTTTCGCCTCTTGCAGTGCGACGTAGTCGTCGGGGCTGTGTGCCGGGACGGACATGACGACGCCCGTCGCGTTGTCGGCGTCGACGAATCCGGCCGGGAGGACGGGAACTTCGTCGCCAGTGACGGGATTCTCGACGAACTGGCCGACCAGTTCGGAGCCTTCGACGGTCTCCAGAATCTCGACGTCGTGTGCCTGATACTCCAGTTTCGCGGCGGCGTACTCGGAGACGAACCACGTCTCGCCTTCCACGTCGGCGACGACGTAGGTCGCTTCGGGGTCGATGTAGGCGTTCGTCACGCCGTGGACCGTCTCGGGGCGCAGCGTCGCCATCGGGACGACGACGGACTCGCCGTCGCGTTCCCAGCCGAAGCGGACGAGCGTGTACTCTTGGAACTCCGCTTCTTCCCCTTCGAGCAGGTCGTGCGTCGTAACCGGCTGTTCTTCGTTCGTACAGAACTTGACGGGGTGGAGTCCCTTCTCCAGACGGCCACGTTCGCGGAGCGTCCGGTACTGCCACTCGATGAACTTCGAGTAGCGTTCGTCGTTGGTCGTGAACTCACGACGCCAGTCGACGGAGAGTCCGAGCGACTGCATCCCCTTCTTGTAGTGCTCTTCGATGAAGTAGCGTGCCCACCCCATCGGCGTCTCCAGGTCAGAGAGCGTGTCTTCGGAGACGTTGTAGGTGTCCTTCAGGACAGACAGTTGCTTCTCTTCGCCCTTTTTCAGTCGCTCGACGGCACCGATAATCGGCGTGCCGGTGACGTGCCAGGCGATGGGGAACAAGACGTTGTCGCCTTGCTGGCGTCGATAGCGAGCGTACACGTCCGGGACCGTGTAGGTTCGTGCGTGCCCGATGTGCATCCCACCACTCGGGTACGGATACGGAACCGTGACGAACGTCGCGTCGTCGGCGTCTGCGTCCGGGTCGGCCTCGTATCGGCCGGACTCGGACCAGCGCTCTCGCCAACGCGCTTCGAGTTCCTGCGGGTCGTAGTCCATATCCGTGGTAGTGGCACGCCGACCTAAAATAACTCCTATACTCGACTTGCCCAGGTGTCAGGTCGAACGGCGTTCGACCGCTGTTAGACTGTCGCCGAGACGAACTAACGTCGGGTGGTCCCGTTGTGACGTACTCGAAGACGTATCACACGAAGAGTATTCACCCCTGCGAGAGAGTACCGAGACGACATGCACGTCGACCAGTCTCGTTTCTGGGTGACAAGCGCCGTCGACGTCGCCCGAAATCACGTCGACAGTCCGGTACTCGCGTCGATACTCGCCATCGGGTGGCTCCCGATTGCACTCTCGATAGTGGCGATAGACACGTCAGAGGCAACGGTACTCTTCGTCGTTGCGCAGACGCTCGCGGCCCTGATGGTCGTGTTCGGTCCATTCGACGTCTGGTATTACTATCGACGGTTACTGCCCGCGTTCTTCGAGAACGTCGACGATATCGTCGAACCGGGACAAGACGACGAGTTGCGGGCGTTGGCTGAGAAGTACGACCGGTTCTTCACCCAGCGTTGGTGGGCAATCACGCTGCCGTGGACGCTTCTCGTCGTCCTCGTCTTCTTCGCTTCTGAGGGACACATCGCCAACCAAGGGATAACCAGCCCAGTCGAGTACACGGCGTACTTCGGATTCTTCGTCTACTGGGGACTCTTCTCTGGGCTCGGCTTCCACGGTGGCCTGTTGACGGTCCGTCTCATCAAGGAATTTTCCGAAGAAATCGACCTCGAAATCGACCCGCTCTATCCGGACGGATTGGGTGGTCTCAGTCTCGTCGGACAATTCGCAATCCGGACGACGCTCATCCTCTCGACCGGGTCGCTCGCGATGCCGCTGTCGTTCGAACTCGCGAGTCAGATTGGACTCGCCGAAGCAGTCTATCTCGGCGTCGGCCTGTACGTCGTCCTCATCGCACTCGTGTTCATATACCCGACGTACAAGGTGAATCGTCGCGCACAGCGACTTCGAGAGGACGTTCTCGAAGAGTACCGAACGAAGATTCGGCGTCTCGAAGCAGAGTTAGCGAAACTCGAAGCGGCGGGTCGCCCCGGCGCATCGCTCGAAGAATCACACTCCCTCTACCTGGAAATCGACCGAACGAGACAAGAGTTCAGAGATTTTCGTGACGTGCAGCTATATCCGCTGTCGGTCAGCATCCTCATTCAGCTGTTGAGTTCGCTTTTCCTCCCGGTACTGTTCATCATCTTCGACATCTACCTCTCACGGCTCATTTGAACGAATCACCGTCGGTTGTGAGCGAAGGTTCGGAACAGGAAAAATGCAGACACGTTGAGCCAGAGACTCAGTCGATGTCGATGCGATGCGAGTCGTCGGGGGTCACGTCCATCTTGGGGAGCGTGATGGTGAGGACGCCGTTGCGGTAGGAGGCAGAGGTGTTCTCTTCGTCCACCATCTCCGGGAGGCGAACCGTGCGGCGGGCGGACTGCTGGCGGCGTTCACGGCGGATGTATTCGCCCTCACCGCGTTCTTCTGTCACGTCGCGCTTGGCCTCGATGGTCAGCGTCTGGTTAGCGATAGAGAGGGAGATGTCGTCCTTTTCGTAGCCCGGGAGGTCCGCAGAGAGGACGAGTTTGTCCTCGTCGTCCGAGATATCGACGGCCATGTCGTACATACGGGACGAGGGCATCATGCCCGAACGGTCGAACTGGTGGCCCATCTCGTCGAATTGGCGAGAGAGTCGTTCGAACAGTTCTTCGATGTCTTCGAATGGGTTGGTTCGGCGCATCATCGGTATTTCACCGAGGGATAGAGACGCCATCTGAGGAGATAATCGTTTCCGGAACTGGAATAGCAAATAGCACGCGCTGAGACCGCAGACAACAGTATTCGAAAAATGAGCTCCGTTATTCGATGTCGATGCTCTGCGAATCGTCCGCGTCCGGTTCCGCCTTCGGCAACGTGATGGTGAGCACGCCGTTGCGGTACGTGGCAGACACCGCTTCACGCTCGATTTCGGCAGGGAGCGTGACCGACCGAGACACCGAGCGGTGACTGCGCTCTCGTCGGACGTAGTTCTCTTCTTCTGCTTCGGCGGACGTCTCGTGTTCGGCGGCGATGGAGAGTTGTCGGCCGCGGACACTCACGTCGAGGTCGTCTTTCTCGAATCCGGGCAGGTCGGCGACGACTTCGATGACGTCGTCGGACTCGACGACGTCGAGTGAGATGTCTTGGAATCGCGCGAGGCCAGAGTCCTCGAAGGACCGGCCCATTCGGTCGAACAGGTCTTCAATCTCGTCGAATGGATTTCGTTGCATACGTCTCACAGTTCGTCAGCGACGGCAATGAAAGATGTGCCCGTCCTCACACGTTGGGAGTGAGGGCGCGTTCGGTATCGACCGTCAGTACAGGACGTGCCGTGTGTCGTACGACCCGAGGACGCGGACCCACCCGTTTCGGGCGATACCTTCCACGTCGTCGAGTGCCCCTTGCATCCGTTCTTCGTAGAGTCCCGCGTCGGCGTCGATGTGGAAGAGGTAGTCACCGAGACGGTTCCCACTCGGACGCGACTCGATGCGCGAGAGGTTGATGTCACGTTCGGCGAACGCTTCGAGCAGTTCGAGGAGGAGACCGGGGTAGTTCGCGTTCGGATAGACGACGAGTGACGTTTTTCCGCCGGCGTCCGAGCGTGCGGACTCGGGGGCGACGACGAGGAAGCGCGTGGCGTTCGAGGAACGGTCTTGGATGTCCTCGGCGATTATCTCTAAATCGTCACCCGCATTGTCCGGGTGCCCGATACCCGCCACAGACGGGTCGGCGCGGGCGCGTTCGACGCCGCGAGCGGTACTGGCAACCGCTTCGAGCGTCACGTCGGGGTAGTTTTCGTCGAGGTACGTTCGACACTGGGCGAGTGCCTGCGAGTGACTGGCCACGATGTCGAAGTCGTCGCTCTGGGCCAAGAGCGCGTGTCGAATCGGCGTGACAATCTCTTGGACGACGCTGACGTTCGAGTTGGCGACGGCGTCGAGACTCTCCGTGACGCTCCCTTCGATACTGTTCTCGATGGGGACGACGCCACGTTCGAACGACCCGTCGGCGACGGCATCGACGATAGAGGTGACCGATTCTCGGAAGGCGACGTCGTCCGCGACGGCGCGGGCGGCGCGATGAGAGTAGGTGCCCGCCGGGCCGAGGGTGACTGCCTGCATGACGCTCCCTTCACGCAGGGACGACAAAAGGGCGTCGGGGGTGGCAGATTCGACCGATGGGCCACAGAGAAGCAGATGCGACCTACCGGTCGGCGCAGAACTCGACGAAGTTTCGGAGGATAGTCAGTCCGGTCTCACCGGACTTCTCGGGGTGGAACTGGGTCCCGAAGACCGTTCCCTCCTCGTTGGCGACGACGGCCGGGAACTCCACGCCGTAGTCGGTAGTTGCGACGATAGCATCCTCGTCGTCCGGGTCGGCGTAGTAGGAGTGGACGAAGTAGGCGTACTCGCCGTCGACACCCTCGACGAGTGGGTGGTCACGCTGGACGTTCAGTTCGTTCCACCCCATGTGCGGCACCTTCTGGCCCTCGTCGAAGCGGACGTTTCGTCCGGGGATGAAGTCGAGGCCCTCGACTTCGCCCTCGCCCGCGTGGTCTGCTTCTTCGGACGAAGTGAGCAACATCTGCATCCCGAGACAGATACCGAATATCGGCGTCCCTGCGTCGGCGGCCTCTGCGAGCGGTTCGCGGAACGGCCCCGCGTTCTCCATCCCTTCGGAGAAGGCACCGACACCGGGGAGGACGATTCCGTCTGCGTCTTCGAAGTCGGCCGGGTCGTCAGAGATGACGACGTTCGCACCCGCGCGTTCGAGGCCGCGCATGGCGCTCCGGAGGTTGCCGAGACCGTAGTCGACCATCACCACGTCGGCGAGCGTCTCCTCAGACGCCTGTGTCGTGCTCATACTCTCTCTTCGAAGAGGGTGGGCAAGTGAGTTTCCGTCTCGGCGACCGTCGCGAAATTGGAGAATCGACAGACAGTTCTATGTTTTCTTCGGGAGACCGCAATAGAATATTGGATTTACGGATGGATACGTAGAAAAAATAGGAAGACTTAACCTCAATCTGTCTGAGTTTCAGACTGGAATACATGTCCTCTCGACGGAATTTCCTCAAAAAAGCCGGTGCTGCAGGGGCACTCGGCATGGCAGGCCTCAGTGGGTGTATCGGCAGCATCGGTGGCGGGTCGGACTCGGTGACGTTCCTCCTGACACCATCGGAGTCGGACGTCGACATCAAACAGCAGTACCAACCGCTCTTCGAGTACCTCGAAAGTGAGGCGAGCGTCACGGTCGAATCAGAAGTCGCCGCTGACTACGCGGCAGTGTATCAGGCGTTCAAGTCAGGTCAGGCAGACCTCGCAGACTCGTCGCCGACCATCGCTATCCAGGGCGGTAACGAAGGCGTGACGGAAGTCATGGGCATCCGCGTCGCCTACGGCGCAGCGAAGTACTTCTCGCTCATGACGACGACGCCCGACAGCGGTATCGAAGAACTCGCCGACCTCGAAGGAGAGACAGTCGCCTTCGCGGACCGACTCTCGACGAGTGGGTCGCTCTTCCCCCTGTACATGCTGAAGCAGGCGGGTCTCGACACGGGTAACGCACCCGACGGTGACCCGGTGGACTTCACGGGGCAGTGGTCCGACCACTCCACCGCACGCGAGACACTGGTCAACCGTGACGAAGTGATGGCCGCTGGGACCGGCGCGTTCTCCGTCGCCGCTCACGTCCCCGAAGACCAGTTCCCTCAACAGTTCCTCGACGTCTCCGCCGAGAACGACGGTGACCTCGGAACCGAAGACCCACAACTCGACCTGCTCGCGGCGTCCGACCCGATTCCGCGCGCACCCATAATCGTCCGCTCGGAACTCGAATCGGGAATGAAGTCGTCGCTCACCGACGCCCTCACGAGCGTCACACAGGACGACCTCATCAACGAGGACCTTGGCGACGACCAGCAACTCTGGTTCACCGGCGTCGAACCCGGCACGGTCGACGACTACGAACCGATTCAGAACGTCATCGACACGCTGGGCATCTCGCTCGGGCAGTAGTCAACAGAACAGACATTCAATTGCAGTATTATTTTGGTGACTCCCCACCCACGATGGGAGAACGCGGGAAGTCCGCCGACACACAATGAGTACCATCGAAGTACGTAACCTCACGAAAGCGTTCGGCGACGTCCGAGCGTTGGACGACGTCTCCTTTACCATCGAAGACGGCGAGTTCGCCGTCCTCCTCGGACAATCTGGCGCAGGAAAGTCCACGCTCCTCCGTTGCCTGAACGGGATTACAAAGCCCACGTCGGGCGAAATCAGAATCGACGGTGAACCAGTTACTGGCCCGCGCGACGACGTTGCGATGATTTTCCAGCAACACTACGTCCTCGGGCAACTAAGCGCGTACGGGAACGCGCTCACTGGTGCACTGAACCGCACTTCGTTCCTTCGCAGTCTCATCGGGTGGCACTCCCGTCCCGACAAACTGGAAGCGCTCAACGCACTGGAGACGGTTGGATTGCTGGACAAGGCCAACCAACGGACGCGGAACATGAGTGGTGGCCAACAACAACGCGTCGGCATCGCCCGCGCACTCGTCCAACAACCGAACCTCCTCCTCGCCGACGAACCCGTGGCCAGTCTCGACCCGGCGAGTGCCGAGACGGTGATGGGGTACATCCGAAGCGCCGCCAAAGAACGTGACCTCTCGACGCTGGCGAGTCTCCATCAGGTCAACCTCGCACGAGAGTTCGGCGAGCGATTCCTCGCTCTCCGTGACGGCGAACTCGTCTTCGACGGCTATCGCGAGGACCTGACAGTCGATATCATCGACCGAATCTACGGCGACGTACAGACACAGGACATCCGAGAAGGCACGGAGGCGCACGCATGAGTGACCGAGACGCCGACTCCCCGGCGGTGCGACCCGACGGCGGAACAACGACAGGGAACCTCGAAGGTGCACTCAGCGACATCACGCTCACGAAGCGCATCAAGTGGGGGATGGCGTTCGTCCTCTCACTCGCCTTCGGATTCCTGTTCTTCCAAGCGCTCGCCGAAGTCGGGTTCTCGCTCGCCGAAATCGTCTACTACTGGCCGGAGTTTCAGGAGGCGCTCGGCGAGTTCTTCCCGCGCACGTCGCTCTTCGGTGTTCTGCCGTTCGTCGACGTCGGGTCGTACTGGCAGTTCATCCAGGAGCGCAACCTCTTCGGTGCGGCCATCGTCACGCTTGCGATGGGCTTTGCGGGGACGATTCTCGGCATCCCCGGCGCACTCCTCCTCGGCGTCCTCGGGTCCGAGCGCGTGACGCCCTACCCGTTCAACTTCATCTTCCGCGGGACGATGAGCGTCATCCGCGCCATCCCGGCACTCGTCTGGGCGCTCATCTACATCCCGCTCGGCGGCGTCTCGCCGTTCACGGCGACGCTCGCCATCGGCACCGACACGATGGGGAACCTCGGCCGCCTGTTCACCGACGCACTCGAAGAAGTCGAAGACGGGCCAATCGAGGCCATCGAATCGACTGGCGCGAATCGCCGACAGACCGTCGTCTTCGGGATGCTCTCGCAGGTGTTCACGCCCTTCATCGCGTGGACGATGTACATCCTCGAAATCAACACCCGCATCGCCGTCACGATGGGCCTCATCGGCGGTGGCGGTATCGGCTACATCCTGCAGACCCAGCGGAGTCTGTTCAAGTACACGAACATGATGGCGACGATTCTCGTCATCTTCCTCCTCGTCGTCTCCGTCGAGTTCGTGAGTCAGCGTGTCCGCTCGTACATCCGCGGCGAGGAAGAGGGACTGAGTTTCCTCAAACTCGTCGTGGAGTTCCCGCAACGGATGGCCCGTTCGCTCTGGGAGTAGGTTCCCCACACTGCGGAACCCACCTCCGCTCCCGCGGTACAGTTTTTGTCGGTGGGTCACGTTCCCGAGCGTATGTCGTGGTCACCTCGTTCCGTCTCGTCTCCCTTCGCCCTCGCAGCGTTGGTGGCCGCGAACGCCGTCCCACTCGTCGGCGTGGTGTGGTTCGACTGGAGCCTCAAGGCGCTCTTGGTCGCGTATTGGCTCGAAAGCGGCGTCGTCGGACTGCTGAACGTCCCGAAGATTCTGGCGGCCAGTGGGTCCGGTGACGGCGGGGCGACGATAACCGCGAGCATCAACGGCCAACAGGTCGACCTCTCGCCGCCCGAGGAACCCAGAGACGAGTTTCACGTCTACGCCTCGAACGTCCCCATCGCGGGCTTCTTCGCCATGCACTACGGCATCTTCTGGGTCGTCCACGGCGTGTTCGTCTGGACGTTCGACGCTTTCGCCGTCGGCGACGTTGGCGGCGTTCCCCTCCTCCCCGTCGGCATCGCCGCGGGCGCGACGCTCCTCAGTCACGGTGGGTCGTTCGTCGTCAACTTCGTTGGACGGGAGGAGTACCGAACAATCTCCCCCGGAAAACAGATGTCCGAACCGTATCGTCGGGTCATCGTCCTTCACCTGACGATTATCCTCGGCGCGTTCCTCGTCGCCTCCTCGGGCGCGCCCGCGGCGGCCCTCGTCGTCATGGTCGTCGTCAAGACGGTGCTGGACGTGGCCGCACACCTCAGAGAGCACGCACGGGCAACACAGCGAGCGAAGAAGAGAGAGCGAGACGAGACACCACCCGAACTGGACGCGCGAGACGTGTCTACCTGAGGACAGACACCCTCAGAAGTCGCCGAGACTCGCTTGCCCCTCGGACGAATCCGCGAGGCCGGAGAGGTCGGCGGCCCGGGCGATGGTCTCGAAGAACCCCTCGCGTTGACTCCGGTCGTAGAGCGTCGCGGCGGGGTGGACGGAGAGGAGCACGCGGTACGAGTCGTCGCCGAGGCGGGCGTCGACGACGGACCCTGCCTCGTTCGTGATGGCGACACTCCGGTCGAGGAGGTGCTGTGACGGAACCTTTCCGAGCGTGACGACGAGTTCGGGGGCGACGAGTTCGAACTCGCTGGCGAGGTAGCCCTTGCAGTTGGCCAGTTCCTCCGTCGTCGGGTCGCGGTTGTCCGGCGGGCGACAGCGGACGCAGTTAGTGATGCGAACGTCGGCGCGGGCGAGTCCTGCTTCGCGGAGTGCGTCGTCGAGGACGGACCCGGAGCGTCCCACGAACGGTTCACCGCCTTCGTCTTCTTTCGCACCGGGTGCCTCGCCGAGGAAGAGCAGGTCGGCGTCGTCGGGGCCGACCCCGTTGACGATGCGACTCCGTGACTCGACGAGTTCGGGGCACTGCTCGCAGTCGGTCACGCAGAGGCCCTCCATGTGTTCCATACCCGCTTCGAGGAGGGCAACGGCTTAATTCCCAACGAACTGCCGCGCCGCACGGGCGGCCATCCGGGCCACGCGGAGTGGTTCTGGTCGGCCACCGGTCGGCGTGAACGCGCGGAGTACCCGAACCGCCTCGTCGTCGTCGCACCCGGCGGCACGGACGAAGACTCGTTCACCGTTCACCTCGACGGCACGACGGGGTGGGGCGTCGCGATAGATTTCGAGACGGCGGGCGTGTTCGTCGCCAGCGAAGTGTTCGGAGAGTGCTGGTTCGAGGCCCTCGCTCTCCTCGAACGAGACGGAGAGTACCGGTCGGTCGAGGGTAGACGCGAGGCGGTCGATGTCGACGAGGTTGAACCACGCTGGAGCGATACCCGAGACGAGCACGTAGCGAACGTCTTCGCGGCCGAGCGATTGGGACAGCGAGGCGATAGCGTCGGTGGCGTCGTCACCGCCGACGGTACACGTCTCGAACGCGAGTCCATCGACGACACGGTCCGCACGGACGACAGCGCCGCAGAGGACGCTCTCCGCGTGACCGTCGGGCGTCGCTGTCGTATCGGCGTCGCTGTCCGGAGACGGGACTGCCGAAGAATGTCGTGAGTCAGTGTGGTCCGCTGTGGGCGCGCGCGCTGTCCCGGAGTACGACTCCGCAATCCCGAGCGCGCGGGTCCCTGTCTTCACTCTTCTTTGATTTCCTGCAGGCGGTCGAGTAACTCGTCGTTCGACGCGCCAATCTCGAAGTCGACTTTGCCTTCGTGGTTCTCTTTGCTCGTCTCTACACCGTCTTCTTCGTCGAAATCGACGTTCTGGTCGCCCTGCTCAGACTCGTCGTAGCTCCCGAATCCCATACAGTCTCATATAGACGACCGACACTGAAAAATGGTTTGCCGCACGAATCCCGGTGTTTTTGGGCCGCTTTTCCGGCGACACCGTCGTTCTCGAACCAGAGCGCTCCAGTTCACGGCGGAGCAATGGGCCTGTGCCCACCGACTTTTTTCGTTCGGGCACGTACACGGTCGTATGGAAGTCATCCCAGTCACCGCCGACGCCGACGTCTTCACCTGTAACGCCTATCTCGTCCTCGGCGACCGGACGGTGCTCGTCGACGCCGGGACGATGACCGGCGTCGAAGACGTGGTCGCAGAACACACAGACCACCTCGACGCCGTCGTGGTCACCCACCAACACTCGGACCACGTCGGCGAGTTGGACGCCGTCGTGGACCGATTCGACCCGGACGTATACGCCTACGCAGACCACCCGCTTCGGACCCACGAACTCGAAGACGGCGACGAAGTCGTACTGGGTGACGAGTCGTTCGAAGTGGTCTACACACCGGGCCACGCCGACGACCACGTCTCGCTCGTGAGCGGCCGGTTACTGTTCTCCGGTGACGTGGTCGTGTACAACGACGGCGCGTTCGACGACGGGAGTTTCGGCCGCACCGACCTTCCGGGGCAGTCGCGCGAACGCCTCATCGCCAGTCTGCAAACGCTCCACGACAGGTTGTCTGAGACGGTCGCGGCGATGTACGCTGGTCACGGTGACGTGTTCGAAAACGAGACTGGCGGCGACACCGTCCGCGACGTGGTCGCCCGCGCCCTCGAACGTGCCGAACGCCGGGAACCGAAGTACCCGGAGGAGTGAGATGGCTGCACCGACTGACCGTCCAGAACTGACGCGCCTCCACTATCTGGGTATCGTCCTCGCGGCTATCACCGGGGTCATCCACCTCGTCCTCGGCGCGGGCGCACTCGCGTCGAACCTCGCCGACCCACTCGGACTCGCCTTCGTCGGGGCGGCAGCAGGGTTCGCGGGGGGTATCGTCGCAGTCCTCCGTGGAGATAGACAGACACGCTCCCGGGCGATTCTCTTCGGGATTCCGTTCACCGCCGGGCAAATCGTCCTCTACGTGGCTTTCAACTGGCCGGACGTCTTCGGCGTCGGTGGCGTCGTCGACAAAATCGCCCAGATAGCACTGGTCGCGGTGCTCGTCGTGCTGTACCGTCGAGAATCGTAGAAGAAAGACGAGCGGTCTTACGCAGCGCGGCGCTCTTTCGACTTCGGACGGAGGTGTTTGTAACCGCACTTGCGGCACCGCTTCGCTTTCTTCGGGTTTCGCGCGTTGCAGCGCATGCAAATCTGCTTTTCGAGCGTCCGCTTCGTCGCAGCGTCACTAGCCATGCATACGACTCCCGTCCCCGTCTGTATAACGCTTGCGAGACACATCGCCGCCGCTCGCGGTCGATATGGGTAGTCGAAGAAACGCGTGTGTGCGCTTACGCGCCGGCCTGCTTCAGCGCTGCCTCGATGTCCTCACGCTGGGTCACGCCGACGAACCGGTCGACGATGCCATCGTCGTTCTCGACGATGAGCGTGGGGAGCGAGCGCACCTGGTACTGGTTGGCCACGTCTTGTTCTTCGTCGACGTCGACCTTCTCGAACGCGACGCTCTCGTAGTCGTCTTCGAGGTCGTCGAGAATCGGGTCCTGCGTCTTACAAGGGCCGCACCAGTCCGCGTAAAAGTCCAAGAGTCGAACAGTCATCGTATCCCGACGCACCTTGCTTGCCCCCGCGCATAAGGATTACTCATGCGGCGTCGTGACCCGCCATTCGCGTGGGTCGCGGCGTCGGTTCCGCTCCGGTCGACGGCCCCGAGCCGAAACGTTTAGGCGGCGGACGCACGGACGATGGACCATGAGCAAGGGCCAGAACAGTGGCGGTCTGATGTCGAGCGCAGGTCTCGTCCGCTACTTCGACGCGGAAGACCGCAACGCAATTCGAGTCGACCCGAAGACCATCGTGGCGTTAGGGACCCTGTTCGGCATCGGTATCCTGGTGCTGAACGCCCTCGCGTTCTGACGACGGGCTACCGAACGAACGGTCGATTTTTGTCCTCGCATTCCCGAGATTCGTCTATGGATACGCTACGCGCCGGCGTCGTCGCCGTTCAGGGCGACGTCTCCGAGCACGCCGACGCCATCGAACGCGCCGCCGAGGCCCACGGCGTCGCCGCGGAAATCGTCGAGATTCGAAGTGCTGGACTCGTGCCCGACTGCGACGTGCTTCTCATGCCGGGCGGAGAGTCGACGACCATCTCGCGCCTCCTCGCACGCGAGGGAATCGACGAGGAAATCGGGGCACACGTCGCCGCCGGAAAGCCTGTTCTCGCCACCTGTGCGGGTCTCATCGTCGCCTCCAGCGACGCGAAAGACGACCGCGTCGAGACGCTCGACCTCGTCGACGTGACCGTCGACCGCAACGCCTTCGGCCGGCAGGTCGACAGTTTCGAAGCGCCCCTCGACGTGGAGGGCCTCGACTCGCCGTTCCCGGCGGTGTTCATCCGCGCACCCCTCATCGACGACGTTGGAGACGGCGTCGAAGTCCTCGCCGAGTGGGACGGCACCCCCGTCGCCGTCCGCGACGGCCCCGTCGTCGGTACCTCGTTCCACCCGGAACTGACCGCAGACAGCCGAATTCACGACCTCGCGTTCTTCGACGAACTGGAAGTCGAAGCGCAGGCCTGAGCGAGGCGAACACCGAGGTGTACCGAATCGACACCGACGGCGGACACCGACACGGCGACTGCCGCCGGAATCAGAGGGTCTTTTTCCGCTCCCGCCCGTCGTGCGACCATGGACGCGGACACGCCGACCGACGAGGTTCTCGACGAGCTCTTCTCCACTATCGAGTCGCGGAAAGCCGAGTTACCCGAGGGGTCTTACACGACGACCCTGTTCACGCACGAGAAAGGCGAGAACTACGCCCTCGAAAAACTCGGCGAAGAGGTGACAGAGACCATCCTCGCGGCGAAGGACGACGACCGAGAGGAACTGCTCTACGAGAGCGCAGACCTCGTCTACCACCTGCTCGTCGTACTGGCGATGAACGACGCGTCGCTCGACGACCTGCGCGAAGAACTGAAGAGTCGATTCTGAGGGTTACTGGAACCGAACACCGAGGTCGTGGAGTCCCTCGTTGTGCTGGGCGACGTTGATGAGAAGCGGGGTGACCGCCTCGATTTCCGCCGCGTTGGCGAGGGTGCCCCCGTCGAGGGCACGGAGTCCCTCGATACCTTCGGCGAGGAGTCGAACTGTCTCTTTCGCGTCGGAGTCGTCGGCGACGAGGAGTGTGTCGATGCCGAGGTCTGCGTCGAGGTCGGCGAGACGACCGGCCGCGAGGTTGTGGAACGCACCGACGACCGGGATTCCGTCGGGTGCCGCGTCGGCGACGAGCGCCGTCACACTCCCGGCTTTCGGCGGGTGGTAGTGGAATCCGTCGTCGTCGCGTTTGATGCCAGTCGCGGGAGTGACGAGGATGTCTCCGTCGGCGAGTGAGTCAGAGACGGTCTCGATGGTGTCGGCGACGTGGTACGGCGGCACGGCGAGGACGACGACCGTCGCGCGGTCGGCGGCCATCTCGTTCGTGAAGCCGTTGACCTTCACGTCGAGTCCGCGACTGGAGAGTTCCGTCTCGTACTCGTCTGCCTTCGCGCGGGCTTTGTCAGGGTCGCGCGACCCGATGATGACTTCGTGGTCGGTGTGGTAGGCCCAGCGGAGGGCGAGTCCTTCGCCGATGTCGCCGGTCCCACCGAGGAGTGCGATTCGCATACCCACATGTGCGGACTGGGGTGACGTAAAGGGTTACGCGTCCGGTGGGTTCTGCCTGATTACGACTCGTCGTCAGGTTCGAACAGCGCCTGTATCTGTGCGAACCCGTCGCGGTAGACCAACCACCACGCCACCGCCGGCGCGAGCAGCAGTGCAGGACCGATGAGCAAGAGTTGCGTGAACGGGTCCGGCGGGGTGAGGTACGCTCCGACGACGAAGACGACCATATCGAGTGCGAGGAGCGTGACGACGAACGCGCGGAAGTGCCCCATCAGCGACCACCCCTCGACCGTCTCGTCGGCGAACCCATCATCAGTCGAGGAGGCCCGGAACGTCGTTCACGTCTTCGACGACGGCCGACGCGCCGATTTCGGCGAACTTCTGTCGTCCCTCGTCGCCGGTGAGGCCGCCCGAGAGGACGCCGATGCCGTAGTAGACGCGTTCGGCGTCGGCGGCGTCTGCGTTCAACGCCGTCTTCACGTCGTCGAGGGTGTCGCCGACGAAGACGACCGACCGAGCGCCGAGACGTTCGGCGACGGTGACGAGCGCCGCGGGGTGTGGTTTGCCGTCGTCCCAGTCGTCCATCGTGAATCGGTGGTCGTCGTCTACGTCGAGTGCGACCCGGTCGAGGGCGATGTCGGCCTCCGCGGACGGTCGGCCAGTGACGACGCCGACGTCTCTGTCGCCGAGTGCGTCGAGCGTCTCGGGACGGAGCAAGACGGGTTCGTCGTGGATGTAGCCGGACGCCTCGAACGGCGGGTCACCGCCTTCGAGGTCACGGTAGAGGTCAGCGCCGAGGTAGAGCGCCTGAAACGTCTCACGGAGGCCGTCCGTGTCCCACTGGTCGAAGACGATGGCAGGGTCGTCGAGCGTCGCTTCGACCACGGCCTCGGCCGCGTCGAGTCCGCCACCACGTTCGGCAATCTCGTCAGTGAACTCGGCGAGCGAGATATCGACTTCGCGGGCGGCGAGAACGTAGAGTGCCGCCGCGTATGTCAGTTCCCAGTCGTTGTTGAACCCGCCGGCGTCCTTGAACTGCTGGACGTCGTCACGGGTGATGGTCGTGCCGTAGGTTCGGTCGACAGACTCGACGATGGCGCGCCGGTAGGAGTCGGCGACGTCGACGAGTACCCCGTCGATGTCGAAGACGACAGCGTCCGCGTGCATACCTGAACGGTGTAACGGGGAGGCAAGTGCCTTACTCTTGTCCGCGGGTCGTTCGCAGGAGGCGCGTGGCCTGCCAAGCTACCGCCGAGCGCCCGGTCCGTCGTCAGCGATATAGAGCGTGTCGCCCGGAATCGACACTCTGCGAACCGGAATCGACGGTTCGTCGTAGCCGAGTGTGGTAAAACAGAACTCTGCGCCGGCGCGGCGAGCGACGCGGGCGGCCGGTTTGTGGAGTTCGACTGGGAAATTCAACGCGTAGATAGCATCGACGCCCTCGTACGGGCCGAGTGTGGGCGCATCAGCGCGTGCGACAACGTCGTCGCGGACGAACCGGACACCGTCGGGAACGGGAACGTCGTACACGTCGATGGCGACCACATCGACACCGCGTTCGGCGAGTACGGCGGCAACGTCAGACGCCCGTCCAATACCAACTTCGACCACTCGCTCGTAACCCACCAATCGAGTTACGAGAGCGTCGCGCAACGAATCTCTCACGTCGGGATATTTATGAAGCGCCACCGCTTAATCCCTCGCATGCTTGTCGATATCGTGCCTATCGGGGATATCTCTGCCGCAGTCAAGCGGGAGGCATCCGCGGGGCTTCGGTCCGTCTACGATTGTGACGTGACCGTTCAGTCGAATCAAGCCATCCCCGAAGGCGCGTTCGATAGAAGCCGAAATCAGTACCGGGCAGAACAATTTATCGAACTGACGAGTCGGGTGGGGCGCGGCGAAAAGAACATCGGAATCACGGCACAGGACCTCTACTACCGTCGCCGAAACTACGTCTTCGGACTCGCGTATCTCAACGGCAACGGCTCTGTCATCTCGACGTACCGTCTCCAGACCTCCTCAGACGGCGGTATCACGAACAAACCCGCCGACGAAGTCCTCTCGGACCGCGTTCGGAAGGAAGTCGTCCACGAAATCGGCCACACGCTCGGCCTCGAACACTGCGACAACAACAAGTGCGTGATGTCCTTCTCGCCGACGGTCCGCGAAGTCGACGTCAAAGAAGAGAACCTCTGCGGCACCTGTAGTCGTCTCATCCACTAATTCTCCGGGCGCGATAGCTGTCTCCTCCTTTTTTCTCGTCACGGCACGTGTATTCATCCATGAACTTCGTCGTTGCAGTAGATGGGTCTGAGGCCGCCGACCGTGCACTCGACTACGCACTCACCATGCTCGAACCGTTAGGAGCGACCATTACCATCGTCCACTCGGTCGAACCGCACGTCATCGTCGAAGGTGGAACCGAACCCGTGACCGGAATTGGTGACACGGGTGACCGACTCGCCGCCGAGAGTCTCGAAGACGCCGAAGCGCGCGGCGAGCGTATCCTCGAAGAGGCGCTCGAACACGTCACCGAGGCGGGCGTCGAAGCGACGACCGAACTCCTCTACGGCGACCCCGTCGAGGCGCTTCCGGCGTACGCAGACGACGTCGGTGCCGACGGCCTCTTCGTCGGCCACCGCGGCATCTCGAAGCGGTACGAAGGCCTCGTCGGGAGCGTCGCCAAGGAAATCGTCGAACGGGCGTCGTGCCCAGTCACCGTCGTCCGCTGAATGCTGTACCTCGACGGAGGCGCAGGCGGCGGCCAACTCGTTCGAACAGCACTCTCGCTCTCGCTCGTGACCGGCGAGGCGTTCGAGATGGAGAACATTCGCGGCAACCGTTCACCGCCGGGGCTCAAAGCACAACACGTCGCGTGTGTCTCCGTCGCCGAATCAGTCGCAGACGCCGACGTAGACGGCGGATTCGAGGGCTCCGAGACGCTCCAGTTTGACCCCGGCGCGGTGACGAGCGACCCTGTCGACGTGTCGGTGGGGACGGCCGGAAGCACGACACTCGTCAGTGAGACACTCCTCCCTGTCGCCGTCGCCCTCGACGACCCGCTTACACTCACCGTCTCGGGCGGGACCGACGTTCGGTGGTCACCGCCCGCAGACTATCTTCGGTACGTGAAGCGCCCGCTGTGTTCGCGGTTCGGCGTCTCTTTCGACGTTGCCGTGAATCGACGTGGGTTCTACCCAGCAGGGGGCGGACAACTCACGGTTCGAATCGACCCATCCGACCCCGCCCCGCTCGACTTCCACAGTCACCCACCACTCGACGGTCTCGACGTGTACTCCGTCGCCAGCGACGCACTCGCCGACGCGTCGGTCGCCGACAGGCAGGTCGAAGGTGTCCGTGACGCCCTCGCCGACGCGGGAATCGACGTCCCGGTTCGGCCGTCCGTCACTTACGCCGAGAGTACCTCACCGGGGACGGCAGTGGTCCTCGCCGCACGGTGCGGAGACGTAGTCGCCGGGTTCGATGCCTACGGCGAGCGTGGTGTCCCCGCAGAGACGATTGGGGCACGAGCAGTCGAGGCGTTCACCGAGTGGTACCGGGGCGACGCGCCACTCGACCGGCACATGGCCGACCAGTTGCTCGTCTGGGTCGCTCTCGCCGGAGGGAACATCCGGATTCCGGCGGTGACCGAACACGTCCAGACGAATCTCGACGTGATTCGAGCCTTCGGCTACGACACCGACGTGCGTGAGACTGACGATAGCGTCGTCGTCGAGCGTGCCGAATAGCGAACGGGCGCGTGTCCTTCAGGGTGCGTAGGTCCCGGTCAACCGTGCTTCACCCAATACGTGGCCGTCGATGGCGCGTTCGAGGTGCGACTTCGTCGCACCCGATTCGAGTGAGAGTTCCGTGTCGAGAGCGTACAGCACGAATCGGTAGGCGTGCTCGCCGTCGGGTGGGTTGGGGCCGCCGTATCCGCGACTGCCGTAACTGTTCGTCCCTTCGACGGCACCGGGCGGTGAATCACCTTCGGCAATTTCCGACGTGCCGGGGTCGATGTTCCAGACGGTCCAGTGGTCCCACACCTGCCCCGCCGGTTTCATCGCGTCGGGGTCGTCCATCACCAGCGCCAACGACTTCGCCTCCGCCGGGACGCCCTCGATTTCGAGCGGTGGACTGATGTTTTGCTTCGTGTAGCCGTACTCTCGTGGAATCGCTGTTCCGTCGTCGAACGCGGGACTCCGCAGCGTGAGTCTCCCCGACGCGTCGCCCTGGTCGGCTGAGGCCATGCGAACTACTTGGTGGACCAGTGACAAAACGGTTGGTTCGGTCGAAACGACTGGTCTCAGGTGAGAGGGCCGTTCTACTGGGCACTACGCCGAGACGGTCACACGTATCCCGATTCCGTCTGGGTCGGAGACGACGAGTGTGCCGTTCGACTCCTCGACGGCGTGGCCGGCCTGTACCAGCGACTCGTGGACGACGTCGAGCGTGTCGGCGTCGGGGACGACGACTTCGAACCACGAGATGCCACGACTCTCACCGGCCGGCACGCTTCGTCCGTTCCAGCGGTTGAGTCCGACGTGGTGGTGGTACTCGCCTGCGGCGACGAAAGCGGCATCTGGATAGCCGTCGTCGCGGAGATTCATGCCGAGGGCGTCGATGTAGAAGGTGAGCGACTGCGCGAGGTCCGAAACTTCGAGGTGGACGTGTCCGAGGTCGGTTCCGGTCGGTGCGTGGTCGTCACCACGGGCATCCGCGAGGAGCGATTCGAGGTCCAACGGGAGCGTGTCCATCTTCACGCGACCATCGTCTGTCCGTGGCCATTCGTCTCGCGGCCGGTCACGGTAGATTTCGACGCCGTTTCCCTCCGGGTCGCGGAGGTACAGCGCCTCGCTCACGAGGTGGTCGGATGCGCCGGACAACGAGGCGTTGTCTCGGATTCGAGCGAGGGCGTCACCGAGTGCGCCCCGGTCGGGGACGCGAATCGCGAGGTGGAACAATCCGGTCTGCTCGCGTCTTCGTCTGGGCGCGTCCGGGTCTTCGTCGAGGACGACGAGTGGGTCGCCGCCGGCAGTGCAGACGGCTTGAGACCCTTCGCGTTCCACGTGGAGTCCGACGACGTCGCGGTAGAACGGAACGACAGAATCGAGCGACCCGACGCGGAGCGTGACCCGGCCGAGGTGGGTCGCATCCGTCAGCGAGGCGGATTCAGAAGTGGAGTTCGTCATACTCGCTGTTCGCCAGTAATCGAGAAAAATACTGTAGTATCACGGGTGTAACCAACGATGCCGAGTGTCACTGGGTCGGGGTCGGCAGACGGCGAGAGACACTCACTGCGCTCCGAAGAATCGACTGAGTGAGAAAGGCCGGAAACGCGAGACCGACTACTCGGCGTAGTAGTATTCGCCAGACCGCTTCTGTTCGCGGTCGAGTTGCGAGTTCGGTTTGTTGATGCGCGGGCGCTGGGTGCGCTCGTCGCGGCGGAACGTGATGTCGAGGTCCGACAGGAAGTCGTTCATGCCGTCGCGCATCTCCTGCGGTTTCGAGGCGTGCCCTTCGATAGATGGCTCGCCGTCGAAGACCATCAGGCGGTCCGCGAGCAGGTCCATCATGTAGATGTCGTGGTCGATGACCATGACCGTCGCGTCGTGATTCTCGGCGTAGCGGCGGATAGCCGACGTGGCCTGCACACGCTGTTCGACGTCGAGGTGGGCCGATGGTTCGTCGAGCAGGTAGAGGTCGGCGTTCTGCGAGAGGCACGCCGCGATGGCGACACGCTGGCGTTCACCGCCGGAGAGGTCGGTGAGGTTGCGCTCCATGATGCGGTTGAGTTGCAGCGGGTTCGCAATCTCGGTGTTCCAGTACGACGACCCGAACTGGTCGGTGATAGACGAGAGGAACGCGTCCACGCGCATCGGTTGGTCGATTTCGATGTACTGCGGCTTGTACGAGATGTCGAGTGCGAAGTCGAGTTCGCCCACGTCGGGCGTCAGGTCGCCCGTGAATATCTGTGCGAGCGTCGACTTCCCAATCCCGTTGGGGCCGACGATACCGAGGACTTCACCGTTGTAGATGGTCCCAGGGTCCACGTCGAGGGAGAACTCGCCCTCGCCGTAGGACTTCCGGAGTTCGGGGTACTCGATGAGCGGTTCGGCTTTCGTCGTCTCACGCGGTGCGTGTTCCTCGAAGGTAATAGCCCCCGGGCGGATACGCATGTTCTCGTTCGTGAGGTAGCCCTTCAGGTACTCGTTGATGCCGTTTCTGACCGACTTGGGGTCGGTGACGACACCGTACGCCCCGGGTTCACCGTACGCGACGTGGAGCGTGTCGGCGAGCAAGTCGAGAATCGCCAGGTCGTGTTCGACCACGAGGACCGCCCGGTCTTCTTCTTCGGCGAGTTCGCGGATGAGACGCGCCGCGGTGACACGCTGGCCGATGTCGAGGTACGGCGAAATCTCGTCGAGGAAGTAGAAGTCGCGGTCACGGGCGAGGGTCGCCGCGAGGGCGACGCGCTGGAGTTCACCGCCAGAGAGCGTGTCGATGTCGTTGTCGACGACGGGGCCGATGTCGAGACGCTCGATGTAGGAGTCGAGTGCGCCACGCTCGTCGGTCGCTTCGAGCAGTTCCCGTGCCTTCCCGTCGAACTGTTTGGGAATCTGGTCGACGTACTGCGGTTTCCGCGCGATGGTCACGTCACCGTCGCGGACTCGCTCGACGTAGTTCTGGAGTTCGGTGCCGCGGAAGCGGTCGAGGACCGCCTCCCACGTCGGCTCGTCGTCGTAGTTGCCGAGGTTCGGCACCATCTCGCCGGCGAGTGCACGGACGGCGGTGGTCTTACCGATACCGTTCGGTCCGAGGATACCCGTGACGGACCCCGCCTCGGGGACCGGCAGACCATACAGCGAGAAGGCGTTCTCCCCGTAGCGGTGGGTCGGGTCTTCGTCGAGTTCAGACGGGAGGTTGATAATTTCGATGGCGTCGAACGGGCACTTCTCGACGCAGATACCACACGTCTCACCGAGACAGATTTCCTCGGAAATTCGGACCTGGTCCGGGCCTCCTTGTTCGGCGTCCTCGCCGCGGAGCGTGATGCACTCTTTTCCCGTCCGGTTCGGCGGACAGAAGTTCGAACACTCGTAGCTACAGCGGTCCGGAGAACACCGGTCTAAGTCGACGACTGCGATACTATCGTCTGCCATGATTAGAGCTGAACACCCGAGGTCAGCAGGATGGCGAACGAGATGAACCAGAGCGCGAACGTCATGAACACGACGTAGAGGTAGTCTTTCGCCCCGGAGATGTCGATGCCGATGACGCGAAGCACCGGAAGCTGGACGAGGATGAACGCGCCGAGGATACCAACCGCCAACTGATTGGTCGCGGCCTCGACCGTCGTCCCTACCACCACGCCGGATATCACCGCCGCGGCGATGCCAGCGAGGCAGGCGAGTGTTGTGACCGTTACTCCGCGAAGGTGGCCGGAGAGTTCGGTCTGCGTTTCCGTGGCCATGTGTTCTCCTGCGATAGCCGGCATCAAAAGGCGTTCGTTCCTCCGGCAGCGTCTGTCGATAAAGCGTTGTCGGCCAATCGCAACCCAACAAGGTTTATGCTGGTCGCGCGTCTGGATTCGTAACGATGGCTGGAACAGAAGAGGAGAGTCTAGACGACCTCCCACCGAGTGCGAAGCTCGTTTTCAAAGTACTCGAATACAACGGCCCACTCACCCAGAAAGGCATCGTACAGGAGTCTATGCTCTCTGCGCGAACTGTTCGATACGCACTCGAACGACTGGAAGGGATTGGAATCGTCGACGAGGACGTCTACTTTGCTGACGCTCGCCAGAATCTCTATCAACTGACCGACCTCGCGCCCCAGCAAGCGCAGGCGAAAGCCGACGGCGGTAAAGAGAAGGCCTGCTGCGCCGAGTAAGCGCGAACCGCTCACCGCTTCGCAGTCGGTGCCTCTCGCCGACGTGTTGTGACGTGTCGAAACCAGTCGAAACAGCCGACGATTCGGCCGCGGGCCGACGTCAGGCCGGGACGACCGTTATTTGCTGCTTTTTGTCTATCGCGTCTTCGAGTTCCTCGGCGATAGCGCTGCCGCGTGAGACCTGAATGTCACCGCCGCGACCGACCGTCGCGGTGAAGAGGTACTGGTCGTTGGCGCGGACTTCGACCGTCTCGCCGACGTGGCCGTCCATCCGGACGATGACGTGCCGAGAGGTCACTTCGGGCGTGACGACGACGCCTTCGTTCGACTGGCCGCCGGACGACTGGCCGCCGGTGGATTGACTAGCAGGTGCACCCTGCGACGGTTTCTCGTCGTGCGTCCGAACGTCGATGTCGATGCCGAGGCGGTCTTCCACGTCGGAGATGCGTCCGCCGCCCTTCCCGATGACGTACGAGATGTCGTCGTCTTCGACGTAGACGACGGCGCGGTTCTGTCCCTTCAGGTCGACTTCGACGTGACCGCGAGCGATAGACCGAATCTCGCGCTCGATTTCCTGTTTGGCGAGACGGGAGACGCCGCTTTCTTTCTCCTTGCCTTCCTTCCCGAGTGGGACGGTGACGACCTGTCGGTTGAACGTGTAAATCTCGTACTTCGGCGTGCCCGTCTCGAAGTCTCGAATCTGGATGACGGGGCGCGCGAGGTCCTCGGCGAAGAGACCCTCGGGGACCTTCACCTCGGTACTCACGTCGTAGACTGTGTGGACCGCACCGTCTTCGATGTAGACGACGGTGTCCACCACCTGTGGAATCATGCCGAGTTCGACCCGACCGACGAGACGCTGAAGGGCGTCGATGGCGCGCGTCGCGTGGACGACGCCGACCATGCCGACGCCGGCGAGACGCATGTCGGAGAAGACGGAGAAGTCCTCGGTCTTTCTGACCTCGTCGTAGATGGTGTAGTCGGGGCGGACGAGGAGGAGCGAGTCGGCCGTCTTGGCCATGTCGCCGCCGAGGGCGGTGTACTGCGTGATGTGCGGGCCGACCTGCAAGTCGCGCGGTTTCTCCATGGTCTTGACCGCGTAGTCGCTGTCGTTGAGGAACTCCGCGACGGCCTGCGCGAACGTGGACTTCCCGGCACCGGGCGACCCGGCGATGAGAACGCCGCGCTGACGTTCGGCGAGTCGCTCTCGGAGTTCGTCGGCGAACTCGTAGTCGTCGAGTTCGGTCTTGACGATGGGGCGAACCGCGGTAATCTCGATGCCGTCGGCGAACGGCGGGCGGGCGACGGCGATACGGTAGTCGCGGAACTGGACGATGTTCATCCCCGGTTCGGAGAGTTCGATGAACCCGTCTGGTGAGGCGCGTGCAGAGTTGACGATGTCGTCGGCCCACTCGTTCATCGTCGCCTCGTCTGTCACCTCGTCGTCGATGGTCTGGTAGTGCATCTCGCCGATTGCGCCGCGTTTGGCTTTCGGCTTGGTGTCCGTCTTGAGGTGGACAGACATCGTCTGGTCGTCGAAGAACCGCTCGATGATGAGGCCACCAGACCCGCGAACGACGGGTTCGACGTACTCGACGGACAGGCCTTTCGCTTTGGCGACTTCGGCTTGCACCACGTCGCTCGTGAGGAGTTTCGCAGACCGCTCGGCGGCGATGTCGCGGATGAGCGCGTCGATGTCACCTTCGTGTGCGCCTTTCGTCTCGCCGGCACTCGGGCGGCGACCGACGTATTTGAGTTCGATGACGCCGTCGTCGGCGAACTCGGCGAGGCGCTGGAGTTCAGAGAGACCCTCCCACCCCGTATCGCGGCCATCGTTGGCCTGCGATTCGAGTTCGCTCACGACTGCCTCGGGGACGAGAACGTCGGCACCGTCGAAGGTTCCGTCGTCGACTCGCTCGGACACACGGCCATCGATGACCGCGCTCGTGTCCGGCACTATCTTCATGCGCGGATTTTCGCGGTGGGGACGGATAAGGGTATAGATGGAGAGGGTCGTTCGGGAGGGCGAATTGAGGGGGTGTCGAGATGGTCAGTCGTCTGCCGGTGAAGTGCGTTGTCGCTCGTCTTCGTCGATGACCTCGAACGACCCGACGAGTCCTTCGAGGTTTGCCGCCCGCGACGAGAGGACCGCCGCTTGTTCGGAGAGGTCACCGATAGACTCGGACTGGGAGTCCGCCGTCTCGACGACGGTCTGCGATTGGCCTGCCGTCTCTTCGGAGATGTTCGCCACGTCGTCCACCCGGACGGCGATGTCCTGTGCCGACTGCGCCTGCTGGTCCGTCGCGTCGCTCACTTCGGCCACGCTGGCGTCGATATCGGTCACCATGTCCACGATGGTCTCGAACTCCTCGATTGCCTCGCTGACCGTGTCGAGACTGTCGGTGACTTGCTGGTTCATGTCGCGGACGTCTGCCAGCGTCTCTTCGGAGTGGTCGGTGATGTCGGCGATGAGCGTGGACACTTCGTCGGCCGAGTCTCGGGTCTCCTCGGCGAGCGATTTGACCTCCTGTGCGACGACACCGAATCCGTCGCCTGCCTCACCAGCGTGGGCCGCCTCGATTGCCGCGTTGATAGCCAGCAGGTCGGTCTGCGACCCGACGTGGTCGATGAACGCGGCGATTTCGTCTATCTTCTCGATGCCGTCAGCGAGTTCTGCCACCGCTTCTGCGGTGTCGTCGATGCGGGCCTCCACGGCGTCTAACTCCTTCATCGCCGCCGTGGCGGCATCGCGTCCGACTTCGCCCCGTTCAGACGCAGTCTCCGCCGTTCTGGCCACCTCGTCGGCCGACGCAGCAATCTCTTCGACCGTCGCCGAGAGCGTGTTGAGTTCGTCGGCGACCGTCTGGAGGTGGGTCGTCTGCGTACTCGCACCGTCGGAGATTTCGTTGACCGCCGCGGCGACTTCCTCGCTCGCGGCGTTCGCCTGTTCGACGTGTTGCTGTGCGGACGCACTCATCTCCGAGACTTCCTCGGCGAACGTCTGCACTTCGCCGAGCGTCGTCGAGAGCGTGTAGACGAGGTCGTTGTACGTCTCGGCGACGGCCTCGTAGCGTTCGTCGTCGACGCCCCACTCGCTCGTGTCGATAGTGGCCGTCAAGTCGCCGGTCTGCGCCCGGGCAGTGGCCTCGGCGAACGCTTCGACCAGGTGTTGCAGGTTTCGCGTGTAGTCCGCGAGGTCACGTTGCATCCGGTCCAACGCCTCGCCGAACTCACCCGGCATCTCCTCGTCGAACGACGGGTGGTCGAAGTCTTGGTCTGCGAGGGCAGTCGCCTGTGCCGAGACGATACAGAGGTGGTCGTGCATCGACCCGAAGTCGGCGGCGAGGCGGGCGACTTCGTCGTCGCCCTCGACGGTCGGCGGCGTCGCCGAGAGGTCGCCCGAAGCGACACCGGCGGCCGATTCAGAGATTCGCTCGATTGGTGCGACGATATCTTTGCGAGTGATGTAGACGGTGTTCACGAACGCGAGGGTCGCGCCGAAGAAGAGGACGGCCGAGAGGACGAGGCGAGTCGTTCCCGTCGCGACCCACGGCAACGCGGCCTGCCCGACAGACACCACGAATTGGATGCCGACTGCCGCGACGATTTTTCGTTCGACCGAGTCCGAGACACCGAGTGCGTCCATGCTTCCCCAGAGCAACCGTTCGTATGCCGAGGCGATGCGCATACACGAACATTCACAGATTCTGGTATAATCCTGGTCCCGTATTCCCGAGGATTGAGAACACGGTGTGTCCTGCCGCCACGGCGCATACTTTTGCGGTGGTGCCGCGACACGACGGCATGGACGAACTCGACGCGTTGACGACCGACCTCGTCTCGATTCCGAGCCACGAAGATGAGACTGCTGCCGGCGACTTCATCGAGACGTGGCTTCGAGACGAGACGGACGCAGACGTGACCAGAGACGACGCGGGGAACGTCGTCGCGCGCGTCAACGCCGGCGTCGGCGAGTCGCTCGCACTCGTCGGCCATCACGACGTCGTTCCGCCAGCACCCCGGCAACTGACCGGCGACGGCGACTACGTCGTCGAATCGGATGGCGGGCGACTCTACGGACGCGGGTCGGCAGATATGAAGGGTGCCGTCGCCGCGTCGATGCTCGCCTTCCGAGATGCGGCCGAGTCAGCGACGAACGAAGTCGTCTTCGCGTCGTTCGTCGGCGAGGAAATCGGTGGGACGGGCGTCCGTGCGGCCCTCGACGCCGGTCTCTCGCTCGACTACGCCATCGTCGCCGAAGGCTCGACGAACTACTCGGGACCGGACCGGACCGACGTGGTGGTCGCCCACCGTGGTCGCCGGGCGAGCACGCTGGTCGTGAGCGGAACGGCCTGCCACGCGAGCGAACCCGAGCGAGGTGAGAACGCCGTCTATCGCGCGTGCGACGCGGTGGATATCGTCCGCGAATCGACCTTCCCCGAGACAGAGGTACTCGGACACACCGTCTCGGGAAGCATCGCCGTCACCGAGATAGACGGTGGGAGCGCGTGGAACGTCATCCCCGACCACTGCGAGGTGACTATCGACGAACGAACTGTCCCCGGCGGGTACGCCGACCTCTCGCAGACAGAGACCATCGACGGCGTCGAGTGGGTGGTCGAACAGGACCTTCCTCCGATGGCGTGCGACGACGCCGAGTTCGCCGACAGCGTGCTCGAAACCGCCCGTCGAGTTCACGAACAGCGCGGTGACAGCACCCCCGAACAGGTGACGAAACCGCACGCGACGGACGCAGGGTGGTTGGCACAGGAAGGCACGACGTGCCTCGTCTACGGAGCGTCGGAACCGGGAGAAGCGCACACGAAGAACGAGAGTGTCTCGTTGGACGTGCTAGAGCGGTGTTACGAGACGTATCGGGAGGTAGCGGCGGAGTGGTGAAACAAGAGTAGTTGACAGGGAGGACAGCCGACGCCGATACGTCAGGAATCCCACTGAAATCCTCATCTCCTGCGATTTAATACGACGCCGACCCGACCCGATACCATATGGCACAATCCTCCACGGAAGAGGCGTCGGCGTACGACCAACTCCTGACGAAGTACAACCGAATCGCCAACGTCGAGAACGCTGGCGGTATCCTCTCGTGGGACCAGCAGGTCATGATGCCCGACGCGGGGACACCCGCGCGGTCCCAGCAGATGTCTGCACTGTCGGCACTCAGCCACGAACTCCTCACCGACGACGAGTTCGGGGAACTCCTCGAAGCGGCCGAGGCCGACGACCCGACCGACGAGCAATCAGACGTGCTCCGCGAACTCCGCCGCGACTACGAACGCGCCGTGCGCGTCCCCAACGACCTGGTCGAACAGATTTCGGCGGCGGCGTCCGAGGCGATTCCGGCGTGGAAGGAAGCGAAGGCCAACGACGACTTCGAGACGTTCGCACCGCACCTGGAGAAGCACGTCGAACTGAAGCGCCAGTACGCCGAGCACATCGACCCGGACCGCGACCCCTACGAAGTGCTGTTCGAGGACTACGAACCGTGCCTCCCGCTCGAACAGGCAGAAGAGATTCTCGACGAGGTACGCGAAGTCCTCGTCGAGATGATTGCGGACATCCGCGAGTCGGACGTCGAACTCGCCGTCGACGCCTTCGAAGGCGAGTTCCCGGCCGACGAACAGGAGGAACTGGTCCGCGACGCCCTCTCGACGCTCGGCTATCCGTGGGACCGTGGCCGTCTCGACACTGCACCCCACCCGTTCTCGTCGGGGACGCAGTTCGACGCCCGCGTGACCACCCGCTACGACGAATCCGACCCGCTCGGGTCGCTCTTTTCGACCATTCACGAGTTCGGCCACGCCCTCTACACGCTCGGCCTGCCGGACGAACACTACGCGACCCCGCTCGGTGAGGACCGGAACCTCTCGGTCCACGAGTCACAGTCGCGCCTGTGGGAGAACCACGTCGGTCGGTCGCGCGCCTTCTGGCAGCACTTCCTGCCGACGTTCACCGAACACTTCTCGGACGTGGATGCAACCGTCGAAGAGGCCTACGAGGCGGCGAATCAAGTGTACGAGGACAACCTCATCCGCGTCGAAGCGGACGAACTGACCTACCACCTGCACATCGTCATTCGGTTCGAACTCGAACGCGCACTCATCTCGGGTGACCTCGCCGTCGCGGACGTGCCGGAGGCGTGGAACGAAAAGTACGAAGAGTACCTCGGTATCCGTCCCGAGACGGATTCTGAAGGCTGTCTGCAGGACATCCACTGGGCGTACGGGAACTTCGGCTACTTCCCGACGTACTCGCTCGGGTCCATCATGTCCGCGCAGTTGTTCGCCGCGGCAGAAGACGACATCGAGAACCTCGACGAGAAGATTTCGAACGGCGAGTTCGCCGATCTGCGCGAGTGGCTTCGCGAGAACGTCCACCAGCACGGCCGTCGCTACGAGACGAACGACCTCGTGAAACGCGCGACTGGCGCGGACTTCACTGCCGACGACTTCCTCGACTACGTCGAGTCGAAGTACGAATCACTGTACGACCTGTAAGTAGTCGAGACAGTCTGAAACCCCTATTTTCGCGGATTCACAATCGCCGCAGGAACTAAATACAGCCATGTCATAGCATACCATGTATGGCCTCAGCACCCAGTGACGACTTGTTCGACCAGTTTTTGGCCGACCGCGGTCACGAGACAGAACCGGCACGCTGGGACCGATCCTATAACAAACTGCAGTGCCCCGATTGCGGGGCGCTACACGACATGGGCGCGGCGACATGCTCCGTATGCGGGTGGTCGCCGGAGGCCTAACGCGTCCGACTACCTGACCAAGCCACAGCACCTGTTCTCGCCGCACCCCCACTATGCGGGGTGTGTCCGCGAACGCCCGGCACGTCGAATCGACTCCGGGCGCGTTCGCCCTCGTCGGAAGCACGTCGCTTATCACGCATAAGGCCGTGAACGTGCACAATGAGCGAATCCGACGTGACCGTCACCCGACTGTTTGGGGGTCCGGGGAGCGGTAAGACCACGGCCTTACTCAACAAGGTCGAGGCGATTCTCGAACAAGACGACGTCAGTATCCGAGACATCCTCGTCGTCTCGTACACACGAGCAGCGGCGTCCGAGGTCCGTGACCGACTCGCCGAACGACTCGACATCAACCCGCGGTCGCTGAAGGGCAACGTCTCCACGATGCACGCGAAGGCGTACGAACTGCTCGGCCTCTCGCGCAACGACGTGGTCGGCGAGAAGGACAAACAGGAGTTCTGTGAAGAGTACGGTCTGGAGTTCCAAGACGAGTACAGTGGTGCCGGCCGGCGGACGGCCCGTTCGACGACCATCGGAAACAAGATTATCGCGACCAGTCAGTGGTTACAGCGGACGCGCCGCGACGTGGCCGATTGGTACGACGTGCCCTTCCAGTGGAACGTCGAAGAAGTTCGCCTGCCGCCGGAAATCGACCCCAACGCGCAGGAAGGGAACAAGTACACGCCGACGTGGCCCTCTGACGACGACCGAATCGACATCCCCGAGGCAATTCGCGCGTGGCGTGCCTACAAAGGTGAGAACGGACTCGTCGGATTCGCGGACATGCTCGAACGCGTCAAACAGCGTGCCCTCGTCCCCAACGTCGACTACCTCGTCATCGACGAGTTCCAGGACATCACGACGCTCCAGTACGACGTGTACGAAGAGTGGAAGCCCCACATGAAGGGCGTCCTCATCGCCGGCGACGACGACCAGGTCGTCTACGCGTGGCAGGGTGCGGACCCGAACCTGCTCCTCGACGCCGAACGCGACAACGACGAGGTTCTCCCGAACTCCTACCGTCTCCCGTCGAACGTCCTCAACGTCGTCAACCGCGAGATTCGGCACATCGACAAGCGACAGGAGAAAGACCTCAAACCCCGCAAAGAGGGCGGTGCCGTCGAGGCAGTCGAGAGCCCGTCGATGCTCGAACTCGCGCGGAACGTCCGATACACCGTCGAACAGGACGACGGGACCATCATGGTGCTGTTCCGTGCGCGCTACCAGATGTTCCAGTTCATCGATGAGTTCCTCCCGTCTGGCATCCCCTTCTCCACGCTCACGGACCAGCGGATGTGGACCGACCGCCTCACGCAGTACGTCCGCGCCATCGAGGCCATGGAGGCCGACGACCCGGTCGATGGGTTGCAGGCCCGCCGCCTCGCGGACATGCTGCAGGACTCAGCGTTCGGGACGAACGAGCGAGACGACCTGTTCGACGCCATCGACGACCGGCAGGAAGAAGCGGGCGTCGAAGACATCACGAACATCGAGTTCACGCCGAAGGAAATCAAGAACTTCGCACCGTTCGCGCCGAACGGAAGCGCCGCCTCGGACATGGTCCGCAAGGTGACGAGTTTCCAGCGGAAGTCCGTCGACGCGTACTTCTCCGGCGACTACGCCGGCATGGACCCCTCGCGCGTCCGCGTCGGGACCATCCACTCCGCGAAGGGTCGCGAAGCAGACCACGTCTTCATGGCGACGGACCTGACCGAGAAAGTGGTCGAGCAGATGGCCGCGTCCGTCTCCGAGGACGAACTCGAAGCGCGCGGCATCGAAGAGTTCACCGCGTCCACCAGTCCGGTTCCCCTCATCACGGACAACGAACGGCGTGTCTTCTACGTCGGTATGTCCCGCGCACGCGAGCGTCTCATCATCCTCGAAAACCTCGTCAATGGGGCACCGACGCTCCCGATAAGCGTCCTCCTCCACAACGAGATTCGCGACGAGGACACCCAAGAACTCGTGGCAGAGGCACAGGAACCACCTGCGCCCGAACCCGAGGCGTAATCCACTCGTGCCGTCCGGTCCCCGTGGCGGTTCGGCCATCGACGCCGCCATCGACGACAGCGATGCAGTCGGATTCGTCGCCATCGTTCGCGGTGACGACCCGATGGGCCGATATCTGACCGGCCTCGGACTCGACGTCGAGGCAGTGTACGTTCGCGTCGCCGGCGAGACGCATCTTCGCGTCCCGTCCACAGTCGATGTTCCCGACGTGTCGGGGGCGTCGGTCCGTGTGGACGACAAACCGGTTGGCAAAGCCGCGGCGGCGATTCTCGCCGAGTACGCCGAAGAGGGGACTGTGCTCGCGCCACGGACGATTCCGCACGACGCCGCACTCCACCTCGAATCGGCAGGCTACGAACTCGCGTCGACGACGACAGTTCGAGACGCACGCGCCGTGAAGGACGCCGACGAGCGTGAGGCTATCGAAGGCGTCCAACGGGCCGCCACGCGCGGTATCGAACGCGCCGCGTCGATACTGGCGGACGCGACAGTCGAAGACGATGCGCTCGTCTGGAACGATGCGCCCCTTTCGACCGAGCGCCTTCGCCGACAGGTGAACGCGAGGCTCGCAATCGAAGGCGTGGACGCCGTGGGAGCGACGGACGTGACGGCGGGCACACGCGGGAAAGCGGGCGAGGCAGTCGAACTCGCACCCGGCGAACCACTCGTCGTCTCGGTCACGCCGCGTGGCCCCGCAGGCTATCGAGGTGCCCTCGCGCGAACCTTCGTCGTCGACGCTGACGGTGGATGGGAACGCCGGGCCCACGTCGCGTGCGACGCCGCCCGCGACGTCGCACTCGTCGAGGCGAACGTCGGCGCAGACGCCGGGTTCCTCGGGAGTGAGATTCGCGCAGAGACGGCGGCGTTCGGGTTCTCGATGGCCGACGAAGTGACGAGAGACGTGGGCGGAGGCATCGGCCTCGCTGTCCGTGAAGCCCCCGAACTCGACGGCGATATCGAACTCGTCGCAGGAAACGTCCTCAGAATTCGCGCGGCTATCACACACGACGACCACGGACGAGTCGAACTGACCGACGTGCTCGTCGTCGGCGACGACGGGCCGCAGTTCGTCGGTGACGCGCCGACCGGTCTGGACCCGTCTCGCTGGTAGTTACTCGTCTTCGTCTGGGTCTTTCGCGACGCCACCGACGACTTTCTCAGCCGCGAGCATCGGAATGTCCTGCGGTGTGGTGAGGTACTTCGGGAGGGCGACCATGAGCACGGCGAGGACGACCATCCCTGCCCCGAAGGCGGTTCGGCCGTCCATCAGAAGTGTCAGACCGAAGACGCCGATAGGTATCGCGAAGATGAGTGACGCCCCGAGTCCAATCATTTCCAAGATTCCGAGTCGCATCGAGCGCGGATAGTCTGTGTGCGGACAAAAGGGTCGCGGCATCACCCACAGAGGAGGAACGAGCAGTGGTCGCTATCGTCTCTGTGACGTGACAGTCACCCGAGGAACCATTAAGCGGTCTCCGAATCGAGGGTCAGTATGGTCGCGGTCACGCCCGGCATGCTCGTCGTCTTCGCCCTCGTGGTCGTCACGATGGCACTGTTCGTGACAGAGGCGGCACCGCCAGACGTGACCGCTATCGGTGTCATCGTCGCACTCGTCGTCCTCGAACCGTGGACGCAGGTCGACCTCCAGACCGGACTCTCTGGGTTCTCGAACGCGGCGACCATCACGATTCTCGCGATGTACGCACTCAGCGAAGGCGTCCGACAGACGGGTGCGATTCGCGTCCTCGGTGACGCACTCGCCCGGTTCACTCGCGGGAGCGAGGACCGACTCCTCGGTGCCCTCGTCGGTCTCACCGGTCCAATCGCGGGCGTCGTCAACAACACCCCCGTCGTGGCGGTGTTCATCCCGATGGTCTCGGACCTCGCAGACCAGACAAACGTCTCGCCGTCGAAACTCCTCATCCCGCTCTCGTACGCGTCGATGCTCGGGGGGACGCTCACCCTCATCGGCACCGCCACGAACCTCGTCGCCAGTGAAGCGTACGCCACCGCCACCGGCAACCCGCCGTTTTCGATGTTCGTGTTCACGCCGCTCGGAATCGTCGTGTTCGGCGTCGGTGCAGTCTACTTGTTGACCATCGCGCCACGCCTCCTCCCCGAACGCATCCAAGCGGGCAACCGAACGGCGAGCTACGGCGTCCAACCGTTTCTCGCCCGCGTGTTGGTTCCGTCGCGCTCACCACTCGTCGGCAACCCCGCCAGAGACGTCGCCGACGACGCGCACCGTGACCTCAACATCGACATCCTCGACGTGCTCCGCGGCGGCGAACACTTCATCGCCGCCGACACAGACCGTGACATCGAGGGCCGCGACATCCTCACGGTCCGCGGCGACCCCGGGACTATCAAACAGTTCTGTGAACTCGCCGACCTCCGATATCTCCCGCGAGCAGCCGTCACGGACGTGGAACTCGACCAACCCGAGCGCGTGGCACTGCTCGAACTCGTCGTCCCGCGAGCGTCTGGCCTCGTTGGAGACACCATCGGCGAGACACGACTGCGGGAACGGTACGACGCGACAGTCCTCGCAGTTCGTCGCCGAGGTGGTGAACTCATCCGTGAACACTTCAGAGACGTTGACCTTCGTGCCGGTGACTCGCTACTCCTCCAGACGACGAGTGAGACGGCCAAATATCTCAGAGAGACGGGCGATTTCGTCGTGACGAGCGAGGTGTCCGAGAAAGTGATGGAACAGAACGGCGGGTTGTCGCCGACGGCGCTTCAGGCGTTCGCTATCGTCGCACTGGTCATCGGATTGGCCGCCCTCGGTGTCGTCCCCATCGCAGTGGCCGCCCTCGGTGGTGTCGTCGCGATGGTTGCGACGGACTGCCTCTCTGCGAGTGACGCGTACGACGCGGTGAGTTGGAACGTCATCTTCCTACTCGCGGGCGTGATTCCGCTGGGGCAAGCACTCCAACTCACCGGCGGTGTGGCACTCATCGCGGACCTCGTGGGCCAAGCCACCGTCTTCCTCCCCATCATCGCGGTGCTGGCCGCGTTCTACCTCCTCACGGGCCTCTTGGCGAACGTCATCACGCCCGTCGCGAGCGTCGTCCTCGTCATCCCCATCGCCATCGACACGGCCCAGCAACTCGGTGCGGACCCGTTCGGATTTGCCATCGCCGTCACCTTCGCCGGGAGCACCGCGTTCATGACGCCCATCGGGTACCAGACGAACCTCATGGTGTACGGCCCGGGAGGGTACAAATTCGCGGACTACCTCCGCGTCGGTGGTCCGCTCCAACTCCTCTTGACGGTGGTCACCACGTTCGGAATCGTCTTTCTGTGGGGCCTCTGAGGCCGAGAAGACCGGATGAAGCAGTGTTACTCTGGATTCTTCTCCATGTCTACAGAGTTGCCCGGTGTGTAGCCCGCAGGCCCGGACGGTAGCGTTTCGGGGTCGTCCACGCTCAGTCCTGTCGTGACGAGGAGACGGAGGCCACGGCTGACCGGCATGTCGAGCTCTTTGACCTCGTCACTGGAGACGACGATGAGTGCCCCCGCCGTCGGGTTCGGACTGTGCGGGAGGAACACGGTGTAGGCGTCTTCACCCGCTGCCTCCTTCATCGACCGAGGGGCCTCGTTGGTGACGAAGCCAATCGAGTGGACACCTTTCCGTGGGTACTCGACGAGGACGACCCGGTCGTACCCGGCAGTCGGTTCCGTGAGCGATTCGGAGACCTGTCGAACACCGAAGTAGATGGTACGGACGAGTGGGAGGAGTTGGACACCGCGCTCGAAACTCCCGAAGAGACGCTGCCCGAGACTCATCGAGGCGAGGTACCCGATGAGGGATATCGCCACCGCGATGATGAGGGCCGCCAGCGTCTGTGAGACGAGAACGATGTCTCCAGACGTGTTCAACGCCTGCGCGAGGAACGGGTTTATCTCTCGAACCAACGGACGAAGTGCCGCCGCGACTCGGTTGAACACGAACTGGAGGACGAATACGGTTACGGCGAGCGGTGTGACGAGAATGAGTCCCGTGAAGAAACTGCTTCGAAGCCGAGCGAGTACGTCCATACGGGCCGTGAGGCCGACGGCGACAAAATTGTATGGGCGACGGAAAGCGTCACGAAAACGTGATGGTAAACAGAAACGATAGCCATTAAGGGACACCCTCCGAAGCCGTCGGTATGTTCACTGGCATCGTGGAAGGGCCGGGCGAAATCGTCGGTGTGACCGACACCGAGGGAGGCCGCCGCCTCCGCATCCGAACCGACCTCGCGTTCGACGACCTGCATCACGGCCAATCGATTGCCGTCTCCGGCGTCTGTCTGACCGTCGAGGAGTTCGGCGACGACTGGTTCGAAGTCTTTCTCGCCGCAGAGACCGTCGAGAAGACGTACCTCGGCGAGGTAGAAGAAGGCGACAAAGTCAACCTCGAGCGGGCACTCGCGGCGAGTGACCGCTTCGACGGTCACATCGTCCAGGGGCACGTCGACGGCACGACCACCGTCACCAACGTCGAACAGGTCGGTGACGACTGGTTCTTCGAGTTCGACCTCCCCGAGTCGCTGGCGAGGTACGTCGTTCAGAAAGGCTCGGTCTGTCTCGACGGTATCAGCCTCACCGTCGCAGACCGCCGCCACGACTCGTTCGCAGTGGCCATCATCCCGACGACGTACGACCTGACGACGCTCTCCGAGAAGGAACCCGGCGACCCGATTCACGTCGAAGTCGACGTGGTGGCGAAGTACGTCGAGTCGATGCTTGACGGATACGTGGACGGATTACGAGCGGAGTAGAACAGACACGACACGCGCGACGCAATGGTCGGTCTTCGAACTCGACTGCGTCTCGGGTTTTAGTCTTCGAACTCGGTCGGTTCCGAAGAGAACGACGAAGCAGGTGCGCTCGGTGCGTTGGCCGTGTGGTACGCGGTACTGTAGCGACGAATCTTCCCGATGAGGTAGAGGCCGAAGATGCCGTCGTAGATGAGGACGTAGACGAGGAACGATGGGAGCGACCCGAGACCCGTCAACGACGAGACGGTAGCCGCGCCGATGCCGACCGTCGAGTTGTACGTCGCGTGGACGAGTGACGCGAGGATGAGGCCCTTGATGACGATTGGGCCGGCGTTCTCCTTGTTGAACTTCGCCAGTCCGAGGTAGTACCCCGCGATGGCGGAGTAGATGACGTGGCCCGGACCCGCGAGTGCGCGGACCGCAGTAATCGTGCTGCCAGCGCCGATGATGCCGACGCCGCCAGCGGTTCCGAGGTCGAGCCCCGAGGTCATGAGATTCCGCGTGATGTAGAGCGCGTTCTCGATGGTGGCGAATCCGAGTCCCGCCATCGCGCCGTAGACGGCACCGTCGACGACGGCGTTGAAACTGCTGTGCGAGTACGCGTACAATCTGACCGCGAGCAACTTCACCGTCTCTTCGACGGGGCCGACCACGAGGTAGAAGAAGATAATCGACCCGAGGAACCCGATACTGAGCGACAGTTCGGAGGCAATCGTCTGGCCGACGTTGTTCATCAGTGAGTTGAGTACCGCAGCGAACGTGGCCGTGAGGACGCCGAGCAAGAACGTCACGACGAGCATCGACAGTGGTTCGTTGTCGGTGACGTCGGTGTAGTAGACGTACCCCGCGAGACCGAGTGCAGGCAGCGCAGACAGCAGCGTCAGTGCACCAATCTGTGGGTCGGTGATAGCCGTGAGACCGCCGATACCAACGAGGATGAGGAACGCGGCGGCGATGACCACAGCACGAGTCGAGGCGACCAGCAGTCGGTAGAGCGCGACGGATAATCCATCGACGGAGGTTCGTTCCTCCCACGTCGCGATGTCGTAGAGGTCGGTCTCTCCATCGGACGCCCGTTCGACTGGGTCTCGACTCTGGTCCATCACCTGACGTAAGGACTGCACGGTGGGTAATACCTTCGGCAACGGGAAGCACTGCGCCCGACCGAGTGAGGTTAAAACCCTCGCACCGAAGGGCGAATATGCACTTCGACCCACGCGAACAGGCGGCGCTTCGGGCAGTCGGTCTCGACACCGACGACCTCCGAGCGGCGTCCGAACACGTCCGGGAGTCAGTCGAAGCAGACGCCGACCACCTCGCGACGTTCTTCGGTGACGGTGGCACGTTCTACTCGGATATGGAGATGGCACACAGCGCGAGCGACGTACAAGAACACACCGTGGACCACGTCGACCTCTACACCCACGGCGCATCGCTACGTGGATATCTCAAGTTCGACTCGTGGGGCGTCCCAATCGAAGGTGGTCGTATCCTCTCCGACGACACGGTCGAACTCACACTCGGACCGACTGTCGACGGACGGGTCACGTTCGCCCGCGACCCCGACGACCTATGAACGTTCGCGTCCGCGGCATCTACACCACGGCAGTGACTCGGTTGTTCCTCGAAGCGGGGCACGACGTGGTACAGGCGTCCGGCCCTATCCGAGAGCGATTCGACGCCGAGTTCGACGCCGCCGACCACGACGTGGCCATCGAGACGACCCGCGACCGGCAGGGCGTCGGCGTGGCCGGGTCGCCCCGCGCAGTCGAACAGGCGACCGACCTCCTCTCCGACCTCGGTCTGGACACGTTCGACTGGGACGACCCCGCGCCGACCGGTGCAGTCTTCGACGCCCGCGTGACCGAGACGCTCGGTGGCGGCGCACTCTGTGACCTCGGCGAGACCGACGGCTATCTCTCCTATGGCGACATCGACGGTCGAGTCGAAGTCGGCGACGAGGTACGAGTACAGGTCGCCGAGTCGGCCCCGCCGTGGGCGGACCGCCGCCACGACCTGACGGGAGAGATTCGAGCCATCGCTGGTCTGGCCACGCTCGAACCGGATGCAGAGGGCGTCCGCGTGGATACGAGAGACGAGGCCGCAGCACGGGAACTCGCTGGCATGACCGACCTCCTCGGCGGCGACCCGCCGGAGGGGTGGGGCATCCGCTGGCACCGCGACGCCGTCGACGCCGACATGGGTGCACTGAACGACGCCCTCGACCGGGCGGCGACCATCGCCGCCGAACTCGACGCAGTCCTCGACGAACCGGTCGATGGACCCCGACAGGTCGCCGCACCGACGGAGACGACGTGGCTCTGGTTCGGGCGCGAGACGCGCTTCGAACTCGACGACCACCGCCGGGCCGTCGAGACGACGATGCCCGGCCACCACCGCACGAAGGCGGCGTCGCCGAAGGCGTCCGCAGGTGTAGACCTCGCGGAAGCACTCTGCTCGTCGGCCGAAGAAGGCGAATTCCCCTTCGACGTGGTAACCGCCCAGTTCGGTCCCCTCGAAGGCGACGACGTGGGTATCGGCCACGGAAAGCCCGACGGCCGACTCATCGAACTCGGGTCGGGCGAAGTGACCGAGCGAGACCCGGACGGAACCGTCGAGATTCGCCGCCAGATGAGCGGTGGCGGCACCTACGACGCCCTCGACGTGGACCGAGAATCGGGCGACGTCGCAGTCACAAAATTCCGCGAAGGCCGCTGGTGGTACCCGACGGTGTACCGAGACTCCGAAGGACAGGTCAAAGGCACCTACGTCAACATCTGCACGCCGGTCGAGTGCTTCCCCGACCAGATTCGGTACGTGGACCTGCACGTCGACGTGGTGAAACACGCCGACGGAACCGTCGAGCGCGTGGACGACGACGAGTTAGACGAGGCAGTCGGCGCGGGGAACATCTCCGAAGAACTCGCCGAGAAAGCGCGGTCGGTAGCGTCGAGTCTGGAGTCGGCGCTGTCGGGGTGAGAGATAGGGGACGCAAGCTACCCAACCGAACCGAGCGAAGCGAGGTTCGGCCTTTTTTCCTCCACCGTGAGACGCACTTCGTCTCACGAGCCTTCGTTCGCTACCGCTCACGAAGACAGGTTTTTACGGTTCGGGGGTCGCCTCCGGCGACTCACTCTCCGTAAAAAAAAGTGGGTCAGAAGTGCCCGGGGCCTTCGTCACCGAACTGCAATTCGCCGCCGCGGCCACCTTCGACGGTGCTGCTCCCGTGGTCACCAGAACTGGGGACTTTCACCTGTACGTCCTCTATCTCTGGGAACTCCATGATGAGGTCCGACTGGATGTTCTGGGCGGTGATGTTGCTGATACCGCACCCTGCACACGCACCCCCGAGTTCGACGACGACTTCCCCCGACTCGGCATCGGCCTTTCGCACGACACTGTTGCCGCCGTGCATCTGGATGATTGGCATCTGGCCGACCATCCACGTCTCGACGCGCTCTTTGAGACTCTCCGACTCGTCGCTCATACCTCGACGGTTCGGGGGCCACGGATTAGAATGGAACGGTTCTCCCCACGCATCGGCGGGCGAGAGAAAGGCTGTCGCGGTCGTTCGTGATAGATTCGGCTCGGGAGGGTGACGTCGCCTTCAGTCCCGACGGACGCGGCGACGGTACCACCACCCGGCGGCACCGAGCGCAGCAGCACCGACGCCGATACCGAATCCCGGAACGTCGGTTCGTGACGAACCGTCAGATACCGCTGTCTCGGCCACTGGACTGCTCGAATCGGTCGGCGTCGGCGTGTTGACGAGGGATTCGGTCGTCGTCTCCGGACCGAGTGTCGGTGCGTTCTGTTGTTCGCCGGCGTGGTCCGGGAACGTGTAAAGTGCGCCAGAAACGTCGTCGAATCCCCAACTCGACGCGACGAAGACGCCCTCGTCGGCGAACGGGTAGGCGAACTGCGCGGTCCAGAAGTTGGTCCGTTCTGGGTCGCGCCACCACGCGAGTTCGACCGGGTCCGTCGGGTCCGAGACGTCGTGCCGTTTGACGCCGCCGCGGTACCACGAGGTGTAGAGTCTGCCGTCGTGGAAGTCGAAGTTGTGCGCGGTAGTCCAGACGCCGCTGACCGTCGGGTCGGGACTGGTCGGCGGGTCGATGGTCGACAGATGGGTCGGGTTCGCCGGGTCCGAGATGTCCCACAGTTCGACACCACTCGGGCCACCGACGAGGTCCGTCGTCTCGTCGTCGCGTTCGACTTCGACACCCCACGACTCGATGCCGATGCCGAGGAGGTCACCGGACTCGTCAGTCGCCGCAGAGTGGTGGTTGCCGGGCGGTGTTCGCCCTGCGACAGACCGCTCTCGGCCGGAGAGTTCTGCGAGAGCATCTGGGTCGCCCGGTTCGATAGCACCGATGACTGAGGGCGATTCGGGGTCGGTGAAATCGACAATCCACGTCCCGCCGTCCCACATCGAGATGTAGGCGATGCTGTCGCGCACAAACACGTCGTGGACGGCCCGAAGCGACGAGCGAACGTCCGCCCACCGGTCGTCCACCGAGACGAGCGACCAGCGCCCGAGTTCTGTCCCAGACTCCACGTCGAGGACGACGAGTGGGTTCTCGTCGCCGTCGTTGGCGGTCAAATACGCGCGGCCATCGGCGGCGAAGCAGTTGTGTATCGGATAGGTTGTCTCGTGGAAGGTGAGTTCGGTCGGCGCAGCGGGGTCCGACACGTCCACGACGAGAACGCCCGCAGGAGAACCCGGAAGCGGATTCGCCGGGCCGACGGCGAGGAGTGTGTCGCCATCGAGTTTCACGTCGTAGATGTTTCGGAAGGGACCGTCTTCGTGGTCCGAGAGGAGGCCACGTCGTTCGGCGAGGATTTCTGGGCGGTCCGGTGACGAGATATCGACGGTCGCGTACCCACTCGTCGCGGCGACGAACGCCGTCTGTCCGTCAGGAGAGAGGACTGCCTCCTTCGCCCCTTCGATATCGACGCGACCGAGTGGTTCGAAGGGACCGGGATGCGCGACGGAGGTGCGAGATGTGCCGACGACACCGGCGAGTGCGGTGCCACCGACGACACGGAGGAACTGGCGACGGTCCACGTTCGTACTCGGTGGGGAGAGGTGAAAAGTCGGACGGCGTCGCTCACCAGCGAGTCGCGTGAGAACGAAAGTGACGCCGAATGGGGAATTCGGGTGGGTGGGTGGTGGGAGATTCCCCATCGGCGTCGACGGACGAAGTCCGTCTGCCCGCCGAAGAGACTTCGGCGGGGTCGGACGGTCGGTAATGGTGGTGGGGGGGTACCGACCAAGTTCCCGTTCGTAGCTTCCGGTGGAACGCCCGTGCACCGTTCGAGTCGACGGGAACGGGACACGTCGACCGACGCACCCAGTAAGTGGGCGCCGCCGGGTGCACGTCATCGGATTTTCTGAGGACCATTATAAGAGTACGCCGCCAAATATCACACGAGATAACCAAAGAAGGAGTCGAGAGTATTCCCGACGGCGTCTCCGAAACTCGAACTATCGGGTCAGTATCGTGTGTACGAACAGTCGCGACCGGTCGCCGGTTCCAGAGCGCTGCAACCATCGAATCCTCGCGACCTTACAGTCGCGACCGGTCACCGGTTCCAGCGGTCATCGCACTCGCGAGTGCGCCCTCGACGACGACTTCGTCGCCGAGTGTCGTGAGTTGAATCTCGGGGATGTTCGACATCACCATGTCGCTCATCTGCTCACGGATTGGGTCGAGAATCAACTCTGGATTGTTGAGTGCCACGGCACCGCCGACGTAGATGATGAGTGGAGCGTACGCGTGGACGATGTTGGCGACACCCATCGCGTTCCAGTGTCCCACCTGGTCGACGACGTGGTCGGCGAACTCGTCGTCGCCGGCGTGTTCGAACACGTCGACCGCAGAAAAGTCGGGGTCGTCGATGGGGAGTGCGGTCTCGACTGGGTCTTCTTGGTGGAGTTCGCGTGCGTATTTCGGGATGTTGTTCCCCGAGCAGTACCCCTCCCAGTGGCCGTCGTGACCACACCCACAGGTCATGAACCCGTTCGGGTCGAGCGTCATGTGACCGACTTCACCGGCGTTACCGTCCCACCCGGCGAGGACGTGCCCGTCCACACAGACGCCCGCGCCGACACCCGAGGAGATAGTGAGATAGACCATGTCGTCGGGGTTCCGGTCGGAGTGGAATCGTTCGCCGATGACGCCGGCGTTCGTGTCGTTGTGGAGGTACACGTTGTCCGTGTCCAAGAGGACAGAGAGTGGCCCAGTCAACGGAATTCGGTCGATGGTGTCCGGCAGGTTTGCCGGGTTCTCGACTGCGCCCTCGGCCAAATCGAGGGGACCAATCGCACCGATACCACACGCAACTGCGTCACTCGGGTCGATACCTGCTTCCGCACATGCCCGCCTGACGACGCCGAGAACCGCCTCGGTGACCGCGATACCGGTCGGCCCACGGGGCGTTCCATCACGGGCCTGTCCGAGGATTTCTCCCTCGTCGTCGGCGACGACTGAGCGAACGTTCGTCGCCCCAAGGTCGACACCCACGTAGTACGCCATTGTCACCATAGGGATGCGCACGCCACTTAACTAAGCGGGATTTCGCGTCGATTTACTCGCGAGACGGTAGCGATTCCCACGTCACTACGCCGTGTTCGTGCTCGGGAGTTTCGGGATGAGCCACGAGAGGAACGAGTCCATACTACGCGACTGGAGCCAGACGGTTCCGGGTCCCGTGAAGGTACAGACGAGTCCTTCGCCGCTGAACAGTGTGGATTTGAGGCCGCCGACACGTTCGACCGAGAAGGTGGCCGTGCCGTCGAAGGCGACGATGTGGCCGGTGTCGACAGTGTAGTGTTCGCCGTCGCTCAGTTCGACTTCGTGGATGGCACCGTAACTCGACAGGAAACTGTCGCCAGTCCCCTCCAACTTCAGGAGAAACAGGCCTTCGCTGCCGAAGAACGTCTTCGCACCGCCGAACGAGGTGTCGAGGTCGAGTGCGACGTCGGACGCGAGGTACGACCCCGACTGGACGTACATCGTCTCGTCTTCGAGACGCTGGTGGACGATGTCACCGGGAAGCGGTGGGGCGAGCGAAACGTCACCCGCGGTCCGTGCGTGGAACGTGTTCTGGAAGAACGACTCGCCGCCGAGGACGCTCCGTTTGAGCGACCCGAAGAGGCCTCCGTTGGCGTTCGTCTCGATGTCGATACCGTCAGCGAAACTCACCATAGAACCGGCTTCTGAGCGTATCGACTCGCCCTCGTCGAGTGAGACGGTCAGGAGGGCGAATGCTGGACGATAGTCGATAGTGTGGTCCATGGGGGGTATGACGACGCACCACGGTATGTACGTATCCCCGGACAGAAAGCGCGTGACTGGAAGCTACTTCGTATCTGCACGGACGAACGTCACGGGGCACGGCGATTCGAGCATGACCTCTTGTGCGAGGCTTCCGAAGACGGCCTTCCCCGCCGGCGAGCGTTTGCGGCCGCCGACGATGAGGCGGTCGGCGTCGACTTCGCCCGCGAGTTCGACGAGTTTCTTTCCGTGGTCGCCGACTGGCCCACGAATCTCGTACGAGATGTCTTCGTCTTCGAACTTCGAGACGAGTTCGCGGACCGTCGCGTGTCGGCGCGCGACGTCGTCACCCGAAACCTCCTCGGCTGTGATATCGAAGTCGAGGTTGTCGAGTGCCTCGTTGTACTCCTCTTTGGTGAAGACGTGCCCGACGACGACTGTCGCACCTGTCGGCCCGGCAATATCTATCGTCTCTTCTGCGAGTCGGTCGATTCGGTCCGCATCGCCCGCGCCGACGGCGAGCAAGATGGTTTCGATGGCCATACCACGCCGTTCGACCCGATATCACTTAACCGTGGCGGGAGTTTTTACTCACTTTAGAAAAAATATTTTGTCCATTGCCGTCTACCGCCGCTCGTGTGTCACGTCACGCCGTATCACTATGTATGTTCTGTCGGCGTCGCTCGCGTCGGTGGCGTCCGCTCTGCCCGCCGCGTCGAGTGAGCGTGACGCTCGGCAGTGACGGTGTGCAAGAGAATTCGAATCCGAGGCGGACTCGTCTAGTAGTCCGGTGCGTCGTCTTCGACAGCGCGCTTCATCGAGTCACGGCGCGACTTCGCGTCGCGGCCCGTCGCTTCGAGCAGGAACTCGTTTTTCGCGTTGACGGCTTCACCGGCCGCTTCGAGGTCGTCGGGAGAGAGGTCGGTCGGGTCCGCCTCTTCGAAGTTGACCGCGAGGCGGTCCTTCTTCCCGCTGTACTTGACGGCACCGACGACGACACGCTTGAACACGGGGTTCTTCGGTTCGCCGACGACGTACAGGTCGCTCCCTTTGAAATCCTCGGTCCCCGTGATGGGGCCGAAGTAGTCTTCGACGGTCGCTTCCATGTCAGGTATTCGCTCTTCGAGCGTCTCCCCACGACGCATCTTGTACTCCTTCATGCGGCCACTTTCGAGAGGGGATGGTTTACCTGTTTCGCGACTCTACGACGCCTGTGATGGCGTGGCGGGGTCAGGCCTCGCGCTCTGCGATGTAGCCCTTTTTACACTCGGGGCAGATGTCGCCTGCCCGCATCGACGACGCGGAGGCCGCGCGCGAGTGTCCGCAGTTCGGACAGTAGTACTCGATTGCCTGGTCTGGCGCCTCGAGGTTGGTCTCTTCTGCTCGAACGAACTCGTCGGCGTCGTCCGCTTCGACGTACTCGCCGTTGGACGCCGGATTCACGGACCCGTTCACTTCGGGCGTGAGACCGCCGCCGAACGAGACAGAGGCCGGTTCGCCGTCGTCGGGTTTCGCGTCCCATCCCTCGTCTTCACCCGGTGCTTCGGGCCACGCACCGTGCTCGCGCGTCGGTTTCGGTGCGTCGCCAGCGGTGTCCGCTTCCGCGTCGGCGTCGATGAACTCGGCGTCGTCGCCGTCTGGGGCCGGTGCAGGTGCCGACTCGTCGGTGTCGACGTCCGAAACCTCGTCGGGCCACTGCGTCCGGTCACGCTGGGCCTCGTCGTCGTGCTCGTCGTCGAGGATGATGGCGTCGTCGGTGACTGGCGGTTCGGCCTCCTCAGGTGCCTCGTCGGCCTCGACTGTCTCGTCGACCGCCGGATGGTCCGGCGTCGATTGGGCGTCCGCGACTGCTTCGGTCTCCGGGTCTGGCGCCGTCTCGATGTCGGGCGCAGTATCGGTCTCCGACGGTGCCTCTGCTTCGGCGTCCGGACCGCTGGCCTCGGAAGTTCCCGGCTTTGGGTTGGCCGGTTCGAACCCCGCCGCCGCCGTCTCGACTTCGCCTTCCGTCATCCCGACTTCCTCGGGCGTCCGAATAGCTGTGACCTCTTTGTTCTCGCTGATGACCTGTTCGTGCCCGCATCGGCTACACACTTGCAGTTCTCTAATCGACACAACCACCTCGTCGCCGCGTTCCTCGCGCTCCCGTTCCGTCTCGGGGTCACCGTACGAGTGCCCGAGAAGACGGCAAGTAAGTCCCATTACGCGAGGATTCCGGTGTTCGGGAACAAAAAGCTACCCCCTGACAGTCAGACGAGTGTCAGACGGTCGGTACAGGTAAACGGGAGGCGAACGATGTATCGGCTATGAGAGCGAGGCGGGAGTTTCGGAACCGCCGCGACATCGAAGTCGCGGTACTCGATGCGCTCGTCGACCGCCACGACGAAGGGATGACGGTATTCGAACTCCGAGCTGCCGTCGACGCCGACATCGACACCATCGAAGACGCGCTGTCGGCGTTGAAGTCGGAAAACCTCATCGTGGTCGAGGAGGCGCAGCAACGCGTCCTCATCCACCCAGACGAGCGAGTCGTTCCAGACCCGAGTGAAGAGATGAAGAACGACGCGACGCTGTTGGACCGCCTGCGCAAACGCCTCGGGTTGTAGTCGAAACCCGAGTCTCGTCGCGACGAACGACCGCGGAGTGTGAGGGTTTTACCCGCTGAGGCCAAACGGGGAGTCATGACACTCGTCGCCGACATCCACGAGGCCCACGGTGCGACGTTCGAGACGCGCGGTGGAGTCGAGGTTGTGAGCCACTACGGCCGACCGGACCGGACACACCGTGCCGTCCGCAACGGTGTCGGAGTCATCGAACACGGATACGGCGTCGTCGCCGTCGAAGGAGACGACCGCGTCGAGTACGTCGACAACGCGGTCACGAACAACGTCCCGACAGAAGACGGCGAAGGCGTCTACGCGCTCCTCCTCGACCCAGACGGCCGTATCGAGACGGAGATGTACGTCTACAACGCCGGCGAGCGACTCCTCATTTTCACCCCGCCGGACCGCGCGGAACCGCTCGTCGAAGAGTGGCGTTCGAAGACGTTCCTCCAACGCGTCCGCATCCGCGACGCCTCCGAGGAGTTCGCCGTCTTCGGCGTCCACGGGTCGAAGTCGACCGAGAAGGTGGCGAGCATCCTCTCGGGCGCCGGCGCACCCGAACCAGAACTGACCTTCGTCCGCGGGTCTATCGGCGGTGAGTACGGTGTGACGGTCATCGCCTCGGACAACCCTACCGGCGAAGAGGGCTACGACCTCATCTGCCGGGCGAAAGACGCCGAAGACGTGTTCGACGCCCTCCTGTTCTACGGCAACCCCGCAGTGCCCGTCGGCTACCAGACGTGGGAGAGCCTCACCGCCGAGGCCGGGACACCGCTGTTCGAGACGGAACTCCGAGGGAACATCCCCAACGTCGTCGGCGTCCGCAACGCCCTCGACTTCGACAAGGGCTGCTTCGTGGGCCAAGAAGTCGTCTCGAAGGTCGAAAACCGCGGTCAGCCGTCGCGTCGACTCGTCGGGTTCCGGGCCGAGTCCCGTCCCGATGCGGGTATCGACGCGTTCGGCGGGTCCAACGTACTCGTCGACGGCACCTCCGTTGGGTCCGTGACCCGCGCCGTCGAGAGTCCGAACCTCGGGTCGCCCATCGGGTTCGCACTCGTGAACTACGACATCGACACCGACGAACTCACCATCAGCGTCGACGACGAACAGGTCTCGGCCACCGTCGAATCGCTCCCGTTCGTCGAGGGGAGCGCTCGCTCGGCACGGATTCCAACGTACCCGGAGTGAAGTAGAGACCCGGGACACCGAGCGAGCCACCGCCGGTTTCGCCGGTCAGAACAACTTCTTCAGGTGTTCGCGCGAGAAGAACGAACTCGGCTTGTCCATGTGAACACCGATTTCTCCGGAGAGCGACCACAGACCGACGTGTTGGAGCCATTCGGGGAACGAGTAGCACTTCCGCACGAGGTGACCGAGTCGAATCTCCGTCGAGAGTTCGTCTCGCCACGCGGACTCGTAGTCGGCCAGCGTCTCGGGGTCATCCGGGTCGATAGTCTCGGCGGCCACGTCGGCGGCGGTCATCCCGTAGAGAATCCCGCCACCGGTGAACGGTTTCGTCTGCGCGGCGGCGTCGCCGACGAGGAACGCACGTCGCGTCGTCGTGCGCTTCGGCGGGCCGATTGGAATCGCCCCCGAACAAAAGTGCTCTGTCTCCACGTCGTAGGTGTCGGTGAGGGCTTCGAACATCTCGTTGACCTCCGCACCCGGTGGGGCGGCGAGTCCGTACTCGACACCGGCGTCGCCGCGGGGGATGCGCCACGCGAAGAACCGCGGAACCGTGAGGTGAACGTCGACGAAGTCTCCGTCGTCCGGTTCCGGGTCGAACGCGAGGACGCCGTGGAGCGTCTCTGCCGGTTCGGGGAGGTCCAGTGACCGGCGGACCCGCGAGGTGGGGCCGTCGCACCCGGCGACCATCTTCGCGTCGAACGAAACAGTTCCAGCCTCGCCGGCGACGCTGACAGTCAGTTCGACCTTGTCGTCGAACTCCTCGATTGCAGTGACGGTGTGGCCTTCACGAACGTCGGCACCGGCCTCGCGGGCACAGTCGGCGAGCGTTCGGTCGAGTTCGACGCGGTCGATGACGTTCGAGACTTCCGTCTGTTTGTAGAAGGGATACGCCTTCGAGTTCGGGCCGCCGACGTGGAAATCGGCTCCGTAGATGCGGTTCTGAAAGAGGTGGTCGCGGGCCTCGTCGGGGACGTACTCCCAGATATCGGTGCTTACGTGCCCGGAGCACGCGAGCGGCGTGCCGACCTCACCTTTCTCCAGTGCGAGGACGTCGTATCCGGCCTCGGCCGCACGACGGGCGAACCGCGCGCCGGCAGGACCAACGCCGACGACGGCGAAATCGTACATACACGGGCGTTGACGCGACGACCAATGAATCTTCTCGCTTTGGTCGAACAGTCTCGGGGGACCGCACTCACCCGACGATGGCGAGGCCAGACGCCGTCCGTCGCTCGTCGCGCCACGGGATGTCGAGACGTGTCCACGAGTCGCCGAAATCGGTCGTCCGGTAGAGGCCGTGGTCGTTGGTCGCGTAGCACTCGCCAGCGGAGACGCCCGCTGTTAAGACCGCACGAGTGACGCCAGACCCAGTCGGCAAGCCAGTGTCGTCGAGGCGTTCCCATGGCCCGCCGCCGCGAGCACGGTACAGATAGCTCTCGGCGGACCCCGTCGAGTGCGCACGCATCGGACTTCGCGCCGCGGTCAAGAGCGTCGAGTACGGGTCCGCCGGGTCGACGACGACGCTCCAACAGTAGCCGTGTTCGAGGCCCTCGGTCGGCGTCGTCCACGTCTCGCCGCCGTCGTCGCTCTCGGCGTATCCGTCGCCAGCGGCGTCCCAGACGTGTCCGGGGCGGTCCGGGTGCGTCGTCATCGAGTGGGTGTCGCGTTTACTGGTCGGGACGCGGTCACGCCACGTCTCACCACCGTCGAGTGAGCGGACGAGTGCACCGGCTTCGACGGCGACGAAGAGTCTGTCCGGGTCCGACGCGTCGACTTCTATCCAGCGGACGTGGTGTGTACTCGGCCGCGGTGGGAACGCCCACGACGACGCCGACGGAAGGTCGGAAAGCGGCGGGAGTTCGGTCCACGTCTCCCCGCCGTCCAGTGACCGGAACACCGCCGACGGTTCTGTTCCGGCGTAGACGACGTTCGGGTCTGCCGGCGAAACGGCGAGACTCGTCACCGACTCGGGGAGTACGTCTGTCCCGACAGCGTGCCACGTCTCGCCACCGTCCGTGGTTCGGAAGAGACCGGCGTCGAAGGTGCCGCAGAGTGCTCGTTCAGGAACGCGCCGGTCTGCCGCGACACACTCGATTCGGTGGTCGTCGAGGTGACGGCGCGTGTGCGCGTCGTCCGGCGTCCCCGAGACGGAGAGCACTGCGCCGTCTGCTGCCGCGTAGAGGTGCATACGAGAGATAGGTTGTCTACCGGGAAAAGACAGTAAGCCAGCGTGGTGGCCGCTCAGGACAAGTCGCGGCGTTCGAACACCTCGGCCGCGAGAACCACGAGAACGCACGTGGTGACGAGCAAGACGGCTACGCCGCCCCAGTCGACGTCGCCAGCGACGAGGAGTTCGCCGGGGTCGATGTACCGTGTGAGAGAGAGCGAACCGAGGAACTCGTAGTCGGTGTCCATCGTCAGCGAGTCGAGGAGGAACGTCCCGAAGACGATGCCGATGGCGGCACCCTGTGCCCGCCGGACTCGCTGGAAGAACGCCGAGGTGAGGAGTCCGATGGCGACACAGTCCACGAGGTAGAGGCCACCGACGGCGTGGACCAGAACGAGCCGAGAGATTCGAATCTCCTCGTCGATGAGACCGGCACCGAGGATGACGGCCACGAAGACGACGATATCGACGAGGACGACCGCAGGGAGCATCGCGAGGAACTTCCCGACGACGAACCGGGTGCGCGACACCGGGCGGACGAGTATCAGTTCTACCGACTGCCGGTCGACTTCACCGGCGATGAGTGACCCCGCCGCGTAGGCGAAGTAACTCCCGACGATGAGCAACCAGACGAGTTGGTAGAGTTCGACGACGAGGTAGCCTTCGAGCGACGAGATGTCGGTGACGCTCCCGACGAACGCGGACCGGAACTCTTCGGGATACGACTCCAGCAGTTCGTTGAAGTCCACGTCCGCCTGCCCGAACGAGGGGAAGACGGCGATAGTGAGGCCGACTGTCGCCACGAGTAACGCGGTGACGATGAGGATTCCACGCCGTCGCTGGTCGAACTCGAACAGGGCGATGTCGAGTTCACGCATCGGCGACTTCCTCCGCGTCTTCGGGTTCGGAATCGTCTCCGACAGGGTGGACCTCGTCGTCGGCCCCCCCACGCGCACCTTCAGATTCGTCCCCGTCCTCGGCGTCGTAGAAGTGCATGAACACGTCCTCGATGGCCGTCTCGCGGACTTCGAGGTCCTCGATGTCGTATCGTTCGAGGGCGTCTACGAGGCCATCGTAGTTCCCAGAGATGACGAGTCGGAGCGACCCGTCGGGTTCTATCCGAGCGTCGATGGTCTCCTCGAAGTCGAAGTCCGCGATGTCGATGGTGTCCGGTGTCTGGAGCGTGACGACCTTCCCACTCCGTTCGAGGAGGTCGTCGATGTGTTCGACGGCCACGAGTCGTCCCTTCCGGATGATGGCGACCTGGTCGCATACTTCGCGGACTTCACTGAGGATGTGTGTCGAGAAGAACACCGAGACACCCCGGTCGCGTTCCTCGCGGAGGAACTCGTAGAACTCCTGTTGGACGAGGGGGTCTAGCCCCGACGTCGGTTCGTCCATCACGACCAGTCGCGGTTCGTGCATGAACGCCTGGACGATGGCGAGTTTCTGGCGGTTGCCTCGCGAGTACCCACGGACCGGCCGGTCGAGCGGAACCGGAAACCGTTCGAGCAGTTCGTCTCGGCGTTCGTCGCCGGAGAGACTCGCGAGGTAGTCGAGGGTCTTCCGCCCCGTCACGTCGTCGTAGAACTGCGGGTCACCGGGGATGTGACCGATGTCGCTTCGCACGTCGAGGAAGGCCTCTCGGTCGTCGATAGGGACGCCGAGGACGTTCGCAGTCCCCTCGGTCGGTTTGAGGAAGCCCAAGATGAGTCGAATAGTCGTCGACTTGCCAGCACCGTTCGGGCCGAGAAAGCCGAACAGTTCGCCTTCTGGAACCGTGAGGTCGAGGTCCTCGACGCCGCGTACGTCCCCGTAGAACTTGGTCAGGCCTTCGATGTCGATGGCGGGGACGGTCATAGTACGACGTAGGTGTGCGGCAAACCTATTCCTTGCGCGACGTTTCCACCTCGTGAGAGTTGGAGTGGGTGTTAATATTACACCTGACTAATATGAATCGACCGAGCGCGGGTGCCGCCCCGCCGGTTGGTACCCATCATGATTCGACGTACACAGCGACTGAGCGTCGCACTCCTCGCCGCCCTCGTAGTGTTGTCCACCCTCGTGGGTGCGACCGGAAGTGCCGCGGCCGTAACGCGCGTTTCGGGGAGCCCCGACCTCTCTCTCGTCGCACCGGAGAACCGCCTCGTCGCCGGCAGTGAATCCGTCGTCGAGGTGTTCGTCGTCAACACGGGCACCATCACCGAAGACGGCCCCGAAGAGTACGAAGCACTCGTCCAGACCGCCCGTGCACTGACGTTCGAAGCCGAATCGGAAGGGCCGATAACCGTCGCCAGCGGTGAGATACCGGTGGGGACCGTTCCCGAGGGCGTCTCCGGCCCCGTATCGCTCAGACTCCGTGTCGCAGAAGGAGCAAAGCCGGGTACCTACGAGATTCCGGTCGAGTTCTCCTACGACTACACCTCGACCGTCCGCGTGGACGGCGAGAACGTCCAGACCACGCACCGAAGTCGAAGCATCACGCGCGAACTCGAAGTCGTCGTCGAACGCCGCCCCGCGTTCGGCGTGGAGACGGTCGATTCGACGCTCGCCGTCGGCGACACCGGCACCATCGCGTTCGACCTGACGAACGTCGGTCCAGTCGATGCCGAAGACGCCACCGTGACCGTCACCTCGACAGACCCCGAGGTTACCTTCGGTGACGGCGTGCCGTCCGCACAGAGTTTCGTCGGCGACTGGGACGCGGGTGCGACCGAACGCGTCGAGTTCCGAACGCGCGTCGCCGAGGACGCCATCGTCCGTAACTACTCGGTCGAGTTGACGGTGACCTACCGAGACCAAGACGGGCAGCAACGGACCTCGCGAACAATCGTCGCCGGTGTCCGTCCGACTCGCGGTGCCGCCTTCGAACTCGTCGACGTCGATTCGGCAGTCGCCGTCGGAGACACTGGGACGTTGACACTCGAACTCCAGAACGTCGGCGACGCGACGGCCTCCGGGACCACCGTCGCCCTCGAATCGACCGACTCCGAGATTACCTTCGGTGCGGGTGCACCTGCCGCGGAGGCGTACGTCGGCGCGTGGGAACCCGGTGAGACCAAACGGGTGAGTTTCCGAACGCGCGTCGCCGACGACGCCCTCGACCGACCGTACTCGCTCGACGTGGGCGTCACGTTCCGCAATCCCGGCGGTGGCCGAAAGACCGAGACACTCGTCGCTGGCCTCGACCCCGGTGCCGGCCCGGCGTTCAGCGTCTCCATCGAAGAGAGTACCCTTCGTGTCGGCGGGGTGGGCCGCGTGACCGGTACCGTCGAGAACGTCGGCGAGAGCGAGGCCCGCGACGTGGTGCTTCGCCTCGACGCCAACGGCACGGCGATGACGCCGACCGACCTCGAAGTTACAGTTGGGACGCTCGGACCCGGTGAATCCGCCGAGTTCGAGTACGCTATCGGCCTCGCCGAAGGGGCGACACCGGGTCCACGCCGACTGCCGTTCGTCGTCGAGTACCGGCCACCGGGCGACGAGATGCGAGCGTTCGACCGGACCGACGTCCTCGCGGAGGCGAGTGCACGCAACCCCACCATCACCGTCGAACCGCGGAACGCGACGTTCGAAGTCGACTCCACCGGGCGACTCGTCCTCGCGGTGACGAACACCGAGGACACGCCGCAGACCGACGTGACGGTTCGACTCGTCGCCGAAGAACCACTCTCCAGTGAGGACGCTGTGGCGTTCATCCCGCGACTGGAGGGAGGTGAGACGAGACTGGTCGTCTTCGACCTCGAAGTGAGCGACGACGCAGTTCCGAAGACGCAGGCCGTCGGGGTGGGTGTGAATTACACTGACGACGCCGGGCGACAACTGACGACTGGAACGCAGCAAGTAGCCGTCGAAGTGGTCGAACCGGCCACGTCGTTCCCCATCCTCCCGGCCGCCGTCGCCGTCCTCGCTCTCGCTGGCGTGGGATACTGGTGGTACCGGCGGCGGTGAAGAGGCACTGCCGTCGCTGCGGGAGTTCCGTCGGCGATAAAAGGAAATCCGAACCGAGACGACGGGCGATTCGAACGGTGTTCGAACGGCGCGTCCGGTCTCAGTCGTCGTTCGGGACTTTCGCCGGTTTGCGACGGTCCGAACGCGGCCCTTCTTTGTCCACGTCCGGCAGGTAGTCACGGAGGTACCGCCCGGTGTGCGAATCCGGGTTCGTCGCAACCTCCTCGGGCGTCCCGCTGGCGACGATGGTGCCGCCGTTCTCGCCACCTTCGGGACCGAGGTCGATGATGTGGTCGGCGTTCTTCACGAGGTCCAGTTCGTGTTCGACCACGAGGACCGTGTTCCCGTTGTCGACGAGGCGTTGGAGCACGTCGATGAGTTTCCGCTCGTCTTCTTTGTGGAGACCCGTCGTCGGTTCGTCCAGCAGGTAGAGCGTGTCGCCGGTCTGTTTCTTCCCGAGTTCTTCGGCGAGTTTGACGCGTTGGGCTTCACCGCCGGAGAGCGTCGTCGATGGCTGACCGAGTTGCATGTAGCCGAGGCCAACGTCGTGGAGCAGTTGGAGGCGGCGGCGAATCTGCGAGTTCGCCTCGAAGAACTCCAGTGCTTCGTCGACTTCCATCTGGAGCACGTCCGAGATGGTCTTGCCCTTGTAGCGAACGTCGAGCGTCTCGGCGTTGTAGCGCGCGCCGTTACACTCCTCACACGGGACGTACACGTCCGAGAGGAAGTTCATCTCGATTTTGACGTTTCCCTGTCCCTTACAGGCCGCACAGCGGCCGCCCTTGACGTTGAACGAGAAGCGACCCTTCTCGTAGCCGCGCTGTTTGGAGAGTTTCGTCGACGCGAACAGTTCGCGGACGTAGTCGAAGACGCCGGTGTACGTCGCGGGGTTCGACCGCGGGGTGCGCCCGATGGGTGACTGGTCGATGAGACGGACCGTCTCGATTTCGTCGTAGCCGTCGATGCCGTCGTGTTCGCCGGGGTCGACCGACGTGTTGTCGTTCATCCGGCGGGCGAGTCCCTTGTAGAGAATCTCGTGCATCAGCGTTGACTTGCCCGACCCGGAGACGCCGGTGATGGCCGTGAACGTCCCGAGCGGGATGGGCACGTCGAGGTCCTTGAGGTTGTGCTGGCGCGCGCCGCGGACGACGAGTTCGCCGTCGCCGTCGCGTCGTACCTCGGGCACGTCGATGTCCTTTCGCCCGGAGAGGTAGTCGGCGGTGATGGAGTTGTCCGCCGCGACGATATCGTCGAACGTACCCTGTGCGACGACTTCGCCGCCGCGTTTGCCCGGACCGGGGCCCATGTCGATAATCTCGTCTGCCCGGCGCATCGTCTCCTCGTCGTGTTCGACGACGATGAGCGTGTTCCCGAGGTCACGCAGGCCTTCGAGGGTGTTGAGGAGTTTGTCGTTGTCGCGCTGGTGGAGGCCGATGGAGGGTTCGTCGAGGACGTAGAGGACGCCCACGAGACCCGACCCGACCTGCGTGGCGAGGCGAATACGCTGTGACTCCCCGCCCGAGAGTGTCGCCGCCTCACGGTCCAAGGTGAGGTATTCGAGGCCGACTTCGGTCATGAACCCGAGACGGGCGCGAATCTCCTTGAGAATCTCCTGTGCGATAGTTCGCTCGCGGTCCGTGAGTTCGGTTTCGAGTCCCTCGAAGTGAGAGAGGGCGTCGGCGATACTGAGACGGTTGACCTCGGGGAGCGTCGTGCCGCCGACACGGACGTGGCGAGACTGCTCTTTGAGGCGTGACCCGTGGCAGTCGGGACACGTCGTGACAGCCATGTACTCCTCGATGTGGTCGCGCGTCCGGTCGGAGTCCGTCTCGACGTGCCGGCGTTCGAGGTTCTCCACGACGCCCTCGAAGGGGTGTTCCTTGTGGCGCGTGCCGTTCTTGGTCGTCCACTCGAACACCACGTCCTCGGTGGTGCCGAAGAGGAACGCGTGCTGAATTTCCTCGTCTAAGTCCTCGAAGGGCGTGTTCACGCTGACGCCGAAGTGGTCGGCGACGCAGTCGATTTGTCGGCGGTAGTAGGTCCGGTTGTAACTCCACGGTTCGAAGACGTGCTTCAGCGGTTTCGCGGGGTCGGTGACGACGAGGTCCGGGTCGACCTCTTTCGCCTTGCCGAGACCCTCACACTCCGGACAGGCCCCGTGGGGACTGTTGAACGAGAACGACCGCGTCTCGATTTCGGAGAAGCGGAACGAGGAGTTCGGGTTGCCGAGTTCCTCGGAGAACTCGACGACGAGTCGGTCGTCGCCGTCGCCCGCGAGCGACCCGGTGGAGCGCGTGTTGGACGCGAAGGGAAGGTCTTCCGGCGGGTCCGGGACGATGAGTTTGAGGACGCCCCCTGCCTCTTCGAGGGCCGTCTCGACGGAGTCGGCGATGCGGGACCGCGCGTCCGGTGAGACTTTCACCCGGTCGACGACCACGTCGATGGTGTGGTCGTAGTTCTTGTCGAGTTCCGGCGTCTCGAACGACAGGTCGTACTCCTCACCGTCGACTTCGACGCGGGCGTACCCGTCGGAGACGAGGTCCGAAAAGAGGTCTTTGAACTCGCCTTTCTGGTCGCGGACGACGGGGGCGACGACTTTCGCTTTCGTCCCCTCGGGGAGTTCGAGAATCTGTTCGACCATGTCCTGTGCGGACTGCTCGCCGACTTCCTCGCCCGTGATGGGGTCGTACTGCGTGCCGACCCGCGCGTACAGGAGACGGAGGTAGTCGTGGAGTTCGGTGACCGTTCCGACGGTCGAACGGGGGTTGTTCGCGCCGTTCTTCTGGTCGATGGAGATGGCCGGCGAGAGACCCTCGACGGCCTCGACTTTCGGCTTGTCCATCTGGCCGAGGAAGTTCCGGGCGTACGCCGACAGCGACTCGATGTAGCGGCGTTGGCCCTCCGCGTAGATGGTGTCGAACGCGAGGGAGGACTTGCCCGACCCCGACAGGCCGGTGACGACAGTGAACGTCTCGCGAGGGATGCGGACGTCGAGGTCCTTGAGGTTGTGCTCTTCGGCACCGCGAACCTCGATGTGGTCCTTGCTCATTCGGACGACTCTAGGCACGAGGGGACCGAATAGGCATCGGTTCGGGTCATCCGAACCGCATGTTGCGGGCCTCCCACCCGCGATAAAAGGGTCAGTTCAGGAGTTGAGTTTGCGACGCGCGACGGAGACGTTCGTCGGGGTGATGATAATCTGGTCGTCACCCTTCTGGACGATGTCGCCGTCGACTTCGCGCGCGACCTGTCGAAGGTCGTCGATGATGTGTTCCATCGTGCTGTCCTGCGTCGTGTGACGCGTGATGTCCGCGATGACCATGTCGCCATCGTAGACGGCGTCTTTGATGGCGATGACGTCCTGTTGGCCGCCGATATCCGCGATGTGGACCGAGATGCCGGCCTCCCCGCGGGCGGTATCGAAGTCGTCGAGGTCGAGTTCGACGTAGTCCTCGGTAGTTCTCGAGCCACCACCACCGAGAATCTTGCTCATGATGCCCATAGGACGTAGAGAGGCCACGACAGGGTTAGTTCTTACGTCAGACGACTATCAGGCATCAGATACGTTCTCGGTGATGAGACGGAGCACGCCCCCGGACAACCGGCGTCGTCGGCCGATTCCATCGGGTGTTTTACCCCAGTTATCCTCTGAAATACCATGACCTTCAGCATCTGCGTCCGCGAGGCGTACGTCGACGACGACGGAATCGACCAGCACCGCTTCGGCGTCGCGGTGACGACCCGACTACCCGGCGTGGGAGCGCTCTGCCCGTTCGCGAGCGAACACGGCGCGATTGCGACGCAGGCGTTGACGAACGTCGAACTCGGCCAAAAGGGGTTGTCGTACCTCGCGGATGGCCTCGCCGTCGACGACGCGCTTCAGGCGCTCTTGAACGCCGACGACGGGCGCGCACAGCGCCAACTCCACGGCGTCGATGCCGACGGGACGTTCGCGTTCACCGGCGACGAGTGCCACGAGTGGGCCGGGCACCGCGTGGGCGACGAGTACACCGTCGCGGGCAACTTACTCACGGGAGAGTCAGTCGTCGATGCCGTCGCCGAGTCGTACGAGAAGGGAGGCCGCGACGCCCCCTTGGCGAAACGCCTCATCGACGCACTGGGCGCTGGCCACGCCGCGGGCGGCGACAAGCGCGAAGACCTGCCGATTCAGAGTGCCGCAGTCGTCGTCAAGACGACCGAAGACCGGGAGATGGACCCGTACTACGACGACCTGCGCGTGGACGCGACGGAGACGCCGCTTCGGGACCTCCGCGAGACGTTCGCACTGGCGCGCGAGGGCTACGAAGCGGCCCTCGAAAAGTACGCCGAGGAGTGAGGGAGCGTGGCAGACGCCGACGCGTGAGTTAGACCGAGAAGTCGAACAGGTCGTCGCCGACGTGGTGGATGGACTCGACCACCTTTCCGGAGTCGCCGACGAGGTCCGACCCGTCTTCGAGTGCGCGCCCGATTGCGAGGATTTTGCCGTGGGTCTCTTCCGCGATAGCGACGAGGTCGCCCGCGTCGATGCTCTCGTCGGCCTCGGTGATACCGGGGCGCATCACGTCGGCACCGCTGGAGACGAACGAGACGGCACCCGCATCGACCGTGACGACGTTCTTCGTCGGTGGGAACTGGTTCGCACCCTTGACGGTCAGGAAGGGTTCGTCGTCGACGTACATGACGGCCGGTTCGCCGTCGACGAGGACGACTTCGTAGTCCGCGTCCGCGAACTCGACTGCCTCGAACGCGTCGCCGTCGATTTCGACGCCGAGGAGCGACTCGACGGACGATTTGACCGCTTGGATTTCGTCGTTGCGGAGATGGTGGCGAGACTTGACCTTCATATCGGGTCGTGGACGCTCACGGCCGATAAATCGACCGCTCCGCGACGAGCAACTGCGTCACGTCGTCGGGAAGACGCGCAGTCGGCCGCGGTGAGTGTGGCACCACGGCGAGCGACGGCAGATACAACAGCAGTAGTCGTGCGACGTCCGTCGGACGAACCGGAACAACAGATAAGTACGGTTGGGCCCACCTCACCCGTATGTGGCGCTCCCGGACCAACCGGGACCGGAAGACGGTCGTGTGCATCGCATGTGGCGATTCGGTACTCCGGTCGGCGGCGCGTGAGTACGACAAAGAGGGGAACCGCTGGGAACGGCACGGCAAGCGGTTCGAACACCTCTGTAAGGAGTGTTATCGAGAACTCTGTCACCAACCGCGCGAGGAACTCGAAGACCTCTTGGTCGACATCGAGGAACACGGCATCTCGTCAGACGAGTTCCTCACACGGTACTTCGCCGCCGTCACGGAACGGTACGAGTCGCCGGATGAACGCGGACAGTAAGGAAGACCCACGTCCCGTCGCGTCCGGGCGGCGAGTGACTTCGTTTTTCGATACCACCGCCTCGGCCCCGACACGCATTTCTCCCTGCCCCGTTTAGACGGGGCCATGTCAGACGACGCGCAGGCGTACGCCGGAACCGCCGAAGGGCAAGGCCCGGTCGAAATCGACGCCGAACTCGCGCGACACCTCCAGAACAAGCGCGAGGAACTGTTCGAGGAGTTCGAGATTCGCGACAAATTCCCGCCGGAAGTCCTCTCGGAGGCGCGCGCCCGCACCGAAGGCGTCCACGAGGAGATAGAAGACGAACTGGAACATCGTCAGGACCTCCGTGACCTAACGACGTGGACGACCGACCCCGTGGACGCGCAGGACTTCGACGACGCCATCAGCATCCGCGAGAACGAGGAGACGTACACGCTGTGGGTCCACATCGCCGACGTGACCCACTACGTCCACCCCGGGTCGGAGATGTGGGCCGAGGCCGTCAAGCGCGGGAACACCGTCTACCTTCCCGCCTACACGATTCACATGCTCCCACCGGTCCTCGCCGAGACGGTCTGTTCGCTCGTTCCGAACGAGGACCGCTTGGCGCACACCGTCGAGATGGAGATAAAGAAGGACACGCTCTCGTTCGAATCTATCGACATCTACAAGTCCGTCATCCACTCCGACGAACGCCTCACCTACACGCAGTGTGAGAACCGCCTCGACGACCCGGAACTCCCACTCCACGACGAGAACGCCCTCGTCTACGAACTCGCCGACCAACTCCACGAACAGCGCAAAGAAGACGGGTCGCTCGTCCTCAACCCGAGTCGTGACCGCGCGCACACCATCATCGAAGAGTGCATGCTGAAGGCCAACAAGGCCGTCACGCACGAACTCATGTGGAGTCGCGGCGTCGAGGCCATGTACCGCGTCCACCCGCAACCCACGCCCGACCAGTGGGACAAGGCGCTCCGCGAGATTACCGAACTCGACGGCGTGAGCATCAAGTCCACGTCGTGGGACGAACCTCGCAAGGCCGTCAACGACGCGCTCGAAAGTGCGAACTCCCGCACGCTCAACAAGATTCAGCGCGCCGTGCTGAAGGTCATGCCCCGCGCGAAGTACATGAACGACCCCTTCGGCGGCCACTACGCGCTCAACTTCGACATCTACGGGCACTTCACCTCGCCCATCCGCCGCCTGTCGGACCTCATCAACCACTGGATCGTCCACGAGAACGACGTTCCCGAGGACCTCGTCGAACTCTGTGACCGCGCGTCTGACCGCCAGAAAGACGCCGAGACGGCCGAACGACTCTACAAGCAGTTCCTCCAAGAAGTCGGCCTCGACCCCTACGCCGTGAACAATCGCGGCATCGTCACCGTCGACGACGAAGGCGAGGTCATCGACGAAAACGGCCTCCCGCCGCGCGAGTAACCGCTGACACCCACTCTCGATTACACTTTTTATCTCACGCTGCGTCGTGAACGTATGAACAGAACACAAACGACCGTCGTAGACGGCTTCTTCGCGTTCGTCGTCGGGTTCCTCGTCGGCACAGTCACCGGTGGATGGCGAGATGGCCTCCGCGCGGGTGTGACTGCCGCCGTCGTCTCGGCAGTCGTGACGTGGGTCGTCTACGGTGTCCTCGAAGTGGAGATGCTCGTCGAAGAGACGACTATCGACGCCGAACGCGTCGCCGCGGAGTAAGTGGCTCACCTCCCCGCGAGTGGTGTCGCCGTTGCTGTGAGTCGTGTCGCGACTGCCACGAGGCGTGTCGTGTCTGCTTACTGCTTGTGCGTGAACAGCAGCACGTCGTCGTCGTGCGTGGTCACACACAGGTCGAGCATCATGCTCAGTTCGAGACTGTTGTAGTCGTCTTCGCAGACGACCAGGTCGTCGAAGGGTTCCTGACAGGCAGGGCAGGCGATGGCGACCGTGTTCTGGTAGGTGGTGACGCCGCCACTGGATTCGTACGGCGTGAGCGACGACCGAAGTTCGTCGAGTTCCTCGTCGTTCATGAGAGTGTGGTGTGCAGGGCTGGCGTATAATTCTTCACGGTTGGACACCCCGCTCGTCCAGTCCGCACGCCCAGCGGAAGTGCGGGTGGACCCACGCGAGCACCGCCACGTTCGCTTCGACCCACGACGCCGGGTCGCTCAACTGCCGTGAGAGGACTTCGGCGTCGTCTTCGTGCGTCCCGTCGCGGTCGAACGGGACCGATTCGAGCGTCCGCGATGCGGGATTGAAGAAGACTGCTCGCTCGGTGTCCTCGTCGAGCGCGACCAAGCGCGAGCCGCGGGCGTCCTTCTGGAGGAGGGCTTGCGCCATTCGGTGCTGGTAGACCCCACGACGCGTCTCGCGGAGGGTGGAGACGACGTCTCGGAAGAGGGCGGTTGGGTCCGACGGCGGGGTTCCCTGTCCTGTTTCCATATCCCACCGGTCGGAGTACGGTGTAAAGAGGGTCCGCCAAGGGCGGAGTGAAAGTGGTTGGTTTAGCGGAAGTAGAACCGCCGGACTAGTCGGTCCCCGGAGCATATCGGCTGAAGAGTGGGACGAACGCCTCGACGAGGAGGAGTGCGACGGCGACGAAGACGTAGAGCGTCCACTTACCGGGCATCCCGAGTGCGCGAAGCGCGAGTGTGATGCCGAGCGTGAGGAGGACGTAGACCCAGAACACGGCGACGACTGGGACGTATCCGTGTGTAGAAGACGGGGTTTCGAACACACTCGCTCTTCGCGCCGAGTCGAAGAAGTCGTTTTGGGGCCGACAAGTAGACGACTACTCTGGCGTGTGTCGGGGGGTCAGTACTTACTCACGACGCTCGTCGCGGCCGTCGAGTTGCGTCAACTTCACCCGCGCGTGGTCGACGAGGAGTTCTGCGAACTCCTGGTCGTACTCGTCGAACGCTCCGACTTCGCTGAACACCGCCTGGAACGTGCCGAACGTCCCGATGGGGACGGTCATCGCCGACCGATAGTCGGAATCGGCCGGAGTGGTGTCGGCCTCTCTGAGGTCGTCGACGATGATGGTCTCTTGACGGTTGTACGCCCGGACCGCGAACGTGTCGTTCGAGTCGAGTGAGGTTCGCGGGAAGTACCCGCTCTCGTCGCCGCGGAGTTCCCACGCTTCTTGGACGAGGTAGCCGTCCTGTTCGACGTCGACTGCGACGAGGTCGAAGTCCAGTACGTTCTCGGCCGTCTCGACGAGCGTCTCGTAGACCGTCTGCGCGTCGTCGGACTGCTCTATCGTCTGGGCGGCGCTGTGGAGCGCGGTCAGCGTGCGCTCTCGTTCTTTGCGTGCAGTGATGTCGACTGCGGCCCCGGCCGTCGCGAATATGTCGCCATCGTCGTCGAACAGCGGTGTAATCCGCGAGAGGTACACTCTCGTTCCACGGGTCGTCTCGAGTTCTTCTTCGATTTCGACGGGCTTGCCGGCGGACAACACCTGTCTGTCGTTCGCCCTGAACTGGTCGGCGAGTTCCGGGTCGAAGAGGTCGTCGAGGGGTTTCCCAACCACGTCGGCGTCGTGGTCGATACCGAGGAGCTCCCGGTAGTTCTGGTTCATCAGCGTGAACTGGTGGTCCGTGTCCCGCATCCAGAGTGCCGCCTGCACACTGTCGAGGATGCCCTGGAGTTGCCGTGTTTGCGTCTGGAGTTGCTGTTCCCGTCGTTTCCGCTCAGTGATGTCTGTGAAGTAGACGTAGATGTTCTCGTCGGTCTTCGACGGGAAGATTCGTTCTTCTATCCAGCGGTCCGGGTTGATGTCAGACTGGCCCACGATTCGGCGCGGTTCGCCCGTTTCGAGTACGTCGTTGTATCCCTCGATAGATGCGTCGGAGTCGCCTTCGACGACGAGTTCCCGGTAGTTCATCCCGACGAGTTCCTCGCGGGGCAGGCCGCTCAGTTCGACCGTCTGCTCGTTCACGTCCGTGACCGTGAGGTCGGCGTCCATCTCGACGAATCCGTCGGTGATTCGAGTGAGCGTCTGGCGACGCCGGCGGTTGGCGCGTTCCGAGTGGCGGCGCGCGCGGTGTTGTCCGACGGTGTTCGTGATTCGGTTGGCGAGAACGGTGTACTGACTGGTCCCGGTCTCTTTCTGGATGTAATCGGTCGCACCGGCCGAAATCGCGTCGGCGGCGACTTCCTCTGACCCCTTGCCAGTGAAGAGGATGAACGGGAGTTCGGGGTACTCCTCGCGAACCGCCTTCAGGAAGTCGATGCCTGTCTGGCCGGGCATGTCGTAGTCGCTGACGATACAGTCGACGGCACCCTCGTCGAGGCGCGTGAGGCCGTGGTCGGCACTGCTCGCCCACACGACGTCGAGTCGTGCGTTCTCCCGTTCGAGGAACGTCGCCGTCAAGTCCGCGAACCCTGGGTCGTCGTCGACGTGCAACACCCGTATCGGACCAGCCATCTACCCCTCTCTTCAGAGGAGGTTACTATAGTAATTCTGCTCTCACTGCTCGAAGTGTCTCACACCCGGTATCCACCGTAATCAGGTCTCTCCCAGTAGATTTTCGTAGAAGATGACGTGATCCACAACGAATATAATATCTAAGTGACACAAGTTTCGTGAGTATGCCCTCCAACTGGCCTGCCCTCATTGCCGTCTGTCTCGTCTTCCTCGCAGGTGTGCGGGCCGTGGGTCGGGTCCGACGACACCGACGATGCGTTCACCGCCTGCGACGACAGCGAGTGTGACTCCGACGGCGACGGAGATGACAACGATTGGGAATGGTGGTGATGCACCGGTATGGGACCGAGTTCGTTTCCGTGTCGCCACTGGAGAATCAGAGTCGGGACACCGAGTGGCCAGACAACCAGTCAGTCCACTTCGAGAATCTGTCGCAGTCGCAGCAGGCGGTGTTTCTGGATGCGCTCGATAAACAGGTGGAGGTTGGACCCGACGAGGAGAACCCGTTTGTGTTCAACGACGAGACACGACCGCAGGTTGTTCGGTACGAGGGGACGTGGTACTTCGTTCGGGTCGCGATCGTGTGAGATGTGTGTCAGGGAGGTTTGAACTCACTCGCAACCATTCGGGTTGCTCCCTGCTCAAATCCCCCCTCGAACAGGCACTACATTACGCGCCGCTGTAGGTACTCGTCGGACTCCTGACGGAGTCACGACTCGTTGGGTAGCGTCGCGAAAATGGTAGTGGACTCGCGGGGATTTGAACCCCGGGCCTCTTCCTTGCGAAGGAAGCGATCTGCCACTGATCTACGAGCCCTCACTCCCACGGAGTCGTGGGATACACTTATACCCTATGTTTCTGCGGTCGTCGGATATGCGTTAGCATCCCGAGCCGTCGGGCGATTGCGTTGTCACGTCTGTCGGGCGTGTCGAATCGAAGTGAGATGACACGCGCCTTAGCGCTGAGACCAGCTCGGAGGCAGTCCTCCGGGACGCGCGCCTCGACAGCCGCGAAACGTGACGAAGTGCGTCACGAACGGTGTGTCCGAAGTGGACGGACCGTGTGGCTTAGTCTTCGAGGACGATCTCGATGCTGACGTCGTTAGGAACCTGGACGCGCATCAGCTGGCGCAGCGCGCGTTCGTCAGCGTCGAGGTCGATCAGACGCTTGTGGACGCGCATCTCCCAGTGCTCCCACGTCGCCGTTCCCTCGCCGTCAGGCGATTTGCGGGAGGGAACTTCGAGCGTCTTCGTGGGCAGCGGGATCGGCCCGCTGAGGTTGACGCCCGTCTTGTTCGCAATCTCGCGGACGTCGTCGCAGATTTCGTCGAGGTCTTCCGGACTCGTGCCGGCGAGCCGAACGCGTGCCTGTTGCATCGTTATCGCTCGTTGACTTCGAGCACCTTGCCGGCCGCGATGGTCTGACCCATGTCACGGACAGCGAAGCTGCCGAGTTCCGGAATCTCGGAGGACGGCTCGATGCTGAGCGGCTTCTGCGGACGGACCGTCACGATTGCAGCGTCGCCGGACTTGATGAAGTCCGGGTTCTCCTCAGCGACCTCACCCGACGCGGGGTCGAGCTTCTGGTCGATGGACTCGATGGTACACGCGACCTGCGCCGTGTGGGCGTGGAAGACCGGCGTGTAGCCAGCGGTGATGACCGAGGGGTGCTGCATGACGACGACCTGCGCCTTGAACGTCTCGGCGACCTTCGGCGGGTCGTCAGCCGGGCCACAGACGTCGCCGCGGCGGATGTCGTCCTTGCCGACGCCACGAACGTTGAAACCAACGTTGTCGCCAGGACCAGCCTGGGCGACTTCTTCGTGGTGCATCTCGACAGTCTTGACCTCGCCGCCAACGTCAGACGGCTGGAAGCTGACGTTGTCGCCAGCGCTCATCGTACCGGTCTCGATACGTCCGACAGGGACGGTACCGATGCCCGAGATGGTGTAGACGTCCTGGATGGGCAGGCGCAGCGGCGCGTCCGTCGGCGGCTGCGGTGCCGGCAGGTTGTTGAGGGCCTCGAGGAGGATGTCGCCATCGTACCAGGAGGTGTTGTCGGAGCGCTCTGCGATGTTGTCGCCCTCGAATGCCGAGATGGGGACGAACGTCGCGTTGTCGGCGTCGAAGCGGACCTGCTTGAGGAGGTTGCCGACCTGCTCTTTGACTTCCTTGTACGAGTCTTCGCTGTAGTCGACGACGTCCATCTTGTTGACCGCGATGATGAGTTCGCCGATACCGAGCGTACGTGCGAGGAAGACGTGCTCGCGGGTCTGAGGTGCGACACCGTCGTCAGCAGCGACGACGAGGACCGCGTTGTCAGCCTGCGAGGCACCGGTGATCATGTTCTTGACGAAGTCGCGGTGGCCAGGACAGTCGACGATGGTGAAGTAGTATTCGTCCGTGTCGAATTCCTGGTGGGCGATGTCGATCGTTACACCGCGCTCACGCTCTTCTGCGAGGTTGTCCATGACGTAGGCGAATTCGAATCCGCCCTTGCCTTTCTCCTCGGCCTCTTCTCGGTGCTGCTCGATGACGTGTTCCGGGACGGAACCGGTTTCGAACAGGAGTCGGCCGACGAGCGTACTCTTACCGTGGTCGACGTGGCCGATGATGGCCAGATTCTGGTGGGGTTTGTCGCTCATTGGTGTATTCACGCGCTAAGGCGCTCTGTGGGGAGTGTTTTTGTTGAAACCCCTAAAACGATTTCGATACGGTCTACGGGCCGTCTAAGCGCCGTACTGCGATTTGCGGAACCATACCACAGTCACAGATGGGTGAATATCTCTCATCGGGTGAAATGCCGCTGAGTGGCCCATTCGGGCCTGAAAGCGGGTTATTCGAGACGCGAAACGTCGGACAGGACCGCCGTCGCAGTCTCTGGACCACCCGCACCGCGGCCACTAACATTCAGCTGACCAGCATGTTCTGTCTCCAACTGGACGATGTTCTGCGTGCCCGTGACCGCCAGCGCGGCCCCCTGTGGGACCAACCGCGGTGCCACGCGCACACCGTCGGCAGTCGCCTCACCGATGAGACGAACGGTGCGTCCGTCTTCCGCCGCGAGGTCGAGTGCCGTACCGGGGACGTTTCTGATTCCCTCGACGTCCGCGTCGTCGAGTCGGTACTCGGCGTCACCGTCGCTCAGGACGTTCGCGAGGATGACGAACTTCAGCGCGGCGTCGATGCCGTCCACGTCGAACGTCGGGTCCGCCTCGGCCACACCGAGGTCCTGCGCCTCCGCGAGGACGTGCTCGTAGTCGAGTCCTTCCGCGGCCATGCGCGAGAGGATGAAGTTAGCGGTGCCGTTGAGGACGCCGCGCGCAGCAGTCACGTGCTCAGCCCCGAGGTCCGAGATGGTCGAGAGGACCGGAATCGCACCACCGACGGTCGCTTCGAACTGGACGCGCCCCGCACTCTCTGCTTCGAGTGCGCGTAACTCGGCGTAGCGTTCGGCGACCGGCCCCTTGTTCGCGAGGACGACGTGTTTGTCGTCGGCCAGCGCGCGTTCGACGTGCGAGAAGCCCGGTTCGGCGTCGCCGAGTGTGGTCGGCGTCGCCTCCACGAGCACGTCGTAGTCGGCGTCGAACAGTGCCTCGGGGTCGTCGTCGCCGACGACGCCTTCGCGCTCTTTTCGGTCGTGGACCACTGCCGGGTCGAGACCTGCGTTGTCCGTGACCGACGACGACGAGTCGGCGAACGCGACGACTTCGTGGCCGTACTCACCGGCGAGGTCCAAGACGGACCCGCCGACTGCACCCGCGCCGAGGACAGCGAGTCGAAGCGTCATGCTGCGTCCTCCGTGAGCGGTTCGATGACGTGCAAGTCTTTCTCCGCCGCGATGTCACGGACGACGGTGAGTGCCTCGTCGGCTTTGCCTGCTCGTGCAGCGAGCCTGAGGCGCGCGCTGGACGATTCTTGCGTCCCGTCGGGGGCAGACAACGAGAGGTCCTTCACCGTCGCGTCAGCGGACGCCTCGACTCTGTGGAGCGTGTCCGAGAGGTCGGAGTCGACGAGGTCGCCGACGAGGATGAGCGTCACCTCTTCGCCGAAGTGCTCGGCACCGGCGCGGATGACGTTGACACCGGCCTCGCGGAGGGCCTCGACGATGCCCTCGAACCGGTCCGGCGGACATTCGAGGTCTACTTCGACCGGGATGTGTCCGCGGGGCGTGAGGTTCCCGCGTTCGTGGAAGATGGAGAGCAGGTTCCCGCCGTTTTCGGCGATGGGTTGGAGCGCGGCGAGGAGTTGACCGGGTTCGTCGACGAGTTCCAGCCGAACCGTGTGTGGTTTCGGCATCTGACCGCCGCCGTCGGTCTCTGCGTCGGCATCGGCGTCGCTGTCGACGTCTTGTGCGCTCATCGCCCCACCTCCGTGGGCCGTCCCGACGATGTTGTCGGCGACGCGTGGCTCAGCCGTGGTTCCGCGTCGACGCGACAGGAGTCGGGAGACGTACCCGTACGCATATGTGTTCGTGATTCGGCCACGAGGTATAAGCCTTCGCAGGTGACACGGCTTGCCGATATCGCCCGCGTGGTGGCACGTGACACGGAGAGACGGGAGATGAGTGACTGCGACGACGAGAGGGAGATGGCCGCGCAGCAAACAGACGACGGCGCATCCGAGCACTGTCGCTGGTGGGCCGATAAACGAAAGAAGGCGCTGAGGTGCGCGCTTAGATGTAGTCGATAGCCTGCGAGAGTTCGAGCTTCATGCCCTTGCGCTCGCGAATCTCCATAATCTTCTCGCGCTGGAGGTTGTCCGAGAGGACGCGGAAGCCAGCGTTCTCCGTGTTCCAGGAGGCGCGGCCTTCCGTCGCGGAGCGAACGTCCGAGGAGAAGCCAATCATCTCTTCGACGGGTGCGATACCCTCGATGACCATGAGGTCACCTTCCTGGTACATGTCGTCGACGCGGCCACGGCGACCCTGAATCTCGCCGGATGCCGAGCCCATGTAGTCGGACGGAACGTCGATGCGGACGTTCTGGATGGGTTCGAGGAGCTTCACCTGACCCGCGATGAGCGAGCGGTGGACCGCGTCACGGACTGCAGGGATGACCTGCGCGGGACCACGGTGGATGGTGTCCTCGTGGAGCTTCGCGTCGTGGAGACGGAGGAGCGTACCCTGAACGGGTTCCGCAGCGAGCGGACCGTCGTCGAGTGCCTCTTCGAGACCCTCGATGACGAGTTCCATCGTCTCGTTGAGGTGCTGGATACCCTTCGTGTCGTCGATGAGGATGTTCGTCCCGTGGATGTGTTCGACGTTCTGGGACGTGTCCTTGTCCATGCCGGCTTCCTGCAGTGCCTCACGGCGCTCCAGTTCGGGCATGTCCATCGAGATTTCGCCGAGCTTGATGTCGTCGACGATGTCCTGCGAGAGGGGTTCCGCCGTGATGTAGAACTTGTTGTGGCGGTTCGGGGAGACACCCTCGACTTCGTGGGATTCGCCCTGGACCTGCTCGCGGTAGACGACAATCGGCTCACCGGTGCGGACCGGGATGCCCTGGTTGTCGCGGATACGCTGCGTGATGACTTCGAGGTGGAGTTCACCCTGACCGGAGATGAGGTGCTCGCCCGTGTCCTCGTTAATCTCGATGCGGATGGTCGGGTCTTCCTTCGCGACCTGCTGGAGCGTCTCGATGAGCTTCGGCAGGTCGTCCATGCGCTCTGCCTCGACAGACTTCGTGATGACAGGCTCGGAGATGTGTTCGATGGACTCGAACGGCGTCATCTCGACGGAAGAGACGGTAGAACCGGCGATGGCGTCACGGAGACCCGTGACGGCCGCGATGTTCCCTGCGGGGACGCCGCGGTCGAGTTCCTCGCGTTCGCCACCCATGAAGACACCGACGGACTGGACGCGGTTCTTGCCCGCGGTACCGGAGACGTAGAGCTCCTGACCCTTGCGGATGGTACCGGAGAAGAGGCGGCCCGTCGCGATTTCGCCCGCGTGGGGGTCCATCGAGATGTCCGTCGCCATGAAGACGACTTCGCCGTCGTCGTCGACTTCGCGCATCTGGCGCGCGAGTTCGGACTCGGAGTCACCACGCCAGACCGTCGGGATACGACGGGGCTGGGCTTCGAGCGGGTTGGGGAAGTGCTCCGCAACCATGTCGAGGACGACGTCCGAAAGCGGCGTGCGCTCGTGGAGTTCCTGGCGGTCGCCAGCGCGTTCGAGTTCCATGATGTCGCCGAAGGAGATACCGGTCTCTTCCATCGACGGCATGGAGACACCCCACTTGTAGAGGGCAGACCCGAAGGCGACGGTCCCGTCTTCGACGGAGACAGTCCAGTCGTAGTCCTTCTCTTCGGTCATCCCGCGGATGAGTTCGTTGACGTCGGTGATGACGTCGACGAGACGCTGCTGCATCTCCTCGGGACCTTCCTGCAGTTCGTTGATGAGGCGGTCGACCTTGTTGATGAACAGGGCCGGCTTGACGCCCTCACGGAGTGCCTGACGCAGAACCGTCTCGGTCTGCGGCATGGCACCTTCGACGGCGTCGACGACGACGAGCGCACCGTCGACGGCACGCATCGCACGCGTCACGTCGCCACCGAAGTCGACGTGGCCCGGCGTGTCGATGAGGTTGATGAGGTGGTTCTGGTCGTTCCACTCGTGGGTCATCGAGACGTTTGCCGCGTCGATGGTGATACCGCGTTCCTGTTCGTCTTCTTTCGTGTCCATCGCGAGTTGCTGACCAGCAGTCTCGTCAGAGATCATGCCGGCACCCGCGAGGAGGTTGTCCGAAAGGGTCGTCTTCCCGTGGTCGACGTGAGCTGCGATGGCGATGTTCCGGATCTGCTCCGGCTTGTCCATCAGTTTCTCACATTCCTGGACGATTTTCTTTCGTCGGCCCATTATACAGAGGTCTACCGGAAGGAGGGTCAAAAGAGTAGTGTTTTTGCCGAGCGGATTTGCCCTCGTCAGCCTCCCTACTGCCGGGGTATGAGCATTTTTGTCACGATAGCATGAGTGTCATTCACACTGTCTCGTCGCTGGTCACCCGGCGGAAGAGTCATGTCGGTTGATAACATTACACACATACGAATGGACCTCCGTGTGCTCGGAGGCGCACCAGCAGACCCGTTCTTGAGCGCCGCCGACCTGTTCGAAACCGAGTTCGACCTCGAATATCCAGTCTTCGTGCACGTGCGCGACGACCCAGACTCCCGCACCTGGGCCGCCCACTATCAGGACCACCACGTCCTCAACATCTCGCGGCAGGTGGCGACGAGTGCGATGAGTCGTGAACTCGCATTGCACGAACTGTCCCACATGGCCCGCAACGAGGAAGGCCACGCCTCGCACTACCAGTCGACCGAAGAAGCGGTCTTCCTCGCACTCACCGGCCGGACGGTCGAACGGCGAAAACTCTCCCATTGCTACCAGATTGCGAATCACTGCAAGGACATCTACGCCGACGACCTGACACTCGCCGTCGCGCCCGCGGACAAACTCGTCCAGTTCCTCGAATCGCAACTCGCTGCCGCTCTCGCCGACCGGCCACAACCGGTGGCGCGGCCGGGGTCACAACTCGTCACGACTGGGTCGGACCCAGAGATAACGGCCGTCAACGCGGCGTTCGCACTCGCACTCGCAGAGCGACACGACCTCATCACTCCCGACCACCGGCTCTACGACCTGGCGCACGCCGCCGCAGACGACGCCCCGTCCGTCTCACTGGAGACGTTCAAAGAACACTTCCGTACCCTCGCGGCAGACCCCTCGAAGAGCGAGTACCGGCGCACGCTCGTGGACGTGGTGAAGAACTACGTCGTCGGGTCGAACGTCGCCGCCGACTGAGACGAATCGAGACAGCACGACCGCTCAGGAGGGGTGAAAAACGAAGAGAGAGGGTAGATTATCGGGCTGCTTCTGCGACGCGCTCTTTTTCTTCCTTCTGGGAGATAGCGTACGCCTGCACGTCGTAGTCGGCGGCACCGATGAGTTGCTGCGCGAGTGCCTCGGCGGCGCTCGTCTTGGTCTTGTAGGAGCCCTTGAGGGTGCCCTGTGCGATGAACTTCAGCGCTTCGTCGACACGGCGCTGGGGTGCAACGTCGACGGCCTGCGGGACGGAGATGCCACCGTACTTGAGACGGACAGTCTCCTCGCGGGGGCCGGCGTTCTCGACGGCACGGATGAGGACCTGAACAGGGTTCTCTTCGGTGCGCTCGTTGACGATTTCGAGCGCTTCCTTGACGATTTTACTCGTCTTCTGCTTGTGGCCCGTGTTGTCCTCCGTCTGCATCAGACGGTTGATGAGACGCTCGACGATGCTAATTTCGCTCTTCTTGAACTGCTTCGAGGCGTGACGACCCATCGTGTGGGCGATGGGCGTCGCCTTGATGTAGCGGCTCATGCTGGGGTCGGTGTACTCCATCTCGGAGACGTCCCAGACGCCGAACAGAAGCGCGTTCTGGTTCGCTTCGTCGCTGCTGGCGGGAGACTCGGGTTCGGGGGATTCGCTCTCCGACATGGTTAGCGCACCGGCTTCTCAGCGTTTCCACGGACGAGTTCGATCATCGAGACGCCGTTGACCTTCTCGACCTTGTAGTTGACACCCGAAAGGTCACCCATCGCGCGACCCTTCGCACCACCGATACCGGCGATGGTGACTTCGTCGTGCTCGTCGATGAACGAGATTGCACCGTCACCGGGACAGAAGGCGGTGACCTGCTTTCCGTTCTTGATGAGCTGAACACGGACACACTTCCGGATTGCCGAGTTCGGCTGCTTTGCTTCGATACCAACCTTCTCGAGGACGATGCCACGACCCTGCGGGGCACCCTCGAGCGGGTCGGACTTCTTGCCGAGGCCGCGCTCACGGCGCGCGTACTCAGAGTCGGACCAGCGTCGCTTCTGCCGGTCCTTCTTGAGCTTGCGCGCGGCGTATTTGCCGTTCGCCATAGTGAACATGAGTTCCAGATGGAGCTACTTAAGCCTCCCCTTTCGAATCCGACGAGACGGCCTCAGATTCCTCCTTAGGGGTCGCTAATCGGAGCTGAACCCGTTTCGGGAGGATTCCGAACGACGGCCGCTCGTACGCGAAGAGGGACTAAAGTGCCCGGAGAGTGTGTCGTTCGGGGTGGGCATGTCATTCACCAACGAGGTCCGGCGTCGAACCCCGCCCATCCGCGAGGTCCACGTTCAACGACCCGCTGACCTCGCGGCCCGAAGGCGGGCCGAGCGTCAGTCCGACCTCGTCGAAGCGAAGTTTCACTCGCCGTCTGAACTGCGACCGTAGGTCGATGAGGTTCACGTCCATCGGCGATTCGACCCAGAACTCGGCTTTGAGTCCCACAGAACTCCCCGCGAACTCGACGATACGCGAGGTCGGTTCGGGGTCTTCTAACACGCGGTCGTCTCCACGAGTCACTTCGACCAGTTCGCGGAGCGCGAGTTCCACGTCGTCGCTGTAGGCGACGTCGACTCGTTCCGTGACTCGGTACCGTTCTCTCCCGTACGGGCGAACGAGGACGTTCGTGGTGAGTTCGGTGTTCGGGACGGTCACGGTTTCGTTGTTCAACGTGCGCACGCGGGTGACGCGGAAGTCGACCGCTTCGACCACCCCCTCGCCGTTGGGCCACGAAATCCAGTCACCGACGTTGAAGTCCGGGTCGGCGACGAGAAAGAGACCGCTGATGAGTGCACCGATGACTTCCTGTCCAGCGACGCCGAGGACGAGCGTCAGTGCCGCGATGATGAGTGCTGTGTCGGTCAACAACGACCCGTATCCTGCACCGACGAGTCCCGCGAGCCCGGCAGCGAGGACGACGAACGCGTGTGTGTAGGTCCGCGTCGCCGTCTCTAACGTCGGGTTGTTCTCGTTGCGGGAGCTGACGACGCGTGTGACTCCGGGGACGAGGGCGAGTCGGCCAAAGAGGTAGACGACGAGTGCTCCGACCACGAATCCCGCAGCAGCACCCGCAGCGTCCTCGTACACCCCGAATTGCCCGGGGTCGATTTGTGCGAGGACAGCGACGACTACTGGTCGAAACGGCAACATGAATACCCCGCCGCACGCGGCGGACAAAAACGTGTGGTCGAGGGATGTCGCAGACGACCCAGCGTCGCCGACTACGTCAACTGGATGTCGTCGATGTCGTAGTGACGACGGGCCAGTTCACGGGCGGTGTCGATGGTCTTCCCCTGTGCACCGATAGCGACCCCGCGGTCTTCTTCGGCGACTTCGACGTAGGCGACGGTGTCGTTCTGGCGTGAAATCGTCACGTGTCGAACGGCGGCCGGTGCGAGTGCGCTCGCGACGAACGCTTCCGGCGTGTCGGCGTCTTCGACCAACTCGACGGAGCGACCGATGCGTCGTTCGACCGACTGGACCGTCCGCCCGCCGGGACCGATTGCCGTCGCCATCTCCCCCGCCGAGACGAGGAAGACGACCCGGTCGTCGAAGACGAGACAGTCGTTCGCCGTCGCGCCGGTTTCGTCCTCGAAGAGGGCGATGTACCGGCGTGCCGTATCCGACAGCGTGACTTTCATCGTCAGTCGTCCGACGGTTCGGGCGCAGCGTTGGCCTCGGCGTCGTCGACGTCGAGCGACCCCATCCGCAGGTCCACGTCACCGGTGCCGATTGCAATCGGCTTGCCGACGATGACGTTCTCGATGACGCCGTCGAGGTCGTCTTCTTCGCCGTGGATGGCCGCGTCGAGCAGGTGGTTGACCGTAACCTCGAATGCCGCACGGGCGAGGACGGAGTCCTTCGACCCAGAGATACCGTGGCGACCGATGGACTCGATGGTCCCGTCGTTCGTCATGATGTCCGCGACGAGCATCAGGTGACGGATGTTCACGTCGTCGAGACCCTGCTCTTTGAGCGTGTTCATCGTCTCGTTGATGATAGCCTCGCGAGCGGCCTCGATACCGAGTTGCTTGTGCACCTCGTGGATGTTGTTCGAGGTGGTTCGAGAGGCGTCGACGCCCTCGATAGAGAGTACGTCGCCGAAGGCGGACCCCTCGGTGTAGAGGACGAACTCTTCTTCGTCCGTCTCGTCGTTCTGCTCCTTGCGGATGACGACGCGAGAGACCTCCTCGATACCCTTGAACACGATGTCGCGCAGTTCCTCGACGAGTTGGAGGAGGCGGCGGTAACTCGGGCTCTCGGGACCGAACTCGATGAGCGTCCCCTCACGGCGAGTCTTGACACCGAGGGCGTCCTCGATGGTGTCTGCAATCTCGCTGGCGACGACGCCTTCGTCGTCGTAGGTCGGCCACCGTTCGAGCAGTGTCTCGTCGTTGAGGTTGATCTGAACGACCATGTCGGCGACGTTGGTCGAGATGTCACCGAGTGCGAGAATCTTCGTGGACTCGATGTCCCAGACGACTTGGTGAGCGAGGTCACGGTTCTCGGCGTACTCGTCGTCGAGGTAGACCGTCATCATCGGCGTGTCCGGCGTCTTCCGCGCGTCCACGAGTTCGATGAGTCGGGGGAGCCCCTGCGTGACGTCGATCTCTGCGACACCCGCGTAGTGGAACGTGTTCATCGTCATCTGCGTTCCGGGCTCACCGATAGACTGCGCCGACACCGTCCCGACGGGGTCGAGTGGGTCGACACGCGTGTCGGTGTAGCGCGTCGCGACAGCCTGCGCGATTTCGCGGGCCTGGTCGGACGAGACGCCCTCGCGGTCTTCGATAGTCTGGTAGATGCGGTCCTTCAGGCGTCGGGGCAAGTCTTTGGCCTCGACGACGTCGGCGATGGTCTCGTCGACGAATTCGTACTGGGAGAGGTCAACGTTCTCAGTCATCGGATTCTACCTCCGCACGGGAACTGATGCGCGGTTCGGCGTGTTCGGAGAGGTTGGTCGGCGGTGCACGTTCCCCGAGGAAGCGCTCTTTCTCCGCTTCGGACTTGAACTCGGATTCGAGGACGCGGTCGGCGATGGCGTCGACGTCGATAGGCGTGTCCTCGCTCGACGACACCTTCACCGGACTCGTCCCGTCCTCACCGAACTCGAACTGGACGATAGTGCCCGACGTGTCGCGGACGGACCCGTCGTACTGCGCTTCGAGTTCGGACAGTGCGTTGATGAGACGACGCTGCAGGTACCCGGACTTCGAGGTACGGACTGCAGTGTCGACAAGCCCCTCGCGGCCACCCATCGCGTGGAAGAAGAACTCACGCGGGGTGAGGCCGGCGCGGTAGGAGTTCTCGACGAACCCGTGGGCGTCGGCGGAGAGGTCACCCTTCTGGTAGTGGCTCAGGGTGCGGCCTTCGTAGCCGCGGTTGATTCGCTCGCCCCGAACTGCCTGCTGACCGACACACCCGGCCATCTGCGTCAGGTTGAGCATGGACGCACGCGCACCGGACTTGGACATCACGACTGCCGGGTTGTCCTCTGCGAAGTGGTCTTCGGCGATTTCACCGGCAGAGTCGCGTGCCTTGCCGAGGCGCTGCATAATCTTCATCTCGAGCGTCTCGTCGACCGAACGACCCGGGAGCGACTCGAGTTCGCCGTTCTCGTAGATTTCGATGAGTTCCTGAATCTTCTCGTAGGCGGACTCGATGGCCTCGTCGACCTGCGCGTTCGCCTCTTCCGGGATGGACTCGTCGTCGATACCGATAGAGAGACCGAAGTGCATGATGGCGCGCATCGCCAGCGACGCAATCTCGTTGATGAAGATGCGCGAACGCGTCTTCGAGTAGTCCTTGGCGAGGACGTCGACGATTTCGCCACCGAACGCACCGACGGCGTCTTCGTCGATAGTCCCCTCGACGAGTTGGCCGTCTTCGATGCGGACCGTGTCGCCAACCTTCGAGGTGAACTCCATGTCGAGGTCGTCGGGCAGGAGTTCGGAGAAGATTTGCTGGCCCGTCCAGTACGGGCGACCGTCTTCGTCTTCGCCCGCGGGTTCTGGGAGCGTGTCCACGCGCGTCGCGCGGAGCAGGTCGAGTGCCTGCGTCTCGACGAAGTGCGGGTTGTCGTGGGTCAGCAGGTACGTTCCCGAAATGTGGTCCTGAATGGCGCCGATGATGTTCTCACCGAAGCGCGGCGAGAGAATCTGCTCTTGGACGCGCATGAGGACGCGCGCCTCGGCACGGGCCTCCTCGTTCTGGAGGGCGTGCATGTTCATCTCGTCGCCGTCGAAGTCTGCGTTGTACGGCGGGCAGACGACAGTGTTCAGGCGGAACGTCTTGTACGGCATCACGACGACTTCGTGCGCCATGATGGACATCCGGTGCAGCGATGGCTGTCGGTTGAAGATGACGATGTCACCGTCGACGAGGTGTCGGTTGACTTCCCAACCGAGTTCGACCTTCTCTGCGAGTTCTTCGCAGTTCTTCTCGGTGACCTTCAGGCGACGGCCGTCGGGACGACGGACGTAGTTCGCACCGGGGTGTTTCTCGGGGCCGTTGCGGACGTACTGCTGGGCCTCCTCGATGTTTCGCTCGGTGACGTTCATCGTCTGGGTCATCTCGGTGGCGACGCGGTCCGGGACACCGACTTCGTTGAGCGAGAGCGTCGGGTCCGGCGAGATGACGGTACGCGCGGAGAAGTTGACACGCTTCCCGGACAGGGAACCGCGGAAGCGACCTTCCTTGCCTTTCAGACGCTGACTGAGCGTCTTGAGGGGGCGGCCGGAGCGGTGGCGCGCCGGCGGCGTGCCCGAAATCTCGTTGTCGATGAACGTGGTGACGTGGTACTGGAGCAGTTCCCACAGGTCCTCGATAATCAGTTGCGGCGCACCGGCCTCGCGGTTCTCCATGAACCGCTGGTTGATGCGGATGATGTCGACGAGTTTGTGGGTCAGGTCGTCCTCTGAGCGCTGGCCGTTGTCGAGCGTAATCGACGGCCGTGCCGTGACCGGCGGGACGGGGAGGACGGTCAGAATCATCCACTCGGGACGCGACCGGTCGGGGTCGATGCCGAGCGTGACGAGGTCTTCGTCCGGGATGTCCTCGAACCAGTCGCGGATGTCCGAGGGCATCAGTTTGTTCATGTCCTCTTCGGTCAGGTCGATACCGAGGGCCTTCTCCAGTGCCTTCCGGTCGTCGCCGACGGGGCGGAACTCACCGGCCAGCACCTGATTGATGCGGTCGGCCGGGAGGTCTGCTTTCTCCGCGAGGTCGACCGGCGAGATGCCTTCGTCGTCCTCGTCGTCGGGGTCCGGTTGCATCGCGGACGCGATGCGCTCGGAGAAGTCGCCGGCGAGCACGTTCTGGACCTCGTAGTAGGTCGTCGGCTTCTCGTGTTTGATGTCGTGCTGTGGGGAGCCACAGTGGGGACAGCGGTGGGCCTTACGGGCCTGCCGGACTGCCGCCTTCATCACGTCGCTCCAGTCGTCGCCGAGTTCCTTCGTACGCTTGAGGTTGCCGCGGTACTCGTCTGCTTCTTCCTGCGTGAGCGCGAGGCGACCGCACTCGCGACAGGTCGAACGGAGGAGGCGACGGATGAGTTTCGTGAAGCCGACGTGGATGACGGGTGCGGCCAGTTCGATGTGGCCGAAGTGCCCGTTACACGACCCGGAGTGCTGGCCGCAGGTGCGGCACTGCAGACCGGGGTCGATGACGCCCAGACGCGGGTCCATGAGACCCATGTCGATTGGGTAGCCGTCGTCGTCGTAGGTGTCCGCGGTGATGACCTTCGTCGCGGACATGTCTCGGTACGTCTCCGGGTCCATCAACCCGAACTGAATACTGCCGATTTCTTTGGGTGTCTGCATTGACATGTGTGATTAGACCGCGTCCTTGAGCTCGATTCGCGGGCGAACGCCGAGTGCGACCATCTCGTCTAAGAGCAACTTGAACGCGTAGCTGATGTCGATTTCGTGGATGTTGTCCTCGTCGCCGGTGACGGGGTCGTAGATACGGCGCTGGTCGCGGTCCTCGACGGCGACCATGCCAGTGTCGGCGGAGATGTAGACTTTCTCCTTGTCGGAGGAGTCGAGCAGACGCTCTTGCAGCACCATCGCCGCGCCGTGCCCGATGACGGTGTCACGCTCCATCTCCCCGAGACGGAGACCACCCTCGCGGGCGCGACCTTCCGTCGGTTGACGGGTGAGAACCTGCACGGGACCGCGCGAACGGGCGTGCAGTTTGTTGCTCACCATGTGGTACAACTTGTGGTAGAAGATGATGCCGACGAAGATTTCGGCCTCAATCTTCTCGCCGGTGACGCCGGAGTACATGACCTCCTTGCCGGAGGACATGAAGCCGCGCTCTTCCAGTGCCGAGCGAAGTTCGTGTTCGTCTTCGCCCTGGAAGGCGGTCCCGTCGACGCGGCGACCTTCGAGCGCGCCGACTTTGCCACCGAGCATCTCCAGCACGTGACCGACCGTCATACGCGACGGCAGTGCGTGCGGGTTGAGGACGAGGTCAGGGACGACGCCGTCTGCGGTAAAGGGCATGTCTTCTTGCGGCGCAAGGTGGCCGATGACACCCTTCTGTCCGTGCCGGGACGCGAACTTGTCTCCGAGTTCCGGAACGCGCTGGTCACGGACGGAGACCTTGGCGAGTTTCGACCCGTCTTCACCCTCCATGAGGGTGACGGTGTCGACGACACCGGACTCGCCCGAGCGCATCGTGACGGACGTTTCACGGCGCTTCTGCGGCGAGAGACCGGCCATGTCGTCGGGTTCTTCGAGGAACCGCGGCGGCGAAGTCTTGCCGAGGAGGACGGAGTTCTCGTCGACGACGGTCTCTGGGTTGACGAGGCCGTCTTCGTCGAGGTGCGAGTACGCGTCTTCACCGCGCGCACCGCGCACGTCCTGCGACGGAATCTCGAAGCGGTCTTCCTGTCCACCGGGGTAGCGGCGCTCTTCGCCCTCGTAGGTACGGAAGAAGTGCGAACGGGCGAGTGCGCGCTCGACCGACCCCTTGTTCATGACGAGTGCGTCCTCGATGTTGAACCCCTCGTAGGACATCACGGCGACGACGAAGTTCTGTGCCGCCGGGCGCTCGTCGAACCCAATCTGCTCCGTGGTCTGGGTCTTGACCATCGAGAGCTGTGGGTAGTGCATGAGGTGCTGGCGGGTGTCCGGGCGGATACGGTAGTTCGCGGCCGGAATCCCCAGCGACTGCTTCATCATCCCTGCACCCATCGTAATACGCGGCGAGGCGTTGTGTTCCGGGTACGGAATCATCCCGGCACCGATACCGAAGATGAGTTGCGGGTCGATTTCGAGGTGCGTGTGGTCTTCGTTGAGTTCGTCTTCGTCGACCGAGACGTAGATGTCCTCTTCTTCTTCGGCGTCGATGAACTCGACGAGTCCTCGCTCGACGAGGTCCTCGAAGTCGAGTTCGTCGTTCTCGAGTGCTTCGACGTGTTCGTCTGTGAGCAGCGGTTCACCGTCTTCGACGACGATGAGAGGACGACGGGCACGCCCGGCGTCTGCGTTGATGATTACTTCGCGGGTGCGCTCCTTGACGGAGACGTTCACCATCTGGCTGACGTCGCCGCGGCGACGCGCCTCGCGAATCTGCGCTGCGAGTTGGTTGGGGTCGGGGTGCGTCCCGACGAGACTACCGTTGACGTATACTTTCGCTTCTCGCTGTGCCTGAGCCATGTTAGTCGTCTGCGGGTGTGGCGTCGATGCTGTCGATGCCGGGGATACCCTCGACACCCATCGACGCGAGTTCTCGTTTCAGTGCCTGTTCGTCTTCGACGTTCTGGGAGAGCTCCATCGCCTGCGCGAAGTTCTTCACCAGTCCACAGTTCGGCCCTTCCGGGGTCTCCGAGGGGCAGATGCGACCCCACTGGGTCGCGTGCAGGTCGCGCGCCTCGAAGTGAGGCTGGGAGCGCGACAGCGGACTGCGAAGGCGGCGCAGGTGAGACAGCACACCCATGTAGTCGGTGCGGTCGACGAGTTGGGAGACGCCGGAGCGGCCACCAACCCAGTTCCCCGTCGCGATGGGGTGTTCGAGGCGCTCCGTGAGCACGTCGGACCGAACCACGGTGTTGACCGTGAGGTTGCGGTTACGCATGTTCGCGCGCTCGAGCTGGTACTTCACGTCACGTGCGAGTTTGTTGAGCGCCGTCCGGAAGAGGTCCTTCATCAGGTCGCCGGAGACCTTGAGGCGCTTGTTGGCGTAGTGGTCTTTGTCGTCGGACTCGCGGCGCTGGAGTGCGAGTTCGAAACACGCCTCGGCCATGCGGCAGAGGTAGTACGCCTTGTTCATGCGGACTTCCTCTTCTTCGGCACCTTCTTCGTGGAGGTGCGGAAGGAGGTAGCGGTCGATGACGTAGTTGGCGCGCTTCAGCTGGTAGTTCTTACCCTGCCCGCCGGCGACGCGCTTCCCGAGTGCCTCGATGGCCTGTTCTTGGGTCTGAACGTCGGCCTCTTCGAGGTTTTCGAGCATGAACTTCACAATCTCCGGGTCGTCGGAGACGCGGTGGACGATTTCCTCGTCGGATTCGAGTCCGAGTGCGCGAACGAGCGTGACGAAGTTGACGCTCCCGGAGACAGACGGGAACGACACTTCGAGGAGTCCTTCGCGGTTGCGCTCACAGAGAACGAGGGCGCGGTAGCCGCGGCGCTGGCTGAAGGTCTTTGCGACCTGAATCTCGTCGCCGTACTTCGTGTCGTACTCGGCGAGAATCTTGTTGGGTGCCAGGTCCTCCGAGGTCATGAGCACGCGCTCGGACCCGTTGACGATGAAGTAGCCGCCGGGGTCGACGGGGTCTTCACCGATTTCGACGAGGTCCTCGTCGGAGAGTTCGGCGATGTTACACTTCGAGGAGCCGACCATGATGGGCATCCGACCGACCTTCGTCTCGGCGGTGTCGACGACGACTTCCTCTTCTTCTTCGCCGCCGCGGACGATGGACATCTCCATGAACACGGGGGCGGAGTAGGTGATGTTGCGCAGGCGCGCTTCCTGCGGGAAGAGCAGTTCCTCGGAACCGTCGGCCTCGCGGACGCGGGGCGTCTCCACGCGGACGCCACCGAGTTCGACGTAGACCGGCTCTTCGCCCTCTTTGTCACCGATGTCGGTCTCGATGGTTGCCTTCTCCTCGACGACTTCGGACATGCCGCGTTCGAGGAAGGCGTTGAAAGAGCGGAAGTGGTGTTCTGCGAGCCGTTCTTCTGAGAAGTACTTACGAGAGACTTCGCGTCGTGCTTGTCGGTTCATTCGATCACCAGTCGATATACGACTGCTTTGTCGGTCGTTCGCGAATTCCGGACGATCTTGATGACGTCACCGGGCTCTGCGTCGTCGGGGAGCGCCGGGTCTTTCCGCTTGATCTTCGGGAGATTCGTCTTCACGACGTTGTACTCCTGTAACACACTCTCGACTTCCTCGTCGTCGAGAACCGTGTGTTCTGGAACCAGTGTGTGTTGGCTTACGTCTACCATGTATGGTGCTGCTGGGTGCTGGAAGAAGCTGTCACGGGATACTACGGCAGATTTTGGCAGCCATCCATTTAACACTTGTTAACTGCGTCGAAGAAAGGCGAGGCTATCGGAGGTCACGCACCGGAGATGCGCGAATCGTCACGTATTGGCATGGGGTATCTCGATATAAATGTCTTCGGGGCAAGAATCGCGGTACCGCGGGCCATGGGCAAATCAGATGGTAAGTCTTATCTATAAACCTCGGCTACGAATGAGTGCAGACGGAGGGCCCGGGTGGTGTAGTGGCCCATCATACGACCCTGTCACGGTCGTGACGCGGGTTCAAATCCCGCCTCGGGCGCTCTCCGTATCCGACAACTCACTTCAGTAAGCCCGGGTGGTGTAGTGGCCCATCATACGACCCTGTCACGGTCGTGACGCGGGTTCAAATCCCGCCTCGGGCGCTTTTCCGAACGTTACAGGCCAAGCGATGCGTCTCGTCGCGTCGTGCCCCTACGTGCTGTAAACGCCCAGACAAAGGGATTTGAACCAGCGAGCAACGCGAAGCGTTGCGAGTGAGGTCACGCGAGCGAAGCGAGCGTGGGCGGGGAAACTAGTACTCACCAATCGGCAGATGATGCATGGCCCACATCGTCCACATGCTCTCCCCGTCGGACTGGGACACCTTCGAACAGACGGGAGAGTATCGACCCAACTCACTCAGCGAACAAGGGTTCGTCCACTGTTCGAAACCGGGGCAAATCGTCGTCGTCGCCGACGTGGCCCACGCACACCGCGACGAGTGGGTGCTCCTGTTACTGGACGAATCACGTTTAGAATCACCCGTCCGGTACGAAACAAACGAAGACGGTGGAAGCGCGTTTCCGCACGTCTACGGCCCGCTGACGCTCGGTGCAGTCGTCGATTCGTTCGAATTCGTCCGAGACGAGACCGGCTTTCGCCTTCCAGATGGGATGCTAAACTACGAGTCGCGGTGAAGGGCTGACTGCCTCACCCAACAATCCCGCCCATCGCCCCACCAATCGCTACTCCAACCAACGCCGCCAGCAACGTGCCGAAGGCGTACCGTGCCGCCGTCCGATAGTCACCCACGTCGAGGAGTTCAGCGACACCCACCGCGAACGACGAGAACGTCGTAAATGCGCCGCAGAATCCCGTTCCAGCGAGCGTCGCCGTCGCGTCACCCACTGGCGCAGTCACGACGAACCCAAGCGCGATGCTCCCGAGGACGTTGACCGTAAAGGTGCTCCACTTACCGACGATTTGTTGGTCCACGACGTGCCGGGAGAGTGCGCCGAGCATGCCGCCGACGCCGACGAGCACCACGGACGAAAACGAGAGAGTCACAGTTTCTTCCCTCCGACGAAGAGACCCAGTGCTGCGGCGCTAAATCCGAGGACGTAGTTCGCGCCGACGTTGAGCAGTCCGCCCGTCATCGTCAGTTCGGCCGTCTGAACAGCGAAGGTACTGTAGGTGGTAAACGACGAGAGCAGACCCGTCCCGAAGAGCAACTGCACCCGGCGTGAGGAGACGGTGGTGACGAACGTCCCGAGGACGAAACTCCCGAGGACGTTCACGACGAGTGTCCCGCCGGTTCCGGGGATGCCGACGGCGACGAGAAAGCGCAACGTCGCCCCGAAGAAGCCACCAACGGCGACCAACGCCAGTTCCGAACGGTCCATACCGTCCCTCACCCGGAGAGGTTACTCTATGGTTTCGGAAGCGACGCGCGACGAGGCGGCCGTCGGGCTTGCACCCCCGTCTGACGTCTCACGCGAGCGCACGCGAACGTCGTGAACCGACTCCGTCGTGTCGTCGACGACGAGTGCACACCCGCGCTCGGTGGGGAGTCGAGACGCCACCGACTCGGCGAAGTACGTCGGGTCGGCGGCGGCCATCGCCGACACGTCGGGGCCGGCGGTGAGTCGGTGGACGATTCGAAGGTCGGCCTGCGAGAGTGCCACGTCGGGGAGCGCGGAGGGTCGCTGGGTCGCCAGCACGATGCCGACGCCCGGTGCGCGCCCACGCGTGAGAAGTGTCCGAAGCGCAGGTTCGGCGGTGTTGCCGACGAACGCGTGGGCTTCGTCCACCAGTACCCACGGAATCCGACCGACTGACGCCGTGAGACGGGCGTCGTACAGTCCACGAGCGACGACCCGGACCACGGCGCTCGCGGGTATCGAGTCCATCTCCGAGAGGTCGAGGACGTCCGGTTCAGGGCCACAGAGGTCAGTGGGGTCCAGTCCGTCGGGGTCGAACACGTCCCACGAGTCGGCGAGTGAGAGATGGTTCGTCGCCGCACGTCTCGTTGCTTCCGACGCGTCGGCGTCTGCCACTGCGTCGCGCATCCCCGCGAGTGAGTCCTCGCTGGCGGCGAGTTGCCAGACGAGCGACCCCACCGGTCCTGTCGGGTCGAGGCCGAGAAGGTTGGGCCACGCACTCGGTGGGAGTGCGTCGGCACGAACCAACGGCGAACGGTGGACCGTCGCCCCGACAGGTGCATCTTCGAGGCCGGTGAAGACGCCCATCGGGTCAACGACGACTGGTGCGACGCCGTCAGCGTGGGCCAATCCTTCGGCGACGACGCCGAGTGTGTGTGACTTTCCGCTCCCGCGTTTGCCGACGACGATAGCCGCGTGCGGGTGATTGACGTCGAGTTCGACGGGTGCGCCATCACTCCCGTCGCGTGCGCGGTAGAACCCGAACCGACAGGCTGGGCCCGTTGGTTCGTCCGAATCAGTGGTGCGGCCGATGACGTGCATGGCGACTGGTGGCCGCGGAATGTAACTTGAACCTCGGGACGAGAGTTTATATACGAAACCGCGGCCAGACGGGCTATGCTCGAAGTGTTCCGCTCGGATACGCGCGCCATCGAAGGTCTGCCAGTTCGTCTCGTCGTCGCACTCGTCGTCGGCGTCGCCAGCATGAGTGTCATGCTCAACATGCTCTCTGGCGTGCAGGGTCTCGCCACCTCAGAACTCGACGTGAAACCGTCGCCCGATGTCGTCGAACCGGGCGAACGGGACCTGACGTTCACCGTCGTCGACCACGAGGGCAACCCGGTCGAAGGCGCGACAGTCATCGTGAAATCCGGCACCGCCGAACTCGGTGACGACGGTATTCCGAGGGCGGAGACTGACGACGGGGGGACGGCGACGATTTCGCTCGACCCTGACCTCGCTGCCAATCGCGAAGACGGCACACTCGTCGTCGACGTGAAACCACCCGCAGGAAGTTCGTTCGTGGACCGTCGCGAGAACACGAACATCCTCGTCGTGCAGGGGTGAGGTGCTGGCCCATTGAGTCGTGAACCGACCGCGTGTGCGTCCTCAGCGCTCGGGGTGCGTCGGTGCGTCGAACCCACCGCGAACGAGCGGTTTCGCGATGTGCCGGCGGGCACACGGCGGTACTTCGTACCACCCGGTTTCGAGGTCACGTTCGACCGGACGCTCGACCTTTCCGGGCGCGTCGGTGCCACAATCGCGACACCGGTAGCCTTGGTTGCGACCTGCGCTCTTCATCGTGCGACCACAGTCGGGACAGACGGGTGTCGCAGGTTCTGTCCGAACGAGGTCACGGACCGCGAACTTCTCCAGTTTGAGCGTTCCCTCGGTTACCTCGCCACAGACCGTGAGGCGGTCACCGACGCGGAGTGACCGAACCCGATTCCGGAAGCGCTTCGTCGGTTCGAACGCGGCCATCGTGACTTCTGAGTCGTCTGCTTCGAGGTCGAAGAAGACGTGGCCACCAGTCCGAGTTTCAGGGGCCGAGGCGACAGTTCCTGTCGTCCGATACGCTCGGCCGTCTCGGAGGGCCGAGAGCGACCCCTCGCGTAAGTGCGCGTCGCTGCCCTGATTCGTGAGGAACGTCGCCGACCGGTCGACGGGTTCGGACTCGATTGCCTCGGCAACCTCGCGGACCACGTCCGGGTCGTCGCCGCGGATACCGTGGAGAATCGGACCGGGGGCGTTGGGAACGCAGACTGCTTCGCCCTCGCCGTGGTCGACCGTGTCCCACGCCGCCGGGTACGCGGCATCGGCCGCCTCGAAGACGGAGTCGATATCCACCTCACGCGAGGTTCCGCAGCGGTGGAACTCCCGGTAGGAGATGTGTTCGTACGTCCACTCGTCGAAGGCCGCCCACGCGCCGACGGCGGCGAGTGCACCGATTCGGCCACGACCACCGTGCCACCCCTCGCTCAGGAACCCCGACACGGAGGCCAGCGTTTCTGCGTCGTCCACGTCGTGGAAGTCGCGGATGGCGTCGCGTGCGAAGTCGGCCACGGCAGTCGAGACGGTGTCGGGCGACCCCGGTGCGACGACGAGGCCCGGACTGGTCCGGTCGTCGTCCGCAATCGCCCACCGGTCGAGTTCGGCGCTCGCTACGTCGAAAGCCGTTCCCGCCGGGAGGTCGGTGTGGATAGCCAAGGCGGCGTTTCCGCGCGTCTTGTGCTCCACAGCGGGGTTCAATCGGACGAGGAGTCGTCGTTCGACGGTCCCACCGTGCGCCTCGATACTCTCGGCGACCAGCGTCGCGAGGTAGGTCGTACACATCCCGAGAGTACGGGAGTCGGTGTCGTCGAGGCCGATGACCGTCATCGCCGGAGATAGCCGAAGGGTGAAGTAACGCCTTTCGGGTCGGTGACGACTATATAAATGCGTGCGAAGAAAGGGAGACGAGTCCGCGAGGGCGGCGATATCCGGGGAAAACGCTTTATGGGCCGAATCACTTATTGCCCCCTATGTCCCGGTCAGCGCTGGTTGGTAACGTCGCCGCGATGCTCCAAGACGCGGGCTTCGTCGTGAGCGACCGTATCGCCATCCGGCCGAAGAGCTTCGACCTCGCCGCCCGGAGGGGTGAGGACCTGTTGCTCCTCAAGATACTGGGGAACATCGACGCGTTCGACGGCGTCACCGGCGCAGAGATGCGCCGACTCGGGTCGTACCTCGACGCGACGCCCCTCGTCGTCGGCCTTCGCACCCGCGACGAGGACCTCAAACCCGGCGTCGTCTACTTCCGTCACGGCGTGCCGGTGTTGAACCCCGACTCCGCGATGGATATGTTCGTCGAGGGCGTCCCACCGCTCATCTACGCCGCGCCCGGTGGCCTCTACGTGAGCATCGACGGCGACATCCTCGCCGAGGAACGCAAAGAACGCGGCTGGAGCCTCGGCCGCCTCGCGACCGAACTCGGCGTCTCTCGCCGGACCGTCTCGAAGTACGAAAGCGGGATGAACGCGAGTATCGAAGTCGCGATTCAACTCGAAGAGTTGTTCGACCGACCCTTCTCGAACCCGGTCGACGTGCTGGAAGGTGCCGAAGACGTGCGCGACGCCGAACCGACGCCGGACGACCCGGCGGCAGACCCGGACGACGAACACGTCGTCTCGGTCCTCACGCAGGCGGGATTTACCGTCCATCCAACGTCCCGCGCACCGTTCAAAGCCGTGAGCGAAGACGCCGGGCGGCGCAAGAAGACGAACGTCCTCACCGGCCACTCGCCGTTCACCCGGAGTGCCGAGAAGCGCGCACAGATTATGTCGTCACTGGGTGAGATTACGCGCACGCGCTCTGTGTACTTCGTCGAAGAGAATCAAAAGCGCGAGTCGGTCGATGGGACCGGCATCGTCAGTTGCGAGGAACTCGCCGACATCAACGACCCCGACGAGATTCGCGACCTGATTCGAGAACGCGCCCGCGACCCGGCCGAAATCTGACGGCGGGTATCGCACGCGGCGACACCCTCGCACACGACGTCCCTCGGCGCGCAGAATTATCGTGACTCCCAGCGTAGCCACCGGTATGGCGAAGTCGAGAGAGGCGTCGCGGGCGGAAGTGGAGTCACTCGCCGCAGCAGTCCTGCGAGTCGTCGAGTCGTGGCCGGACGTAGAGCGGACGACGATGTTCGGAAAGCCATCGTTCCGGGCGAACGGGACGCTGTTTGCCGTGGTATCCGAGCAAGGGCTTTCGTTCACGTCGCTCCCGGACGACGCCCGCGTCGCCGTCGCAGAGCACCATCGAATCCTCCCGTTCGAGGCGAACGGCCGACTCGTCGGGTCGTGGGCGACAGTCGACATCGAACCGAATCGGGTTCGTGAACTTACCGACGCGCTTCGGGCGAGTTACGAGACGGCACACCGCAGAAAAGCGTAGGTGCGTCGAACAGCGGAAAAGAGAGCGTCACTGGCGTCGTTCGTGGCGGGAAGTGCGGTACCACTGGGCCGCACTTCGTTCGAGCGAGATTACGCTGCCGACCCGTAGGTCTCTTCGAGGTACTGGACGATATCGCTGCTCTCGGGCATTCCCTCGACGTCGTTTTCTTCGTCGACGAGCACGGGCACACCGGTTTGCCCGCTAATCTCTTTGACTTCGGTCCGTTCGTGGTGGGCGCGAGGAACCATCCGCGACTCGTACTCCAAGTCGAGTTCGGCGAGTTTGTTTCTGACCTTGATACAGAACGGACAGCCCGATACCTCGTAGAGGATGAGGTTTGACATCAGCCGTTGGTATGGAAGCCGAAATGAAAAGGGCGACGGAGCTGTGTGTCGGCGATGCAATGCGAAGAGGCGCTGAAGCGGCCGAACTGAGAGACCGCGAGCGCTTGCCGCCTCAGACCTGCGCTTGCAGCATGCCGGAGGTCCGGACGACGAAGTAGATAAAGAACGCGACGGCGAGGGCCCACTGGCCCGCGCTGATGTCGTCGTACTCGCCGGAGGCGACTTTCACGAGGGGGTACGAGACGATGCCCGCCGCGATGCCGTAGGCGATGGAGTAGGTGAACGGCATGATGAGGATGGTCATACCGGCCGGAATCGTGTGAGAGAGGTTGTCCCACTCGATGTCGACGACGTTGCGGAGCATCACGACGCCGATGACGACGAGCGCGATGTGCGACGCGTAGAGGGGAACTGCGGTCGCGAGGGGGATGAGCGCGAGCGACGCGAGGAACAAGAGTGCGACGACGAGTGCCGTCAGGCCGGTGCGGCCGCCCTCTTCGACACCCGTCGCGGACTCGATGTAGGTCGTGACCGTGGAGGTACCGAGCATGGCACCCACGGTGGTTCCGACTGCGTCGGCCATGAGCGGCTTGTCGATGTCAGGGAGGTTGCCGTCTTCGTCGAGGAAGTCAGCGGCCTGCCCGACACCGACGAGGGTGCCCGCGGTGTCGAAGAAGTCCACGAAGAAGAACGTGAAGACGATGAGGGCGAAACTGAACGCCTCGATGCCGCCAAAGCCGGAGATGAACGCACCGGCGAGGGGCGTGATGTCGTAGGTTGCGGCCGAAGAGCCAGCGACGAGGCCGGCCTCGGGAGAGACGACACCGAACGTGGTGAGCGCCCACCCGAGAATCGAGGTGCCGGCGATGCCGATGATGATCGACCCGGGGATACCCGCGGCGTAGAGGCCGAACGTGAGGAACAGGCCGACGACCGAGACGATTGCGACCGGGTTGGACGCGAGGTTACCGAGCGTGAGCAGGGTCGCCGGGTCGTTGACGACGATGCCCATCGCTTGCAGGCCGATGATGGTCAAGAACAGGCCGATACCGGTCCCGACAGCCATCTTGACCGGTTGCGGGAACACCTTGATGATGGCTTCACGCGCGCCGACAGCGGTGAGGGCGATGAAGACGAGACCCTCGACGAAGACGGCGGCGAGTGCCGTCTGCCACGAGACGCCGAGCGCACCGACGACGGTGAACGCGAAGAAGGCGTTCAGCCCGAGACCGGGCGCTTGCGCGAACGGTCGATTGGCGTAGAACGCCATCACGAGTGTGGCGACGACGGCAGCGAGGATGGTTACGACCGCGAGCATCGACTGGACCTGCCCCGGACCGAATCCGGAGATGATGACGCCCGGTTTCGCGTCCGGGATACCCGTCATGATGGCAGGGTTGACGACGACGATGTAGGACATCGTCAGGAACGTCGTGATGCCGGCGATGATTTCGGTCCCGACCGAGGACCCGTGTTTATGCACGTCGAAGTAATTTGCGAGGGTTTCAGAGAGCCCCATGATGCACGACTAAGCATACCCACGATTGCACACATAAGCATTACCATCTCCAGAGAAAATATATACAAGTTCGTGCATTAACGCGTGGGTTTGAGCAAGGCTACCAACACGCCCGTGACTACTTACGGTCGGGATAGGCCTGGAAAAAGGACAGTCTTGTTAGTGCACTATCACGAGAGACCACCGGAACGGACGACGAAGTAGGCGACGAACGCCGCCGCGAGGGCCCAATGGCCGGGTCGGAGGTCTTCGGCGTCGCCGACGGCCACCTTCACGAGTGGGTACGAGACGATGCCCGCGGCGATGCCGTAGGCGATAGAGTACGTAAAGGGCATCACGAGCATGGTGAGTCCCGCCGGAACGAGCGACGCGGTGTCGTCGAAGTCGATATCGACCACGTTCTGGAGCATCACGACGCCGATGACGACGACGGCGATGTGCGAGGCAAAGAGCGGAATCGCCGCCACGAGCGGGACGAGTGGAATCGCCACGAGGAACAAGAGTGCGACGACGAGCGCAGTCATCCCGGTTCGGCCACCCTCCTGAACACCGGTTGCCGACTCGATGTAGGTCGTCACGGGCGACGTGCCGAGTGCGCCGCCGGCGGTGGTCGCCACGGCGTCGGCCATGAGTGGTTTCTCCACCTCGGGCAGGTCGCCATCGTCGTCGAGGAACCCGGCGGCCTGTCCGACGCCGGTCAGTGCGCCGGCGGTGTTGAAGAAGTCCACGAAGAACAGGACGAAGACGACGAGGGCGAACGAGACGGGGTCGATTCGCGAGAATCCGCCGACGAACGACCCGGCGATGGGCGAGATATCGTACGTCGCGCCCGCGGCAGCACCGGGGACGACGAGGTCGAACGTCCCCACGACGGGGAGCGAGACGGGGGTGGTCGCGGCGGCGACGACGAGTCCTGTGTTGACTCCGACGAGGCCGAGTTGCGTCACGACCCACCCGAGTGCCGTCGTACCGAGGATACCGAGGACGATTGCACCGCGGGTGCCGCGCGCGTAGAGGCCGAACGTGAGGAACAGTCCGACGACCGAGAGGATAGCAATCGGGTCCGAGGCGACGTTGCCGAGGCCCACCAGTGTCGCCGGGTCGTCGACGACGACGCGCATCTCTTGGAGTCCGATGATAGCCAAGAAGAGGCCCAGACCGGTCCCGACGGAGAGTTTGACCGGTTCTGGGAAGAGTCGGAGAATGTACTTCCGTGCGCCGAGTGCCGTGAGGGCCACGAAGAGCACCCCTTCCACGAAGACGGCGGCGAGCGCTGTCTGCCACGGAATCCCGAGTGCACCCACTGCGGTGAAGGCGAACACCGCGTTGATACCCATCCCCGGTGCCTGTGCGAACGGTCGCTTCGCGTAGAGTGCCATGACGAGCGTTCCGATTGCGGCCGAGAGGATGGTGACGACGGCCAGCATCTGCTGGACCGTTCCTACCTCGTACCCCGGAAGCACGATGCCCGGTTTCGCGCCCGCGACACCCGCGAGGATGGCCGGGTTGGCAACGACGATGTAGGACATCGTCAGGAACGTCGTGAGACCCGCCAGCACTTCGGTTCGAAGCGTCGTGTCGTGCGCCTCGAAGTCGAAGTACGACCCGAGGGAGTCGGCCACGCCGGCGAGGCCGACGCTCTCGTCTACGTGCTGCATCCAATCCATATCGTAACCCGTCGGGTCGATGCGAAACTGGGTGAAAAGGATACTGAAATCCCCGGCCGCGTGGGGTGTGTCGCCGTTACTCGAAGATGCTGAGTGCGCCGACCGGCGCGTCCGTGAGTTCACGGGCACGGCTGGTTCCTTCGTCGCCGACGGCGATGAGGGCGAAGACGCCGGCGATGTTCGCGTCGGCTTGCAGGGCGATATCTAAGAGGAGTTCCTGCGTCTCACCGGAGCGGATGAGGTCATCCACGACGAGGACGCGTTCGCCGGCGTCGATGGCGCTGGCGGGGAGGTAGTACGTCAGTTCGATACCGGAGGCGAGGCGCTGACGGGACTCGATGAATTCCTCGACGGCGGTCTCTTTGGACTTCTTCGCGTACGCGAGACGGGCACCGAAGTAACTCGCCATCGCGGCACCGAGGGTGATGCCGTCGGTCGCGGCGGTCAAGACCACGTCAGGGCGTTCGAACCCGAGCGTGTTCGCCGCGACGGGGGCCACAAGGTCGAGGAACGACTGGTCGAAGACGACGTCCGAGTTGTCGACGTACCCTTCGTCGTCGAAGCGAACGCGGGCCTCCAGTTCGTCCGCGAGTGCGTCGCGTCCGACTCCTTCGACGACCTCACGGGCGCGTTCGACACCGGGCAAGACGTGCCCGTTGACGTAGCGGTTGAGGTCGCCGGCCGGCAACCCAGTCAACTCGGCGAGTTCGTCGTACGTCCGGGTCTCTTTGAGCATCCGGAGTACGGAGACTGCCTGTAACTGGAGTGCGGCCTTCTCTGCTCTGTTCATGCCTTCGCGTTCGTGCTTGCACAAAAATGAATACTTCGATTGCTTTCTGTGCGTGAATTAGTCACAGGCGTGTATTAGGCACGAACGTGCTTAGCTGTCGGCGTCGGCGAGTAGGTCCTCGGCGGTGAGGAGCGACTGGAGTTCGATATCGTGCTCGGCGAGCAGTTCGTCTGCACCCTCTTGGCGGTCGACGACGACGACGACGCGGTCCACGACGGCACCCGCCTCACGGAGTGCCTCGACGGCGTCCACGGCGCTCTGGCCGGTCGTCGCGATGTCTTCGAGGACGACGACGTGTTCGCCTTCCTCCAGCGCACCTTCGATGCGCTTGGCCGTGCCGTACTCCTTGGCCTTCTTCCGGGCGATGACGTAGGGCTTGCCCGTCTCGACGGACGTTGCGGCCACGAGCGGGACTGCACCGAGGGCGACACCCGCCAGTTTGTCGTCGTCTGCGACGACCTCGGCGAACGCCTCGGCGATGAGTTTCAGACACCGGGGGTCGGTCTCGAAGAGGTACTTGTCGACGTAGTAGCTGGACGTGCCGCCGTGGGAGAGTTCGAATTCACCGAACTGGACCGCGTCGGCGTCGCGAAGCGCCGCGATGAGTTCTGAGTTCGCCATCTTGTTTCGAGAGGTATCACAGAGGCGCTTAAGCGGGACGGTTCGGGTGGGCGGACCCACGCGTTCGACTCAGCGGTAGCGGAGTTCTGCGTACACCCCGTAGACGACTGCGAGGAGGCCAACGACCGCACCGACCCACCGAAGGGGCGAGGTGGCCGTCCAGACCAGTGCCGCGGAGACGACGACGATACTCGCTACGGCGAGTCGGGCGACCCACAGTTGCCGCTTTGCCGTCTTCTGGTCCAGTGCCTCGTCGATGACGAAGATTTCGATGGCACCGGTGAAGAGAGACCCCAAGAGTTCCAAGAGTAGACTCATCGTGTGTTCGTCGTGACACAACCGGGCATTGTGGGTGTGTCGGTTCGAGACGTGGGGCAAGAAGACACCGGCACTGTACCGCAAGACGAGCGAAGCGAGTTCTTGCGGCTCTTCTCTTTGGTCCAGCTTTCTTCCGGGGGTTTGAGGCGACGGCGGAGCCGTCGCCGATGACCCCCGAAAAGAAAGGCGGAGTGCCGACTACCAGGGCTCGTTCTTCAACCCAAGCAGGTACGCACCGACGTTGGTGACGACGTGGAGAATTGGCGTTATCACGAGGACGACGACGAGGACGGGGAGCGTGAACGTCGCCGTGAACCACGCGGGCGCGGCGACGAACGCGAAGACGAGTGCGCCGACGACGAAGTCGAGTTGGTCGAGGCCGGGGAAGGCGGCACCGCGTTCGCGACCCGAGCGTCGCTTCAGGAACGACGCGCCGATGTCGCCGAGCATCGCGCCGAGTGCGAGACCGAACCCGGCAGTGAGCGGGAACGTCGGCAGGTCGATTCCGACGAGTCCAGACACACTCGGTTCGAGGACGTTGAGGACGACGGCGAGCACCATCCCCGCGAGCGTTCCAGCAGCAGTCCCACGCCACGTCTTTCCATCGCCGAGGATGCGCCGTCCACCCCACGTCCGACCGCCGTCGATGGGGCGGCCCCCGCCAGCGAGGACGGCGGCGTTGTTCGGAACGTACGCAGGCAACATCACCCAGAAGGCGGTGACGACGAGTGCGGCGAGAGAGACGGCCATACCGGTACGTCAAACGGGAGGACTGTAAGTTCCGACGATTCGTTCGAGCCAGTGGCGTCGGTGTCACGCGATTAGCGGAGACAGCGGATGAGAAGTCTGATTACCAGACGGTCGTAATCTTTCGATATGATTCCGCCCATCGCGAGCAAGTTCGTCGCGGGTGAGTCCGCGGCGGCAGCGCTCGACCACGCGCGACAGATGAACGACGACGGCGTGGCGGTCATCTTGAATCTGCTCGGCGAGCACTACCACGAACGCGGACCCGCCGACGAGGACGCCGACGTGTACGTCGAGTTAGTCGAAGACATCGCCTCGACAGGTCTCGACGCGTGCGTCTCGGTCAAGCCCTCCCAAATCGGCCTCGACGTGGGCGACGAGGTGTTCGAAGAGAACTACCGCCGCATCGCCGAGGCGGCGGACGAACACGACGTGTTCCTCTGGTGCGACATGGAAGACCACGAGACGACGGACGTGACGCTCGACGCCTTCGAGGAACTCGCCCGCGAGTTCGACGGCGGCATGGGCCTGTGCGTGCAGGCGAACCTGAAACGCACGCCCGACGACCTGGAGCGCTTGGCGGACGTTCCCGGCAAGATTCGACTCGTGAAGGGCGCGTACGACGAACCCGCGGCCATCGCGCACAAGAAGAAGTCGAAGGTGGACGAGGTGTACACGGAACTGCTCGAGTTCCTCTTCGACGAGTACGTCGGTGGCATCGCCGTCGGCAGTCACGACCCGAAGATGATAGCCGCCGCGCGCGAACTCGCCGCCGAGTACGACCGAGACTACGAGGTACAGATGCTCATGGGCGTCCGCGAGGATGCACAGCGCGAACTCGCCGCCGAGGGCGTTCGCGTGTGGCAGTACGCACCCTACGGCGGCAAGTGGTTCCAGTACTTCTATCGTCGCGTGCGCGAGCGTAAGGAGAACGCGCTCTTCGCCCTGCGAGCAGTCGTCGGTATCTGAGAGCGTCGGGTTTTCGCCTCGCCGGGCGGTTTCTGGAGCGTTGCACCGAGTATCGGCAGGACGAACCGTACTAGAAATCCCCTTAAGCCCACAGGTTCACACTTCGCGTATCAATGTCCTCGTGGAGACGTGACTTCGCAAGCGGACTCGTGGTCCTCGTTCCGCTTCTCGTCATCCTGTACGTCCTGTCTATCTTGTACAATAGTATCGTCAAGCTCCCGATAATCGAGAACATCCAACCACCCTACGGCTTCTTCATCGCTATCATCGTGTTCTTGATGCTCGTCCTCTCGGTGGGCTACCTGATGCGGACGACTGTCGGCCGGTTGCTCGAATCCGGACTCGACACGATGATGAACAAAGTCCCACTCGTCCGAATCGTCTACAACGCTTCTAAACTCGCCGTCGAAACCGCACTCACCGGTACCGAAGACCTCCAGAAACCGGTCCGTCTGGAGACGTGGCCGGGCATCCGGATGACCGCGTTCAAGACCGGGAAGAAGACCGCAGACGGCAGGGAAATCATCTTCATGCCGACTGCACCGAACATCACCACCGGCTTCGTGATGGAAGTCGACCCCGACGACATCGAAGAGACCGGCGAGAAAGTCGAAGAAGCGCTCACGCGTGTCCTCTCTGCCGGGTTCGCCGAACAGGACCACATCAACGAGTACAGCATCGAAGTGACCGAAGAGTCGACCGATGGAACGACGAACGACGGAACGACGAACGACGGGCCAGTCGTCAACGAGTAGGGACTCTGCGCGAGTCGCGACGGGCAAAAATGAAGATACAGTGGTCGTCGTCTACTGTTCGTCGACGTAGGTGAACCACTCTTCGTGGTCGTCGGTGCGACGCTCCACGAGGTCGAAGAAGGCGGTCTGGAGTTCCTCGGTGACTGGACCGCGCGTCCCCTCGCCGATGACGACGTTGTCCACCTTCCGGATGGGCGTGACTTCTGCGGCGCTACCGGTGAAGAACAGTTCGTCGGCCGTGTGGAGTTCGCCACGGCTGATGACGGCGCTGTCGTCGACTTCGTAGCCACGTTCGCGGGCGAGCGTGATGACGGTGTCGCGGGTGATGCCGTCGAGGATGCTCTGGGAGAGACCGGGCGTGAGGATTTTGCCGTCACGGACCATGAAGAGGTTCTCACCGGGGCCTTCGGCGACGTTGCCTTCCTTGTTCAGGACGATTGCTTCGACGTAGCCGTTGCGGCGGGCCTCTTCTCCGGCGAGAAGGGAGTTCACGTAGAGACCGGTCGTCTTCGCGTTCGTCGGAATCTGGCTGGAGGCGTGCTTGCGCCACGACGAGACCATCACGTCGACGCCGTTTTCGAGGGCGTCTTCGCCGAGGTAGGTTCCCCACGGCCACGCCGCGATGGCGATATCGGTCGGGTTGTCCTGGGGACTCACGCCGAGCGAATCGTAGCCGTAGTAGGCGATGGGGCGGATGTAACACCCGTCGAGGTCGTTGCGCTTGATGACCTCGATGGTCGCCTCGGTGAGTTCCTCGGGCGTGTAGTCGATGTCCATGTTGTACGGCTTCGCGGAGTTGTAGAGGCGCTCGAGGTGTTCTTCCCAGCGGAAGATAGCCGGGCCGCGGTCGGTGTCGTAGGCGCGAACACCCTCGAAGATACCCGTGCCGTAGTGAAGTCCGTGCGAGAGGACGTGAATCTGCGCGTCGTCCCAGTCCACGTATTCGCCGTTCATCCAAATCGTGGACACGTCCATGTCGTCAAATCCCATGTAAGGCCCTTCGGTGGCCCCCCTCTAAAATCATGACGAACCGGCCACCGCGTCCCCCGGGAATCTATGGTTACCTGTCAGTATTTCCATAGTATGTCACTCGAATCTGTCGCCGTCACCGGCGGTACGGGAAGACTCGGACCAACTGTCGTCAGCCACCTCCAGGCCCACGGGTACACAGTGACCAACCTCAGTCGGAGCGGTGGGTCGGACCGCGCAGACAACGACGTCCGCGTGAGTGCGACCGACCCCGGTGACCTCGTCGCGGCACTCGCGTCCGTCGAGGCCGACGCCATCGTCCACCTCGGGACCATCTCGACGCCCGACCACGACCCCGGCCACCGCGTCTTCGAGAGTAACGTCCAATCGACCTACGTCGTCCTCGAAGCGGCGGCGGCCCTCGACATCGAGAACGTCGCCATCGCGTCGAGCATGAGCGCAAACGGCGGGTCGTTCGAACCTGACCCCGCGCGAATCGATTATCTTCCCATCGACGAGTCACACCGCGCAACCCCGTCGAATCCGTACGGACTGGGAAAGTACATCGCTGAAGAGACGGCGACGGGGTTCGCCCGCCGCAGCGACGCGCCGACGACAATCGCGAGTCTCCGCTTCCCGTGGATGCCGAGTACAGCGGAGGCACGAGAGGCGTTCGCCGAACGCGACCGGACGCTCGCCGGACTCCGCGACGACGGTGTCTTCCACACGGCCAGAAACACCCTGTTTGCCTACCTCGGCCGGGAGGATGCCGCGAGACTGGTCCGTCGGGCTATCGAGGCAGACTTCGAAGGACACGAAGTGTTCTGGGCGGCAGCAGACGACACGTCGACGACAGTCGAGTCGGCGAAGATTGCTCAGGAGGTGTATCCAGACGCCGGGGTTCGGACACCTCTCTCGGGACACCAGTCACTCGTCTCGACAGAGAAAGCACAGGAGATGCTCGGGTGGGTACCCGAGTGGTCGTGGCGCGACGAACGCGTCTGAAGAAAAGTCGGGAGTCCGAGATGGGTCGAGTCAGCGAAGCGCGTCGACCAGTCGTTCGCCGTCGACGAACGCCAAGTCGTGTCGGGTCGCGTAGTCGCGCGCAGTGGCCTTCGGGAGTGCCGCACCGCTCTCGTCGTCGAGCATCTCACAGACGACGACGGCGGGTGGGACGTCCGCCTCGTCGGCGAGGGCTAATCCGAGTTCGGTGTGGCCCTGTCGGTCGTCGAGGAGGTTCGGCGCGCCGCGGAGCAAGTGGACGTGGCCGGGTGCGCGAAACTCGGTCCCGAAGTCGTCGGCGTCGTAGTCACCGAGGCGCGTCGACTCGGCGACGGGCGCGAGACGAGAGATAGTCATCGCGCGGTCCCGGTCGGTGATGCCAGTGAAGGAGTCACGGTGGTTCACCGTGAACGAGAACGACGACCGAGAGTCGTATCCGAGGTCGTGGGAACTCGCGGCGGGGTGGTTCAGCACGTCGTCCATGAAGGGTAACGAGAGCGTCTCGGCCACGTCGTCCGGGAGGGCGACGCAGACGAGACCACCGGCGTCGTTGCGCATGCGCGCGACATCGGCGGGGGTGACGGCACCAGCGGGATAGACGAGGTCGACCTCGCCTTCCCGGTCGTCGAAGTCGTGAATGAGAACCGGTTCGCCCGCGCGGAACGCGTCGAGGACGCGTTCGACGCTGTCGTAGTCGCTCTCGGCGGAACGACTCATTCGAACTCGGCCTCCTCGACGCAGACGGTGATGCTGTCGCCATCTTCGAGGTCCAGTACGTCACGGAGTTTGTCCGGCGCGATAATCTCCAGTTGCGACTCGTCGTGGTGGGTTCGCTCGGGCACGATGATGTGGACCGGGTCGTAGGTGTCGCCGTCCACGTCGATGGCGGCGGCGTAGCACGTCGCCGGACCGAAGGTTCGCTCGTCGTCTTCCCACCCGTCGATGGGAACCGCGTCGAGGGCAGACATGCCCGCACGAGAACGGACCGCGTCGTCGTCGAGACGGACGTTCAGCGTCCCCGGGAACGGTTCGTAACCTAGTCGCTCTGTGAACTGTTCCATGTACCCCAGAAGCGAGATGTAGTGGCGACCCTCGCCCATCCCGCCCGTGACTTCGCCGTCAAGGACGACGACAGAAGGCGTCTCGAAGATTCGCTGGTAGTCGGCGTACTCGCGTCGGAGGGCGGACTCACCGTCGTCGGTGACGGTGACCCACTGTCCGTCCGAGACGACTTCGCGGTCGACGAAGGCGGCCTCTTCGAGACGTTGGAGACGACGTGACGCCGTCTGATTGGAGACACCCAGTCTGTCTGCGAGACCCGAACAGGAGACTTTGACTGGGCCGGAGCGGCCACCGTCGAGGGCGACGAGTTTCAGTGTGGCCAACTCGTCGTACCCGACCGTGGCAGCAACTACCGATTCTGACATACGTCAGCGTTCGAGCGCGCGTCCCATAAGCGTATCGTAAATGAGATGCATTCCAGAAATGAGATGGTGCCAGACAGAGGCACCGAACACTTCGTACGTGGTGACTATCGGGGCACCGGTGGTAAGTCCGTCGGTCAGTCTACCGAATCGAGAAGGTGCCGACCGAAGCCTCTCTCGACACAGAAGTTAAGAGTGGAAAATCGGGGAGTGGGATGGGCAAGGAGAGCCGGGCACAGCGGAGCAGGTGCTGTTTTCGGAACGGTCGGTCCAGGGCTACGCGTCGAGGGTCGTCCAGTCGTGCTGGTGAATCAGGATTCTGCTGCCCTGCGCTCGGCACTTATTTGGGAGATGCCGGCGTTCGCCGAACACCTCGGGCACGCGTAGACACGGCCATCGTCGTCACCGAACACGCGGACGAAGTTCCTCGACACGAACGCATCGCAGTGGTTGCATTGACTCATAGTGGGGGTGGTGGCAGTGGGGTTCTGCCTCGACAGATACGTGGAGCGCACAGGATATACCGCTACTACCTAACTGGTAAGGTGTCTCTGTGCGGTGCCGTCTCATCGACGATGGAGAGCGCTGAGACGATAGTCCTCCACCGAGAGCGACGAGAGGGACGGCCGTGCTCGGACGGTTCGGAAAGGCCTTTAGCCGCCTGCCGAGAATCCGCGTACATGTTCAGACAGTTCCGTGAGGAGGTCGAGGCGGCGCTCTCTGCGGCGCTCTCGTCGCTCGACCTCCCCACCGACGACCTCGGGGTCGAGGAACCACCGGAGGACGTACCTGCAACCCTCGCCTCCAGCGTCGCGTTCCGACTGGCCGGCGTCGTCGGTGCCGCACCGCCGAGCGTCGCTGCCGACATCGCCGACGAGATATCCGTCGAGGGCTACGACTACCTCGCCGCGGTCGATACGCAAGGGCCGTACGTGAACTTCCACGTGACCGATGCCTACTACGACGACACGCTCGATTCGGCCGCCACCGACACCGAGTACGGTCGGCTTCCGTCGACCGGCGACAGCGTCGTCGTCGAACACACGAGCGCGAACCCGACGGGACCGGTTCACGTCGGCCGTACTCGAAACCCCGTCATCGGTGACGCCGTCGCCAACTTGCTCGACTTCGCCGGCAACGACGTGGAGCGGCACTACTACGTGAACGATGCCGGCCGCCAGATGGCCGTCTTCACGTGGGCCTACGAGACGTTCGACGAGGAGGACCTCGACAGCGAACCCGCCCGTGACCGCATCGAATACGACCTCGTCCGGTACTACCAGAAGGGCAACGCCTACCTCGAAGACGCGGACGCCGCGGACGCCGAGGCCGCCGAAGAAGAGATTACGGCGATTCTCCAGGGCATCGAAGAAGGCGACGAAGAGACCTACGCGCGCGTCGAAGAAGTCGTCGACCAAGTTCTCGGCGGCATGCGCGAGTGCCTCGAACGCCTCCCCGCCGAGTTCGACGAGTTCGTCAAAGAGACGCGCTTCATGTTCGACGGGAGCACCCGTGACCTCGCCGACCGCCTCAAAGAGACCGAGTACGCGGTCTACGAGGAAGACGCGTGGCAACTCGAACTCGACGACTACGGGTTCGAGAAGAACCTCGTGTTCCTCCGCTCTGACGACACGTCGCTGTACACGACGCGTGACCTCGCCCACCACGAGTGGAAGTTCGACAACTACGACCGCGCCGTGACCGTCCTCGGTGAGGACCACAAACTGCAGGCCGGCCAACTCCGTGCCGCCCTCGACATCCTCGGCAACGACGTGGACAAACTCGAGAACGTCATCTACTCGTGGGTCAACCTCCCCGGCGGCGAGACGATGTCCACCCGGAAGGGAACCGGCGTCATGCTCGACGACCTGCTCGACGAGTCAGTCTCGCGCGCCCGCGACGAAGTCGAAAAACGCCTCGAAGGCCGCGTCCGCGACGACGACTTGGACGACGACGACATCGACCGCATCGCCCGGCAGGTCGGTATCGGCGCTGTCCGCTACGACATCGTCTCGAAGCAACCGACGAAGACCATCACGTTCGAGTGGGACCAAGCGCTCAACTTCGAGGCCCAATCCGCACCGTACATCCAGTACGTCCACGCACGCTGCTGCGGCATCGTCGACGAGGCGGCCAACGCCGGCCTCGACGACACCAACGTCGACCCGTCTGTCCTCACGACCGAGGCCGAACGTGACCTCGTCCGTACGATTGCACGGTTCCCCGCCGTCGTCGAAGCGGCGGCCGACGACCTCGAACCTCACGCAGTCGCCACTTACGCCCGCGAACTCGCGGAAGTGTTCAACACCTTCTACCGCGAGTGCCCGGTACTCGACGCCGACGAAGGTGTCGGTGCCGCCCGCCTCGCACTCGTCAAAGCCGCGCGGAACGCCGTGGCTAACGCACTCGCTATCGTCGGCGTGGAAGCACCCGAGTCGATGTGAACACGGGCTGAAACGACTTTTTCTGACTTAGAACAAGAACGGAAGTGCGACTACCGCGGAGACGAGCGACCCGCCGAGCGCGAGGACCGTCACGGCACCGCCGCCGAGTGCCAGCAGTAGGAACAGCACTATCCACCAGAAGGGAACTGACTCAGAGTCTGCCATAGGGGCCTTTCAGCGGACCCGAGTAAAAGAACTTCCCGTTTAGCCGAGGAAGCGACTGAAGAAGCCTTTCTTCTTCTCCTCGTCGTCGTCGTCGAGCGATTCGACCTCTTCGACGAGTGAGGTGGTGTAGACGCCCTCTTCGTCGTCGTCTTCGTCTTCGTCGCGGTCGACGACTTCTGTCGACTGCTGGGTTGCATCCGGTTCTGCCTCGGCGACGAGGGGTTCGTCCGCCGATTCCGACGATGCGTCCTCGACGACCGCGGATGCATCGTCAGAGCGGTCCGTGGCGTCGTCAGAGCTGGACGGGTCCGTAGCATCGTCAGAGTCGGTCAGTGCTGCGTCATCATCAGCGTCTTCCGTGGGTGGGAGGTGGTCGGCGTCGGCCGTCTGTGTGTCTGCGCCCTCCGCGACGCCGGGTCCACTCGTCGGTTCGACGACGTCGTCTCCAGCGAGTGGGTCTGCGCCCATCGAGTCAGCCGCGTCGAGATTGGCGGTGACTGGGTCTTCGACAGAGACGACGTCCTCGGGAGGTTCCTCGTCGGCAGTGGTGTCGGTTCCGTCACCAGCGAGGGGGTCGTCGTCTACCGACTCGGAGGACTCGTTGCCCTCGGACCCGAACGGAATTGCGGCGTCGAGCGCTGCTTCGGCCTCGTCTTCGAGTGTCGTCGTAGTCGACGCCGATTGGTCTGTGGCAGTCTCGTCGGGCGATGGTGGTTCCGTGTCGGCAGGCGACTCCTGAACGGGGTCTGGGTCAGCAGGCGGTTCCTGAACAGGGTCGAGAGATGGGTCGGGGTTCGAGTCGGACTCAGGTTCGGGGGGCAGGTCCAGTTCGGGTTCGGGTTCGGGTTCGGGTTCAGGTTCAGGCTCAGATGCCTGGTCCCGGAACGACTTCGGCGTCGATTCGGGTTCCGGGTCCGATTCGGGTTCCGGGTCCGATTCGGGTTCCGGGTCCGGGTCCGGCGTCGATTGTTGGTCCAAGTCGGTGTCGAGGGCCGGTTCGGGAGCGGCCTCGTCGATGGCGGTCTCGGTGGTGGGTGCGTCACCTGCGACGGGGTCCGAGCCAGAGTCGTCGTCGGTTTCGACGACGGTCACGTCGTCGGCATCGTCGTCTGCTGTGTCTGAGGAGTCGACAACACCCTCAGTGTCAGCAGAAGTCGGCCCTGTCGGGTCACTCGTCTGGTCCACGTCGTCGTCCGAGGGTGCATCGGGTATCGGAACTGGGTTGCCAGTGAGTGCCTCTGCGAGGGCACGGTACCCGGCGGCAGCGATACTCTTCGGCGCGCGCGCGACGACTGGGACCTGAGTACTGAGTGCCTCGCGAATCGCCGAGTCTTCGGGAACGACGGCGATGACGCCCGTGTCGAGGAGGGATGCGACCTCGTCGGCGTTCGGATTCGACTGGTTGACGCGAGTGAGGACGACGCCGACGACGTCCGCACCGATTCGTTCGCCGAGTTGGCGCGTCTTCTCGGTGTCGCCGAGTGCTTCTCGTTCCGTCGTCGAAACCAAGAGCACCTCGTCGGCGAGTTTCAGCGGGACGAAGGTGTCGTCACTGAGGCCCGCGCCGGTGTCGACGAGGACGATGTCGTATCGTTCTTTGAGTTCTTCGATGACCGGGTGGAGTTCCTTCGCGTTCGCACTGGCGAAGGCCTCCAACGCCGTCGACCCGGGGAGGACAGAGAGACCCTCTGGTCCCTCGTAGGTGGCCGATTCGACCGTCGTCTCGCCTGTCAGCACGTCGTGGAGGGTCTCTCCGTCGGGGTCAACACCGAGAGCGCCGGCGAGATTCGGCATCCCGAGGTCACCGTCGACGACGACGACGTCCTGCCCGGCCATCGAGAGGACGGTTCCGAGGTTGGCTGTCGTCGTGGTCTTTCCAACCCCACCTTTTGCGCTGGCGATTGCGTACACCCGTGCCATAATTCCAACTGTCGAAGTCCACCCGTGACAGCAACATAAATGTTCTCCGACCGGTGCCGTGATTATCCCGTCCGTTCGGTGACGTGTGGGTCGGTACCGCGAGGCGTAGCCAGTCAAAGGTTACTTAGCCGCTGGATGGACTAGGAAGAGTGATGAGTAGCGACGCCGAGGAGGCGAGCGAAGACCGCCGAAAGTACGAATTCAAGAAGGTCATCGAGGACCTCAAAGAGTACGAAGGCTCCGGTACCCAGCTCGTCACCATCTACATCCCCGAAGATAAGCAGATTTCTGACGTCGTCGAGCACGTCATTACAGAGCATAGTGAAGCGTCTAACATCAAGTCGAAGCAGACGCGAACGAACGTGCAGGACGCCCTGACGAGTATCAAAGACCGCCTTCGGTACTACGACACGTTCCCGCCAGAGCGCGGCATCGTCATGTTCTCCGGCGCGGTCAACTCCGGCGGCGGCCAGACGAACATGGTCACGAAAGTCTTAGACAGCCCACCGGAACCGATTCAGTCGTTCCGCTACCACTGTGACTCGAACTTCCTCACCGGCCCACTCGAGGACATGCTCATGGACAAGGGCCTCTTTGGCCTCGTCGTCCTCGACCGCCGCGAGGCGAACGTCGGGTGGCTGAAAGGCAAGCGCGTCGAACCCGTCAAGAGCGCCTCGTCACTCGTTCCGGGCAAGCAGCGCAAAGGTGGCCAGTCCGCCCAGCGTTTCGCCCGCCTCCGTCTCGAAGCAATCGACAACTTCTATCAGGAAGTCGCCGGGATGGCGAACGACCTGTTCGTCCCCAAGCGCCACGACATGGACGGCATCCTCGTGGGCGGTCCCTCCCCGACGAAAGACGAGTTCCTCGACGGGGACTACCTCCACCACGAACTTCAGGACCTCGTCGTCGGGAAGTTCGACGTCGCGTACACCGACGAGTCGGGCCTCTACGACCTCGTCGACGCCGCACAGGACGTGTTGGCCGACCAGGAGGTCATGAAAGACAAAAAGGAGATGGAAGAGTTCTTCGAGAAACTCCACCGCGGCAACGAGTCCACGTACGGGTTCGAAGCGACCCGGAAGAACCTCGTCATGGGCTCTGTCGACCGCCTCCTCATCTCCGAGGACCTGCGGAAAGACGTCGCCGTCTACGACTGTGGCGGCCAAGAGGAGTTCGAACTCGTCGACCACCGCCACAACACCCCCTCGCACGACTGCGAGGACGGCAGTGAGGCCGAACTCAAGGAACGCGAGGACGTCATCGAGTACCTGATGGACCTCGCCGACCAGCGCGGGACCGAGACGAAGTTCATCAGCACCGACTTCGAGAAAGGCGAACAACTCTACGACGCGTTCGGTGGCATCGCCGGCATCCTCCGGTACTCCACCGGCATCTAAGCGACTCCTCCTCGGCGTCTTTCGTGTGCGCGAGCGCTCACAGACCGTACTCTAAAGAAACGTCTCTAACTGCGTGTGCCGACGCCCCACGTCGAAGTGTGGGTCGGAGACCGACTGTTCGAGTCTGTCGAGCGTGAGGTGTACGTCCACTCCCTCGCGTTCGGCGTACTCGGCGGACTCGACGATAGCCTCGCGGTTCAGCGCCAACGAATCGAGAAAGCCGACGAGCAACGCGAACGCGGCCCCACCCTCTCCATCGGGGATGACATCACCGAGTGGTCGCGCATCGCCATCGGTCACTCGTTCGTCACTCGGATGGACGCGGAGGCAGTCGGCACAGAGACCAATCGTCACCGCACCCTGTGGTGCGTACTCTTCGAGTGGTTCGGGGACGGCGAAGACGGCCTCGTCACCCCCACAGTTGGGACACGGCATACGCACTGCTACGCAGTGGAAGCGTGAAAATTGGTCGGTGAGACGACCGTGGGTGGTGGCGAATCGACGTGGTTACGCGGCGGCCGCTTCGGCCTCTTCGGCGGCTTTCCGCTCTTCTTTCTCTTCTTCTTCCTTCTTCGCCTTGATCTTCTTCAGACGGAAAATCTCTTCGCGCTCTTGTTCTTCGAGTTTCTGCTCGATGTACTCTTTGTTCTCGTAGAGTTCGGGGAGCAGTTTGAATTCGAGTGCGTTGACACGGCGCTTCGTCGTCTCGATTTCTTCGAGCATCTTCTTCATCGCCGTCTCGACTTCCGCCGCGAGGATGATAGATTCGAGAAGTTCCTCGTACGCGTCGGCGGCCTCGTCGATGCGGGCGGACGACCCGAGAAGCCCGTAGCCACGCTGGTCGAGGCTCTTCTTCACGCGCGAGGACTCGATCTGCGGGACGACGACGCCCATGATGTTCTTCGACTGCGTCGTGATTTCGGGGTACTCCTTCAGCGCTGCTGCTGCGCCCCGAACCGCGACGTCGCCTTCCATGGCGCGCGCCATGTTGATGGTGCGCTGTGCGCGTTCGTAGTCCGCGTTGAGGTTCGCACGCACGTCCTGTGCCTGGTCGAGGATGTCCATGAACTCCATGATGAGACCGTCACGCTTCTGTTCGAGCGTGTCGTGGCCCCGCTCCGAGAGTTCGATGCGATCCTCGATCGCCATCAAGTTCTTGCGGGTCGGCTTGACGTCTTCGGCCATCTTTGGCGAGGGTTGTTCGTCAGGGGTGTTAATCTTTTACTGTCTGGCCCGTCAGACCGGGTGAAATTCGTCACTGAGTGGGGAAGACGAGTGGTGAGCGACCACGGCAAGTCACCTAGTGCGACCGAATTGGCCCGGCCCGACTAGTTCGACCCCACTTCGAAGAACTGTGTGACGAGTTTTCGCTCGGCCGCACGAAGGTGCTGGTGGAACGTCGCCCGCGACACGTCCATCGCCTCGGCGAGTTCGTCGCCCGTGACGCCGTGCGGCCACTCGAAGAACCCGCCCAAGTACGCGAGTTGGAGTGCCGTGTGTTGTCTATCGGTGAGGTCCGCGCCGACGCTCCCGACGAACTCACGGGGCGTCTGCGGTGGTTCCGACCGGTCTCTGACGGCACGGAGTTCGACACCCGTCGCGGCCTGTCGAAGGTCGTCGAGTAGTGCACGACCGACCGAGCGGTCTGGAACGACGACGGTGAACCGACTGCCGGTCTCGTCGGCTTCGAGGTCGATGAGTCGTCCACCGGCGTCCGCGACGAGGTGCGCGAGTGACCCCCCCGACAAGACGAGTTCGGACAGGCCGACATCGTCTCCGCGCGGGACGCGTGCGATGGTGCCGACACCATCGACGTCGACGTCGGCCGCGTCGAGTTGCGTCGGCGGCGTCGACGAGACGAACAGACTGAGCGTGCCGTCGTCGTGGAGGACCGACCCCTCGTACGCGAGTTCGCACTCGGTTGCCGCCGCGATTTGGACGAGAGGCTGGGTCGGGTCACTCACGTCGAGTTCGAGTTCGAGGACGCCCTCAGAGATGAGCGAGCGTCTGCTCTCGAAGGCGTCGATTGCCGCGCCGACCGCTCGGCCGAGCGTTCCGAAGACCACGTTCACCTCGTCGTCGAGTTCGTCTGTGTCTGCGTACACGGTCAACACGCCGTAGAGCGTCTCTCGGTGGATTATCGGCACTGCAATAGCCGCCCGAAACGGCACGGCCTCACCCTCGTGTAACGACCCGTTTGCGGCGACGGCAGACTGGACGCGAAGTGTCTCTGCGGCCCGTGCAGTGACATCGTCGGCGTCGCCATCGATTTCGAGTGCTTCGACGAACGCCGTCTCTGTGCCGGCCCACTCGTTCGGGACGATGACCGCAGGCGAGAGGTCACAGTCACCAATCCACGCGCACGTGAACGACTCTGTCTCCGCGACGCGGGAACACACCGCCGCTTCGAGTTCTTGGCGCGTCTCCGCCCTGACGAGGGCCTCCGTCACGTCTTCGAGGAGTCCTTCGATGAGGTCGACGAGCGTGCTGAGTCGCGCACGCTCTTCTTCTACCCGCTCGGCGTTCCGCTCTGCGGCTTCTTCGGCACGCACCCGTTCGGTGATGTCCGTCTGGAACCCGACGTAGTGTGTCACCTCGCCGTTCGGTCCGCTGAGTGGGGCGAGGTCGACCCGGTTCCAGAACGTCTCACCGCCCTCTCTGTAGTTCAGGAGTTCGACCGACGCCGCCGCTTCGTTCTCGATTGCCGTGCGGAGTTCGGCGACACGTTCCGGGTTCGTTTTCGGCCCCTGTAGGTAACGACAGTTTCGACCCAACGCCGACTCGACAGAGTAGCCCGTCATCGACTCGAACGCCTCGTTGACGTAGACGAGAGGTCGGTCGGGGAGCGTGCAGTCGGCGATGGTGATACCGACGGGCGCTTCGTCTATCGCCTGTTCTTTCAGGTCTTCGGTGATTCGTTCGGCCGCGACTGTTCCGTGTCGGTGCCACGCGACGGCACTCTCGACTCGTTCTGGGAGTCGGTCGAAGAGATTCGAGTCGACGAGAGGGACAGCATCTGCTGCACCAGCGTCCAGTGCCTGTTCAGACGAGAGGTCACCGTCAGGTGTGACGACTGCGACGAGTGGGGCCGTCGTCTCGGGTCGCAACGACGAGATGGCGTCGACCCGGTCCGTCGCGACGACGAGGCAGTCGACCGACTCGGCGTCGCATTGCTCCTTCGCTGCATCGACCGACGGTGCGACAGTGACCGACAGTGGTTCGAGTGCGTCCTCGATTCGACTAGACTCGACCGAATCGACGACGAGAAGGACGTGAGTCTGAGACGAGGATTCATCCATGTGGCGTGGTAGCGTTCACGACGTAAGGAAGTTCGTGACCACTCGGCACTGAGACACGGTGGCGGACCGGGTCGGCGACGCGTCCGCTCTCGGTGGAAAATAGAGAGAGAAATCGGGACCGAAACTGCGAACGAAAACCCGGATTAGGCTTCCGCTTCGACCGTCTCGGCGTCTTCCTGGTAGTACTTCTCGATGAGTTCTTCGTCGATACGGTTGAGTTCCGACTTGGGCAGGGTCGACAGCAGTTCCCAGCCGATGTCGAGCGTCTCGGCGATGGTACGGTTGGAGTCGAAGCCCTGGTTGACGAACTCAGCCTCGAAGCGCTCGGCGAAGTCGAGGTACTTGTTGTCACGCTCGGAGAGCGCCTCACGACCGACAATGTTCACGAGGTCGCGAAGGTCTTCACCCTCTGCGTACGCCGCGTACATCTGGTCGGAAACGTCTGCGTGGTCCTCGCGGGTGAGGCCCTCACCGATACCGTCGTCCATCAGTCGCGAGAGCGACGGGAGCGGGTTGATCGGCGGGCGGATGCCCTGCGAGTTGAGGTCGCGGTCGATGTAGATCTGACCTTCCGTAATGTAGCCGGTCAGGTCCGGAATCGGGTGCGTGTCGTCGTCACCCGGCATCGTGAGGATGGGAATCTGGGTGACAGACCCTTCGCGTCCCTCGATACGACCTGCGCGCTCGTAGAGTTGCGCAAGGTCGGTGTACATGTAACCCGGGTAGCCACGGCGACCGGGGACCTCTTCGCGAGCCGCACCGATTTCGCGGAGCGCCTCACAGTAGTTGGTCATGTCGGTCAGGATGACGAGGACGTGGTAGTCCTTGTCGAACGCGAGGTACTCGGCCGTGGTGAGCGCGAGACGCGGCGTGACCGTCCGCTCGACTGCGGGGTCGTCCGCGAGGTTCGTGAAGACGACGGAGCGCTCGAGTGCACCCGTGCGCTCGAAGTCCTCCATGAACTCGTTCGCCTCTTCCTGCGTGATACCCATCGCGCCGAAGACGACAGCGAATTCGGACTCTTCGTCGTCTCCTTCTTCCTCAGGCACAGTCGCCTGACGGGCGACCTGCAGTGCGAGGTTGTTGTGGGGAAGCCCCGATGCGGAGAAGATTGGAAGCTTCTGGCCGCGAACGAGCGTGTTCATGCCGTCGATGGCGGACACACCCGTCTGGATGAACTCCTCGGGGTACTCGCGGGAGTAGGGGTTGATTGCTGCGCCGACGATGTCACGACGCTCGTCGGGGACGATTTCTGGGCCGCCGTCGATTGGCTGGCCGGAACCGTCGAGCACGCGACCGAGGAGGTCCTCGGTCACGGGCATCTTGAGCGTCTCGCCGAGGAATCGGACGGACGCGTTCCTGTCGATACCGGTGGTGCCTTCGAACACCTGAATCGCGACAAGACCCTCGCTCGATTCGAGGACCTGTCCGCGCTTGGTTTCGCCTCGGGGCGTCTCGATTTCGACGATTTCGTCGTACCCGATCGGCTCGTCGACCTCGGCGAACACCAGCGGGCCGCTGATTTCGGTGATAGTCTGGTATTCCTTCATGGTCTCAGTACAGCTCGCGGAGTTGCTCGGTGATCTCTGCCTTCAGGTCCTCGATGTACGCATCCCAGTCTTCCTGGACACCGATGCGGTTCAGCTGCGGAGCCGCCTCGATGGCCTGGATTTCTTCGACGGGGACGCCGGCTTCGAGCGCCTTGAACGCCTCGTCGTTGAACGTGTGGATAGCGGTGAGGATACCGTACGTCTTCTGGGGTTCACAGTACGTGTCCGTCGGGTGGAACGCGTTCTGCTGGAGGTACGCCTCACGGAGGTAGCGAGCGACTTCGAGCGTCAGCTGCTGGTCCTCTGGCAGGGCGTCCTTACCGACGAGCTGAACGATTTCCTGAAGCTCGGCCTCTTCGTCGAGCACGTCGACGGCCCACTGGCGCTCTTCTGGCCAGTCGTCCTGAACGTTCTCGACGAACCACGGGTCGAGCTGGTCCTGGTAGAGCGAGTAGGACTCGTTCCAGTTGATAGCCGGGAAGTGACGACGCTCTGCGAGGTCTGCGTCGAGTGCCCAGAACGTCTTCACGATACGCAGGGTGTTCTGCGTGACCGGCTCAGAGAAGTCGCCGCCCGGCGGCGACACTGCGCCGATGACGGAGACCGAACCCTCGTCACCGTTGATGGTGGTGAAGTATCCTGCGCGCTCGTAGAACTCGGAGAGACGCGCGGCGAGGTACGCGGGGTACCCCTCTTCACCGGGCATCTCTTCGAGACGCGAGGAAATCTCGCGCATGGCCTCTGCCCACCGGGAGGTGGAGTCGGCCATCAGGGCGACGTCGTATCCCATGTCGCGGTAGAACTCCGCGATGGTGATGCCGGTGTAGATGCAAGATTCACGGGCCGCCACAGGCATGTTGGACGTGTTCGCGATGAGGCACGTCCGAGCCATGAGGGGGTTGCCCGTCTTCGGGTCGTCGAGTTCCGGGAAGTCCTCGATAACCTCGGTCATCTCGTTACCGCGCTCACCACAGCCGACGTAGACGACGATGTCAGCGTCGGCCCACTTGGCGAGCTGGTGCTGCGTAACCGTCTTGCCGGACCCGAACGGACCCGGAATCGCGGCCGTCCCACCCTTCGCGATGGGGAACAGACCGTCGAGGATACGCTGCCCGGAGACGAGCGGTTCGCGGGGCGTCTTCTTCTCCGTCGAAGGACGCGCCTGTCGAACCGGCCACTCCTGATGCATCGTCACTTCTTCGCCGTTGTCGAGTTCGACGACCGTCTCGGTGACGGTGAACTCGCCTGCTTCGGCGGTGACGACTTCGCCACCCTCGAAATCCGGCGGGACCATGACCTTGTGTTCGATGGTCACGGTTTCGGGAACGGTACCCACGACGTCACCGGGGGCGACTTCGTCGCCTTCGGAGACGCTGGGTTCGAACTCCCACTTCTTTTCCATGTCGATACCGGGTGCGTCAACACCACGGTCGAGGAACGGCGAGCCCATCTTGGACTCGAGCACGTCCAGCGGGCGCTGGACACCGTCGTAGATGGCGTCCAGCATCCCGGGACCGAGGTCGACCGTCAGCGGTTCGCCCGTGTTCTCGACGGGTTCGCCCGGAGCGACGCCCGACGTTTCCTCGTACACCTGAATGGTCGTGAAATCGCCCTCCATTTCGATGACCTCGCCCATCAGACCTTCGTCGCCGACATAGACGACGTCGTTCATGCGGGCGTCGAGGTCACGGGCGGTCACGACCGGACCACTCACGCTTGCGATGATGCCGTCCTCGCGGACAGTATCTTGTGTTGCCTGACTCATGTTTTGGTTATTCGTCCATCAGATCGATACCGATTGCTCTCTTGATCTGGTCTCGGAGGCCGCTTGCCCCACCAGACCCGCCGAGCGTCACGAGCGTTGGCTCGATGCTGCGCTCGACCGACTGACGAGGGTTACGCGAGAGGTGGTCGAGGTCGTCTTCGTGCATCACGATGATGCCGACGTCCTCGTCCTCGAGCGTCCGCATAACGGCCTCGTCGAGTGCTTCGTCCTTGTCTTCGTCCGGGACGTTCTCGAACTTGCGGACACCCGCAAGTCGGAATCCCGTAGTGAAGTCCGGACTGCCGATAACTGCGATTTCCTGGCTCATTGGATGACCAGCTCCTCTTCGATTGCGTCGGGGTCCAGTCCGGCCTCGCGGCCGCGGGCGATTGCCCGAATGTTGTCAACCTCGCGCTCCTTGGCGAGGATGTACGAGATGACTGGCGTGACCGAAAGCGGGAACACGTATCCGAGTGTGTCCGCGTACTCCAAGAGCGCCGCGTCGAGGGCGCGCTCGAAGCCGATGAGGCTGTCTACCTCTTCGAGGTCTGACAGCGCATTCGAGAGGCGGTCACCGTACCGACTGTCGCGAATCTTCGAGACGAGTTCGTCCGTGTTCGTCGCCAGCGACGCGAGTTCCGCCGCGCGGAACAGCGTGCCGCCCTCGATGAAGTAATCGATCGGGTCGAGGTCGGCACCACTGCGAGCGATGCGGAGTGCGTTGCGAGCGTTTCGGAAGTCTATCTCTGCTTCGAGGAATTCGCGGTACTGCTTCGTCTCTTCACCGACGACCAGTCCTTCGAGCAGTTGCTCGTAGAAGGCTCGGTCGACGGCGTTCTCTAACGGGACGAGGACGCCTGTGTCTTCGTAGTCGTCGAAGGCGGCCTCGAGACCGTCACCGAAGATAGTCCCCGAGAGGAGTTCGACGGCTTCCTCGATTTCGGCTGCGTCGAGCAGGCGCGAGAGAAGTCGGTCGTCGAACTCGCCGGCACGGATGAGGTCGGTTTCGACCTCGTCCCGTGGGGCCTCGGAGTAGATTCCGCGGATGATGGTCTTGACGTTCCACGCGTCGAACTTCCGAAGGTATCGCGCGATGAGGTCGTAGAGGCGGCCGTCAGCCCAGTCGAGGATGTCGTTGAACTGCTTCGCCATGTTGCGATTCAGTCCGTACTCGATGAGGTCGACACCAGAGAATCGGCTTCCCAGGGCGTTGATCTCCGTCTCGTACTCCGACTCCTCCATGAATCGGGCGATTTCGGCCGGTCCCATACGGACCAGTTTGCGGTACTCTTCGTCTCCGAACAGAGCGCTACGTCGCGCTCGCACGCGGGCGATGACGTATTCCGGGTTCGAGCCGCCAGCAGCGCTCATTGGTCGTCGAATAGTCGCGCACTCACTTCCTTCAGGTTGTCCTCCCAGACTGTGTCGAGGACCGAGTCGAAGGTGTTGTTCACCCGGACGCGCGAATTCGTGCCTTCGACCACGACGCCACCGAGGCAGTCGCGCTCTCCAGCAACTTCGTAGCCGTCGTAGTCGGCGAGGATATCTTCGAGTAGGTCGGCGTCATCGGCGCGACCGTAGACGTAGACTTTGTCTTCGTCTTCGAACTCGACCGAGGCAGCGTCGAGAAGCGTGCGCGTGAGTTCTTCACGACGCTCGCCTTCGAGCCCTGCGAGTTCGTCCTCGACCTGAGAACGAACGCGCTGGAGAACGTCACGGCGTGCGCCGAGACGTGCCTGCTTGGCTTCGAGTTTCGCGCTTGAGAGCGCCTGTTCGCGCTCCCGTTTGATCTGGGCTTCGACGGACTCCTTGCGCTCTTCGACGAGCGCGTCGGCTTCCGCTTCGGCCTCGGAACGAATCTCGTCCGCTCGTTCCTCGCCGGCCTCTTTGATTTCCTCCGCACGTGCGCGGGCTTCGTCTCGGATGTCCTCAACGACGTTGTCCAAACTCATGATGGGAAAGGAAGGGGTGGTTTAGACCAGGAAGACGACGACCAGCGCGAGGATGACGAGGGTTTCGGGAAGAACCGTAAGGATCAGCCCGTTGACGAAGAGGTCCTCGTCCTCAGCGATGGCGCCCATCGCGGCGGCACCGATGCCACGTTCCGCGTAGCCTGCGCCGAAGGCGGCGAGACCGACAGCCAGGGCCGCGGCGGCCGAGGGCTCGATTGCGGGGGCAGCAGCTGCTTCACTCTGCAGTGCAGTCATGAGGGGTTCAATTGCTTCAATCATTGTGTGCTAAGTACCGGATTGTCGTCTCCGAACGTTCGTATGTGTTGCAAGCCGTCTCATAAAGGTTCCCAAAACAATCGGCCGAAAACGCGGGATTGGGGCGTCTCAAAACCGAGTTCAGACGGGTGCTGTGGCTATCAGGTCTGGTCGAAAGAAAATCACCGAGGGAAACGGACGGTTAGTCCTCGGTGGTGAACTGGCGTTCGTAGCCGAACGGTTCGTACTCGCGGCCACCGCCCTCGAAGAACTTGCCGAAGAACTCGACGTACTCGAGACGCACGGCCTGCAGACCGGCACTCGTGACACCGAGTGCGAGGACGAGTGCGTGACCGAGGACGAGGACGACGAGGCCACCGACCAGTCCTGCTGCACCGGAGTGCATCAGGCCGGGGAACAAGATGACTGCTCCTTCGTAATGCTCGAGAGCGTACTGCGGCCCGTAGTTGAGCAGGAAGTGGAACTCGCCGTGGTGTTCGTACGCGCCGAAGAACAGCAGGTTGACTGCGAACGCCATTCCGGCCTTCGCCAGCAACACTGCGGCAAGACGAGTGTACGACAGCACGTTCGAGAGGACGCTGATGAACTCAATGAGTTCTGCGGGCTCAGCCATCGCAAGGAGTGCGAGTCCGACGAAGAACGCTCCGAGTCCAGCCCAGCCGATGATTTCCGGGAAGCCGGTGAAGCCGAGCGGGATAACGCCCTCACTGCTGAACGTCGTGAACAGGAACTCCGGTGGGATGTCGCCGAGCGCAGGGCTGAAGATCCAGACCCACAGGCCGTTGAGCATCAGAATCCACGAACCGGCTTCGAGGACTGCTTCCTTCACACCGTGAAGGTCAGCGAGGTCAACGAAGTCGAAGATGTACCCGATGTTGAGGTGGATGATGCCAAGGATGACGCTGACGGTGAGCCAACCGAGTGCCCACTCAGCGGTCGCCGGCGACAGACCCTTCTCGATCGGCGCGTGTGTGAGATCGACCACACCGACCCAGAAGTACTCGGTGATGAGGTGCAGCCCGAAGATTTCGCCATACAGGATGCCGAAGAGCGTCGTGGACACACCGGCCGCGATGGTGACGCCACCCATGCTCTTGAGTGCGTTACTGTCGAAGTTCGTGTAGAGGAAGTACCCGATTGCGGTGTACAACAGTCCGTACCCGAAGTCACCAATCATGAACCCGAAGAACGCCGGGAACGTCAGGAACAGGATGACGGTCGGGTCGAGTTCGAAGTAGTTCGGCCGGTTGACTGCCTGAACGAGCAGTTCGAACGGCTTGACCGCCCCACTGTTGTTCTGGACCGTCGGCGGTTCGTCGTTGGCCATGGTGACCACGCCGCCGTCGGTCGCCGCGGCGGTACCGCCAGTTTCGGAGACATCTTCCGTGGCGTGGTCGTGGCCGTCGTGGGAGAACTCGGCGCGTTCGAGTTCCTCGACGTCGACGCGCTCGCCGACGATGCTCTTCAGTTCGCTGGCGAACTCGTTGTACTGTCCGGTCGGAATCCACCCTTCGGCGACGAAGGCGTTCTCCGTCGTCGCGAACGAGAGCGGTGCTTCGGTTTTCTGGACGTCGATGGCGAGACGCTCCTCGGCCGCGAGGAGGAACTCGCCCTCTTCGACTTTCAGGTCGTGAAGCTCGGATTCGACCGTGTCGAGCTTGGACTCGATTTCGCGCTTCTGCTGTTCGAGGTCACGGACGTGGTCTTTGGGACTTCCCTCGGCGTCCGGAATTTCGAACGTCGCGAAGTCCGACCCGACGAGTGCGTCCACCAGTGCCGTCTCCGAAGCGTCCTCGGTGGGACGGCCGAAGATGGCGTGGGTTCGCTCACCCGAGAAAATCTCGTAGGTGTCGATAGTCGGTGCGTCGACGATGGCACGCTCGACCGGTTCGAGTTTACCCTGTCCGACGACGACCTGAAGGGAGTCGTACCCCGACAGGAGTTCGAGGTCGATTCCGAGGTCGACGAAGGGTTCCATCGCCTCGATTTCGTCCCCGATGGCGTTCTGTTTGTTCTCCAGTTCGGAGCGACGGTCGTCCAGTTCGTTGACCTTCTCTCGGATCTCTTCGAGGGGTTCACCCAGCGCGTCGTCGGGGACGATGCGCTGACGGCCGGCGTCGTTCTCGTCGACACCGAGGATGCTCTTGAGCGAGCGAATGGTGACGAGTTTGTCGGACGCACTCTCTGCGCCTTCGATTGGCGCTCCCGTCTCGAATCCGAACTCCTCCTGCCACGACCCGTCGTACTCGGTGACGTGGAGCAGTCGGAGGTCGTGGACAGCCTCGATGACCTCGGACATGACGCCCTTGGAACCGGTCACCGAGACCTTGCTCATCTGCTCAGGTCTGAGCATCAACCGCCTCCTCGAACTTGCCGATGGCGGATTCGACCGCCTCGTCGATGCGGTCTTCCGCCTCGGCGATCAGTTCGTCACGGGCTTCCTCGCCCTCTTCGAGGATGCGTTCCCGTTCGGCCTCTATCTCTTTGCGTCCTTCCTGCAGACGCTCCGATTCGAGTTCGTCAGCCTCTTCTTCGGCCTCGGAGCGAATCTCGTCGGCCTCGCGGCGCGCCTCCGCGACGAGTTCCTCACGTTTGGCCTCGGCCTCTTCGACAATGTCGTCGGCCTCCTGCTCGGCCGTTTTGATTCGTTCGAGAACCTCTTGTCTCGGCATACTCGTATCACAGGAACGTTGCACAAGCGCTGTATAAGGTGTTTGCGGAAAGTTGGCGAGAGGGTCTCAGTTTCGTACGTGATGAGTGTGGAGAAAACACCCAGGTCCGACGGCGAATCCGCACCGTTATCATCAGTGAGTCCTAATTCCGCCGCAAATGGGAGTCCTCGAAAATAAAGCGCGGGCCCGCCTGTTCTACAAATACCTCTCGAAGGTGTACGACCAGGTCAACCCGTTCATCTGGAACGAGGAGATGCGCGACGAGGCGCTCGAACTACTCGACATCCAACAGGACGACAGAGTCCTCGACGTTGGGTGTGGAACTGGCTTCGGGACCGAAGGTCTGCTCCAGTACACGGACGACGTTCACGGCCTCGACCAGAGTATCCACCAGATGCAGAAGGCGTGGGAGAAGTTCGGCAAGAACGACGAAGTCCGGTTCTACCGCGGTGACGCCGAACGCCTGCCCTTTGCCGACGACTCGTTCGACGTCATCTGGTCGTCTGGGTCCATCGAGTACTGGCCGAACCCCGTCACGGCGCTAGAAGACTTCCGCCGCGTGGTCAAACCCGGTCACAAGGTGCTCGTCGTCGGCCCCGACTACCCGAAGACTGGTGTCTTCCAGAAACTCGCCGACGCAATCATGCTGTTCTACGACGAGGAGGAGGCCGACCGGATGTTCCAGGCCGCCGGATTCGTCGACATCGAACACCACATCCTCCAGCGCCAACCGGGAAGCCCCCGCGCTATCGTAACCATCGCGCGCGCACCTGCGGACGAATAATCCAATCGGGCCACTCACTGTTCTCCAAGCCTCGGACCACTCACTGTTCTCACGACGCCATCGTTCGGCCGACGGCGACCGGCGTGTCGTCGTCGTAGACGCGGACGACGACTCGCACACCCGGCGAGAGAGCAGGTTCGTTCGTGCCCGCGAGTTCGAGACTCGCCTCCTCGCCGACTGTCCACCGGGGGTCCGACGCGACGTTGAACGGCCCGGTTGGTCCCGGTCGAAACCCGCGTGCCGAGAAGAACGGAATCGGAGGTTGATACGCCAGTGGGTCTCCATCGACCGTGATTCGGAGTCGAAGTGACCGAACGTCGAGCGGCGCGCCCCCTTCGTGTATCAGTGTAACAGTCTCGTCCGCGACGGAGACAGACAGGACCGTCGGCCGAATCGGGTCTTGGGTGGAGTCGGCAGTGTCGAGGGCGGCGGCACCGACGACGCCCGCGAGGACGACGAGCAACCCGACGAAGAGAACGCTTCCGACGAGACCTGTGGACCCGCGCGTGGCGTGGTGAAACTGGCGAGGCATCGAGGTGAGGTGGCCCCGTCATCAGATAAGAAGGTTCGGCGAACGCTGGTCGAGAGGCGGTGTGGGCTTACGCTGTCGATGCTGTCAGCGGCGACGTTGCCGATGCCGTCGTTGGCGACGCTGTCGGTTGTACGTCAGTCGTGGTGTTCGTCGACCCGGTCGAGTTCGTCGCTAACTCGGGAATCGGCGTCGGCGAGACGGTGAGGACGACAGCGGCGTTCCCTCTGATGACCGTGATAGTGTACGGACTCGACGGCGAGACGGTCCAAATCGTCCCATCGGGTCCGGTCCGACCGAGAAGCGTACTCTCTCGACTCGCCTCGACACCGATAGTGACGTTCGCGTTTATCGGGTCGCCAGTCGCCGACTCGTTCAGTTGGATTCGAAGCGGGCCACCGGGATACGTCCGGTAGACGGTGAGGTTGATGCCGTCTTTGATTTCGCTCTCCGGGGCGCCGCGCGACAGGGCGTCGAGCGGGCGCGTTTGTGACTCTTTGAAGACGTTCTTACTCCCGCTGTCGACGTACGCGTACAACTGGCCTCTGTCGTGCGTGATACGGACGAGGTAACTGTTCCCCGCGCCGACTACGTCTGCACCGTTCTGCGTCGCACGACTCTCCCAGACTTCGGGATAGTTCGCGGAGACGGTTTCGAGTGCCTCGGTGGGTGAGACGCCACTTTCGTCTCTGTCGCGCAGGTCACCGCGGTAGGCTTCCCGGACGTAGGTGTCGTCCGTGATGGTACTGAGAACGGCACCGGACTGACTCGTGCGGACGGAGAACCGCGTCGGGTCTGCCTTTCCGGTGAGCACCTCTGCGGCGTGAGCGCGGACCGGGCCAGTGAAGGTATCGAGTTCGCGTTCGAGTGCCGCTAACCGCCCAGAGTCGACAGAGAAGTCGGGCGTCTCGGCGGCGAGTTCTCGCAACGCGATGCGTCGCTCGTTGAGGTCACGCGCTTCGGCGTCGATGCGGGCGAACTCGACGAGCAGTTCGCGCGCCGTCAGTTCGTCGGCGTTGTACTGGGTGATAGCGGACTGCTGGTCGCTCTGAAGCGCGATTGCGCGTTGTTCGACGCGGTTCAGTTCGCCGAGAATCAGTTGACTGCGGAGACTCACGTCGTCGCCCACAGACTCGATTCGGTTGATGGACGCGCGCGTCTGAATCTGGCCACCGGTCCTGAGGGCGGCGAAGTCGAGCGACGGACCGAGGTCGACATACTCTGTTTCGACGGTCGAACGGACCAGCGACGTCTCTTCGATGTCGAGGACGCGGATGGTCTCGTTTGCTGGGGGTTGGACCTGAGCGGTGGTCGTGCCATCGATGGCCGTCGCTTGGCCTGCGACGCCACCGGGATTCGCCGCGGCGAGAACCGGTGAAGCCACCAGGAGTATGACGACGAAGAGCGGGAGGGCCTTCATCGCCATATCGGTACACGATGCCGGTACTAAAATGGCCCTCTTGTGAGCGAGTCTGTCGATCGAAACGACCCGCCGAGGGGGGTGAGTCGATGGAAAGCGTTTTCATCGCCCGACGAAACGGATTCACGTATGCGGAGCGTCGCCCTCATCGTTGCTCTCCTCACCGTCGCCGCTGGTATCGCGGCACCGGTTGCGGCGGGAGGCCCGTCCGTAGCCGGCACCTCCGGTTCCGAGACGGTGACGGCCCTCGACGACACGACGGTCGTCGCCCAACAGTCGACGCTCGAACGGTCACCGCAGACGGACATTTTCATCGAACTCCACGGCGACCAATCGGCATCGTGGCGCGTCGAGATGCGCTACGAACTCGAAAGCGAAAACGAGACGGCGGCGTTCGAAGAGTTCGCACAGGAGTACGAGGCTGGAAGCGCGGACGTCGGCCTCGACGCGGCCCTCTTCGAGCGAGTCAGCGACACAGCAGAGTCGCAAACCGGACGTACGATGGCTATCGAGAACGCGACGACGAGAGCGTACATCGAGAACCAGACGGGCGTCGTCGCACTCACGTTCACGTGGACGAACTTCCTCGAACGAACGGACAACGGCGTCCGACTCGGTGACGCATTCGCTGCCGGAGGGGGCCAAACGTGGCTCACCTCACTCGGCGAGAATCAGAACCTCACCATCCAGACGCCACCGGGATACGCGGTCAGCAGTACGAACCTCCCACTCGAAGACAACGCCATCGTCATCGAGGGGCCGCGAACGTTCGAATCGACCGACGAGTTAACCGTGAGTTACGTCTCCACGGGTGGACCGTCGGCCGGTATTCCCTGGGGTGTCCTCGTCGGCCTCGCCGTCGTCGTCACCCTCTCGGGCGCGGCAGTCGTGTACGTCCGTCGGCAGTCGAAAGACGGAATCGAGTCAGCGCCGGCCAGTGACAATGCCACGTCGAGCGACGAACTCTCATCCGAACCAGAGCCAGCAGCAGCGTCGGACCCAGAGCCGACTGAAGAGCCAATCGGCCCCATCGAATCGTCGGAAGCGGGCGTCGACTTGGACCTCCTGTCCGACGAAGAGCGCGTCGAACTGCTCTTAGAACAGAACGGCGGCCGGATGAAGCAGGCCAACATCGTCAAGGAGACTGGCTGGTCCGATGCCAAAGTCTCGCAACTGCTCTCGTCGATGGCCGACGAGAACCGCGTGGAAAAGCTCCGTCTCGGGCGCGAGAACCTCATCTCGCTCCCGGACGAAGTCGAAGACGACACGTAATCGATTGACGACGCCGCCGTTGGCCGCGGTGCGAAAACGTTTATTCGCCCCCGTCGGTAGTGAACGTTGATGAAAGTTCTCGTAACTGTCAAAGAGGTAGCCGAGGTGGAGGAGGACTTCCAACTCGATGGCCTCCACGTCGCAGAACAATATCTCGAGTACGACCTCAACGAGTGGGACGAGTACGCGGTCGAAGAGGCCGTCCAAATCGCCGAGGAGAACGACGACGTCGAAGTCGTCAGCGTGACCATCGGCCCCGAGCGCTCTGAAGAGACCATCCGCATGGCACTCGCCAAAGGTGTCGACCGTGCCATCCGCGTGTGGGACGACGCACTCGACGACGTCGACCTGCTCGACGTCGGCGCGAAGGCGCGACTGCTCTCGGCCGTCGTCGAAGAAGAAGACCCTGACCTCGTCCTCACGGGTGTGCAGGCGAACGACGACAGTTTCGGCGCGACCGGTGTCTCGCTCGCGTCTGCAATCGACTTCGAGTGGGCAGCAGTCGTCAACGCCCTCGACCTCGACGTCGATGGCGGCGTCGCGAACGTCCGCCGCGAACTCGAAGGCGGCGTCGAAGAACTGACCGAGGTCGACCTCCCAGCCGTCCTCACCATCCAGACAGGTATCAACGAACCCCGCTACGCGAGTCTGCGCGGGATTCGGCAGGCCCAGTCGAAGGAAATCAAGCCGATGGCGCTGTCGGACCTCGGTCTCGACGACGCTGTCGTCGAGTCGGACCTCGTCCTGACCGACGTGTACGAACCGGAGACGGAATCCGACGCCGTCTACTTCGAGGGTGACGCCGGGGAGCAAGCCGCCGAACTTGCGACTGTCCTCCGCGAGAAGGGGGTGGGTGCCCAATGAGCGACGTTCTCGCAATCACCGAGCACCGCCGCGGCGAACTCCGCGACGTGTCGTTCGAACTCGTCACCGCCGGCAGCGACCTCGTCGGTGAGACTGGCGGCGACCTGCACCTCGCAGTCATCGGCGGCGACGTCGACGCCTTCGCCGACGAACTCGCACTCGACGGCGTGGACACCATCCACACCGTGCCGGAAGGCGACGAGTTCAATCACGACGTGTACGTGCAGGCCATCGCGGCCCTCTACGAGGAACTCGACCCCACGTACGTCCTCATGGGCAACACGGTCAACGGCCTCGACTACGCGCCGGCCGTCGCCGAGCAACTCGACATTCCGCTCGTGACCGACGCAATCGGCCTCCAGAACGACGGGAACCTCGTCGTCACCCGCGAGATGTACGCCTCGAAGGTCGAATCCACCGTCGAAGTCGACGCCGACCACGCCGCGGTCACCATCCGCTCCGCCGAGTGGGAACCGACCGAGGCGGCCGGTGAACCCGCCGTCGAAGCGTTCGACTTCGAACTGGACGAGTCTCGCGTACGCTCGCGCGTGACTGGATTCGAAGAAGTCGGCGGCGGCGACGTGGACATCTCCGACGCGGACGTGCTCGTCTCCGTCGGCCGCGGTATCGAAGAAGAAGAGAACCTCGAACTCGTCCAGAACCTCGCCGACGCACTCGGTGCGACGCTCTCGTCGTCGCGCCCCATCGTCGACAACGGGTGGCTTCCGAAAGACCGGCAAGTCGGCCAGTCCGGGAAAGTCGTCACGCCGAAGGTCTACCTCGCCATCGGTATCTCCGGGGCAGTCCAGCACGTCGCCGGAATGAAAGGCGCAGAGACCATCATCGCGGTCAACACCGACCCCGACGCGCCTATCTTCGACATCGCCGATTACGGTATCGTCGGCGACCTCTTCGACGTGGTTCCGGAACTCATCGAACAGTTCGAGTAGACGACTACGTCTTTTTGGTCCAGATTTTTGCGGTCGCGAACTCGTGAGCGACCGGAAAAAGGTGGTCGCACGTGGTTCCGGAACGCATCGAACAGTTCGAGTAGACGACTACTGCGTCCGTGTCTCACTTTTTCAGTTTCGGCACCCCGAGCGGTGGCCGCGCGACGACACCGTCGGACCGAAATCTCGTTGCCAGTCGACGGTCAGAAACCGCCACGCGCTCCGTCCCTGTCGCTCGGTTTCGTCAAATCCGGTACGTACTTCCCTACCCAACCCTACGAACCGACAATGGAATACCTGGAGCGCCGGGTCACGATGGTAAACGACCGCCTCGAGGAGGTCGTCTCGGCGGTCGAACCGTCGGAACTCGCCGACCAACTCGACCACGTCGCTCTGGCGGGAGGTAAGCGCGTCCGCCCTGCTGTGACCATTCTCGCCTGTGAGGCCGTCGGGGGTGCCCCCGAAGACGCCGTCGACTTCGCGGTCGGCGTGGAACTCGTCCACAACGCGTCACTCGTCATCGACGACATCATCGACCGGTCCGACATCCGCCGCGGGACGCCGAGCGCGTGGTCCGAATACGGCTACGGCCCCGCCATCATCGCCTCGGACGGCCTGCTCGGAGAGGCGTTCGCCCTCCTCTCGTCGAGCGACCGAGCGACCCGCATCGTCGCCGAATCGATGGTCGAACTCGGAGAGGGCGAAGCGACCGAACTCGTCGCTATCCCGTCGAACGAAGAAGAGTACATGGAACTCGCCCGGCGAAAGACGGGCGCGTTGTTCCGCGCCGCCGCCGAACTGGGTGCTGTCGCCGCCGGTGGCGACGCACAGGTCGTCGAGGCCTTCGGTGACTACGCAGAACGCGTCGGTGTCGCCTTCCAGATTCGAGACGACGTACTCGACGCCACGGCAGACGCCGAAGAACTGGGGAAGCCGACCGGGCAGGACGCCGAGATGGGTCGCCCGTCGCTCGTACAGGTGACGGAACTCACGCCCGAGGACGCGAACCAGCGCGCTCGGAAACAGGCTGACGACGCGCTCAGCGCGCTCGAATCCTCCGGCGTCGGTGACTCGGAGTCGTTGGAGTACCTCCGCGACTTGGCGCAGTTCGTCGTCGTTCGCGAGAGCTAATCGGAGTCGTCGTTCGCGTCGGAAAACTCGCGGTCTCTTCCTCAGGCCGGTTGCTCGCCGTCGGGCGTCGTCGGGAACCGGGACTCGGCCACTGCGAACGTGAGCGTACTCAGCACACCGAGGAGCGTGCCGACGGTGAGTGCGACGGCGAGGCCGGTGAGGTAGAACTTCTGGACGCCGACGACGCCCTCCGGGAGGAAGAACCCGGAGAGTGCGTAGAGGACGATGGCGATAGCGGCCACGTAGAACGGCGCGTTGAGGTAGCGCCATTTGAACCGGTCGTGGAGGTACTCGTCGGTCACTTGCCCGAGACTGCTCGTGATACCGGCGGCGGCGAACCACTCGACAGCACCGTGGACGAGTGCAGCGAGGACGAGTCCCGCGGGTGGGTTGCCACCGACACTCTCTGTGACGGTCTGGAGGAGTTCGATACCGCGAACCCCACCAACGACGAGGAGTGCCGCGGCCGCGACGTAGGTGATGATGGTGACACGGCCTGCGTAGAGGACGTTCCGGGCACGATTCGCCGCTTCGTCGACGGCGGTTTCGAGGCCGAGGCCGCGAAACAGGGTGTAGAGGCCGAGCAGCGCCGAGATGAGCCCCAAGACGACGGCACCGGGCACGTCGAAGAGACTCGCGATGGTGACGAAGGGGTAGATGAGGAGCAAGATACCGAGTGGGACGAGAATCGTCCCGCGCGTCTCGGGGTCGGCGAGTACCTGCTTCATCGTGTAGTACATCGATTCGAGGTTCTGCGCCTGCCTGACGACGACGCGGCGAACGCCGTCGATAGGAACCCGTGAACGGATGACCGGGAGGACCGATTCGTCCTGTGCGCCGTCGGAGATGACGATGGCGTGGATGGACTCGGCGGTCGAGATACTGGCGAGGACGGTGTCTATCTCCTCGCCGATGGCCCGATTCGCCTTCACATCGCTTCCATCGACGCCCGTGACGGCGGCGACTTCGACCTCTTCGTCTTCTTCTTCGAGGAGTTGGTCGTGGACGCGGATTCCCTGAAACAGGACGTTCACGTCAGAGTCCTCTGGGTCGGCGGTAGCGAGTGCCACTGCCGCGTCCTCGACGTTCTGTCGGCCGACGACTGGGGTCGAGAGTCCCGTCTTCCGGCCAAGGTCGTCGTCGAGGTCGACACAGAGGACCAAGAGCATCGTTGGTTCCTATGCCATGGGGATATATCTGTTTTCGGGGGCGCGGTCAGTGAGTCGTGGTCCGTCGGTCAGCGCCCACCGACACCGCCCGAACGAGTGTCACGCCGAACCCTCGGAGTCACCGACGGTATCGAAGAGTATCTCGAACCGTGCACCGCCGGTGTCGCTCTCGGCGGTTCGGATAAGCCACCCGTGCGTGTGGACGATTTGCCGGACGATACCGAGTCCGAGTCCACGCTCTCCGTCGTCTGTGGAACTCACGCCCGTGTCGAAGATATCGTCACGAACCGACTGGGGGATACCGGGGCCGTCGTCTTCGACGAAGAATCCGCGTCGCGACGGCAGTTGACCGATGCGAATCACGAGTCCTGTGCCGTTGGTCGACGCACCGTGTCCCACAGCGTCGTCGGAAAGATTCTGACGGCCTGTTGGGCCATGCTCGACAGCGTCATCGGGCTTCGGCCGATTGCTCGTGGAAGCGTGTTCCACTGCGTTGCGAAAGAGGTTCTCGAAGAGGCGTTTCACCCGACTCTCGTCTGCTTCGACGACCGGCAGGTCGCTGATTTCGAGCCTGACGTTTTCAGTGCCCGACCGACTCATCTCCCATGCAACCGCTGCAGTGTCGGCTAACGCGACGGGAGACGTGTCGATGGCGACCTGTTCGTCGCACGCCATCGAACGAACGTCATCGATTACCTCTTCGATTCTGCGGTGGGCACGTTCGACGTGCTCGAAGTGGTCCAGGTTCCCGTCTTCGCGGGCGAGGCCGAGTCTCCCCTGTGCCACCGCCAGTGGGCCACGAATGTCGTGCGACAGGACACGAGCGAACGCTTCGAGGCGAGCGTTCTGTTGTGCGAGTTCCTGCTCGCGTCTGATTCGGTCCGTGAGGTCGGTCATCACGCCGAGCACGTTCGAGACAGTACCGTCTTCTGCGAACAGTGGGACTGCCCGTGCGGCGGCCCACCGGATGGTCTCAGTTCCTTCGGGGGAGAACCGAAACTCGAAGTCGTATCGCTCTTCGACGACGCCCGCCTCGATATCGGCGAACAACCCGTCTATCTCCCGTTCGAGTCGGTCCCTGTCGTCGACGTGGACGAGTTCGAGAAACGACAACGGGTTCTCGTAGAGTGCTGTGCGTGGACGTCCCCAGACCTCCTCGAACGTGTCGTTGATGTAGACGATGTCGAACGCGTCGGGTTCGGAGAGAAAGACCATGTCCGGCAGCGACGAGATGACCTGTCTGGTGACGCGTTCTGACCGTCTAAGTTCGCGTTCCGAGGCCAAGCGAGCAGTGACGTCCGTCGCCGAACCGACGATGACCTCCTCACCGCCGACCGTCACACGCCGACCGGAGACTTCCATCGAAATCGGTCGACCATCACCAGACAGTACGTCGACGGTGTGCGCCATGGCGTCGACACTGCCGTGGTCTCTGGGGGCGATGCCTTCCTCGATTAGATGACGGTCCTCGTCGGCAACGAACTCGACGACTGGGCGGCCGAGAGCCTCGTCCGGGTCGTAGTCGAGGCGGTCGAGCAGGTAGTCGTTCGCGTACCTCAGACGGCCGTCTTGGACGACGTACAGTCCGACGAGTGATTGTTCGACGATGGCTTCGTACCACGAGTTCATTCTGTCGCGTTCCGCAGAGTGGCGTGCGTCCGAGACAGCATCTCGGATGCGGTTACGAAGCGTGTCGAGCGTCGCGTTCGAGTGATCTTTCGGAAGATATCCGGTCGCACCGGCGGCGGTGGCGTCACCCGCAATGGATTCAGACCCGTGGCGAGTGAACAGGATGAACGGGAGGTTCGGGTGTTCTTCGCGGACCGTCCGAAGCACGTCGATGCCTGTGGTCTCGTCGAATTCGTACTCCGAGACGACGCAATCGACCGTCGACTCGAAGACGCAGTCTACCGCCTTCGTCGGGGAACGAACGGTGTTCACGTGGATGTCTTCGGTTGCGCCGAGTACCGCCGCCGTTGCTGCGGCGAACGCACTCTCGTCGTCGACCAGAAGGACGTGAATGGGAGCGTCTGCTTCACGGACGTCCCGAGGAGCCATACTATAATGTCAGGTTAATTGATAATAATCGTACCGCCGGATTTGGCCTCCTCGCCGGTCCAAGTCGGACGCCTTTTGACGATGCACCAAGTATACGCCTACAACTGAATGATCTCGAAGGGTTGCGAACAGTGCGCCATGGGCGGAAAGATGGTGCTGTTCGTCTACGGGTACTGCGACCAGCGTGATTGTTTCTACTGCCCACTCGGCGAGAACCGCAAGAACGTGACCGACGTGTACGCGAACGAGCGACTCGTCGAGTCCGACGAGGACGTCATCGAGGAAGCAACGCGGATGGACGCCCTCGGGTCGTCCATCACCGGCGGCGAACCCCAAGAGGCGCTCGACAAGACCTGTCACTACATCTCGCTTCTCAAAGACGAGTTCGGCGAGGACCACCACATCCACCTCTATACGGGTATCACGGGCGGGCGCGAGAACATGCGCCGCCTCGCCGAAGCGGGCCTCGACGAGATTCGCTTCCACCCGCCGCTCGAACTGTGGGGCGACATGCACGGCACCGAGTGGGAAGACATCCTCTACATCGCCCGCGAAGAGGGTCTCACGCCGGCGTTCGAGATTCCGGGCATCCGTGCCGAACCGGAGTTCCTCGAATTCCTCGACGAGGGTGCCGCGGAGTTCTGCAACATCAACGAGTTCGAGATGTCCGACGGGAACTACCGCCGGATGCAACAGAAGGGCTACGAACTCCAAGAAGGCCACATGTCGGCCGTCGACGGCTCGAAGCAGGCTATCCTCGACGAGATGGGCGACCACGAGCGGGTCTACTTCTGTACGTCTGTCTTCAAAGACGCCGCCCAGCACCGCAACCGCCTGAAGCGGATGGCACAGAACCTGAGCCGACCGTTCGACGAGGTGACCGACGACGGGACACTCGTCTACGGAAAGACCTACACCCCGGCCGAACGCTTCATCGAACTCGGCGTCCCCGACGAGTTCTACACCATCAAGTCGAACCACGTCGAAGTCGCGTGGTGGTTGCTCGAAGAGATGATAGAAGACGGTGACGTCGACGACGGCGAAATCGTCGAGCAGTACCCGACGTACGACGGAACAGTGGTCGAACGAACGCCACTGGCGTAGAGGCTGTCGTTTCCTTCCCCTAGCTCTGTTGAAATCCTCAGTCAGTGATAGTTCGTTAGAGTCGTGCTGAATACAGGGCGCGAGTCGGTTAGGGGAGACTGATTACAAAACGAACTGCTGAATTGTTCGTTGCAGGTAGGTTGATAATCGGATGCCCAGTACAAATGTAATATGCTTGAATCGTCATTTGCTCGTTTTGTGACGACCGTTCTGGGTGTCCTTTTCTTTGCACAATTGATAGACGGACTGTTCATCCCGCCTGACCCGTTCTCGCAGTTGCTCTTCATCGGCCCAGTGATGATTGTGACTCTTCCGGTTGCGTACTACCTGAGTTACCGAGGCGGGTACGAGCGACTGGCAACACGTGTGGTTTGGTGAATTTCCCACACTCAATCTCGGGGGAGTAAGCCGAACCAGCTTGAATACAACAGCAGGGATTTGCCGAATACAGCCTCTGTCTGTGTCACGCACTTCCTCTCAAGGTCTGAGGGATTCAACAGAGTGCCTCCCCTCTCGTTTCTTCTCGTCTATCTCCGTCGCCCTCGCGTGAGCGCGACGAACAGACTCGGTGCCACCACGAGCGACGCAGCGGCCGCTGTCGTCGCATCGAGCGGCAATCGCATCGCGAGGCCGAACACCGCGACTGAGAGACCGAGGAGGACGCCGGCGACGATGCCGATGCGTTGCTGTCGGTACGTCGGACGGAAGCCACGAGCGTCGGCGTAGAGCGCCCCCGAGAGACCAATCACGAGACCGAGAACCGCACTGAGTGTTTCGAGCAGTGGTGCGAACGCGAGGAACGTCGCGCCGACAGCAACAGCAGCGACGAGGGTCTGCATCGGTGACAGCGGGTTCACGCCGGCACCGAATCGAGTGGCGTAGGCGGCCGGCGGCAACACGACCACAGTCGCCGCCAGTAGTGCTGGAACGAGACCGACAGACGGGCGTTCGAGGAGGGCAGCACCCATGGTAACCACGCCGAGTGCGACGCCGATGCCGAGGATGACCCTCGGTGGGAGCGCCTCTGTCGGGCCGTCCGACCGAACGATACCGAACGCGACGAACGGGTAGCAGACGACGACACCGAACAAGAGCGGGCGGAACAAGGCACCGGTCAGAACTGCGGCGGAGACAGTCGCAGAGAGTCCGAGGAAGACGCCGATGAGGAGTGCGAACTCGGGGACACGTTCGGCCATGGTTCGGGGTTCGGGTGGGCGGCAGAAAGCGTTTCGACGGGTGACGGCCTACCCGCAAGCGTTTAGACTACCCCTCGTGTACCTCCGCCCATGTCGGACTGTCCACTCGCGGACGAGTGCCCCAGTTTCTCGGAACGAATCGCCGGGATGGGGTGCCAATACTACGGCGACCGTGGCGGTGCAGAGTGGTGTGACCACTACGAGCGGCCCATCTACGAACTGAAGCAACAACCCGTCAAACCGGGCGAGGAAGTCGTCGTCACCGTGGAGGACATCCACGAGAGCGGTGCTGGTGTCGGGCGAACCGAAGACGGGTTCATCGTCTTCGTCGACGGCCTGCTGCCGGAGGCGCGGGCAATCGTCCGAATCGACCAGGTCAAAGGAAGTCACGCTCGCGCGAAGAAAATCGTCGAGAGGCTTCCGCTCGACCCCGACGCGGACGAAGCGGAGGGCGAGACCAGCGAGGAAAGCCCCGCTGATCCAACAGAGTCGAAGAAGCGCTCGAAACCCAAGCGACCCGAAGCACTTGGGAGCAGAGACAACTTCTGGGGCGAGTAGCGGTACCTCGCTGCCGCGGCCCAATGGACAGTCAGCCTGCTGTATCTTTTTTCACCCCGGAAGCATATCCCGTGGTATGAGCGACGCTGGACACGACGACGAGACGGTCCCCGACGTAGACGAACTGCTCGACGCGGCAGGGTTCGACCCCGAGCGGAGCGTTCTCACCCGCCGTCAGGCCGAAGTCCTCGCACTCCGCGAGCAGGGAGTGCGCCAGTCGACCATCGCCGACCACCTCGGAACCTCGCGTGCGAACGTCTCCAGCGTCGAAGCGAGCGCCCGCGCCAACGTCGAGAAGGCCCACGAGACGGTTACGTTCGTGGACGCACTCACCGCCCCCGTCCGCATCGAAGTGCCCGCCGGGAGCGACCTCTACGACGTTCCGAAGCAGGTCTACGACGCCTGCGACGAGGCAGGTGTCAAGGTCAACCAGACAGCCCCCGACCTGATGAAAATCGTCTCTGACGCCGCCGGTGAGGCCGTGAAAGGCCGGGAAATCAAAGAACCGCTCTTCGTCGGCGTCACGAGTGACGGACGGGTTCGTGTCCGTCGGCACGCAGACGGGGTCTGACGACTGTCGTGGGCGCGGGAGGCGAGGTACCCTCGAACCACCTGCCCACCCGCCCACCGTACGTTTTTGCTCGCGGCGGGCGTCGCGTCCCACATGGACCTCGGAATCGACGGTGACACGGCGATTGTGACGGCGAGTTCGGCCGGTCTCGGGCGCGCGAGTGCCGAAGCACTCGCGTCCGAAGGGGCGAACGTCGTCGTCTGCGGACGCGACTCGGAGCGTCTCGCGGAGACCGAAGCAGCACTGCGTGACCTCGACGGCGACGTGGTGGGCGTCGAGACAGACATCACGAGTAAGAAAGAGATAGACGCACTCGTGGAGGCGGCCGTCGAGGAATTCGGCGGCGTCGACCACGTCGTTACGTCTGCCGGCGGTGTCCCACCGGGCGGATTCACCGATTTGACCGAGAAAGAGTGGTACGGTGCGTTCGACATGCTCGTGATGAGTGCCGTCTGGACGATCAAGTCTGCCCGTCCGCACCTCGAAGCGAGCGACGCCGGCACTATCACCTGCATCACCTCGACGACTGTCAGAGAAGTCATCGACGACCTCATCCTCTCGAACGCGGTTCGACGCGGTGTCATCGGCCTCGTAAAGTCGCTCTCGCGGGAACTCGCGCCCAGTGTCCGCGTGAACGCGGTCCTCCCCGGCGCACACGAGACGAGTCGCATCGAGGAACTGGTCGAAGCGGCCGTCGAACGCGGCGACCACGACACCTACGAAGAAGGCCTCAAGTCGTGGTCCGACGGGATTCCACTGGGCCGCGTCGGCGACCCACGTGAACTCGGTGACGTGGTCGCATTCCTCGCCAGCGACCGGGCGAGTTTCGTCACCGGTGCGTGCGTGCCAGTCGACGGCGGGCGACTCCGAAGCGCCTGATTAGAATCGGCCTGCTTCTTTCAGCTGCGCGACGACCTCGCGGACACGCTGTGCCTCGGCTTTCGGAACGACGAGGACGGTGTCGTCCCACGAGACCACCGCGAGGTCCGAGACGCCGACGAGTGAGACGTTCGCGCCGTCGGTGGCGACGACGTTGTCGGCGGCGTCGACGAACGTCGGGTCGTCTCCGAGTGCGACGTTTCCGTCTTCGTCGGCGGTGAGAATGCGAGCGAGTGCGTCCCACGACCCCAAGTCGTCCCACTCGAAGTGGACCGGAACGACCGCCGCGTCGGTGGCGCGTTCCATCACTGCGTAGTCGATGCTGACCGCCTCGACGGCCTCGAATCCGGCGTCAGCGTCGCCGTCGTCGAGCGCATCGACTAACGGTTCGAGGGACGAGGCACGCGCGGCCGAAAAGAGGGCGTCAGGCGTCCACGCGAACATGCCGGCATTCCAGAGGTAGCCGTCTTCGACGTACGTTGTGGCCGTCTCTGCATCCGGTTTCTCGTGGAAGGCGACGAGGTCACGATAGTCCCCGCGGTCCGTGCCGGGTTCGATGTATCCGTAGCCAGTATCCGGGCGCGTCGGGTCGACGCCGAACGCGACGAGGGAGTCTGTATCGGCGGCGACGCGGGCACCGCGGGCCATCGACTCGGAGAACCCCTCACCGACGTGGTGGTCGCTCGGGAGGACGACCACGACCGGGTTGTCGTACAGGTCTGCGATTCGGTGGGTCGCGTAGACGAGTGCCGGGCCGGTGTCTTTCGCCGCGGGTTCGACGACGACGTCGGCGTCAGGTGCGTGGTCGGTTATCTGGTCCGCGAAGGCCGGGCGCGTCGAGACGACGACGTGGTCGGCGAAGTCGGCGCGGGCGACAGTCTCGGAGAGAAGCGATTGGTCGCCGTCGAGCGAGAGGAACTGCTTGGGTCGGGTGCTTCTGCTCGCGGGAAAGAGGCGCGTGCCGGTTCCACCGGCGAGGACGAGGGCGACGATTGGGCGGTCCATGCCCGAGGGTCACGCTACAGGGTGAAAATTCTACAGACAGTTGGCCAGTCACCACGTCTCGACGATGCCCTCGCGAATGTCCTCGACGCACCCCTGACAGTCCGGGTGGTCGGGGTCGAAACAGGCGGGGCGGCCTTTGGCGTCGATAGCGACGGCGCGTCGTTCGACATGCCGACGGCAGACGATTTTCGCCCGTCCCTCTGCGTCGTGCGGAAGGGACTCGAACGCGTCGGACGACGAGTGGCCCTCACGGTAGGCGCGTTTGACCTCCTCGTAACGCTTGCCAGCAGTTCGGGCAGCGCTTCGGATGATGCTCTCGAGGCGGTCGTCCATACACAGTGATGTGTGCCCCGAGGCTATCAATTCCTCGCTCTTTTGAGGGGCGACACGCGCGCTCGACCGGTCGACGTTCACTTTCACTCCGCCTCAGACATTTTTATATGAATACGCATCCAAGCTCCGTATGCCTCCCAATGGAAACCAAGGTGGAGGCGAGGAAGACCATGACTGATTTGCGAACCCACGCAGCGGAGATAGCTGAACAGTTCTCGGACCACCTAGACGTGTCCGCAGACGAGGTCGAAGAACGACTCGAGAGCCTCGTCAGTGAGTATCGTGTCCCGGTCGACGAGGCTCGCCGGAGCGTCGTCAACAGTTACCTCGACGAAGCGGGTATCGACCGCGACGAACTCGGCGGCGGTGCCGGCGGCAACGAACAGACCCTGCTCAACGACATCGACGAAGACGAGCAGTGGGTCGACGTGCGCGCGAAGGTCGTCGACCTCTGGGAACCCCGGAGCGACACCATCGCACAGGTCGGCCTGCTCGGCGACGAATCCGGCCGGATGAAATTCGTCTCGTTCACCACGTCCGAACTCCCCGAACTCGAAGAGGGGACGTCGTACGCACTCGGGAACGTCGTCACCGACGAGTACCAGGGCAACTTCTCCGTGAAACTCAACCGCACGACGAGCATCACGGAACTCGACGAAGACATCGAAGTCGGCGACGACTCGACGAGCGTCGAGGGCGCACTCGTGGACATCCAGTCCGGGAGCGGCCTCATCAAACGCTGCCCCGAAGAAGGCTGTACGCGCGTCCTGCAGAACGGACGCTGTTCCGAACACGGCAACGTCGAAGGTGAATTCGACCTCCGCATCAAGGCCGTCCTCGACGACGGCAACGAGGTCCACGAAGTCATCTTCAACCGCGAGATGACCGAGGAACTGACCGGCATCGAGCTGGACGAAGCGAAGCAAATGGCCATGGACGCCCTCGACACCACCATCGTCGAAGAGGAGATGCGCGGCGACCTGGTCGGGTACTACTACCGCGTCACCGGCCCGACGCTCGGGCGGTACGTGCTCGCCAACGAAGTCGAGCGCCTGCGTGACCCGACGGATGCTGAAGAACTGCTCGTCAAAGCGAGGTCGATGTAAATGAGTTCCAACGAAATCCCCACCCGAGAGGTCGCCCGACGCGTCTTCGCAGAAGAGTTCAACGACGCCGGCTACACGTTCAAAGAGTCCGAAGACGAGCGCGCACCCGTCTACTTGCTGCTCCCGACGGGCGAGAGCGCAAACCGTATCTTCCTCGTCGGTACCCTCACCGAGAAAGAGGACGTCGGCGAAGACAACGAGTACTGGCGCGGCCGCATCGTCGACCCGACGGGGACGTTCTTCGTCTACGCCGGGCAGTATCAACCCGAGGCGGCGAGCGCACTGCGTGACCTCGAAGCGCCCGCGTACGTCGCCGTCGTCGGTAAACCGCGGACCTACGAGACGGACGACGGGAACATCAACGTCTCCGTCCGCCCCGAGTCCATCACCGAAGTCGACGCGGCGACGCGCGACCGCTGGGTGACCGAGACTGCGTCGCGGACGCTCGACCGAATCGACGCGTTCGACGACGAAGGCAACGAGTACGCGCTGATGGCGCGCGAGAACTACGACCTGCCGGTCGATACCTACAAAGACGCCGCCATCGCCGCGCTCGAAAGCCTCGAACAGGCCGACGAACTGAGCACGTAACTCGCCTTCACCGAAGCGACGACTTCAGGTAACGAATCAACCACACTGACGGCCCATTCCACCGTCACACGCCCCATTTTACGCGGACGACCACGCCGAGATCCCCCGTCTGACGAAATCTTAAGTGCCCGGCCTACGGAGCGACGAGTATCATGGGCAACAAGAATAAGACCATCTCGTTCCGCGTCAACGAAGACGCGTTCGAGACACTTCGGGAGATTGCCGAAGAGCGGGACATCTCCCTGTCCGCCGTCTTCCGCGACTACGTGGACACGTTAGTTGCCCACGACGGTCAGGTGCAGGTCGTCCCGAAACACGAACTGGAGAAACTCCGCGAAGGAGAGAACGACGAAGAGTCGTTCCCGCCGACGGTCGAAGTGCCGAAGAGTTTCATCCGCGAACACGAGCGACTCGAACTGGAGGCCGAACACCTCCGCGAGCAACTCGAAGAACACAAGGGCTACGTGAACTACCTGCGCGAGCAACTCGAACGTGACCACGACGACGTCGAGGAGGTCATCCAACTGGAGGACCTCGACGCGCCGGGCGAAGAACACTCGTTTCGACTTGGATAGCTGACGGCCTGCGCGACGACGAAACAGACGCTGGCCTCAGCGTGGGCCGACGAGGTCTTTTTTCGCCTGCCGCGCTTCGTCCAGCATCTCTCTGTCGCCTTCCACGTCGGCGAGTGCTTCGACCGATTCGAGCGTCCGAACCGCGTCGTCGAGGAACGACAGCACGTCGCCGGGGTAGGCGTAGACCATGTATTCGTCGCTCATCACGTCGACGATGGCGTCGGGGCCGAGTCCCTGCGCCCGGAGTTCGAGGAGATACGTGATGAACTGCCGTTCGGGGTACCCGGTGTAGATGTCGTCTGAGTTCTCGCAGTCGAGGAAGTCCTCGGCGAAGTCGAGGAGGCGGTCACGAGTCGCACCGTTGACTTTCGAGAGGCCCTCACCGGAGTAGAGGACTTCGAGCGTCGCCCCGCTGAAGACGCGCTTGGGGATGTTGGCATCCAGTTGCGAGACGATTTGGCGGTGGTTTTTGAGATAGATTTTGTCCGTGATAGCCACGCGTGGGCGTTCCTACGAATCTGACGAGCAAAAGATTCCCGCTCTCGTCGCCCCCGAGAGGCGGCTATATTTCTGTCGGGTGCGTACCATCGAGGATGGAACCGAGTCGCATCGGTATTCTCGGCAGCGGAGACGTGGGACGAGCGCTCGGACGGGGGTTCGCTCGTCACGGGTGGGACGTGACACTCGGCACCCGAAGTCCGGACGAACTTCGTGCGGAACTGGGGCCGTCCGAGGAGGGCATCGCCGTCGGGACGTTCGCAGAGGCCGCGGCCCACGGTGATGTGGTCATTCTGGCCGTCCTCGGCGACGCCGCAGAAGCAGTCGTCGACATGGCTGGCACAGACACCTTCGCGGGGAAACTCGTCCTCGACGCGACGAACCCGCTGGACTTCTCCGAGGGTGTTGCACACCTCTCCTTCGGCGGAACCGACTCCCTCGGTGAACGAATACAGGAGAAGCTCCCGGGCGCGTCTGTGGTGAAGTGCTTCAACACTGTCTCGAACATTCAGATGGTGGACCCCGAGTTCGAGGAGGGAACGCCGCCGATGTTCATCTGCGGCGACGACGACGACGCCAAAGCGCAGACGGAGGCCATCCTCGTCGAACTCGGGTGGCCGGGTGTGATGGACGTTGGTGATATCACGTCTGCGCGGTATCTGGAGGCGCTCGTCCCCCTGTGGGTCCGCGTCGGGTCGAATCTGGGGACGTGGAAGCACGCGTTCAAAGCGGTGCAGTAAGTGGTGTTGGCTGGGCAGGCACTGTGAGCGACTGTCACCCCGACGCCGTAGCGTAACGTATTTTAGTCGTAGCGGATTACAGATGGTTGCAGCGTGTCCGGGTTGGGGTAGTGGACTATCCTTCAGCCTTGTGGAGGCTGAGACGCGGGTTCAATTCTCGCACCTGGACCTCTTCTACAAATTTCAGTCAGTGAGCACCGCGTAGCGTGTGCGAACCACACTGAAATTTGGTGTGAGGTATGACTGCGAAATTGAACCAGTGAGCAACTTGTTGCGAACGAGGTTCACGCGAGCGAAGCGAGCGTGAGTACGTGAGGCGCCACCTCACGGCATTCAATTCTCGCACCTAGACCTTCTTCACATTCTCACCCTTCGAGCGTGTGCTCACGCCAGTGAGCACCGCGATACCCGTCTGAGAATGTGCGAAGTCCAACAAAGAGAATTGAATCAAGGAGCGAACGCTAGTGAGCGACCAAAGTTCAATTCTCGCACCTAGACCTTCTTCTCGCACCTGACCTGCCCAGACCCACAAAACACATACACAGTTAGTTTGACATGAACGTGTGAAATCGGTTACACGGGTTCTCGTTCTCGCGGTCGTACTGCTCTCTACCGGGTGTCTCGGTGTCCCGCCCACGGCCGAGCAGACGCAGACGACGACGTCCGCGACAGCGACTCCAACACCAGCGGCACCGATAAGCGACGAGGAGGCAATCGAGCGAGCGACAACGTATCACGAAGCACAGATACGAGACAACATCGACGACGACGAGTACGACGTGGGGCGTCCGACTACACAGGTCACGAATCGAGCGGAGAATGGTGTGTACGTCGAGGTGGAGCAGGGATACTCGCGCACGAGCGATGGGGTTAGAGTAAACCATTTGACAGAGTCAAAATACTTCGTCAACGAGACGACTATTCGGCAGATATACTGAGAGCAGACAGAGACAGGCCGCCAAAAAATTCGCAGTCAGACCGTGACTGCACGCCTCAGTTAGTTACCGAGGCAGGGTCGGTATCGTGCGTCTCTGCCGCGTGTGTTCGGACGAACACGACATGTTCGTCGTCCTCGGATGCGACCGAGAACTCACAGTTGTACCCCCGCGTCGCGGCAGACGACTCGTGTGGACATTTCTGTGTCACCACCTCCGTGGCACGGTAACATAGCACTCGGTTGGACATAACCGTTGTGAACCCACCCGGAGAACGGAGCGAAGTCGTCGGGAGACCGACGAAAAACGAGTACGTCTTTCTCACAGCGACCCTACAACACCGGTATGCGCGTCGCCATCCTCACCGTGGGTAACGAACTGCTCGCCGGCGATATCGAGAACACGAACGCGACGTGGTTAGCCCGGCGACTCACCGAGGGTGGCGCGACGGTGGCGCGAATCCAGACGGTTCCGGACGACCACGAGGTCATCGCAGACGTGGTCGCCGAGTGGAGCACTGCATTCGACGCGGTCATCGTCACCGGTGGCCTCGGCGGGACGCCCGACGACATCACGATGGAGGCCGTCGCGGCAGGGTTAGACCGCGAGTTCGTCGTCGTCGACGAGGCGGCCGAACAGGTCGAAACGACCATCACGGCCATCCTCGAACGCCGGCCAGACATCGACTTCGACCTCGACGTGGCGTGGTACGCCTCGATGCCCGACGGGGCCGAAGTGCTCCCGAACGACGAGGGACTCGCGCCGGGGTGCCGAGCAGGGAACGTGTACGTCCTGCCGGGCATCCCCGACGAGATGAAGCCGATGTTCGACTCGATTGCCGAACGATTCGCCGGCGACAGAGAGTCTCGAGAGTTCTACGCCGATGCACCGGAGGGAGCAGTCGCCCGCGAACTCGGACAGGTCGTCGAGCAGTTCGGCGTCGAAGTCGGAAGCTATCCGAACCGCGGCGGGCCGACGCGCATCAAACTCTCTGGGTTCGACCCCGTCGTCCTCGACGACGCCGTGGCGTGGGTCTGGGAACACGCGACGGTCGACTTGTACGAGACAGTAGCGGAGGTCGAAGAAGCGACCCGAGAAGAGTCGGATTAACGGAGTTGCGCAAGGCCGCCTTCGCTTCGTGGCATCGCATCGAGCGACCCACGACTGCGGATGATGTTGAACGCAGTCACGAGGTCCGACCGCGAGACGAGTCCGACGAGTTCGCCCTGCTCGTCGACGACCGGCAGTCGGCCGACGCTGCGTTCCTGCATGAGGGCGATGGCGTCCATCGCGTCTGCGGAGGGGTCGATAGTCGCGAGGTCGTCGCTCATGATGTCTTCGACGCGGTAGGCGTCGCGTTCGACTTCTCTAACGCCGCGAGCGTCGTCTAGTGTGACCATCCCGACGAGGGCACCGTTTCTGAGGACTGGGTACCCGGTGTGCCGTTCGACGAACATCCGTTCGAGGAGTTCCGCGACGCTCGTCTTCTCGTCGACGACGTCGAGGTTCTCGCGGGCGGTCATGATGTCGTTGACGACGACGTCCTGGAACGTCGCTTTGAGGACGGTCTGTTGGGCCTCTCCGGACGCGCCCATGTAGATGAAGAACGCGAGTGCGACCAAGAAGAGGTTGAAGAACAGGCCGAAGATACCGAGCAGGAAGGCGAACACCTTCCCGACTTCCGCGGCCATCTGGGTGGCCTTCGCGTGCGGGCGATTCCGGGCGAGGAGGGCACGGAGGACGCGCCCACCGTCCATCGGGAAGCCCGGAAGCATGTTGAACACCGCGAGCGAGACGTTCATCAGTGCGAGATAGCCGGTGACGAACTTCAGCGGTGCCTGCGACTCGGGAAGTGCGACAAAAACGGCGTACGCGACGATGCCGATGGCGACCGAGACGAGTGGCCCAGCGACGGCGATGGTGAACTCCTGTTTCCAGTCTTCCGGAATCTCCTTGAATCGGGCGACACCCCCGAAGAGCCACAGGGTAATCGACTCGATTTCGTAGCCGTATCGCATGGCGACGAGCGAGTGCCCGAACTCGTGGAGGAGGACACCAGCGAACAGGCCGATTGCGGCGGCACTGCCGAGAATCCACTGGAGGGACCCGTCTGAGAGGGCAGCACCGTCGATAGACGTGCCGAAGAGGTCGTTGATGAGGAGCGATAGGTTGCCGACGTCAGACCCGATAAGCCACGCAAAGAGCGGGAGAATGAGTAGGAACGTGAGGTCCAATCTAATCGGGATGCCGAATGCGCTACCGACGCGGATTCCTCGCATACCGGTACTAGTCACGCAGGGGGCTTAAGTAGTCAGGCCAGCGGGAAGGGGGCAAGGTTTACGCGGACCGGCGATGCACGGAGAGACATGAGTGATACCCGACCGAACCCAGTCGTCAAGCGCGGCGGCGATATCGACTACGAGGCAGTGGGTGCCGCCGAGGGGATGTCGAAAGGCGTCCTCGTCTCGGACGCCGACGGCGCGCCGAACTTCGCCATTCGACGATTCGTCCTCGACGCCGGCGCGTCCGTGCCGAAACACACGAACGAAGTCGAACACGAACAACACGTCCTCTCCGGGCGCTACGTCGTCGGTATCGAAGACGAAGAGCACGAAGTCGAAGCGGGCGACTCCATATTCATCCCCGCCGGCGTCGTCCACTGGTACCGAAACGAGTCCGACGAGGAAGGGGCGTTCCTCTGTGCAGTCCCGAACGGTGACGACACGATTCAGGTCGTCGACGACGAGTAGACGCCACAGGCGCGACTCGCAGGCGAATCCCTGAAATACCACCTCACCGTAGCAGGCATCGTGTCTAAACAGGTCACCCGCGTCGACACGCTCTTTCTCCACCAGATGGACGACGACTACCTCGTGGTCGTCCAGCGGGATGGAAAGCGGGTGCTCCGCGGTAAACTCGAACTGAAAGAGACGAACGCGGGGCCCCGCCCGTTGCGATTCCTCGTCATCCGCAAGGGCGAGGAGACGCCACGAGACCCGAGTCAGTTCGTCGAACTCGCCCGGTCGGCCTCGCGGATTCGCATCTCCCAACAGACCTCGAACGATGGGCGCGAGGAACTCAAGGAGATGCTCGGTGGCTACCAACTCGAAGCGCTCGTCGTCCGAACCTGCCGCCGGTGTTCGGCGAACGGTCGCTACTCCCCAATCACGGACGAGACGGCCATCAAAGCCGAACACGAGTACGTCTGCCGCGACTGCGCCGTCCGCGAACTCGAACAGGAACTCTCGTTCGCCGGCGGCCTCACGAAAGCGGCCCAAGAACGCCTCGAAGAACTCCTCTACGAGACGCAGGACCTGACCCGAATCACGAACCTCTTACAGGGCGAGTTGGACCCCGACCTGACGAAGTTCGACACCATCAGCGCGACGACCGAAGACGTGGACCTCGTCGACACCGCCGACCTCGACGTGCATCCCAATCTGAAGTCGATGCTCACGGACCGATTCGAGACGTTACTCCCCGTCCAGAGTCTCGCCGTGCGAAACGGTGTCCTCGACGGCGACGACCAACTGGTCGTCAGCGCCACCGCGACGGGGAAGACCCTCATCGGCGAACTCGCCGGAATCGACCGCATGTTGAAGGACAAGGGGAAGATGCTCTTTTTGGTCCCCCTCGTCGCCCTCGCCAACCAGAAACACGAGGACTTCAAAGAGCGGTACGGCCACCTCGGAAAGGTCACCATCCGCGTCGGCGCGAGTCGAATCAACGACGACGGAAACCGCTTCGACCCGAACGCCGACGTCATCGTCGGTACCTACGAGGGTATCGACCACGCCCTCCGGACGGGCAAGGACCTCGGCGACATCGGCACTGTCGTCATCGACGAGGTCCACACGCTGAAAGAAGAAGAACGCGGGCACCGCCTCGACGGGATGATTTCGCGGTTGAAGTACTACTGCGAGAAGCGAGCAACCCGCCGCGACAACTACGACGGCGCGCAGTGGATTTACCTCTCTGCGACCGTCGGCAACCCGAAGTGGTTGGCCCAGAACCTCCGTGCCAACCTCGTCGAGTACGAAGACCGACCAGTCCCTATCGAGCGACACGTCACCTTCGCCACGGGGCAGGAGAAACCCCGCATCGAGAACCGTCTCGTCAAGCGGGCGTTCGACACGAAGTCCTCGAAAGGCTACCGGGGGCAGACGATTATCTTCACCAACTCGCGGCGACGGTGTCACGAGATTTCGCGGAAACTGGAGTACAACGCCGCGCCGTACCACGCCGGGTTAGACTACAAGCGCCGAAAGCGGGTCGAACGCCAGTTCGCCAATCAGGACCTCGCCGCCGTCGTGACCACCGCCGCACTCGCCGCCGGTGTCGACTTCCCGGCGTCGCAGGTCATCTTCGACACGCTGGCGATGGGTATCGAATGGCTCTCCGTACAGGAGTTCAGCCAGATGCTCGGGCGGGCGGGGCGACCCGACTACCACGACAGAGGGACCGTCTACCTGCTGGTCGAACCCGACGCCTCGTACCACAACTCGATGGAGATGACCGAAGACGAAGTCGCGTTCAAACTCCTGAAAGGCGAGATGGAAGCGGTTCGAACCGTCTACGACGAGTCCGCCGCCGTCGAAGAGACGCTGGCCAACATCGTCGTCGCCGGGAAGAAGGCGAAGTCGCTCAACGACCGGATGCTGGGAGAACTTCCGACGACCCACGCGGTGGGTAAGTTGCTCGAATGGGGCTTCATCGACGGCCTCGACCCGACACCGCTCGGCCTCGCCGTCACCCGGCAGTTCCTCTCGCCGAGTGAAGCGTTCCGCATCCTCGACGGTATCCGGAACGGTCTCTCGCCGTACGACATCGTCGCCGACCTCGAACTCGCCGAGGAAGGCCGGTAGCGACTTCCGAATCCCGCACGCTTTTCGGGTGCCGGCGCGTCCGTGACTCCGTGGTAGCGATAACGCCGGCCATGCTCGTCGTCTTCGCCGTCATCCTCGTCGCGTTGGCGTTCTTTGCGACCGAACCGGTTCCGGTCGACGTGACGGCAATCGGAATCATGGTGACGTTGATGCTGATTCAGCCCGTCTCGGAGGCACTGGTAGGTGTCGGTCTGCTCGGGACACCTATCGTCCTCTTCGAGTCGTATCCGAGTGACGCGCTCTCGGGATTCGCGAACACGGCGACGCTGACGGTCCTCGCGATGTTCATTCTGAGCGAGGGTGTCCAACGAACCGGCGTCATTCAGATACTCGGCGCGAAGATTTCGGCGGTCACCGGCGAGAGCGAGTTGAAGCAACTGGGGGCGACTATCGGCGTCGTCGGTCCCATCTCTGGGTTCATCAACAACACCGCCGCCGTCGCCATCTTACTGCCGATGGTAACCGACCTCGCAGAGCGCGGGCGAACGTCGCCGTCGAAACTCCTCTTACCGCTCTCGTACGCCTCGATGTTCGGCGGCATGCTGACGCTCATCGGAACGTCGACCAACATCCTCGCCAGCGACGTGTACTCGCGTATCACCGGCGAAGCGCCCTTCTCGATGTTCGAGTTCACGACGCTCGGTGCCCTCGTCATGGTCGTCGGGACGATTTACCTCCTCACAATCGGCCGACGACTCACGCCGGCGCGCATCGAACCGCGCCTCGACCTGACCGAAGAGTTCGAGTTGGCCGAGTACCTCACCGAAGTGGTCGTCCGCGACGACTCCCCACTCATCGGCCAGCAGGTCCAGAAAGCCCTCGTCGAGACGGAGTTCGACGTGGACCTCCTCCAACTGATTCGCGGCGACAGCGTCTTCCTCGAACCCCTCGGGCCGAAGGAGATACAGACTGGCGACGTGTTCACAGTCAGGACTGACCGCAACACGCTCGTCGAACTCCTCGACGTGGAGGGCCTCGACCTCGTCGGGGCAACGGTCACCGAAGACGAACTCGAAATCGCCGACAGAGGGCAGAACCTCGTCGAAGTGGTCATCGCACCGGGGTCGTCGCTCGTCGGCGAGTCGCTGGCGACGGCGAGTTTCCGCCAGCGATACGACGCGACTGTCCTCGCCCTCCGGCGTGGGGGCGAACTCATCCGACGCCGGATGGACAACCTCCCACTCCGCGTCGGTGACACGTTGCTCGTACAGGCGACGACAGAGAGTATCGAGCGCCTCGACACCAACCGTGACTTCATCGTCGCCCAAGAAATCGAGCGTCACGACTACCGCGAGTCCAAGATTCCGGTCGCCGTCGGTATCGTCGCGGGCGTCGTCGCGTTGGCGGCACTCGACTTCATTCCAATCGTCGTGTCGGCCTTGCTCGGGTCGCTCGCGATGGTTGCGACGAAGTGCCTCCGTCCGCCCGAACTGTACGACGCCGTCCAGTGGGACGTCATCTTCCTCCTCGCGGGAGTCATTCCGCTCGGCATCGCGATGGAGAATTCAGGTGCCGCCGAACTCCTCGCCGAGATGGTCGTGATGAGCGGCGAATTCCTCCCGCTCGTCGCCGTCCTCGGCGTGTTCTACTTCGTGACGGCGTTGTTGACGAACGTCATCTCGAACAACGCGAGCGTCGTCCTCATGATACCCGTCGCTATCGAAGCGGCGGCGACGTTGGGCGCACGTCCGTTCTCGTTCGTCCTCGCGGTCATGTTCGCGGCGTCGACGGCGTTCATGACGCCGGTTGGCTACCAGACGAATCTGTTCGTGTACGGTCCCGGCGGGTACAAGTTCACAGACTACATGCGCGTCGGTGGCCCGCTACAACTGGTCCTCGGCATCGTGACGACCATCGGAGTGGCGTACTTCTTCCCCCTCACCTGACGAGTAGGAACGAAACCCTTTACACTACGACGAGAAGAGAAGTATATGCGGGACCGTGGGTTAGCCTGGTATACTTCGGGCCTTGGGTGCCCGTGACCCCGGTTCAAATCCGGGCGGTCCCATTTTGACGCGAACGTGACATTCGAGCACCGCGTAGCGTGTGCGAGGCACACCAAGTACCTGGTGTGATGGCGGTCAGAACCCGAATCCCACCTGCGCCGTCGTCCGGAGGTGTTATCCGTGGACAGAAGAGAAGGTGAGTAGGCGGCACGGTCAGCAGCACCTTTCAACCACCGTGGTTTCCACGTGTGGTCGTCGCTGACTGGCCTACCCCGTCTCTCTAACAATCACGAGCGACGGCGCTCGTACATCCCGAAGACACTACACACAGAGCGTCAGGTACGTAACCAAGCCAGTCGACTCTTCGCCGAACTGTCCGTCGGGAGCGACCCCAGAGTGCGGTTCAGACTCGTGAGATTCTGGGCGACAAGTATATGTGGGGTGGTCCCATGCGACACAGTGTATCGCTATGAAGCCGTGCCACAGTTGTCAGTCGGTCATCGACGAGTACATCTTGGACAAACAACTCGAGAACCTACGCGACCTCACAGTCGACGATTTCAACGTCTGTGCGGACTGTGCGACCATCGTCGACGATGCGTGCGTGGAGTGCGGCGGTGCAGTGTACGTCCCGCGAGGGGAATCAATCACGCCCGACTATTGTCCGGCGTGCCGGTCTGACCTCATCGAACGCACCGGCCACGACCCCGGGTGGACCTGCGATACCATCTCGACCTGAACGGTACCGTAGCCCGGGACCCACAGTTTCTGCGCTCACACGCAGCCGATAGCGGTTCGCTCCCTGAGAACGGACGTGACCCGCCGCGAGCGACTCATCCGCCTTTCTTTCGGTAGCAAAAGCGCTCACCGACAGGTGACTGTCCGGCCGCGACGTCGAGTCTGCTGACGAAGAGGTCCCGAATCGCGAGCGTGACGACCAACTCGACGGACTCGCCGTCGTCACTCCGGGCGTGGACGACCCAGTGACCGTCGCGTTCTTCGACTGCCTCGACGGTCCCTTCGGTCCAGCGGTCGACGTCGTGCGTCGGTTCTCGGGCGTGGATTCTATCGTGGGCCATCTGTCAGGCCGCGACCGCACGCTGTGCTGTCGCGTTCGTTTCGCTCTCGTTCGTCTGCTGGATGACGTAGCGTTGGCCGACCATCGGGTCGAGTAAACTGTCGATAGGGGCGCGGTCGTCGCGCAGAAGGGGCACGTCGTCTGTCGGTTCGTCGTTCCGGTACGACGAGAGTTCGGCGGCGAGGTCGATACCGACGTCGCGTTGCTGATTCCGCGCCTGCAACTCGTCGCGCGTCACGAGCGTCGCGTCTTTCGTCGCCACGACTTCGATGTTCTGGACGACGACGCTCCCGGCGGTGGGGAAACTGTACACCTGCGGATAGACACGGTTCATCGTCTTGTACTCCGCGCGGTAGAACTGCGAGGCGGGACCGGAGGGCGCGGAGATGACGTTCGCGAAGAGGATTCCGTCTTCGTCGAGTCGCTCCGAGGTGAGGCGCATGAACTCCACCGTCGTCAGTTCGAACGGAACCTTGTCCTTCCGGTAGGCGTCGAGGACGATGAGGTCGTACGTCTGGTTCGTCTCACGGAGGTACTGCCGCCCGTCCATGGTGTAGATGTTGAGTCGGTCGGACTCTTCGACACCGAAGTACTGCTTCGAGACGGACACGACTTCGGGGTCTATCTCCACCACGTCCACGGTCACGTCGGGATACATCTCGTTGAACACTCGTGGGCCGGTGAACCCACCGCCGCCGACGAACAACACCCGGTCGATGTCGTCGGAGAGCAAGAACGGGACGTGGAAGTACGACGTGTAGTCGAAGACGTGTCGCGTCGGGTCGTCGAGGTCCATCGCGCTGTGCGGTTGCCCGTCGAGATAGAGCGTTCGCGTGTCGCCGGCGTCGACGACGCGGAGTTCCTGATACGCGGTCTGTGTGTGGTAGACCGTGGTCCCGGCGCTGTCGAGGCCGAGACCACCAGACATCGTGGCGGCGACGAGCAGAAGACTGACACCGACGCTCCAGTACACCTCGTGGCGACTGACGTTCGGGCGAGCGATGTGAACTGCCGTAACCACCGAGATGACGCCCAGAACGAGGCCGATTTGGGGGACACTCAACGACGGGATGAGGACGAACGTCGTCGCGAACGCACCGACGATACTCCCGATGGTTCCGACTGCGTAGACGTGGCCGGACGCGGCACCGACTTCGGACCGTCCCGACAGTTCCGCTGCGTACGGGCTGATATAGCCGAGGAGATACGTTGGCGGGCCGAAGAGCAACGTAATCGCCGGGAGCGACGCGAATCGACTCGGCAGTGGCAACCCGGCCATCGACTGCAAGAAGAGGTCGCCGAGGAGGATGACACCCGCGATGTACGCTGCCGTGGCGATGAACACGCGGACGAGGCGGTCGTTCGACGCCTGTTTCGCCTGTTTTCCGCCTCGATGATAGCCGAGACTCAACGCGGCGAGGAAGACGCCGATGATACTCCCCCACGTGTAGATACTGCTGCCGAACTCGGGTGCAATCATCCGGCCCGCGAGAATCTCTAGTCCCATACTCGTGACGCCGGAGACGAACACCGCCAGTTCGGGCCGTGTCATCCGGAGAGGAGAGAGGGAGGGCGTCGAAGCCATACTGAACTCGTAAGGGCCAGACAGGTATTAAATCACACCAGTGACACCTGCGAGAGTGTCGGTGCGGAGGACTCGGAGGAATGATGAATTCTACAGCATCGAGATGCCGGTGAAGATGACGTATCCGGCGACGAACGAGAGCGCGAACGACCCCGCCCACGCCCCGAGCGTCTTGAAAACCTTCCCGCGACTGATGCCCGAACCACCAGAGATTGCCGCCCCACTTCCGATGATTGCGGAGACGACGATTTCGTTGAACGAGACGGGGACACCGAGGAAGACGGCGACCTGTGCGATGAGGAACGAAGGAATCAACGCCGAAATCGCCCGACGTGGGCCAAGCGACGAGTAATCCTGTGAGAGCGATTTAATCATCCGAGGCGCGCCCATCCACGCTCCGACGAGGATACCGAACCCGCCGCCGACGAGGACGGCAGTGAGTGGAATCGACATCGTATCGAAGAGCGGGAGCAGTGGTCCGACGGCGAGTCCGACCTGCGACCCGCCGGCCGAGAAAGCGACGAGAGAACCGAGTGCGAGGAGGAACCGGTTCATCGCCCGGTGTTCGTCACGGTGGATGTCGAATCGGACGAGCGCAGCGATACCGACTGCGAAGAGGAGTGTCACGACGAGTGGGCCACGTGCGGTCATCGAGTCGAGCGACGCACCGACGACGCTCGCAAGCGATTGGCCGCCGTCTGGCCCACCGAGGACGGCGAACTCGATGTTGGCGACGACGGCGCTGACGCTGGCGGCGAGCGCAGGGATACAGATAGACTCGGGTGCCCACTCACGCGAGAGCACGCGGGCGAGTCCGTAGGCGAGTCCCCCTCCGACGAAGGGCGTGAGTACCCACACCGACGCGATTTCTTGGTACTTCGCCCACGCCGGGGCACCGCCGAGTGCGATGCCGATACCGATGACCGCACCGGTGACCGTGAACGCCGTCGCAATCGGGATTCCGGTCACGATGCCAATGGCCATGAGGCCACCCGCGAGGAGTAAGACGACGACGGCGGCAATCGGTGAGAGCGAGACGCCGTCGATGAGACCGGTCCCGATAGCGGCTGAAACGCTCCCACCTTGGACGACAGCACCCAGAAACGCGATGACACCGACGACGAGTCCCGCGCGCATTATCGAGATGGCGTTCGCGCCGACTGCCGGTGCGAACGGCGTCGCACCCGCCGACCCGGCACCGATTATCCACGCCATGAACAGGCTCACTGCACTCGCCACGGCGACGAGGGCCAGAGACAACACATCAACCATCGGAACGCTCGGGAGAGACCATCATGCTTCGAATTCGGAGGCGGGCAGTCTGTCTACAGGTGGAGGTTCTCAGTCGGGGTCAATTAAGTCTTAAGATAGTGTTTCACATTGGCCGCAATACTAATCAGAATCTCGGGGACGATTGTGCATTGAAAGCGTGGTAGAGAGAATTTCACTCCATGGGTTGTGACTCGCCACCTTACAAACGGCCCACGGCTATACAATTCTGTGTGGTGGACGGACACTGTCGTCGGAGACGGCCCACGAGAGGGATAGCGCAGAGAGAAAGAGAGGGGGCGCGAAGGTTCATATACGAAGCCGAGACCAGACACCCCGTGTCGTCACGAATCGCCGTCTCGGACCTTGCACACGCCGCGTATTGCCCACGGCAACTCTACTACGCGCGCCGCGACAGCGACAGAGAACCGCCGCCTACCGTCGGCGACGTTCGCGCTCTCGCGTTCGAGTACACGTCTCTCGTCGACGCCAGCGACGACGAACTCACTGCCAAGCCACTGGCGACCACCCCCACCACGTACCGGCGGAATCTCCGCCGACTCCGCGAGCGAGACGAGTGGGAGTCGCTGACGAACCCAACGGGCAAGGACGTCGTACTCACGGGGAAAGACTGCCGCGGCGTCGCGCACAAACTCGTCGGCGACCCCCCAGTCCCGTCGTTCGTCTCCCCGGGGACGCCGCCCGAGCGAGGCGTGTGGGAACCCCAGCGAGTCCGGGCCGTCGCGTTGGCTAAGGCCCTGTCGTGGGAACGAAAATCAGCAGTCGAGCGAGCGTTCGTCGAGTATCCAGCAGTCGGTGTCGTCCGACCCGTCCGACTCACGACACAGAACAAAGCGGCGTACCGTCGAGCACTCAGGATTGCACGCGGACTCGACTTCGTCCCACCGCGTCTCCGTAACTCGGCGAAGTGCGAGGGGTGCGCCTACCGAGAGCAGTGTGGGGTCAAGACGCGCTCGTTGCGCTCACTCGTTGGCTTCTAACCACGCCTCGATGTCGTCGGCCATCGCGCCACGGCGGTGGATGACACCTTGGCCGGGGTCGACGACGGTACTCTCGGTCCCCGGCGTCGTCCCACCGTCGACGACGACAGCGACGGCGTCGCGGATTTCGTCCGAGAGTTGTTCGGGGTGCGTGATGCTCCCGGTCCCAGAACGGTTCGCGCTGGTCGCCGTCACTGGCGTCTCCGCCGCGCGGAAGAGTCGGCGTGCGAGTCCGTGGTCGGGGACGCGGACACCGACACGGTCACGTCCGGCGACGAGTACGTCCGGAAGCGTATCGCGGCGTTCGACGACGACGGTCACCGGGCCGGGGAGAAATCGGCGCATGAACGCCTCCTCACGCTCGTCGGCGACGACGTGTTCGAGTGCCGCGTCGACGTCCGGGAACCCGGCCGAGAGCGGTTTCGAACGGGCTCTGCCTTTGATGTCGAAGACGCGTTCGACGGCCGCCGGGTCCGTCGCGTCCGCGCCCATCCCGTAGACAGTCTCGGTCGGATAGACCACCGCCTCACCGCGGCGAATGGCGGCGGCCGCCGCCGCAACGTCGTCGTCACTCATGGGCGAATCGAGGAACGACGGGCGAAAAAGCGTGACGAAACAGGGTCTCGTGGACGGGTGAAGCGGGACGGAACGAGACGAAGATGCGGAACGAGAGTACGAGCGACGAACCCGGATTAGCGTTCGTCGACTGCGGCGACGATTTCGTCGTAGTCGGGGAAGTCCGGCCATTCGTCTGCGACCCACGCGTACTGAATTTCGCGCGTCTCGTCGAGGAGGAACACGGCCGGTCGATGTTCGGTGATACCGGTCATGTCGTCCAGGTCGTTCTCGATACCGTAGTCGGCCGCAACGTCTGCCGCGGGGTCCGAGAAGAACCGCGCGTCGACGTCGCGTTCGGCGACGAACGTCTTGTGCTCGTACGGAGACGAGATAGAGACGCCGACGGCCTGAACCTCCTCGGGGACGCCTCGGTCACGGAGGTTGTTCCAGACGTACGTCGACGGGAACGCGCCGTCCATCGTGTGGAAGACGAGGAGGACGGGACCCTCGTCTGTCAGGTCGGACAGTGAGGTGTCTTCCCAGAACTCGTCGCCGACGAGCGGTCGGGTGAAGTCCGGTGCGGTGTCGCCGACACCGGGCGCGTCGTGTGGCGGAAGTTCGACGACGTCGAAGTCGACCATTATGCGACCTCCCCGTTCCCGTAGGTGCTCTCGAGGTAGTCGACGATGTTGGCCGACTCGGACATCGTGACGCCGGTGTTGTCGTCGACGATGGCGGGGACGGTCCGTTTCCCGGAGACACGCTTCACGACGTTTCGGTCGGAGTGCATCGGTTCGACGAAGCGAGAGTGGTAGTCGAGTCCCTGCTCGTCGAGGACACGAACGACCCGCTCGCAGTACGGACACGCCTGCAACCGATACAGGGTAATCGCCGGCTGGTCGTCGGACATGGACACTCGTTAGGACGAGCCCCGCCTAAGCTCTTCGCTCGCGGGTATCCACGCCGCAATGCCGCACGGGAAATCGATTTTTCCACCGACCGTGGTCCGGTCTGTCGGTGTTGCCGAGGGCAACTCTTAATTCCGGTGCCATGCAAGACTTCGTAGTTACATGGGTTTGCCGCCGCTACTCTCACTTCCAGCCACGTTCCTCGCACCCCTACAAGCCTCGAACGTCCCGCTGGACGACACGACAATCACGGTCCTCGGTGGGGCCGCGATTCTCGTACTCATCGCGCTCTCGGCGTTCTTCTCGTCGTCTGAGATTGCGATGTTCTCGCTGGCGAAGCACCGCGTCGACTCACTAGTCGAAGAAGGAGTCCCGGGTGCTGAGCGGGTGAAAGCACTCAAGGAAGACCCACACCGCCTGCTGGTCACCATCCTCGTTGGCAACAACATCGTCAACATCGCCATGTCGGCGCTGGCGACGGGTCTCCTCGCAGTCCTCGACTTCGGCCCCGGTGAGTCTGTGCTCATCTCGACGTTCGGTATCACGACGCTCGTCTTGCTGTTCGGCGAGAGCGCACCGAAGTCCTACGCAGTCGAGAACACGGAGTCGTGGTCGCTTCGCATCGCCCGCCCCCTGAAGTACGCGGAACTAGTCTTACTTCCGCTCGTCGTCATCTTCGACTACCTGACGCGCTTTATCAACCGCATCACGGGCGGCCAGACGGCCATCGAAGCGACGTACATCACCCGCGACGAGATTCAGAACCTCATCGAGACGGGCGAACGCGAGGGTGTCATCGAAGAGGAGGAACGCGAGATGCTCGACCGTATCTTCCGGTTCAACTCCACCATCGCGAAGGAGGTCATGACGCCGCGCCTCGACATGACTGCCGTCCCGAAAGACGCGACCATCGACGAGGCAATCGAGACGTGTGTGCAGGCGGACCACGAACGCGTGCCCGTCTACGACGGCAACCTCGACAACATCATCGGCATCGTCAACATCCGAAACCTCGTCCGCGAGCAGTATTACGGTGAACGCGGCGTGAGTCTCGCAGACATCGTCTCGCCGACGCTCCACGTCCCCGAGTCGAAGAACGTCGACGAACTCATGGCCGAGATGCAAGACACGCGGATGCAGATGGTCATCGTCATCGACGAGTTCGGGACCACCGAGGGTCTCATCACCCTCGAAGACATGGTCGAAGAAATCGTCGGCGACATCCTCGAAGGCGACGAGGAAGAACCGTTCGAGGAAGTCGACCAAGACACGTTCCTCGTCCGCGGTGAGGTCAACATCGACGAGGTGAACGAGATGCTCGACATCGAACTCCCGGAAGGTGAAGAGTTCGAGACGCTCGCGGGATTCATCTTCAACCGTGCCGGGAGACTCGTCGAGGAGGGCGAAGAGATATCCTACGGGAACATCGTCATCCGCATCGAACAGGTCGACAACACCCGCATCATGAAAGCCCGCATTCGGACCAACGTGGGCGTCGAAGACGACGCGAGCGACGACGACGACGAAGAAGCAGAAGTCGAGACGGACGTCTGATTCGAGCGTCGGGTTTCTGTCCGTGTTCTCAGCCGAGGAGTGTAAACGACAACAGGACGAGCGCGAGCGAGACCAACGTGAGGACGAGGAGTCCACGAGGGTCTGCAGTGCCGTCGTGGAGGCGCTGTGCGCGCGTCCGGAACCGAATCGCGAGGAAGAACCCGCCGAGGCCGACAGTCCCGAACGAGAATCCACGGAGAGAGAGACCGGTCACGATTGCCATCGCGACGTGATAGACCCCAAAGCCCGCCCAGAGGGCGGCGACGAGGTTGGCGAGTGCTACGCGGAGACCACGAACGTTCACACAGGAAATACGCTCGACACGAGCGTAAAGACGCCGTACCCCAGACCGAACGCGAGGACCAGCGATCCAATCCACGCGAGGACGGTGTACAGCATCTTGCGCTTCGAGACGCCGGCCCCGCCCGCCGCGAAGCCCGACCCGATGATGGCACTCACGATAATCTCGTTGAACGAGACTGGGACGCCCAGCGCAACGGCCGTCTGTGCGATTGCGAACGACGGAATCATCGCCGCGATAGAGCGGCGTGGCCCGAGCGAGGAGTAGTCCTGTGCGAGCGCCTTTATCATGCGTGGGGCACCAGTCCACGACCCTGCGAGGAGGCCGATACCACCGCCGACGAGGAGTGCGGGGAGCGGAACGGCCACGGCGTCGAGGAGGGGGACGAGTGGCCCAATCGCCAGTCCGACCTGACTGCCTCCAGCAGAGAACGCGACGAGGCCCCCGAGGACGAGGAGGAACCAACGCTGCCCCCGAACCGGGTCGGTGCGCATCCACCGGGTGACGACGGCCCCCGCGACGACACCGACGAACAGCATACTCGCGACGAACCAGACTGATTCACCGAACCCGACACCGGCGAGGTCGACGGCGGACGCGCGTGCTATCGACGCGGACGACCCGTCTGCACCGAGACCGGCGAACTCCATGTTGGCGACGAGGAGACCGACGATGCCCGCCAAGACGGGGACAGTCGCCGCCTCGGAGAACCGCTCGGAGCGAAGCGCCCGGGCAGTCGCGTACGACGCCCCGCCGCCGACGAACGGTGTGAGCACCCACAGCGAAGCGATTTGTTGGTACTTCGGCCACGCGGGGTCGCCGCCCATCGCGAGGCCGACGCCGACCACAGCGCCCGTGACGGTGAATGCGGTCGCAATCGGGTACCCAGCGAAGACGCCGATAGCGACGAGGATTGCCGCCGTGAGAAGCGCGATGACGGCCGCGGTCACGCTGAGCGTGACGCCGCCGACAAGTTCGGTCCCGACCGCGTTCGTGACGTTCGCGCCCTGTAAGATGGCACCGGAGAACCCGAGGAGACCGACGATGAATCCGGCGCGCATGACCGAGATGGCGTTCGCACCGACTGCCGGCGCGAAGGGTGTCGACCCCGACGACCCGGCGCCGATGGCCCACGCCATGAACAGACTGGCGAGTGCAGCGACGGCGAGTGTGAGGAGCGTCCCGACCGCTACCACAGGAACACCACCCGTGTTCCATCCTGAATGGTCGACACCATTCTAGCGGCGTCTTGCGTCGTCGTAACCCTCGCGCAGTCCGAGGAGTGTCCGTCGAACGAGGAGATACGCGAAGAAGACGAAGAGCAACATCACGACGAGCAACCCAGTGAACACTGGGTCACCGGCGAGAAAGTCGACGATGCCGTCTACGACCAGAGGGTCGGTCATGTGCGAGGATTCCGAGGGCACCGGGTATAGCCATTTCGGCGTCGGAACGTCACAGAACATTAACACTCATGCTGAAAAGGTATGAATGGAGAAACAGATGGCCGACCTCATCCCCTCCAACTCCGGAGACTCGACCGACGGCCCAGACGACCGGGACCCCCGCGTCATCGGCCTCGACAGCGACGACGCCGACGACTTACTCGGTGCCATCTCCTCTTCGACTGCCCGGTCCGTGCTCGCGTCGCTCCACGAGTCTCCGGCGACGCCCTCCGACCTCGCGACAGACGTCGACACCTCGTTACAGAACGTCCAGTACCACCTCGGGAACCTCTCCGAGGCGGGACTCATCGAAGTCACGGATACGCGCTACTCCGAGAAAGGCCGCGAGATGAACGTGTACGCGCCCGCCGACCGTGCACTCGTCGTCGTCGCCGGACGCGAAGACGACACGAGCGGTCTCAAGAGCGCGCTCACTCGCCTCATCGGCGGCATCGGCGTCCTCGGTATCGGCGGGGCTGTCCTGAACCGCCTCGCGCGGACGGGGAGTGTCTTCCCGTTCGCGGCGACCGGTGGTGCAGACGGCGGAGAGAGCGGTGGCGGTGCGGAGAGTGCTGACGTTGGGGGCGGCGGTGCCGGCGGGGCGAACGAATCGACGGCCAGCGAACCCGACGTATCCTTCACCGGAGAGAGTGGAGACGTGAACGCGACCGGTGGCGAACAGACCACTGCCGCGGATGCGACGACCACTTCCGACGGTGGCGGCGGGTTCAACATCGCAGAGGCGACGACGACCGAGTCGGCAGACGCGACTCAGACCGCCGCCGAGGAAGCGACCAAGACGGTGACGGAAGCGGCCACCCGAACTGCCGCAGAGACGGCCACCTCGACGCCGCTTCCCACCTCCACGCCGACTGCGACGGCCGAACCGACTGCCGAACCAGCCACGACAGCGGTCCAGCAGGCTACCGACGCGACGATGCAACTCACGAACGGGACGTCGGGGACGGCCGACCTGCTCGGGTCGTTGTCGCCGGGTGCACTGTTCTTCCTCGGCGGCCTAACCGTCCTCGTGGCGTGGGTCGCACTCGGCGTCCTCCGTGACTAAAACACCTGTTTTAGCTTACGGTGCGTATTTGACCTGTCCTCTCATACGAGTGAGTACGAGGCGACGTCGAGCCAGACGACGACGGGTTCCTTGCCCCAACGTGCGCCCCTGCCCCCCGTCGCCCCCGCTTCGACGTGGCCTCGGAACGCCCAGAACAGGCCCTCCACCTGTTCCCGCTGATTCTCCCGGCCCTCCACCGGAACACCCCGTGTTCAGTGCCCGCCGGGCACCACACGGAACGTCTGAAACACGTCGCCATCAACCGTGACGAGTCGCCCGCGGAGACCACCGTCCGGAAGTTCCTCGAACTCGGCGTGCGCCTGCCGGTTCCCCCGCGGTTGGGCGTGACTCCCCGGGTTGACGAGCGGAATCTCACCCGTTCCGTCGAACGTTGGCCGGTGGCTATGGCCGAAGATGACGGCGTCAGCACCGCGTTCACGACCGAACAGCGAGAGGGCAGTCCCGCCGCCGCGACGCGTGTGCGTCACCGCGAACTCCACGCCGCCGTACGTGAAGTTCCGGGCTTCGGGAATTCGGGCGCGAATCTCCGGGCCGTCGTTGTTGCCGTAGACGGCGAGGAACTCCTCGGACTCGTCGATGAAGGCGTCGAGCACGGACTCGCGCATGAAGTCACCCGCGTGGACGACGAGGTCGGCGTCGCGGACCGCGTCGAGTGTACGATTCGTGAGGCGGTGGCCGTCTGTACTGTGGGTGTCGGAGACGACGACGAGCATACCCGGCCTACGTGTCGAAGAGATTGAAACCTACCGACTGCGACCGGGAGACAGCGCGTGTGACTGGGGGTGGAACGCGACATGTGAGCGTGGCGGAACATCTATCCGCCCGGGGGGAGTGGCCCACGACATGGCAGGCAGTACGTCGGTCGTCGTCGCGGCCCTCTTCGCCAACGGGGCCATCGCCATTCTCAAATTCCTCGGATTTCTCGCCACTGGAAGCCCCTCCATGCTCTCGGAGACGTACCACTCTATCTCCGACACCGGGAATCAGGTCTTCTTGCTCATCGGTATCCGGTACAGCAGTCGCAAGGCGACCCGCCAACACCCCTTCGGGTTCGGTAAAGCGCAGTTCTTCTACTCGTTTCTCGTCTCCGTGATGCTCTTCGGTATCGCCGGGTGGGAGTCCGCAAAACACGGATACGACGCGCTGATGCACCCGGCCCACGGGGGCGGTGCGGAGAGTCTCCTCCTGTTCGGGATGGAGGTTCGTCCCATCTGGGTCAACGTCGCCATCCTCCTCGGTGCCATCGCGTTCGAGAGTTACGCCTTCGTGAAGGCGAACGCCGAACTCCGACGCCAAATCGAGGAGTACGAGTGGAGTGGCCTCGTCCAAGCGTTCCGCGAGACGAGCGACGTGACCACCCTGACGGCGTTCACCGAGGACACCGTCGCACTCGTCGGTGCGATGCTCGCGCTCGTCGGTATCGGCCTCACCGAACTCACGGGGAATCAGGTGTACGACGCGGCGACAGCCCTCCTCATCGGTATCCTCCTCATGGGATTCGCCATCGCACTGGCGTGGGAGAACAAGCGACTGCTCATCGGCGAGAGTGTCCCCACCCGCGAAGAACAGGAACTGCGAGCACTCGTCCGAAACGACCCGCACGTGACTCACGTCGACAAATTCCGCGCCTCCTACGTCGGCCCCGAGAAACTGCTTCTCGCACTCGACGTTAGTTTCGACCCCCAACTCGACACCGAAGAGATAGACGAACACATCTCTACTATCGAGAAGAAACTCAAGGAAGCGGACGACCGAGTCCACTTCGTCTACATCGAACCCGAACTGTGAGATGCGTCTGGCAGCACTCGTTCCACCACTCATCGTTGTCGCCGGCGGCATCTACACTTACAGTCGCCCGATGAAGATGCGGAGTTTCGTGAGTGCTCAAGCGTGGGAAGAGAAACCGCAGACGGCGAAACGGAGACATCGTGAGCGAGCACAGAACTGGGGTCTCGGTCTCATTGCCTTCGGCCTGTTCTGGCTTCTGGCCGCGCTCGTACCGTGAGCGTGTGCCACCGACAGCGACCGATTCGATTACTGCGACTGGACCGCTTCGGCGACGCGTTCGACTGCGTCTTCGACGTCCGCACGCGAGACGTTCAGGTTCGTCGTAAATCGAGTGTGGTACTCGCCGAACGTCCCGCCGAGGACGCCCACGTCGTCGCACAGGCCGACGAACTCCTCCGCGGTCAAACCGGCACCTTCGGAGTCGACGACGACGATGTTCGTATCGGGCGCCGGAACCGATAGCCCCTCGACGGCGTCGAGGCCTTCGGCGAGCACTCGGGCGTTCTCGTGGTCGTCGGCCAGTCGGTCGACGTTGTCGAGAGCGACCAGACCGGGTGCCGCGATGATGCCGGCCTGTCGCATCCCACCGCCGAACTGCTTGCGGACGCGCGTCGCCTGCTCGATGAACGTCTCACTGCCTGCGAGAATCGACCCGACCGGTGCGCCGAGGCCCTTCGAGAGACAGAACATCACGGAATCGACGTTCTCGGTCATCGCCGCTGGGTCCGCGTCGAGGGCGACACAGGCGTTGAACACGCGTGCACCGTCGAGGTGGACGGGAACGCCGAGTTCGTGTGCCGCCTCGGCCGCCGCGTCGATATCTGCCTTCGGGATGGCGACACCACCGCGGGCGTTGTGTGTGTTTTCGAGACACAGAACGCCGGTCCCGGCGACGTGAAGCGACTCCTCTCGCGCGTGCTCGCGGACCTGTTCGGGCGTGGGAACGGCGCGTTCACCGCCGTCGAAGGCCCGAACTTGTAGGCCAGACAACTGGGCGAACCCGCCGACTTCCCACTTGTAGACGTGGGCCTTGGCGTCGACGAGTGCTTCCTGTCCGGGGTCAGTGTGGACGCGGGCGGCGATTTGGTTCCCCATCGTCCCGGAGGGAACGTACAGGGCGTCTTCCATGCCGACCAACTCGGCGGCACGCGCTTCGAGTTCGTTCACAGTCGGGTCGCCGCCGTACACGTCGTCACCGACGTCAGCGTCGCGGGCGGCGACGCGCATCTCGTCGGAGGGGAGCGTCACCGTGTCACTTCGGAGGTCTATCATTGCGCGAAGAGACCGCCCCGAGTGAGAAATAGCCGGTGGTCTGTTCGAGTCCCGGTTCGTGGTGGCAACATTTGCGGTTCGAAAGGTGTTTGCCCCGGGGACACACACGACGCGGTATGGACCCGCGTATCCGCGAACACGCTCAGACCGTCGTCGACCACTCGACGCGCGTCGAGGAGGGCGACAACGTCGTCATCTCTGCGCCTGCCGTCGCCGAAGACCTCGTGACCGCCATCTGCGAACTCGTCGGTGAGCGCGGCGCGTACGCCGTCAACATCGACAGCAACCCGCGATTCGGGCGCGCGTTCCTCCGCGCGTCCGAGACGGACGAGTTCGAGACGCCGGACCACCAACTCGCGCTCATCGAGGCGTCCGACGTGTACATCAACGTCCGCGCCGAGACGAACGCGACGGAACAAAGCGACATCGACCCCGCGACCAACGCGGCGTGGAAACGCGCCTACAAGCCGATTCAGGTCGAAGCGCTCCAGAAACGCTGGTGTCTCACCCAGTACCCGGCGTCGGGGAGTGCCCAACTCGCCGGCATGAGTACCGAGGCGTACGAGAACTTCGTCTACGACGCCGTCAGTCTCGACTGGGAGAAGCAGGCCGAACACCAAGCACAGATGGTCGAACTCCTCGACGACGCCGACGAAGTCCGCATCAAATCGGGCGACGAGACGGACGTGACGATGAGCGTCGCCGGCAACACGACCATCAACGACAAGGGCGAACACAACCTCCCCGGCGGCGAAGTGTTCACCGCGCCCGTCAAGGATTCCGTCGAGGGAGAGGTGTACTTCGACCTGCCACTGTACCGCCAGGGCCGCGAAATCACGGGTGTCCGCGTCACGTTCGAAGACGGGAAAGTCGTCGACTACTCCGCAGAACGCAACGAGGAAGTTCTCGACGGCGTGTTCGACACCGACGAGGGTGCCCGCTACCTCGGCGAACTCGGTATCGGCATGAACCGCAACATCGACCAGTTCACCTACAACATGCTCTTCGACGAGAAGATGGGTGACACCGTCCACATGGCCGTCGGGTCCGCGTACCCCGAGACGGTCGGCGACGACAACGAAGTCAACGAGAGCGCCGAACACGTGGACATGATTGTCGACATGTCCGAGGATTCTGTCATCGAACTCGACGGGGAAGTCGTCCAGCGCAACGGGACGTTCGTGTTCGAAGACGACTTCTAATCGGGGTGTCGGCTTTTTCCTCCAGGTTTTGCGGGTGTGAGCGTAGCGAACACCCGGAAAAAGTGGAACTGGGACGGTCGTGTTCGAAGACGACTTCTGGCCTGCAGAAGGCAGATGGGCCAAAAGTGATTCTGGGGTATCAGAAATGTGGTTCTGGGAACGACTTTTTGACCCCGGCGAGACGGTGCGACCATGGACCCCCGTATTCAGCAACACGCAGCGGTTCTCGTCGACCATAGCATTAGCGTCAATCCGGGCGATAGTGTCATCATCGCAGCCCCAGGGTTGGCCGAAGACCTCGTCGTGGCATTGTACGAGAAACTCGGCGAACGAGGCGCACGTCCGACGACGATAGCGAACGACAGTCGCGCACACAGCGCGTACATGCGTACGATTGACCGGGAAGAACTGACGCTGAATGAAGCGCAGTTGGCCGCGTTAAAGCAGGCTGACGCCCTCATCTCCATCCGTGCCGGGGAGAACTCCTTCGAGAACAGTGACATTGATTCGAAAAAGACGATGGTCGACCAACAGGTGAACAAGCCGTTGAGCGAAGAGGTCAGACGCACGCGCTGGGTCGTCACCCAGTTCCCTGCGCCGGGCAACGCACAACTCGCCGAGATGAGCACCGGCGCGTACGAGGAGTTCGTCTACAGTGCGGTCAACAAAGACTGGGACGCTCAGCGGGAACACCAACAACAGATGGTCGACTTGCTCAACGAGGCCGACGAAGTTCGCATCAGGTCGGGCGATGCCACCGAACTCTCGATGAGCATCGAGGGGATGGTTGCGGCGAACGACTTCGGAGAAAACAATCTCCCTGGCGGAGAGGTCTTCACCGCACCCGTGCCAGACAGTGTCGAAGGGACTGTTCTATTCGACATGCCACTACTCGCACAAGGCCGCGAAGTCCAAGGCGTCTGGCTCCAATTCGAAGACGGAGAGGTTGTCGATTACAGCGCCGAAAAGAACCAGGAAATCCTCGACGCAGTCCTCGATACGGACGATGGTGCCCGCCGTCTTGGAGAACTCGGCATCGGCATGAACCGCGACATCGACCGCTTTACCTCCAACATACTCTTCGACGAGAAGATGGGAGACACGATACACCTCGCCCTCGGCAAGGCCATGGAGAAGAACGTCCCGGACGGACGAAAAGGAAACGAGAGTGCCGTCCACCTCGACATGCTCGTCGATATGTCCGAGGATTCGACCATCGAACTCGACGGGGACGTCGTCCAGCGCAATGGGACGTTCGTGTTCGAAGACGACTTCTGAGCCCTCTCTGGTGTCTCGCGTACTGTGACGACACCGAGGGAACTGATTCGGCGTGGTGGAGAGCGACGGAACGGTCGCTTGAGTTCGACCGACGGACTCCGTACTGGGTCGAGTGTCGTCCGAGAACCAGTAGTTCATCTCTGGGATTCTCGGGGGTAAGTGCGTTACGTCTCCGAGTCTCCAGTCGAAACAGTACCCTTCGAAGACTCCGACGGTCTATTCGACCAATCCCGTCAGACGAACGTCATACATCGACGAAATTCAGGAATTTCCACACGAAATGGTGCCCTTCGAACACGGTGGACGGTTGTGACACAAATTCACGTAGCCACCAGATTTATCGACGCTTCAGCGAGAGTCTCCTTCGATGCCAGCGGTTCAGTGTAGAACGTGTGGACGCGACGTCGGCGTCCACGAGATAGAGACGACGACGCGAACGAGTGCTGCAGGATTCGACACGCGGTATCGGTGTCCCTACTGCCGCGAAGAGATGCGAGACGTGAAAACGCGAATCGTCTGACCTACTCGTCGATATCGAGTTGGAACTGTTCGTTCTCCGTGACGGCGTTGAGCACGACGGACGTGTTCGACTCGCGGATGTCGACGTCGGTGAGCAACTTCTTAATCTGTGTGTTCATGCCATCTGTGTCGCGGAACTTGCCGATGGCGATGATGTCGTAGTCGCCAGTCACCTCGTACACCGAAATCATCTGCTTCTCCGTGCGGAGTCGCTCAGTCACGTCGACGAGCGCCGACCCCTCGACTTTCAGTTGGATGATGGCGGTGACGTCGTAGCCGAGAGCGTCGTAGTTCACGCGCGGGGTGTACCCCTCGATGACGCCTTCGTCTTCGAGGTCACGGAGGTGATTCGAGACAGTCGTCACCGACACGTCGAGTTCTTCGGCGAGGCTTCGCAGACTCGCTCGACCATCGCCGAGGAGTGCGTTGATGAGCTTCGCATCGAGGTTTTCGTACGTCATTACATTGAAAGTCCGTCCGGGGGCATTAGAATTTTACGAATATCCAATTCTGTGGCGACACGCGGGGAATTGCATTAAGCGGAAAGGTCTTTATAGTTCGCGTGTTCGAATCGTATGTCCAGGAAAATGACGGAAGAAAACGTACGAACCGATGGTGGTCTGAGCGCGGAAGCACAGGCAGTCATCGACGAAATCGAAGAGAAGAATGTCGACTTCCTGCGCCTCCAGTTCACCGACATTCTCGGTACCGTAAAGAACGTCTCCGTCCCGGCCTCGCAGGCCGAAAAGGCGTTCACAGAGGGAATTTATTTCGACGGTTCGTCCATCGACGGCTTCGTTCGCATCCAGGAGTCCGACATGCGCCTCGAACCCGACCCGTCCACGTTCGCCATCCTCCCATGGCGCCAGAAGGAAAACAGCGCGGCGGCCCGCCTCATCTGTGACGTGTTCAACACGTCCACCGGCGAACCGTTCGAGGGTGACCCGCGCGGTGTCCTGAAGCGCGCTATCGACCGTGCAGACGAGATGGGCTACGACATCAACGCGGCCCCGGAACCGGAGTTCTTCCTCTTCGAAGAAGACGAGAACGGCCGCGCGACGACCGTCACGAACGACGCCGGTGGCTACTTCGACCTCGCCCCGAAGGACCTCGCGTCCGACGTTCGCCGTGACATCATCTACGGTCTCGAGAGCATGGGCTTCGACATCGAAGCGTCGCACCACGAAGTCGCCGAAGGTCAACACGAGATTAACTTCACGTACGACGACGCCCTCTCGACGGCCGACAACGTCGCAACCTTCCGGTCTGTCGTCCGCGCCATCGCGGCCGAACACGACCTGCACGCGACGTTCATGCCCAAGCCCATCGCCCGCATCAACGGGTCCGGCATGCACACGCACATCTCGCTGTTCCAGGACGGCGAGAACGCGTTCCACGACGAGGACGACGAGTTCAACCTGAGCGAGACTGCCAAGCAGTTCACCGCAGGTATCCTCGACCACGCGCCCGCAGTGACGGCCGTCGCCGACCCGACGGTGAACTCCTACAAGCGCCTCGTTCCCGGATACGAAGCACCGGTCTACATCGCGTGGTCCGACCGCAACCGCTCGGCGCTCATCCGCAAACCGGCCGCCCGCACGCCGGCCGCATCGCGTATCGAGGCTCGCTTCCCCGACCCGTCTTGTAACCCGTACCTCGCCCTCGCGGCGCTCATCCACGCCGGCCTCGACGGCATTGAGCGCGGCCTCGAGTGCCCCGACCCGGTCCGTGAGAACATCTACGACTTCGACGAAGCGAAGCGCGAAGAGTACGGCATCGAGACGCTCCCGAAGGACCTCGGCGCTGCCGTCGACGCCCTCGAAGAGGACGAAGTCATCCAGGAAGCCCTCGGTGACCACGTCTTCGAGAAGTTCGTCGAAGCCAAGCGCTCCGAGTTCCAAGACTACCTCGTCTCGGTCTCCGAGTGGGAACTCGACCGCTACCTCGAGACGTTCTAAACGCGACGAACCCGCAACAGTCGCTTATTTTTCGACGCTCACAACCGAGAGCGGCGGGGCCGGGCTTATGTCCGACCGGAGAGAGGATGGGACGATGACCATCTTCGCGGACCTCGTCTTCGTCGTGTTCGGCGTGGTACTGTTCGTCTTCGCGGAGGACATGCTGTTCGCACGCCGGTTTGGTCCGATTACCGACGGCGCTCGGTCGTCCGAGACGGGAGGCTACGCCTTCCGCTTTCTCGGAGTCGTCTTCATCGCAGTCGGTGTCGCGAAGCTTCTCGGGTTCTGACGAGGCGTAGGGAGCGGCGAGCGACGAAGAGAGAGAAGAGCAAGCGTTCCCGAGTCAGTCCGCACGCTGTGCGACGGTGTCGCCGACGAACCGCATCTGCAACTGCGGTGCGACGAGGATGAACGCGACGACAGCACCGGTCGCGAGCACCACGACCGGAATCGGTGCGTCGAGGGCGTCGGCCGCGACCCAGAGGCCACCCGCCCCGAAGAACGAGACGAGTGCGACCGGCGGTGACAGCGTGGGGAGCGACTCGTGGTCGCTGAGACGCGACCATCCGACGAAGCCACCGAGTGCCCCGCCGAGGGCGGCAGCAGCGTTTTCACCGTGGTGCGGGACACCCGTCGCAAAGGTCACCACGAGCGCCAGTACGGCGAGGGCAGCGGCGAGCGCAAACAGGCGTCGCGGGTCGAGATGACCGAGGGCGTCGTCCGCGGCGGCGATAGTGAAGACTGCCTTCAGGACCACGAGGCCGAGGAAGACGCCGACGACGACGTCCACGCCGTAGTGGACGCCGATGACGACGCGGGAGAGCGAGACAGTGCCGACGATTGCTGCGGCAGCGAGGATACGCTTGCGTCGGTCCCACACGTCGAGGACGACGGCCGCAGCGCCGTAGACGACTGTCGTCCCGAGGGCGTGACCGCTCGGGAACCCGAACCCGTCGTCGGTAGTGAACGAGACGAACAGGTCGGCCAACGGGTCTGGCCACGCAGGGGCGGCGGCGAGTGCCGCCGTCGGTGGCCGGGGGAGCGCGAATCCGACTTTCAGCGCGGTGACGAGCGCCAGCGACCCGAGTGCGAGACCGACGAACGACGCCGCTGTCCGGCGTGGACGTTCGGAGATGTGCGGCCAGCACACCCAGTACAGCGAGGTGAACGCGACGAAGAAGAACCACTGGTCGCCGAGTTGGGTGACGAGGCCGAACAGGAAGACGACGACGTCCGGAAGGTCTGTCAGCACCGTCTCACCGACGCCGCGAGTCTGGAGGAGGAACATGATTAGCCCCGACGTTCACGGACCGCGTCCACGGCGCGTCCGGGGACGCCGAGTACGTTCAGGCCGATGCCGAACATGACGAACAGGACGTAGAGCCCCAGCGTCGACAGGAAGATGATGAGCATCGCGATGACCGCGATGAGGTCCGACTGGAGGTAGTAGAACGCGCCGAGGGTGAGGACGACGCCGTAGAGGAGGACGAGATACGGTCCCCAGCCACGGGCTTTCCCACGGCGCACCCGACGGCGAACGTACCGCTTCAACTCTTCTTCGAGTTTCGGCTTCTCGACAGTCCGTTCGGTTACGTCGGCCTCGAACGCATCGAGGTCCGCACGGAGTTCTTCGACCTGCGATTCCAACTCCTCGATATCGGGAGCGCCGCGCGGAGAGACGGACGCACCGGCAGACTCGTCGTCACCGGCGTCGTCGCCCGTCCGCGGACCATCTGTGTCACCTCGGTCGTCGCTCATATCCGTATGAGCATCATGTCGGCCTCCCGTATGTTGTACCTGCCGGTCCACTGCGCCCAGTCCCCCCGACCTGTCGCCCGGTTCCGAGGGACTGTCTTCACCGACGACGCCCGCGAGGACGGCGTTGATGACAGCACCGGAGAGGAGCGTGAGTCCGGAGAAGTAAAACCACGTCACGAGGAGTAAAATGGACCCCAGTGCCCCCGCGACAGACGCCCCGGCGATTTGCGCGTAGATACCGAATCCGATTCCGAGGAGTGTCCACGCGATGGCCGCAAAAATCGTCCCCGGAACGACCTGTCGTGGGGTGAGACCGGCGTCCGGAAAGACGTAGTAGAGGGGGAAGAACGCGGCACAGAGCGTGAGTAAGAGGAGAAGCGGCGAGAAGAACTCGATAAATGGGACGTTGAGAAGGCCGAGGGCGAGGGTCAAGACGGCGACGCCAATCGTCCCGACACCGATGCTCACGAGGGCGACGGTGCCATCGCGTACTTGGTCGAGGATACCGCCTGCTTCCGAGCCATAAATTCTCGAAAAGGCGATGTCGAGTCCGCGGAAGAGTTTCAGCGCACCCCACACGGTGAGGGCGAGACTCACCAACCCGACGCTCCCCTGCCCAGTCTGGTCGGTGAGGGCCTGTTCGACGAGGTTCTGCCCCGTCGGAACGAGATACTGCTCGATGAGTGCGGTGAGTTGCATCTCGAGTTCTTCGCCGCCGACAGCAGTGGCGACGAGGACACCGAGGACGAGAAGTGGAATGAGCGAGACGAGCGTGTAGTAGGAGATGCTCGCCGCGAGGAAGGAAATCTCCTTCTCACGAATCGTGTCGACGACTGACCGTGCGACGGGGACGAGGTTTCGAATCTGTGCGCTCACGTATCACGTCAACGACACGGAAGGAAAAGAAACTATCTCGAATCCGGATACGAAGGCTCTGCGCCCTTACGCTTCGGGGTCGAGATGTGCAGTCGCCTCGCGAATCTCTGCGACAGTCGCGTCCGTCTTGAACGCAGTACCGTGGTAGTGTGCCGGCGTCGCGTCGAATCCTGCGTCGCGGACGGCGTCGAGGAACACCTCCATCTTCGAGGCGGACCGACCCCAGAGTTTGCAGAGACGATGCTGGTCGAAGTGCGTCGGCGTGTCGAGTTCGACGGCGAGGGTATCGAGCATGCCACGGGCGCGTTTGGCGGTGCCGAAGTCGTCGGTTACTTCGGCGCGGACGGATTCGACGAAGTCGGTGTCGGAGATGGGACCGAGCCAAATCGGGCCTGCTTCGAGAACTCGTGTCGACCCGCAGTTGGAACACGCCTCCGGCGGGTGGGCGACGAGGGAATACTCGGCCTCGCGGTGGAGACAGTCCTCACAGTGGTAGACGAACCCGGTCGATTCGAGAAGTTCGTCGGCTTTCGTCGCCCGGTCGTCGAGTTCGAGGTACGTTCGCGCGTAGTGGCGCGTCGCGTGCGAAAGAATCGGGACGGCGGCCTTGTCGTAGCGGGCGGCGGTTCGGACCATCGCGCCGACGAGGACGCGGAGGCCCATCTCGGGGTGGTAGTCGGTGTTCTGCGGGACGCACCCGTACTTTCGAATCCCGCTCTTCTGGTGCGCACCGCAGAGTGGTGCGGTGTCGGTGGCAGTGACGCAGACGAGGTCACGCGTGTTGGCGAACGCCGGGTCGGCGAAGGGGATGGGCGTCCCGAACGGGTCGAGGTCCACCACGTCGAAGACGGAGTCGTACATGAGGGCGTTCGCGTTTCGGTGGACCGCTTCGCCGCCGGTGCCGGCGTTGTCGAGGTTCGACTGGGCGAGTTCGACGGCGTCGGCGTCGAGGTCGGCGCAAGTAACGTCGTACCCTTCGGCGGCGGCGCGGACGCCACGGATGCCAGAGGCGGCCATGGCGTCGAGGTACGATTCGGCGCGGGGTTCGCGTTCACGGAAGGCCCGGAGGACGGCCACCGTGACGTCTCGGTTCAACTCCTGTGTGGGGTTGTAGAAGACGTCGTCGCCGGTCCCTTCGGACGCCCCGTCGCGGGCATCGGGCACCTCGATGTCGACGCCTCCCTCGCTCACGTGCATACCTCGCGTTCGCCCGCGCGGGGGGAAACCGGTTGCGATGCGGTGCGGCGCGGTGCAATGCGATACGGAGACGACGAGTCGACACCGCACCGAATGCGTTTTGTCCGGCACCCGCGAACGCGACGACGTGGACACGGTCGACGACTGGCGAGAAGCACTCGCCGAGGCGGGTCGCCTCTCGCCGCCAATCGTGCAGGCCATCGTCGATGCCCACGGTGACCGGGGCATCAAGGCCATCGAGGCCGTCTCTGAGCGACGGGTGAAGCGCTACCGCGACTTCGACGTAGTCGTCGGGTACGACGACGAGTACGTGGTCGAAGACCGCGGGTGTACCTGTAAGGACTCGATGTACAACCTCGACCCCGACGAAGGCGAGCGCTGTTGGCACGTCATCGCCGTCGACGTGGCCGAGGGGCTAGACGAACTCGACTACCACGACATGTGGTACTCGGACGTTCGAGAGTTTTTGTGAGCGCGGGATGCGGACGGAACCGGAGACGCGTGTTCGATGCTCGGTAGTCGCGACTGTGCCGAGTAGCGTGCGCGCACTCGGCGCACGATTCTCACGGCGTACCGACCGTCGAGACGAAGCCATGAGACGAACTAAATGATAACTAGCCAACAAGACTAATACGACGTGCGTGGAAGTACCAACGCCGGGGTGCCTCTGACAGAAAACGCCGGCGCCATCGCCGGACCGAGATGCCCGCTCGGTCGTGGCGACTTGGTGGTGGGGGGAACTGCCCCATCCCTTTTGTGCAGAGTTCTCATCGAGAATCCCGAGTTCGAAGACCGGTTGTCGGGAAGCACAGCGTGTCTCAGAGACGACGCTGTCACCGACCCCTGAGAACGACCACAACGTTTTCCGAACCACATCTCGAACCCCGGAGCAACTGATGGCTGATTTCGACCTCTCCATCGACGAAAAACGGGTGTACGCGGACAAGTCCGGCAAGCAGACGGTGTACGTCGCGGCGGAGATGGGCGTCGTGAGCGTCGACGTCTCCGACGACTTGGTCGGCGGGTTCCGCATCGACCACCGCTGTGACCCACGGGACGTGGCCGGGTCACCGGGGGAAGTCGCCGTCGCAACCGCCGACGACGTGCTGTTGGTTCAAACGGACGAGTACCACGAACTCGACTTCGGCCCCGCGACGGCGGTCGGATTCCACCGAAACCGCGTGGTCGCCGCCGCCGAGTCGGGCCGCGTCGCGTACTTCGACGAAGACGGGTGGACGGACCTCGGAAACGTGGACGACGTCCGCGCCCTCGACGGGAGTCTCGTCGCCGCCGCGGACGGCGTCTACCGCATCGGTGACGACGGTCTGACGCACGTCGGCCTCGACGACGCACACGACGTGTCCGACCCGGCGGGTCGCCTCGGCGGTGCCGACGGAACACCGCTCGCCGCAACCGAGTCTGGCCTCTACACCCTCGGAAACGGGTGGATGGACGCATTCGAGGGGCGAACGACGGTGGTTGCGTCGATGCCGGACGGCCGTGCCCACGCCGTCGGCCCTGACGGCGTCGTCTCGTTCGAAGACGGTGAGTGGGTCGCTGACCCGATTCCGATGGACGAGACAGTCGTCGGCGTCGCTCACGACGCCCGAGCGACGTACGCCGTGACCGACGCGGGGACGTTCTGCGTGCAGATGACCGAGGGCGAGTGGCGAACGCAGGTACTCGGGTTGGACGCGGTGGGTGTGGCGGTGCGGTAAGGAGGGGTGTGCATACCCTGAGGCTCGAGTGAATTCGGCACTCACCTCTACACAAGACACTTGTCTGATGATTTGCCAGGTTCAGCCGGTAAATGAAACGACGGACCTGTCTCGCTGCAATCCCTACTGTTGTGGGGTTGAGCGCCGGATGCCTGAGTACGGTTACCGGAACGAGGAGCGTTCCACTAGAACTGTCTAACCAATCTGCTAGGCAGTCCACGTTATCGATTACTGTGTCGAACGACTCGTCCGGTGAGCAGGTGTTCTCGAACGACATCGAGCTGGAGCCCGGCGAAAGCTCTCAACAGACGATACCGAAACTCAGAACGGATATTCGGTATACTCTGACTGCGACCACAGCAGATGGGACGACGGAGAAGAGCCTTATCACCAATCCGACCCAGTCGGTAATGGTCACAATCGAGGGGCATGGAGATGTGAACGTACGACAGGTCGTGTCGTGATTCTCCAACTGCACCGAGAGACACTCACCATATTCGGAACCATATTTCTCTCTCGTTCTACGAATACGACAGTACCACGCCGCGACACGCTGACACGCATCGTAGCCGAACGCAACGAAAAGCGGTTTTACCCCCCACGAGAGACGGATGGGTATGCTCGTACCCGGCGCATCATCACAGGCACTCACGGCCGCACTCGCTTCGGAACTCGGCGAGTCAATCGCGGCCGTCGAGTACGACCGCTTCCCGGACGGGGAGACTCTCGCCGCGGTTCCCGGTTTCGACGCCGACACCGCCACTATCGTCGCCAGCACCGGCAGCAACGACGCGTACATCGAACTGCTCCAACTCCAAGACGCCGTCCGCGAGGCCGGCGCCGAAGCGGTCACGACGGTCATCCCGTACATGGGCTACGCCCGACAGGACAAGGCGTTCGAAGTCGGCCACCCCATCTCCGCCCGCGCCGTCGCCCGCGCCGTGAGTACGTCCACCGACCGCGTCGTCCTCGTCAACCCCCACGAGGACGCCGTCGCCGACTTCTTCGACGTGCCCGTGGACATCGTCGACGCCGCCGGCCAACTGGCCGAGCCACTCTCCGACCTCCACGAACCACTCTTCCTCTCGCCGGACTCGGGTGCTATCGACATCGCCGAAACCGTCCGTGACGCCTACGGCGAAGGCGAGACGGACTACTTCGAGAAGGTGCGCCTCTCCGGAACGGAAGTCGAGATTACGCCGAGCGAGACCGACTTCGAGGGCCGCGACGTGGTCATCACCGACGACATCATCGCCACCGGGTCGACGATGAGCGAGGCAGTCTCCGTCCTCGCCGACGGCGGTGCCAAGCGCGTCTTCTGTGCCACCGTCCACCCACTTCTCGCGCGGAACGCCCGAACGAAACTCTGCCGTGCCGGTATCGAGCGTGTCATCGGTACCGACACCATCGAGTGCGAGGTCAGCGACGTGTCTGTCGCCCCTGTCGTCGCCGACGCGCTCGAACGCTAGCAGACCACACACTCTCTCGCAACGATTTTCTCCTCTCCCCTATCTCGAAGTGCTATGGGACGTTACGGAAACCTCGATTACCCACGTCTGGCGAAAGGTGGGCTTGGACTCGGACTCGCACTCTTCCTGTTCGGCGCTATCGGTGCGAAAGTCGCACTGGCGATGCACGGCGGACAGCTTCCCGGGTGGGAACGAACGCTGTTCTTCGACGCCGAGTGGATTGGCATCGCGCTCGTCCTCTTTTCGCCCATCATCTTCGGCATCGTCCTCCCCCTGACGGAGTAACCGGTCGGTCCACGAATCTCCATGGCCGACCCACAGTTCCCCGACGCCGACGACAGACTCGTCACGGAGAGCGACTGCGCGCGGTGTCCGGCGTTGGTGGAGTGTCGCAACCGTATCTCGTGGGGCGTCGGACCCAGCGACGCCACGGTGTTGGTCGTCGGCGAAGCACCGGGCGCGGGCAACCCGGACGCAGAACGCTGGCAAGGCGGCAACTGGACTGGGATGTCCTACACGGCCCAGCACTCGGGGCGACGCATCCGCGAGACGATGGCCACCGTGGGCTACGAAGACGGCGTGTTCTACACGAACGCGGTCAAGTGCTTCCCCTCGGACGGTGAGGGGTCGAACCGGGCACCCAGCGCGGAGGAGAAGGCGAACTGTCTCGACCACCTCGTCACCGAACTCGAAACTATCGGTCCCGACGTGGTGATTCCGACCGGTCGCCACGCCACCGAGAGCGTCTTCTCGCTCGACGACATCACGCTCGATGGGTTCCTCGATACCGTCCTCGAACCCGTCGAGAGCGACCGGTTCGGCTACACTATCGTCCCACTGCTTCATCCTTCGTACCGGGACGTGTGGCTCTCACGTTTGGGGTACGAGTTAGACGAGTATTACGACGACTTGGCGCGAGTGTTGCCCGAACGGTAGAACCGCTATATCCACAGCGGTAGTAGGTACCGCGTACCGTTTCCAGCATTGCCCGTCGCATCCAGACGGCACAGAACGGGGAGGCGAGAAGTTCACATGGACAGGTTCAGGAAACGACTCGCGGAGACTCGACAGCAGTACCTTCTATTTGTGCTTCTGTCGCTCGCGATTCTGGGCTGTGCCGGCGTACTGGCCAGCGTGGACCCCTCCCTGTTTCGTCCGTACTTCGGTGGTCTCGACCCGATGGCCGCGATTCTCGGTGTCTCTCTCCTCGGGATGATACTCGTGACGCTCGTTCTCTCTCGTGGCTGGTTTGCGGTGTACACGCCCGGCCCCCTCCGAGAACGCCTCAGCCTCGCCGTCATTCTTCCGACCCTCCTCGCTGTGGGGATGATTCTTGTCGATATCGTCGCCGGCCTCCCTGCGGACATCAACGTCCCAATCCCGGACTCGGTGCTGTTCTACCCGACGATGGGGTTCGTCGTCGAGATTCTCTTTCATCTCCTTCCGTTCTCGCTTGTCTTTCTCGTCGTCCCCTCACTGGCCAGCGAACCCGACCGGTCGCTCCGGTTGTGGGTCGTTCTCGTCACAGTCGGACTGCTCGAACCTGCCTTCCAACTCTGGTTCGGGTTTTCGGAAGCCGTTCCGCTCTGGTCCACGGTGTACGTCGGCCTGAACGTGTTCGCCATCAACCTGACTCAACTGTATCTCTTCGAGCGGTACGACTTCCTCACGATGTACGCGTTCAGACTGGTCTACTACACCAACTGGCACGTCGTCTGGGGAATCGTTAGACTGGAGATACTGTTTTGACCGTCGAAGCCAGTCGGTGCCAACTCACAGGACTCGAACGGCGGGTCGAACTGCGCTGTTCGGGACAGAGTATCCTCTCAAAAAATACGTGTCAGAGTGAACCGAAAGGCTCGCACCTATCCGTTTCCGTTACAGCCCTCGCCCCCAATCGTCGCTGTACCGAAGTTCTTGACCGCGGAGTACGACTTCGCCTGTGGAAGTTTCGCTTTCAGTCCGGTAATCGAGGTTCCACAGTCGGATTCGGGGAGTTTGACCAACTTTCCAGTCTGGTTCGGGTAGCCGTCGTCTTTGCCTTTGTACCCGGAATGTCTCGGACCCACGGTGACGACTCTTCCGTCGAAACTCCCGCCGTTCGAGAGCAGTTTGATTTTCAGCGGACAGTCGAGTTTATTGTCGACCCGAATTGTCGGCTGAGGAGCGTCTCCGACGTTAGTGGCGTCGACGTCGGAATCGTGGTAATACGGCGGTTCGCACGCCGCCTTGTCCGGTGGACCGTTTCCGTTGTCTTTCGTCGCTGCTGCTGAACCGACGGCGAACCCACCGACGACTGCTGTCGTCCCCGCCGCTTTGAGGACGCGTCGCCGACTGAGTTCGGTTTTAGTGTCGTGATTTGCCATCGTTCGTGCTCCATACCCCGAGGAATTCCGCTCCTCTGGGCAAAGAAATGTATTTCGAACATCAGTATAAATCCTATTTGGATTCTGACAGAAATTCGGCGTAGATTGAGTATCGAGACAGACATTCGATAGTAAGACGAACTCACTAAGCAGTACCAATCATCGAGACGAGTCTGGTTCGTCCGGCCATCTCGGTGGACAGAACGATAATCACCAATCTGTCCGAACTTTCTTTTCCTCGGAAATCGACGTACAATCCATGTCCGACTGCATCTTCTGCGCCATCGCCGGCGGCGACATCCCCGGCCGAATCGTCCACGAGACGGAACACTCGCTGGCATTCCTCGACGTGAACCCCCTCGCGCCGGGACACACGCTAGTCGTGCCGAAGGACCACTACGCCCGCCTCGACGACTTGCCGGCCGAGGTTTCGGCGGACCTCTTCCGCACCGTCGACGAACTCGTCCCCCGCGTCGAGGAGGCAGTCGACGCTGACGCGGCGAACGTCGGTATCAACGACGGTCCCGCCGCCGGTCAGGAAGTCCAACACGTCCACGTCCACATCGTCCCCCGGTTCGAGGACGACGGCGGCAACCCCATCCACGCCGTCGCCGGCGACGTGCCGGACCTCTCTGACGACGAGATGGACGACATCGAAGCGGCCATCTCGGAATCGTAAGCGACTCGACTATTTTCGAGCGCGCCGGTCACTCTTGGTCTCAAAATCGATAGACTGACCGAAGGTATTAATCTGAGGACCGGACCACTCGGCGTATGTCAAATCCTACCACAGTAGCACTCGTCGGCGCCACCGGTGGCGCGGGCACGACCCGACTCGCAGTGGAACTCGCGGCGGCCCTCGCAACCGACGACAACGACGTGGCCGTCCTCGACGCCGCGTTCGCGACGCAGGGACTCTCGGGCTACGTTTCGGGGACCCTCACCCCAGACATAACTGCGCTCGTCACCGACGAGGCGGACGAACGACTCGCGGCGGGTCTGGTCGACATCGAGACGTCGGCGTCGGGTCGCGTGGCAGTGTGCCCTGCCGCCGCGCCGTTCGAACGTCTCGCGCGTGCGATGACGCCCGACGCCGCGAAGGCCTTCGAGGGACGACTGGCCGAGGCGGCGAGCGAGTTCGACTTCGTCCTCGTGGATGCACCGCTCCTCGCGTCGAATCAGGCTATCGCCGCCGCGACGAGGTGCGACCGGGTTGGACTCGTCGCACCGGCGACCGACCGCGGTGCCGACGCAATCGGCCGACTCACCGCGCGGGCGGCAGACGTTGGCGCAGACATCGACGCCGTCGTCTCGACGTTCGGAGCACATCCCGACGCCGACGTCGCCGTCCCTGAGAGCGAATCGTGTGCCGTCACGGACGCACCGACGTGCCTCGACGACGCCGAACTCGCGGCAGGTATCTCGTCGGTTGCTGCGGTCCTGTTGGACGTCGACCTCTCGTCGGTTGCCGAGTCAGGTGGCGTGTTCTCGAACATCGGTCGCTGAATTCGGAGACTCGGGACCGTCGCTGTCTCGTTCGACTGCCGATTCGAGCAGACGACACTGTCGCTGCGAGCAGTGACGAAACGGGAGGTGGGGAGGCGAGTTCCCGTGTTAGAACTGTAAGTCTGTGACCGAACTCATGGTTTCGGCCAGTGAATCGCGCTTTGCGACGGCCGCATCGGAACGGTCCGTCAGCGCGCCCTCGACTGCTTCGGCGAGGGGGTCGATGGGGTCGTGCGTCTCGACGTACGTCGCGAGTGCGAACTCCGACGGCGCTGCCTGCGTCAATTCGAGGGCGTCGGCGCGCGAGACGTGTCCGTCGATCCAATCGCGGACGATTCGTCGCGCTTCGGGGGCAAGGGGGTTGACGCCCGCTTCACCACAGCAATGCAAGACTTTCGCGGCCGTGACTGGAGCGACACCGGCGGCGCGCGCGCTGGCACCGATTGACGTCCCCGACCCGTGTGCTTCGACAACCCGCTCCGCTTCCGCAGGCGCACAGGGGAGCGCGTCTGCGTGCGTTTCGAACCGCTCGCGGAGGGAAACACCGGTATCGTCGACTGTCGGTACGCAACGCGGGCGCTGTTCGGTCGTCGTCGTCTCCACCTCGGCGGCGATATCCGACAGCCCCATCGCTCGGAGTTCTCGCCGTATCGTGTAAAAGCGTTGCTGTCGATTATCGATGTTGGTAATAGAACGTACCGGTTACCGGTATGCTTAGGCAGCCGCGAGACCCGATTCAGGGGTGTTTTGTCCCGTGTTTAAATACCCGTTCGCGACCGATTTTCAATTGTGATGAGCAAGGCACGTTCCTCCCAGGGTTGCCCAGAATGCGACGGACACCTCGGCGTCGACGCCGGCGAGACGGTTTGTTCGGACTGCGGATTGGTCGTCTCGGAGTACCGCATCGACCACGGACCCGAGTGGCGGTCGTTTGCGGACGACGACCGCAACCCCGCCCGAACTGGCGCACCGCTAACCCGTTCGCGTCACGACCGCGGCCTCTCGACCGAGATTGGCCGGTCGACGCGTATCAAAGGTCGCAAGCGTCGGCAGTTCGCACGCCTCCGTCGTCAACACAAGCGCGCGCAAATTTCGACCAAGCGCGAGCGGAATCAGGTGTACGCCTTCACCGAAATTCGCCGCGTGACGAGTGCCCTCTCGCTTCCGAATCACATCCGTGACCAAGCGTGCGCACTCTTCGAGTCTGCCCAGAACGAAGACCTCCTCCGCGGACGGTCGTTAGAAGGATTCGCCGCCGCCTGTGTCTACGCCGCGTGCCGCGTGGCCGGAATCTCGCGGAGCGTCGAGGAGGTCTGCGAGGTGTCGAAGTCGACCGAGTCCGAGCACCACGCCGCCTACCGCGCACTCAACCGTGACCTCGGCCTCCCCGTCGCGCCGGCCGACCCCACCGAGTACCTCCCGCGCTTCGCGACGAAACTTGACGTCGACCGCACCGTCGAGCGACGTGCCCGCGAGTACGTCGCCGAAGCACGGGAACGCGGCCTCGTCGCCGGGAAGAACCCCTGTGGGGTCGCCGCGGCGTGTCTCTACACCGCGGCCCGTGACCTCGGTGCGAACTGTACCCAGACCGCTGCTGCAGCGGTTGCCGACGTGACGCCCGTGACGCTCCGGAAGACGTACGTTGCCCTCCGCGACTGAGACTCTCGTTCACTCAGAATCGAATCACCAACACCCGACCGACGACGACTCACCCTACTTACTGACGACAGACGCGAACTGCGGACGCCAGTTCTCGAATCCGCGCACTGACGAGGCTATCGGGTGCCGACGAGACGACTGGCGTGAACTGCTCGACCGACGTACTGAGACGCGAGTCCGCGGGAATCGCCGTCGCAGGAGCACCCATGACGTTCGCGAAGGCGTCGAGTGGTGGGTCGTCGACGACGCGGTTGACCGCGATAGCGGCGAGTCCGCAGTCGAGTTCACGTGCGAGTTCACGGGTCCGAACCGCATCAGCGAGGGCGTAGCGCTTCGGTGATGCGACGACGAGGCAGGCGTCGGCGACGGCGAGGGGGACGCCCGCATCGGCCCGCATCCCGGCCGGGCAGTCGACGACGACGTCGCCGTAAGTGGCCTCGACGGCACGGAGCGTGTCGGCGAGTCGACGCACGTCCGCCGCCCGCGCACCGGCGAGCGTCCGCCCGCACGGGAGTAGCCTGACCGGTGCGCCCTCGCGGACCGCCTCTATCGGGTCGGCACGACCAGCGAGAACGTCGTGTAAGTCCGGTCCCGGTGCGTACGGGAGGTTCGCCATCCCGAGGTCGGCGTCCACGACGACAGCGTCCAACGCCGCACCGAGTTCGAACGAGAGCGTCGACTTTCCGACGCCACCCTTCCCGGAGACGACGGCGAGAATCACGCGATACTCCGAAGTGCGTCCACGTCTGGGTCGGCGTCGGCCGCCCGGTCGGCGAGTTTCGTCGCTCGCTCGGCGAGACGCCGAAGGCGCGCACGGTCGGCAGCGAGTGAGTCGAGTGTCGCGACACGTACCGACGAGTGTTCGAGCACGCTCGCGGCCTCACGAACTGATGCCCCGTCGAGTCGTTCGGCCAGCGAGATGCGGCGTTCTGCGGCGGCGAGGAACGACACGAAGTCGTCGTCGAGAGAGTGAGTCGGCGACGACCCACAGTCGTCGAGGGTGTCATCGATGGCGGCAGCGACGTCGTCGTCGGTCGATTCGTGTGGACTGTCGACCGAGTCGTGTTTTTCGTCTACTCCCTCGTTCTGCTCGAATCTCTCCTCACTCTCGGTGTCTCCTTCCTCGTCCTCGCTGCTGGCATCGACCTTACTGTTCGGCAGTGCAGTGTCGCGTGTCACCACCGGAACCGCATCTGCGGGTGGGCACGCCGCACCGAGTGTTCGGATTGCAGCGTCGGGTGTCGCAGTCACAGACGCGTCTGTCTCAGACGCCCTTCCGAGAGCCGTCACCGCGACGACGGCCGAGTGGTCTGAGTCGTCGTCGAGTGAGAAATCGCCATCTACCGGACAGGCGTACCCGAGGGCGACTGTTGAATCGGCGGGAACGACGCCGTCGAATCCGGTGTCGTCCCATCCGGGTTCCGGGACGCCCCCACGACGCGGCGGGAGCACCAGCCCGTCGAGTCGGTTTCGAAGGCGAACACGTTGGGCGACCGGCGCGGGGTTGTCGAGCCGAACGGTCACGAGGACGATACCGTCGGTGAGTGAGAGGTCGACAGTCGAGTGCATATCGGGGATGGCCTCGTGTTCGTATATAAACGAACGGCCGCGACGCCTCACACCCAGATGACCGGCGTCCCGAGACGGCGCGCCGCAGTCTTGACGTCGGGGAAGAACCGACACGTCGAGACGACTGGCGCGTCGAGGTCGGCCATGGTGATAGCCGCGAGTGACACGACGACCGGGTCTACGGGAGTTCTCCCTGAGCAGTCCGGTTCGAGGTCGCGGACCACCGCGTCGAATTCGTCTCCTAACACGTCCACGAAGTAAGCACGAGCATCCCGCCGCCGGTTCGCTATCGCGTCGCTGAGGCGGAGTCGCTCGTCTCGGCTATCGCGGGTCCGACGCGCACCGCGTTCGAGTGCGTCGAGTCGCTGTTCGGCGGCGATACGTTCGGTCTCGACTTCGGAGAGTTTCGTCGTCACGTCGACGAGTTCTGACCGAGTGGCAGCGATAGCCTCGTCGTCGCCAGCCTCACGGTGGGCGTTCAACCGGCCCCGAAGCGTCGCCGCACGCTCCCGGAGACGAGTCTCGTCGTCTCCCGCGTCGGCGACCCGGCGGCGTGCCGTGCGACGTTGCTGGACGGTCGACGCGTCGTCACTCGCCGTGTGCTCGGCGAGACGCGCTTCGAGTCGGCCGAGTTCGTCGTCGACGCCGGTCTCCATCCCCCGAGAGCGACCGACTGCGGCGAGCACGTGGCCACGTGTCGGGTTCGAAAGTGGGACACGGGCGAGTCTGTCGTGAGATGGTCCCGGTTCGGGACACTCGATTCGCAGGCCATCTTCCGTCGGGCCGGGTTCACGAATCGCAGAGAGGATAGAATCAGTGGTAACGTCGAACACCGAGAGGTCGATACCCCGACCGGTACGGACAGTTCCATCGGGAAGGGAGACCTTCATAGCTCTCTATCACGCATCGCGTCGGCAGACGGATGGTCGGTTCCCACGGCGAACTTGCTGTACGGCGTCGCTGGCGACTCGCGTGACTCGTAGGCCTCGGCAGCGTTCCGGACAGATTCGGGGACGGCAGCGAACTCGTTGAATGGTTCCGTCTGTTCGATTTGTACGTCGGCGTCGTGCTTCTCACGGAGGCGAAGCGCGAGGAAAGCGGCCAACTCCGTCTCTTCGAACAGGGCGGCACGCCCGAGTCGGCGGACGACGACGTCCTCGTGAGTCCGGCAGATGTTTCGAAGCGTCGTCCGCGCCGCCTGCGAGTAAGTCACGACCAACAGCACTGCGTGTCGGTCACAGAGTCGGAAGAAAAATCGTTCGACAGCGCCCGAACGGTCTCAGACGCGTTCGACGGAGAACGTCACGTCGTCCGCGGCATCCGTACTGTCGGCCAGCAAGTCTGCGACGCGTGTCCGCGCGTCGTCCTCGCTCGCTGCAAGCACGACGAGACCGTCTGCACGCTCGTCGCCGACGGCTTTCCACGCGTCGAGCGTCGCGTCGCCCGTGTCCGTCTCGAATTCGGTCGCGAACGTTCGGAGGACGGTCACGACGCGTCGTTCTGTGCTGGCGAGGTCAGATTCACCCGACTCGAAGTCGCGGATGGCGTCTTCGATGTTTCGGATGGCAGAGATTCGGTCCATTCAGTCGTCTACCCGTTGGGTTACGCTCCACTAAGTTCGTCGGTTCAGTGCATCTACGAGGGCGACGAACGCCTCACGTTCGCTCCTCGGGAAGTTCGTCGAAGAACGCCGGAACGATGGGAACCCGTTCCATCACGAGGTCACAACTCTCGAACGCGGTTCTCGCCTCGTCCTCTTTGTCGGTTTGGCGTTCGGGAATGTCGAGGTCACCGGCAGTCGCCGCTTCGCCGAGGACGTCGCTCCCCTGTGCGAGTGCATCGGACAGACAGACGAAGTCTGCGAGAGGGGTTTCGAGGGCGACGATGGGGTCGAGGTCAGAGAGGGCTTCGGAGACGTCTTCGAACGCGACGGCGGCGCGGAAGAACGTCTCAGTCGCGTCTTCGTAGCTACTTCCGAGGTACTCGTCGAACCCACGCTGGAGTCGGTTGATGGCATTCCGCATCGTGAGTAGCATCTCTCCAAACGTGTCGAACTGTGTGAGTTCGGCCTCGAGCGAATCGACTTTGCGCGTGTAGTCGTCCGGTGTGAGTTCGGTGATGGCGTCCAAACTGCTCGCGTCTGATTCGTCCAGCAGACTGTCGAACGACTCTGTAGCCTCGTCGAGCGCATCGCCGATTTGGGCGACTTGTGTGTCGATTCGGCCGTACTCGGCGTCGTAGAACCGTGACACCGCGTTGTTCGTCCGAAGAAGAACCTGATTGAGACGTTCGTGCGTCCGCCCGGTCCACCAGAGGAACCAGTGGGCCTGTCGGAGTTGGGTGCGGCGTCGCTGTTGTGCTTGGTCCAACTCGAACTGTTCGAGGGTCCCGAGGTGACCGCGGGCGTCGAAGAGCGAGTCGGAAACGTCGTCGAAGGGGAACGAAATCGCCGCGTTCAGGTCGTGGAACCCACCATCTGGTGCCGCAACACCGGCGAAGGCCCTGACCGCGGCATCGAGGTCCTCCTGGACGAGCGTGAGAATCCGGTCGACTCTGTCGGGTTCTTCGGTCGTCGTCTCTTCTGTCGTCGGTTCCGCCGTCGTCTCCGGCGTCTCGGTCTCGGTCGGTGGCGTGGGTGACTCGGTCATCGGCGACGGCGTCTCAGTCGTCGATTGCGTCGTCGTGGGGGGACTCGTGGTCGTCTCAGTCGTGTCCTGCGTAGAACACCCGGCGAGGAAGAGGAGGCCGGAGGCCGAGAGGAAGGCTCGACGGTTCATGTGTATTACATGACTTTCTGATTACATAGTATTGCTGGTTGAAATTAATTGTCGGTTCGTAGGAATATCAGTCGAAAGTGAACGTGAGATTCGGAAGAAGCGATGACTGACACTCGCGCGTTCGAACCGGGACACACGCATCGACTCGACTCCTATCGGGGGCAAACCGGTCCCTCTCGAGGACTCCCTTCACCCTACCAGAGTCGCCTCGTCCCCGTATGGGGGCGTCACGGCTCTGCTCGCATGCGAGGGGGGAGTGTCTCGACGAACTCGGCGAGTCCGAACCACCTGTCCCCTGCGTACGTCACCTCACCGCTGGTGGTGTCGTAGTCGACGAGGCCGACCTTGGCGAGGACGGGCAGGTGGACGTGGTGGAGTGTGATTTCCACGTCCGCTTTCGTCTCACTTCGACGCTCCGAGGTGCCGCCGGACTCCCGAACCGACGATTCGACCAGCCTCGAAGCCAGAGACGTCAGTGTCAGCGTCGGACCCGCGTTCGCCAGCAGTGAGAGCACTTCTCCTCGCCGTCTGTCTCGATGGACGGCCGCAACTGCGGCCCACACGTCTTGGTCAACCGACCGAAGGAGGTGCGTGGTCAGTGGACCACCATAGATGTCGGGGTGCAAGTTGGGTGTGAGAACGTCGTTGTCACGGGGTCCCGAAACGAGTCCGGCGGTTTGGAGCTTCGGAATGTGGGTGTGCCGGAGAACAGCACTCGTTGCGTGCAGACCGTGGGTATCGTCGTCAGGATACGACTTCTCGGATTGCTGGGTGAGTTCGGACGCGAGTTCGTCGAATTCGACTGCCCTCCGCTTCAACACCACTCCGAGTACCCGCCGGCGGACTGGAGATTCGAGTGCTCGAATCGTCGTCGGGGAACACGAACACACGTCGAGCGACAGGGGGTGGTAGTCGGACGGACGAGGGCCAGAACTCATGGGTACTCACTCGTTGTGTGGGAGCGACCAAAGCCCGACTTCCGAATATATTAGGTACGGGTCGTTCGGTCGAACCAGACAGTCGTCAGGTCCCCTTCCGGCCGACGTTTCGACTCTCGAACGAGACTGCAGAGAGGAATCCCACGTGTTCGAGTGAACACCGGGGTACACCACCCAACTTCGGAGGGACGAATCGCCGAATCAGTCCGACGTCGTGCGAATACGAGCGTGTGACAGTACTCGATAACAGACGTATCACGACGAGATGAGTTCCGTCAACGGAAGCGCTATACCCATATGGTAGGTAATCACACCCACGATGGGGAGGCAACGTACCGACTGGGAGGGAGAGATACGTGCGGTATTCGAGGAAACGAGAGAGACTGGCGAGCCGCTGACGACACAAGAGATCACAGAGAACGTGGACTGTGCGCGTCGCACGGCTTACAATCGGCTTCAGAAACTCGTCGACCGGGGTGTGCTCGAAACCAAGAAAGTCGGTGCGCGCGGCCGTGTCTGGTGGCCCGTGTCGCGGGCGCGGTCCACAGACGCCCTGGAGATGGCGAGTGACACGGAGGGAGTCACGACCATCACGCAAGCGGCGCAGTTCAAATCGCTCGTCGAGGAAGTGTCGGAGTACGCGATTTTCGTCCTCGACGCCGACGGGCGAGTCGTGACCTGGAACCGTGGGGCCGAGCGCATCAAGGGCTACGAAGCCGACGAAATCGTCGGGACGCACTTCTCTGTGTTCTACTCACCTGCCGAGCGGAGCGACGGCCTGCCTGAGCGCAACTTAGCAGACGCCGCCCGAGAAGGGACGCTCAAAGAAGAGGGCTGGCGAATCCGAAAAGACGGGTCGAGGTTCAGAGCCAAAGTCACACTGACCCCGGTCACCGAAGACGGCGACCTGCGAGGGTACGTGAAGGTCACGCAGGATATGACGAGACAGTACAGGTACCAGCGACAACTCGCAAAACAGCGAGACGAACTAGAGCAGGAACTCGATGATGTATTCGAGCGTATCGACGACGGGTTCCTCGCGGTTGACGACGAGTTCCGCTTCGTCTACGTCAACGAGCGTGCAGAGACATTTCTCCAGAGAGATGCGTCCGAGTTGCTCGGAGAGACTATCTGGGAAACGCTCGAGCCGCTGAGTACGGCCGATGTGCGAGAGTGCTTCGAGCACGTGCTCACGACCCAGGAACTAGCGACGTGTGAGAACTACTTCGACGCTCAGGGGCGGTGGATTGCAGCGACCATTTATCCCTCTGAGAACGGGTTGTCGGTCTATCTTCGAGACGTCACCGAACGACGGGAGCGTGAACGAGAACTCGAACGGTACGAAACAATCGTCGAAACGGTCACCGACGGCGTCTACGCACTGGACGAATCGTACCGGTTCGAAGTGGTCAACGAGGCGTACGCCGACATGGTCGGGTACAGCCAGCAGGAGCTCGTCGGCACTCACATCTCGGAAGTCGTCGGCGAACAGGCGACCGAAGTCGGTGAGCAGCGGCGGCAGAAACTCATCGCGGGCGAGGAGACACACGGGACGGTCGAACTGGACATCGAGACGGCGACCGGCGAGTCGCTCACCGTCGAGAGTCGGTACGCTCTCCTTCCGTCCGAAGGTGACGAGTTCCGTGGAACCGTCGGCGTCGTTCGAGATATCACAGCGCGAAAAGAGCGCGAACGCGAACTCGAAGTGAGGGTTCGACAACAGGAGGTGATTACCGAACTCGGGTGGCTCGCACTCGAGAGCGACGACATCGACCTCCTGATGTCTCGTGCGTCGTCGCTCGTTTCCGAAACCCTCGGAAACGAGTACACCAAGGTGCTCGAACTGCGTCCTGACCGCGACGAACTCCTCGTTCGGCAGGGCGTCGGATGGGACGATGGAATCGTCGGCACGACAACCGTGCCAGCAATCGACCGCGATTCGCAAGCCGCACACACGCTTCTCACAGAAGAACCGATTGTCGTCGAAAATCTCGACGAAGAACAGCGATTCGGTGGCCCCGAGTTGCTCACCGACCACGGGGTCGTCAGTGGGATTAGTACGGTTATCGGGTCGCTCGACGACCCGTGGGGAATCCTCGGAACGCACGATACTGAACACAGGTCGTTCAGCGACTACGACATCAATTTCGTCCAGTCGGTGGCCCACATCCTCGCGAGCGCCATCAACCGACACGAACACGAACGCACACTCGAACAGTACGAGACAATCGTCGAGACCATCGACGACGGGGTGTACGTCCTCGACGAAGGCTCGCGCTTCACGATGGTCAATCAGTCCTATCAGGAGATGATGGGCTACGACCGGTCGGAGTTGATTGGTGAACACGCCTCGCTCGTCGTCGGTGACGATATCGCACAGGAGGCCGTCGCCCGCAGGCGGTTGATGGAAGACGACGAACGCTACGCGACGCTGGAAGCGAAAATCGAACGCGCCGACGGGAGCCATTTCTATGCAGAGAGCAAGTTCACGCACTTACCCTCTCTCGACGGGGACGAACGTGGGACCGGTGCAGACGACTCGTCACGCGGGGCTGTCGGCGTCGTCCGCGAAACGACCGAACGACGGCGGTACGAGCGCGAACTCGAACGACAACGCGAGCAACTGGCTGCCCTCAACGACCTGAACAGCGTCATCAGGGACGTCACCGACACGGTCATCGCCCAATCGACGCGCGAAGAGGTCGAATCGGTGGTCTGTGACCGACTCGCCGACGCGGAAACGTACCAATTCGCGTGGATTGGGGAACTCGACCGGTCGCTCGACACCGTTCGAATCAAGGCAACGTCAGGGTGTGAGTCCCTCGAGGGCGTCGAACTCCCACTCGAAGCGAAGGCGAGCGGAAAATCCGGATACGGTCCGCTCGTCAGCGAAGCACTTCAGTCGCAAACGGTGCAGTACAGACGAGAAGACGACGAACCCCGTGAGGGTGAACAGACGGCGGCGCACGACGATACAGAACGGCCATTCGAAGCGTTGCTCACGAAGATGGACGTCCAGTCGTCCGTCGCCATTCCCATCGTACACGACGAGACGGTGTTCGGCGTGTTGCTGATTTCGACAGACCGTCCGGACGCGTTCGAAGGTGACGAACAGGCGGCTATCGACCACCTCGGCACAATCATCGGCCACGCCCTCGCCAGTATCGAGCGCAAGCGCGCACTCATGAGTGACGAAGTCATCGAACTCCAGTTCCGAACGCGAAAACTCTCCGAGAGTCTCGGTATCTCGGTGGACATGGAGGGGTCGATATCCATCGAAGAGACAGTCGAAATCGGCGACGGCACGTACACCGCCTACGGTACCGTCACCGACGATGCCGTCGCTGCACTCGACGCGATTTTCGAGGCGACACCGAACTGGGAACGAATGACCGTTCGGAACGCCGAAGAGGGGGTCAACTCGTTCGAAATCCATCTCTCGGAACCACCAGTCACCTCCGCCGTCGCGGCACAGGGAGGAGACATAATCGAAGCGAGAATCGTCGACTGGACGGTTCACCTCGGGTTCCACCTCCCACCCGGAGCGGACGTTCGCAAGATTATCGAACTGGTCGAATCCGAGTATCCAGAAACCGAGATGGTGAGCCGAAAACAGGTAAAGCGGTCGAGTCCACGACTGAAAGGCGTCCTCACAGAGGAGTTGACCGACCGCCAACGAACCACCATCGAAGCCAGTTACCACGCCGGATTCTTCGAGTGGCCACGGACCATCTCCGGAGAGGAAGTCGCCGCATCGCTCGGCATCAGTCCGCCGACGTTCCACCAGCACCTTCGGGCCGCCGAGCGGAAGGTTTTCGAAGCGCTGCTCTCCTGAGAGTCGGCGGACTGGTGGCGTCTACGTCGCCCGGTACACGTCGCCGCGCGGTTCGTAGATGTCGCCTTTCATCTTGAGTTTCTCGAGTTGGTCGATGACCGTCTTCTCGTCCATGTTCAACTCGCTGTTCGCACGTTCGAGGACTTCCTCGTGTGGAGCGCCCTCTTCGTACTCTTCCTGCATCGTCCGAATGAGTTCGAGCAGGTTCTTGATGCGGTCACGCTGCGTCTTCGACCGACCCGTCTCGACGATGTCGGCGTCGAACTCGCCCGTCTCGGGGTCCATGCCGATGTCGCGCAGACAAGATTCGACGATGTTGGTGACGCGTTCGGCGTCTTCGCGGGTCACCTTGTCTGAGAGGCGGACTCGCGCAGACGCCTCCGAGAGACGGACGAGCGCTTCCAATTTGCGTGCCGTCACGGGGACGGGAGCGTCTTCGTCGGCACCGCGGGCGCGGAAGTCGACGTAGAAGTCGCGGATGACGTTCTTCGCCTCTTCGGTCATCGTCGGGTAGCAGGTCCGCTTGGAGTAGGCGATGTACTTCCGGAGAAGTTCCGCGTCGATGTCGGGGGCGACTTCGTCCGTCACCGCGTTCACCTGGTCTTCGGTGAACTCGGAGTTGGCAACGTTCGTTCGCTGGGTGTTCAGTTCACCCGCATAGTTCGTCTTGAGGATGTGGTCGGCGAGTGCGGAGTCGGATTCGGGGTCCGGGTTGTCCGTGACGGTGAAGATGAGGTCGAAGCGGGAGATGAGCGCGGGTTCGAGGTCGATTTGTTCGCCGATGGGTTCGTACTGGTCGAATCGGCCGTACTTCGGGTTCGCCGCGCCGAGGAGCGAACACCGCGACTTGAGCGTCGCGTTGATGCCGGCCTTGGAGACCGAAATCTGCTGTTGTTCGAGGCCCTCGTGCATCGCAGAGCGGTCTTCCGGGCGCATCTTGTCGAGTTCGTCCACTGCCGCGATACCCTTGTCCGCGAGGACGAGCGCACCTGCTTCGAGCGTCCACTGTTGGCCGTCGCCGAAGTCGTCGCGGACGGCGGCAGCAGTCAGACCGGCCGAGGAGGAACCCTTCCCGGACGTGTAGACAGACCGGGGTGCGATATTTCGAATGTACGACAGCATCTGCGATTTCCCTGTACCGGGGTCACCGATGAGGAGCATGTGCAGGTCGCCGCGAATCCGAGAGCCATCAGGGAGGTGTTTGGTGACGCCCGAGAACAGTTGGAGAATCATCGCGAGTTTCTCCTGGTCGTACCCGTAGATGGCCGGGGCCACGGAGTCGACCATCCGCTCGTAGATGTTCGGCGAGTTCGAGAGTTCGATGATTTCGGCCACGTCCTCGTCGGTGATGTCCATGTCCTCGAACTCCTCGTCCTCGATGGTGAGCGAGATGCCCTCCATGTAGTAGTCGAAGATGGGCGTCTTCTCGTTGCCCGAGGACTGCTGTTCGATGTGGAGGATACCGACGGCGGTGACGTGGTCACCGGCGGTGACTTTCCCCGTCACGTCGTCCGAGAGGTTGATGTCGATACTCTGCGGCGTCTCGCCCCCCCGCAGGCCTTCGGGGGACTCTTGGACGCGCAGTTTCTGTGAGTCGACGAAGTTCGACTGGTCGAAGTCGATGTGGAACGGCCCCTGACGCTCACACCCTTGACACTCGTGGGGTTCCTGGAACCCACCGTCGCCCTGCGGGATGTAACTCATCGTCCCACAGCGCTGGCACTCGAACGCCGCCTCCGTAATCTTCGGGCGGACGTCCGTCGCCTTCCGGACGATTCCCTGCACGGAGATGAGCGTCCCGATGTGGTCGTCGTTGACCCGGATGTTGCGGATGTCGACCGAATCCGGGAGGTTCCGCATCCGGACGTGTGCTTGGCCGAGTTTGACGTCCGCTGGCAGGTCGAACAGGCGAAGGGCCTCTTCGGCGTACTCCTGATACTGACCGGGTTTCGTGATGTAGTCGTCGGCGAGTTCGGCGTCGAACGTGTACAGGTCGTCGTAGTCGATGTACAGCGACCGCTTCTCTTTCGGGTACTGCTGCGCCAGTTTCCCGATTGCCTCTCGATAGTAGTTGCGGTAGAACTGGATGAACCGCTCTGTGAGTTCTCGATTCTGCGGGGCCTGCGCCATCGCACAGGAGTATGTCCCCTACCGGTTAAGAACCTTCGTCGTTCGGACGGGTCAGCACACTGTGAGGTCAGTAATCGCCCGCCCACTCACAGCGACACGTCCGTCTCGATGTCTTCGGTCGCTTCGCGGAGGCCGTCGTTTCGGGCGTCTTCGGCCATCCGCTGTGAGAGGTCGTCGTCGGTGAGCAGTTCCGAGAAATCGTCGCGGAAACGGTGGTTGACGCGCGTCGAGCGAATGTCCGCCGCCGCGACAGGGCGGAACTCGCCGAGAATGTCGGCCGGAACGTCGAGTTTGTCGGCGATTTCGTCGTCGTCCGCGCCCTCGACGAGGAGTTTGTCGAGTCGGTCCATGTCGAAGGGGGCGTCGCGGTCGGCGTCACGGACGAGGTGGAGGTCAAGTCGCGCCGTCCGAACCATCTCGGGTGCAACGCCGAGTTCGACCGCGAGGACCTCGTCAGTGTCGCCGCCGAAGTACCCGACGACGAGAGTCACGAGTGTGTCGTCCGAGAGGTCAGTCTCGAACTCGTAGCGCTCACGCATCGTCGATACGAGGTCACTGACGCGTGCGCGAACTTCCTCTGGGTCGTCCACGTCGGCGAGCGACCCGCGCGACTCGGACTGCCGTTCGGTCACGGTCTCTGACCCGGTCGTCTCGATGAAGATGTCGCGGAGTTCGGCGGTCTTCTCGTCCATATCGGATACAGGCACTGCCAGCGACTTTAATGATGCTGACGGAAACGCCGTCTCCGGCCGCGAGACTCCCCGACTGGACTGGATGCGGTCACCCTCAGACCAGCTCGTAAACCGGTACCTTCAATGGAGTTTACGAGACAGCGACGTGCATGGCAACCGAACACGAGTCGGTCGAACTCGTCGGCGACGAACTCGTCGGAAACATCGCCCGTGCGGCCCTCTTTGCGGCCCTCATGGGCGCTGGCGCGTACGTATCGTTCCCCAACCCAATCTCGCCGATTCCCGTGACGTTGCAGGTGCTCGTCGTCTTCCTCGCAGGCATCTTCCTCGGCCCCATCTGGGGCGGCGTCTCGATATCACTGTACCTCGTCGCTGGTGGCCTCGGCGCGCCCGTCTTCGCCGGAGGGTCCGCCGGGTTCGGCGCACTCGTCGGCCCGACTGCTGGGTATCTCTGGTCGTACCCGCTGGCCGCCGCACTCGTCGGGTTTCTCGTCCACGGGACCGAACTCGGTGACTACCGCGTCGGCACCGTCCGCCTCGTCGGTGCGATGGTCGCCGGCACCGCCGTCATCTACGCCCTCGGCGTGATTGGATTCGCCTTCGTCCAGAACGTCGGTCTCGGTGCCGCCTTCTGGACCGCCGCCGCGGCGTTCATCCCCGCAGAGGCGTTCAAGATTGCCGCCGCCGTCGGCATCGTCCGCTCGGACGCTATCGCGGCGAACTGAGAGAAAATCACAGGTGCACACCAGATGATTCGCGTCGAAGGACTCGTCCACCGCTACGGCGATACCGTCGCAGTCGATGCCCTCGACCTGACTATCGACGACGGAGAGTGCGTCGTCCTCGCCGGAGCGAACGGGTCCGGCAAGACGACGCTTGTGCGGCACTTCAACGGCCTGCTCGAACCCGACGCAGGGTCGGTGTCGGTCAACGGCCGTGCTGTCGCCGAGAACCTCGTCGCCGCACGAACCGCCGTGGCGATGGTGTTCCAGCACCCGGAAGACCAACTCGTCGCGGCGACTGTCGGCGCAGACGTGGCGTTCGGCCCGGAGAACCTCGGTCTCTCCCGCGACGACATCGACCGCCGCGTCAGTGAATCGCTGGCCGCCGTCAACCTCGACGGCCGTGCAGACGAACGCGTCGATACACTCTCCGGCGGCGAAGTCGAACGCCTCGCAATCGCGGGCGCACTGGCGATGGAACCCGACCACCTCGTCTTGGACGAACCCTTCACCGGTCTCGACGAACCCGCCAGACAGTCCGTCCTCGCTCGGTTGCAAGAGCTTCGTACGTCAGGCACGAGTCTCGTCGTCGTCACCCACGACCTGCGAGACGTGACCGAACTCGCCGACCGCGTGGTCGTCCTCTCCGACGGACGTGTCGCCCTCGACACCACGCCCGAGAACGCCAGTGACCGCCTCGCCGACCTCGGCATCCGACCGCCACCATCGTGCTGACCTACGAACCCGGAGACTCGTTCGCTCATCGTCTCGACCCGCGGACGAAACTCGCAGTACAGATTTCGTTCGCGGCGGCCGGCCTCGCACACACGACCCCGGTCGGTCTGACCGTTCTCGGCGTCGTCGCCGCCGTCAGTCTCCGTGCCGCGGACACGTCCCCATTTTCGGCCCTCTATGCCATCCGCTACGCGGTTCCCTTCCTCGTCGTCGGGCCTGTCGTCGAGACGGCCCGACTCGGTGCACCGTGGTTCGACCCTGCGGCCGCTATCGACCCCGCACTCGCTAGCATCCGCGTCTTGCTCGTCTTCCTCGTCGCGGCGGCGTACGTCAAAACGACGCCTATCCGCGAGTCGCGGGCGGCGGTTCAGCGACTCGTTCCCGGCCGCTTCGGCGTCGCACTCGGTGTCGGCGTCGCACTCGTCTTCCGGTTCCTCCCACTGATTCGGCATGACCTGCTCCGCGTTCGAGAAGCACAGGCCGCCCGTCTCGGCCAGACGCGACGACTCGACGAACGCCTCTCACTCGTCGCCGCCGGTGGACTTCGACGCACGTTTGCTCGGGCCGATTCCCTCGCCCTCGCGCTTCGGTCCCGCTGTTTCGCGTGGAATCCAACCCTTCCCGAACTTCGGTTCTCCCGACGTGATGCACCGGTTCTCGGCCTCGCCGTGTCGTTGCTCGTCAGTGTGTTTTTGTGACTCGTTTGGGTGTTGTAAACTAGAGACACGAAACGGAGGAATCCGGGTGTCGCGGGGGTCCTCTCTGGGAAACTCGACAGGTCACAAACTAGAAGACAGTGGTAAGATTTAACATCGTGTTCTCCGGTGATTGATTATGGTATTTGCGGCGCAAGCGGAGGTCACCCGGGAGACCTTCTGGACTATCAGCCCGGTGGGTGAGGCCCTCTTCTACGGCCTCGCCGCTATCGCCTCCCTCGTGTTTCTCTACGGGGTGTACGACCGGTTCCTGCGCTACGCGCGCGGCGAGTCCGACCCGTTCGACCGACTCTCGGACCTTCCGGGCCGAATCGTCCGCGCGACGAAGGTAGTGTTCTCCAACGAGAACCAGTTCAAACGCGACCTGTACGCCGGCGTGATGCACTCGTTCATCATGTGGGGCTTCCTGACGCTCGTCATCGGGACGACCATCCTCGCTATCGACATCGACATCTGGCGACGGGTGACAGGGAGTTCCTTCTTCGTCGGCGACTTCTACCTCTCGTACTCCTTCGTCATGGACCTCATGGGACTGCTGTTCGTCGTCGGCGTCGGGATGGCAATCTGGCGGCGTTACGGCGTCCGACACCCGCGTCTGTGGGGTAAACACACGAGCTTCGAAGACGACGCGTTCGTCTGGACCCTCTTCTTGCTCGGCGTCGGCGGCTACGTCCTCGAAGGCATCCGCATCGTCGGCACCGAGTTCCCCGAGTTCGAGACGGTGAGTTTCGTCGGATACTTCGTCGCCCTCGTCTTCGACACCGCGGGCATGACGCAGGGTCTCGCCGAGTCGCTCTACTGGTTCGGCTGGTGGTCCCACGCCATCCTCGCACTGGCGTTCGTCGCCGCCGTCCCGTACGCGAAGCCGCTCCACATGATTACCTCGTTCGCCAACATCGTCACCGCAGACGAGAAGGCGGGCAAGCGCCTCCCGAAGGTGCCCGCCGATGCGTCCCCCGAGGAGATTGGCTACGTCTCCGAAGACGACTTCTCGTGGAAGGCGATGCTCGACTTCGACGCGTGTACGAAGTGTGGCCGCTGTTCCGACGCCTGCCCGGCGAAAGCATCCGGTCGCAACCTCGACCCGCGTGACGTCATCTTAGACCTGAAGACCTACCGCGACTCGATTGCCGACGGCGGCGAAACCATCGACATCGTCGCCGACGGCGGCACCTCCGTCATCGCCAGCGAGTCGATGGAGTCCTGTATGGCCTGCATGGCCTGCATGGACGCCTGTCCGGTCGATATCGAACACCTGACGCACTTCACCGAGATGAACCGCCGCCTCACCGAGACGGGCCAGCAGCAAGAACCCGTCCAGGAGGCCATGATGAACATCTTCTCGAACGGCAACGCCTTCGGCGACCCACAGCGAAAGCGCGCCGATTGGACCGACGAACTGGACTTCGAGATTCCCGACGCCCGCGAGGAGTCCGTCGAGTTCCTCTGGTACGTCGGCGACTACCCATCATACGACGAGCGTAACCGCCGTGTCGCCCGTGCGATGGCCCGCATCTTCGAAGAAGCGGGCGTCTCCTACGGCATCCTCTACGAAGACGAACAGCACGACGGCAACGACGTGCGCCGCGTCGGCGAAGAGGGTCTCTACGAGATGCTCGTCGAAGACAACGTGGCCGCGATGGACGACTGCGACTTCGAGAAAATCGTCTGTACGGACCCGCACTCGTACAACACGTTCCTGAACGAGTATCCGGAGATGGACGAGTCGTTCGACTACCCGGTGTTCCACTACACCCAGTTGGTAGAGACGCTCGTCGACGAGGGTCGTCTCGGCCTCTCGGGGTCCGAACTCTCCGCCCAGACCGTCACCTACCACGACCCGTGTCACCTCGGCCGATACAACGGCGAGTACGAGGCACCCCGTGAGGTCATCCGTTCGACGGGCGTCAATCTGGCCGAGATGCCCCGCAACCGCGACGAGTCCTTCTGTTGCGGTGGCGGCGGCGGCGGCCTCTGGTTAGACCAAGAAGAAGAGTCGAAGCCGTCCGAAGAACGCCTCCGCGAGGCGCTCGAAGACACCGAGGCCGGCACTTCCGTCGAACGCTTCGTCGTCGCCTGTCCGATGTGCGCGACCATGTACGAAGACGGTCGGAAGACCGGTGACTACGAAGAGGACATCGACATCGTCGATATCTCGGAACTCATCGTCGAAGCACTCGACACGAAAGCCGGTGCGGTCGGGTCGGAGACGACGCCCGCGTCGGCCGACTGAGTGGGCGAACGAACCGGGTCGCTTTCTCTAGACGTGCAGGCTGATTTTCTCGGCGGCGAGTGGCACGTATTCGACGGTTTCAGACGCCGACGTCAGTGTTCCCGTCCTCGATGCGTTCGTACAGGTAGTACGAGTACGCCACGGTGACAACGGCCGCGAACAGGGCGGGGACGACGAGGAAGAAGATGGCGTACTCGCCGAAGAAGAGTCCGACGACGGTGAGAACGGCGGTGAGTTTGAACAGTCGGCCGCCGAGTGTGTGGGTCCGCCGCCAGACGGCTTCGCTGCTGAGGGTCCACGGGGTTCGGATACCGACGAACCAGTTTCGTTCGGCGTGTGCGACCAGGACGCCGACGTAGTAGAACAGGCCGGCGGCGGCGACGAGCACGAGGGCCGTGAAGTCGAACTCGTAGCCGAGATTGAACGCGATAATCCCGGCGTGCAAGACGAGCATGTATCCCGCGAAGACGACGACGAACCAGTCGTAGTAGGGACGGAACGCGGCGATGTTTTCTCTGAGCGGGTCGATTCGGGGAATCACAGCGAACACGACGAGGAGGGCGGCGGTCAACGCGGGGAAGAGCCAGAGTGCGATACCTTTGGGCAGCGTTCCGTTCGGTTCGCCAGACGCGCCCCAGTTCGAGACGAGCAGGGCGGGCAGTTCGGGGGCGGCGAGGAGGCTCAGGATGCCTGCGAGGGCGACGAATCCGGCGGCGAGTCCGAAACGCTGACGAGTATTCATACCGATTGATACGTTGACGACACGCATAAACAGGCGCTCGGAACCGACCGTCGCAGTCGTCGGACAGTCGCGGCGCTACGCAGAAAGGGAGTCGCCATCAAAAAGCGAAACCGCGTGGCACGTTTCCGAACCGAGGCACGGCGAGGCGTCGGTCTCAGCAGGGGGTTATTCGCGCTCGTACTCTTTTTTGAAGCCGCGGAACTCGGTGCGGTGGGCCTCTTCGTCGCCGAGGATGGTCACCGCGAGGTCCTCGGTGACGGGGTCGTTCGCCTCTCGGGCGGCGCCGATGAGCGAGCGGTAGGTCTCGATTGCGTCCTCTTCGGCCGTGAGGACGCCGTTGATGACCGACAACACGTCCGTGCTATCTTCCGGCGGTTGCAGGTCGTGCTGGCGCGCTTCGAAGGTCCCAGAGCCCGGCGGTTTCTCGTCGAGTTGTTTCAGGCGGTTACCGATTTGCTCGGCGTGCGTGAGTTCTTCTTGGATGTCGGTCTTGAGTGACTCCTTGATTTCTTCGGCCCGAACGCCATCGAGGACGATGGAGTTCGTCATGTAGTTCATCACCGTCTCGAGTTCGTCTTGATAGGCGCGCTTCAACAGCGCAGTTACGTCCTCAGACATGGCACCCCAGTATTGACGCTCTGGCAACAAATAGCTGTTCGCCGGCGGGGGAACCGCCGGGAGCGAACCACCAAAGTAGTTCGAGGGATTGCCTGTGTGAGACCGCGAGAGTCCGACTCGAGCGTGTCGGGGCGGCGTTCTCAGTCGTCGAATTCGACCAGTTCGACGACGTATCCGTCGGGGTCTTTCACGAACGCGGCGGTGGCGTTCGCCGGGTCGATGTACTGCGGCGGTTTCACGACGTCTGGGTGTTCTGCGTCGAGGAGTTCCTCGAAGACGCGTTCGACGTCGTCGACTTCGATGGCGACGTGGTCGATTCCAGTGGGTTCGACTCGTTCAGTCGACGTGGGGTCGTACTTAAACTGGAGTTCCATGTCGGTGTCGTCGCTGCCGACGTAGACGTTCTGCACACCGCCGAGTTCGAACTCGTTGGTCTGTTCGAGTCCGAGTTCGGCGTAGAAGTCGAGTGTCGATTCGAGGTCCGAGACGACGAGTGCGGTGTGAATGAGACCCATACCAGTAGTCACGCACGCGGGCGGGATAAAATCAGACTTCGCGTCAGAAACAACAGTCGGCGTTCGCCTCGCCGGGAGAGGTTGGCGACGGTATCAGGCCTGCCGAGAGGCGTCCACGTCGATGGCGTCGACCGGGCAGATGTCGACACAGAGCATGCAGTCGATACACTGGTCTTCGTTCGTCGGTTCGACCTTCACCTCGCTCACAGGGTGGTCCGGCGTGTCGACCCACGTGAACACGTCGACGGGGCAATTTTCGAGACACGCGCCGTCCGCGAGGCAGATATCGTAATCGACGGCGACGTGGGTGCCGTGGATACCGAGTTTCTCTGGGGGTTCGACGGGTCCCCAGACGGCGACTCCGTTTTCGGTGCCAACCTTCTCACGGTTCGTGTCGAAGTTCGGGTCGATAGCCATTTGCAGAGGCGTTCGCCGTGTGGCGTACTAAAACGTCCGCATCGAGAACGGAAAATCGGCGGACGGAGTCGGGACTGTCGTGTGGCGTTGGTCGGTGACAGAAGACGGTGTCGTGGCTCACTGCTCGGAATCGGACGGAAAGCAACACCCATCCGTGGGTCTGCCTACACCCGTGCGGCCTCGATGTGGTCGAGGACGTGCGAGATGTAGTGCTGGTCTCGTGTCGGGGCGATTCCCCGATACGCGCGAAGGGAATCTACGAGATAGTCGAGTTCGGCGCTGTCGAAGTCTTCGTCACCTGCTTCGACCCGCGTGAGCAGGTCGGGGGCCGGATTCGGGTCTTCGTCTGCGTCGACTGCCCGCTCGATTGCTTCGAGCAGGGCGGCGTGAACGACCCACGACTCTTCACGAGAGAGGTCGAGCGCCGCTGGACGGTCCTGGGCCGATGTGGTCATTGTGGGGCCTCTATCCTATCCTATGGGTGCGCAAATATAAATGTATGTGTACTGTTGTCACAGCCCATGCACGACTCCGAAAGCACCGGAGTCGTTCACTCTCGGGCGTTACTCGAACGCTTCGATTCCCGTCAAGTCGGCCCCGATGACGAGCGTGTGGATGTCGTCGGTCCCCTCGTAGGTGTAGACAGTCTCGATGTTCTCCATGTGGCGCATCGGCGAGTAGTCGGTCGTGATACCGTTCCCGCCGAGCACCTCGCGCGCGGTCCGCGTCACGTCGCGCGCGACACGGACGTTGTGACGCTTCGCCATCGACACGTGCTGATGGCGCAAGTCACCGCGCTCTTTGAGTTCGGCGAGGCGGTGTGCTTGCAGTTGGGCGTTCGTAATCTGGGTCGCCATCTCGGCGAACTTGCCCTGCTGGAGTTGGAACCGTGCGATTGGCCCGCCAAACTGCTCGCGGTCTTTCGCGTACTGGAGTGCGTCCTCGAACGCGTCGCGGGCGGCACCGACGACACCCCACGAGATGCCGAATCGGGCCTGCGTGAGACACGACAGCGGTCCTTTCATCCCCTCGACACCCGGAAGCACGTCGTCCTCGGAGACCCACACGTCGTCGAGGCCGATTTCGCCCGTGACCGACGCCCGCATGGAGAGTTTGTCGTCGATTTTGTTCGTCGTCACGCCGTCGCGGTCCGTCCCGACGAGGAACCCGCGGACCGGCGACCCGTCGGCGGAGGTGTCGCGCGCCCAGACCACGGCCACGTCGGCGATAGGAGAGTTCGTAATCCACGTCTTCGACCCGTTGAGGACGTAACCATCAGCGTCTTTCTCGGCGCGAGTCTCCATGCCCGCGGGGTTCGACCCGTGTTGCGGTTCGGTCAGTCCGAAACAGCCGACAGCCTCGCCGTTACCGAGCGCCGGAAGCCATCGCTCTTTCTGCGCTTCGGAGCCGAACGCGTGAATAGGGTAGATGACGAGCGACCCCTGCACGCTCGCCATCGAGCGAAGCCCCGAGTCGCCCGCTTCGAGTTCCTGCATCAAGAGTCCGTACGCTCGCTCGCCGAGACCCGGAAGCCCGTAGCCGTCGAGATTGGGTGCGTAGAAACCGAGTTCACCCATCTCGGGGATGAGGTCCGTCGGGAACGTCCCCTGTTCGAAGTGGTCGCCGATATCCGGCTTCACCTGCTCTTCGACGAACCTGCGAGCCTCGTCGCGGACGAGTTTCTCTTCCCCGGTCAGGTCGTCTTCTAATTCAAGATAATCGAGCATGATAGACGGTCCGACTGGGGTCGTGAAAAGCGATTCGTTCCCGTGGGACGTGGTGACACTGTCGAGGGCAATCGCCCCCGGCGAAACCATTATATTAGCATCCCCTAATATTAGCAATGTCTAATATGAGTCGCCAACCAGCGCCCGCCGCTGAAGACGAGAGTACCCCCTCTGACGGAACGTGTTGTGCCGCCACGCACACGTTGACCGAGTCTGAACTCGCGTCTGACGTTCAGGTCCTCGCAGCACTCGGCAACGACACACGATACGAAACGCTCAGACTGATTGCCGAAGCAGCGGACGGCGTGTGTGTCTGTGAACTCGAACCCGCACTCGGAGTCAGCCAAAGTGCCGTCAGTCAGGCGCTCTCACGCCTGTACAGCGCCGGACTCGTCTCACGACGAAAAGAGGGCAGGTGGCGATACTACGCACCGACCCCGCGAGCGACGGCCCTGCTGAACACGCTCGACGAAACACGGGAGGCGTCCGATGAGTGAACCCACGTCTTCCGACTCGGCGACCGGTGGACTGGCTCCCGACGAACAGCGACGGGCAGTTCGCCGACGATACGCCCGTATCGCGAGTGAATCGTCGGGGTGCGCTGACGAGACAGACGCGTCGGGGTGCTGTGACGGAGATGGTACGTCAGAAGATGACCTGAACCGCCAACTGGGCTACTCAGAAGACGAGACCAGCGCTGTGGCAGACGGGGCGAATCTGGGACTCGGCTGTGGAAACCCGACCGCGATTGCGTCACTACGACCCGGCGAAACGGTCCTCGACCTCGGGTCAGGTGCGGGCTTCGACTGCTTCCTCGCCGCGCAGGAGGTCGGAGACGACGGCCACGTCATCGGCGTCGATATGACGCCCGAGATGGTGGAGAAGGCCCGTGAAAACGTCGAGAAGAACGAAGCGACGAACGTGGAGTTCCGCCTCGGTGAAATCGAACACCTCCCAGTCGCCGACGAGACGGTCGATACCATCATCTCGAACTGCGTGGTCAACCTCTCTCCGGCCAAACAGCAGGTGTTCCACGAATCCTATCGCGCGCTTCGTCCCGGTGGACGACTCGCCATTTCGGACGTCGTCTTGACAGCCGAATTGCCGGAGGAAGTCCACGACGACGCCGAATCCGTGGCGTCCTGTATAGCCGGTGCGTCACCGATACCCGAGTTAGAGCGGATGCTCTCGAACGCGGGGTTCGAACAGGTTCGAATCGAGTCGAAAGAAGAGAGTAAACAGTTCATCAGCGAGTGGGACGACGAACGCGACGTGAGTGAGTACGTCGTCTCGGCGACGATAGAGGCCGTCAAACCACCCCGATAGTTCGGCCATACCCACCTCGGATGGCAGTCAGAAGAACAGAGACATGGCCGACTCAGGCCGCAGACCCGACAGAGTCGGCCCGAACCGTGTTCGCGTAGGCGACGAAGTTGTCGAACAGGCGCTTTGCCTCGCAGGCGGCGTCGTAGTTTTCGGGAGTGATGCCGTCGAGGACGCCCTGAATCTGCTCGTCCGGGAGGAAGTCTTTCGAGCGTGCGATTTCCTCGGCCGTCGTCGTGTCGTACTCGGGGTGGAACTGCACGCCGAACGCGTGGGTGCGGCGGAAGGCGTGGACGCCGAACTCGTTCTCCGCGAGGAGTTCCGCGCCCGCCGGGAGGTCGACGACGGCGTCGCCGTGGGACGTGAAGACGGTGAATCGCTCGTCGATGCCGGCCAACAGGTCGTCGGCGTCGTCGCCGGTCGTTCGCTGGATTTCGCTGTACCCCAGTTCGAAGTCACCCATGTCTTCGACCGTTCCACCGAGCGCGTCGGCGACGACCTGATGTCCGAAACAGATTCCGAGAAGCGGGATATCTCGGGCGTCAGCCTCGGCGACGTACGTGAGAAGGTTCTGTATCCACTCGTCGTCCCAGTAGACCGACGAGGACGACCCGGTGACGACGACGCCGTCGTAGTCGAAGTGGTCGGGGAGGTGTCCCTCGGTTACGTCGAACTCCACGAGGTCGGCGTCCAGTTCGCGTCGGAAGTTCCGGCGCGTGTTCTCGTCGCCGTGAGACGCGTCCAAGAAGGCAAATCGCGGTCTGCTCATTGGAGTGAGACAGTCGGTGCGACCGGAAAGGAGTTGCGTCCGAGACGGCATCTGCCGGCGAGTGTGACGGGCGAGAGCGGGCTGAAAACTTATCGACCGGCCACCTGAGACTGTCTGTATGGCAATCAACGGTGTCCACCACGTCGTACTCCGAGTCCCAGACGTCCCGGACGGCGAGGCGTGCTACCGGGAACTGTTCGACATGGAAGTGCGATTTCGGGAGGGGTTGTTGGACGGTGACGTCGGAACCGTTCCGGAGATGTTCACGTGGGACGATGCGCGCTCGAAGGGAGTCACACCCACGATGTCGTTTCTGGGGCGAGACGAGTTCTTTCTCGCGGTTGCACAGAGAGACGAGACGGACGGGAAACGACGGGTCGACCACATCGCGTTAGCCGTCGACGAGTCGACGTTCGAGTCGGTGACAGAGCGGGCAGAAGCGGCGGGGTGTACCGTCGAGCGAAACGCCGCTCACCATCGGACGTTCGAAGACCCACTGGGATTCGAGTGGGAACTGAATGCGAGTTCGCCGCCGCCGAGTCGGGCGTTCGACACACTCGAATTATAGGAGACGCTCGCACCGTCATCGACGTGGTTGTCGGCCCACTTCAGACCGGAGTGTGCTATCGGGACACACACTGTGTTGTGACGCGCTCAGTCGTCCAGCGATTCGAGGAATCCAACCACCGCGTCGTTGACGAGTCGTGACCGCTCGACGGTGACGAGGTGTCTGGCCCCGTCGAAGGATTCGAACGTCCCCTTCGGAAGTCCATCGGCCAACTGGCGGCCGCCCTCGACCGGCCAGACCGGGTCGTCGCGCCCGTGGAGGACGAGCGTCGGGACCGTCACCTCGTAGAGCGGTCCAGCGTCGAAGTCGGCGATAGCGGCGATTTGTGCCGCCCACGCGTCGGGGGTGGCGTCTTCCATCCCACGCCACTCGACGAGTTGGTCTACGACCTCGGGTTGCTCGGCGCGGAAATCGTCGGAGAGCGCCGGTGTGAGGGACTCGCGGAGTGCCGTCGGGTCGTGGGGTGCGCCGTACAGCGAGTCTGCGTCGATGTCGGCACCCGAGGCGGCGGTTCCGACGAGGGTGAGACTCCGAACGCGAGCGGTGGTCCGAGCGGCCTCCAGACCGACCATGCCGCCGAGTCCGAGTCCGACGACGTGGGCCTTTCGAACTCCCGCGTCGGCGAGTACTGCTTCGAGGTCGGAGACGAGCGTCTCGACCGAGTACGGGCCTGTCGGTGCGTCGGAACGGCCGGTTCCGCGAAGGTCCATCACGAGACTCTCGTACGGCCCTGCGACCGCAGCGTGTTGCCACCCCCACTGCCACGCGCCGTATCCCGCGTCGCCGACGAAGACGACTGTCTCACCGTCACCGTCAGCGTCGTAGTAGAGTTCGACACCGTTCGTCGTCGCGGTAGGCATACCCGCAGGTCGGCCGGCGACGAACTTAGGCGTGCCCGTCTCGGTGTCGCCTGCGGGGGTAACACGGTCTCGTCACCGTGCTGTTTGAGCGGTCGAAGCGCGTGACGACGCCTACCGGACGCGAACGTCCCACTCGCCGTTGTCAGTCCGCTCGGCGATAGCGTCGAACAGCGACGCGAGGGTGTGGACGGTCTTGCCGCTCTGCGTCATGGGGTCAAGAAAGAACACGCCGTGGGCGTTCGAGTTGGCGAGTCTGGTAGTCAACGCGTGCAAGAATCGGAATATCGCCTGCAAGTCGGCGTACTGGAAGAGAATCGTCAGCGAGTCGAGGACCACGAGCGGTGTCGGCCCGTCCGCACTGTCGTCCCACCGGCCGAGATGTTTCGTCGCGAGCATCCCGAGACCGGTGAGGTCCGACGGTGCCGTGACCTGTTCGACGGTGTCTGCACCGACGGCGTCTGGGTCCCGCGTCTCCGACGTGACGACGACGAGTTCCGTCGGCCGAACACCGAGACGACGCTCCCAGTGGTCCGGGTCGCCCGTGCTACGGGGTGAGAAATCCAGCGCGAGGATGGGGAGTTCTCGGACGTCCGAGAGCCCCAACGACGGTGTCTCGACGTCACTGTCGAGGACCAGCACCGACCGCGCCGACTCCGCGCCAGGCCGCATCACCCCTGATTCCATCACTGTACGTAGCACGCGTACAACACTTAGAACTACCCACTCGTTATCAAAACCGATTTTGTGAAGAGAGGAATGAGATGGGTTTCTAAGGCGTCTACCCACTAATTTCGGAACGGGATACTCAGAAGTTGGAGTAGCGGCACCGAGAGCGAGTAGTGCGGCCGTGAAGTGGCGACTGACCGACCAGTAGCGATGGGGCGGAACCGCTGTCGAGATGGAGTCCGGTTCGAACGACAGTGCCGATTCGCACAGAAAGACAGGACCGAGTGCCGGTGTCTGACGTGCCGAGCTAGGCGTTGAGAACGGTCTTGAGAACGTCTTCAGCCTCGTCGAGGGCGTCGTCGAGGGCGTCCACGTCCGGCCCACCGCCCTGTGCGAAGTCGGCCGGACCGCCACCACCGCCGCCGACCTTCTGGGCGAGTTGGCCGACGACCTGTCCGGCGTTGATGCCGACGTCGTCCGGCACGCCGACGACGAACTGGGCGGACCCGCCAGCGGCGGACCCGAGGACGGCGACTTTCCCCTCTTCGACGAGGGCATTGGCCGTTGCGCGGAGTTCGTCCGCGTCACTGTCGAGACGCTGAATCACGGCGGGCGTACCGTCGATGTCGATTTCGTCGGCACCCGCGGCGGCGCGCGCCTCGGCGAGTTCGGTCTTCAGACGGTCGATGGTCTTGCCACGCGCCTTCCACTCGGTGAAGAAGCGCTCGGCCGTCTCGGGCACGTCTTCGGGGTTCACGTCCAGAACCTCGGCGGCGTCGTAGAGCGAATCTTCGGTGCGCTGGGTGGCCTCGATGGCCGCGTCGCCGGCAGCGAAGACGACGCGTTCGACACCGTCTTGGACCGGTTCGGTGTTCAGCACCTTGATAGCGCCAATGTCACCGGTTCGCTTGACGTGCGTTCCACCACACGCCTGCACGTCGCTGCCGACGTGGATGAGGCGAATCTTCTCTCCCGGCGGGATGCCACCCTGATAGAGGTCGAATCCGTACTTGTTCTCGGCGTCGTTCCGGTCGGGCCATTCCTGTTTGACCGGGATGTTGCGCATCACGAGTTCGTTGGCGACACGCTCGATTTGCTTGACCTCCTCGCGGGAGATTCGCTCGTAGTGCGTCACGTCGAGGCGCGAACGGTCGGTCCCTTTCGAGGCACCGGCCTGTCGGATGTGGTCGCCGAGGACTGTCCGGATGGCGTGGCCGATGACGTGGGTCGCCGTGTGGTGTCGCATGAGGCGGCGACGACGCTCGACGTCGAGTTGGCCGCGGACGAACTCGCCCTTGCCGGGGTCGTCGTCGGTGCGGTGGAGCACCACGTCGCCTTCTATCTGCACGTCGGTCACTTCGACCGTCTTGTCGTCCGTCGCGAGCGACCCGTGGTCGGCGGGTTGGCCACCACCTTCGGGGTAGAACATCGTCTGGTCGAGGACCACGTCGTACCCCTCTTCGCGCTCGAACACGTCAAGGACGACGGCTTCGAACTCGGTTCGTTCCTGGTCGTCGTAGTAGAGTTTGTCCGTCGCGGGCAGGTCGCCGAGGCGTTCGTCCTGTTCGGACGTGACCGTCTCGCCGTCGACCTGTTCGTGGCGGTCCGCGACGAGCGAGTAGAAGTCGTCGGGGATGTCGACCGTCGCACCGCGCTCTTCGGCAATCTCCTGTACCATGTCGGGTTGGATGCCGTGGGAGTCGTACAGTTCGATGAGTTCGTCGACCGGGATGGGTTCGCCCTTGTCGGCGTACTCGTCGGCGAGTTGCTGGACCCGGCGCGACCCGCGTTCGAGCGTCTTTCTGTACTTGCGCTCTTCGCTGCGGACGATGTCGCGGATAGTGTCGCGGTTCTGGTAGTCGAGGCGTTCGGCCTGCATGTCCACGAGTTCGTCGAGGGGGGCGTCCACGCCGAGGTTGTCGACGAGGCGCTTGGTGCGGCGAAGGACCATGCGGGCGAGGTAGCCCGTCCCGACGTTCGAGGGAACGATGCCGTCACCGAACATGTACGCGAGCGTCCGGCAGTGGTCGGCGATGGCGTAGATATCTTCGAGGGGACGGAGCAGTTCGGTCAACTCGTCGGCGTCCACGTCGAGTTCGCCGGCGACTTCGGCGCGCGCGGTGGCGAGGTCGTCGATTTCGTCGATGTCGAGGTGCCCGGAGAGTTTCGCCGCGCGGTGGATGAGTTCCTCTTCTTCCTCGGAGTGTTCGATACCGACGTTCTCCTTGAGGAAGTCAATCATGTCGGGGTAGACGGCCTCGTAGACCGTCGGCGTCCCTTGGGAGACCCACGTCCACCGTTCGAGGCCGTAGCCCGTGTCGACGATGTACGTGTCCATCGGCGAGTAGTTGTTCCCGTCCTTGAGGTGGTACTCGCCTTCGGGGTCCTGCTTCATCGACATGAAGACGAGCGTCGCGAGTTCTGCGCCGCGGTAGAGAACTTCGAAGGCAGGTCCGGCGTTGCCGCCGCCGACCCACGGGTCTTCGATGTAGGTGATTTCGGAGATGTCGGCGCCGAGCGACTCGAAGAACTCGTCGCAGAGACGGACGGTGTCGTCCTTCCAGTAGACTTCGCCCTCGTAGGCGTACTTGTCGCCCGCTTCTTCGCGTGCGTTGAACGCGTGGTGCGCCATCATCTCGAACGCCATCGTGTGGCGTCCGGTCTTGCCCACGTTGTCGATGTCCTGCATACGGATACAGGGCTGAGAGATGGTCAGTGGGTTCGCCGGCGGCGGCGTCTCGCCGGACGTGACGAGCGGTTGGAAGTCGTAGATAGACGCCTGCGTCAAGAGCACGTCGTCACGCCAGCGGTTCGCGGCGACCGGATAGGGGTCGATACGCTCGTGGTCCTGTTCTTCGAAGAACGAGAGGAACTTCTCTCGCATCTCTTCGAGGGTGTACTCCTCGTCGAATCCGGGGTTGTCGATGAACGTGTAGTCGTCCGCCGGGGGTTCGCCACACGTCTCTCGGTCTGGGTCTCGTGTCCAGAAGTACACGCCCGTCACGGGGCACTGCTTCCGGTAGAAGCCCTCCTCCTCGAAATAATCGAGGCGGTACTCCTCTTCGAGTTCACTCATTGCCAAAGTCTGGTCTACCGTCGGGTAAAACAGTTCCGGGAAATAGCCGCAGACGCCCGATTCTGGGCAATACTGTCTGCACGGGCCGTGTCGTTCATTTCCCTCCGTAACGAATGGAGAGTATGGAACTCGCCTCGGTCCGCAGACGACCTGCCGTCGAACTCCTCGCGTGGGTCGTCCTCGCGCAACTCGCGGGGGCCGTCGGAAGTGTGTTCACCGTCACCTCGCTCGACTCGTGGTACGCGACGCTCGTCCGCCCGTGGTTCGCACCGCCGAACTGGCTCTTCGGTCCCGTCTGGATAACCCTCTTTACGCTAATGGGCGTCGCGGCGTTCCTCGTCTCGCGGAGTGGTCACCCCCGAAGTCGCCGCGCCCTCGCCATCTTCGGCGGACACCTCGTCGTCAACGTCGCGTGGTCGGCCGCCTTCTTCGGCCTCCAGTCGCCAGCGGCGGGCCTCGTCGTCATCGTCGTCCTCCTCGGCGCAATCCTCGCGACGATTCGTGAGTTCGCCATCGTGGACTGGCGGGCCGCCGCACTCCTCGTCCCGTATCTCGCGTGGGTATCGTTCGCGACAGCACTCAACTACGGATTCTGGTCGCTCAACTGAGCGACCGAGAACGAGTCATTACTGTCAATTCTTGTGAGTAGGGAACATGCCGCAACGATTATATTTCTCGTACTCGTCAAAACGGTAGAAACCCGTGTACGCGACGGAACTTACGGTCGTCGTGGATGTCGATTTCGACTGCGACATTGACCTCGGTACCGAGGTTACAGTCGCATCGGCGAGCGACGACTCGACGCCGAGTGACCCCGCCTGCCTCGTCGTCTCCGACTCGACGACGGCCATCCCCAGTCGCGTACCAACCATCCTGTACACCGACGAAGACCCGGAAGACGTCGTCTCCCCGGAGCGGTTCGACGCGTACGTGCCACGCGGTGACCCAGAGGCAGTCGAAGCACAGATTCGGTGGGTGCTTTCGACTCGCGGCACCGACACACCTCCCGAACGGGACCGACTCAAGCGCCTCTACGAAGGGACGACAAATCTCATCACGGCAGAGACTGTCGACGAATTGTACGACCGAGCCATCGGCCTCGCAAAACACATCCTCGAATTCGACAATTCGTCGTTCATCGTCCACGAGGGCGACGGGTTCTACATCAGGGGGAACGAGCGCGACTTGGAGGGGACAGGACCGATTCCGACCGACACGGGAATTCTCGGCCAGACCTACCAGACGCAACAATCCTCCCTCGTCGACGACATTCGCGACCATCCGCAGGCCGAACCCGACGACCCGGCGTATCGGTCAGTGGTGAGCGTCCCGATGGGGAACAAAGGTGTCTTTCAGGCACTCTCGAACGAAGTCGGTGCCTACGACGAGACCGACCTCAGATTGGCCGAACTCCTCGTCTCGTACGTCTCGGAGACCCGAGCACGCATCGAAACCGAGGCCGCGATGCGGCACAGTCGCGAACAAATCGAGCGACTCCACCACGGTGCCACCGAGTTGGCCGCGACGACGAGTCTCACCGAGTTGTTCGAACGAACCGTCGAGATTACCGACGACATCCTCGACTTCCACCTGAGTTACGTCGGCGTCGTCGAAGACGACGAAATCGTCCCGACGGCCATCTCGACGGGCACACCGGACGATGGGGCCGAACGCGTCTCTATCGAGGATGGCGGAACCGCCGCGAAGACGTACCGAACTGGCGAGACGCAACTCGTCTCTGACATCGCCAGCGACGCGGACGCAAAACCGGTCAAACAGACGTATCGGTCGGGACTGAGCGTTCCAATCGACGACATCGCCGTGTTTCAGGCCGCATCGTACGTCCCGGACGCGTTCGACCAGACAGACGTGGAGTTGACCGAACTGCTCATGGCACACGTCGCCGTCACCGCCGACCGAATCTGCGCGGAGACGAATCTCCGCGAGGAACGTGACCGGTCCAGCGCCCTCTTTGCACACGTCTCGGACGCTGCCGTCGCCTACGACGTCGAAGACGGTGCTGTCACAGTCCTCGGCGTGAACAGAGCGTTCGAGGATATCTTCGGCTACGACTCGGGTGCCGTGGTCGGAACCGACCTTCTCGGCCGCGTCGTCCCACCAGAGAGCGACGACGACGGCGACGACGACACCGCCGGTGCCGCAGGCATCCCAGAACTACTCGTCGCGACAGGTGAGAGTTACCGCGGAGAGGTACGCCGTCGAACGGACGACGGTGTCCGTGAGTTCATCTTGAACGTGGTCCCGCTTTCGCCCGGCGAAGAACGCGGGTCGGGGTACGCAATCTACACGGATATCACCGAGCGGAAGGCGCGTGAAGACGAGTTAGAGCGGCAGAACGAACGTCTCGAAGAGTTCACCAACATCGTGAGCCACGACCTTCGAAATCCACTGAGCGTCGCCCGTGGACACCTTCAACTCGCGCGTGAGACCGGTGCAGACGAACGGTTCGACACGGCGGAAGACGCACTCGACCAGATGGAGACGCTCATCGACGACCTGCTCTCGCTCGCTCGACGTGGGCAACTCGTCGACGAGACGACGCCCGTCGACCTCGGAACCGTCGCCAACCGGGCGTGGATGACGACCGAAACCGCCGATGCGACGCTGGAGACGCCAGAAAACGTCGTGCTAGACGCAGACGAAGACAGACTCGGCGAGTTACTCGCCAACCTGTTTCGGAACGCAGTCGAACACGGTTGTGAGTCGGTTCACGTCGAGGTCGGTGGTGTTGACGGCGGCTTTTTCGTCCAAGACGACGGGTCGGGCATCGAACCGGACCGCCGCGACGACGTGTTCGAGCCCGGTGAAACGACCGGTGGCGACGGTATCGGCTACGGCCTCGCAATCGTAGAGTCGATTGCCGACGCACACGGGTGGTCGGTTATCGTCACGTCGTCGCCGTCGGGTGGAGCGCGCTTCGAATTCCGAGGCTGACTAGACCAGAGTCGGTAAAACGTGCGTGTCGATTAGTTCTGCGAGAGTGCGAGCGACGCGAGGAGCGCTTCGAGTTGGACCTGTTCGTTCGCCCCCTCGGAGATGCGGTAGTCGGCCTCGCCGATGCGTTCCATGAGGCGGACGGCGGCGCGTTCGTCTAGGTCGAAGTCCCAGACCGACCGGTGGAGTTGGTCGATGATGTCGCCACCGGCCATACCGGTGTCGACGATGAGCGTCTCCAGTTTCTTGCGGGCGGTGGTGAACTCGCCGTCGATGGCCGCGCGGACCATCTCTTCGATGTCTTCGGGGCGGGCCGTCGAGGTAATCATGTAGACGGCTTCCTCGTCGACGACTTCGCCGGTCGTCGCCGCGGCCTGCAAGGAGTTGATGGCGCGACGCATGTCGCCGCCGGCGGCGTAGACGAGGGCGTCGAGACCCTCGTCGGTGAGTTCGATACCTTCGGCGGCGGCGATGTCACGAGTCTGGTCGGCGATGGCGTCGTCACCGAGTGGTGAGAAGCGGAAGACGGCACACCGCGACTGGATGGGGTCGATAATCTTCGAGGAGTAGTTACACGAGAGGATAAAGCGCGTGTTGTCGGAGAACTGCTCCATCGTCCGGCGGAGCGCCGACTGCGCGTCGTTGGTCAGCGAGTCGGCCTCGTCGAGGAAGATGATACGGTAGTCGTGGCCACCGAACGACGACCGAGCGAAGTTCTTGATTCGGTCGCGAACCACGTCGATGCCGCGCTGGTCCGAGGCGTTGAGTTCGAGGAAGTTGCCGCGCCAATCGTCGCCGTAGATTGCACGGGCGATGGCCGTCGCGGAGGTCGTCTTCCCGACGCCCGCCGGGCCCGCAAAGAGCAGGTGCGGCAGGTCGTCACGCTCGATGTAACTGCGCAGTCGCTCGACGATTTCTTCTTGTCCGTAGACGTCGTCGAGGGTCTGCGGTCGGTACTTCTCGATCCAGATTTCGCGACCCGCCGGGGTGTCGCCCGACTCCGCGGCCTCGCTCATATCCACTTCACAGGCGGCCGCGCACATAAAGCGTCCGAGACAACTCGCTCACCTCGAACCGGCGAAGAAAAACCGGCAGTTCGTGGCCGGCGAGACACCGCTCACGGCAGGTTCGCGATGAGGTCGCGGTACTCGGCTTCCGGCCACGCCTTCAGCGTCTCGCCTTCGACGGCCCCCGTCTGACCGATTCGGAGCATCGCCTTCGCCGCGGCGTCGTCGTCCGGGAATTCGATGACACTGACGATGTCGTATTCCCCCATCGTGAGGTAGAATCCTTTCATCTCGCCACCTAACGACTCCACGAGGTCGATTGCGGAATCGAGGCGGTTCGGACTGTCGTCTATGTGTTCGATACCTCGCTGTGTGTAGTTCCAGAGGGTGATGTAGGTCGGCATTGGTGCAGTCCCTCTCTGGCGTCTTTCGACACCAGCCAGTTATTCGTCACAAATTGGTATAACTATTGACATATTTCGACATTCGAGAAGCTAGCCTTCGCTTGACGTACAAGCCGACGGACTGAAACCGACTCCCGCCCCACGCCAGAGCATGGACGTAACCGTCGAAGTCGTCGGCGAGGAGACCCAAGCGGTCACCGTGGGCGACGATGGTACCTACGCGGACCTCGTCAAGGCGGTGGGCCTCAGTCCCCACGAGGTGTCCGTCCTCGTCGACGGCCGCCCCGTTCCCGAGGACCAACCAGTCGAAGTCGAACAGGTGCAGGTACTCCGCCTCATCAAAGGCGGACGCGCCTGACTGGCAGGTCACCGCACCCGACAGTCCGGTCTTCACGGCGGCTTTCGGTGTTTGGTAGCGAAATCGCACTCCCGCAGGGCGGTTATACTCGGCGTCCTCGATTTCCAGAGCGTGTCTGCCAACACGAACTCCCTCGACTTCGAACTGCCTAACGTCGCCGCCGGTCCCGACACGCTCTCGCCGGCCACCCTCGACGCCGACTTCCTGCTCTTGTTGCTCCAGCGAGACTACTACTGCAAAGTCTGTCGCCGGCAAGTCCAATCGGTGAAGCGGCGCTACGACGAGTTCGAAGCACGCGATGCCGAAGTCGTCTCTGTCCTCCCCGACCCACCGGAACGCGCCGAGAAGTGGCAGCGAAGCTACGACCTGCCGTTTCCACTCCTCGCCGACCCCGGTGCCGAAGTCGGCGACGAGTTCGACCAGCCGACGCGATTCGGCGCGCTCGGTAAACTCCACGACATGGTGGGACGGATGCCCGAAGCCGTCCTCGTGGACCTCCGTGACGACAACCCGGAAGTCGTCTACACCCACCGTGGGTCGAACCCGGCCGACCGTCCCGAACTCGACGACCTGTTGACCCGTATCGACCGTATGGCCGCGTAAACCCGCTGTCGTTCGCGCTCTCACTCCGTCGGACCTTTCTCTCTCGGCATCCCATCACCGGTGATGAGCGATACCGTCGTCCGCGAGGGCGGCCCGGACGAGTTGGTCGCCGTCATGCGCGTCCTCGACGCGGGACTACTCGAAGTGGCCGCCAGCGAGGTGCGCGAGCGACTCGAAACGGGCGATTGTCTCGTCGCCGACGCGTCGGGTCGTGTCGTCGGTGCACTCGTCCTCGACGACGACTACATCGACGCAGTTGCCGTCTCACCGAGTCGACGTGGGAACGGGGTCGGGACCGCACTCGTCGAGGCCGCAGTGGCCCGGCAGGGACGTCTCGTCGCCGACTTCGACGCTCGTGTCCGTCCCTTCTACGAGTCGCTCGGCTTCTCCATCGAACCGACGTCCGAAGCGCAAGCCGACGACCGATTCCGCGGTGTTCGTGCCGATTACCGTGGGTGTCGTTAACAACCGACATAGGTATATCGCCACGCCTGTTATGATTACAGAGCCGAGGCCATGGCAAACCGAGAACGCGGCGACAGAATACTCACCGACTGGAATCGGGTGTTCGACGCGCTCGCGGACCCGTCGCGCCGGTACGTCCTCGAGTATCTGCACGACAGGACCCAACCGGTACCGGTGTGGGAACTCGCTATCGCGCTCGCAGTTCGGACGACCGACCGTCCTGCGGATCAGGTCGACATCCAAATCGTCGAACAGGCAGAGACGGGTATCGTCCACGTCCACCTGCCGAAACTCGAGGCGGCGAACCTCGTGGAGTCGAACGGCGAGACGATTACGTTGACGGACCACGCCGAGACACTCCCGCTGTTCACGCCGGCGTACCGAGGTATCGTTCGACCGGCCGCGAGCGAAGAGAACGAAGGGGACTGGGAGTCTTAGACGAGTGGTTCGACGAGTTCGCGGCCCGCATCGAGGAGCGCAGAGACTGCATCTTCGCTCCCTGCTTCTGCGTAGACGCGCATCTTCGGTTCCGTGCCGGACGGGCGGACGAGAAGCCACGAGCCATCGTCCAAGAGCAGTTTGAACCCGTCGAGCGTGACCACTTTCGCGATGTCGCGGCCAGCGACCGTCTCGGGGAGTTCGTCGTCGAGTTCGTCGATGACACGGTCCTTTTCAGCGTCCGGACAGTCGATGCTAATCTTGTCGGCGACGATTTCGCCGTACTCGTCTTCGATACGGTCGAGACGAGCGTCGAAGTCCTCTTCGGCGGCGGCGGAGGCCGCGAGGAGTCCCATCAACACACCGTCTTTCTCGCGGACGTGGCCGCGGATGGAAAAGCCACCAGATTCTTCGCCACCCATGAGCGCGTCGTGTTCGCGCATCGCGTCGGCGACCCACTTGAACCCGACTGCCGTCTCGAAGACCTCCTCGCCGTGTGCCTCGGCGATGCGGTCGATGAGGAACGTGGTCGAGACGGTGCGGATGGCCGGGCCGGAGTCCGATTCGAGCAGGTAGTCGTAGATGGCGGCGAAGAAGAGATTCTCGTCGAGGACGCCGCGTTTGGGTGTAGCGATGGCGAGACGGTCGGCGTCACCGTCGTTGGCGACCCCGAGGTCGGCACCGATATCTATCATGGCGTCGGCGAGTTCTTCGAGGTTCTCCGGCGACGGTTCCGGTGAGGACCCACCGAATTCGGGGTCCCGCTCACACCGGAGGCGAACCACGTCCGCACCGGCCGATTCGAGCAGGGCGTCGGTGACGCCGCGGCCGCTACCGTGCATGGCGTCATAGACGACGGTTAGCCCGGAGAGGTCGTCGCCGACGAGGTCCAGTGCGTGGTCGGCGTGCGGTGAGACGATATCGACGCGCTCGATGGTGCCGCGTTCGGACTCCGGCAAGAGGTCGGGTTCGGCGAGGTACGCGGCGACGGCGTCTGTCACTTCGGGGAGGGCAGGCGCGCCGTCGGAGGGGATGAACTTCACGCCGTTGTACTCCGGCGGGTTGTGCGAGGCAGTGACCATGAGCGCACCCGAGAGTCCGCGGTCCGCGATGGCGTACGCGACGAGCGGCGTCGGGCAGTCACGCTCTGGAAGAAGTACGTCGAACCCGTTGCCTGCGACGACTTCCGCGAGCGACTCGGCGAACCCGGGCGACGTTTCGCGGGCGTCGTACCCGACGAAGACGGGGTCGGTGTACCCCTCTTCTCTGAGATAGTCTGCAACCGCTTGGCCGACGATGCGGACGCGTTCGTCGGTGAACGTGTCCAGCGTGGCGCGCCACCCATCGGTCCCGAAAGAGATTTCGTCCATACGCGCACGTCTGCGCCCCGAGCCAAAAAACTACGTTACAGGTCGACAGGGTCTCAGTCTGCGACCGAAGAGTCTCGCAATCACGGCTCGACGAGCGATAGTTTCTGCTGTCGGCTGAGTTGTTTAATCTCGTACTCGCGTGACATCGCCGCCGACTTCGAGTCGAACTCCTCGACGTGGACGAGTTCGACGGGCGTCCGACCACGCGTGTACTTCGCGCCGTCGCCCGCGTTGTGTTCGGCGACGCGGCGTTCAACGTCAGTCGTGTAGCCCGTGTACAGCGACTCGTCGTCGCACTGGAGGACGTAGACGAAGTGCACGAGAGAATGGTTCAGGGGCGAGGGTATGAACCCTGCGCCCGGCCTCGTGCACCGAATGTTGGCTTCGCGTGGTGGTCTTTGTTCGCTTCAGTGGTCATGCAGTGCGGGCACGTTGCCGAGCGACTTCCGCGATACCGGCGTTCGCCGAGCAGTTCGGGCAAGCGAGAACTTGGCCGTCCTTGTCGGCGAACACACGGGCGAAGCGCTCAGAGACGTGTGACCCGCAGTGGTCACATACTGGCATTGTCTGAATCCGGCAGCCACCAAGCCGGTGCCGTGTCACTCGGTTCCGGACCCTTATGAGGCCTTCGCGCGTGTGCGTGCGCACGCGAAATTGGTCGGTTATGCCGTGGGAAAATAGACGTGTGTCAAGAATTGGCATAGGGCCATCAGTATCGTTAGAGAATCTGTGTTCGGGTGCTCGTGTTTCGACCCCCGTCAGCGACCACCGTATCGTTCCCGAAAGAGCCCGAACAGCAGGTACCCGTACAGGCAGGCACCGACGAACGCGAGGAGTCGACCGAACGTTACGACGAGGGCAACCCCGGCGAGCGAGCCAGACGCCTCGACAGCGACGCCGACTGCGAGACACCAGATGGACGCGAGTGCGGTCCGGTCGTCAGCGCCGGGAAACGAACCGATTGCTGGCGGATAGAACTGGTAGGCGATGCCGACGATTGTGACTCCGAGAAAGCCCGTCAGGTTCAATCGGTAGTGAGCGGTCACGCCGCCTGTCGGGACGCCGACGAACGCGAAGTGAAGGCCCAAGCTAACCCCGACCACACCCAGAACGACCCCGAGTAACGGTCCGTAGAGGCCGACCCGTCGGCGATCGGAGCGAACGAAGAGAACGACGTACGCGACGGCGAATCCGACGATGGCGAGTGTTTCGGCGACGGCACCGAGTCGGAACCACGTTCCACCCCAGAGGTTCCCGGCCACGAGTGTGGGGCCGAGAGCGCCCGCCGGGAGGACGACGGCGACGAGCGCGGACGGTGGATAGCTGACGAGAAATCGCGGGAGAAGGCGAAAGCCGACTGTGAACACCAAGAGAACACCCACGCCGGCCGCGAGCAGGTGAATCGCACCCGCTAGACCCCGGCCGGTGAGCGACGGTCCGCCCCCCGTGACCGCGAGCGTCTCGTACGCACCAGCGAGAAGGTAGCCGAAGACGACCGGAACGAACGCGTTGGCGAACCGGTCGACTCGTCGTCTGTCGGCGTTCGGTTCGCCGGTCCCCGTTTGTCGACCGGTAACGTTGTCTCGGACGGTCCACCCGAGCGCGCCGACGAGGACGAGTGCCCCGAGTGCCCAGCAGACGGCACCGGCGACGCCAACGACCGCTGGAACGCCCGGGAAGGGCACCGCGGCGAGACCGACGGTCCCGAGAGACAACAGCGAGAGACTCGCGGGCGGGGCACGGGGAACCACCAACTGTCGCGCGAAGTACGAGGGAACGAGCGAGTAGCCTTTTCCGGCGACCGTGTGGAGGACGAATCCGTAGAGACCGAAGGCGACACCCGTCCTGTGGGGTGCACCGAAGAGGACAGCGGCCTGCCACGCGACCAGAAAGAGTGCACCCGCAGCGACGTGTCGTCGGGACCACCGCGAGACAGCCTCGGGGTTCATGCGTCTGACAGATTGGGTGCGGGTCGACTAAGCGTTTCGCCGGTCACGGGGCAACTGTCACTCGGTTACAGAATGACCGCGCTACTGGTCTGTCTGCCGGGCACCCGCAACGGCGCGGGCAATCAACCCGGCCTGTGCCCCCGCGATGTAGCCGGCGTCGATATTCACGACGGAGAGGACGGTACACGACTGGACCATCCCGAGCAGTGCCGCCTCCCCGTCGCCGCCGTGTCCGTACCCGGTCGAAACGGGAAGTCCAATAACGGGGGTATCGACCAGTCCGGCGGCGACAGTGGGCAACGCACCTTCACGCCCGGCAGCGACGATGAGAACGTCGACCTCACGGAGCAAGTCGAGGTGGTCGAGGACACGGCCGAGGTGGGCGACGCCAACGTCTTCGACTCGTTCGACGGAGACACCCATCTCACGGAGGACGACGGACGCCTCGCCTGCGGCCTCCGCGTCCGACGTTCCGCCAGTGACGATACCGACGGTCGCGTCGAGGTCAGGGCGTTCGAACGACGAATCGCACGCGACGACGGTCTTTGCTCGTGCGTCGCGGTCGATAGTGCAGTCGGGGAGCGCATCTGCGACGGCCTCTGCGTGGTCGGCGCTGGCCCGTGTGACGAGTGCTCGACCACTCGTCTCGACGGCCGCGACGGCTATCGTCGCGGTTTCGTCCGGTGTCTTTCCCTCGGCGAGGATAGCCTCTGGGACCCCTCGACGCGTCTCCCGTGCGGCGTCGAACCGTCCGGCACCGGTCGTCGCGTACCCCGCGAGTCGTGCTTCGGCCTCCGCGGGCGAGAGTGACCCGTCCGCGACGGCCTCCAGAATGTCGCGCATGGCCGCACGTTCGCCCGAGACGTACTCATACCCGTCGTTCTCGACTCAGAGGGAGAAAGCATATATAAGTGGACATTGTTCCTCCGAAATCCGTCGTTATAGAAGCGCCATAACCCCCAAATCCGGCGGTATTAACGACCAATATAGGAAATTTTATTAATGGTGGTTCGGTACAACATTCTGTATGGCAGACCTCATTGTTAAGGCAGCCGTCAAGGAAGCGCTTCAGGACAAGAACGTGGCCTCGGACTTCTACGACGCCCTCGACGAGGAAGTCAAGGAGCTTCTCGAAGACGCTGCACGCCGTGCTGAGCAGAACGACCGTAAGACGGTCCAGCCCCGCGACCTGTAAATCGGTCTAAACTACTACTACTACTTTCTTTTATCGCAACCCCGCGAGCGACAGCGCAGTCGGGGGGTGTGAGACGTATGTCAGAGCCAGTATCTCACAGTTCAGTGACGTCTACGCCGTCGTCGGTTCCGACGTAGACTACGTCGGCCAGACCGGCGAAGATTCCGTGTTCGACCGCACCGGGGAGTGCAGACAACGACGCCGCGAGGGCTTCAGGGTCGGCCATCTCGCCGAAGTCACAGTCGAGGACGAGGTTCCCGTTGTCGGTGACGACGGGACCGTCTTTTCGTTCGGCCCGCCGAAGCGTCGGGTCGCCACCGAGGTCAGAAACGGCCGCAGCGACGGTCGTCCGCGCGCTTGGAAGGACTTCGACCGGCACGGGGTGCGAGAGCACGTCTGCCGTCTTCGACGGGTCGGCGACCACGAGGAACTGGTCGGCAAAGGCGTCGACGACTTTCTCACGAGCGTGGGCCGCCCCACCTCCTTTGACGAGTGCGTCGCCTGCGACCTGGTCGGCACCGTCGATTGCGACGTCGATGCCGTCGACGTCGTCGAGGTCGACGAGTGGGATGTCACACTCGCGGGCGAGTTCACGGGACGCGAACGAGGTCGGAACGCCACGAACGTCTACGCCGTCGGCGACGAGGTCACCGATTGCACGGATGGCGAACGCCGTCGTGCTTCCGGTCCCGAGGCCGACGACCATGCCGTCTTCGACTGCTTCGACCGCCGCCTCGGCGGCGCGGCGCTTCTGGTCGTCGGTTCCGCCAGTCGTCTTCATGACTCAGGCGACTCGGGCGGCGAGTAAAAATGGACCTGAAACGGGACGGAAGGAGTGTGTCCAGACTCCCGCTTAGAGGCGGTCTAAAACCGCGTCGGCGTCGTAGGCGAGCGAGATGGACCGGGTCCGTCCGCGACCTTCGATTTCGGTGTACCGCGCTTCGATGACGCCGAGTTGGTCGAGTTTGTTCACGAGTTCGGAGTAGCGCGTGTACCCCAGTCCGGTCTCCTCGTTGAACGCCTCGAACACCGCACCGGCGCGTTCGCCGTCGAACTCGGCGACGACGCGAACGAGTTCGCGTTCGGGGTCCGACAGGCCACGGAGACACCGCGAGAGGTGGACGTACTTCGACTTGTCGTAGGTCGCCTCGACGTCTTCCATGTCGACGGTCCGCGACGCCCGCATCTCGGCGTGGAGGCCAGCGCGACGGAGTAAGTCGATGCCGACCCGCAGGTCGCCACTCTCGGCGGTCAGTTCGGCCACGCGGTCGAGTTCAGGGTCGCCGATGACGTCCTCGTGGAACCCGCGTTTGCTCCGCCCGCGAAGGATATCGACGATTTCGTTCACGTCGTAGCGGGGGAAGAACACCTCTTCGGGCCGGAAGACACTCTGGACGCGGCCGTCGAGTTCGTCGATGACGTCGAGCGAGAGGTCCGACGAGATGATGATGACGCCGATACGCGCTCCAGAGTGTGCCTCGTGGGCGCGAAGCAGCGAATAGAGCGTGTCGGACGCCTCGTTCTCGTAGAACAGGTAGTTCACGTCGTCGAGGGCGACGACGAGTACCTCGTCGTCTTCGACCAACCGGTCGGTAATCTGCCCGAACAACTTCTTGAACGAGATGCCCGACGACGGTGGTTCGTACTCGAAGATGTGTTCGAAGACGCGCGAGAACACCGCGTAGCGGGTCGAGTCGACCTGGCAGTTCACGCGGACGGTTCGGACGCCCGATTGCGTCCCCAACTCGCCGAAGAGTTTCTGTACGGCGGTGGTCTTGCCCGTGCCCGGTGGACCACGAACCATCGTGTTCAGGGGGCGAGAACCACGAACCGCGGGGCGAAGCGCGTACTTCAGGCTCCGGAGTTGGCTCTCACGGTGGTTGAACGTCTCCGGGACGTGGTCTATCTCGAAGACGTGTTCGTCGCGGAAGACCGTCTCGTCCCACGACAGCATCCCCTCTTCGGGGTCCTCCCTCATCGAGTAGAGTACCACGCGCCGGGGACTTAATCGTTTACCGGCGTTCGTCCGACGGGAGGCTTGCGAACGAAGCGAGTGGAACGTCGTCGGGAGAGTGAGCGAAGCGAGAACGGACCCGACGGGAGTCCGACGAGTGCCGGTGCTTCCGAACCCGCGAGACGAATCGGCCCTCTGCCTTCAGACGTGCCGTGTCAGGCCGCCATCGACGCGGAGGTTCTGGCCGGTGACGTAACTCGACTCGTCGGAGACCAGAAACGCGACGGCGTCGGCGATTTCTTCGACGGCGGCAGGTCGGCCCATCGGGATTCGCTCGCGAGTCTCGTCGTCGATTTCGTAGCTATCGGCGAATCCCGGAAGCACGCTGTTCATCCGCACGCCGTCGGCCGCGAACCGGTCGGCGTAGAGTTTCGTGTACGCGCCGAGTCCGGCGCGCAGAACCGACGAGACGGGAAAGTCGGGAGACGGTTCGTACGCCGAGAACGTGGAGATGTTGACGACGCTTCCGCCGTCGCCCTCGCGCAAGAGCGGTGTCGTGAGTCGGGCCATGCGGACGACGTTGAGCAGGACGAGGTCCATCCCCTCGCGCCACTCTTCGTCGGTGATGTCGAGGAGGTCGCCGGTCGGTGGGTGACCGGTGTTGTTGACGACGGCGTCGAGTCGGCCGTACGTCTCCGAGGCGGCCTCGACCATCGCCGCGAGGTCGTCGGGGTCGGTCACTGAGCCTTCGAACCCGACGCCGCCGAGGTCCTCTGCGAGGTCGACGGCGGCACCGGATGTTGACAAGAGAACCGGCGTGTAGCCGTCGTCCGCGAGTCGACGGGCACACGCCGCGCCCATGCCGCGACTACTTGCAGTGACGAGTGCGACGGGAGAATCGTGCATACAGTGGCGTCACGCCGAGGTTGCAAAACGATTCGTGATGCAGAACTCGCTCGGAGTCGATTCTGGCCGGAACCGTGGGTCCCACCGCCACGATACGGTGGGAAGTGACGAGTCGGTACGTCACCTACTGAGAGAGTATATCTGGTGCGCCGCGATGAGTGCGACGAGGAACCCGACACCCCCGACGCCGAGGACGAACGGGTTGGTCCCGCCCGACGCGAGTTCTCCGAGTGCGGGGAACACGAGTCCGAGAAGCGTGATTCCGAGCGCGAAGACGAGAAACAGCAGGTACACCGCGGTTCCGAGTACGTCCCAGATGGCGTTCTTTGTGGCGTGATAGACGACGTCGTACTGTCGCCGTTCTTCTGGGGAGAGCGAGTCGGAGGGCATGGGCGGAGTTGTCGGCGTGGAATAATAAACGAGGGCGGTGAGTTCCATCCATGCCCGGTGCACGTATCACGAGTGGTGAGCGAATCACGCTCCGGACGGCCGAGACGGAGGATATCCCGTTTCTTCAGCGCGGTGGGGCCACCCCGGAGATACGGTTCCCACTCGGCAACCCGGTGATGAACCGCGAGCAGTACGAGATATCGGACGACAGAAACGCGCCAGACCGATTTCTCGTCTGTCTCGAAGACGACGACACGCCCCCAATCGAACCGGGCGAAGACGACGTGACGCCGATTGGATTCGTCGGCGTGAGCGACGCGCACTTCAAGCGCCCGGAACTCGGGTACTGGCTGATTCCAGAGGTACACGGCGAAGGCTACGGGAAAGCGGCCGTCTCGCTCGCCATCGACTACGTGTTTCGACAGTACGACACGCCCGCCGTGGAAGCAGAGGCCTTCGACTTCAACGACGCGTCGCGCGGACTCTTGGAGTCACTCGGGTTCACCGAAGAGGGCCGGAAACGCAAGTTCATGTTCGTCGATGGCGAGTACCGCGACATGATTCAGTACGGGTTGCTTCGAGAGGAGTGGGAGAGTGAGACGTAAATCGTCAGGAGAAGACACAACACGCCGGATGCTGACAGTCCGACGAGACACCACACACCCGCGTCACCCGGTTTGGACCCGCGTACCCGCTGTGCCCCGAAGACGAGTCTAAAAGTCGCCACGCCGGCGGATAATATCCGCTTAATTGAACGGTTGGGTGAGTAACTTTCCATCAAGCCATCGACAGGACACAGTATTCCTCGCGAGGCGAGGCGCGCGTCACGAGACGCCGTGTGGGGTGGCCATCGAGACGCGACGTATCCACCGCAACTCCGCATGTCCACGCAACTCTGCGGGTGAGCGTACGACTTCACAGAGGAGAATCAGGATTTCACCTGCTATGGCCCACGTAAGAGACATCCGTGACTTGGTCGGCTCAGCATTGAAGGTGTATAGCGAGGGCATCCGATGACCCTCGTCATCTCCATCGTGGTAGTCGTGACGCTCCTCGGACTGTCTGCAGTCCTCTATTCGAGTCGCGTCCAGAACTCGGAACAGTATCAGGCGACGGTCGTCCCGCTCGCCAACATCATGGACATCGGGTTCGTCGCGATGACGCCGATTATCGTGTTCATCATCGGACTCGAATCGCCCCTCATCATGTTCGGGCTCTGCGCGCTCGGGTACACCATGGGGTGGGTCATGCGATACAACATCCGAAAATACGAACCGATAGCCGGCGGGAAAGGCGCACTACACAACGTCGCGCGCCTCGGGCAGGCTTCGTTACTCGTCGCGTCGCTCGTGAACGTCGCCTACTACTTGCAGCTAATGGGTGGTGTCATCGTCCTCCTCATCGCAGTACCACTCGGCATCAGTCTCGACCCCGGCGTCTCACAGGGGTCAGGAATCGCGGTCCTCTCGCTCGTCGCCCTCGGGTTGATTGGCCTCACCAGAGGGCTGGACCAACTCAACAACCTGGGCGAAAAGACGACAGCGTTCAACCTCGCGGCCATCACGGCAATCATCGTCGGGTTCCTCGCGTACAACGTCGACGCCGTCCTGGCAGGGAGTTGGGCGCTCCCCAATTACAACCCACCTGTGGGCACCGAAGGACTCCGGAAGATTCTCGGCCTGTTCGCCATCGTTCAGGGGTTCGAAGCATCTCGGTACATCGGGTCGCAGTACAGTGCTGACCTCCGTATCAAGACGATGCGAATCGCGCAAATCATCGCCACGATTGCCTTCGTCCTCTTCCCGTTGACGGCTCTCCTCCTCTTTGCGGATTACCGCCCAGACACGGCCGACCCAATCTCGGTCGTTCTCATCGCGACGGTGGCGAGCCCCATCCTTCCGTGGCTCATCTTGCTCCTCGCGGTCGGGAGTCAGGCATCGGCAGCAGTCAACGCAATCTCCTCGCGGTCGGCGGTCCTGCTGGAACTCACCGAAGGGGGTGTCGAGCAGCGCTTCACCTATCCCATCCTCGCTATCGGGGCCATCGCCGTCGTTCTCGTCACCGACGTACTCTCGGCCGTCGCAATTGCCTCGCGGGTGTTCGCGGCGTTCTTCACCATCCAATGTGTCATCGCGCTCGTCATGGCTTCGCGCAACAACCAGTGGACGCGGTTCGTGGGCATCGGTCTGGTCGGTCTGGCGATGCTAACTATCGCCATCTTCGGACTTCCCACGTGACCACGAGGACGAGTTGAACCGCGAGCCTCGACCGTTAGCCTCGCTCGCGGGTTTCCCCTCCAGATTTTTACGCTGAGTGGGTCGCATCCGGCGACCCCGAACCGTAAAAAGTGGGGTTAGAACTTCTCCAGCAACCGCCCGTAGAAACTCGTCTCACTCTCGCCGGCCAACTTCTCGACAATCAACTCGGGCGTCGAACGCGCCAAGTGGTCCTTCACGGGCGACCGGTTGACGACGAGCTCGCCGTCTTCGAGGCCGACTGCTTCGATGCCGTCTACAGCGACATCGACGTCCGCGGCCTCCCGAATCCCGCCGGCGAGGTGGGAGACGAACACCGCCGCCGCACCCTGCTCGGAGAGTTCTTCGAGGATGCCGGCGATAATCTTGGCCGACGCGCCGGGTTCGGTGATGCTCTCTAACTCGTCGACGAGGACGAGGCGGTCCGCCGCACCGTCGGTGAGTGCGGCGAAGTCCCGGAGCGTGCTCTCGAACGCCCCGGCGTCGAGCGTCCCCTGCGACTTGGCGTAGTAGTGGAGTTCGGAGAACCGCGAGAGGCGGACCGACTCGGCCGGGACGGGCAGTCCCATGTGGGCGAGGACGACGACCAGTGCCACGAGGTCCAGCGTCGACGTCTTCCCACCGCTGTTGACACCCGAGAGGAGCGTGACACCCGACACCTCGTAGTCGACGGGGTCTACGTCCTCGAAGTCCACGTCGAGGAGCGGCGAGCGTCCTGCCTCGATGGTGAACGACCCGGTGCCGTCGTCGCCGGCCGCGCCGGTGAACTCGGGGAAGACGCAGTCGAAGTCGCGGGCGAACCGCGAGACTGCGAGGCGCACGTCGAGTTCGAGGGCGTCGCGAACGAGCGTCTCCACCGGGTCGCGGAGTTCGCCGAGGTCCGACGCGAGGTCGGCTTTCAGTTTGGCGGCCCTGCGGTCACGTGCGGCCTTCAGTTCAGTCCGTAGGCGGCCCACTGCCTCCTCGTCGTGACCGAGTGGGAACGACGGGTCCTCGGGGAAGATGCGTTCGGTCAGGTCGGCCTCGCCGGGGTGGAGCGCCAGTGCGTCGACGAAGTGGTCGCGGGCGGCGGCGAGTGCTTCGTCGAACTCGTCTTCGAGTTCCCGCGAGAGCAACGAATCGACGCGTGCGCCCTGTTCGACGAGCGAAAGGAAGTCGGTCCCCTCGATGGTCACGTCGCGTTCCCGAATCACGTCGCGGAGGTGGTCGTTGGCGACCGATTCGGCAGTCGAGACGGCGGTGTCGATGTCGTCGACGGCGTTCGAGAGTCGCTGGAGTTCGTCGTCGCCGACGATAGTGCCGTCGTCGTCGAGTCGAGAGAGTGCATCGCGCAGGGCGTCCACGTCGCACGGCGGGTCGATGTCAGCGACTTCGTGGACCTCGGCCGCGGCCTCCAACGCCTCGCGGTTCTCGGCGAAGAACGCGAGCAATCGCTCGGGAACGACTTCGTCGGTTCGCTCTGCGGCGTCCGGGAGGACGCGCACGTCGCCTTCGACGTCGATGCCGGCGAACGACTCGTCGAGGACGACGACTGTCGAGTACGAACGGGCGAGTTCACCGATGCCGCGCGCGTCTTCGACGACTTCGATAGAGAGTTCGGGAAACACCGCCTTCGCCTCGGCGTAACGCTCGGCGTCGGCAGTGGCGATACACCGCTCGCGGACCCGGCGCGTCCGCGGGTCGGTCAGTGGTTCGACACCCGAGAGTGCCGCGAGTACGTCCGGGTCTGGGTTGAGGTCCGTCGCGCTGGCGGCGAAGTCGCGGACTTCCTCGATGCGTGACTCCGACCCAGTCGGGAACAGCGTCTCCAACCGCTTTTCGGCGTACGTGGTGACGGTGCGCGACTGCAAGAGGCCGAGTGCGTCGCGGTAAATCTCCCGCGCACGGTCGGTGGCGAGGAAGTCACCAGTGTCGTCGTGGTCACGCCGAATCGCCCCGCGGGCGATGGCCGCGGCCCTGCCCTCCGTGAGACCCGGCGCTCGCGCGAGTGCGACTACGTCCCCCTCTGTGAGCGCTCGTTCGGCGTCGTCGAGTTCCGAGAGTGCGGCCGCCGTCTTCTCGCCGACGCCGGGGATGGTCTCGAAGTCCATTCGGCCGGACCTATCGCGGCATAGGACAAAAAGTCGCGGGGTCAAACCGGGGGACAAAGAGAGAATCCACACTTCGCGGTCGTTCGCGCCGGGGACGAGGGGCTTTTGACGGTCCACCGGGAAGAGAGGCCATGAGCGAGCGAGACGTCACGGCGAAGGCAGACGCGGCGCGCGAGGCACTCGCAGAGCGTGAGAGCGTCCTCGTCGCCTTCTCCGGTGGCGTAGACTCCAGTGTGGTCGCCGCACTCGCCCACGACGCCCTCGGGGACGACGCGGTCGCCTGCACGGCAAAGAGCGAGACGCTCCCCGAAGCGGAGTTGGACGACGCCAAACGCGTCGCCGACGAAATCGGCATCCAACACATCGTCGTCGAGTTCTCGGAACTCGACAACCCGGACTTCGTCGTCAACGACGACGACAGGTGTTACCACTGCCGGACGATGCGCCTCGGTCGAATGTACGAGGCCGCACGTGAGCGCGGTATCGAGACAGTCTGCGATGGAACCAACGCGTCGGACCCCGGCGAAGGCCACCGCCCCGGCCTCCGCGCAGTCGAGGAGTTGGAGGTCATCTCTCCACTACTCGCACACGGCATCACGAAAGACGAGGTCCGAGCCATCGCCGACGAGTACGACCTCTCTGTCGCCGATAAACCCTCGATGGCGTGTCTCTCGTCGCGTATCCCGACCGGCCTCGAAGTCACCGAGGCGCGTCTCTCTCGCGTCGAACAGGCGGAGAACGTCCTCCGAACGTGGGGCTTCGAGCAGTTCCGCGTCCGCGACCACAACGGCCTCGCCCGTATCGAAGTCGCCCCCGAAGAGTTAGAACGCGCACTCGACCCAGACTTCGTCCGCGCGGCCCGTGACCACATCAAAGACGTCGGCTTCGACCACGTCACGCTCGACTTACACGGCTACCGCACGGGAAGCGTCAGCCCCGCGGCCGAAGGTGACGACGACGAAGACGAGTTCCTCGTCGACGACGTGTTCGCACAGGACTACCCGATGCGGAAGTAAGCAGTCGGCGCGTTCGGACCGTCAGCTGATTTTGGTGCCGACGACGAGAACCCGAACACTCGTGAGCGCTGTCGCTCTCGCTGCCAGAACGGCCAGTGACGGACCGACAGGTCGAGTCGGTTACGCCGTCAGAAAGCGCGTCTCGTTCTCGACGACGACGTGAACCAACGGGTCGTCACCGTCGTCGCTGCGTTCGACTTCGAGTTCGCACAGGCCCCCGTTGTCGAGTGGTTGTGACTGCATCGCTTCGACGATGTCGAGTCCTCTCAGGTCACCGAGTGTGAGCCGAATCGGCGTCCCGTGTGTGACGACGAGGACAGTTTCGTCGGGTTCCATCGACGCAGTGAGTCCTTCGTGTGCGGTGAGGACACGGCGGCGAACCTCGACGAGGCTCTCACCGCTCGGCGGACGCTCACGCGCCGCGGGGGTTCCGACTGCCGAGAGGACGTACTGCGGGTACCGTTCGACGAGTTCGTCGAACTCGAACCCCTGGAGCGACCCGACGTCGCGTTCGCGCCACGACGGGTCGAGGACCGGTTCGACGCCGGCTTCGCGGGCGATTGGACGGGCAGTCTCTTGGGCGCGTTCGATATCCGATGTGACGAGGCGGTCGACCTCGTACGAGTCTGCGACGTGTCGAGCAAGCGCGTGCGCTTGGGTGCGACCACGGTCAGTGAGCGAGGTTGGGGCCCACCCCTGCACACGTCCTGCGTGGTTCCACGTCGTCTCGCCGTGACGGGCGAGAAGGAGGGTTGCCATACGTCCGTGTGTTCGTCACCAGCAATGAACGTTCCGCGCCGAGTACCACACGCGAGATTCACGGTCTTCGCCCGCGAATAGACGTGTATGGCACGTGAAATCACGACGAGCATCGAAATCGACGCCCCACCGGAACGAGTGTGGGACACACTCGTCGACTTCGACACCTACGACGAGTGGAACCCCTTCATGCGAATCGCTGGGCGGGCGAACGTCGGCGCGACACTCGTCGTCCACCTCAGACCACCTGGTGGACGCGAGTCCGTGTTCGAACCGGACGTGACGAAGTGCGAGAAGCATCGAGAGTTCCGATGGCTCGGCCACCTGTTCGTGCCCGGACTCTTCGACGGCGAACACCAGTTCCGCCTCGAACCACTCGACGGCGGGACGAAAACCCGCTTCGTCCACGCCGAGACGTTCTCCGGAATCCTCGCGGGCCTCGTCTTGCGGTTCATCGGCGACAAGACGAAGGCAGGATTCGAGGCGATGAACGAAGCGTTGAAGGTCCGTGTGGAGAGTCTCGTCGCCGCAGAGGAGCGAGAAGAAGCAGAGTCGGCGTAAGCGACTCACACTGGCAGTGTGTCCGATGCAATCGGGTCGGAGCAGCGTCGTCACAGCGGTTCGCCACAGACACGGCAGACCTCACGCTCGGTGTCCTCTAACGACTGACAGTTTGGACACGTGGTCAGCCCTCGCTGGGTGGGGAGGTCACTCGCCGCAGTGGTCTCTTCTCCGTACTGGTCCCTCCCGAGGTTGATGTAGAGAAGCAACCCGAGGATTCCACCGACGAAGACAGAGAGCGCCCAGATAAAGGCATTCTGTGAACTGTTCTTTCCCGCGTCGATGCCAGCCAAGACACTCACGATGAGCCAAATCGGGACGAACAACCAGAGCCACGCGGCGACTTCGACCATCGTATCAGAAAATTTACTTGTGTGGGATAAGCGTTCCGTACTCGGGTGAACGACGCCCACCGGTGGGTGTCCCCCAAACGACTAAATGAAACCTTGCCGACTGATTTGTCAGTATGCGCCGTCCCACCGAACCCCCGAGGTGTTGCGATGTCCGGTGACGAGAACGGTGTGTTCGTTCGCGGTGTGCGCCACGCAATCGAGTATCCGAACCTCACGTACCGATTACTGTTCTACCCGCTCGTCGGGTTCGTCTGTCTCGTGTTTCTGTTTCCCCTGTACTGGCTCATCGTCCTCTCGGTCACGCCGGACGCCGCAGTTGCCGAACTCGGCGTCTTGCCAACCGAGGTGACACTGAACAACTACCTCGTCGTCCTCTTCGGAACGTCCTTCCTCAGGCACCTGTTCAACGGCCTCGTCATCGCCGGTGGGACGACAGTCTTCGTCGTCTTCGTCGGGAGTCTCGCAGGGTACGCCTTCGGGAGACTCGACTTCCCCGGACGGCGACTCGTGATGTTGTTCACGCTCGGGCTGGCGTACGTGCCGCCGGTCGCGTTCTTCTTGCCAGTCTATCGCCTCTTGACGGGGAACGTCTCGGTGTCACTCGGCACTATCGCCGTCTCCAGTCCAAACCTCTACAACACTCCCTTTTCGGTGGGACTCCCGCTGAGTGCGTTGACGATGCCACTCGCCATCTTCATCCTCACTGCCTTCTTTCGGCAGATTCCAGACACACTGGAAGACGCCGCGCGAGTCGAAGGAGCGACCCGACTCGGCGCGCTCGTTCGGGTGGTGATGCCGTTATCGAAGCCCGGCATCGCAACCGCGGGCGTCTTTACGTTCATTCAGGTGTACAACGAGTTCTTCTACTCGTTTCTCATGACCGACGGCGACGCGTCGAGTTGGGCACCGCTCATCTGGGCGCTGTACGAACTGCGCCTCTCGCTGGCAGTCTTCGGTGCCGCGGGTTCCATACTCGGGTTGCTTCCGGTCGTAGTGATACTTCTCCTCGCAAACGAACGGTTCATCGAGAGCGCAGAAGCAGGGGTTGCGACGAGGCTCGAGTGACGGCAAAAAACGCGCGACTGCCGCTCAGTTCCCAGTCCACCGCAACACGGCGAGTGTCCCCTCGAAGAGGGTAATCATCGTCGCCGCGATGATGATGGGTGCCATCCCCGTCGGGTCGGGGCTGACGAGGAACGCGAGGCCGAGGAACGCGCCCCAGAACAGCAGGCGGCGGTTCTCAAGCCACTCGCGCGTGACCAGTTTCATCATGATGGCCAACTCCACGAACAGTGGAATCTGGAAGACGATGGCCATGTAGCCCATCAAGATGAGGATGAGGTTGAACGTCTCTTTGAGGCCGAACGCGATGACTGCCGTCCCTTCGGTGTACGAGGTGAAGTACGCGAAGATGGCCGGCAGGACCACGAAGTGAGCGAAGGTGACGCCGATGAGCGCGAGGATGAGACTCGTCGGCACCGCCGCGAGGTAGTACTTGCGCTCTTTGGGGTACAGGCCGGGGCGCATGAACAGGTACGTCTCGTAGACGAACACCGGAAGCCCGATGACCGTCCCGGCGAGGCCGGCGACTTTGAGTTTCGTCAAGATGAGTTCGAGCGGGCCGTAGAGGCGCGGACGACGGTCGGCAATCGCGTCGGCCGCCGGGATGTGCGTGTTCCAGAGGAAGTTGATGACGTCCGTCGCACTCGGAAGTCCCGTGTTCACGTACGCGTTGAGGATGTCGGCACCGGGGAAGAGAGTGAGCGTGATGAGGCCAGCGACGCCGAAGACGACGGCCAACCGACGAATCATCTCCTCGATGTGGTCGGTCAGCGGCATCTCCTGGTCGCTTTCGGGCGCGCTACCGGCGATGTCGTCGTCTAGCAGGTCGTCGCCACCGGGTGCCGTGTCGGCGTCGATAGCGCCAGTCGAGTCGCTCGTGGCGACGGGGGCGTCTTCTCCGTCGGTACTTTCGTCGGGGCCACCGTCGATATCTTCGTCGCGGTCACCGCCGTCTTCGGACTCGGCGTCTCCGTCCGCATCGTCGTCGTACGTGCCTTCCGGGACGTGCGAGAAGTGTTTGTCCTCCTCGAACGGAGCGTCAGGGTCGTCTTCGAAGTCGTCGTCGAAGATATCGTCAGCCGTGTCGACTTCCTCGTCGCCAGCGTCGTCGGATTCCGCGTCCGACGCCTCGTTCTCGTTGGCATCGACAGGTTCGTCGGAGACGGTTTCTTCGCGTGGCGTCACGCGACCGTACACGGGTTCTGTCGTCGCCGTCTGCGCGTCGTCGCCGCCGGAATCGCCTTCGTGAGACTCCTCACTGGTAGGTTCGCCGTCGGAGTCGTCACCGCGCGAGACCGAATCGGTGTCACCCGCGTCGTCCGAGACGTGCGTCTCGTCGGGTGGAGATGACTCCGCGTCGCGCTCCTCGTCCGCCATTCAGGTGACTTAGGCTTCCGGCCAGTTATAGGTCTTTTCGCATCGCTCCGGCGAACCGGGGTCCCCCACCCGAAAATACGGATGCGGTGAAAAAGATTGATAACCGCCAGACTGCTTTCCCCGCATACGTATGTCCAGCGCCCTCGACGAGGACACCCAAGAGACACTCGCGGCAGGCCGTGAAACCGCGGGCGCGATGCTCCGAGCGGCGCAAAAAGACCTCCAGAAGGTCTTCATCGTGTTCCTCGTCGGGTTCCTCGGGTCGTTCTACGCCCTCAGACTCTACATCTGGGACTTCTTCAAAGGCGTCACCGTCGCACAGATGGACGCCTCCGTCGAAGGCGTCCTCGAGATTATCGCTCAGACGCCCTTCGACGTCATCCTCCTCCAAGCGAAAATCGGTCTCGTCGTCGGGATACTCATGGCTATCCCACCGTTCATCTACTACGCGCGAGACGCGCTGAAAGCGCGCGGTGCGTGGCCACAGGCACCGATTGCACTGTGGAAACTGGCGCTCATCTTGGTCACGATGGTGGTGTTGTTCGCCGCCGGCGTCGCCTACGGATACTTCGTCTTCTTCCCGTTCACCTTCGCGTTCCTCGCGCAGAACGCAGACGCCGCCGGGTTCGCGCCGACGTACTCCATCGTGAAGTGGGCACAGTTCATCTTCCTGCTCACGCTCTCGTTCGGTCTCGCAAGCCAACTTCCGCTGGCGATGACCGGTCTCTCGTACGCGGAAATCGTCCCGTACGAGACGTTCCGAGACAAGTGGCGTCACGCTGTGGTCGGTATCTTCGCGTTCGGTGCGCTGTTCACCCCGCCGGACCCGTTCACGCAGATTATGTGGGCCGTACCGGTCATCTCGCTGTACGGGTTCAGTCTCTACCTCGCAAAGGTGGTCGTCACGGCCAAGCGCGGCAGCGCGAAGATGGATATCAAGGCCACGGCGACGGCCCACTGGAACGTCCTCGCGGGAACCGGCGTCGTCGCCGGACTGCTCGTCTACGCCTTCTACGAGTACGGCGGTCTCGCACTGGCGAACGCCGGCCTCGACGCCGTCGGCAGCGACTACGCCTTCCTCGTACCCGGGTCGCAGGCCGTCCTCGGCGCGTTCGTCGTCGCCGGTGGACTCGTCGGCGTCGTCCTCGGCGTCGCGTACTTCGTCTACCGGGACATCGAACGCCTCGAACGAACCGAAGTGGGCGTCGGCGACCCGTCGAAACTCGACCTCGGTGCACTCGACGTAGACGGCATCCGCGCCGCCCCGCCAGAGGCGTTCGCCGACCTCGACGAAGACGAAGCGATGGGCCTCGCGTCCACCGCAATCGACGACGGCGATACGGAGAAAGCACAGGCAATCCTCGACCGCTTCGACGAGGCAGAGGCGGACCGCGAGGCCGCCGCCGAAGCGAGCGACGACCAACCCGACGAACTCGAAGACCGGGCGACTCGCGCCGGCGGCGCGTTCTTCGACGAACTCACCGGCGGTGAGACGGACGAAGACGACATCGGTGGCTACTACAAAGATATCGCGTTCATCGTGGACTCGCTCACCTCACGGGCGTTCTGGCTCGTCGGGTGGTTCATGGCCGTGCTCGCGATTACGTTCGGGTGGCTCTACACTGGCGGTATCAAGGAAGTGTACGACGACTTCCTCCGTCGGTTGCCCGACGCAGTGACACCCGACGACGTGCTGAACGTCGTCGCCCTCCACCCGATGGAGGCGCTCATCTTCGAGGTGAAGTTCTCGACTATCTTGGCCGCCCTCGCGACGATTCCGCTCCTCGCGTTCTTCGCGTGGCCCGCACTCCGCGAACGGAACGTCGTTCGACAGCGTCGTCGGACTGTGTTCCTGTGGACCGGCGCACTCGCCGGTGGTCTCCTCGGTGGATTCGCACTCGGGTACAGTTACGTCGCCCCGACGGTCATCACGTTCCTCGTCGAGGATGCCATCGCGGCGAACATGATTATCGCCTACCGCATCACCAACTTCTTCTGGCTCATCTTCTTCACGACGGCCGGAATCGGCCTCCTCGCCGACGTACCCATCCTGATGGTGCTCCTCAACACGGCGGGTATCACCTACGACACGATGCGGAGTCGCTGGCGCGAGGTGACGGTGCTCATCCTCGCACTCTCTGCCATCTTCACGCCGGCGAGCATCACGACGATGTTCATGGTGACGATTCCACTGATGGCCGCCTACGGCATCGGACTCGGCGTCTTATTCGTGATAACGTTCGGCGGCCGACGCAACCTCGCACCCGCTCGCGGGGCCGCAGAATAGGCCGTACGACGGTCGTTCGCCCACATTTTGCCGCAGCAGACTGTTGAAAAGGCGTAAGTATTCTCGTGATAATCGCCCAGTATGGCCAAGATTAGTGTCGAGATTCCCGACGAACTGCTCGCCGACTTAGACGAGCACGTCGGCGACGACAAGAAGTTCGTGAATCGGAGCGACGCAGTCCGCTCGTCGATTCGCAAGAATTTGGACATCCTCGACGAGATAGACAAACGACACAATCGACTGGTCGACGATGAGTGAGGGGCACTCGAACGTCGGCCAAGTCGTCCTCGTCGGCCTGTTCGTCACCGCGCTGGCGACGGCGCAGTTGACGGCGTCGAAGTTGCTGGCGATTCCGGTCCCGTCCGCACTTGGCGAACTCCCACTCGTCGGCGCGACGATTATTCTCCCGGGCGCAGCGCTGGCGTACGCACTCACCTTCTTCGCGTCTGACTGTTACTCCGAACTGTACGGCCGGCGTCCAGCGCAGGTAATGGTGAACGTCGGGTTCGCGATGAACTTCGTCCTGCTCGGACTCGTCTGGAGTACCATCGCCGCACCCGCAGCGAACCCCGAATTCGCGGCCAATTTCGCAGACGTGCTCGCCTCGGGGACAAACATCGTCGCCGGCAGTCTCCTCGCCTACCTCGTGAGTCAGAACTGGGACGTCATCGTCTTCCACGGCATCCGCGACCTGACCGACGGCGCGTTCCTCTGGCTTCGCAACATCGTCTCGACGGCGACGAGTCAGGCTATCGACACGGTCATCTTCGTCGGCGTCGCGTTCTACGTCGCACCGACGGTGCTCGGCATCGGGCAAGCACTGCCACGGAACGTCCTCGTCGGACTCATCGCCGGACAGTACCTGTTGAAGCTTCTTATCGCGATTATCGATACCCCGCTCGTCTACGGCGTCGTCGCACTCTTCGGGAGCGAATCCTCGTCGTCCGACGACGGGTGGGTCGCCGACTGAAAACTGCATTTCGTCGCGCGGCTTATCTCTTTTGGTAGCATATCACACACGCGATGAGCGTTGAGCGCCGCGTCCGCCTCACCGAGCGCGACGGGATGGAGATGGGGGTTCGATGTCCGAACTGCGAGACGTACACATCGTTCGGCGACATCCTCGCGACAGGACACTGTCGCGGTGGGTGGAAGGGATGTCAGACCGAACTCCGAATCGACCTCGTGATACTGGACTAATCGAGTGGTGTAGACCGACAGTGCCGAATGGTTCTCCGTCGAGCGGAGCGTCCGAGCGTGGCGGCGCAGTCTGTGAGAGAACGGAGAGAGAATCGAGTACCGCAGCAGAGACGCGAGCGAGGCGCGTTCAGTCGTCTAGCGGTTCGGCGAACGCGAACCGTGGTTTCACGTCAGTGATGCGGACGCGCGGCGTGTCGCCAGCGTCGACGCCCGAGACGAATACGGTGAAGTCTTCCACCTTGGCGATACCGTCGCCTTCGCTGCCGACGTCGACGATTTCCACGTCGAGTTCGTCGCCTTTGCGGACCGGGGCGGTGAGGAAGTGCTTGCCGACGAGGTACTGCTCTGACGAACTGTCGCGCGACGCCTTCGGGCGAATCGACCGCACGTACTGGAACTCTTTTTCCATGTCGGCGCGGAAGTCCGCGAGGTCCTGTCCGTCGAACACCTTGACGGCGAAGTCCCCGCCAGTGGCGAGGAGTTCCTGTGCGACTTCGAACGCCTGTCGAGCGAGGTAGACGGACCGAGCGTGGTCCAGCGAGTACTCGCCGGTCATGTTCGGTGCCATGTCCGAGACGACAGCGTCTGCGCCGCGTTCACCGATTATCGCGGTCAGTTTCTCCTTCGTCTCGTCTTCGGTCATGTCGCCGCGGATGGTCTCGACGTTGTCGAGGTCGAGGCTGCGGATTCGCTGGAGGTCGACACCGACGACTTTGCCGTTGGCTTTGACTCGCTCGGAGGCGACCTGTAGCCACCCACCGGGGGCGGCACCGAGGTCGACCACCGTGTTCCCGGGGCCGAACAACCCGACTTCCTCGTCGAGTTGTTTCAGTTTGTAGGCCGAACGGGCGCGGTAGCCCTCCTGTTTGGCCTTGTTGTAGTAGTGGTCTTTGCGCGCCATGATTCGTTGCGCGTCAGTAGCGTATCAGGCCGTATACCGCCTTCGGCTTGCCGTGCAGGCCGTGCGGTTGTCTACCACGCTGTCGCGGGTGAGTCGCGTCAGGCCTCACCCACGAGTTCGTCGAACAGTGCCGAGACGCGGGCCTCGATGTCGTCGCGAATCTCGCGAACTTCGTCGAACGGTCGGCCGTCGGGGTCGTCGAGGTCCCAGTCACGGGCGTCGCCGCGCCACGTCATAGGACAGATGCCCTCCGCCGAACAGCCCATCGTGATGACGATATCCACGTCCATAATCTCGTCTTGACTGATGGCGCGCGGTGTATTCCCCGCTAGTTCGAATCCCTTCTCTCCCATCACCTCGACCACTTCGTCGTGGACGTGGTCTGCGGGGTCGGTACCGCCCGTGACGATGTCGATTTCCTCGCCGACGCCGCGTTCGTCGCGTTCGCGTCGGGCGAACGCCGTCGCCATCTGGCTTCGACCGGCGTTCTGGACACAGACGAACGCGACACGAGTCTGCTCGTTTCGGGCCATATCTACCCAATTATGCAATCACTCATATGAACGCATCGAAGCCTTAGGCACCCGAATTCGGGAGTTTCGGTATTTTGTGATACCATGTCAAGAGTAGTCATTGTGAGGCGTCGGGAGACGAATTACCGACCAGAGATTGGGTCGGGTGTCGGTCACTCGTTTCGGGTCGCGCACGCGAGAGGGCGTGCGGGAACATCATATGGTTAGTCCAAATCAGGAGTATTTTTAAGACGCCTGTCGTACGACGGCACATATGTTCAAGGCCATCGTGAGTGCCGCGACGCTCCGGGACGCGCTCGACTCAGTGAGCGTTCTCGTCGACGAGTGTAAAATTCGACTCAACGAGGAGGACCTCGCCATCCGCGCAGTCGACCCCGCGAACGTCGGCATGGTGGACCTCACGCTCGACGCTGCAGCATTCGAATCCTACGAGGCTGACGGCGGCGTCATCGGTGTCAACCTCTCGCGACTCGAAGAAGTCGCCGGCATGGCGGGTTCGGGCGACCTCATCCACCTCACGCTCGACGAGGAGACGCGTAAACTCAACATCCGCATCGACGGACTGTCGTACACGCTCGCGCTCATCGACCCCGACTCGATTCGACAGGAACCGGACATCCCGGACCTCGACCTGCCCGCGAACATCGTCCTCGAAGGCAACCACCTCGACCGGGGTATCAAGGCGGCCGACATGGTCTCCGACCACATCCGCCTCCGCGTCGACAGCGCCGAAGAGACGTTCCACGTCGAAGCAGAAGGCGACACCGACGACGTGGACCTCTCGCTTCCCCCGGCGGACCTCATCAGCATCGAGGCAGGGGACGCCGACTCGCTGTTCTCGCTCGACTACCTGAAGGACATGAACAAGGCGATTCCGTCGGACGCCGAAGTGACCATCGAACTCGGCGAAGAGTTCCCGGTCAAACTCCACTACCAGATTGCCGAGGGCATGGGCACCATCACGTACATGCTCGCCCCGCGCATCCAGAGCGACTAACGACGCGTTCCCACCTCTTTCAGCACTCGGACGCCGGTGAGCGGCGGCGCTCTCGCATCTCGGTCTCTCTATCGAGATGGTATCGAGGTAAACGTCAGGATGACGCCGAATCGGCGTGTCGAACGCCGTCGTCATCGTCGCCGCCGTCGTCGTCATCACCGTCGAACCGACACCAGTGCGGCAGTCGGACCGTGGCCGTCGTCCCCGAGTCGACGTCGAACGTCAGTCGGCCACCGAGTGCGTCGACGGTCCAGCGAACTGCCCACAGGCCGAGTCCGCTGCCGTGTTTGAGCGGAGACTCGCCGCCCGTCTCGACGACTGTTCGTTCGTAGTCTGGGACGCCGGGGCCGTCGTCGCTGACGCTGACGACTAAATCTGCGTTCTCCTCGCGGAGTGTGACGCGCACTGTCGGGTCGTCGCCGCCGTGTTCGAGCGCGTTCTCTACGAGTTCGCGCACGACGAGTTTGGCCGCAGGTTCACTGCCGGAGACCAGAAGCGAATCTGGGGCATCCACCGACACGGACCCACTGTCGAACTCGGACCGAACCGGTGTGATACACGACCGGACCGTCTCAGCGGCGTCGAAGCGTGCGCTGGCGTCGATGCCGGCCATGACACGTTCGACTGTCCGGGCCTTCTCTCCGAGCGAGAGCAAGGCGTTCGACCGCGTCCGAATCGTCTCGGTGATGTCCTGTTCGCCCGGTGGGAGTCTGTCTGAGACCATGTCTGCGTATCCCATCACGACGGTCATGTCGTTTCGGAGGTTGTGCCGGAGGACGCGGTTCAACACCTCCAGACGCTGTCGGCGACGCACCCTCCCCGTCACATCAGAGATACTGACGGTTCGACCGAGGCGACGGTCGTGTTGGTCTGTGACCGGCGACATCGTCACCTCGTACGTCCGGCGTCGACGGTCCACGGTCACGTCGACGAGTTGTCGGTCCTCGTCTGGGTCGACGCCGGGGAGGACCGTCGGGAGTGGGTCGAACAGGGCCGACCCGATGTCGAACCCGAGGAGCGAGGTTGCGGCGGCGTTGGCGTCCACGATACGGTTCTTCCGGTCGAGGACCAAGATGCCGATGGCCACGTCGTCGATGGCGGCACGTCGCCCCAGTCGCCCCGTCGCTGGCGAGAGGCCGAACAGTTGGAAGCGATAGAGTGCGTATCCGAACGTCACACCCGTCACCGAGAGGGCGATTGGCGTGAAGTTCACCATGGGAAACGGACCGAGTCCGAGCGTGTGTGCGACGTGGGCGACAGTCGGTGCAGTGGACCCGATGGCGAGTGCGACGGCTTGCTCACGATACCGAGAGAGTCGCTCGAGAAGCATCCCCACGACGAGGACGATTCCGGCACCGATGATGACGTATCCGTAGACTGCGTGGACGTAGTACCAGAGGTTCGGGTCGAACTGGACCGTCGCCGCGTCGAACACGGGAACGAGTCGGTAGTTCGACCACAGGAGGCCGTGTATCGGATTCGTCACGAGTGCGACCACAGTGACCGCCGGGAACAAGAACAACCCGACGACGAGGCGACGCGACGCGAGTTCGCCGCGACCGGTGTACGCCAGCGAGAAGGCGAGCCACGCCGGCGCGATGATTCCCTGTGCGATTTCGATAGGCACCTGAAACCAGATACGGAGGGCCGGGTCGAACGTGACCAGCGCGAGCGCGTAGGACCCCGCCCACAGCGTCGCGGCGAGCAACAGCACCGAGAACCACCTCGACCCGGGTTCGGTCCCCTCCCACCACGCAACCGTCGCGATAGACCCAGAGACGCTGGCCGCGATGATACAGAGTATCACCAGGGGTGAGACCGAAAGCACGGGTAGGTCTCAGTCTGCGCCAGCCTAACGTTTACGGGACTCGGTGGGCCGCACACGTCACCTGCCGACCACTCGGGGGCGTCGGGCCACCGACGCCAAGACGTAGATGACAGGCACGATGAGGACCGCCCCGACGACGAACGGTGACCAGTAGGTGAGGACGTACAGGGCGGCCATCGCAGGCGGGCCAATCGTCCGCCCGAGACTGCCAGCGCCCTGCGTGACGCCGAACGCGTTCCCCTGTTTCTCGGCCGACGCGGACGTCGAGACGAGCGTCGAGAGCGAGACGTTCAACATCCCGTTACCGAACGACAACAGTGCGCCGACGAGCAAGAGCGCCAACAGTTCGGGTGTGAACCACGCCGGGCCGTCGATTGTCGGGAGGTACTGCCCGATTTCCGGCGAGAACGGGAGCAGTGCCAACGAGAGCATGAGGCCAGTCGCGCCGACGACTGCCAGTTTCGCCTCCGAGTAGCGCCGCGCGAGTTGTCCGACGACGACTCCCTGATTCAGCGTGCCGAGCAGGCCGATGTACGTCAGAAACAGCGCCGTCTCGGTTTCGCCGTAGCCGTAGATGTCCGCCGCGAAGGGGATGAACATGACCTGAATGCCCGAGAACGCCACCGACACGACGAAGAAGGAGACGACCAGTCCGCGCAGGTTGTCGTCGGAGAGAGCGTCACGGAACTGCGTCACGAGCGTCGTCGTCGACGACCCGGCGGGCGCGCGCTGTCGGTCAGGTTCGCGGAGGAAGACGAACGCGAACACGAGGCTGACGAGACTCAACGCCGCCGCCGTGAAACTCGGCAACGAGAAACGCGTCGCCGGCACGACTGTTGGAAGTACGTCGCGGGCGGCGGTGACCACCGGGTCAGAGGCCATGAGGCCGCCGATTGCCGGGCCGAAGATGAACCCGAGGCTGAACGACGCACCGATGAGTCCGAGCGCTCCAGCACGGCGTTCTGCCGGTGTAATGTCGGCGATGTACGCCTGTGCCGTGGCGATGTTGCCACCCATCGCGCCCGCGAGCATCCGCGACGTGAAGAGCGTCGCCACCGCGAGCGTCGTTCCGAAGAGGAGGTCGATTTCGCCCGCGAGGCCGAAGACGGTCCACGCGAGGACACTCCCGACCAGCGAGAGCATGATGACGGGGCGACGGCCACGCTGGTCGGAGATTCGACCGAGGATAGGCGCGAAGAGGAACTGCATGATTGAGTACGACGCCGCGAGGAAACCGATGAACACGTCACTGACACCGAAACTGCGGACGTAGAACGGGAGAATCGGAATGACCACGCCGAACCCGAGGAGGTCGATGAAGACGATGGCGATGACGACGGCGAGGGCGCGTCGCGTGCCCTTCGCTGTCGCGTCAGGTGGGACAGACGCGTCAGAAACCGGTGCCGACTCGGGTGCACTCACGACTCACCAGACGCGCGACAAATCCCTAACCATTACGCCCGGGGCGCGGTGAAAATCGAGTGTCGTAAGCAGCAGGGACGAGTGCAGTCGAACGATTCAGGCCCGGTACCGGTCGATGATTCGCTTCGCCGAGGTGGCTTTCTCTTTCCACCCGTACCCGGCGTCGTAGACGTGGCGCTTCTTCTCGACGAGTTCCTGTGGCGTCGCCTCTTCGAACCCGCCGCGGTCCCACGTCCCAGTCTCGCGCAACCAGTTCACCACGTTCTCGCGCGTCTCTGGCCACGACAGGCCGACCATCTCGTACCACGCAATCATGGCGAAGACGGCGTTGTCGTGACATCCCGGGACGCTCCCGTAGCGGAAGAGCGTCCGCATCGGTTCGTGGGTCGGTTCGGACACTTCCTCTCTGAACTCTTCGGCGGTGAGGAGACGGAGGACGCCGGAGTTCGCCTCGGAGATTCGGTCGTCGCGCTTGAGTCGCGTGAGCGCAGATTGCTGAAGCGCACCCCACTCGCCCGGTGCCTCGCGGCGAAGCGTCTCCTCGTCGCACGGTCCGCCGGTGAGGACGGACACGATATCGACGTAGGCGCGTTCGACGTCCACCCACGGCGTCCCCTCGAACTGACAGTCGGCGTCGTGGAGGCTCGTCGTCGCGCGGCAGTCCGGGCACGGATAGTCGAAGTGCGGCACGTGAGAGGGTGAAGAAGCGGTCCGTAATAGGTTGTGTGATGCGTCGCCGCCGCGAGACTCATCGGCGCACCGACTCGGCAGCGACGACCCGACATCCGACCCACCGGGAGATTCGTCGCGTTTATCGGGTGGCACCCGGAACGTGGCGGTATGCGGATGCGCCCGCTCCACGCTCGATACCCGTTCTTCGCCACCGCCCGAGAGGCGGTCGAATCGGCAGACGTGGCTATCGCGACGCTCGTCGCCGAAGACGCCCCAGCAGTCGAGCGTGGGGTCGAGCGCGTCGAACGCGCTCTCATGGAGGGCACCGTCGAAGCCGAGTCCCCCTACTCGTGGGACACGAAGTCCGAACTCCTGTCGTACCCCATCGCCCGCATCATCGTCTCGCTGGTCGAGACACCGGCGGCGGTGGACAAGTACGCCCGCGCAGAGGCGGAGACGGCCTACGAACGCATGCTCGCCGACTTCGAGTCCGGCGACGACGACATCAACAGCGACGCTCGCGCGAGTCTCGACGACGTGCTCCGTGAGTTCGACTTGACCGACGCGGTACGAGCCGAACCGGCCGAGAGCGCCCATCGTGGCCCAGACCACTACTGGGTCGACGTCGGCCCGTACCTCACCTACTGTGACCCCGATTGGGGCGACGACTGGCGACTCGTCAACCGCGCACTCGCCGACGGCGCAGTTCGCGTCGCTCGCGAGGAACTCTACGACCTGCTCCGAGAGGCCACCCGCCGCCGCGTCGCCGAGGGCCTTCCGTTCACGGTCCGTGGAAGCGACGCGGGCGACCAACTCGCGTCTGCCCTCCAACCACACGTCGAGCGACTCCGAAACCTGCTGTCGGACCGAGGTTCGGTCAACGTCGTCTACACAGACTCGGTCGAACCCGACTTGTTCCCGCCGTGCATCCAGGCGCTCCTGACCCAGACGAGAGACGGCGACGACGTGCCGAACGAGGCGGCGTTCACGCTCGCGGCGTTCCTCGTCGGCGTCGGTCTCGACCCCCAAGCGGTCGGTAGCGTCGTCGGCGACGAACACGCCGAGTCGCTGGAAGCGCGCGCGACCATCCTCGCAGACTCCAGCGGGTCGCAGTACGCCCCACCGACCTGTGAGACGATGCAGGCGTACGACCTCTGTGTGAACCGCGACGACCGCTGCGACACGATTTCGCATCCGATGAAATACTACGAGACGGCGACCCGGGACGCGGCGGCGAACGACGCAGCAGCGAGCGACGACGACTGAGACACCCCGGGTGGCGACGGTCGAGAACGACCGAGAGCGACTGCTGTTGCTCAGAACCAGCGTGGAACGTGGTGGCGAGGACGCGGGTGACAGCAGTCACCTGAACCGTCGCCGAGAGACTTCAGGACGAACGAGAGAGCCAGACGCCGATACCTGCCATCACGAGGACGAACGCCGTGATAGCACCCACGAGAGCGAGGCCGCCCATCTCGACCAAGCCGCTCTGGTTGTAGGTCGCACCGATGCCGACGATGAGGGCGATGAACACCCCAACCGCGACCATGGAGACGACAATCTTCCGACGCATCTCCGCTTCGATAGCCATGCGACGACGTATCCGCGGCCGTTCTAAAAGGTCTTCGATGGGTCGATGACCGACGAGAGCCACTCACACGGTCGATTTCCCCACAGAACGAGGGTTTAGGTCGCTTCGGCACCTATATTCGCTGATGGAGACGGCTCCCGAATCGCCGTGCGACGAGGGGGTCGCCACCGCACCACCATGACGCACATTGCACACACACCCGCGTCGACTCGCCGCCCGGTGCGCCGGAAGACCACGCTCCCCCCAGATGGGTTGACTGGACGCGCACGCCGCGCGCGAGTCGAACCGATGGCCGTTCGCCCCCTCCGCGACGGCCGGTACGTCGTCGAGACGGACGGCGGCACCTACGTCGTCGACGTGGAGGCCAGAACCTGCACTTGCCCCGACAACGCCATCCGGCACGCTCGCTGTAAACACCTCCGCCGAGTCGCTATCGAGATTACGACTGGGTTGGTCCCGCCGCCAGGTCGCCGGCGCGCCACCTGTGCCGTCTGTGGCGACGAGACGTTCGTCCCGATGGACGCCCGTGGCCCGCAACTCTGTCACGAACACGAACACCACGCCGGTGACCTCGTCCACGACAGGGAGACGGGGAGTCTCCTCGTCGTCACGCGCGCACTCCACACCCGCGCCGACGAGACGCCGACAGACGTGGGGAGACTCGTCTCCGAGTTCGAGACCAACGCCGAGTACGGCGACCACGAACCGGTCTTCGAAGCGGTCTATCTCGGGTCGCTCCCCGTTGATATCGGTCTCTCCGAACTCGGTGGCTTGCAGGCGTACCGCTTCCCGGCGTCGCGACTCAGTCGCGTCGAACGAGGGTTCGTCGGCACGCGTTCGCTCGGCGAGCGACTCGCTCGGGCCTGAGCGGCGAGTCGCAGAGAAACAGCAGAAGACGGCCAGCGAGCAGTCGTCTCAGTCAGTCGTCCGCGTCGCCGAGTTTCGTCTGTGTCGGGCCGCCGACGAAGGAGTCGAAGTCTTCGCCGTCCGCCAGCGCCGTCTCTTTCTTCACGCGGTAGTTGCCGCCGTCGGTCACGTAGAGGTCGCCGGGGTGGAAGAAGTACCAGTCTTCACGGTCGAATCGAACCGCGATTCGCGCCTTGGCACCGAAGTTTCGAGAGAAGTAGACGAGTGCTTCGACCTCTTCGCCGCTGAGGTAAATCGGTCGGCCACTGGAGGCCTTCGCTTCGATTGCGTAGAACACGTCACCGTTGCCCGCGAGCACGTCCGGGAGTTCGCGCGTCGTCGCGCTTCCTGAGGCAGGGGCACGCATGACGGCGAACCCGGCCTCGTCCAGTTTGTTGACGAGTTCGCGTTCGCGTCGGTCGCCCTTCCTGTTCGAAGACATGCTCGTGACTCGGCCGTGGCCCTTCTTAAATGGGACGACCGGAGAACACTCTCCACAGTCCTCCACTGATTCGAGCCCGGTAACGTGGTTGTCACCAAAAGAATAAGTCTCGTCTCGAAGAACGTGAACCAGTTACATGGGTCGTCTCCGAGGGCACGGTGTCAAATACGGCGGGTTCGTCGTCGCTGCTATCGGCTTCTTCGCGACACGATACACGGTCCTCGAATCGATAGACGCCGGCGCGAGTCTCGGAGAGTTCCTCCTCGGGCAGGCGACGTTCCTCACGCTGGGACTCGGATTGACCGTCTTCGGAATCGGCTTGGCCGTGAGTTCCTACGAGGAGTCGTTCGTCGACACCGTCGCCGCGTGGAGCGTCCTCGGGACCATCTCGATGGTCCTCGTCCTCGGTTTGACGTTCGTCGGTATCGGGGACACCGGCGAGGTGAGCGCAGTCACGCAATCGACACTCGTCGCGAACGTCCTCATCGGCGGGTCTATCGGTGGCGTCCTGACCGGGGTTCGGGCAGCGATGAACAGTCGCCACCGCCGTGAACTCTCGAAGCAAGCAGACCGACTGACAGTACTCAATCGTATCCTCCGACACGAAGTCCTGAACAAAGTCAACGTCATCAGAGGGTACGCGGACCTCGAATCCGGGGAGACAGCGTCGGGCGCGTCGAGTCTGCAGGTCATCCAGCGAAACGCCGACCGTATCGACGACTCCATCACCGAGTTGCGGGCCATCGTCGGTCCGGCCGGTGAACGCCCGGTGCCGACAGACGTCCCCGCGGCCCTTCGGACTGCCATCGACGACGTTCGCTCGACCCACGAGACGGCGACAGTGTCACTCGATATCGACGCCCCCGAGGGTGTGCAAGCGCTGGCCGACGCGCACGTCGACACTGCACTCCAGCACTTGATAGAGAATGCGGTGGTCCACGCCGGCACGGCGGCTCCGCACGTCTCGGTCCGTCTCGAAGCGCGGGCAGACCGGGTCGTGGTCCACGTCGAGGACGAAGGCCCCGGCATCCCCAACGACGTTGCAGCAGTCGTCGAAGAACGACACCTCCCCGAGTACGACGACCCGACGACCGGATTTGGCCTCACGCTCGTTCGCCTCCTCGTCGTCGACAAGTACGGCGGCGTCATCGACGTCGAGGCCGGTGACAGCGGGTCCGTCGTGTCCGTCACCCTCGCACGGCCGAACGACGATGGCGTCGACGACACGACTGGGTACGGTGTGCCACCGTGGGTGCTCGGCGTCACCGTTATCGCGGCAGTCGTCGCTGGCGTCGTGATGGGCCTCGTGTCGCAAGCACTCACGGGGTCACTCGCCATCATCGGCGCACTCTACGGCGTGATGAACGGCGGCGTCGGGTGGGTCCTCCACATCTTCCACAGCGTCGTCTTCGGTATCCTCTTCGCCGTCGTCGTCACCCGTCGTAATCCGTGGCAGGTTCTCCAACGACCCAGTGCAATGACGGGCCTCGGCGTGGGGTATGGCCTGTTCCTGTGGGTCTTCGCCTCCGGGTTCGTCATGCCAATTTGGCTCAACGCCGTCGGCATCCCCGCACCCGTCCCGAACCTCTCGACACCAATCTTGGTCTCCCACGGCGTCTGGGGCGCCGTGTTCGGGGCGTTGTTCGCGGCGGGGGTCGGACGCCGTCGGTAGCCCGAGGCCACCACCTATTTGCCAACATGGCAGATTTGAAACCATATGAACCGCCAGAACTGGCGTGGGTTCGTCCTCCTCCTCCTCGGAGTCGCGCTTCTGGCTAACCCGCTGTACCTCTACCCCGAGAACGTCTCCTACGAGACGGAGTACACCTACGAAGCATCGACAATCGACCACCTTCCGCACACCAGTCACGTCACCTACCGCTTCACGTCGTGCGGCTGGAACCCTCTCCAATCGGCCGAGTGTGCCGTCGTCAACGATATGGCACGCGGCGACGCTGTCGAACTCCGTCTCGACCCAGACAGGGGCGTAGATGACGAACTCTGGTCGTTCGAGTACGTCCGGGCGGATGGTCGGTACTTCGAACCGAACGCCACGCTCGACGGACGCACGCTCACCCTCTCACTCGACCCGGTATCGGAAGAGACGGTCAAACGCGCCCTATCCCAGGACATCGACGAGGTGCCACAGCACGTCCGGCGGGCAGTTCAGAACGGCAGGAGTACCGTGACAGAAGAAGGCGTGTACGAGGCGGAGACGTACTACGTCGAACACGGGGGACAGTACTATCTGGTCGAACCTGCTCAAAGCGAGCGCGTCCCGACCGGATGGGGGTGGAAGGAGCCATCTACCATCGCCATCGATGCGATGCGACTCGCCGGCTGGATAGGCGGTGTCGCACTCATCTGGCGGGGCGGTGAGTGGACAGAACGCGGTCGCTGACGGCGTGAAAAAAGAGAACCCGAGAAAAGCGGGAGTTCGCTTACGTCCCGTGGGCCCAACTGCCCATGTATTCGCGCTGTTCGTCGGTCATCGAGTCGAACTCGATACCTTCCGCGTCGAGTTTGATTTCGGCGACTTCTCGGTCGAGTTCGTCCGGCACGTCGTGGACACCGGCGTCGTAGGCGTCGCCGTTCTGGACGATTTCGCGGACGACGACTGCCTGGACGCCGAACGACTGGTCCATGACTTCGACGGGGTGGCCGAGTGCGATGGGCGACGCGAGGTTGACGAGGCGCCCCTCTGCGAGGACGTTCAGGCGGCGGCCGTCTTCCATCTCGTAGGCGTCGACACCGTCGCGGGCCTCGTACTGGTCCACGGCGAGGTCAGACAGTTCTTCGAGGTTGATTTCGATGTCGAAGTGGCCGGCGTTGGCGAGGAGGACGCCGTCTTTCATGTTCTCGAAGTCCTCGCGGGTGATGACGTCGCGGTTGCCGGTGGTCGTGATGAACACGTCGCCGACTTTCGCGGCCTCTTCCATCGGCATCACGTCGTAGCCCTCCATGTGGGCTTCGAGGGCGCGACGCGGGTCGACTTCGGTGACGATGACGTCCGCGTTCTGGCCGGCGGCCTTCTTCGCGACACCCTTGCCGCAGTAGCCGTAGCCACCGACGACGACGTTCTTGCCGGCGTACGAGAGGTTGGTCGTCATGGCGATGGTCGCCAGCGACGACTCACCAGTTCCGTGAACGTTGTCGAAGAGCGTCTTCATCGGCGTGTCGTTCACGGCGAAGACGGGGTACTGGAGTTCGCCGTCTTCGTCCATCGCGCGCAGGCGGTGGACCCCCGTGGTGGTCTCTTCTGCGCCGCCGAGGATGGTGTCGATGAGTTCGGGGTACTCCTCGTGGATGGTGAAGACCATGTCCATGCCGTCGTCGACGGTGATGGTCGGTTCGTGGGCGATGACCGCATCGATGGCGGCGTAGTAGTCGTCGTCACCGACGCCGCGGACGGCGTAGGAGGTGATGTCGTCGTTCGCGTCGAGGGCGGCGGACACGTCGTTGTGGGTCGAAAGCGGGTTGCACCCGGTGATGGCGACTTCCGCGCCACCGAGGGCCAGCAGTTCGACGAGGTTCGCCGTCTTGGCTTCGACGTGCATGGCCATCCCGATGACCTCGCCGTCGAGCGGTTTGTCGGCCTCGAACTGGTCACGCAGTTCCTGCAGGATGGGCATGTGCTGGAGTGCCCAGTCCATCTTGCGGCGTCCCTCGTTCCGGGCGGCCTCGACGTCGTCGAGATGCTCGGAGACAGGAGCGTAGTGTTCGCTCATGGAGGATGCTTCGGCGAGGTGTCCGAAAACCCTACCGAAGGCGGATGCGGCGAGCGCCCCCGAATCTACAAGTGTCAATGGAGCGATTACCATAGCGAGGCGCGATGCTCGTTATAGACAACGGCACCACGATGGCCGAGCAAGAGCTGTTCGCCCTGATGAGCGCACCGGCAGTTCCCGACCTGTTACGCGTGGCCGACGAACCACTGACGGTCAAAGAGCTGAGTTGCCGCGCTGGCGTTCCACTCTCGACAGCCTACCGGGAGGTCAAACGCCTCCACGAGGCGTCCCTCCTGGAGAAGACCATAATGGTCGACCACAGCGACGGCCGACACGTCGCGCAATACTGCCGGACGTTCGAGACGATGGAGGTGCGCGTCACCGACGACGGCCTTCGTATCGAACTCGCCGGGTGACACCGCTGACGTGGGAGCGGGGTTCGTTCGCGAGAGGGAGGGGAGTCCCAGTTAGACGCGTTCGTGAAGCGCGTCGACCGTCGACCGAGCGCGGTCCACGACGGCCGATTCGTCGAGCGTTAGAACCTCACGGTCGCGCATCAACACTTGCCCGTCGCAGATAGTGTGTCGAACGTCCGACCCGCGGGCGGCGTAGACGAGGTGACTCACGAGGTTGGTCGCGGGCGTGAGGTGCGGCGCGTCGAAGTCCACGACGGCGATGTCGGCGACGCCACCGACTTCGAGCGTACCGCCCGGAAGTCCAATCGCGTCGGCAGAACCGGCCGTGGCCATGTCGAGTACGTCGGGCGCAGCGACTGCGCTCGCGTCGTCTGCCGCGAGTTTGCCAATCATCGCCGCGTCGCGCATCTCGTCGAACATGTCGAGGTCGTTGTTCGAGGCGGCCCCGTCGGTGCCGATACCGACGGTGACGCCGGCGTCGAGCATGTCCTGAACAGGTGCCATCCCAGAGGCGAGTTTCATGTTCGACGCCGGGCAGTGGACGACACCCGTCCCCGCGTCGGCGAGCAGGGAAATCTCTTCGTCGTCGACGTGGACGCCATGGGCGACGAAGTCGGCGTCCGTGAGCATACCGAGGTCCTGTGCGTACGCAAGCGGACGCTCGTCACGTTCCTCGACGATTGGGTCGACTTCGTTCGTCGTCTCGTTGGCGTGGTAGTGGACGGGGATACCTTCGTCGTGAGCCTCGGCGGTTGCCTCGCGGAGGTACTCCTCGTCGACCGTCGTCAGCGAGTGGGGCATGACCGCCGTCCGAATCCGGCCGTCTGCGGCACCGTCGAACTCACGGGCCACGTCGAAGCTCTCTTCGATGTCGTCCCACGCGTCTTCCTCGTCTTTGCCGATGGTGACGACGCCGTGTCCGACGCGGGCGCGGATGCCTGCCTCCTCGATGGCGGCGACGACTTCGGGGACGTGGAAGTACATGTCCGCGAACCCGGTCGTCCCCGATTTAATCATCTCGACCAGTCCGAGTTCCGCGCCGACGCGCACGTCCTCGGGAGTGAGCGCCGCTTCCGTCGGCCAGATGTCCTCTTGAAGCCACGCGTCGAGTGGCTTGTCGTCGGCGTAGCCCCGGAGGAGCGTCATCGAGACGTGGCAGTGGGCGTTGACCAACCCGGGCATGACGAGACAACCGTCGGCGTCGAGCGCTTCGTCCGCCTCGGCGTCGATATCGGACCCGATATCGAGGATGGTTCCCTCGTCGCGGTCCACGAGAACGTCCGCGTCTTCGACTGTCCCGTCGGGACGGAGTACCCGACCGTCCGTGATTCGCAGCGTGTCCATGTCGGGCGTTCAGTTCGGGTCCGTCGTGAATCCACCGTCTCGTCGCGGCACACGTTCGTCGGCACGAAACCCCGTTCTTCACCGTCGTTGGCCACCCGTTGGTCCGATTCCCGAAATTCGAGAACGAGCGAGCCCTCTTACCTACACCCCCCAATTATGCAGGTACATGGAGCCCCTGTTACGGTTCGCGTTCGTTCCGGGGCACGTCCAGACCGCAGAGAGTCCGTTCATCACTGTCGTCGTCGCCCTCGCAGGCATCGCCTCGGTGACGCTCGCGGGTCTCGGCGTCGCGGTGTTCTACCGCCGACAGACTCGGTCGCACCTGCTCATCGCGTTGGCGCTCCTCGCCTTCGCGTCGCGGGCGGCTATCGCGGCCCTCTCGTTCGGCGGCGTCCTCTCGGACTTCGACCACCACGTCGTCGAACACGCCCTCGACCTCGTGATGGCCGGACTCGTCCTCGCGGCCATCTACTACGCCCGGACTATCGAGCGCGAAGCAGGGGTAAACGAACCATGAGCGAGACACGAATCCGCGTCGCAGACCACATCAAGCACAACCCGGGAGTCCACTTCAACGAGCTCGTGCGCGCGCTCGACCTCGCACCCGGCCAAGTACAACACCACATCCGTCGCCTCCTCTCTGACGAGACGGTTCTTCGAACCGAATTCTACGGACGGACCCACTACTACCCGCCCGAGTTCGACGACTGGGAGCGCGGGGCCCTCGCACTCGTCCGACGAGAGACCGCTCGCGACATCCTCGGCCACCTCATCGAACACGGTGACGCCCGCCCCGACGACGTGGCCGACGCAATCGGCGTCGCCCGAAGCACGCTGGAGTGGCACCTCAACCACCTCACCGAACGCGACGTCGTCCGCAAAGAACGCGACTTGCACAACCGCGTGACGCTCGTCCTGACGCACCCCAACCGGACGGCCAAACTCTTGGGCGAGGTGTCACCGTCGCTCCCCGAACGGTTCGTCGACCGGTTCGACCGCCTCATCGACACACTCGTCGAAGGCTGACCACTGACTCGCGTCGCCTCGGCCGGTCACGTTCGCTGTCGTTTGCACCGGTCGAAAGCCAATTAGCCCCAGAGTGTGAGGTGTCGGTATGCGAATCGCCGTGCCCAACAAGGGTCGCCTGCACGAACCGACCATCGACCTCTTGGAACGTGCCGGACTACACCTCGACAACGGTGCCGAGCGGAAACTCTACGCCGACACCGTCGACCCCGACGTGACGGTTCTCTTCGCCCGCGCCGCGGACATCCCCGAGTACGTCCGCGACGGGGCCGCCGAAATCGGTATCACTGGTCTCGACCAGGTCCGCGAGTCCGGACATCGACTCGCAGAACTTCTCGATTTGGGGTACGGAAAGTGCCGCCTCGTCCTCGCCGCCCCGGAAGACGGCGACATCGAGTCGGTCGCCGACGTGTCCGGGAAAGTCGTCGCCACCGAGTTCCCGAACATCGCCCGCACGTACTTCGACGAACAAGGCATCGACGCTGAGGTGGTGGAAGTGACGGGGGCGACGGAACTCACCCCGCACGTCGAGATGGCCGACGCCATCATCGACATCACCTCGACGGGGACGACGCTCCGCGTCAATCGCCTCGGCGTCGTAGACGAGGTGCTCTCGTCGTCCGTCCGCCTGTTCGCCCACCCCGACGCCGTCGACGACCCGAAAGTCGCCCAACTCGTGATGGCGCTCGAATCGGTCCTGTCCGCAGAGGGCAAGCGCTACCTGATGATGAACGCGCCCCGCGAGAAACTCGACGACGTGCGCGAAGTCATTCCGGGACTCGGCGGACCCACCGTGATGGACGTCGCCGGCGACGACACCGTCGCCGTCCACGCCGTGGTGAACGAACGCGACGTGTTCGAAGTCGTCAGCGACCTCAAGAAAGTCGGTGCGAGCGGTATCCTCGTCACCGAAATCGAGCGACTCGTCGAATAGCGCTCGCGCTCACTTCTTCTGCCATCGTAACTCTGGCACCGTCACACCCGGGTCGAACTGGACTTCGCCGTACCTGAACCTGACGTACAGCGCGATAGCCGCCATGCCGACGAGCATCGCACCGACACCGAGGAGTCCCGCCTCGGGGCCGAACGCACCGCCGGTGACGAGGTCCGGTCCGCGTTCCGTCGTCTCGACGAACGACGACCCGAAGTCGAGGCCGCTGACGGCGAATCCGTAGACGCCGCCTTGCACGAAGTTCCACGAGATGTGGATGCCGACGGGAATGGCGAGGTCACCCGTGAGGACGTACCCGAGGCCGAGCATGACGCCCGCGAGCGTGATGCTGAGGGTGCTGGTGAGACTCGCGTTCGGATTCTGTAGGTGGGCGAGACCGAAGAGCGCCGAGGAGACCACGAGGGCGACGGTCAGTGCGGTCGGCACGTCGAATCGCCAGCGCATCCCTTCGGCGATGTCCGTGAGGACGACACCTCGCAGGAGAAGTTCCTCCGCGATGCCGACGGAGATGAAAAACAGGAACAGTGCGGCAGCGCCGGTGAGACGGTCCACGCCGAAGCCAACGCCGTCGACGACGACCCACCCAGTGACGAGACCGATAGCGAAGATACCTGACATCAAGACGCCGCCGAGGACGAGTCCGAACACGAGGTCGACCGCCCAGTCGCGGTCGACGCCGAACCCGAGGTCCGCAATCGTCCGCCGGTCGACGTATCGGGCCGCGACGAACCCGCCAATTCCGGTCGCACCAGTCAGGACGACCGAGACGAAGAGGCGGGCAAGTGCGCTCGTCTCCAGCAGGTCGGTGAGGGCGACACCGACGCCGACGCCGATGGCCAGCGAGACGAAGACGACGACGACGACAGTCGCGAGGAGTCGAACCGGTGCGCGCGGGCGTCGTTCGGCGTCGTTCCAGACGAGTCTGCGGGGAGACACGGGAGTCGGTTCTCCGCCATCGGTTAAGAATGTACGCCGGGGATGCGGCGAGCGCTTAAATTGGCGCACTCGTCAAGATGACGAGAAGGCCGAACAGGATGACGCCGAGAATGACGGTCACGACGAAGTGGATGAACACCACGTAGGCGGAGAGTCGGTTCGACCGGCCGTAGAGGTACTTGACGAGCGTGAAGTCGAGACCGATTGCGAGGGCCAACGCGACGAACGAGTTCCACCCGAACGTGGTGAAGACGACGGCGATTGCCGCCGGAACCGGGCCGACGGCGAACGCCTTCTTGAGTTCGACGTCACCGAGGACGTTCCGCACGGCGATGTGTGCAGTGAGAGAGAGAAACAACGCGAACAGCGCGAAGGTTCCGGCGACGGCGGTGACCGGTGCGCCGGAAGCGGCCGTCTGCAAGATGAGCGCGTCCATATCGGCGCATCGGACGCGACGAACTTAGGTTCGGTCGATTCGCGACGTGACAAACGCGACGAGACGAAACAGAACGAACCGAGTTAGAGCGACCCAGACAGCAACCCGAGTTCGGAGAGGCGCGAGATGATGACGTCCACTGCCGCCTCTGCGTCTTCGGGTTTCTTGCCACCCGTGATGACAAGTTTGCCCGACCCGAAGAGGAGTGCGACCACGCTCGGTTCGTCCAGACGGTAGACGAGACCGGGGAACTGCTCGGGTTCGTACTCGATGTTTTCGAGGCCGAGGCCGATGGCGATGGCGTTGAGGTTCAGATTCTCGCCGAGGTCGGCGCTGGTGACGATGTTCTGGACGGTGATTTCGGGGTCGTCGTCGACGGGAATCTGGAGTTCACGAAGTTTGTCGAAGACGATACCGAGACTCTCGTGTACGTCGTCGGTCGATTTCGCGCCGGTACAGACTATCTTCCCCGAGCGAAAGATGAGCGCCGCAGACTTCGGATTCTGTGTCCGATAGACGAGTCCCGGGAACTGTTCCGGGTCGTAGTCGGCACCTTCGAGGTCCATGGCCACACTCTGGAGGTCGAGTTCTTGGCCGATTCCCGTGGAGGCGACGACGTTCTCGATGTTGATGGTGTCCTTGGGGTCGGTCATGCAACAATTTAAGTCACGTATTTAAGGTTTAAAAAGATTGGTGCAAGAGTTTGACAATTTAGACGCGCCGTCGGATAATCTGGACGTTCCGGGCCGTGACGACGGTCCCAAGTAATGTCAGTGCAGTGGGAACAGCGAGCCGAGCAGTCGTGGGGCTGAGCGTCCAGTACGCGGCCACGAAGAGCGCGACTGAGACGAGTTTCAACACGGCGAACGACCCCGGTCCGGGGTCGCCGCCAGAGATAAATCGAACGAGTGGGTTCCCCTCCTGTACACCTGCCATCCTGACCCCGACGATGGTCGTGACGTAGTCACCGAGGCCGTAGGCGAGTGCCGCCGCGCCCCAGAGGATGGCGTCGAGCGAAGCCATGGGGGTGGATTCGGACCATCCGTCATAAATCTCGCCGTCCGTCGTCGGACAGGAGACCCCACTCGTGGCGGCACGCTGGCACCCCCGAAACCCGTACGAACGCAGACAGACTCGCCGGCGACCGATACCCTCATTTTTCCGCCCCGTTAGGTCCGAGCGTGTACGGATTGGAACTCGCCGGCGAGGAAGACGCGTTCGCCGCGCGCGAGGCAGAGGCGGCGGCGACGGCAGTCGAAGTGGTCGCCCCGGGTCTCGCCACCGCCCGCGGCGTCGACATCGAGCGAGCGACACTGCTCGCGTACACCCGCCGCGTCGTCGAACTCGTCGGGAAGTGCGACCCCGACGTCGACGCCGCCCGCGCACTCGTCGAAGCCGCGAGCATCGACCGCGAAGGGACCGTCGCCGTCCGCGCCCGCGACGTGCGCGGCCTGACCGGTGTCAGTACGAGCGACGCCGAGCGAACTGTTGGGTCCGCCCTGGTGGAGCGCGGATTCGACGTGGACCTCGACGACCCAGACCACGAACTCCGCGTCTACTTCACCGAGGGAACGTGTCTCGTCGGGTGGGCCGTCGCCGAGAGCGTCCGAGACTTCTCGGACCGAAAACCGACCGACCGACCGTTCTTCCAACCGGGGAGCATGGCCCCCGTGGACGCCCGTGCCTTCGTCAACATCGCCGGCGCGGAACCCGGCGCACGCATCCTCGACCCGATGTGCGGAACTGGCGGCGTGTTACTCGAAGCGGGTCTCGTCGGGGCCGACGTCGTCGGCGTCGACGCACAGGAGAAGATGGCCCGCGGTGCGCGGGTGAATTTGGACCACTACGTCGACGGCGGGCACGTGGTCCGCGGCGACGCGACTGCACTCCCGTTCCGCGACGACACCATGGACGGTGTCGTCTTCGACGCGCCGTACGGGAGACAGTCGAAAATCGAGACGCATTCACTGGCAGACTTGGTCGGCGGCGCGTTAGAAGAGGTGTATCGAGTCGCCCCGCAGTGTGTGATGGTCGCCGATAGGTCGTGGGTGGACGAGGCCGAGGATGCGGGGTGGGACGTCGAACAGGTGTTCGAGCGACGAGTCCACCGGTCGCTCGTTCGGTACGTGCACATTTTGACGCGGTGAGAGAACAGACGTTCAAAGCGAGGCCATGTTCAGGAGTTTTCTTTTGAGACCTCGGTAATCCGTAATACAGCCCCTTCTACGAGCTCCTGAAATTCACTCTGGTCAATTACTCTAATCCCGTTGGTAGAGGTGGTACTGACCAGACTGGTGACGACATCCGATTCCACGATGACGACGAACACACTGGTGACAGACTCGTTCTTCATCAGTGACCGGCACAGCGAGAGATCGATGTGGTCTACCTCCTCTCGATAAAAGACGCGAGCCGCGATGTTACGCTCTCCTTTGGTCGCAGTCAGTGGTGTGGCAGACTCGCCAATACCTTGTTCGGGAATACTGTAACCGAGAACTTGAAAAATTTCTTTCAGAAGTTCACTGACAAGTCGACTGTCATTCGCCTTTCGAACGTACGAATCGAATCGCTTCTGCGAGTAATACGAACCAGACTCAAAGATTGCAGACAGTTCTGGGTAGGAATTAGCGACGGGAGACGGGATGGAGCGTTTGGTTGTGGGTTTGAGGGGAGAACCCTCGCTGTTGGCACTAGTCCTACCTTTGGACTGACCCACATCTCTCGCCGTCGTACCATCGTCAAAGACGAGTTCGATAGAATCGAGGTTGGCAAAGATATCAGGGACTTTGCTTCCTTCGGTCATGACCCGTATCTCGTTGTTGTGAAGAGTAACTTCGCCGCTGCGAGAAGTGTCTGGGTCGACTTTGTGTGGCGGACGCGTGTTGACTCGCTTCGTGAGTTTGACTCTCGGTTGCCCGCGGACACGGCGGTCGGCACTCTGGTCCAAATTTTTCCAGTAGCTACGCTCCGTGATGGATTTGAGACCCACGTTCCGTTCGTGGACCATACGCCAGCCATCGAATAGGAGTCGCCGACCGTCAGGCGTCTTCACACCAATGAGGGCCGTGCCACCCGTTGTGAATAGTTCGAAACCATTCGATCCACCAATATTTAGCGTGTACGGGCCACGGTGAGTGGAAAACCCATCTGCGTTCGGAAGGTGATTTTTGTGATTGTCGTACCACCGGTCGAAAAGTCCCATAAGTCCGTAAGACACGTGTCTCTGGTTCGCAATTCAATCTTTCCTCGAAGTTATCCGGTAGTCGGTTCGTTCGGCACATTCAGACACTGCACCGATTGTCTCGTCGGGAGAGTACCAACTCCCGACCAACTATAGGTGCAGTGAATTGAGGGAGATTGACTACCCTCTACTCCAGCACGTACCGATTTTCCCGATACGAGGTGCCCCCGATAGTCGTCTGACTCTCGTCGACGTACTCGAACCCGAACTGTTGGTAGAAGGTGTTTCCCGGGTCGTTCTCGGCGAGAACCATCGCGTTGATTCGTTCGACACCCTCACTTGCGAGTTCGGAACGGGTGTGATTGAGCAACTCGTGGCCGACGTTCTGGCGGCGGTAGTCGGGATGGACGTAGAGGCGAAGGATGTAGCCCTCACTCTCGTCGCTGCTCCACGTCGCGTGGGCGAACCCGACGACTACGTCGTCGCGTTCGGCGACGAGGACGAGTGACCGGGCCGGAAAGAGCGCATCTGCAATCTGCTCACGTGCGTACCAGTCGTTGAATCCTTCCTCGATAGTTTCACGTGTCAAAACCTCCGGGTAATCTGTCTCCCAGGACGCTTTCGCGACGTGTCGAATCGCGTCGATATCCTCCTCGGTCGCCACACGAACTGTCATGTGTACACACACCACTCGTGTGCCGATATTCCTTCCCCTGCACAGGGCGCGTCAGGGAGACTCTCGCCGCGCCAACACCGTCTCGCCCGCCCGCACCGACTGCCCCTTCTCGACGACGACGTCCTCTGACCCGTACTCCGGCGGCAGGAGCACGTCCGCCCGAGAACCGAAGTCGATATGGCCAATCTTGTCGCCGCGTGCCAGTTCGTCACCGGGAGCGACGTACGGGTGGATTCGCCGGGCGAACGCACCCGCAATCTGGGACACTTCGTACTCGCCGTCGTCCGATTCGACGACGATATCGACGCGCTCGTTCTTGTCCGAATCCTTCGAGAACGCGGGTTTGTGCGCGCCGGGACGGTGGGTCACGTCCGCGACTGTCCCCGCGACGGGGGCACGGTTGACGTGCACGTCGGTGACGTTCATGAACACGCCGACGCGGACACGCCCGTCTTCGACGCGGACGACAGAGACGTGGCCGTCGGCGGGCGAGACGACACCGGGCGCGTCCGGCGGAAAGCGTTCCGGGTCGCGGAAGAACCACAGGACGAACGCGCCGACAGCGAGGAGGACGGCACCCGCTGGCGGGAAGACGAACGCGGCGACTGCCGCGCCCAGAAATGCGGGCACGGCGAACCGTCGATAGCCGGGGGCGAACTGCATTCAGGCCTCGCCTCTGACGTCGGCACCCCAACTCGTGAGGAGGTGGGTGACGTGCAAGCGGTCGTCGATACCGACCGAGAGGTCCAAGTCGACCTGTCCGGCGATTTCGTGGAGACGTGCGAGTTCGCCGTCGGCGAAGCGTTCCGGGGTGGCGTCGGCGACGCGGAGGATGTCGCGAAGGAGTTCCTGTCCCTCGTAGCCCTCGTCGTCGAGGAGCGTCGTAATCGTCTTGCGGGCGTCTTTGATGTCGCCGTCGCGGGCGTTGATGAGGAGCGTCTTCAGTTCGTCGTCGAAGCCGACGTCGCCGAGGGCGGCGTGGACCGTAGACATGGTGACTTCGTCCGCCTCGATGGCCGTCCGCTGGGCGGAGAGGATTGCCTTCCGGATGTTTCCGGCGGACGCGTCGGCGAGGAACTGGAGGCCGCCGGCGTCGTAGTCGACGCCCTCAGCGTCGAGGATGTCCGCGACGAGTGCTTCGAGGGCGTCGTCGTCCGGCGCGGGCATCGGAACGGGGAAACACCGCGAGCGAATCGGTGGGATGAGTTTCGAGGGTTGTCGCGTGGTGATGACGAACTGCGTCGTCCGGTGGTGTTGTTCCATCACGCGGCGAAGCGCCTGCTGGAAGTCTTCGCGGATGGCCTCGGCGTTGTCGAGGACGATGGTCTTGTACTCGCCCGACATGGGGGCGTAACTGGCCGACTCCTTGAGCACGCGGTTTATCATGTCGCGTTTGGCCATGCGACTCCGTCCGTCGAGGAACTGTTCGAAGCGCGGGTCTTGCCGAATCTGCTTTTTCGTCCGGTTGAAGAAGTCCGCGACGTTGAGTTCGATGAGGTCGTTCTCCGGGTCGGCGTGTGCTTCTTCGGCGAGGGCGCGGACCGCGGCAGTCTTGCCGACGCCCGGGGGGCCCTGCACCACGAGGTTCATCGGTTCGTCAACGGCGCGGCGAAGGCGCTCGCGAACCTCCTGCTGTGGGAGGTCGTCGAGTGTCGGCGCGTGCGTCTCGGTCCACAGCGGCGCGTCCATTGGACTGCGGTAACAGTCGGTCGGGTAAGAATCGGTCGGTCCGTCGCGTCACTCACTCGTCGGTCGTCGCGTCAGCCACGGACCGCCGTCGTGACGGCGAGAGTGGGTGTGAGTAGAGCGAGACGATTCGACGCACGTTTAGCCCCGCCGCTATCAGTATGTGGCATGTCCATGCGTGCGACCTTCCTCGGGACCGGCGGGGCCGTTCCCACCACGGCGCGAGCGCCGAGCGCGTTTCTCGTGAACCGCGACGGCGAGCGCCTACTGTTCGATTGCGGGGAGGGGACCCAACGACAGATGATGCGATTCGGTACCGGGTTCGGCATCGGCCACCTGTTCGTCACGCACCTCCACGGTGACCACATCCTCGGCATCCCCGGCCTGATTCAGACGCTCGACTTCAACGAACGCGAGGGGCCCCTCGCAATCCACGGCCCGCCGGGGAGTAAGCGTCACCTCGAAAAACTCGTCCACGCCGGGGGCTACCAACCCGGGTTCCACGTCTCGGTCCACGAAGTCCAACCGGGGAACGTCGCCTACAGCGCCGACGAGTACGACGTCCGCGCCTTCGAGACCGAACACCGGACCTCCTCGGTCGGGTACGTCCTCGTCGAAGACGACCGACCCGGCCGATTCGACCGGGAGAAAGCCGAGGAACTGGGCGTCCCCGTCGGCCCCGCGTTCGGCCGCCTCCACAGCGGCGAAGACGTGGAACTCGAAGACGGGACCGTCGTCCGCTCCGAACAGGTCGTCGGCGACCCCCGACCCGGTCGAAAAGTCGTCTACACGGGTGACACGCGCCCGCTCGATACGACCGTCGAAGTCGCCGAAGACGCCGACTTGCTCGTCCACGACGCGACGTTCACCGACGAGGAATCCGACCGCGCGAAGTCCACCGCACACTCAACTGCCCGCGAAGCGGCACGCGTCGCCCGCGACGCCAACGTCCGTCGGTTCGCACTGACCCACATCTCGGCACGCTACGCCGCGAACCCGAACCCGCTCCTCGAACAGGCCCGAGAGGTCTACCACGGCGACGTGTTCGTCGCCGAAGACGGACAGAAAGTGGACGTTCCGTTCCCAGACAGTGAAGTCTGACTGAAAATTAGAGTACGGTCGTTGCCGAAATCCACGGCTCAGACCATTCGAACGCGCTCGACGTGGAGCTGAACGACCGGTGAACAGTGGTCGGACATCTCGGTCGCGAATTTGTGGCCGTTCTCACAGAACGTGTTTGGTTTTCGACCCGTCGGCCCACAACATCCAAAGAAGGAGGCGTACTCCTTGGGAGGGGCGGCCTCTAGCCGGTCCATCATGATGATGTCGTCAGGGTTCAACAGGTAATCTCCCTCGACGTCGTAAAATATGTGGTCCGGCGAACCGACCACGTATCTCCCCTCAGGCACGTACCCTTGCTGCTTCTCGCGGTGAACCGACCACCCGTCTTCGCAGAGTTGGCTCTCGTCCCGAAGAAGAGCTACGTCGTTCGAGACTCGAACACCACACTCCTCGCAGACGAAATGGACCATTTGTTGTGGAGTTGAGATAATCGTGCAAATATGTTTTGCTGGGTTCGGCCAGCGCGTTCACCGCAGTGCCGTTGGGACGTTCACCCACGGAGCAGGCACGCTTTTCTCGTCGCCACACGCATCGCCCGACGTGCCAACCAACGCCTTCCACATCGTGGACGTGTTCGCGACGGCGACGTACGCTGGGAACCAGCTCGCCGTCTTCGAAGACGCCCATTCGCTCACAGACGACCAGATGGCCGCGCTCGCAAAGGAGATGAACTACTCCGAGACGACGTTCATCGAAGGCGGCAACCCGGACGACGGCTTCGACGTTCGCATCTTCACACCCGGCGGAGAGATTCCGTTCGCCGGCCACCCGACGCTGGGAACCGCCGCGGTCCTGCGTGAACACTTCGACGCCGGGGACGAGGTGACGCTGAACCTCGGCGTCGGTCCGATACCGGTCGAAGTCCGCCACGAGAACGACGACGACGTGTACTGGATGACGCAGAACACCCCCGAATTCGGCGACGAACTCGACCACGAGACGCTCGCTGAGGTCCTCTCACTCGACGCGTCCGACCTCGACACCGACTGGCCGGTGCAGGTCGTCTCGACTGGCCTGCCCGCGGTGATGATTCCGGTCCGCAACCGCGACGCACTCGCTCGAATCGAAGTCGGCCTGCCCGCGTACAGAGCGTTCTACGACGACGTGGGCGTGGAGAACCTCTTTCCCTTCTGCCCGGACCCGCGCGACGAGGCTAACGACTTCGCGGCGCGGATGTTCGCTCCGGGACACGGCGTCCCCGAGGACCCTGCGACGGGGAGCGCGAATGGGTGTTTCGCGGGGTACCTCGCTCGGCATCAGTACTTCGGTGACCGAGAAATCGAGGTGACCGTCGAACAGGGGTACGAGATGGGTCGTCCCTCGCACCTCTCCCTCGAAGCGGAAGACGAGGGCGACAAGATAGCCGTCCGTGTCGGTGGATGCGTCGAGTTCGTCGCGGAAGGGAATCTCGTCTGAACAGGGTGGCAAAAGGAGATGGTCAGTCTCGATGGTCGTCGCAAACCGGGTTGAACCCATCGTCAAGGAGGACGACGGGTACGCCGAGGACGACCCACTCGCGGACGTAATGGCGGACTGTCGTCGCGGGCGCGTCGCACTCGACGCAGGTCACATCGGGTTCGGCCGCGTCCGATTCGAGTATCCGTGTCCGCGGCCCGAACGTCGTCCGCGAGTACGCCGGTCGTTTGCGGAGCAGGAGGCCCATCCCCACGACGACGACGAGGGCGACCAGCGGGAAGACGAACCGGCCCGCACTCGTCCGTGCGAGTGCGCCGACGAAGGCCAAGAGAACGACCACGACGACGAGTTCGCGTCGGAGTCGCATCAGGCCGAACTGGTGGTCGTCTGCGACCTGTTCGCCGACTCGGTGGAAGACGAGGACGAAGAGGACGAAGACGATGTCGAGGCCGACCCGTCACTGTCGAGCGACCGCACGAACTGCGGGTAGCCGTCCCCACCGACCGGGATGTACACCGTGTCAGTCTCGTCTAACTTCTCGATGTACTTCTGGGCGAGCACCTCGTCGGACAGCGACTCCGAGACGATGCGATTCGCGTCCGCTTCACCCTGCGCCTCGATTCGTTTGCGCTCTGCTTCGAGTTCTTCGACGGCCAGTTCGTCTTGCTTCTGTTGGCGACGCTGTTCCGTGATTTCCTTCTGTTCGACGGCCTGCGCGTACTCGGCGGGGAGTTCGACGTTACGAATCTGGACCGCTTCGAGGATGAGGCCGGCCTCTTCGAACTCCGCACCGAGTTCTCGTTCGGCGGCGGCCTTCAGTTGTGTCTGGCCCTCGCCAGTGTAGATGACGGTGACCGGGAGACGGCCTGCTTCAGTGCGGAGGACAGACCGAATCGACGGCCGGATGAGACGCTCTTCGGCAGATTCGACCGTCCGGTAGTTCTGGTAGAACTTGACCGCTTGCGCGGCGTCGACACGGTAGCGGACCGTCACGTCGATGTCGGTTCGAAGGCCGTCCTGTGTGAGGACGGTGATGGCGTCGTCACCCTGTCGTTCACCTTCGCTGGTGGACGAGGACATGGTGTACGACTGCGGGCGAACCGAGAGGGAGACGGTGGACTGCGAGACGGGGTTGACGAGGTGCGCGCCGGGGTCGAACACGGTTCCGGTCGTCGCCCCCCACTTCTTGACTACCTTCACGTTCCCCTCTTCGACGGGTTCCCACGCGAGGAGGCCCGCAACGGGGGCAGCGACGAGGAGGAGGGCAATGCCAGCAATGAGGACGATTCGCGTCAGCGACCGGGGGGTCACCGACGGCGGGTCGGGGATATCAGCACTCACGTGTCGATATTATGCTCACTTGATTTGTTACTTTCGTGTCAACCCCGGTCACAATCGACAGCCGAGGTCACGAATCGGTGGTGTCCAGCGCGAGACACCCCGGCGTGGAGTATATATTCGGTGCGTCCCTAGTCGCCGTCGTGAACGACCGGACGAGTGCGCTCGACTCGGTCGTCTTCGGCGTTGACATCCAGAGCGGTGACGTGCGCGGCGACGCCCCGTCGTACGCCCTCGTCGTGTTGGATACCCGAGACACCGAGTCAGACGAGGTCCGAATCGAACGAGACGTCGTCTCCTTCCGCAAGTTACGTCGCCTCATCGAGCGCGACGAACCAGCCATCGTCGCGACGGACAACATGTACGAACTCGCGACGGACAAAGACGATCTCGTTCGCTTCCTGCGATGGCTCCCCCACGAGACCAGACTCGTACAGGTCACGGGGGCCGAACGGCCCGAGCCACTCTCCCGAGTGGCGTCGCGGCACGGCGTCCCCTACGGGAAAGAGCCGATGAAAGAAGCCGAAGCGGCGGCCAGACTCGCCCTCGCGAACGTGGGCTACGAAGTCGCCGCCTTCGAGAACACGACCACAGTGAAGGTCTCCCGCGGTCGGTCGACTGGCAAAGGTGGCTGGAGCCAAGACCGCTACACGCGACGGATTCACGGGTCTGTCAAACAACAGTCTCGCGAAGTCGAGGCGGCACTCAAGGAGGCGAACCTCGACTTCGAACACGACGTGACCGAGAAGTACGGCGGGTACTCACAGGCATTGTTCACGGTCGAAGGCCGGCCACAGGATATCCCCGTCTCCTCGCGTCGCTCCGGTGACACCCGCATCGAAATCGAACGTGAGCGTCGCGACGGTATCGAGTTCGAACCACTCGTCAAACGGCGTGACCGCGTCATCGTCGGCATCGACCCCGGAACGACCACCGCCGTCGCCGTCGTCGGACTGAGTGGCCGCGTCCTCGACGTCCATTCCACCCGAACCGCCGACACCGCCGCCATCATCGAATGGCTCATCGAACGCGGCCGACCGAGTCTCGTCGCGGCCGACGTGAATCCGATGCCCGAAACCGTAGAAAAATTCCGCCGGAGTTTCGACGCCGCCGGGTGGGCCCCACCGAGCGACATCCCGGTGGACGAAAAACTCCACCGCACCCGTGAGGCGAACTACGAGAACGACCACGAACGCGACGCCCTCGCGGCCGCACTGTTCGCCTTCGACGCCCACGAAGACCAGTTCGAACGCATCTCGCGGAAGGTGCCTGCCGATGTGGACCGCGAAGAGGTCATCTCGCGCGTCCTCACGAGCGAGGAGTCCGTCGAGGCCGTCCTCCGCGGGATGAACGACGACGGGGGAGACACGGGCACCGACGACACCGACGACACCCCCGAACAACCTGAAATATCCCCCGAAGAACGGCAGATTCGCGACCTGAAGTCGCGCGTGAATCGTCTCGAATCTCACGTCGAAGACCTCAATGAGACCATCGACGAGAAGAACGAAATCATCGAGGAGTACAAGAAAGAACTCTCAGACGCCCGCCGCGAAGAGCGCCGTGAGGCCCGCGAACGCCGTGAGGTGAACCGCCTCGAACGCGAAAACGGGAGACTCGAACGAGAAATCGACTCGCTCGAAGCCGAGAACGAAGAACTCGCAGAGAAACTCGACCGCCTCAAATCGCTGTGGAAACTCGACCACTCGAACTTCGCGGACGTGAACACCGATGGTAACCTCGTGCCGGTGAAAATCGTCGAACAGTTCACCAACGGGGCGCTGGACCACACCGTCGAAGAGTACGGTATCGCCAGCGGCGACGTGGTCTACCTCCGCGACGCCAGCGGGGCGGGCCGGACGACGGCCGAACGACTCGCCGAGTTCGACCCTCGCGTCGTCCTCCGGTCTGGAAACCTCTCGGACGCCGCAGACAAAGTGCTCTACGAGGCAGAGATTCCGGTCGCACCCGCCGACGGCACGACGATTCAAGAGATAGACGAACTCGCCGTCGCCCGCGAGTCAGAGATACAGGCGGCTATCGACGACTGGGAGACCCGCGTCGAAGAACGCCGGAAGGAAGACAGAAAGTCGATGGTAGACCAGATTATCTCCGAACACCGGGCAGAAAAGCGGTGAGACGCGTCGAATCCGGTTTCGATTGAATCGGGTGGTGCTGTTGAAGTTACAAGTAGCTAATAGTTTGGTGAGGCTGTGCTGAATAGAGAGAGTATCTTTTGCACCTTCCTATTTCTATCTTCAGTAAACGCTGTACTATGGGGTTTGAGCTAATCTTGAAAGCGTGCAACGGGCTACCGTAATTCTTACTTACCCACGATGTGGTTGTTGACCCGAATTAGAGAAGACCAATAATGACAGACGATAGACTCCCCAACTTTCTCCATATCGGGGCACAGAAGGCTGGATCAACCTGGATACATTTTGCTCTGAAAGAACATCCAGAGATCTTCATGCCAGATAATGATAATGTTGGCTTCTTCGATACCTATTACCACCGGGGTGACAATTGGTATCAAAAACAGTTCGATGAGTACGACGGAGAAAAAGTAATAGGAGAGGAATCACCGGGATATATCAAGCACCCTTTGGCTCCTCAACGAGCTGCAGATTTGATTCCAGACGCCAAGATCGTATTATGTGTTCGGAATCCAATGGATCGTGCGTACTCTCAATGGTGGCACGCGCAGAAAAATTGGACAAACACTCCTTTTGAATATACCATGAATTATCATGCGGCAAATAGTGCAATCATAGTACCTGGGTTTTATGATTATCACATTTCTCGATGGGAAGAATACTATCCATCTGATCAGATAAAAATCGTTTTCTTCGACGATTTTACCTCAGATAACAAATCATTTATTCAGGATATTTACGGATTCCTTGACGTAGACGACAAGTATTCTCCCTCTATCGTTGGGAAAAGAATCAAAGCGGGTGAAGACCTCAACGAGCCAGGTGCCTTGTATCGTTCTCGTAGGCGTATCCGTAACAGCATTTCTGAACATAGCCCAGACATAATCAGGGACAACATTTTACGCCCAATGTATAACAGATTTGCCGGTACTGTGTTTGATGGCTATCAAAAACTAATCACCCCGATCGGTAGATCAGGTTACCAAGAGGGAATGGATCCTGAAACACGTCAGGAGTTAGAAAAGATATATTACGAATCTATAAAGAATCTAGAAGAACGGACGGGGAGAAACCTCGACCACTGGTTTGAATATGCGGTATAGGCACACCGTGGGTCATGCCAGAGATGCATAGTTATTAAGTGGCACTGGTGGCTGTCGTCCTCTTTCAAACCAATTAACTGGATCGGCCAAAGCTAATCTAGTCAGAATGATTCGACCACATGGAAATGGCCTCGTCGATAGAACCGTTGAGCAGGATCGGGGGGAGGATCTCTGGGATGATATTGACGGATCTACTACGGTAACGCTCGACAAAAATCTCCTTTTCGACTTCGTCAATATCGCCCACGGCGTGTACAGCCCCCTACGTGGTTTTATGTCGCACAATGATTTCTTGAAGGTCGTAAACGATCTGACGCTCGAAAGTGGTGTGGTATGGCCACTACCTGTGGTTCTCGATATTGGAACTGACTTAGCCAATGAGATAAAGCCGGGTGACAGGATAGGTATCCGCCGTCCAGATGGTACGCCACTGGGTGTGATGGATACTGACAGCGTCTACAGGTACGACAAGACGTCTGTCTGTGAAAGTCTGTTCGGCACAACCGACCAAGAACACCCGGGCGTGCGCACGATTCAGAATAAAGATCCGTTCTTTGTAGGTGGCCCTATCAAGGCATTCTCAGACGCTATCCCACGGAACGGTACGCATGACATCACCCCGAAAGAAGCTCGTGTCCTTTTCAATAAACGTGGGTTTGATACTGTCGTCGGGTTCCAAACCAGAAACGCCCCTCATCGTGCACATGAATACCTGCAAAAATCCGCACTCGAACATGTTGATGGGTTATTTATCCAACCGAAAATAGGTGAAAAGAAACCGGGCGACTACACTAACGAAGTGATTATTCAAGGGTATGAATCACTGATCGAGAACTACTATCCTACAGAATCTGTCGTCCTCTCAATGTTCAAATCCAGAATGATGTATGCTGGTCCACGCGAGGCGATCTTTGACTCTATCGTGCGGAAAAACTACGGATGTACCCATTTCATCATTGGACGTGATCATGCCGGAGTCGGTAACTACTATGATGATTTTGCAGCCCAGGAATTATTCGATGCAATAGGTAACATCGGAATCAAACCCCTCTATTACCACTACGCGTTCTACTGTACGAAATGTGACGGTATCGTTTCTGAGAAGGTTTGTCCTCATGACAGTGACCATCACATGGAGCCTAGTGGGACAAAACTGCGAGAAATGCTTTCAGAAGGGACCCAGCCTCCATCGGAGCTTATGCGTCCAGAAGTTGCCGAAAAGGTATTGAGCCTCAACAAAATACTAGTTGAAGAATAATATGTTCACGCTCTGGTTTATGGGCCGGCCGGCCTCCGGGAAGTCCACACTCGCAAGTCGCATAGAGGACAGGCTAATTGAGAGAGGTCTCTCAATAGAGAACTTAGACGGTGACGATATCCGTAAGAACCTTCATCCTGATCTCGGATTCTCCCGTGAGGATCGGCGGACGAACAACCGTCGTACTGCATACATTGCGAAGTTACTCAACCGAAGCGGGATTCCTGTTAGTGTTGGTATGATTACACCCTTCCGAGACTCCCAAGAACAAGCTAGAGACATTGTCGAAGATGAAGGCGAATTCATCCTCATTTATGTCAAATGCTCAGTGGATGCTGCTGAAGAACGGGATCCGAAAGGGCTCTACGAAAAAGCTCGGGAGGGTAAAATTGAAAAGTTCACTGGCATCAACCATCCCTTCCAAGAGCCGCTGAATCCAGAAATTGTGGTTGACACTGAAGAACACTCCACCGACGAAGCAGTTGAACACATCATGACTCAACTGGAGGAGATGGGTATATTGGATGAGCGCCTCGATGACGAATATAGTTTCCCGATCACTCACAAAGAAGAACAAAGAGTAATTGAACGTCTCAACAAGCTCGGATATTTGGACGAATAACAGTTTAGATACAGCAGTTATAATTGGCGATGTTCGTTGGCACGCTTTCGGAGTGCTTCTAATTGCGTGGACGTAATCCGCACTTCCCCGATTCGATACTTACCCGAGTTAGGCCCGTGACAATCCGATCCGCCAGTCGTCAGTAGATTATATTTCTCTGCAAATTCAGAAGCATCTTCTGAGGTGACGTCGGCATAGCCCTCACTTGGCGCCTCATCATATGGGTATGGTACCTCGATAGCATCGAGTCCGTCGGCGACGAGTTCTTCGAGAATCGTCTCGATACTATCAGTTCGAACCCGTCCGGGGTGAGCAAAGGAGACGACACCGCCAGCATCCTGTATAGTCTCAATAACCTCTTCTGCAGGGACTCGTTTCATTGGTACAAAAGCTTCCCCATCACTTCCGAGATAGATTTCAAACGCCATACCGACGGAATCAACAATACCTGCGTCGATCAAAACGTTCGCGATATGCGGTCGGCCGAGGATGCCTTTGACATTAGTTCGAACCTCGTCATACGAGCGGTCAAGATTAGATACCATTTGGAGTTGGTCTATTATCTTGCGATTGCGATCACGGCGGTATGAGCGAACTTTTTCAAGAAGGTTGAGAAGATTTTCATCTAAAGGATCAACGTAGTACCCTAAAAGTTCGACTTTTGTATCTAGAACGTCAGCTCGAACTTCGACGCCTGTAATGAGTTCAAGATTATTTTGGTTGGATACTCGCTGACTAAAATAGTCTGCTATTGTATCGTGGTCAGTGATCGCAATCGCTTCGAGAGCAAGTTCTTGAGACTGTCGGATACGCTCCTCAACAGAGCATGTCCCATCTGAGGCTGTCGTATGTAAGTGTAAATCAGCCACACCTTCGCTGGTGTTCATAACTACATCACCATACTATCTCTTTTCATTATATCGTTTTGATGTACAGATTTCCACCGATAGACGGGTTCAACAAGACTCTCAAAACGAATGCGAGAGATCCATAGCCCGGGTGTAAAACAAACGCACGGACTTCTTTGGTCGTACCAAGGAAGTGGTTCATTTCGACGCGGCTTCGTCGGCCTTCATGACGGTCCCACCCTTATTCGTACGAACGATATCAGTATCACCATGCTCGTCTGTGGGTTGCGGAATTCCCACGTATAGATGCGACACATCTACAAGGTATTTCTCAGTCAAAGTCTCGCAGGTTCTGGCTTGACTTCGCCGTGGTCATTCACTCGGGGGAGTCCAGTATCACGCCAGGTGAACCCACGCCCCTCGTGGCAGGCCTCGAGGTAGACGCACTCTTGGAGTATGTAGAGGTTCACGCACTTGTCGTTTGATGACAGAAACCGACGGGCGACCTCATCCGTGTAGCCAATTTTTCCTAACTAGAACTCACCGCGTGTCCTGAACGCACCCTCTGTCTGTGTCACGCGAATTCTGTCGAATCCTGATGAGTTCAACAGAGCGAATCAGGTCTCCTCCAGTCGGACCTCGTCGTTAACTCGCCACGTCGTCGTCGCTCCCAGTCAATCCGCCGACCACGAAGTAAAGTGCCGCTCCGAGCAGTGGTGCGAAGAAGGCGAAGGCCGCCCAGAACGTCGCGTTCCGCCCTTTGAACGTCGCGTCCTTGTGGACCCGATAGGGAAGGTAGACGTGGAAGACGAGGAAGTAGACGGCGAAGCCGAAGATGTACGGGAGTAAGTCGCCGCCGCTGACCGACGCCCACATCACCGCCAACAGGCCGAAGACGGCGAGCATGAGCGCGATGAAGATGAAAATCGGCGCTCGCGTGCGAGTTCCAGAGTCGGACATCACCCGGAGTTAGGACCGGGACGTGTTGTCCGTTTCGCCCGCGAGCGGGTTTCATAGGGAGTATCGTAGCCAGCCGGAAGATTTGCGAACCCGGACTGGCGAGGAGAACCGATTCGCCCGGAGAGATGACGAACTTCTACGATAATCCCTATCAGAAGTCATATCCCACATCCCCGTCACCGAACACGTATGGACGCATACGACCTGATCACTCGGAACGCCTCCGAAGTGGTCACGGAGGACGAAGTACGCGCGCTGGCCGACGACTCAGAGGGCAAGCGAGCGTACGTGGGCTACGAGCCCTCCGGTGTCCTCCACATCGGTCACATGCTCACCGCCAACAAGCTCATCGACCTCCAAGAGGCGGGCTTCGAGGTAGTCGTGCTGCTGGCCGACGTACACGCTTACCTCAACGGCAAGGGCACCTTCGAGGAGATTCGACAGACGGCCGAGCGAATGAAAGCGCAGTTCATCGCCTACGGCTTAGACGAGAGCCAGACCGAGTTCGTCCTCGGGTCGGAGTTCCAACTCGACGAGAGCTACGTCCTCGACCTGCACGCGCTCGAACTCGAGACGACGCTCTCGCGGGCCGAACGCGCCATGGCCGAAATCAAGAGCGGCGAGAGCGTGACAGTCGCACAGGCAGTCTACCCCATCATGCAAGCGTTGGACATCGTCTACCTCGACGTGGACCTCGCCATCGGCGGGATGGAACAGCGCAAGGTCCACATGCTCGCCCGCGACACGCTCCCGAGCATCAACGAGGACGCGCCGACCTGTCTCCACACCCCGCTCATCGCGGACCTCGCGACGGGTATCGGGAAGATGTCCTCCTCGAAGGGCGTCACCATCTCGATGGAAGACACCACCGAGGACATCGAAGAGAAGGTCAACGACGCCTTCTGCCCGCCCACGGCCGACCCCGACCCGACGGACGACGGCGACGCGCGCGACAACCCCGTCCTCCAAATCTTCGAGTACCACGTCTTCCCGCGCTTCGAACGCGTCGTCGTCGAACGCCCCGACAAGTACGGTGGCAACCTCGAATACGACGACTACGAGTCGCTCGAAGCGGACCTCGAATCCGGCGAACTCCACCCCCTCGACGCGAAAGGTGCCCTCGCTGGCTACCTCGACGAACTCATCGCACCGGGCCGCGAGAAGATAGACGCGTAAGCAGACGTTTCGTCGGGAATCGACAGGACAGCCGACTCAGGCCATCCCGAACATCTTCATCACGTTCTCTGCCAGCCCCCCAGCGACGAGTCCCATCCCGGCGACGACGAGTGCGATACCGGCCGCGACGATGGGTGCTTGGACGGCGACGAGGACGATTCCAGCGAGGAGACAGACGACGCCAGCGATACCTTTCGTTCCGAGTTTGTCGAGCATACCACGACGGCGGGCCGGGAGTCCCCTAAACTCGTCGTTCCGTAGGACAGTCCGCTCGGGCAAACGTCGGCGGGTTTAAACATGACGACGTAGAAGCGTCGCTCATGAGCGACGACGAGAACGAGCGCCGCCGAGACCTCCGAATGCCGAACGACGACGAAGTGTTCGCCGTCGTGACCAACATGCTCGGTGCCAATCGTGTCCGCGTCCGCTGTGCCGACGGCGTGGAGCGGACCGCTCGCATCCCCGGCCGAATGCAGAAGCGTATCTGGATTCGAGAAGACGACGTAGTCCTCGTCGAACCGTGGGACTGGCAGGACGAGAAAGGCGACATCACGTGGCGCTACGAGAAGTCCGAAGCGGACCAACTCCGCCGCGAAGGACACATCCAGTAACCTGATCCGCCTGCGTCCTCGGTCGTGACCGAACTACACGAAGACAGAGCCTGTGGCCTTTTCATCTCGCCTCTCGTAGCCCTAGTCCAATGAGTGACGAGTTCGGCATGGTCGAACCCCAGGAGGGCGAGGCGTTCGGCGACGAGTGGGAAGAGATAGACCTCTCTGAGGACGAAGCAGACCGCATCGCCAAGCGGCGTGACCGCGACTTCGACGAGTTCAGGATTCGGATGAAAGACGCCGACCAGTTCAAAGTCGAGCAGTCGGTGTTCGACGACGCCACCTTCGCGGCGATATACAAACTCGTCCAAGACGGGTACATCGACGCGTTCGGAGGACCCATCTCGACGGGAAAGGAAGCGAACGTCTACGAGGCGCTCGGTGACGACAGCGAAGTCGCCGTCAAGATATACCGCATCAACGCCTCCGACTTCCGTCACATGCGCGACTACCTCGAAGGCGACCCGCGATTCGAGGGCATCGGCCACGACAAAGGGCAAGTCGTCCGCGCGTGGGTGCGAAAGGAGTTCGCCAACCTCGAACGCGCCCAGCGTGCCGGGGTTCGCGTTCCGGACCCAATCGCCGTCCAGCGAAACGTTCTCGTGATGGAACTCGTCGGACTCGCCGAAGACCGGGCACGTCGCCTCTCGGAAGTCAACGTCGAAAACCCACAGACTGCCTACAAAGTCGTCCGCGAGTACATGCGTCGCCTCCACCGCGCCGGCCTCGTCCACGGCGACCTCTCGGAGTACAACCTCATCATCCACGGGGGCGAACTCGTCGTCATCGACCTCGGACAGGCGGTGACGATTCACCACCCGAACGCCGTAGATTTCCTCCGCCGAGACTGTCGTAACGTCGCCAACTTCTTCCAGCGACAGGGTGCCGACGCCGACGCCGACTCTCTCTATGAGTTCGTCACCGCCGACGAAGACGACGAGAACGCCGAGGAGTAGGCGGTGTCGGAAAGTGTCTCCCGCCAGTTCGCCGTATTCACTGGCCTCGCCGCCGCGTGGGCGTGGCCACTCTGGATTCTTACGACTGTCCTCCCCGATGCAGTCGATATCGTCGCCATCCTCGCCGGCGCGTGGGGCCCGACAGTCGCCGCCGTCGTCCTGACGTGGCGTTCGTCGGGGCGCGACGGCGTACGTTCGCTCCTGAAACGATACCTCGCGTGGCGAACAGGGCTGTTTCCCGCTATCGGGGTCGTCGTCTCTGTACTCGCCACGACTGTCGCCGCCGTCTGGGTCACGTCGCTCGGGGGCGTGCCCCCCGGTTTTCCGGGACAGGCCCCACCACTTCCGTTCCTCCCACTCGTCATCCTCGTGAACGTCTTTCTCGGCGGCCCACTCGCAGAGGAGGCGGGGTGGCGTGGATTCGCCCACCCGCTTCTCCGCGAACGAGTCGGCACGGGAACCGCTGGTGTCGCAGTTGGACTCGTCTGGGGACTGTGGCACGCCCCATTATTCTTCCTGCCCGGACAGGCGTTCGTCGTCGGCGGAACCGACCCACTCGCGTTCGCCGCACTGACCATCTCGTGGTCGGTGCTATTCGGCGTCGTCACCGAACGGGCCGACTGGAGTCTCCTTCCGGCAGTGTTCGGACACGCAACGGTCAACACGGCACTCGGGACGTACGGCGTCCTCTCGGCGGCGTTCTACCGCCCAGCGGTTGTCGTCGGATTTGCCGTCGTCGCTACCGGGGTTCTCGCCGTCCATCTCGTCGGCACTCGCCTGTCCGACTCCACGACCCCTACCGTGTGACAGAAGCGCGCTTCTGTTTCGACTTCGACAGAACAGTCATTCTGGAGACATTTATCATGAACTCGGGCGACTGACCGAGTGTGAACTTCGACGTACGCGACTCGCTGTTGGTCCGCAACGCGAACGTTCGGCGGTTGATTCTCGGCCGCCTCGTCACGAACGCCGGCGACAGCGTCTACGCTATCGCAGCGATGTGGTTAGTGTACGACCTCACCGGGTCGTCGGCGTACACCGGTCTCGCCGGATTCCTCACGATGGCCCCGCAAGCGATGCAGGTGCTGGCAGGACCACTCGTGGACCGCTGGTCGATACGCCGTATCCTCGTCGGCACGCAACTCACGCAGGCAGTGCTGGTTCTCGTGATTCCCCTCGCTGACTTCCTCGGCCACCTCTCCGTCTGGGTCGTGCTCACCGTGATGCCACTCGTCTCGCTTCTGAACCAACTCGTCTACCCGGCGCAGTCGGCAGTGGTCCCTCGTCTCGTGGACGACGACGACCTCGTGGCGGCGAACTCCCTCCTCTCGTTGTCGTATCAGGGCGTCGATTTAGCCTTCAACGCGGTCGCCGGCGTACTCATCGCCGCGACGAGTGCGGTGACGCTCTACCTCGTCGATTCGGTGTCGTTCGCCATCGCGGCGGGCTTGTTCGTTCGACTCTCGATTCCGTCCACTGCCGACGGCACGGTCGGTGAAAACCGAAACGAGGCTGAGGCCGCAGTCGATGCCGTCTCCGATGGGGGAACAGACGAATCCGCTGGCGACGACGAAGCGGTGCAGACGGGATACGTGTCCGACCTTCAGGCCGGACTTGGATTCGTCCGCGGAAGCATCCTTCTCCCACTGCTCGTGAGCGGACTCGTCGTCAACGGAGTCCTCGGTGGTGTCTGGGCGACGATGCCCGCGTTCGCCGACGCACGAGGTGGCCCAGAAGCGTACGGATTCCTCATGGCGGCCATCGCAGGCGGGATGCTCGTTGGCGCGGTGGGTGCCTCGACGTTCGACCACCTCCCGTTCGGGTCGCTCACGATTGGACTGTTCGTCTTCAGCGGCGTGGGATGGCTCGTGGCTATCGCTGTGCCCTCGCTCGCCGGAACCGTCGCCTTCCTCGCACTCGCGACGGTCCCTCTCGGTATCTCGAACGTCCTCTCGGTCGCGATGATTCAATCACTCGTCCCCGAATCACTCCTCGGACGGGTGATGGCCACCGTCGGGAGTCTCTCGACGCTGATGATGCCCGTCGGGTCAGCACTGGGTGGGTTCCTCGGCGACTACGTGGGTTCCACGAGTGTCGTCGCCGCGGGTGGTGTCGGACTCCTGTTCGTCGCCGTCTACGTCGTCGCTCTCCCGACGCTCAGACGACTCCCACCAATCGGAGATATCGAGACGCTCTCGGCGTGACGACCGGGTGCAGGTACGTCGGCGCGTGCGACTGAGGCACGTAGCGCCCCTGCGAGCGAACGCTTAAACCGCTCCACCGGGTATCCACCCCTATGCAGCACGTCAAGGTGCCGCAGGACCGTATTGGTGTTCTCATCGGCGAAGGTGGCTCGACGCTCCGAGAAATCGAGAGTCGAGCGGAGGTTCGACTCGACGTCGACTCCGAAAACGGCAGCGTCGCAATCGACAGCGTCGGCGACCCCGTCCTCGGGATGGTCGCCCCCGACGTCGTCCGCGCCGTGGGCCGTGGCTTCGCCCCCGAGGATGCCATGTCGCTCCTCGACGACGAGATGATGATGTTCGAACTCATCGAAATCGACCGGCACACCCGAAACAAGAACGACATGCGTCGCCAGAAGGGCCGACTCATCGGCGAGAACGGTCGCACCCGCGAACTCATGGAAGAACTGACTGGCGCGGACGTAGTCATCTACGGGTCGACGCTCGGCATCATCGGCCAACCCGAGGAAGTCGAAGTCGTCCGCCGCGCCGTCGAGATGATTCTCGACGGTGCGCCACACGGCGCCGTCTACTCGTACCTCGAACGCAAGCACAACGAACTGACCCGCGACTTCAGCGTTCGCCAGAACAACTGAGACGCCACCGCTGTGGGGCCATTCGGCCACCGCAATATCACCCGAGGGCACCGCTCCCGCGGTCCTGACCCACCGTATCGTCTTTTCCAAGACTTCGTACCGAGAACCACGTCTCCACAGTTCGAGACGAGAGACGTGGGACCTACCGTCGACATCGACGGCGGACCCGTCATCGACGACGCCGACCCCCTTCGCTGGCACACGCCGAGGCTGACTTCGTATTCGTTGATAAACCCACGTAATCGACCGGCGTCGGAGGGGAGTGACTGCGCCACCGTGTTGCGTTTTGACATACCACTAAACACAACCTTTTTATAGAATCACAAACAATCAGGCGATGACTATGAGCCAGCGAATGCAGCAGGGTCAGCCCATGATCATTCTGGGCGAGGACTCGCAGCGCACATCCGGTCAGGATGCGCAGTCGATGAACATCACGGCCGGAAAGGCCGTTGCCGAGGCCGTACGCACCACGCTCGGCCCCAAGGGGATGGACAAGATGCTCGTCGATTCGTCGGGCCAGGTCGTCGTCACGAACGACGGCGTCACCATCCTCAAGGAGATGGACATCGACCACCCCGCGGCCAACATGATCGTCGAAGTCTCCGAGACGCAGGAGACGGAAGTCGGAGACGGCACGACGACGGCCGTCATCATCGCGGGTGAACTCCTCGACCAGGCCGAGGACCTCCTCGAGTCTGACGTTCACGCGACCACCATCGCACAGGGGTACCGTCAGGCCGCCGAGAAGGCCAAGGAAGTCCTCGAATCGAACGCTATCGAGGTCACCGAGGACGACCGCGAGACCCTCACGAAGATTGCCGCCACGGCGATGACGGGCAAGGGCGCAGAGTCCGCGAAGGACCTGCTCGCCGAACTCGTCGTCGACGCCGTCCTCGCAGTGCAGGACGACGACGGCATCGACACGGACAACGTCTCCGTGGAGAAAGTCGTCGGCGGTTCCATCAACAACTCCGAACTCGTCGAAGGCGTCATCGTCGACAAGACGCGCGTCGACGAGAACATGCCGTACGCAGTCGAAGACGCGAACGTCGCTATCCTCGACGACGCACTCGAAGTCCGCGAGACCGAAATCGACGCCGAAGTCAACGTCACGGACCCCGACCAACTTCAGCAGTTCCTCGATCAGGAAGAAAAACAGCTGAAAGAGATGGTCGACAAACTCGTCGAGGTCGGCGCAGACGCCGTCTTCGTCGGTGACGGCATCGACGACATGGCGCAGCACTACCTCGCCAAGGAGGGCATCCTCGCGGTCCGCCGCGCCAAGTCCTCCGACCTCAAGCGTCTCGCCCGCGCCACGGGCGGCCGCGTCGTCAGCAACCTCGACGACATCGAGGAAGACGACCTCGGCTTCGCCGGGTCCGTCGCACAGAAGGACGTCGGTGGCGACGAGCGCATCTTCGTCGAAGACGTCGAAGACGCCAAGTCCGTCACGCTCATCCTCCGCGGCGGCACGGAACACGTCGTCGACGAACTCGAACGCGCTATCGAGGACTCCCTCGGCGTCGTCCGCACGACGCTCGAAGACGGCAAGGTCCTGCCCGGTGGCGGTGCCCCCGAGACGGAACTCTCGCTCGTCCTGCGCGAATTCGCTGACTCCGTCGGTGGCCGCGAACAACTCGCCATCGAAGCCTTCGCCGAAGCGCTCGACATCATCCCACGCACGCTCGCCGAGAACGCTGGTCTCGACCCCATCGACTCCCTCGTCGACCTTCGCTCCCGCCACGACGGCGGCGAGTTCCCTGCCGGCCTCGACGCCTACACGGGCGACATCATCGACATGGAAGCAGAGGGCGTCGTCGAACCCCTCCGCGTGAAGACGCAGGCCATCGAGTCCGCAACCGAAGCCGCCGTCATGATTCTCCGCATCGACGACGTCATCGCTGCTGGCGACCTCTCCGGTGGCCAGACCGGCGACGACGACGACGAAGGCGGCGCACCCGGCGGTATGGGTGGCATGGGCGGCATGGGCGGTATGGGCGGCATGGGCGGTGCGATGTGAGCACCCCCGGATAGGCCTACACCACTCACCCCCTGACCCACGCATCGACTCGAAACGTCGGCCCGATTTCGCACCGTTTTTTCTGGCTTCACGTCCGAGAGCGACGCCCACACCGTGAGAATCGCGGTTTGCGTGGCGTTAATCGAGTGCCGACGCCGAGATATCGGATTCAGTGCGCCAGAGTGTTGTATTTCTCCAGAGATTCCGAATAAAAGTGTACAAAACATTCTAAAACCGCGGTTATGGTGTTCGAAACGTCGGTGGGAGAATCTATACTTATACCCCGTGGCAACCACTGACAACGTGTATGTCCCAAACCGAGACAACGGAGTCCTCCGCCGTCTCGGACGCCACCGACCCACCGAGACGACCCCAATTCCTCGCTGTCGTCGGTTCCCGCGTCTCCGAGGCGGCCTCCGTCGCCGCCACCGTAGCCCCTCACGTGTCTCCGCTCGTCTGCGCTCCGCACAGCACGTCGCCGTCACGTCTCCGCGCGACGTTCGCCGCGATGCGCCAGCCAGATACCCCCTTCGTCGTCGCAACAGACAGCGCCGCCGCCGTCCGCGACGCCGACAAAGTCCTCGTTACCGACGGCGGAATCGTCGTCGAAGACGGGACCCCCGCTGACCTCCTCGCCGTACCCGGACTCTTCGCCCAGCGGTACGGCGACGAAATCGGCGCGAACTTCTCCGACCCGGGGAAGGACGTCGCCGACGAGTGACGAACCGGCCCTCCAAACATTCTCGGTGTTTCGCGTGGTAGCCACTGGCATGGGTGACAGAGCGTGTTACCGCGAGTTCTGTCCGGACTGCGACGCGCAGGTGACCATCGTGGACGAGGTGTGCCCAGAGTGCGGACGAGAGTTGGAACTGAAGTAGGATTTCACGACTCTGTCGAAACCCTCAGTCGCTGATAGTTTATCGAGGCCGTGCTGAACTCAGGGCGCTAGTCGGTCACTCGACGTTGCTGGTCTTGATGTTCGGTATGGGGATTATTATTATAACTCCCACAAGGGCTATCACTCCATAGAAGTCATATAACTAACACATGAAGTTCATCTACATCGCTATCGCCGGTGCGGTTTTTGCACTAATATCGCTCCCACTCGGCCTCATGCTAATCATTGTGGGACTGTCATTGCATTTCTTTCAAAAGTACAACTCTCGCCGCCTTGATGAAGCGGGTGAACGATAGAAAACCACGGGGGTAACTATGCACACCTATCTAGCGGCTGTTTCGTCACTGGTCGCGTGAAACGAACATCGAAGTCTTGCTGAACTCACCCTCTGAATGTGTCACGCCACTTCTGACAGCATCCGGTGAGGTTTCAGCGGGCGTGCTGAATACAGGGCGTGAATAGATCAATGAATTGCCTTTTTGTAAGGTGCGTCTAAGTATCGGACATGTCCCAGCCACACCCAATTGAAGTCTTCATTCCCGTGGTATTCTTCGGTGGTATCGGCTATCTGGTGGCGGGTCCCTTTGCAGCAGGTGCGGGAGTAGTCGTGGGTGCTGCAATGGGAACTGCATTTGGAAAATCAGAGTCGTAGCCCGTACTGAATACACCCTCTCTCTGTGTCACGCCGCATCTGACAGAACTTGGTGATTTTTCTGCGGTCGTGTTGAATAGAGGGAGCTTATAAATCATAGGAGAGTGACAGAAAAACAGGTCCTCGCATCATGGATAATCGAAAAATCCGAGGCGCGGTATTCCTTATTATTGGCCTCGGCCTGCTAATTAGTGCTATCACCCAATTGTTAGGTTGGGTTGTGATTACGCTACCTCCAATCGTCTATCTCGTACTGGGGATTGGCATGTTCATTTACGGGCTGTTGCAAGCCACGTAACTGCAAGACGAATCCTCTGTCTGTGTCACGGTAATCCTGTCAATTTCTGAGTATTTCAACAGAGCCGATTCCCCGAAGAGTTCGAATCCCGCGCGAGTGCGTTCCAACACGACTCGCGTCCGCTCAGCGGTCTTCACAACAACAGAGCGCGACGGGACTCTCGTGAACGAAGTGAACGAGAGTCAGGAGCGCTCGCTGAACGAGCGAAGCGAGAGAAGCGAGCGCGACGGGATTCGAACCGGACCGAGACTCGCGTCGCTCGTCTCGTAGGATTCGAATCCCGCCGGTGCCGTTATCACTGCTCGCTGTCGCTCGCAGAGAATAACGAGCGCGACGGGATTCGAACCCGCGGCCGTCGGATTAGAAGTCCGACGCTCTGTCCAACTGAGCTACGCGCCCTCGTATCTCAAAAACAGGTGCCAAATGAAAAACGAATCGGCTTCTACCCGTCGAATCGGTACAGCGACGTGACCGCAGGAAGCCGATTGAACATCCAGTAGGCGATGGGGAGGCCGACGATAGTGACCGCGAAGAACGCCGCCACGTTCGCCCAGAACCAACTGAGCCACCACCCGACGAACAGGAAGTAGACGCCGCGGACGAGGAGCGACCGCTGGCCCGTTGCAGCATCGGGATTCCCGAGCGAACGCGGTTCTTTCAGCGAGAGTACCGTCGGCACGAGATTGATGAGTTTGATTCCCAGTGGCAGACCGATGATGGTCGCGTTGAGGAACCACGCGATGTTGACGACGGCGGGCGTGGCCCACCACCCGATGAACAGGAACCAGAGGATACGAACGAGGAGGGACCGCTGTTTCATACCCGACACATCGTGGCGAGGGAGGAAAAGATGGGTGGGTCGGCGGAGCGTCTTCGACACATCGCGCGCCCGGAGCGACGTGAAGGGAGGGTTTAACAGCGCGAACGCGGTAACACCGCCTATGAGAGTCATCGGGACGGTCGGCTTGCCCGGAAGCGGAAAGGGCGAACTCGCCGAGGTAGCCCGCGAAGCAGGCATCCCCGTCGTGACGATGGGCGACATCATCCGCGAGGAGTGTCGTGCCCGCGGCCTCGACCCCGCGACGGACCACGGGAAGATAGCGAAGGCACTCCGCGAAGAGGAAGGCGACGACGCCATCGCCGCGCGCTCGCTGCCCGTCATCGAAGACCACCTCGACGCGAACGACGTGGTGGTCGTCGACGGCCTCCGGTCGGACGTCGAACTCGACCGCTTCCGCGACGCCTTCGGCGACGAATTCATCCTCGTGAGCGTCGAAGCACCGTTCGAAACCCGCGCCGAGCGACTCGGTGACCGCGGCCGCGACGAGAGCGACACCGACGTCGAGTCACTGAAGAAACGCGAAGCACGCGAACTCGACTTCGGGATGGGCGAGGCGATGGACCGCGCCGACGTGGTCATCCAGAACACCGGAACCCTCGACGAATACCGCGAGACCATCACCCGATTGTTCGAAGAAGGGCCAGACGCCCTGGCTGAGGCCAACCCATGATTTACAGCGTCGACGTTCGCATCGAAGTTCCAGTCCGCGACACCGAGGTCACAGACCGCGTCGCCGACGCCGTCGAGAACCTCTTTCCGGGGGTCGAACTCACGCACGAACCCGGGAAACTCGTCGGCGAGACCCACGAGTTAGAGCGCTTCTCGGAGCGTCTGCACGAACAAACCATCCTCGACACCGCCCGGCGAGAGTTCGACAAACGCCGCGACGAGGAAGGGTTCTCGTTCGCGCTGAAGAAACAGGCCGCGTTCAAGGGTGTCGTCAACTTCTCCGTCGGCAACCCCGACGAACTCGGCGACATCGAGGTACACGTGACCGTCCGCGACCCGTCTGTCGAAGAACTCATCGACTACATCGCGCCGCCGACCGAAGACGGTCGGCCAATCGACCCCGCCGACCGCTGAGTGGCACGCCGCCCGAACGCGGTGTTAGGCGACCAACAGCGCCACCGCGATGGCGATGAAGACGACTTTCAAACTCGTGTTGACGGCGATGACCTTCGACCCGAACTCTGGCCCCCAGATGCCGTACTGAAACGGAATCGACCGCTTGAACGTCGAGACGGCGAAGGAGATGATACCCCCGATGAGCATCGTCGCCACCGCCTGTTTCGGCGTGAACGTCTCGCCGATGGCGGGCGCGATAGTCGCCGCACCGGTCGTCGTGTCGAACGCGAAGGCGACGACGACGGGGACGGCGGCACCCGGCAGGCCGACGAGGTTCGTCAGCGGACTGGCGAGGTTGGTGAAGGATTCGAGGTCCGTCGTTCGCAAGAGGAGCGTGACGAGCACGTAGACCACCGCGAGTCGCGGGACGATTCGACGAACCGTCTTCCACGTCTTTCGTGCGGCGTCTTCAGCCATCGACCGGACCGAGTCGTCGTTGACACCGTGTTCGCCATCCGTGTCGCCTGCGCCGTCCGTCTCGGCGATGGCCGTGGGGGTGACGTTCTGTTTCGAGAGGAGCACCGCACCGGCAGCGACGCCAGTGAGCGTAATCGCCAGTGCGATTGCGGCGCGGGCACCGACGTACATGAATCCGACTTCTCGCCCGAGGATAGGGATGAGGACCGGCCAGTAAAACGTGAAGATGTGTTGGACGAACCCGAAGAACGTGTTGATGGTGACGGCGACGAGCGTCGCTCTATCGTCTAGGACGCCAGATTCGCGGAACTCGGCGAGCATCCCGTATCCCGCCGTCGTCGACGCGGCGGTGGTGACGATAGCCGTCCCAACTTCGTCGGGGAGGTTCGCGGGACTCGTCAAGTACCGAGAGAGACCGGCGATGCGTTCGACGAGGCCGAAGGCGACGACGAGGTTCGCCGCGAAGACGCCGATGGCGATGTAGACGGCGATGCGCAGGACTCTGGGGAGCACCTCGACCAGCACCGGGAGAACGGTCGACGACTGCACAGGGAGTGGTCGGGTGGCGAGGAACTAATCGCCGTCGGTCGGTGTCGTGCCGATTAGACCAACAGTTGTGCGACCGCAAAGAGGACGACCACCCCGAGTACGTCGCAGACGTTGGTGACGACGGGGATGACCACGTCGTCGGGGTCGAGACCGAACCGATAGGCGACGTACGTGGCGGTGAACGTCACGAAGACGGCCAAGACGGCGAGCGTGATACCGCTCGATAACGCGACCAAAACGACAGTCGAGAAGGGGAGTGCGGGACCGCCAGTGACGATGAACGTCGCGGCCCACGCCCCAACGCCGATGACCGGAAAGATGGTCACTGCGAGGACGACCGTCGCAAGCGCGTTCCCCGCGAGTTCGTCGTCCGCCGGCGAGAACGTGAGGGTCCCGAGGTGGAACGACGTCGAAAGTCGTGCCGCGAGGATGCTCCCGAGATTTCCTGCCGTTCCGATGGTGACGGGCACGAGGACGAGCAGGGACGGATACCTGAGTAACTGCGCTTCGAAGCTTCCGAGGACGAGACCACTGCCGAGTTCGACGAGCGTGAGGACGAACAAGACGGGGAGCATCGCCCGCGAGATGGCACGGACGGTCCACTCAGTCGGCACGTCAGAACACCCCAGCGATGGCGAGGACGGTTCGGACCGCGATGAGCAAGAACAGGATTCCGAACACGTCACCGGTGGTCGTCACCAGTGGGCCGACGATGGTGTCGGGGTTCCGTCCCCGTCTGTACCCCGCGAAGACGACGGTCACGACGACGACGGTGAGGACGATACCCGACAAGAGACCGGCGACGATAGCGATGCCGACGAGAATCGGGAGCGGTGCCACCCGCTGGCCGAGGAACGTGAGCAAGAAGAACGCCATGATGGACGCGAAGGTGCTCGTCAGCACACCGTTGGCGAGTGCCGCCGTCGCGGCGGCCCGAAGTCGCTCGTCAGCACCGGTGACGTAGGGTTCGATGAGACCCTGATGCAGTGCCGTGGCGATACGAGCACCCAGCGACCCGTAGACGTTCCCGCGGGTCGCGAGCAGTGCAGGCACGAGGACGAGGAGACCCGGAACCGCACGGAGTTCGGCGCGCATCCCGCCGAGGACGACGCCGGCGATGAGGCCACCGACGAGACTCGCCGCGAGTGCAGGGAGGGCTTCTTTGTAGGCCTCGACTGCCACGTCTCGCACCGTCATTGTCGGGTCCGACGGCCCCGAGCGTTAAAAGTCGGCGGTATGTCGAATTCGTGGTGCGAAGAAGACAGAAGAGAAGATACGTCAAACGGAGAGGAGTCAGAAGGTAGCGGTTAGAACGGACCCATACCGCCGAGGCCACCCATACCGCCACCGCCGCCACCTTGCTGCTGGAGTTTCTTCATCATCCGCTGCATGTCGCCGTCGCCCATGCCCTGGAACTGCTTGATGGTCTGTTCCATCATGCGGTGTTGTTCGAGGAGTTCCTGAATCGTCTCCTCGTCCTTCCCAGAGCCCTGTGCGATGCGCTTCACACGCGAGGCACCGATGATGCGCGGGTTCTCCAGTTCGTCTTCGGTCATAGAGTCCATGATGACCTCGAACGACCGCATCCGGTCTTTGGTGACGTCCATCGCGTCGTCCGGCAGTTGGTCCTTCAGACCGCCACCGAGACCCGGAATCATGTCGAGCACCTGGTCGAGCGGCCCCATCTTGTTCATCGCCTCCATCTGTTTTTGCATGTCCTTGAGGGTGAAGTTCCCCTTCATCATCTCCTCGGGGTCCCAGTCCTCGTCTTCGGCCTGGGTCTCGGACATGGCGCGTTCGACGCGTTCGGAGAGTTGCTTCAGGTCGCCCATCCCGAGGAGACGCGAGATGAAGCCGTTGGGCTCGAACCGTTCGATGTCCTGAACGGTCTCACCCATCCCGAGGAAGGCGATAGACGAGTTCGTCTCGTTGACGGCGGTCAGGGCACCGCCACCCTTCGCCGTCCCGTCGAGTTTGGTGATGACGACGCCACCGATACCGATGGATTCGTCGAACTGCTGAGCCTGGTCTTTCGCGCCCTGCCCGATTGCCGCGTCGAGGACGAGCAGGTTCAAATCGGGTTGGACGACGTCTTCTATCTCTTCGATTTCGGCGATGAGGTCGTCTTCGAGCGCGTGACGACCGGCCGTGTCGACGATGTGGATGTCGGCGTCGTCGGTGGCTTCGAGGCCCTCACGTGCGATTTGCACCGGGTCGTCGCAGTCGGGGTCGCCGTAGAATTCGACCTCGGCGCGTTCACACATCTGCTTGGCCTGGTCGTACGCACCGGGCCGGAAGGTGTCGGTCTGGATGACCGCCGGGCGGAGGCCCTTCTTCGAGAACCACCACGCCATCTTGGCAGAGGTGGTCGTCTTCCCCGACCCCTGGAGGCCGGCGAGCATGATAGTCTGTGATTCGAGCGGAATCTCCGTCGACTCACCGATGAGACCGACGAGTTCCTCGTAGACGATTTTCAGCACGTGGTCGCGGGCGTTCGTCCCACCCGGAGGCTCTTCTTCCAGCGCCCGGGTCTTGATGGAGTCAGAGAGGTCCATGACGAGGCTGACGTCGACGTCGGCGGAGAGCAAGGAGCGCTGAATCTCCTTGACAATCTCCTGAACGTCGTCCTCGTCCAGACGGGACTTACCCCGCAGCTTGTCGAGACTGCCGCGGAGAGAACTCCCGAGATTATCGAGTACCATTGTCCCCTCCTACGCCGCCGCGTCGGTAAAGGCTTTATCCGTCGCGTCCGCGGGCGAAGAGCTATCGGTCGACGTAGTGACACACCAACGATGACGCGAATCCTCGTCCTCGACCAACCCGCACACGACATCCCCGCCGAGGAGTACGCCGACGCCCTCCGCGAGCGACTTCCCGACGCGACAGTCGTCCACCCGAAGACGACGGCCGAAACGCTCGAAGCCGCGGCCACAGTGGATGTCATCACCGGGACGTACCTCCAGCGCGACGTACTCACCGCCGCCGACGAACTCCGACTGTTCGCCGGCGCTGCCGCAGGGTACGACCACCTCCCGATGGAGATGCTACGCGAGCGAGATGTCACGGTCACGAACGCGTCCGGTGTCCACGGACCCAACATCGCCGAGCACGTTGTCGGATGGCTCTTGACGATTACCCGCCGCCTCGACGAGGGAATCCGCCGACAGGAGCGCCGCGAGTGGCGGTCGTTTCAGGCCTACGGCGAACTCAAGGGGTCGACAGTCACCGTCGTTGGGTTGGGCGCAATCGGGCAGGCCGTGGTCGAGCGTCTCGACCCCTTCGGTGTCGAGACCATCGGCGCTCGCTACACACCCGAAAAAGGCGGACCGACGGACCGAGTCCTCGGCTTCGACGACCTCGAATCAGCCCTCGTCGAAACGGACTACCTCGTCCTCGCGTGTCCGCTGACCGACGAGACGGAGCACCTCATCGACCAGCAGGCGTTCTTTGCCCTGCCGAACCACGCCGTCCTCGTGAACGTCGCTCGGGGTGGTGTCGTCGACACCGACGCACTCGTCTCCTCGATTCAGCGTGGGTACCTTCGGGCCGCCGCACTCGACGTGACTGACCCGGAACCGCTCCCTGAGAACCATCCCCTGTGGTCCTTCGAGAACGTCTTCATCACCCCCCACGTCGCGGGCTACACACCGCAATACTTCACTCGACTGGCGGACATCCTCGCTGAGAACGTCGAACGGTTGGAGTCGGGAGACGGAGACACCACTCTTCGCAACCAAGTGCTTCCCGAAACCCCACGTACTTCACCCGACGAGTCGTAGGCGGCGGCGATGAGCAGTATCGCATTCGGACTGCAACCAACCACGATTCTCGCCTTCTCTGGGGCGGCAATCGCGCTCATTCTCACACCCGGTCCGGACACGATGTACGTCCTCGCCCGCGGCCTCGACGGGCGCGAATCGGGTGTCCGCTCGGCGTTCGGTATCGCAACCGGCGTCCTCTTTCACACGATGCTCGCCACGCTCGGTGTCGCCGCGCTGCTCCAGACAGTGCCCGAAGCGGCCGCGGTAGTCCAGTACGTCGGGGCGGCGTATCTCGTCTACCTCGGCGTGGTTGCCCTCCGTGACGACGAGTTCGACCCGGCCGTCGAGACGGACGCCTCGGGAAGTTTCCGGCGCGGCGTCCTCGTCAACGCCCTGAACCCGAAAGTCGCACTGTTCTTTCTCGCGTTTCTCCCCGGGTTCGCCGGGCGTGGCCCCGGCGCAGGTGAACGAATGGCCTTCTTGGGCGCACTGTACGCGGTACTCACCGCTATCTACCTCTCCGCCGTCGCACTCGGAGCCGACAGACTCGGCGACACCCTCGCCGAGACGCGGGTGAGTCGCGTCCTCAACTACGTTGGTGCGGGGACGATGCTGTTGCTCGGTGTCGTACTCGCGCTGGAGTGAGAAAACGACGGACCGGACGATGAGGAAGCCTGTTGTTGGCGCTTACTCGTCGTGTCCGAGGAGACGGTCGACCATCGCTTCGGGGTCGAACCGCTCGATGTGGTCGTATCCCTGCCCCACGCCGAGGAACAAGATTGGCTTGCCCGTGACGTAGGCGATTGAGATTGCCGCACCACCGTTGGAGTCGGCGTCGGCCTTCGTGAGAATCGCGCCGTCGATGGCCGCCGCGTCGTTGAACTTGCGGGCGCGTTCGACTGCGTCCTGTCCGGCGACTGCCTCGTCCACGAAGATGGTGAGGTCAGGGCCGACGACGCGGTCTATCTTCTCTAACTGCGCCATGAGGTCGTTCGACGTGTGCAGGCGACCGGCCGTGTCGCCGAGGACGATGTCGATGTCGTGCGCGTCGGCATATTCGACGGCGTCGTAGATGACGGCCGCCGGGTCGCCACCCTGTTCGTGGGTGATGAGTTTCTTGTCGAGTGCCTCCGCGTGCTCTCGAATCTGCTCGTTCGCGCCGGCGCGGTAGGTGTCACCGTTTGCGAGGACCGTCGAGTAGCCCTGCGTTTCGAAGTAGCGGGCGAGTTTGGCGATAGTCGTCGTCTTCCCGACGCCGTTGATGCCGGTGAAGATGAGGGTGACAGGCTTGTCCGCCTCGGCGATGCGCTGGTCGAAGTCGAACTGGCCGACGCTGATGACTTCGTAGAGCGCGTCGTGGAGTGCCTCTTCGACGAGTTGGCCCGTGCTCTGGACCTGCTTTCGCGTCTCGCCGATGAGTTTCTCGCGGATGGTCTCGAGAATCTCCTCTGCGACCTGCATCTCGACGTCGCTCTGGAGGAGCGCCATCTCGAGTTCCCACAGTGGGTCTTCGAGGTCTTCTTCCTCGATGACGACTTTCCCGGTTGCGAACGCGGCGGCGCGCTTCAGGCGACTCTTGCTGGACGACGAGTCGCTCTCGTCTCTCGTGGACAGTGCTTCCTTCGCCGCGTCCGATGCGAGCGACTCGGGAGTCTCGCCGTCGACGTCCGCGGCGTCTTCGGTCTCCGCGTCGCGAGCGGGTGTGTCCGCGGGTGCAACGTCGTCCTGCGAGTCGTCGACTGTCTCGGTGGTCGAAGTGACTGCTTCGTCGGGGTCGGCGGACACACCGTCCGTCTCCGCCGCTGTCTCGTCGACTTCCGCGTCAGCGTCTGCGCTTGCGTCTGCCGCTTCAGCCTCGGCTTCTGCCGCTTCAGCCTTCTCTTCGGCGGTGTCTTCGACGTCTTCCCGGAAGCGGTTGAGTTTCTTCTTCAGTCCGTCGAACATCTGAATAGGGGGTGAGGATTACTCGTCGTCGCCGTCTTCGCCTTCGCCCTGCATCTGCTGTTGCATCTGCTGCATCTGCTGCTGCTGCATCTGCTGTTGGGCCTGCATCGCCTGCTGTTCTATCTGTTCGCTCTCTTCTTCGAGTTCGTCGATTTGACCGCGGATGCTCGCGATTTCCTCGTCGAGCATGTCCTGCTTGCGGCGCAGTGCTTCGACGGCGTCAGACTGGTTCTGCTCGGCCGCGTAGTTGGCACCGAGCGAGACGATGACCTCGTCGATGTCCTGCACTTCGGCGCGGAGGTACGCGTCGCCACCCAGCGGGACCTGCACGGTCGAACCCGTCTCGAGCGTCTCGATTGCTTCGACGGCCTCGTCGATTTCGGCCTTCTCGTCGTTGAGGTCGGAGACCTCACCTTCGAGCGATTCGATTTCCTCGTCGAGTGCCTGCAGTTCCTGCGAGAGCTGCTGGAGTTGCTGCTGACCGCCGCCCATCATGCTGCGGACACCTCCGTGAGGTCGACCTTCGTACGTTTGATGCCGTGCTCACTTCCGATGAGAGAAAAGGCACGTTCTCGTGCGACGTTCTCGTTGGGTGCGTCCACAGTTTTCGTGAACTCGTGGGTCACTCCACGGCTCGTGAAGCGTCCAGAGATAGTGAACTGGCTCATGCACGTCGGTCGGGTGGCGAGCGGGAAGAGTCTTCCTACTCACGGTGAGAATGAGCCGCGAAAAGGGTGGACGAGAGGCCCTCAGTCGATGTAGTCGAGGGCGTCTTCGATGCGACCCAGTTCCGGACCGGTCGTCTCTTCGCCGACGATGTACGACTCGTCGTTGGCGACGAGGCCAGACCCGACGAGCGGTCCACCGTAGTTGATGGTTCCGAGGTCCGCGCGAACGTCGAGGAGCGCTTCGAGCGCTTCGAGTTCGGGTTCGCGAGACTTCGGGTGGCAGAGGACGCCACGGTTGGTGGCGACGGCCGCCATCCCGACGGTTCGAACGTCGGCGAGGTCACCGCGTTCGACGGGAACTTCCAGTGCCTCTTCGACGGCCGAGACGGCCTCGCCGGAGAGGTCTGCGTGGACGTACGCGCCGTAGTCGTTCGCGAGAACGACGTTCCCAGCGGCGTTGATGCGACCGGGGAGTTCGTAGACGGGGAGGTCTACGACCTCGGCGAGTGCCTCCTTTTCGCGGGTCGTCGCACGGCTCGAGACGAGCAGTCCGTTCTCGTTACCCGTGGCTAACGCACCGACAGTTCCTGACCCGCCGACGGTCGTCTTGACCACCGGCACGTCGAGTTCCTCGGCCATCCGTTCGGCGAGTGAATCGTCGGCATCGGGGCGAACGAGGAGGACGTCGTCGGTCGCCCGAGCGAAGACGCCGATGTAGGATGAACCGGCGAAGGAGGCGCGGAGCACCGTTTACTCGGCCGGTTCGGCTTCGACGACCGACTCGCCGTCCTCGTCGAAGCGTGCGGCGCGGACGCGGAACTTGCTCGGTGGGTCCTGACGACCGCTTGCCCAGATGGTCTCGTTGATCTGGGTGTCGAGACGCACGTCGTCGGCGTCGACCTTGAAGTGCTTCGCGAGGTGCTCGCGGATGAGCTTCATCGCGCGGCCTGCACGCTCGTAGGACGGGACTGCCTTCACGTCGCGGAGCGGGACGGTGACGACGCGCTCCTCGAAGTCGTTTGCGCTCATTGCTTACTCGTCCGTGTTGCTTCGCCGCCAGTTGCGACGCTTGGGGTTTCGCGTGACTTCCATGTCGGTCTTGAGCATGACCCACGCTGGGACACGACTGTTCTGACGTTCGAGCTTCGCCAGACGCTTCTTCTTAGCCTTCGACTTCTTACCCATAGTGGCCTACAGTTTCCATCCTCCGCATAAAATCTTGTTCCTTCGCGTTTGAGAGGTGTGAGAGGCGTCCACAGGGTGGAATCCGTCGAATTCACCCGCGGGTCGGTGGGTACCGGGCGAATCGACTCATTCAGTATCGTCGGCGCAAAAGTCCGGGTGAATGAGTCGGGCCCGCACACTCGTCGGCTTTCTCACCCTCTCTGCCGTCTGGGGCAGTGCCTTCCTCGCGACAGAACTCGCCCTCGAAACGGTCCCGCCGGCGTTCCTCGCCGCCATTCGGTTCGACGTCGCGGCGTTACTCCTGTTCGCACTCACTATCGCCCGCGGCGACCGATTCCTACCAGCAGTACGAAGCGAGTGGCGACCGATTCTCGCCGGCGGCGTGTTCAGCATCGGCGCCCACCACGCGCTCTTGTTCTCGGGGCAGGTGTACGTTCCCGGGTCCGTCGCCTCTGTCCTCCTCGGCATCATCCCACTGGCGACGCCGACACTGACCCGTCTGACCGCCACGCGAGAGCGACTCTCGCCTCTCAAGGTGGCCGGTCTGGTCCTCGGCTTCCTCGGCCTCGTCGTCATCGCCAATCCGAACCCCGGGAACCTCCTGTCGTCGAACCTCGTCGGTGCGGTACTGGTGTTCGGTTCGGCCATCGCGTTCGGTCTCGGGGCCGTCCTCACGCACGACAGCGAGACGGGCATGTCGCTCCTCGCGGTGCAGGCGTGGATGATGCTCATCGGGGCAGTGACGCTCCACGTAACGAGCATCGCGCTCCCGTGGGAGTCTGCCGCCGACGCGGTGTGGGTACCGACGACGCTCGTCGCAACCGGCTACCTCGCCATCGTCGCCGGCGCGGGCGGGTTCCTGCTCTACTTCTGGCTTCTCGACCGAGTCGGACCCATCGAGGTCAGCCTCTTGGAGTACGTGATTCCGCTGTTCGCCGCCCTCGCGGAGTGGGTCGTCCTCGACCGCGTCCCGACGCTGACGACGGTTTCCGGGTTCGTCCTCATCTTCCTCGGCTTCCTCCTGTTCAAGCGTGATGCCCTTCGCGGCGAACTTCAGCGGGCAGTCGACCGGCGACAGCGACGTAGACCGGCCGACGACTGACAGAACTCGATGGGTTCGGAGGACGAGGCTACAGCGAGAATCGAGACACCGTCTCGTACTCGGGGCCGTCGGGGCCGAGTTCGCTCTTCTTCAATCGCACCTCGCGCACGCGAAACGACCCAATGTTCGGGTCTTCGTGTTCGACCACGCGCCTAACGAGGGCCTTTCCGCGGGCGTCGTTCATGCGGGCGAGCGTGACGTGCGGGGAAAAGTCGTGGTTCTCGGGGTCGAATCCGATGGTCGTCGTCTTGCGTTCGAATGCGTCGTGGAGGCGCGTCATCTCCACGGCCCCGTCGTCGATACCAGTCCAGACGACGCGAATGTAGTCCAGTGAGGGGAAGACACCCAATCCGCCGACTGAGGCGTCGAACTGCTCGACACCCGCGGCGTCGATGGCCGATTCGACCGCATCTTCGACTACAGAAACACGGTCTGGAGGCGTCTCGCCGAGGAACTTCAGCGTGACGTGGGCCTGTTCCGGGTCGGTGAATCTGAGTCCACCCGCGTCTTCGAAGAGCGCCTGCACCGCCGCGACACCCTCCGAGAGCGACGACGGCAGGTCGATGGCGAGGAAGAGGCGCATGGCAGATAGATGACTGGAAACAGACGTTAAGCTTCCGCCGCTCAGTCGCTTCCGGCACCTGCCGCCGTCTCGCTCGGTGGTACCCACGTCCGCACGATTCCAGCGAGTTCGCCGCCGAAGAACGTCGCTTCGTACACGTCGGGCATCGAGAGCGTGTTCCAGAACTCGTAGCCGTAGCGCGGGTCGTACGCGTTGAACACGAGTGCCATGAGCGTCCCGTGGGTGCCGACGACGACGTGGCGGTTCGGGTACGCTTCGACGAGTCGCTCGACGGCGGCGACACCGCGTGCCTGTGCCTCGGCGTGTGACTCGCCGCCGGGGTGCGACGCCGCCGGGTTCCCCCAGAGGTATTCGACGGCCGATTCGAAGTCCTCGACGTGTTCGCCGGCGAGTTCACGCTCTCTGAGGTCTTCGTCCACGACGAGTGGAACGTCAGCGGCGTCGGCAACTCCTTCGACGGTGGCGCGAGCGCGCTCGAACGGACTCGTGACGACGACGTCCGCAACGTCCGCGAGGTGGGCCGTGACGGCAGCAGCATCGCGGCGTCCCCGGGTCGAAAGCCCGCGACTCCGCTCGGCGTTGGGGACGTACGGCGAGTGGGCGTGTCGGACGAACGAGACCACAGTCGTCGAGGGGGCCTGCATTCTCCCGTGGTACGCCGACTGCCGCTAAAAAGCGGTCGGTGTCGCGCCTCTGACGTAGCGTTTAACCGCCGTGACTCCCAATCGCGCTTATATGACCGACGACGGCAAGCGACCCCACCGTTTCTCCGAAGGGCAGGGGTTCGACGAGGACTACTCCGATTTCTCGCTCGACCCGCCCGAACTCTCGGTGGACCCGACGAAGGTCGACCCGGTCGACTCGCGCGTCCTGACCGACATCCTCGACAAACGAAACATCGACCCGGAAGACGTCGACGTGGAGAAACTGCTCGACGTCGGCCTCTCGTACATGCAAATCAACCGGTTCGAGGAGGCAACCGAGGCGTTCGAGCGGACTGCACGCTTCGCAGGTGAGGAGTCCCCCATCGCACAGGAGGCGTGGGTGAACAAGGGCGCTGCGCACGCCCAACTCGAAGAGTGGGACGAGGCAGTCGGTGCCTATCAGGAAGCACTCCGCGTCGACGACGACAGCGAACACGCCGCGACGGCACACACCAACCTCGCGTACGCGCTGTGGGAGTCGGGCCAGACCGCCGACGCCCTCGACCACGCTGAGCGTGCCGTCGAACTCGACCCGCGCTTCCCGCAGGCGTGGTACAACCGTGGCTTCTTCCTCCACGAACGTGGCCTGAACGAAGACGCTGTCAACGCCTTCGACAACGCCATCCGCCTCGGCATGCGGACGCCCGCCGTCCACGAGGAGAAGGCGCGCGCCCTCGAAGAACTCGGTCGCGAAGAAGAAGCAGAACAGGCCCAACAACAGGCTGACGACATTCGCGAGCAGGCCGAAGCGGAACTCGTCGAGGACTACTGATGCTCCTGCGTGAACGCGAGACCCCGGAAGGACTGCTCGTCTCGGTCTGTGATGCCGACTGCATCGGCGAGACGTACACCGACGGCGGTGTCTCGCTCGACGTGACCGAGGACTTCTACGGCGGTGAAGAGGCCGAGACAGTCGACCAGGACGCCGTCGTCGAGAGTCTCACTCGCGCTACCGTCGCCAACATCGTCGGCGAAGAGTCGGTGAACGTCGCTATCGACGCTGGCCTCGTCGACGAAGAGACAGTTCTCGAAGTCGGCGGCACGCTCCACGCACAACTCCTCTGGCTTCGGTAAGTCGTCGTTCTCGCCGTCCGATTCCGCGTTTTCTCCTGCCGTCGAGCGACTGCGAAACCTACGCGTCCAGTTCGACGCCCGTGAGTTCGAATCGTGCGCCACCCGATTCGGACTCGGTCAGTTCGAGACACCACCCGTGGGCCTCGACCGCTTGGGCGACGATAGAGAGCCCGAGGCCGGTTCCTTCGGTCGCCGACGAGTACCCATCCTCGAACACGTCGTCCCGTTCGTCGGCGGGGATGCCGACACCATCGTCTTCGACGTAGAACCCGGTCCGGCCGTCGTCGGTGGTGAGCGTTCCGACCGTCACGGTCAGCGGTGGGTCGTCGTCTCCGCGTCCGTGTTCGATTGCATTTCGAAACAGGTTCTCGAAGACGTGGGCGAGGAGATTCGAGTCCGCCTCGAACGTCGCGGAGTCGGCGACGACCAGCGACGAACCACCCGTCTCGACGTGTTCCCACGCGTTTTCGGCTTGCGTGCCGAGGTCCACCGTCACCCGCTGTTCGACAGAATCGTGCCTCGCCAGCACCAGCGCGTTCGAGACGATTTCGTCCATCCGTTCGAGCGAGTCGACGACGCGGCCGAGACGGTCCGTCGCGATACCCTCTTCGATGAGCGTCTGAGCATAGCCGAGGGCGACAGCGAGCGGATTGCGCAGGTCGTGCGACAGGATGCTGGCGACGTTCTGGAGTCTGTTCGCTTTCTCGTCGGCCTCGATTTCGGCGAGTTTTCGCTCGGTGATGTCCAAGTGGACGACCTGAATGTACGTCTCCGCTTCGTCGGTGAACCGGGTCGCTCGCATCGTGAACCACCGGCGCTCGCCGGGCGAGTGACACGGGTATTCGTAGGAGAACTCGTCCCGGTCACCGTCGATGACCGACCGAATCCCACTGGCGGCGTTTCCACCGTTGTCACCCCCACCAACCTCACAGACGCCGAGGTAGTTCATTCCGATAGAACTGGAGTCTCCGGCGTAGTCGTTCTCGTCGCCGAATTCGCGCCACGCCTCGTTGGTGTAGAGAATCTCACCGTCCGTGTTCAGAACCGCGAGTTGCATCGGGAGTGCGTCCAGACTGGACGTGGCGAGAGGAGGCGACGGAGACATACACCTCTAGAGACGCGTCCACTACTTTATTGACACGCTCGGGACATTCGTCCTCGCTAACAGCTATAGCCCCACGCAGCGAAGACGCAGACTGTGTCCTCGAAACCGACCACACACCCCGCCGTCCTCGTGAAACTCGACGCGATAATCGGGTTACTCCTCGTCGTCAGCCTCCTCCTCGCACTCGTCGCGATTACACTCTCGGGCGTCCTCGGAGTGCTCGGTGTCCTCGTCATCGCCGTGTTCGGCGTGGTCGGGTGGTACAGTTACCTCAAAAATCTCGACCGGTACGCATCGTAGGACACCGTCCCGCCGAAACGACGGCCGATTTCTCGTGCAGGCCCGCAGTCGTCACCGGTCCCGGCAACAGGTGCCAGTTCGCGTAACGGGTTTCAGTTACACAGAAACGCGAGGACCGAAGACGTGTTGTGCCTCGGGTGGTAACTCACTCCCAATGGGAGTGCAGGAATCGTACCCTGTCGACGTCGACGCCATCCGCGAGGACTTCCCAATCCTCCAGCGGAAGGTCGGCGGCGACATCTCGACGCCCGGCGAACACGACGACGACACCGTCCCCCTCGTCTATCTCGACAACGCGGCCACGAGTCACACCCCGAAGCACGTCGTCGACGCCATCGTCGACTACTACTACGGGTACAACTCGAACGTCCACCGCGGCATCCACAGTCTGAGCCAAGAGGCCTCCGTCGCCTACGAAAACGCCCACGACAGGGTCGCCGAGTTCATCGGTGCCTCCGGCGGCCGCGAGGAAGTCGTCTTCACCAAGAACACCACCGAGGCGATGAACCTCGTCGCCTACGCGTGGGGCCTGAACGAACTCGGCCCCGGCGACTCGGTGGTCCTCACCGAGATGGAACACCACGCCTCGCTGGTCACGTGGCAGCAAATCGCCAAGAAGACCGGTGCCGAGGCCCGGTTCATCCGCGTCACCGACGACGGCCGACTCGACATGGAGCACGCGAAGGAACTCATCGACGACTCCACGAAGATGGTCTCCGTCGTCCACGTCTCGAACACGCTGGGCACCATCAACCCCGTCTCGGAACTCGCCGACATGGCCCACGACGTTGGTGCCTACATCTTCGTCGACGGCGCGCAGTCGGTTCCGACCCGACCGGTCGACGTGGAAGCCATCGACGCCGACTTCTTCGCCTTCTCGGGCCACAAGATGTGCGGCCCGACGGGTATCGGCGCGCTCTACGGCAAGCGCGACATCCTCGAGGAGATGGACCCCTACCTCTACGGCGGCGAGATGATTCGGCGCGTCACCTTCGAGGAGTCGACGTGGGAAGACCTGCCGTGGAAGTTCGAAGCGGGTACCCCCCCTATCGCGCAGGGTATCGGGTTCGCCGCCGCCGTCGACTACCTCGACGACATCGGCATGGAGAACGTGCAGGCCCACGAGGAACTCCTCGCCGAGTACGCCTACGACCGTCTGAGCGAGTTCGACGACATCGAAATCTACGGTCCACCGGGCGACGACCGCGGCGGTCTCGTCGCGTTCAACCTCGACGGCGTCCACGCCCACGACCTCTCTAGCATCCTTAACGAGCAGGGCGTCGCCATCCGCGCCGGCGACCACTGTACGCAACCACTCCACGACGTTCTGGGTGCTGCGGCCTCCACGCGGGCGTCGTTCTACATCTACAACACGAAAGAGGAAGTCGACAAACTGGTCGAGGGACTGGAAGTCGCACGCGACCTGTTCGCTTGAGTACTGCCTGCACTGTTCCGCGAACGAAGTGAGCGGGGGTGAGGAACCCGCGAAGCGGGTGACGAATCCTTTTGGTCCAGCTTTTACGAGCGAGCAGCGCGAGCGCAGCGTAAAAGGTGGGCTACTGTTCTCGAACGAACACCGTGTACATCCTGTGTGAGTCCGGGTTCCCGCCGAGTCGCACCGTTCCCGAGTCGAACGTCTGTTCGTAGACGCGTCGCGTTCCGTCCGAGGTGCCGATAGTGTCGCCAGTGTCGTTCCACCCCGAGAGCCATCCGGGAGACGAGTCGGTGTCGACGGCGACGTAGACTGTCGCGGGTGACGAGAGTGTGAGCGTCAGGTGCGACTGGCGCGACGAATCACCATCGTCGTGTTCCGGTCGGACGTACGGCAGCCCCGCGTACCGCCCGGGGACGGTCAAGAACGTTGCGTCGTCGTAGACGTAGAGTGGTTCGTCGGACCGGAGACGCCCGAGTTCGTACATCGACCCATCCGCAGAGTGGACGTGTTCGAGTGGCCCGAGCGAAGGAGCAGTCGACTCGTCGTCGCCATCGACGACGAACCCGTTTTCCACGCCCGCGAGACTGACGGCGTCTGGCGGGCGAACCGCCCCTTCGACGGCGAGGCCGAACGCGTCGAACAACTCGGCGTTCGACTTCCCCACGAGCGCCTTCGGCGACACGTCACTCAGGTCTGCGAACGGGTCGTCGCCGGGGTCTGCGGCCTGTACGTCGGCTTTCGTCGGGAACGGAACGAACTCCGGCGCTTGCTCGGCGAAGTACACCTTGTCGCCGTCGCGCCGGACGTGCCCCTCCGGGGTGAAGAGGCCGTAGAGGTGGTCGTCGAGTTCGGCGCTGAGGAACATGTCGGCACGGCCGCCGTCGACGAAATCGACGTTCTCGACGTCCACCTGTTGCTTCTTCGACCAGCGACGGTCCGTCGTCCCGCCGATGACGTGCACGTCCACGTGGTTGTCGAGTCGGCCGCCGCGAATCGGGGCCGACCCCCGAGGTGGTGCGCGAATGCCGACGAACCATCCCTCGATGTCGGGGTTCTCGACGTGGACGTTCGCCGGCGCGTGATTGCGGTTGATTCCGACGCCGCGGCGGCCTCCCGTACCCGAGACAAGGGTCGGGTTCCGAACGACGACGTTGGCGCTGTACCGAATCGAGATGCCATTTTCGCCGCCCTGCGCGCCGCGTCCGTTCGGAGGCCTGAGTCGGTCCCACTGACTCACGTGCGACCCGATGTTGAACGCCGTGAAGTCCTCGACGACGCTGTAGGCCTCGACCCGGTCGTGCGCGAAGGTGAACATGTGTCGCGAGATATCGAGGCCGCCGCCGGAGGCGAAGACGGTGTTGCGGGCGAACGACGCGAGGCGGACGAAACTCGACGGAACCATCCCGTCTTCGACGCGGTCAGAGCGAGCGAGTTCGGGTTGGCCGTCGAGCGCTTCGACGGGGACGTTGGGAACCGTTCCGACGAGACTACCGAGTGCGTCGGGCGGAACCTCGGCGTCTGGTTTCGCGCGATTCCAGTAGACGAATCCGTAGTGTCTGTGGCCGGCGGCGACGTTGTCTTCGACGGCGACAGTCGGTCCCTGAAACCAGAATCCATAGCCGCCGTGGCCGAAGTCGTCGATGTTCCCCGGCGACTCGGCTTTGAACTGCCTGCCGTCGGGGACCGACCCGGACCCATGCGAGCGCAGGGCGAGGTTTCGACGGAACGTCCCTCGTTCGGCCCCCGTCTCGGCGACGAATCCCGCGCCGAAGACACGGAACGAGACGTTGTCCTCGAATCGGACGTAACTCGCGTGGTTGACGTAGCCCCACCCGGGACTCCCATCGACGACGCACCCTTCGACGACTCGTGGGGGGTTCTCAGTACCGGTGCCAGTCCGGTGGAAGTGACAGGCGTAGCGGGCCTGTGGGTTCGGGTCGGCGTCTTCGGGAGGGACGCCGTTCGTCGGGTCGGTGAAGGGTCGCGACTTGTCGGTCCGACCGAGTGCGGAGAACGCGGCGTGACTGACGTGCACGTCGTCGCTCATGAACATCACGTGCCCGCGGCGCTTCGTTCGCGTGGACTCCGATTCGAGCGTCACCGCTCGGTCCATCGCGGCGACGACACCCGAGAGCGACTCACGGGGTGGGTCGTGGTCGAATTCGAGCGGTGATTCGAGGCGAATCCGCGACTCGTCGACACCAGCTATCGTCACGACTTCGTCTTCGTCTCGGTCCGGGTGCATGCCGGCGACGACGAGCGTCTCTCCAGCCTCCCACCCGGTCGGTGAATCGGTAACGAGCAGTTCGGTCTCTCCCGCGTGAGGCGGGCGTTCGAGGTGAAGCCACGGGGTTACGGGCTCACCCACGATGCGAACCGTCGCGCCGGCGAGCGTGAGCAACCCACGGCCGATGCGTTCGGGGTCTGCCGACTCGTCGAGTGGTCCCTCGTCGAGGAAGGTGATTCGCGCACCGGCGTCTCGCTGGACTGGGTTCTCGGGCGTCCCGAGTTCGAGCGTCCCCGTCTCTGTGACCGCGAGCGTCCCGAGTTGGAGTCGCGTCGTCGTCGTCGGGTCGACGCGAAGCGTCCCGTCGACGCGGACTGTCCGAAGTCGGGACGTCGCCTCGTGGTCGAGTGTCACCGTCACGTCCGCCGGGATGTGAACGCGAGCACCGTCACCGGGGGCTGACCCTTCCCACGTATCAGAGACGCGCCACAGACCCCCTGTCGCCCGGTTCGTCGCGTCGTCCTCGGCGACGAGTGTGCGGACGTGGTGGGCGTCGGAGTGGTCGCTTTCGCCCCCGAGTCCGGGCATGTCTGGCACGCCAGCGAGCGCACCTGCTGTCCCGGCAGCGCCGACACTGAGTCCGGCGAGAAACGCGCGTCGAGTCGTGAGGAGTGCACGGTCAGTCGAGTCGAAGGGAGGGTCGTCGCTCATGGGTCGTGTGACGTTCAGTCTCGTATGAACGTCTGTACCCAGCGAATACACCTAAATAAGTCTGAAGGCCGATTCGCTGAACCCGCTGAGACGCCCCGCAATCCGGGAGACGTCGGCCGTCGACTGGGGACAATGCCTTTGGTCCACTGAGACGACAACCGACCGTATGCTCCAATCGGTGACCGGGTTCGTCTTCGATATCCTCGAAAGCACACTCGTCGAGTTCGGCAACGCGATTCGCGACGCGGCACCGAAGGTTCTCGCTGGTATCGTCTTCGTCGGTCTCGCGTACGTCGGCATCAGAGTCATCCTGTACCTCCTTCGTGGCGCACTGGACGGCCTCTATCCTGAAGAGCAAGACCTCATCGTGGACCTCGGCGTCGCCATCGCTGGCGTCTTCCTCTGGTTCGGAGCGGCGTTGGCGCTTTTGAACATCGTCGGCATGGAAGAGATTGCGGCGAGTCTCGGGACGGCGACTGGGTTCATCGCGCTGGGCGTCTCGTACGCGCTGTCGAACATGATTGCCGACACCGTCGCCGGCGTCTACCTCCTTCGAGACCCCGATTTCAATCCCGGTGACCGTGTGAAGGCAGACCCGGTGACAGGGACCGTCTCGGCCATCGAACTCCGAAAGACACGGTTCGAGAGCGACGAGGGAGACACCGTCGTGGTCGCCAACCGCGACGTAGAGAAGAAGTGGACGAAGTACGACGGAGAGTCGTCACCAGCAGACACGGCGTAAGCAGCGAAATCGGCCGCTTCGCCGGCCCCGGAACCCTTTTACGGCGCTCGGGCGTAGCCCCGACGAACACCAATGGGCATTGGCTCAGACATGTATCGTCAGCAGATTTTGGACCACTACAAGAACCCCCGCAACCACGGTCGGCTGGAGTCGCCGACGTTCACCCACACGGGGGAGAACCCCTCCTGCGGCGATACGATTACGATGGACGTGCAGCTCGCCGACGACGGCGAGACGATAGAGCGCGTCGCGTTCTCCGGCGATGGCTGTGCCATCAGTCAGGCGTCCGCGAGCATGCTCACGCAACGACTCCCGGGCACCACGCTCTCGGAACTCGACGCGATGGACACCGACGACATCACCGAGATGCTCGGTGTAGACATCTCACCGATGCGAATCAAGTGTGCCGTCCTCGCGCGACAGGTCGCACAGGATGGCGCGAAGATTCACGACGGCGAGATAGAAATCGAGAAGACGAAGACCGAAGACGACGCGTAGACCGACCGGACTCGTCGACGCTTACTTCTCGTCGTCTGCTTGCGCGCCGAGCGCTGCGGCCAGCGCGATGAGGTACCCGAGGCCGGACTTCACGTTCGGGTCGCGGGTGGCACGGATGAGACCCATCGCACCGACGGGTTTGGCGTCTGCTTCTTCCGCGTCGCCGACGGCGTTGAGCAGGCGTTTGATGCCTGCCACAGTCTCCGGTTCGGCCGCTTCGTCCGCGACTTCGGCGAGCGTGCTCCCGGTCCGCGCGAGGGAGTGAACCATCTCGTCGTCGACGGCACCGACGCCGAGTTCGACCACGTCGATGAGGTCGTTGATGAGGCCAAGTCGCTCGATGAGCACGGCGACTTCTTCGGGGTTGTTCTCGATGGCCGCCACGAGTTCTTCGGGGACCTGCTGTGCTGTCGTCTGTGTGTTTTCTTGTTCCTGCATCGTCCTCACCTCAGAGCATTCCTCTGGCAGTCAGCCAGTACGATTCGTTGTACGCGTGTTTCGCCCAGTGGATGGTCTTCGACGGGCGTCGCATCGTCGCGGGCGTCTCGTAGTCGAACGAGACGAACGACGCCTCGTCGAGACCGGTCTCGACGAAACAGACGGTCTTCCCGTTGTACTTCTTCGTGGGCGTTCGGTCCCGCACCTGCGACGCGAGTCGTTCTGCGACGGTGAACGCCTGGAAGTGCGCCGCACTGCCGGCTTTCGGAATCGGGAGCGACGCCGTGTCGCCGATGGCGTACACGTCGGGGTCGGCGCTCGCCTGCAAGGTTCGCTGGTCGACGTCGACCCAACCGTTGTCGCCGAGGCCGGACTCGATAATCATCTCGTCACCGCGGTGCGGCGGGATGCCCACGAGGAAGTCGTAGGCGAGTTCTTCGCCGTTCTTCGCGGAGATGACCCGGTCGTCGGGGTCGATAGACTCGACGACGAACTCCGTCTCGACGCGAACGTCGCGTTCGGCGAGGAGTGGGTCGGCCCATTCGGCGACTTCGGGCTTGCCGTGACTTCGGTCGATTGGGTACGTGTAGACGAGTTCGGTGTCCGCACGAATTCCCTGGTCACGGAGCCAATCGTCCACGATGAGCGTGAACTCCAGCGGTGCGGCCGGGCACATGTGGGGCGTCCCGACGACGCTGAGCACGAGACGGCCACCCTCGAAGTCGGCGAGTGCCTCGCGGAGTTCTTCTGCACCGCGGGCACTGTAGAAGTGGTGCGCGGCCTGTTTGAATCCGGGGACTGCGTCGGGGTCGAGTTTCGCGCCGGTCGCGAGGACGAGTTTGTCGTACTCGATGACCTCGTCACCGTCCTGGCAGTAGAGACGCTTCTCGTCGGTGTCGACGCGGCGAACCCGGTTGGTGACGATGTTCACTCGGTCGTCGACGAGTTCGCGGAGGTCACGAACGCCGTCTTCGGGTTCCGCGAGACCGAACGGAACGTAGAGGAACACCGGCTTGTAGACGTGCTTCGTGTCGTCGGTCACCAGCGTAACTTCGACGTTGCCGCGGTCTATCTCCTCTGCGAGTTCTTCGGCGAGGCGGTTCGAGACCACCGTGCCGCCTGTACCACCACCAACGACTGCGATTCGTTGTGTCATCGTGTTCACCTTAGTTGAGAAGTCGCTCCGTGAAGGGTTAGTATTGCCCTCTGTTTCCAATATTATGAGAACTAAGATAAAGGCACACACGTGAGACAAGATAGCACGGGAGAGCCCAGTGACAGCGGGTTCGTCTCCCGATTTATACGGTCCGGTGGCATCGGCGAGCCGACGTCGCTCGGTTCACGGTGGAACTCGTCGGCCAGCGTGTGTTCGAGAGTGGTACGAGAGACCGACAGGTCACGTCGATAGCGGTCGCTCGCCGACACGGAAAGGGGGAAAGAGGGAGCGTCGTCTGACGTCGCTTACTCGGGCTTCAGGCCGCCGTCCTGCACGCGCATGACGGCTTCGCCGTCGGCGAGGTTCGGCGCGTCCACGAGACGGACGATACGCTTGTCGCCCTTGGACTTGCGGAGGTAGATACGGAACGTCGAGGTGTGGCCGAGGATGTTACCACCGATAGGCTGGGTCGGGTCACCGAAGTAGGAGTCGGGGTTCGACGCGACCTGGTTCGTGACGAGGATACCCGTGTTGAACAGGTCGCCGATTCGCATCAGGTCGTGGAGGTGCTTGTTGAGTTTCTGCTGGCGTTCGGCGAGTTCGCCACGGCCGACGTACTCGGCGCGGAAGTGGGCGGTGAGCGAGTCGACACAGAGCAGGCGGACCGGCCAGTCGGTGTCTTCGTGCTCGCCGGCGAGTTCCTTGGCCTTCTCTGCGAGGAGAATCTGGTGGTTGGAGTTGAACGCCTTCGCCACGTGAATCTTGTCGAGGACGTCGTCGACGAGTTCCTGCATCGTCTCTTCGTCGTCGACGGAGCCTTCGATTTCGCGGTCTGCGAGCGTCGCTTCGAGCACGTCGTCTTCGAGGCCACGGACCATGTCGTCGATACGCTCCGGGCGGAACGTGTCTTCGGAGTCGATGAAGATACACCCGCCGCCAAGGCCGCCCTGTTCGGGCGGGAGCTGGACGTTGACGGCCAGTTGGTGCGTAATCTGGGACTTCCCGGCACCGAACTCACCGTAGACTTCGGTGATGGACTGGGTTTCGAGGCCGCCACCGAGGAGTTCGTCGACTTCGTCGATTTGCCAGCTGAGTTTGCCGATTTGCTTGCGTCGTTCGAGGACCATCGAACCCGTCTCGAAGCCACCGACGTCGGCGGCGTCGCGGGCGGCGTTGATGATGTCCGAGGCCGTGCTGGAGCCGATATCGGCCTTGTTCGAGAGTTCGCCGGGGCTGGCGACTGCGATGGACTGATAGCTGTCGTAGCCGCTCTCTACGAGTTTGTCGGCGGTCGCCGGGCCGACACCGGGGAGACTTTCGAGGTCGTCTTCTGCCATACACCGTCGTTCCGCCTATACCCACATAAACCCTCGTTAACAGCAAGGTGAAAGTGAAATCAGGAGACTGCGGCGACCCGATGACGAGCGTCTGACGGAGGTTGAAGTCGGATGTCGCTGGAGTCGGCGCGAAGACGCGTGGAAAAACAGCACTCAGACGCCGCGCGTCACTCCCACGGGTGGCCGGACGGCGTCGAAGGCCACAGCGGGTACCAGTACCCCTCGTCGTCTTCGATTTCGAGTTCGCCGTCGAGGACAGATTCGAGTTTGAACTCCAGTTTCTGGTTCCGCTTGGAGGTTCCCTGCGGGGCGAATGGGTAGTACGCGCCGCGGCGGAACGAGTAAATCCAGTAGACTCGGTCGTCGCCCTTCCGGAATCCGAAGAGCGCCGCGAGGAGGCGCGACCCGTAGCCACGCTCGATGAACTCGTCGGCGGCGAAGTGGACGCTCGTCACGAGGTCCTCGGGGTCGTCGTCTCCGAGGACGACCCAGTTGTACCCGTGGCCGTCGGTGTGGCGGTCGAACGTCGTGCCGGTCTCTTCACTGCCGGCGCTGAGAATGGTCTCGACGGAATCGACAGTGTTGGCGAAGTCAGTGCTGTCTACGGAGGAGAAACAGAGGGCCGCCTCGTCGGCGGAGTCGAACCCGAGGTCTGCTTCCATCGTCAGATAGGCCGTACTCATGCCAAAGAGGTCGTCGGGGTCGGCCCGACTGGTCGCGTCCGACTCGGCGCTGATTCCGAGGGCGGCGCGAAGCGAATCGAAGAGTCCCATGCCCACCGCTAGGTGTGGTGGTAACTTAGCGTCGTGGGGCGAATCCCGAGAGAGTCAGCGTCGGAACTCGCCGCGAACGATGGCGTCCGCAACTATCGACATATAGTCGATGAGTGCGCCTCTGGTCGCTTCTGACCCCATTTGGACATCGTGTCGGTCGAGGTCAGCCCACACTACTCCGAGCATGAACGCAGAGTACGCCCGGTAGAACCGTTGATGCTCGAACTCGATGCCCGTCTGTCTCTCGTAGCGAGCGAGTAGTTCTCGTCGTGTCGGACTGCCGGGTTCCAACGAAAACGGTGTGAACCCGTGTTCGTCGAGGTCCCTAACGTGTTGGATGCCACCCGCATCGGCGTACTTCGATTCGAGTTCAGAAAGTGGGAGTGTCGGGTCTGCTTCGTCTCGCCAGTAGAGACAGAAGTAGCCGAGTTCGGTCAAGGGGTCGCCGAGTTGGGCGGTTTCCCAGTCGATGACGCCCGCGAACACTGGGTGATTCTCGCTCCCGAAGACGATGTTACTCGGTCTGAAGTCGCCGTGAACGAGCGTCGTCTTCGACTCCGACGGGGCGTTCTCCCGAAGCCACGAAGCGATGGTCATGAGCGACGAGAGGTCGTGGTCCGTCACACGCGCGCTCTCGTCGAGTCGGTCCGTCGCACGAGCGACTTGTTCCAACGGCGAGCGGCGTTCACAGACCCCTTCGAAGGGTTCGATATCAAGCGAGTGAATCTCGGCGAGTAAATCGATAAAGCCGGTCGCGACGCGCTTGCGTGCAGTCGGATTTTGAAACCGCTCAGGGAGGGCGGCACCGACCGGAATCGTTTCGCCTTCGAGGTGTGTCGTGACAAAAAACGGTTCTCCGAGTACCGACTCGTCGTCGCAGAAATGGACGGGCGACTGTGTCGGTATCGACGTCTCTTCGAGACGTTGCAGTAGTTCGTATTCGCCTTCCAACTCACCGAACAGACTGGTGTCTCGCAGCCTGTTCGGCCGGCGGAGAATGAAGGCATCCTCGTCGTCCGTCGTCGAGACCGCGAGCATCACGTTGAGTTTGTCGTTGAGGAGGCGGGTCTCGGTCACCTCGACGCCGAGTTCCGTGGAAAAGTACGACGTCAACTCGTCTTCATCGATACTTGGAGGGAGAGTATCCATGGTTTGGCAACTAATCGACATCTCATAAAGACTCGGAAGTGACCCGACTCAAACGAGGGACACCCGCGAAAGCGGTCGAAAAGTGTAGGAGCCGGGTTAGACTGTCTCCATCTCGCGTTCCATGTCGCGGAGACGCTCGACGCGCTTGTCCGTCGAGGGATGGGTGCTGAACAGGCGACCGATGAAGTCGGACTTGATGGGGATGATGAAGAACGCGTTCATCTCCGAGGTGTCGCGCATGTCGCGCTTCGGGACGTTCTCCATCCGGCCCGAAATCTTGAGCAGGGCGGACGCCAGCGCCGACGGGCGACCCGTGATGATGGCGGCCCCGCGGTCTGCCGAATACTCGCGGTAGCGCGAGAGCGCCCGGATGAGCAGGTACGAGATAATCCAGACGACCAGCGACGCGACGATTGCGACGATGACCGGCATGTTCTGGCGGTTGTCGTCGCCACCGAAGAACCAGCCCCAGCGGACGATGAGGAACGCGATGCTGGAGAGGAACGACGCGATGGTCATCACCATCACGTCGCGGTTCTTCACGTGCGCGAGTTCGTGTGCGAGCACGCCTTCCAACTCGTCGTCGTCGAGCGTGCGCAGGAGTCCGGTGGTGACGCAGACGGCCGAGCTCTTCTGCGACCGACCCGTCGCGAAGGCGTTCGGAACGGACGTATCCGAGATTGCGACTTTCGGCTTGGGCAGGTCGGCCTGCTGCGAGAGGCGGCCAATCATCGCGTGGAGTTTCGCGGCCTGTGGCCCGTCGTCTTCGTCGACGACGTGCGCGCCCATGCTGTAGAGCGCTATCTTGTCGCTGAAGAAGAACTGGACGAAGAGGAAGATACTCATGAACCCTACGACGACGAGCAGGTCCCCGAAGTAGACCGCCAACAACGTCGCGAAGACGATGTAGAGAGCGAACAGGAGGAACATCGTGAACGCCATGCGCCCGCGAAGTCCCCAGTCCGGTTTCCATTCCATACCCCGTGATTAGTAATCCGGCTAATAAACGCTGTTGGAGTGCGATAGATTCGCACACTGGCGACGAAATCACACCACAATGCGTGGATTTAGCACGACTGCGGGTCATCGACCACGTATGGAGACTGTCATCGTCACCGGTGCCCTCGGACGCTCCGGTCGCTGGATTACCGACCGACTCGCCGACGACTACGACGTGGTTGCCGTCGATTTGGACCACCCCGGGTTCGAAGTCGACGCTCGCGAGAATCTCGACTTCCGCGCCGCCGACCTGACGAACATGGGCGAAGTGGCCGACCTCGTCGCCGACATCGACCCCGATGCAGTCGTCCACTGGGCGGCCATCCCATCACCGACGCGGCACGCCGGCGGGCGCGTCTTCGAGACGAACGTGCAATCGACGTACAACGTCCTCGTCGCCGCCGCGCGCGCCGATGCACGAATCGTCTGGGCCTCGTCTGAGAGCGCCTACGGGTTCGCCTTCGCCGAGGAAAAGCCACTCCCAGACTTCCTCCCGATTACGGAAGACCACCCGCTCCGGCCCGAAGACCCCTACGGGACCGCCAAAGTCGCCGGCGAGGAGATATCCAAGATGGTCGCCCGAAAGTACGACGCCTCAGTGTGCGCCATCCGTCCGTCGTGGATTCAGATGCCCGGCGAGTACAACTGCCGTGGTATCGCGGAGGCAGGAGACCTCGCTGGCGGTGCAGGGAACTGTTGGTCGTACGTGGACGTGCGCGACGTTGCGGGACTCGTCGCCGCCGCCCTCGAAACGCCTGTCGAAGGCCACGAAGCGGTCCACGCGGCGGCCGCAGAGAACTACCTCGGGCGGCCCACCGCCGACGCCGTCGAAGAGTTCTGGGGCGAACTGCCCGGCGAATGTACCCTCGACGGCGAGGAATCGGCCCTCGCGACGGTGAAAGCGGAACTGCTGTTCGACTGGGAACCCACCCACTCGTGGCGTGAGGCGGCCGACGAGGAGGTTCCGGAACCGACGCTCTGGGAGTGAGGGCGAACCGGTAATACGGAGATTTTTGTCACCACTCCGTCAGACAGTAGACATGAATCGGCGTCACTTTCTGGCCTCGACCGGAACCATCGCCACCACGGCGATAGCCGGGTGTTCTGCGCTCTCGAACTTCGCAAAGAAACTCAACGTGACCATCATCAATCGGGACGAAGAACGTCGTTTCGTCTGGGTCGAAATCCTGCGGTTGAACGCCGACGAACTAGACGACGCAACCGTTTTCGACGGAGAAATACAGGTCCCAGCAGCGTCCGACACCGACGCGTCGGTCGTGAAGCGAGACGACATCGCCGAAAGTCGTCCATACATCGTCCGAGTCGACATCCACAACGTTCGAAGACGAATCGCACCCTACCACTTCTATCCGGACTGTGTCGGCGAAGACGGACCAGAAGAACGGCTCTACATCGATATTTCGACAGTTGACGACGGGCGTACACACGTCGAATTTAACCAGAACGGCTGTTGAGTAGCGGTTCGCAATCGACAGAAACCGGGACACACTGTTTTCCCGGCCGGGCACCTATCTCTAGAAAACATGTTCGCCGATAGAAAAGACGCGGGTCGACGGCTGGCCGACCTGCTCGACGAACGGAGCGAAGAGGCGGACGTCGTCCTCGCCATCCCACGGGGAGGACTTCCGGTCGGCCGCGAGGTTGCCGACCGACTCAGAGTACCGCTCGACGTGGTCGTCGCGGCGAAAGTGGGCGCACCGGGGAATCCGGAGTTAGCGCTCGGGGCAGTCGCCGGCGACGGAAGCGCGTGGTGGAACGAAGACTTGCTATCGTACTTCGACGTGACCGACGAGTACCTCGACAGGGAGCGCGAACGCGAGGCTGAGGTCGCACGGGAGAAAGTCTCGTTGTACCGCGGCGGCGACCCACTTCCCGACGTGGAAGGAAAGCGCGTCGTCGTCGTCGACGACGGTATCGCCACGGGTGCGACCGCTCGCGCGTGTCTTCGGCAGGTCGTCGCCGCCGGCGCCGAACGTGTCGTGCTCGCGGTTCCCGTCGCGCCGCCGAACACCGTCAGAGAACTCGAAGACGAGTGCGACGAAGTCGTCACCGTCGAAGCGCCCGAAGCATTCGGTGCCGTCGGCGTGTTCTACCGCGACTTCTCGCAAGTGTCCGACGAGGAAGCCGCCGAATACCTCGAACTAGAAGAGGTCGAAGAGTAGACCCGACCGTCGAAGCGTGGCGCGGAACTTAAGCGGTCGAACGGACTAGACCCGCCAATGAGCGAATCTCGCGACTTCTGTCCCCGATGTGGGGACCCCATCCCGGAGCGGGACGACCCACTTCCCGGGATGCCTCGTGAACGAGACGACGTCGTCTGCGACTCGTGTTACTTCGAGGACTTCGACCTGGTCGACGCCCCCGACGAGGTACAGGTCCACGTCTGTGCGCAGTGCGGTGCAATCGAGCGCGGTAACCGATGGGTCGACGTCGGTGCCCGCGACTACACCGACATCGCCATCGAAGAGGTATCGAACTCCCTCGGCGTCCACCTCAACGCCCAAGAGGTCAGTTGGGGCGTCGAACCCGAGCAGGTCGACGAGAACAACATCCGGATGCACTGTCACTTCTCGGGCATCGTCCGCGGCACGCCAGTCGACGAGTCGATAGTCGTCCCGGTGAGCATCTCGCGAGAGACGTGCAAGCGCTGTGGCCGCATCGCCGGTGGGTACTTCGCCAGTCTCGTGCAGGTCCGCGCCGACGACCGGACACCGACGAAAGAAGAGGCCGAAGAGGCTATCGAAATCGCCGAGTCGTACATCGCAGAACGCGAGGAGAAAGGCGACCGAGACGCGTTCATCTCGAGTATCAAGCGGACACCAAACGGCCCGAACATCAAGATTTCGACCAATCAGATGGGAAGCGGCGTCGCCAAGCAAATCCGCGAACGTTTCGGCGGGACCATCGAGGAACACCCGACGCTCGTCACCGAAGACGGCGACGGGAACGAAGTCTATCGCGTCACGTTCGTCGCGCGACTCCCCCGCTACACCGCCGGCGACGTCATCGACCCGGAAGACGGCGACGGCCCCGTCCTCGTCAGGAGCAACCGTGGCCGCCTCAAAGGGGTTCGTCTCGCCTCCGGAGAAGACTACGAATCTGCCTTCGAAGACGGTGAACGACCGGACGCCGAGCACCTCGGGTCGGCAGAAGACGCCGAAGAGACCACCGTCGTCACCGTCGAAGACGAGTACGCGGTACAGGTCCTAGACCCCGTGACGTTCGAGTCGAAGACCATCCCACGACCGGACTACTTCGACCCAGACGCGGCGATGGTGCCGGTCTTGAAGAGTCAGTCGGGACTCCACATCCTCCCAGACGAAGCAGTCGAAGACGCAGACGAGTAAGCACCGACTGCTCGGGCGGACGAAACGCGGAGATTGTTCTAGAACAGTCGCTATCGAGTGTCAGCGCCGCGAGAACCAAGAGAACGGGGTCGAAGGGAGGGCCGAATCAGTCTGCACTCGCCGAGTGGTCGGTAGACGTTGCCGTAACGGGTGCATCGTCCTCGCGCACCGAGACGCCGTGGCGCTGGAGGGCGACGCGGAGTTCGTCCTCTGAGTACCCAGACCGGGTCGCCGCCTGTGAGAGCGTCAGTGTTCCACTACGATACAGTGTGATCGCCGTGGCGAGTGCGTTAGAGTGCATGACCGATATCCTCTCTTCAATCGCATTTGTGTTAACTATTTCGTGAGAAACCGTGTCAAAGACATAATTAAGGACAGTATAGATTTACGATTGTGGATCAAACATCGTTATCACACTCAATCTGACCAAGACCATTAACAATCATTGAAGATTTGTGTCGTAGCGACGGGAACCCTTGGACGGAGAGAGTATTTTAGTTGTTTTACGATATACTATCACATATTAATACGTTCCCGCCGGCGGCGGTTCGACCCGAACGTCACCGAGGGGGTTCCCGACAGGGTCGCTCACCGACGAACGCCCGTTCGTTCACTGGACATCGTCCGCACCGTAGCACCCGCTCACGCCGTTATCAGTCGCGCGAACCGGTGCAAAAGCGTTAATTACCGCATTCCCGAGGCAACGAACATGGACCGACAGCAATTCATCGCGCTGACGCTCGTGGCACTGATGATGGGGTCGACGCTGTTCTACGGGGTCAGTTTCATCCTGTAATCACTCGCCCCACACGTCAGAGAGCGGGTGACTATCTCGACTCTCGTCGTCGGAACCACCCGACTCAGAGCGATTGCGCCGAGTCGACTGTCCTCCACCCGTCCGAGTGCTGTTCGACCCCGACCCTCCGCTCCGACCACCGGACCGGGACTGCGAACGCTGCGATGACTGCCCGCCGAGGTTCGCACTGCCGAGACTCGAATGGTCGCCGCGGGCGTTGCTTCCGCGCCCGCCGGCGGCGACGGGGTCGAACTCGGGGAGGTCCGGTTTCGTCATCCGGTCGACCTGTTCTGCGAACCAGTCGGGCATGTCGTGGCGCGTCTTCTCGAACAACTGGAGGAGACTGCTGTCGGCGATGTAGGTGTCGCCGTAGTCGTCGGGGGCGCGGACGACCCGGCCACACGCCTGAATCACGGTCCGAAGGGCCGCGCGGCGGTACCACGACCACTGCCCGTCTTCGAGGCGGCGGGCGACGCGCGAGTCGTTCGTGTTGAGGTACGGTGCCTTACACAGCACCTGCCATCGACACAGGTCGCCCTTCAGGTCGAGTGCCTCTTCCATCTTGACCGAGAGGAACACCTCCGGGTCGTCGGTTGCTTTCCACGTCTCCAACTCGGCGTTACGGTTGTCCCTGTCGTGGCCGTGGATACGGTTTCCGAGGCCCATCTCGGCGAGACGGCGGCGTAGTTCCGCCTGAATCGCGTAGGAGTGGCAGTGAATCAGGCCCTTCTCGTCGGGATGTTTCGCCATCAGACGGACGACGAGTCGGGCGATTTTGGGGAGTGTCTCGTCGCGGTGCTCGTACGTCATCTTCCCCTGCGTCACGTCGTACAGCGGGCGGTTTTCGACCGGGAAGGTGTGTCCAACGTCCACGAGTGCGACGTTCGCGGGGTTCAATCCGACCGACCGACAGAACGCGTCTTTGTTCAGAATCGTCGCCGACAGGAGGGCGAACTTGTTTCCGCGGTCCCAGACGGTGTGCTGGAGGTACTTCGCCGGGTCGAGCGGTTTGATAGCGATGGGTGACCCCTCACCGTCGTGCTGGTCGACGACCCACGTCGTCGGACTCTGGGGGTCGCGGTAGTCTTCGACGAACCACTTGAGTTCCGAGCGGAGTTCCTGTAACCGGTCGCGGCGGGCGGCCTCCTCTGGAGTCAACTCGGCCTTCGTCAGTAACTCGTCTTTCGCACGCTTGCAGACGCCGACGAGCGTCTCGGCGAAGCGCGCGGCGCGTTCCACCGGGTCACCCGCCTCGGAGAGGTCCGGCACGCCGATGTCGTCCCACACCGGCACTGTCCGAGGTTTGAGGTCGATAGTCGCGTACATCTCGGCCCACTCGGCCAGTCCGTGCGCCTCGTCGATGACGACCACGTCGCGTTTGCGGAACACGTCAGACCCGGCGGTCTGCATGAAGTACGCGAGCGTCATCGCCGCAATCTGGCGGTTCGACGCGATGGCGCGGTCGGAGAAGTACGGACAGCGGTGTCGGACGGTGCAGTCGAATCCGCGCGTTCGGGCACACGGCGCACGGTCCACCGGCGTGTCCTCTTCACCCCGGATGATACAGTTGTAGTTCGACTTCCCGCGGATAATCTTGAGGTCCGAGAGCAAGTCGTCTTCGGCGACGTCGTCGAGTTGCGACACCTGTGGCGTGGTGTAGTACGCGTCCGTCGCCTCCGCGGGTGACGACTCTTCGACGGTCTGGGCCGTGCCCGCGATGGAGCGTGCGAGGAGGGACTTTCCGCTCCCGGTCGGAGCGCGAACCAGCACCACGTCCTTGCCGTCTTCGAAGGCGGCGCGAATGTCACGCAGGGCTTGCTCCTGATTGCCGCGGAAACTGGGGGCTGGGAACGAGTCGACGATGCGTGACGGGTCCACGATGGTTTCTGTCGGTGGGGAGGCCTAAATCCACCGCTCCCGGTCGAAAACGGCGAGGAGAGTCCGGGTCTTAGAGCGCGGCAACGTCTTCTGCGGTCGGTTCGCGGTCACCGGGCAACTGCTCCATGCACTCGAAACAGAGGAAGTGTTCCGACCCATCGACGAGTTCGAGCGTCATCCCGCCCGACGAGGAGGTTGGGAAGTTCCACAGGTCGCCGATGCCGCCGGCGATACGGACGCCCTTCCCACAGGCGTCGCACGGTTCAGAGGTCATACGACGAGTGAGGTGACGAAGCGCCAAAAGCACCCCGCCCAGCGCGACGTGTGCCACACAGACGACAGCGCGCCGGGAAGTTCATGTCGATAGGCGTATAACTTCTATGGCATGCGTGTCGACTGCGAAGGGTGTGCAGGATGTTGCGTCGACTGGCGACCAGTCTCGCCGCTCCCACTCGACCACGAGCGACGGGGACCACGTGCCCCACTCGACGACACGTACAACCTCGTCCCACTGACTCGCGACGAGATTCGGAACTTCGTCGACGCCGGCCTCGGCGACGTGCTCACGCCCCGTCTGTGGGAAGTCCCGTCCGGTGAGGGCGTCGAAATCGACGGGACCGAAGTGGCGACGATTGGCGGCAACCCGGCGTTCTTCGTCGGCATGCGCAAGCCGCCGAAACCCGTCGCCCCGTTCGACCTCGACAGGACGTGGCTCCGTGCCTGCACCTTCCTCGACCCCGAGACCCTCCAGTGTCGCATCCACGACACCGACCTCTACCCTGCCGAGTGTTCGGAGTACCCCGGACACAACCTCACGCTCGACCAAGAGACGGAGTGCGAACGAGTCGAGGAGTCCTACGGTGGCGAGCGTCTGCTCGACGAGACGCCGCCAGACGACCAGCACGGGTTGCTCCTCGGTCCACACGCACTCGGCGCGAAGGTGTTCGTCCACCCTGACCCGGCACGACTCGACGGCGTGATAGACCGACTCCAGCGTCGGTCGTTGACCCCGGAAGACAGGGCCGAGTTCGTCGGCGTCGCAGTCGGGTCGCATCCGGGGTCGGTAGAAGTAGACCAGACGCGCGCCCGAGACGCGCGTGAGCGCACGCTGAAGTCGGCGTCGTGGGGCGGCGAACTCGTCGACGAGTGGGAGGCAGTCGCCGCCACACTGGGGTCGGCGGCCGCAGATGCCCCACACCCTGACGACGTCGAAGTTGCTCGCGGTGCACCCGAGACACCGGGATGGGATACCATCCGGGCAGAGACAGGGCCCGAGGACTGAGAGAGACGCGACGAGAGTTTAACACCTTGCGCAGCGTCACCACACACCATGAGAGTTCTCGTGACCGGTGCGACCGGATTCGTCGGCCACTGTCTCGTTCCCGCCCTCCTCGACGCGGGTCACGACGTCGTCGCCTTCGTCCGCGACGCGAGTCGCTACACCGGGCCAACGGGGGCCGAGGTCGTCGAAGGCGACTTGCTCGACGCGGCGACGCTCGCGCCCGCCATGGAGGGCGTCGACGCGGCCTACTATCTCGTCCACTCGATGCGGTCCGGTGGCGACTTCGAAGAACGTGACCGACTCGCGGCCCGCAACTTCGTGGACGCGGCGGACGCAGCAGGCGTCGAACGTGTCGTCTACCTCGGTGGTCTGGGGGAAGAGCGAGACAGACTCTCGCCACACCTCCGGTCGCGACGCGAAGTCGAACATCTCCTCTCGTCGGGGTCGTTCGACCTCACCACACTCCGGGCGGCAATCATCGTCGGTGCCGGCAGCGCGAGTTTCGACATGGTTCGCCAACTCGCGAAGCGTCTCCCGGTGATGGTGACGCCGCAGTGGGTCGAGACGAAGTGCCAACCAATCGCCATCGACGACGTGGTCGCCTACCTCGTCGGCGTCCTCGACCATCCCGAGACGGCGGGCGAGACGTACGAAATCGGCGGCCCAGACGTGCTCACGTACCGTGACATGCTCCAGCGCGTCGGGACCCACCTCGGCCAAGCGCCGCGAATCGTCCCGGTTCCGGTGTTGTCGCCGCGCCTGTCGTCGTACTGGATTGGTCTCGTGACCGACGTGGACACGGACGTCGCGCGTCCCCTCATCGAGGGGCTAAAGAATCCGGTCGTCGTCACCGACGACCGCATCCGAGACATCGTCACGGTCGATTTGACACCGTTCGACGTTGCTGTCGAACAGGCCTTACACGAAGAGAGCGAGGAGGAACCGATTCGTATCGAACCCGCGACCGAAATGCCGTCACAGGCCGACGAGTGAGAAGCGGCGACACGTCACCCGTCGTGACAGTGTCGATTGATAAGCCACGGGTCCCTACGACGTGGATATGAACGACGCCCCGGAGTACGGTGAGACGTGGGTGTACGAGAGCATCGTCGGTGCGCTTCCGGGCGTCGATATCGGTGACGCGGGAGCCATCGCCCTCCAAATCGCCGTGTTCGAAGCCGCAGTCCTCGTCTTGGCGTGGGTGTACGACCTCTGGGCGGCGGCTATCGCAGGGACGGCGGCCATCGTCGTCGCCGCCGTGGGAAGTGTCGTGATGCTCCGCATGGGCGAGCGAACCCGCGCGGCCATGGTTCCCGCCCCGTATCGACGCCTCCTCTTCGGGTCGAGCATCGAAGTCGTCCTCGGCATCCTCGCGTTCGTCGCCCTCGTGACACACCTGTTCGTGTTCGACCCCCGGCAAGCGGGGACACCGCTCTTGACCGTGCTCTTCGGGCCGGAACCACCCGTCGTCGTCGTCTACCTGATGCTCCTCGTCCTCTGGGACCTCTGTTATCGCATCGGTACCTCGTGGTGGGCCGCCGTCGTCGGTCTCTGGGGTGCGGTCCGCTACCGCTTCGACGAACCAACTGCGCGAACGGTCCGGCGCGTGAATCTCCTCAACGTCGGGTTCGGCGTCGCGCAGGTGCTCGTGATTCCGTTTATTCTGGACCAACCGGTCTTGCTGGTCGCCGTCGGTGGGCACGTCGTCGCCGTGACTGTCGTCTCGGTGACGGCAGCGGCGCTCGTGCGAACGTGAGGCGCAGACAGGAAAGTGGTCGGCCTAATCGTCCGACTTCATCTGCTTGAACTGTTCGAGAAGCGCCTCCGTCGAATCTCCGGAGTCGTACTCGATAGAGCCGTGGTAGGTCGTCCGGTCGTCGTCGGTGCCGGGTTCGACCTGGCTCGTCATGCGTTCACGGCGTTCGTGTTCGGCTTCGTCGTAGGCACCCATTGACATGATACACCATACCGTGCGGAGGTGTACCACATATATCTATCGGAGATGTTCAGAGTATTGATACATATCCCCCGGACGTAACGATAGCGACGACAGAGACGAGCGCCGGCGGGAAAGGATAAAAACACCTGACGGACTACACCGTGTGTGGCACGCCCCCTTCGATTTCGCTATGCTCCCGGCCGGTGGGATATGTCGCGCGTCAACCGCGACGTCTACCAGCCGCTCGACGCCAACCTCGGTGCGACGATGAGCGCCCCGTGGTACGACCCACCCGACGGCTACGAGGCCCGTCGGTTCGACGTGGACAACGGTGATACGGCCCTCCTCGCGTGGACCGACGACCACGCGTACTGGCTCGGTAACACCGAGACACCGAGTTCGCTCTGGCGTACCGACAAAGAATCGTTCGACGAAGCACCCTTCGAGATATCTCGCTGGGCCCAGCGCGAATTCATCGCCGAACTGTTCGAGGAGTCACCGTGGCTGAAGCCCTACCCACACCTCTCGTGGTTCTTCCTGCCGGTGTTCCTCTCGAAAGACGGCCGCGAGACCACGCGCTCGTTCTTCTACGAACACGCGGCGGGGTTCCCCGACGCGACCCGCGACGAGGCACTCGAATTCTACGAGGACTTCTTCGCGACGGGCGTCCTCGACGAGTACCGCGAACTCATGGCCGGTAAACTCGGAACCTCTGAATACTTCGACCCGACGCGGATGGCCGCCGCGATGGGCGAGTTCGACGTGGCATACCTCCTGACGGAAGCGGGCTACGACATCACGCCTGAAATCGAAGTCGCGACGGGGCACTCTATCGACTTCCGCGCAGAGAACACCCGCGCCGGCGGTGCACTCATCGAAGTGACGCGCCCCCTCCCTCCGAATCGGCGCTCGGTCAGCAACCCAATCGCCGCGATTCGTGACACGGCACAGACGAAGACGAACGGAGAGGGCCAACTCGCCGAGCACGGCGGCGGTGTGACCCTCTTCGTCGACTGTTCGTCGTACCCCGACGACGATTGGTCCGCTATCATGGGCGAACAACCAGACGTTCGACACCGCCCAGCCGTCGTGTTCAGACTCCGTCCGTCGGGACACGTCGAGGGCTACTCGAAAGGGTCCGTTCCCGTGGACCTGCCGTGGCTTTCGTAGCGGGGTTGTCCCGTGACCGTTCCTCCCGGCGTTCGAACCGGACGTGACTGCGGTCGTGTCCAGAGAGAAAGACGCAGCGTAGCGAGTGCATAGCTACATCCGACATCCCCAGATAGACGGGTATGCAGTGTCACTACTGTGACCGGGAGGCCGCATACGCCCCCGAAAAAGACCACGTCAAGGTCGGCCTCTGCAAGCGGCACCTCCGCGAGCACTTCCAGTAGCGTGACGAGCCACTGGCTCAGGGGACTGAGTTACTGAGAAAATTATTCCACAGGGTTTCCGGTGCTTAGAAGGAGACCATTTCGGGGCCGTCCTCACCGAGCGGCGACGGGTCACGGTCGCTGTAGTACCGCCGACCGATTGCCTCGTGACCGACACCGGTGAAGAGGGCGTCGCGGACGTCCTGGGGGCACGTGTACGTCTCGTCACCGAGACGAGCGAGAATCTCTGCGACGGTCTCCTCGCCGTTCTGAAGCTCGATTACTTCGTCCCCGTAGTGTTGGGCGAAGTCGGTCGAGCTAGTCGGGTATTCGTGGCGATCGATGGCGTCGCCGAGTCCATTCAGGCGCATTACACCCAGACAAATCCGGACCACATCCTTAATGATTTTCCATGATTGTCCTTAGAGAATTGGTAGTCCTTAATCGTCCTTAATTATAGTTCGTGCGCAAGACTTGTTGCCTCCTCGGACCCACGACGACGCATGCACGACGACCCGCCGGTAGCGGACCTCCACCTCCATACGACCGCATCGGACGGTCGCCTCACCACCGACCGTCTCCCCGATGCGGCCCGCGCGGGCGGTGTCGACGTGGTGGCGGTGACGGACCACGACCGCTATCACCCGGAACTGGACGCGCCAGTCGTCGAGCGTGACGGCGTGGCCATCGTCCACGGCATCGAACTCCGCGTCGACGCCGGTGAACGTCGGGTCGACCTCCTCGGATACGGTGTCGAACGGCGCGCCGGACTCACTGCCGAAGTCGAGCGACTTCAGCAAAACCGGGTCGAGCGCGCGCGCAAAATCGTCGAGTACGTCGAAGAGACGACCGGCGTCCACCTCGATATCGACCTCCACGACGGTATCGGCCGACCACACATCGCGCACGCAATCGACACCAGCGACGCCCCGTACGACTATCAGGGGGCGTTCGACGAACTCATCGGCGCGGACGGACCGTGTTACGTTCCCCGGGACCTCCCGTCGTTCGACCACGGCGTGGGCGTACTGAACGATGCGTGCGCAGTCGTCGGCCTCGCACACCCCTTCCGGTACCGTGACCCGGCGGGCGCACTCTCCCTGTGTGCGGACCTCGATGCTGTCGAACGGTACTACCCGTACGGATACGAGACGGACGAGTCACTCGTCGACGACGCAATCGAGAAGTTCGACCTGTTCGCGACCGGCGGAAGCGACGCGCACGACGAGACGTTGGGCCGTGCTGGACCGCCAGAGTCGGCGTACAGTCAGTTTGCCGGTGAAATTCCCGGTCTCTAACTCGTTAGTCAGCTAATAACTCCGGATTACCCCGGGGCGTAGACTTAAATCCTGTGACGACTGATGGGCGGGTATGCAGTGTCACTACTGCGACCGTGAGGCCGCATACGCCGCCGAGAAAGACCACATCAAGGTCGGCCTCTGCGAGCGACACTTCCGCAAGCGCGTCGAGCAACTCGCCGAGTCAGAAGAACTCGCAAATTTGAAAGAGAAACTCGACATTAACCGAACGAAGTGAGTTCCTACCCACGGACGCACCCCCGCTAAGGACTGCCTACCGTCCTCCAAACGGTCACTTTACCCGACGACTCGCCCACCGAACACGAAGAGCACCGCGAGTGCAGTCTCGAACACCAGTGTCCCCGCAGCGGATAGCACCAGGAAACGCCGTGACGACATCTCTGCGAACCCCGCCGGCACGGTGAGCATCCCGCGCGTGAACAGCATCGCGTTGCTCGCGGGGACGACGAGTGGCCCCCATCGCTCGAACCACCCGTCGAATCGGTCGAGTTTGGACTCGTCGAGACGGAACCACGAACGAGAGACGAGGTACTCGCGCCCACCGTGCTTGGCGACCAAAAACAGGCCGTACTGCCCGACAGTCGCGCCGGCGACGGCGGTTGCGAGGATGGGGAACAGGTACTCTTCACCAATCAGCACCAGCGCTCCTGGAACGAGCAACTCGCTGGGCGCGATGTAGAGCAACATCGCACCTTCGAGTACGAACACCACGAAGAGGACGACGAACGCGACGTCCGACGTGAGGAGTTCGCGGAGGAATTCGGGGAGTTGGGGGACCACTGCGCGCATCGGTGCGAAGTAGTTCGACGGCGAGCATCGTCACTGTGGTGGTCTTCAGAGCGAGAGCGACGGCATTTTGCCACCGCCATTCGAAGGCACGGTATGGACCTCACCGACCGCCCGCGACGGCTTCGAACGGACGGGATACGGCCACTCGTCTCGGAGACGACACTGGCGGCGACGGACCTCGTCGCGCCCGTGTTCGTCGACGCGACGACTGACGAACGACTCCCAATCGAGTCGATGCCGGGCCACGAACGTGTCCCCGTCGACGAGGCGGCAGACCGTGTCGACGAGGTGCGCGAAACCGGCGTCGAGGCGGTCATCGTCTTCGGTATCCCGGAGACGAAAGACGCCGAAGGGTCGCGCGCGTACGCGAAAGACGGCGTCGTACAGGAGGCAGTTCGGCGCATCACCGCCGAGACGGACGCCTACGTCATCACCGACGTGTGTCTCTGTGAGTACACCGACCACGGGCACTGCGGGGTGCTGGAAGCACACGCAGAAGACGACCCAACGCTGACCGTCCAGAACGACCCCACGCTCGACTTGCTCGCGAAGACGGCCGTCTCGCACGCCGAGGCCGGTGCCGACATGGTCGCGCCGTCGTCGATGACCGACGGGATGGTCGGCGCAATCCGCGAGGGACTGGACGACGCAGGCTACGGTGACGTCCCAATCATGTCCTACGCCGCAAAGTACGAGAGCGCCTTCTACGGGCCGTTCCGCGACGCCGCAGACGGTGCGCCAGCCTTCGGTGACCGGCGACACTACCAGATGGACCCCGCCAACGCCCGCGAAGCGATGCGCGAAGTCGCCCTCGACGTCGAACAGGGCGCTGACGTGCTGATGGTCAAACCCGGATTGCCGTACCTCGACATCGTCCGCGCCATCCGCGAGAACTTCGACCACCCCGTCGCCGCGTACAACGTCTCGGGAGAGTACGCGATGCTCCACGCCGCCGCCGAGAAGGGCTGGTTGGACCTCGACGAAACTGCGTACGAGTCGTTGTTGTCGATGAAACGGGCGGGAGCGGACCTCATCATCACGTACTTCGCCGAACACGTCGCCGAGATGCTCTCTACGGACCGATAGCGGACCCGGGAGAGATACCGGAGACGGCACGCGGTACCGAGCGCGCGACGGCCAGAACGCCTATGCCCGGCAACATTTTCCTGAACGTTCGTCCACAGTTTGCCGAACAATCGTCTACAGAGTGGACGATATACAACCTTATATGCGTAATATTCTAGCCTATTTTGTTCGAGTGTCGTATTATGCCTGTTGAAAATTTACAACTTCAACCCCACACTTTATGTATTACCTCACCATGAAGCCGAACCGTGATGAAGCACCACAATCCACACGGATACGGTAGAAAAGTAGCCGATTGTTCAGTAGACAATCTTGGAGGTGGGCACACGTGACGCCACTGCAGGTCGACCCCGCAGTCGTCGCACAGGGGGTCAACTACGTCTGGATTCTCGTCGTGTCGTTCCTCATCTTCTTCATGCAGCCGGGGTTCGCGCTGCTCGAAGCAGGGCAGGTTCGCGCGAAGAACGTCGGCAACGTCCTGATGAAGAACATGACCGACTGGGCGCTGGGCGTCTTGGTCTACTTCATCGTCGGTGCGGGCGTGGCGACAATCGTCGGTGGCCTCACCTCGCCGGGTGGCTTCGACCCCGTCGCCGCGTTCTCCTACATCGGTGACTCCGGTGCGTGGATCGATTGGCTCTTCGGTGCCGTCTTCGCCATGACCGCCGCCACCATCGTCTCCGGTGCCGTCGCAGAACGCATGGACTTCCGCGCGTACATCGTCTTCGCGGCGACCATCACGGGCTTCATCTACCCCGTCGTGCAGGGACTGACGTGGTCCGGTGGCCTCCTCTCCGGAAGCGGCTACCTCGGTGCCGTGCTCGGCGTCGGGTACCTCGACTTCGCTGGTGCGACTGTCGTCCACATGTGCGGTGGCGTCGCCGGCCTCGTCGGCGCGAAAATGGTCGGTCCACGTAAGGGTCGCTTCGACGCGAACGGGAACAGCCAGCCCATTCCGGGCCACTCGATGCTGCTCGCCGTCCTCGGCACGCTCATCCTCGCGTTCGGCTGGTACGGCTTCAACGTCGGCACGCAGGCGACCGTCCTCGCGACCACCGAAAGCGGTGGACTCGAATTCATGGGTGCCGCACTCGGCCGCGTCGCCCTCGTGACCACGCTCGGTATGGGTGCCGGCGCAGTTGCCGCGATGCTCGTCTCGACCAGCTACCAGGGCAAGCCAGACCCACTTTGGATGGCAAACGGTCTGCTCGCTGGCCTCGTCGCCGTCACCGGCGCTGTCCCCCACGTCACGTGGTGGGGCGGCCTCATCCTCGGCGCGCTCGGCGGCGCAATCGTCCTGCCCGCCTACCGCTGGACCGTCGACTCGCTGAAGATAGACGACGTGTGTGGCGTCTTCGCCGTCCACGGCGTCGCAGGTGCGGTCGGCACGGCCCTCATCCCGGTGTTCGCCGTCAGCGGATTCTCCGCGACGCAACTGGTCATGCAGGTCGCCGGTGTCGGCATCATCGCCCTCTGGACCATCGTCGCCTCGGCAGTCGTCTTCGCGATTGCCGACGCCATCTTCGGCCTCCGCGTCTCGGAAGAAGAAGAACTCGAAGGCCTCGACGTCGGCGAACACGGCGTCTCGGTCTACCCCGAGTTCGTCGGCGACTCAGGACCAGACCGTGGTCTGGGAACGCCGACCGCGACGGACGGTGGAACCGACGTGCGCACTGACGGCGGCCACACCGAAGAAGCGGCCAACGGAGGTGACGACCAATGAGCGAGGACGAGGGAATCAAGATGGTGATGGCCATCATCCGCCCCGACAAACTCGCCAACGTGAAGACGGCACTCGCCGAAGTGGGTGCACCGTCGCTCACCGTCACGAACGTCTCCGGCCGCGGGTCCCAACCCGCGAAGAAAGGGCAGTGGCGCGGCGAAGAGTACACCGTCGACCTCCACCAGAAGGTCAAAGTCGAGTGCGTCGTCGCCGACATCCCGGCCGGAGACGTGGTCGACGCCATCGCCGACGCCGCCCACACGGGCGAGAAGGGTGACGGGAAGATATTCGTCATCCCCGTCGAAGAGGCAGTCCAAGTCCGCACCGGCAAGGAGGGGAAACCGGCAGTCTGAGCGACTAACCAGCCGATAACGACACCTTTCGCCGCCGCACACGTGGGCTGTTTCCACCGCGCACGCGGCAGCACACCCGCTGGGGGTCTCGATTCTGTCCCGACCCTCCCATAACTTTTCTTACACTACATGCGTCGAATTGTGCGGCAACATTTGTCCAATTAGTACCCACCTTACGACCTTAAACAACTCATACTCCATTTTAAAGCGGACATATGTCTTCCACACAGAGATTATATGGACATATGTCAACACGAATGGTTATGTACCTTCATGTGGTTACAATCTCTCATGATTCGCGAGACATTCGGTCGCGAATCGAGCACCAACATGAACGACTGTCCACTCGAACCTCAGTTCGAATCGTCTATCGGAGGAACCGTATGCTGACCGCCCTGCAGACAGACCTCGCCTCGGTCGTCGAAGGTGTGAACCTCGTGTGGGTTCTCACCGTGACGTTCCTCATCTTCTTCATGCACGCCGGATTCGCCATGCTCGAAGCCGGACAAGTGCGTGCGAAGAACGTCGCCAACCAACTCACGAAGAACCTGCTGACGTGGAGTATCGGCGTCATCGTGTTCTTCCTCTTGGGCGCCGCCGTCTCGTCCATCATCGCGGGCGTCACCGGCGGCCCGTCGACGACGATTACGAGTGCCTTCATGGGCCTCTACGCGCCCGACGCCGCGGCGACGACGGCGTGGGTCGATTGGCTCTTCGGCGCTGTGTTCGCCATGACCGCCGCAACCATCGTCTCCGGTGCCGTCGCAGGCCGCGCGAGACTCCGCGCGTACCTGACGTACACCATCTTCATCGCGGGCGTCATCTACCCCGTCGTCGTCGGCGTCACCTGGGCCGGTGGCTTCCTCGGGGGACTCGGCTTCCACGACTTCGCCGGCGGCATGATCGTCCACGGGATGGGCGGCATCGCCGGCCTCACCGCCGCGTGGCTCATCGGCCCGCGGATGAACCGCTTCAACGCCGACGGGAGCGCGAACGTCATTCCCGGCCACTCAATCACGTTCGCCGTCCTCGGCACACTCATCCTCGCGTTCGGCTGGTACGGTTTCAACGTCGGGACCGCCGCCGCGCCTCTCGCGTACGCTGACGGCGCAGTGACCCTCGGGTCGTTCGCCTACGTGGGTCGCGTCGCCCTCGTGACCACCCTCGGCATGGCCGCCGGCGCAATCGGTGCCGGTGGCGTCGCCATGTACAAGACCGGGAAGGTGGACACGCTCTACGTTGCGAACGGCCTCCTCGCCGGTCTCGTCGGTGTCACCGCCATCGCGGACGACATCGTCTGGCCCGGTGCCCTTGTCGTCGGCCTCCTCGCCGGCATGCAACTCCCCATCGTCTTCGAGTTCGTCGAAAAACGCCTCCGCATCGACGACGTGTGTGCGGTCTTCCCCGTCCACGGGTCCGCTGGCGTCCTCGGGACACTGCTGTACCCAGTGTTCGCCATGCCGGTCTGGCACGGTGGGGCCTCGGTCGTCTCGCTCGCTATCCCGCAGATTGTCGGCGTCGGCGTCATCGCCGTCTGGACGTTCGCCGCCACCGCGGCAATCTTCGGTGCCTTCCGCGCCGTCGGACAAGCCCGCGTCTCCCCCGACCACGAGCGTCAGGGTCTCGACACGGCCGAACACGGCGTCGACACCTACCCCGAGTTCGGGTCGCCCGACGCCGACACCGGCATCCGCGCGGACGGGTCGGGCATTCCCCACGGGGATGGATTCATGACGACGGGGAAGGAGGACTGAGCCATGAGTGACACTGACCTGCCGAACGACGGCGGTATCAAACTCGTCATGGCCATCATCCGCCCCGACAAACTCGCCGACGTGAAGACGGCGCTCGCCGAGGTAGGCGCACCGTCGCTCACTGTCTCGAACGTCTCCGGCCGCGGGTCCCAACCCGCGAAGAAGAGCCAATGGCGCGGCGAAGAGTACACCGTCGACCTCCACCAGAAGGTCAAAGTCGAGTGCATCGTCGCCGAAATCCCGGCAGAAGACGTGGTCGACGCCATCGCCGACGCCGCCCACACGGGCGAGAAAGGCGACGGGAAGGTGTTCATCCTCCCCGTCGAGAGCGCGGTGCAGGTCCGAACCGGGAAGACCGGTCGCGACGCGGTCTGAGGGCGTCGACGACGCGGTACTCGCCGCGTCGATGAATCACGACGTCGGCTTTCTCGGCCACCACGGCCGTCTCGGCAACTTCAGTCCACAGAACCGTCTCGACCGCCTCAATCGGTGATATTCTCGTTCACTGAGAGGCGAAGTACCTATATCTACACAACCGAAGAAGCCGGTAGCCCCCACCACCGGGGCGGAGGCCGAACCCACGCGAAACCATTTTTGGACTCTAGACTAAGCGACGTGACGATGAACGGTGTCCCGCTGTGTTGAGTGTCGAAGTTCTCGGTGGTCTCTTCATCGCCCTCGCCGGGGTGTCACTCGTCGGCGTCGCCATCGACCGGTACGTCCCCGACCCCGGCGACCCGCGCGCGGACCTCGTCCTGAGTGACACCGGGAAGTGGGGCGTCTTTCTCACGCTCTGTGCGTACGTCGTAGTCGTCGAAGGACGGCCACTGTCGTCGCTCACCGGGCGCACACTCGACCCACTCTCGTTCGTCGCAGTCGTCGGTGGCGGCGTCTTCGTCCTCTTCGCGGCGAGCGTGCTGACTGCGCCCGTCTTCGACCGAGTCGGCATCGGTGACCTCGGCGATGGCATGTCGCAACTCGCGTCGCTGTCGGTTCGACACCGCCTGCTGGTCGCGTTCACCGCCGGTGTCACCGAAGAAGCGCTGTTCCACGGGTACGCCATCGAGCGACTCCTCGAAGCGACCGGCAGTCCGCTTCTCGCTGGAAGCGTGTCGTTCGTCGCATTTACCGCGAGTCACGCCCTCGGGTGGGACCGTGGCGCAGTCGCCCGCATCGCGGTCCCTGCGTTGCTGACGACGGTCATGTACCTCCTCGTGCGCGACGTGGTGGCCCTGATGGCAATCCACGCACTCAACGACGCCGCCGGGTTGCTGTTGGCGAGACGGATACAGGACTCGAGCGACGCGGCAGACAGCGCGACCCAGTAAGGTCTTTGCCGCGAGGGTTCGAACCGCCGCGCATGAGACACGACGAGTCGCGTACGTTGTACGACCGAGCGCTGTCGGTTCTCGCCGGCGGCGTGAATTCCTCGGTTCGGGCGACGAAGCCCTACCCGTTCTTCGTCGAACGTGGCGACGGCGCGCACGTCATCGACGCCGACGGGAACCGGTACATCGACTACGTGATGGGCTACGGGCCGCTTCTGTACGGCCACGACGCCCCGGAACCCGTGCAAGCGGCCGTGCAGAAGCACGCCGCGGCGGGCCCGATGTACGGTGCACCGACCGAGATAGAAGTCGAACACGCGGAGTTCGTCGCACGGCACGTCCCGTCCGTCGAGATGATTCGCTTCGTCAACTCCGGCACGGAGGCGACTGTCTCCGCGGTTCGCCTCGCGCGCGGCGTCACCGGACGCGACAAAATCGTCGTCATGCAGGGCGGCTATCACGGCGCGCAGGAGTCGACGCTGGTCGAGGGCGGCCCCGAGAGCGTCCACCCGAGTTCGCCCGGCATCCCGTCGTCGTTCGCCGAACACACGATTCCCGTCCCGTTCAACGACACCGAGACGATTCACGAGGTGTTCGAAGAACACGGTGAAGACATCGCCGGGGTGCTGGTCGAACCCATCCTCGCGAACATGGGCATCGTCCACCCGGTCGATGGCTACCTCCAGACGCTCCGCGACGTGACCGAGGAGTACGACTCACTCCTCATCTTCGACGAGGTCATCACCGGGTTCCGCGTCGGCGGCCTCCAGTGCGCGCAGGGCAAGTTCGGCGTCACGCCGGACCTCACGACGTTCGGGAAGATTATCGGCGGTGGGTTCCCCGTCGGCGCAATCGGCGGCACGGCCGAACTCGTCGAGCAGTTCACCCCCGGCGGCGACGTGTTCCAGTCCGGAACCTTCTCGGGCCACCCTGTCACGATGGCCGCGGGCCACGAGTATCTGAAGTACGCCGCCGAGAACGACGTGTACGAGCACGTCAACCGCCTCGGCGAGAAACTCCGCACGGGCATCTCGGACATCCTCGAAGACCAGGCACCCGAGTACACCGTCGTCGGTACCGACTCGATGTTCAAGACCGTCTTCACGCGCCACGGACCCGCCAACCGGTCGGACCTGTGTGAGAGCGGGTGTGAACAGCGTGAATCGTGCAACCGCTTCGACTACTGTCCGAAGACCGCTGCCGACGTGGCGAAGGCGGAGACGGACCGCTGGGAGCGCGTCTTCTGGCAGGAGATGAAAGACCGCGGCGTCTTCCTCACCGCGAACCAGTTCGAGTCGCAGTTCGTCTCGTACGCCCACACGGACGAGGACATTGAGCAGACGCTCGAAGCGTACAAAGAAGCCCTCTGACACGGAGGGCGACGCAGTCGGTCGTATAATACTTCATTAACGCTACATCTCGACGTTCGGCTTCAGTCCACTCGGAGTCTCGCTTCTGCCGCGCGCCACAGCGGTGGATAGGCGAGTCCGACGCCCAGACCGAGGCCGACACCCCACGCGACGACGATTCCGACGGCGTTCCCGTCCAATTCGAAGAACACGAGCGCCGTGATGAAGACGACCAGCGTGACGAGGCCGACGAGCCACACCCGAACGACGAGGCGGAGGCGAAGTGGGCGAATCCACGACAAGGCGGCCCCTGCCGCGCCGGCGAGAACGTAACCGAGCCATCTCGGTGCGTCGTAGCCGAGGATGGGAAGGAGCACGTCGAGCGGACCGAACAGCGGGAGCAACCCGAAGAAGAGGAGCGCGATGACGACGAAGTCACCGACCTGCTGGCCGACCGAATCGAGAGAGGGCATTGCGGGAACCGTAGTGCGGGCCGAGTATGCGTCTTTCCCCTGCGTGGTGCGTCAGGACCCGACACGACGGCGACGAACTGGAGGGCTTTTCAACGCGGACGCCAGACAACAGCGTATGACTACACGGACGCTGCGACTGGCGACGCGGGGGTCGGCGCTCGCTCGCGCACAGGCTTCGAGCGTACAGGAGGCGCTCGGAAGCCGACGACTCGACGTCGAACTCGTCGAAGTCGAGACCGAGGGAGACCGGATTCAGGACGAACTCATCCACCGACTGGGCAAGACGGGTGCGTTCGTTCGCGCGCTCGACGAACGCGTTCTCGCCGGCGACGTCGACGCGGCGGTCCACTCGATGAAGGACATGCCGACCGAGAAGCCCAACGACCTCGTCGTCGCGGGCGTTCCCGAACGCGCACCCGCGGGCGACGTCCTCGTGACCCCTGACGGGAAAGACATCGACGAACTCCCCGAGGGAGCAGTCGTCGGCACCTCGTCGCTCCGCCGGCAGGCGCAACTGCAGAACTACCGCGAGGACCTCGAAGTCGCGGCACTCCGCGGCAACGTCGACACGCGCGTCGAGAAGTTGCTGGCGACGAGTCTCCAGCGAGAACACGAAGCGCGCATCGACGACGACGAAGAACGGAAAGGCAAGCACGGAAAGACCGACCACGAGAGCGAGTTCGACCAGCGACCCGACGAGTGGTTCGATAGCCTCAGCGAACTCGAACGCCAGGCGATGGGCCGAAAAGTCGAGACGGAGTACGACGCCATCGTCCTCGCAGAAGCGGGCCTCAAGCGTAGTGGCCTCGCCGACAAAGTCGAATACCAGCGTCTCGAGCGAACGTCGTTCGTCCCCGCGCCCGGGCAGGGAGCCATCGCCGTGACGGCCTCGGACCCGGAGATTATCGACCTCGTCCACGACAAACTCGACCACCCGCGGACTCGCGTCGAGACCACCGTCGAACGGACCATCCTCGCCGAACTCGGCGGCGGGTGTATCGCACCGGTCGGCGTCCACGCCCTCCTACAGGGCGAACACGTCCACGTGGACGTGCAGGTGCTCGCAACCGACGGGTCGGAAGCCATCAAGACGTCCCGCAACCTGCCGGTCGGCAACCACGCGAACGCCGCCCGCGACTTCGCGGCCGACCTGAGTGAACGCGGTGCCGGCCAACTGGTCGAAGACGCCCGGAAGGAAGCAGAGGAGGAGTAAGATGCCGGGAGCGGACGAGACGACAGAGTCCGGTTCCGCATCGACTGACGCCGATTCCGTCGGTGTCGTCCACCTCGTCGGTAGCGGTCCGGGCGACCCGGAGCTGCTCACGATGAAGGCCGCGCGCCTCATCGACGAAGCGGACGTCGTCCTCCACGACAAACTGCCCGGCCCGGAGATTCTCGGGATGATTCCGCCGGAGAAGCGCGAAGACGTGGGCAAGCGCGCCGGCGGCGAGTGGACGCCACAGGAGTACACGAACGCGCGGATGGTCGAACTCGCCCGCGAGGGCAACGAAGTCGTCCGACTGAAAGGCGGCGACCCGTTCGTCTTCGGGCGCGGCGGCGAGGAGATGGAACACCTCGCCGAGAACGGCATCCCGTTCGATATCGTGCCGGGCATCACCTCGGCCGTCGCCGGTCCGGGGTCGGCAGGCATCCCCGTCACCCACCGCGACCACGTCTCGTCCGTCTCGTTCGTCACCGGACACGAAGACCCGACGAAAGCGGAGTCGGCAATCGACTGGCACGCCCTCGCCGCGACGGGCGGGACGCTCGTCGTCCTCATGGGCGTCGGCAAACTGCCGCTGTACACCGCCGAACTCCGCGACGCTGGCATGGACGGTGACACGCCCGTTGCCCTCATCGAACGCGCGACGTGGCCCGAGATGCGCGTCGCAACCGGCACCCTCGACACCATCGTCGAGGCACGCGACGAGGCGGACATCGAACCGCCGGCAATCACCGTCATCGGTGACGTCGCGGCGACCCGTGACCGGGTCAAATCGTTCCTGCACGGCGGCGGTGTCGACGCGCTGGCCAACGCTGCATCGACCGACGACGTGAAGGAGAGCGGCGACGAGGAGGCACACGACGAATGAGCCAACAGGTTCGTGCCGCCGTCTTCCGCCCCGACGACGACCGTATCGACGCGGCGGTCGAACTGCTGGAGTCGCTCGGTGCGACGCCCGTCGCCGACCCGATGCTGGCCGTCGAACCGACCGACGCCACGCCCGAACCCGCCGAGTACGTCGTCCTCACGAGCAAGACCGGTGTCGAACTGCTCGCAGAGGCCGGGTGGGAACCGGGCGACGCAGTCCTCTGTTGTATCGGACCCGCCACCGCCGCCACCGCCCGTGAGGCCGGGTGGACCGTCGACCGTGTACCCGATGAGTACACCTCCGCAGGGCTGGTCGAACACCTCGCGCCCGAAGTGTCGGGCACGACGGTCGAAGTCGCCCGGAGCGACCACGGGAGTCAGGTTCTCCTCGATGGCCTTCGGGATGCGGGCGCAGACGTACACGAAACCGTCCTCTACCGCCTCGTCCGCCCCGAAGGGGCCGGGAAGTCGGCCGTCATGGCCGCCGACGGTGACCTCGAAGCGGCCCTGTTCACCTCGTCGCTCACGGTCGAACATTTCCTCGACGCCGCCGACGAGCGTGGCATCCGCGAGGACGCAATCGCTGGGCTGAACGCGGCCATCGTGGGCGCAATCGGCGCTCCGACACGGGAGACTGCCGAATCGCTCGGTATCGACGTCGACGTGGTCCCGAGCGAGGCGACGTTCGAAGCACTCGCGTGCGACGTCGTGGAGACGGCGGCACCGACGTATCACGAGTGACGGGGGCGCGCCGCCACGACTCGGGTACGAGTGCGACACGTGCGTCGGAAACCGAGGGGTCGTGGCGCGCCGTCGCAACCGTCGCCGGGTGGCAGACGGCCGCCAGTCTCTGTTACTACACCATCTTCGCCGCGACGGGGTTCGTCCGCGAGGCGTTCTCGCTGTCCGAGTCACTCGTCGGGGTCTTTCTCACCGCCGGTCTGCTCGGGTACACGCTGTTCTTGTTCCCAAGCGGTGCGGCAGTCGATGGCTACGGCGAAAAACCGGTGATGGTCGTCGGTCTCGCCGCACTCGCCGTCGCCCTCGTCGGCGTCTCGTTCGCGCCGTCGTACGCACTCTTGTTGGGGACCGCCGGTCTGCTCGGTGCGGCCTACTCGACGGCGATGCCCGCGTCGAACCGCGGCATCGTCGACGCCGCGCCCGCCGGGAGCAAGAACCTCGCGATGGGGCTGAAGCAGGTCGGCGTCACCGTCGGGAGCGGTGCCTCGTCGCTCATCGTGACGGGCATCGCCGTCGTCGCCGCGTGGCAAGTCGGGTTTTGGCTCATCGCCGTCGTCGCCTTCGGGTACGCACTCCTGTTCGCTGCCCGCTATCGAGGGAGTCCTGGAACCGGCCGCCTCGAACGCCCGCGACTCGCAGGATTGGGTGACAACCGAGCCTACGTCGCACTCGTCGCCGCCGCGTTGTTCATCGGCGCGTCCATCTTCTCGATGCTCGGTTACACCGTCCTCTACGTGCAGGACGTCGTCGGAACGGGTCCAGCACTCGCGGGTGGCGTCCTCGCGGCGACGCAAGTCACCGGGAGCATCGGACGAATCGGTGCGGGAAGTCTCGCCGACCGACTCGGCGGGGCGCGCGGCGCGGCGACTGTCGCACTCGTCCAACTCGCAGGTGCAATCGCCCTCTTCGGCCTCCTCGCGTGGTCGGGCGGGTCGCTGGTCTTCACTACACTCGTGTTCGTCGCCCTCGGCCTCACTATCCACGGGTCGACTGGCGTGTTCTACTCCTGTCTGAGCGGCGTCGTCGACGACGACGATATCGGCGCGGCGACCGCCGGCGGACAGACCGCGCTCAACACGGGCGGACTGCTCGCGCCACCGCTGTTCGGCATCGTCGTGGAGTCGGTTGGCTACGGGGCCGGGTGGGCGCTCGTCGCAGTCTCCACCGTGGCGGCGGCGAGTCTGCTGTTCGTCGTCACGCGGCGTCTTCGATGACGTGACTCGCAGCGAGTACCGACGACTGTCACATGTGAACCCCCAGACTATTCTCGCTCGTCTGCGCACTGTGTGTCATGTTACGATACGACACTCGCGGCGACGCCAGTTGGCTGACGCTCGACCGACCCGAGAAGATGAACGCCCTCCACCTCAAGGGGTGGCAGGAGCTCCGTGACGGTCTCGACCGGGCGGCAGACGAGTCGCGGGTCGCAGTCCTCACGGGGGTCGAAGACGTGTTTTGCGCCGGTGACGACATTGCGCTCATCGAAGGCGCGGAGACAGCAGACGACGTAGAAGAACTCACCGACTGCCTCTACGACGTACTGTTCGGCATCGAGTCGCTGGACGTTCCGGTCGTCGCGGCGGTCAACGGCCTCGCCTACGGCGGGGGGTGCGAACTCGTCGCCGCGTGTGACCTCGCCGTCGCCGTACCGGACGCCACGTTCGCGCTCCCCGAGACGACAATCGGCGCGTACCCTCCCTACGCAGTCGAACGCGTGGCCGAAACCGTCGGCAAGAAGCGACTCATGGAACTCGCGCTGATCGGTGACCCAATCGACGCGGACCGGGCGGCCGAGTGGGGACTCGTCAACCGCGTCGTCCCGGACGACGAACTGGAAGCGACGGTCGGCGAGTTGGTCGAGTCCATCGCCACGTCGCCGCGGCGTTCGACTCGGCTGGCGAAACGACACGCGGCAGTCGGCGCGGCCAATCCGGGCACCCGTGAGCGCATTCGCGGTGCCTTCCAAGAGATTCGTGCCGACGACGAGTGCCGGGCGGCGACGCGGCGGTTCTTCGAGCGATAATCCACAGCACGGGAATCGAGAGTCCCCCACGCCCTCCAACGAAGGTTTTTGTACGAACACGAGACCACTGCCGCACGTCGTGGCCGACAGTCGCACCGAGACGTTCTTCGCCGAACTGCCAGCGTTTATGCCGATGACGACGTGAGTACCCTACAGATGGAAGGCCCCGTCCCCGACCTGTCCGAACACGCCGCGGCGTGCGCCGACCGCCTCCGCGACGCCGACCGGGTACTCCTCGCGTCGCACATCGACGCCGACGGGTTGACCAGCGCCGGCATCGCCTCGCTGGCACTCGAACGCGCCGAGATTCCGTTCGAGACAGTGTTCTGTCGGCAACTCGACGAACGGGCTATCGCGGACATCGCGGCGACCGACTACGACACTGTCCTCTTTACCGACTTCGGCAGCGGGCAACTCGACATCATCGCCGAGCACGAAGCGGCGGGTGACTTCCACCCGGTCATCGCCGACCACCACCAGCCCGCAGATGGAGTCGAGACCGAACACCACCTCAACCCGCTTCGGTTCGGCCTCGACGGGGCCACCGAACTCTCCGGGGCGGGTGCGAGTTACGTCCTCGCGCGCGCACTCGAACCCGACGGCGGCGACAACCGCGACCTCGCCGCCCTCGCCGTCGTCGGCGCAGTCGGCGACATGCAGGATACCAACGGGACGCTCACCGGTGCCAACGAGGGCATCGTCGAGGAAGGCGTCGCCGCCGGCGTCGTCGAGGAAGGGACCGACCTCCGAATCTACGGTCGGCAGACGCGTGCGCTTCCGAAACTCCTCCAGTACGCGACAGACGTGCGCATTCCCGGCATCTCGAACAACGAGGCCGGCGCTATCGAGTTCCTGACCGAACTCGACGTGCCCTGCCGTGACGACGACGGCGAGTGGAAACGGTGGGTCGACCTCACGGGAGACCAGCGACAGACGCTCGCCAGCGCCCTGATTCGCCGGGCCATCGCCAGCGGGGTGCCAGCCAGACGAATCGACGACCTCGTGGGGACGACGTACGTCCTCTCGGAAGAACAGGAAGGGACCGAACTCCGCGACGTGAGTGAGTTCTCGACGCTGTTGAACGCGACGGCCCGCTACGACCGCGGCGACGTCGGCCTCGCAGTCTGTCTCGGTGACCGTGACCGCGCACTCGATAGGGCGCGGAGACTCCTTCGGAACCACCGCAAGAACCTCTCGAACGGCCTCCAGTGGGTGAAAGAACACGGCGTAACGGTCGAGGAGAACCTCCAGTGGTTCGACGCCGGCGACGAGATACGCGAGACCATCGTCGGCATCGTCGCCGGGATGGCCGTCGGAACGGACGCGACGCGGAACGGAATCCCCGTGTTAGCCTTCGCAGAGAACGAAGACGGCGACGTGAAAGTCTCCTCCCGCGGGTCGTACGTGATGGTCAGAAACGGACTGGACCTCTCTGTCGTCATGCGCGAGGCGTCCCGAGCAGTCGGCGGCGACGGCGGCGGTCACAACGTCGCGGCGGGCGCGACGATTCCGAACGGGACCGTCGCGGAGTTCATCGCCGAGGCGGACCGCATCGTCGGCGAGCAGTTAGAATAGACCCGCCGACTCAGTCGTCGTCCACCGGGTTCGACCCGAACCGTGCGGGCACCCAGTTCTGGTCGTCGATGGGCGGGCGTTCGTAGTCGGCGTTCTGTCGCGGCGGGAGTTCGATGGGGTCGGGCGTCAGGTCTTCGTACGGAATCTGGTCCAGTAGATGTGAGATACAGTTCAATCGCGCGTGGCGCTTCACGTCGGCGTGGACGACGTTCCACGGGGCTTCCTCGATGTCCGTGTGTTCCAGCATCGCGTCTTTCGCTTTCGAGTACTCGACCCACTGCGAGCGTGCTTCGAGGTCCATCGGACTCAGTTTCCACCGGCGCTTCGGGTCCTCGTTGCGCTTCTGGAACCGCCGTTCTTGCTCCTCGTCGCTGATGGAGAACCAGTACTTGATGAGTACGATACCGGACCGGACGAGCATCCGCTCGAACTCGGGACACGTCCGCAGGAACTCTTCGTACTCTTCGTCGGTGCAAAAGCCCATCACGCGTTCGACACCCGCGCGGTTGTACCAACTTCTGTCGAACAACACCATCTCGCCCTCTGTGGGGAGTTGTTCGACGTAGCGCTGGAAGTACCACTGGCCCTTCTCGCGTTCTGTGGGCGTTCCGAGAGCGACGACACGGGCGACCCGCGGGTTGAGTCGGCGGGTGATACGCTTGATGACGCCACCTTTCCCCGCGGCGTCGCGTCCCTCGAAGACGACACACACCCGCAGGTTCTCTTCTTTAATCCAGTACTGGAGTTTAACCAGTTCTTCTTGCAGACGGTTCAACTCGCGCTTGTACTGTTTCTTCTTCAGCACCCCCTTCTTGTTGTAGCGGTCCGCGTCACTCGGCATGCCCCCAATATGTTCCTTGAGAACAAATACCACGTGGCTGAATCGGTGAGTACGGTCCCACTATCACGGACCCAGTAGCGGTTCAGACAGGCCTGCTCGCCGCGCACGAATTTTCGGAAGGAACCACGCCATTTTGTATCGCGACATGCGATTTATAGTGTGGTGGTGAAGGTCTCACGAAAGACGGCATACATTGCGTCTCACCCGCTATTTCCGCGAAATCCTCATATTGTATGCTCGTGTATCACACGGTGCCGGCCGTCACGGCCGGAGAGGGGCAAGACGATGGCGACCGCGAGAACAAACAAATTCGAATACGAATACCCGGTCGGGTACGAACCGGAGGTACAAACAGAGACGGTCGAGTTGGACCGTCGAACCGTCGAGCGACTGGACGCAATCCTCGAAGAGGACGAGTCGTACGACGAACTAATCAGCGAACTCGTGTCCATCTTCGTGGCGAGCGAACTCAGCGCCGCGCGCGTGGACAGCCCACTCATCGAGTGACGCGCACCACGTCACTCCATTTTCGAGACCCGATGCACTGTTGAGCCACGGCTAATCGAAAGGGTTTGCGCCGTCAGCGACACTAGACCCGGTTTCACGAGACATCGCAATCTCTCCATCGACCGTGGCATAAACGGGCAGATGCTATACGAAACGGCAGTCGACGCACTACGCCGAGCGCGCACCGACCAATCGTCCGATTTTTTGCTGCGAGTGGGAAATCTCCGAGTATGACCGACTTCGACCCGGAGAAGTTCGAAGACAAATACGTCCACTACTTCCCCCAACTCCAGCGGGCGTACAAGAACGCGTTCGAGACGATGAACGACGAGTTCGACTCGACGCTCATCCACGGCATCGACCAGCAGATTCTCAACGAGTCTGAACCCTTCTACGAAGATGGTGAGTTCCGGGTCGAACTCCCCGAGAACCCGCCGGAGCGACTGACTGCGGTCGAAATCGCGGACGACGAACTCGACGCCGTTCTCGACCGCTACGTCGACGAAATCGAAGGTGAACTGCACCGCGTCTTCGGCGTCGAAGCGTAACCGAACCAAAGGCCTAAGCCCGTTCACCCCGAACGCGCGTCCATGAGCACGGAGACGCAGGACGGCGAAGACGACCTCAAAGAGCGTGTCGTGAACTTCCTCCGTCGGAACTTCCCGCAAATCCAGATGCACGGCGGTAGCGCGGCTATCCGCGACCTCGACCGCGAGACCGGTGAGGTCACGGTCCTCCTCGGCGGCGCTTGCTCTGGGTGTGGCATCTCCCCGATGACCATCCAGGCCATCAAGACCCGCATGGTCAAGGAAATCCCCGAAATCAACGAAGTCCACGCCGACACCGGCATGGGCGGCGACATGGGTGGCGCGAGCCGTGGCGGCGACGTGAGCCCATCGTTCCCCGGAGACACGAGCGAGGACCGCGAAGACGACCAAGGTCCGCAAGCACCCTTCTAAGCCGGGTTCTCGGGTTCTTTCTGTTCGACCGGCGACAGAGAACAGGAGTTTTATCGGCGACTACACCCCACCCACGGGTATGACAGCCGAGTCGCCCGAGAACGTCCTCTTCGTCGTCATGGACACGGTCCGCAAGGACCACCTCACGCCGTACGGCTACGACCGCCCGACGACGCCGGGCCTCGACAAGTTCGCCGAAGAGGCGACCGTCTTCGAACAGGCCGTCGCGCCCGCGCCGTGGACGCTCCCCGTCCACGCGTCGCTCTTCACTGGAATGTACCCGAGTCAACACGGGGCCGACCAGGAGAACCCCTACCTCGAAGGCGCGACCACGCTGGCCCAGACGCTCTCGGCGGCCGGATACGACACCGCGTGTTACTCCTCGAACGCGTGGATTACGCCCTACACCCACCTGACCGACGGGTTCGCAGACCAGGACAACTTCTTCGAGGTCATGCCGGGCGACTTCCTCTCCGGCCCGTTGGCGAAGGCGTGGAAGACGATGAACGACAGCGACACCCTCCGGGCGCTCGCCGACAAACTCGTCAGCCTCGGCAACACCGCCCACGAGTACCTCGCCGGTGGTGAAGGCGCTGACTCGAAGACGCCTGCCGTCGTCGACCGAACCATCGACTTCGTCGACGACTCCGACCAGTTCTTCGCGTTCATCAACCTCATGGACGCACACCTGCCGTACCACCCACCCAAGAAGTACAAAGAGCAGTTCGCACCGGGCGTCGATTCGACCGAAGTGTGCCAGAATTCGAAGGAGTACAACGCCGGCGCGTACGAGATAGACGACGACGAGTGGGAGGACATCCGCGGTCTCTACGACGCCGAAATCGCCCACATCGACGACCAACTCACCCGCCTGTTCGACCACCTCAAAGAGACAGACCAGTGGGACGACACCATGGTCGTCGTCTGCGCCGACCACGGCGAACTCCACGGCGAACACGGCCTCTACGGCCACGAATTCTGCCTGTACGACCCGCTCATCAACGTCCCGCTCATGGTCAAACATCCGGCGCTCGGAACCGGACGTCGCGACGACCAGGTCGAACTCGTCGACCTCTACCACACGGTTCTCGACTCGCTAGGCGTCGAAGGCGGCGAACCAGCCAAGTCCGGCGACAGCGTCGTCGCACTCGACCGAACCCGGTCGCTCCTCTCGGCGAACTATCGCGACTTCGCGGACGCGAGCAACGGCGACCCCGGACAGCACCACGATGGGCAGTACGCCTTCGTCGAATACTCGCGCCCAGTCGTCGAACTCAAGCAATTAGAAGAGAAGGCCTCGAAGGCGGGAATCTCCCTCCCAGAGGACTCACGATTCTACTCGCGGATGCGGTCTGCCCGCCGTACCGACGCCAAGTACACCCGAATCGACCGCATCGAAGACGAGGCCTACCGCCTCGACGAGGACCCCGACGAGACCGAGAACCTCGCCGAATCAGACGACGAGGCCATCGCCGAGACGGAGGCCGCACTCAGTGAGTTCGAAGACGCGGCCGGTGGCGCGTGGACTGACGCCCTCGGCACCGACGTGTCAGACGATTCAGTCGACCAGATGGACGACGAAGCACAGGAACGACTCCGCGACTTAGGATACCTCGAATAACCGACTCGACTACCTGACCGAAGCACCTCTCCCTCTACCGAAGCCCTTCTCCTCGTTCCCACGCCCGTAAGAGCGCCGCGAGCGTTCGATTCGTCGGCACTTCGTAGTCGTATTGTTCGGCGGTATCGACGACTGCACCATTGATTGCGTCCACCTCGGTTCGCTTTCCATCCTCGACGTCCTGGAGCATGGACGACCGGTTGGCGGCGGTCTGGTCGATGACGCGGTCGATGGCCTCGCGGGCGACACGGTTCGGGAGTCGAGCACCCTCGAATCGGGCGACGCGGGCAGTCTCTCGTGCGGCGCGGTGGGCGACCTCGCTTGCCTCGCCGGCTGCGAGTCCCCCGTTTTCGACCCGCGAGAGTGCAGTGACGGCGTTGATACCGGCGTTTACGGCGAGTTTCTCCCACCGTCGGCGAGGCATGTCGGCGGCGACGAGCGTCCGAATGCCCGCGTCGCGGAAGGCCTTTCCAACCCGTTCGGCGAGGGGTGAGGTGCCGCCATCAAGGACACCTAAGACGACGCGGCCGATGCCTGTACACTCGACACGGCCGGGGGCGACGAGGCGAGCACCGTAGGTCGCAGTTCCCGCGAGAACGGGCACGTCGAGGGCCGATTCGAGTACCTCTTCGGTCATGCCGTTTTGGAGCGAGAGGACGGCATCGACGTCGCACGCTTCGAGGGCCTCGGCCGCCGCGGGCGTGTCGAACGACTTGACGGTCACGAGTGCAAGGTCTGCATCGTGGCCTGTTTCGGTCGTCGTCGCCGCCGGTGAGACGTGCGCGGACTCGGCATCGACGATATCGAGACCAGTCTTCGAGACGCGCGAAACGTGTCGGTTCCGGCCGACCAGCGTCACGTCGTGTACCGACGCGAGGAGTCCGCCGACGAGGGTTCCGAGGCTACCCGCGCCGAAGACGAGGATTCGCATGGCTACAGGTACTCATCGGGTGATAAAAATCGGGACCTTTCGGGAGTCAGTCTTCGGTCCAGTAGTAGATGTACTCGCGCGCCGCGCCGCAGTTCGGACAGGAGTCGGGTAACTGCTCGATGTCACCCATCTCGCCGCAGTCACTGCACCGCCACATCAACTCCGCTTCGCCGAACTCGTGGCCCGCGCGTTCGTGTTCGATGGACATCGCGGCGAATCCCTCGCGGGTCGTGACGTAGAACCCGTCTTCGTCGAATCCCCGGATACTGCCGATTTTGGTCCCATCCTTCGCGTACACCGCCATGCCGACGGTTGGCTGTGTCTCACCACTCATGTGTGAACATACGTCACGGAGCCACCTAAATTCGGACGGCCAGCGCCGTCTCAGACGAGACGGCTCGATATCCCCGTCGTATAAATAATAAACTGAATAGCGCGATATAGAATTGTGCTGTGGTCTGAAACAGTCCTCGATAGCCACCACGAGATGGACCGCCACAGGATGGAGACTCCTTCACCCACTTCAGTACAGGTCTCTCGGACTGCAGTCGGTGCACAGCACAACAGTCACCGAGAGCAACGCGTGCCAGTTAGCAGTGTGGCAATGTTTGCCTTACGCGCGCGCCGGAGAAACACTAGTCACTGCTGGACGAGGATGGGTACGAACGTACGACATTCTAGAGAGACGTGATAAAAAGACACATCGCACACCTGAAGTGCAGACTCGGGGCCGGATATCACAGTACGACTACAGTGTTGTCCCCGGCGAGAACAGTGTCCGTCGTTTCTACGAGGCGGTTCCACGCACTCGGAGCAGAACAGAGATGACAGAGACTACCGGAAACCGGGAGGAGAGTCGACTCAGACCGACATGAAGTCCGCGATGCCAGATTGTTCGTTCCCCACTTTTTCCACGCCGAGTGAACGGGCCACTCGGCTCGAAAACCTGGAGGAAAAACCGCTCGACAGAACCTACATGAAGTCCGCGATGCCAGATTGTTTGTTCTTGTCGTTCTCGAAGATGGATTCGAGGCTCTTTTCGAGCACTTCGAGGCGCTGTTTCGTGTAGTCGCGGCAGTTGAACTCCTCTGCGACGTCGATGGCGACGTCCATGTACTTGTTTACGGACCCTTGGTGAACGGTGAGGTTCACCCGCCCACCACACTCGCGACACTCACCGGTGAGTGGCATCCGGCGGTACTTCTCCCCGCAGTCGAGACAGCGTGTCTCCTGTCGGGAGAACGCACGAAGGTTCCCGATGAGGTCTGGCAGGAAGTGGCCCTCGATGACGCGTTCTGCCACGTCAGTCTCGTCGACTGCGCGAAGTTTCCGCGCGAGGAAGAGTTGTGCATCCATCTTGTCCATCATCGACCCGAGCGTCTTGTACGCAGAGAGGTCCGGACCCGCGGCGATGTCCGTCGTGTCGTGTGTATGGTTGAACCCTGTGTACTCGCGGTCGGTTCCGAGGTACTCCTCGGCGATTGTGACCTCGTCTTCCCAATCGTCTGGGTCTTCCATCCGGAGAGTGGCCTCGTAGAACTCTCGCGGGTACTGCCGAACGATGTCCATGTTGTGCGCCTCGTCGTCGATTTCCGAGGGATCGATGCGCGAGGACATCACGAGTGGCGCGTCCATCTGCCCACCGCGTTTGTCGGGGAGGAACTCCTTGGAGAAGTTGAGAAGGCCGTCCATGAGCAGCATGACACAGTCTTCGTCACCGTCACAATTCCGCCGCTTCGCGGCGTGGAAGTACGGATGCGCGTACCCGACCGCTGCTGTCGTGAATCCGACGACTCTGCCGACGACTGCCGCGGACGTGTGGGGTGCCATCCCGAAGACGAGTTCGCCGATGAGGTCGTCGCGTTCTTCCATCTGGTAGAACCGGTCGAGGCCGTAGAACTGCTCTAAGAGGTCGTCGACGAAGTTCGCCGTCTGCATCATGTGCCGCGCCGCGCCGTTCGAGAGGACGATGTCCTGTACTTTGAGTTCGACCAGTTGGTCGTCGAAGCGGAGGGGTTCACCGTCGATGTCCGTCTCGTAGCCGAGTTCACGGAAGTGGTCGGCCGTCACGTCGAGTTCCTCGGGGCGAACCGACGTGACAGGCAGGTCGGTCATGTCGTAGCGGACGGTCCCGTCTTTGAACGACGAGACGTCGTGTTTCGCCCGGAGGACACCTTTCTCGATGGGTTCGGGCGTCTTGTTCGCGGAGGTGAGACCCTTCACGCCCTTCAGAATCTTGAACGAGGACTCGCGTTCACCGACGGATTCGAGTGCGTTTCTGTACTCGGTGTTCAGGTCTATCTCCTGCCACTCGGCGCTCTCGACGTCCCACTCACACCGTTCACAGTAGACGCGACCAGACTCGTCGGGTTCGACGACGGTGCCACAGTCGTCACACTCGTAGTGTGGTTCGGTGTGGCCACCGCACTGCTCGCACTTCGACTTGAACCCGAACGCCCCGCAGTCGGGGCACTTCCGCTTCCCGACTCGGACGGAGACGTGGCCGCGCTTGCCGGACTCACCGAACTCGCGGGCGGCGTCGCCGACGTCGCGCTGACTGCCACCTGCTTCGCCGATGGGAAAGAGCGTGTGGACTGCCGGCGAGAGGTCACGGCGCTCGGACTTCTCCGGGCGACCCATCCGGTTTCCGATGCGGGTCGGTGCGCGTTCGCGGACGGCGAATGGAGCGACTTCGTTGACGGCCTCGATGGCGTTGTCACCCTCGTCCCACACGCGGGCGCGTTCAGACAGGTCGTCGAGCGTCCACGTCCGTTCCCGGTCGTCGGTGAGACCGAGCGTCCGCGCGAGGGGCCGCCAGATGGGAACACGGAGTTCGTCGTCGGTCTGACGGTGCGCGACGAGGAGGTGTTCGAGTGTCTCGCGGACCTCGGACGTATGTTCGAGGACGAGCGTCCCCTGTTCACCTCCTTCGGGTTCGTTGTCGGCATCGACGCCGACGCCGGTCCCGCCGTCCGCCTCCGCGGCGGCGATATCGCCGGCGGCGACAGCGTCTGCGAGTCGGTCGAACTGCTCGATCGAGACGTCGTGCCAGAGATACGTGTACTCGGGGTGGAGTGGCGCGTCGAACTCGGTCGCCCACGAGAGCGCGTCGTCCACGCTCGGATGTTCGAGGTCGATAGTCGGGTCGTCCCGGAGTGCTTGGACGTTGGCATCTGTCGCCTCGAAGTCCTGAATCCACCACTCGAAGACGTACGACGCGGGTGCCAACGGGTGGTTGTTCTCGACGAACTCGCCGAAGTTGACGAGGTACTCGCCGAGGTCCAGAATCTTCTCGACCCCGTTCTGGAGTTCTTCGGCCTCTTCGGGGTCGTCGATACGGCGAACGTCACCGTTGGCGAGTCTGACCGTCGGCCCCTCGATGGAGTCGACGGGGACGACACCGCCCGCTTTCCCGGGGCGTTCGGTCTTTATCTGCGTCCCGGTGGCGATGAAGTCGTCCACGATGTGCATCGTGGCGGGGTGGACCCCCGCGGTTGCGAATCCGTGATTGCGGGCGCGGCCGTACCGGAGACGGAACCCGCCGGGTGCAGAGGGGTGGCCGAAGACCGGACGGCCAGCGATGAGGTCACGGAGGAACTTCGTCGCGGGTTCGACGCGGACGGAGCCCTCGGGTTCGTCCGGTGACGTCTCGTCGTCGTCGACTTCTGCCGCGGCCTCGTCACCCTCGCCGGACTCGGCGTCCCCGTCTTCGGCTTCAGACTCGTCTTTCCCACTGTCTTTGCCGATGGTTCCGTCGATGAGGTCCTGTAACCACGGCCAGTCGACTTCGTCGAGTTGCCGAGTGTACCGCTGAATCTTCGGGGCCTTGAGGGCGATTCCCTCTGCCATGACGAGGCACATCCCACCACGGGCGGAGTTGGTGTCGACGCGTTCGAGGTCACGGTAGCCAGACACCTCTTCGTCACCCGTCGCCTCACCGTCGAGCATGATGGGCATGTTCTCGGCGATGAATCGGGTCTCTTTGTCCTTCGGCGAGTACTGAAGCCCGGTCTCCTTGTCGTAGAGGTTGATTTCCTCGACGTAACGCTCCGCCTCGTCGTTTCGTGTCTTGTACTCGTCGATGCCGAGCAGCGACCGGGCGTAGTCGGCGACGAGAACCGAGAGTGCCTGTGCGGTCCCACCCGCAGAGCGAATCGGGCCGGCGTAGTAGACGTTGACGAACTCGGTTCCGTCGTCGTTCTCGAGAATCTCGACACGGTCGATTCCCTCGATTGGTGCGGCGACCACACCTTCGGTAAGGAGGGCGACGGCGGTTCGAACCGCACCTTCCACTTTGCCTTCGCGTGAGTCGTAGTCACCGACGTTGCCGTCGACGAAGTCGGTCACGAGTTCCAGCGCCGCCTCTTCGCGAGACATCTGCCCTTCGAGTTCACGGACGCGTTCGGCGACGCCGTCGATGCCGAGAATGTTCTCGACACGGTCGGCCATGTCCTTGGCGACCGGAATCTCCACGTTCGTCTTTGGGTCGTGTCCCTGCGCTTTCGCGGCGCGCGCTAACTCGAACGCTTCGTCGAGACGGTCTTCGATGCGCGCGAAGTAGCGCTCGTCCTCCTCTCGCACGGTTTACAACCAGAGGTCCAGGTCGGTTACGTCGTCGTGTTCGCGTTCGAGTGGTTCGTCGAACGCGCGGAGGTTCACCTCGCCGGCGAAGACTGTCGCCGAGTCGAGGTGCCCTGCCAGCGACTGACCGCTTCGTCGGGAGAGTACCGCGTGCGTGTGGGCGAACGGTTCGCCGTCGAGGAGTGAGACGTTCCCCACGCAGGCGGCGACTTCGAGCGGTTCGTCGAACGTGACAGACTGATACTCCTGGTCGTCCTGGTCGTAGAACCAGATTTCGGCGTCCTGCACGGCCCCCATCGCGTTGAACCACGCGGACTCGATACCCTTCCGCGCGCAGAACTCCTCAATCTCCTCGCGCCAGTCTGCACCGTGTTCGAGGCGTGCGAGATACTCCTCGCTGACTGTCACCGCTCGAGCGTTCATGCGACGTACCACGAGCGAGTCGGACTAAAATGTAAATGGTCTCGTCCGCCAGTGGACGAACGGAAAAATCGAGTCGTCGGTGCCGGACTGGTTATCGCCAGTCGTCGAGTGCGAGTGCGTCGGCTACGTCGGCCGCGAGCCATGCGTCGTCGCGGGAGATGTCCGCGATAATAAGACGCTGGCCCGTCTGGGTGCTGTCCACCGAGGCCATAACCTCGGCGCCCGAGTCGTCGACGGAAGCCTTCGCATCCGGCGTCATGTATGATACATAGTGTCACCCCTATATAAGTTGCCCGAAACGGAAGACGTGCAAATGTCGTCTCGCACGATTCTGTTGCCTCGAAAACCGGTTTAGATATTAAAATGACCGTTTGAGCGATTCGTGTGGCAGAATTCGCCGTTTAGGTAGGGAACTACACCCCTACCACGCTATACTATATCAAACAAATCGAATACGGTAAGTTTATCCACAAGGACTGGGAAGATTGGCCCGAATGCCAGACACTAACAAACTCTCGCGTCGTCGTTTCCTGAAGGCAACGGGTGGGGCCGCAACGGCCGCCGCTCTCGCTGGTTGTACCGGCGGTAACGGTGAAGAGACAACGACCGAATCGGGTGGGCAGGAAGAGACCACGACCGAACAGCAGACGGAGACCGAAGACACCGGTACCGAGCTGTCCGGGTCCGTCTTCCAGCGCATCCTCACGGGGACGATCACCACGCTCGACCCCGTCGCAGCGACCGACACCTCGTCCGGTATCATCATTCAGCAGGTCTTCGACTGCCTGATGTCCTATCCGGACGGCCTCCCGACGGTCGAGAACGAACTCGCCGCGGACTACACGTCCTCGGAAGACTTCACGACCTACACGTTCCAGCTCGAAGACGCGACCTACCACGACGGTCGCGCAGTCAAAGCAGCTGACTTCGCCTACGCGTGGGAGCGTCTCGCCGCATCCGAGAACAGCCGCCGCGCCTACTTCATCCTCGACTCCATCGGTGTCGAACACGAGACGGACAGCGAAGGTAGCTACGTGCCCGGTTCGCTCGGCGTCGAAGCCCCGAGCGACACCGAACTCGTCGTCAACCTCAGCGAGCCGTTCCACGACACCCTCGAGATGCTCGCGTACACCTCGTTCGCCGCATACCCCGAAGGTATCGTCGGTGACCTCGACGAGTACGAGGGCGAGATGGAGTACACGGACTTCGCCAGCAAGAACCCTGTCGGCGCAGGTCCGTTCGAACTCGCCTTCTGGGAGAAGGGTACCGCAGCAGCCGTCTCCAAGTACGACGACTACTACGGAGATGCCGCGCAGGTCGACAACGTCCGCTGGCAGGTCATCGAGGACGACACGGCCCGCTACAACTACGCGATGAACGAGAACGCGGACTACTTCAGCATGCCGACGGCTCAATACGACCCCGGTAAGGTCTCTATCGAGTCGACGGACGAGTTCGGCCGTGAAATCGGTACGTACGGCCCGGTCCGCAACGGCAAGACGGTCAACTACGTCGGCGTTCCGACCCTGTCCATCTTCTACGTTGGCTTCAACATGAAGAAGGTCCCCAAGCCGGTCCGCCAGGCGTTCGCGTACGTCCTGAACCAAGACCAGATGGTCGAAGAAGTGTTCAAGGGCCGCGGCTCCCCGGCGTACATCTTCACGCCGCCGACCATCTACCCGGGTGGCGCACAGGCCGCACAGGAGAAGGTCGAGTCTGACTACCCGTACGGCGTCGCCGAGACCAACATCCAGAAGGCCCGCGAGGTCATGGAAGAGGCTGGCTACGGCCCGGACAACAAGTTCGAGGTCCAGTGGACCCAGTACAACTCCGACACGTGGGAGGAGATGGCGAAGATCCTGCGCGACCAGCTCGCGTCGGCTCACGTCAACATGAAGATTCAGAAGGCCGACTTCTCGACGCTCCTCGAGCGCGGCCGCAACGGTCAGCTCGAAGCGTACACCCTCGGCTGGATTGCTGACTGGCCAGCAGCGGACAACTTCCTCCAGCTGCTCAACCCGCCGCAAACGGACACCTCCCAGCAGGGTCCCATCTCGTACGTCAACTGGACGTCCGACAACGGCGATTCCTACCAGAAGGCGACCGACGCCTACCAGCGCGTCGTCAACAACCCAGCGCCGACCGACGACGCTCAGGCAGTTCGCGACGAAGCCTACGTCGAAATCGAGGAATCCAACTGGGACGACGTCGCGATGCTCACCATCTACAACCGCAAGGACGAGCGGTTCTGGTACGACACCGTCAACATCGAGCCGTTCGGTGGCATGGGTCCGAGCCGCCAGAAGCTGAACAACGTTACCCTCAACCGGTAATCGCGTTCACACCGGCAACGGTCACGCGCCCGTCGCCGAAATCAGAACGCTCAAATATTTTTGACATGCGTGCAGTTAGTCACCGCTATCTGTAAGATTGGGATGAAAGAGGTCTCGAAAGTTCGAGATTAAGACTCCGAAGCGCAAGACATATCCATCCCACTCATTAAACCTGTACAATAATGTCCGCTCGAACGGTCTGCGAGGTGATGCCATGAGTCGATGGCAGTACTTCCTCCGCAGGGTACTGATGTCGATTCCTGTCGTCATCTTCGGGACGACGATTACGTTTGCGCTCATCCGCCTGGGTCCCCTCGACCCCGTCTCAGCGATTTTGGGGACGCAATACAACCCTCAGGCGGCCGAGCAGATTCGAAATAACCTCGGATTGAACCAACCACTCTGGAGCCAGTACTTCGACTTCATGTACCGGCTGTTCACCTTCCAACTCGGCCAGTCGTGGGTCATCGCGCCCGGGACGACTGCGTACGAACTCATCCAGGTGTACGCACCGCGGACGATTTGGCTCGGCTTCTGGTCGGTCCTCATCGCCCTGTTCGTCGGGATTCCGCTCGGATTCTACGCCGGGCTGAACCCGAACACGCTCTCCGATTACGTCGCATCGTTCGGCGGAATCGTCTGGCGTGCGATGCCGAACTTCTGGTTGGCGATTATGCTCGTCACTGCCCTCTCACAGACCGGGCAGTGGACGAATGGGTTCTTCACGTGGCAGACGTGGATTGTGAAGACGAACGTCGTCACACCGCCGGCGCTCGGCTTCTTCCAATCACCGCTACAGGGATTCATCGAAGACCCGGGTGGATGGATTAACTCGTTCGTCAGGGCGACCAAGCAGATTGCACCTGCGGCGCTCGTCCTCGGGTCGGCGTCGATGGGTAACGAGATGCGTATCGGCCGGACGGCAGTCCTCGAGACCATCAACTCGAACTACGTCGAGACGGCCCGCGCGAAAGGTGTCTCCGGTCGCTCGCTCGTCTGGAAGCACATCTTCCGCAACGCGCTCATCCCGCTCGTTCCCATCATCACTGGCGAGGCGTTCTTGCTTCTCGGCGGGTCCGTCTTCGTCGAGACCGTCTTCGCCATCAACGGGCTCGGATGGCTGTTCTTCAACGCAGCCATCAACGGCGACTTGCCACTCATCGGGACGCTGATGTACATCTTCATCCTCATCCTGGTTGGCACGAACATCCTGCAGGACTTCCTGTACACAGTCATCGACCCGCGCGTCGGGTACGAGGGGTGAATCACAGTGAGTACACCAACAGAAACCGAAATACCGCTTCGACAACGAGTCGCTGAGAATCCCCAACCAGCGCTGATTTGGGCCGCAGTCGGTGTGGTCCTCCTCGGCGTCGAACTTGGCGCAATCCTTCAGGTCCTCGGTGCCATCGCTGGCGTCATCGTCAACCTCCTGCCGGGAGACCCCGGTGCCGCCGCAGTGAGTTCTCTCCAGGAGTCGCTCAAAGGCATCCCGACGCTCGTCTCCCGCGACTTCATCCCGAATCAGGGCTACTGGGACGGGTCGCAGTGGATCGGAACCTTCCTCGGTCTCTCACCCGCCGCGGCGTGGGCGATTCGCGTCACCGTCGTGTACGCGTACGCCTTCGCAATCCTCGGTTGGCTCTGGAACGGCTACAATCGCTACCGACGATTCTACCGCCGCGTCGACTGGACGCCGCGTGACGACGTCGTCAACCGCTTCCGGGGTCACACCTGGGGCCAGTTTGGACTTATCATTACTATCACGTTTGTGGTTATGGCGGTATTCGCCCCCGCGCTCGGACCGACCACCATGGAGGAGAACATCCTCCAACCGTACGACTACGAAGTCAGCTACTGGGACGACGAGAGCCAGTCCGTCCAGACGGTTCTCGTCGGCGAAGCCAACCTCGGGTCTGGTTCGCAGGGTGCCGGTGACGAGAACGTCGCGCCGATGACCTACGACGACTACGGCAGATTCCATCCCTTCGGGACAGCGACAAATGGGAAGGACTTGTTCACACAGGTGGTGTTCGGAGCGAGGATATCGCTCACCATCGCCACTGTCGCCATGGGAATCGCTGGTATCATCGGGCTCTCGTTAGCAATGCTAACCGCCTACTACAAGGGCCTCGCCGACTTGGCCATCGTGCTCGCGAGTGACTCGATACAGGCGTTGCCGGTCATCATGGTCCTCATCTTGATGCTCGTCATCTTCCAGAACACCTGGGTGAGGGAGTTGTACGACGGCGCAGTGCTCATCATCCTCATCTTCAGCCTCGTCTACTGGCCGTTCATCTGGCGGTCGATACGTGGTCCAGCGTTCCAAGTGTCCGAACAGGACTGGATCGACGCCGCGAAATCCTTCGGTCAGACGCCGGGACAGGTCATGCGCAAGCACATGGCTCCGTACGTGTTCAGTTACATGCTCATCTACGCGTCGCTCAGTCTCGGTGGTATCATCATCAGTGTGGCCGGCCTCTCGTACCTCGGTCTCGGTATCACGGCACCGACGCCCGAGTGGGGCCGTCTCATCGCCGACGGACAGCAGTACGTCGCGAGTCCCTCGTGGCACATCTCGCTGCTCCCCGGTGTGCTCATCACGCTCGTCGTGACGGGCCTGAACGCATTCGGTGACGGTATCCGCGACGCAATCGACCCGCAGGCCGACACCGGTGACGAGGCCGCGGCGACCGGAGGTGGCGCATGAGCACCGAACAGACGACCACGACGCGCCAGAAGGGCGAGCCGATTCTGTCGGTCGAGAACCTTCGCACCGCGTTCTACACAGACAAAGAGGTCATCCGTGCCGTCGACGGCATCTCGTTCGACATCCACCGCGGCGAGACGGTCGGTATCGTCGGCGAATCCGGGTCCGGGAAGTCCGTCACCGCGCGGTCTATCATGCGACTCGTCGACAATCCGGGTCGCATCGAGAACGGTCGCATCATGTACGACGGCGAGGACCTCCTCGACAAGACACCCAAGCAGATGCGCCGCATCCGTGGCGGCAGTATCGCGATGGTGTTCCAGGACCCGTTGACGAGTCTGAACCCCGTCTACACCGTCGGGAACCAGATCAAAGAAGCGCTCCGTCTGCACCGCGGTATGAGCGGGTCGAAGGCGACGCGCGAAGCCATCGAACTGCTCGAAGCAGTCGGGATTCCGGACGCGCACCGTCGAATCCGCGAGTACCCACACCAGTTCTCTGGTGGGATGCGACAGCGTGCCGTCATCGCGATGGCCCTCGCGTGCGACCCCGAACTGCTCATCTGTGACGAACCGACGACGGCACTCGACGTGACCATCCAGGCGCAGATTCTGGAACTCCTCGAAGAACTCCAGGAAGAACGTGACCTCGCTATCATGTTCATCACCCACGACATGGGTGTCATCGCCGAAATCGCAGACCGCGTCAACGTGATGTACGCGGGCGAAATCGTCGAGAGCGCACCGGTCGTCGAACTGTTCGAGTCGCCGAAGCACCCCTACACGCAGGGTCTCCTCGGTTCGATACCCGGACAGGGCCTCGAAGAAGGTGGTCGCCTCGCGACCATCGAAGGCGACGTGCCGACGCCGAACGAAGAACCGACCTACTGCCGATTCGCACCGCGATGCTCCAAGGCGTTCGGCGAGTGTGACACCGTCCACCCGGTTCCGGTCGACGTGGGTGACGACGCGACCCAGCATCGTGCGTCGTGTCTACTCTACCCAGAAGACCTCCCGACGGCGGAGGCAGTCGACGTCCACCGCTCGGGCGGTACAGACGGAGGTGACCAGCGATGAGTACGACGTCCACTGAAGAAGAGAAGATGAGCCACGAATCCGGAGAGACGCTCCTCGAAGTGAACGACCTCAAGACGTACTACGAGGACGGCGGCCTACTCAGCAGCAACCCTGTGAAGGCAGTCGACGGCGTCTCGTTCAGCATCGAACGCGGCGAGACGCTCGGTCTCGTCGGCGAGTCTGGGTGTGGAAAGTCCACGCTCGGTCGGACGCTGATGCGCCTCGAAGAAGCGACCGCTGGCGATGTCAAACTCAACGGGACGGACATCACGACGCTGTCCGGCGCGGACCTCAAACAGTTCCGCAACGACGTGCAGATGGTCTTTCAGGACCCCGATTCGAGCCTCAACGAGCGGATGACGGTCGGCGAAATCATCCGCGAACCGCTCGACGTGCACGACTGGAAGACGCCGAAAGAGCGTCGCCAGCGCGTTCGCGAACTCCTCGAGACCGTCGGTCTGCAGGAAGAACACTACTACCGCTACCCCCACCAGTTCTCCGGTGGGCAGCGACAACGTATCGGCATCGCCCGTGCCCTCGCACTCGAACCCGAGTTCATCATCCTCGACGAACCGGTCTCGGCACTCGACGTGTCGGTGCAGGCGAAGATTCTCAACCTGCTCGAAGACCTCCAAAACGAGTTCGGCCTGACGTACCTCTTCATCGCCCACGACCTCGCGGTCGTCAAGCACATCTGTGACCGCGTCGCGGTGATGTACCTCGGCAACATCATGGAGATTGGTCCGGCCGACGAGATGTTCGAGTCGCCGGCGAACCCGTACACGCACGCGCTCTTGTCGTCGATTCCCGAACCGAACCCGACGGCCGAACGCGACCGTATCACGCTCCGTGGCACGCCGCCGAGTCCGCGTGACCCGCCAGCAGGGTGTCCGTTCTCGACCCGTTGTCCGGTCAAGATTCGCCCCGAGCAGTACAGGAGCCTCGACGACGACCTCTGGGAACGCATCGAAGTGTTCCGCGAAGTCCTCCGCGAGCGTTCGCGCGCAGAACCGTCGCTGTCGGACCGCGTCCGCGACCTTCTCGGCCGCGAGACGCACCAAGCCGGGATGGACGAGACACTCACCGAACTGTTCGGTGACCTCGACGTTCCGACGGACGTGATGGACCACCTCCGTGAGGCCGCAGACTACGCAGAGAACGACGACGAAGACGCAGCACGCACCTACCTCCGCGAGGAGTTCGGCAGCGTGTGTGACCGCGAACGGCCCGACCAACTCGGCGTCGGTGACCGTGGCCGACTGAGCCTCTGTCACCGCCACGAAGAGCAGTACGAAGAACCCGCAGCAGTCTTCGAGACACTCGTCCAGTAATCGATGGAGTTCGACCCACGCCGAATCGGTGTCAAGACCATCGACGCGGTGGTCTACGCCATCTTCCTCACCGGCGTGGTGTTCGCTCTCACCGCGACCGTGAGCTTCGCCGCCGGCGGCGGACTTCCGGGTGCGAAGTGGCTGATGTTCTTCCTCGGTTTCACGATGCTCGCGTACGCGTCGCTCAAACTTCGTCCGAAAGCGGCGTGGAAGGGCGGCCGAGACGACGGCGGCCTGTTCGCCGGCGACGACGAACCCGTCGGTATCGAGAAACTCGTCGGGGGTCTCCTCGACCGCGTGTTGCCGCCGTCACTTCGCCCGGTTCCGGACGAACGCCCGTCGAGCGGGGCGAAACTGTTCCTCGCAGCGGTCTGTATCCTCGGCACGTCGTTCGTCATGGAAGTCGTCTTCGGCATCAACTACTGACGGCGACGGCGAGTCACCGAATCGGGAGTCACGTCGCGCCCTGTGGTCCGATGCCTTTTACCATATCCATCGTCCACCACAGATATGGTCGAGTCTGGAGACGAAGACGTACCCAACGTCGAACGAATCGCGAGCGAGGCGGACCGCCGTCGCGAGGCGTGGGGTGCGACCCTCGACGACATGACAGCGCTGGCCGACGAGTACGAAGAAGAGGGGTGGGACACCGTACGTATCGCCGCAGGCGACACCGGCACGTTCGGCCCCGGCGACGCGAAAGCGGACGAGGAAGCGTTCGGTATCGCGTACGTCGTTCCGGGCGACAAAGCCGAAGAAGTCGCCGACCTCTTCGAGGAGTCATCGTTCCCCGAGTACGAAATCTACCGGGCGGAGAACGACGGACTCGTCTACATGGTGACCGCGCTGTTCGCGCCAGACATCCAGACGGCCGTGTTCGTCGCCGGCGCGTTCGAACTGCGTCACGCGCTCAACTGCGCGACGACCGCAGTCGAGCGGGGTCGCATGTACAGTTACTTCCAGAAACTCGACGGAACGCTCGTCGGCGTCGTCGAACACGATGACCCCGACAAATTCTTCCCCGACCTCGACGCAGTCCGCCGATTCGCACCGAACGCCGGCGACGACGAGACGGCGGACGACGCCGCAGACGACACCGACGCGTAACTGTTCTCTCTGACGCGGCGGTCCGGACGAACCCCCTTTTGGTGTGTCAACGAGGCGAGAGCGTTCGCAGAGTACATTAGGCGGGGGGATGAAAGCGGGGGTATGAAAGTAGCCGACGCGATGACACCCGGTGAGGAGGTCGTGACCGTGTCCCTTCCGGGCACCCGCGACGACGTTCTGGAATACCTCCAAGAGCGTGGCTTCTCCTCCGTACCCGTCGTAAAAGAGACCGACGACGGCGCGACGTATCGCGGCCTCATCTCCCGAGAAGACCTCATCAAGCACCCCGACGAGGACCAACTCGCCGTCCTCGTACGCGAAGTGCCGACTGCGAGCGCAGACGACGACTTAGACGCAGTCGCTGCGACGATGGTCGCAGAAGACGCCCGCCGAATCCCCGTCGTCGACGGCGACGCAATCGTGGGTATCATCACCGTGACCGACGTGGTCCGCGCCATCGCGCGCGGCGACATCGACGGTGAGACACTCGTCGGTGACCTCGCGTCGAAGAACGTCAACACGACGTACGTCGAGACGCCCCTCCCGGTCGTCGAGCGTGAGATTTACTACGCGAACGTCCCGTACGCCGTCGTCCTCGACAAGGAGACCTCGCTGGCCGGCATCGTCACCGAAGTCGACATCATCGAAGTCGCCCGCGTCGTCGAAGGCGAAGCGGGGACCGGTGACTCCGTCGCCAACCAGGACGACGAGTGGATGTGGGAAGGCATCAAGGCGGTCGGCAACCGCTACATCCCGACCCGCAACGTCGAGATTCCGGCCGAACCGGTCTCGAAGTTCATGAGCGACGACCTCGAAACCGTCTCGACGCGGGCCAGTGCCAAAGACGCCGCGCAGATGATGATTCGCGAGGACATCGAGCAGATTCCGCTCGTGACCGGCGACGAACTCATCGGCATCGTCCGCGACATCAACCTGTTGGAGGCACTGTATGAGTGAGGGCACCGAGTCGGCCGCACTCGCCGAACTTGCGAAGCGCCGCGGGTTCTTCTTCGGTTCCTCGGAAGCCTACGGCGGCGTCGGCGGCTTTTACACGTACGGCCCGCAGGGTGCCGCGCTGAAGTCCAACGTCGAAGAGGCGTGGCGTGACCGCTTCGCGGTACAGGAGGGTAACCTCGAAATCGAGGCCCCGACAATCATGCCCGAACCCGTCTTCGAGGCGTCCGGTCACCTCGACGGCTTCGACGATATGCTCGTCGAATGTGCCGAGTGTGGTGAGTCCCACCGCGCGGACCACCTCATCGAGGACAACTCCGAACTGGAGGACGCCGAGACGCTCTCGCCGGAGGAAGCGGCGGAGAAAATCGCGGACCTCGGTCTCGTCTGTCCGAACTGCGGTGCCGAACTCGCTGGCCAATCGGTCGAAGAGTTCAACCTGATGTTCGGCACGAACATCGGCCCCGGTTCGAAGACGCCCGGTTACCTCCGACCCGAGACGGCACAGGGTATCTTCGTGGAGTTCCCGCGCATCAAAGAGTACGCGCGGAACCGCCTCCCGTTCGGCGTGACGCAGGTCGGCCGCGCCTACCGCAACGAGATTAGCCCGCGCAAGAACATCGTCCGTACCCGTGAGTTCACGCAGGCCGAACTCGAGCAGTTCATCGACCCCGAACGCGACGAACCGGACCTCTCGTCGGTCGAAGACGTGGAGGTACGCCTCTACCCGGCGACCGAACAGCAAGACGACGACGGCGACTACCTCGACACCACCATCGGCGAGGCAGTCGACGAGGGCATCATCGCCAACGGGTGGGTCGGCTACTACCTCGGCATCGCACAAGAGTGGTACGAGCACATCGGCGTCGACATGGAGCGGTTCCGCTTCCGCCAGCACCTCCCCGGCGAACTCGCCCACTACGCCGCCGACTGTTGGGACGCCGAGAGCGAGGTCGACGGCGACTGGATAGAAATCGCCGGCTTCGCCTACCGCGGCGACTACGACCTCTCGAAGCACGGCGAACACGCCGACGACGACTTCACCGTCTTCCAGCAGTACGACGAACCAAAGACGGTCGAACGCGCCGTCGTCGACCCGGACATGGCGACGCTCGGCCCCGAGTTCGGCGCACAGGCCGCCGACGTGGCCGAGGCACTCGAAACGCTCGCGGAACGTGACCCTGACGCCTTCGACGCCGACGAAGTCACCCTCGACATCGACGGCGAAGCGGTCACCGTCGACACCGACGTGGCGAACTTCTCCGTCGAGACGCAGACCGAAGCGGGTGAGCACATCACGCCGCACGTGGTCGAACCGTCGTTCGGTGTGGACCGTACGGTCTACACACTCCTCGTCCACGCGTACGAGCAAGACGAAGTCGACGGCGAAGCGCGGACGTTCCTCTCGCTGTCGCCCACGATTGCGCCGACGAACGTCGGTGTCTTCCCCCTCGTCAGCAACGTCGACGAACTCGTCGACCTCGCGGACGACGTGGCCGAAGAGCTCCGGGCCGCCGGGTTCGCAGTCGTCTACGACGACTCCGGCAGCATCGGCCGGCGCTACCGCCGGCAGGACGAAGTCGGCACGCCGTTCTGCGTCACCATCGACCGCGACGGTATCGAAGGCGCGGGTGACACCACCGTGACCATCCGCGAACGCGACACCGGTCGGCAGGTTCGCGTCCCGGTCGACTCACTCGTCGAGACGTTCGTCGGCCTCCGCGCAGGCACCACCTCGTTCGACGACGTGCTCGACGCGAACGAAGTCGTCGAGGCGTAATCCACCCGTGGGTCGCCCGAGCACCGCCGAGATAAAACGGCGACTGGTCCACGCGAGTGGGTCGGGGATGCCACTCCTGTACATCCTCGGCATCGTCGACTGGCAGACACTCGGGTACCTGTTCGTCCTCGCGTCGGTCACCGTGACCGTCCTCGAAATTCTGCGCCTCTACGGCGACTTAGACTGGCGTATCTACGACGAACTCACCCGCGAGTACGAACAGGACAACGTCGCAGGGTACGCGCTCTACACCTACAGTCAAACCGCCGTCGCCCTCGTCTTCGCGCCGCCCGTGGCCGTCCCCGGGATGTTGATGCTCACCATCGGTGACCCAATCAGCGGTCTGCTCGGGTCTGCACCGGTCGGCGAGATGAAGTCGCTGCGTACCCTCGCGGCGATGTTTACCGTCTGTTTCGCCCTCGCCGCCCCGTTCGTCGTCCCGGTGGCGGGCGTCGTCGTCGGGGGTGTCGCTGCGGCGGCGGGTGCGCTCGGTGCGACGGCCGCCGACGGCGTGAAACCCGTCGTCGCGGGGTACGTCATCGACGACAACCTCTCGATTCCGCCCGTGGCCTGTACGGCAATCGCAACTGTGCTGTTTTTCGTTGCCTGAGCGAAAGACAGGCGTTCGTCGTCTACCCGGAGGACGACTTTATTTCACCGGGTCACTAATCTCTCTGTCGTGACTGTCTACGAGAGCGACCTTCCGGGCGTCGGAAAGAAGCACGAGGTGGAACTCGGCGACGGTGCCCGACTGGTCATCGTCACCCACAACACGGGGAAACGAGAGGTGTTCCGCCGCGCGAGCGCCGACAGCGACTCGGAGAAACTGTTCGAACTCGACGACGAACTCGCACGGCAGGTCGGGACGCTCCTCGAAGGGGCGTACTTCCAACCCGTCGAGACGACCGATATCGAGACGCTCCTCGGAGATAGTACTCTCCTCGAGTGGGTCGAGGTCAGCCCGGACTCCGACGTTGCCGGGAAGACACTCGGCGAGTCGGACCTCCGACAGGCGACCGGTGCGTCGGTCATCGCCATCGAACGCGACGACGAAGTCATCACGTCTCCGGGTGGCGAGACGCCCATCGAGGCCGGTGATACGCTCATCGTCATCGGCCCGCGGGAGTCCTGCCGCGAGTTCGCGGCACTCGTGAAAGGAGCCTAATGGCAGCGGAACTGCTCGAATTCGGGTACCTGTTCGTCGTCCTCGCCGTCACGGGAGCGGTTGCGCTCCGACTCGGCCTCTCTGTCATCCCGCTGTACGTCGTCGGCGGCGTCGTCGTCGGCCCGTACGTCGCCGGCCGATTCGGTCTCCCGTACGTCGCCGACGGCGAAGTCGTGACGCTCCTCGCGGAACTCGGTATCGTGTTGCTGTTGTTCTTCCTCGGACTGGAGTTCAGCCTCGACAGACTCCGCGCCGCGCGCAGTAACATCGGCCGTGCGGGCGCGATAGACCTAGTGGTGAACCTCCCACTGGGCGTCGTCATCGGCCTCGCTCTCGGGTGGTCTGTCGTCGAGGCGTTCCTCCTCGGCGGCATCGTCTACATCTCGTCGTCCGCCATCGTGACGAAGACGCTCATCGACCTCGGATGGATTGCCGACCCCGAATCCGAGCCGATTCTGGGGACGCTCGTCTTCGAGGACCTCGCTATCGCCGTCTACCTCGCCGCCGTCACCTCGCTCGTCCTCGGCGGCGAGGGCGGACTCGCCGCCATCGGACGCTCGCTCGCCATCGCGTTCGGCTTCCTCGGCCTCCTGTTGGTACTCGTCCAGTACGGCACACCGTTGTTCACCCGCGTCCTCGACGTGGAGAATCAAGAGGCGTTCGTCCTGCGCGCACTCGCCGTCGTCGTCCCCGTCGCCGGGGCGGCGCTGGCACTCGGCGTGAGCGAGGCGGTTGCCGCCTTCTTCGTCGGCATGGGCTTTTCGACGAGTGGGCACCGTGAGACCATCGAGCGGCGGTTGACGTCCGTCCGCGACGTGTTCGCGGCGATATTCTTCTTCTGGATTGGCCTCGGCACGGACCCGACGTTGCTGGCGGCGGTTGTCGTTCCACTCGTAGTGGCCGTGGTGTTGACGACGCCCGCGAAAGTCGTCTCGGGCTATCTCGGGGGGCGCGTCTACGACCTCTCGACGCACCGGTCGCTCCGTGTCGGCGTCGGCATGGTCCCGCGCGGCGAGTTCTCGCTTGTCATCGCGGCGCTGGCGGCGTCGGGGTCGACACAGGTGATGCGCGAGGCCATCCCGGCGTTCGCCGTCGGCTACGTGCTCGTCATGAGCGCCCTCGGAACGGTGTTGATGCAGCGGTCTGACCTCGTCGAACGACTGGTCTTCCGCGGTGGGTCGGCGAAGGCGGACTCCTGACCGAGAGGGAGACATCCGACCAGACGGCCACAGAATACGTTTCGAACGCGTGACTCACGGCCTGACGCACCCATGACACTCATCGAATGGCTCGCCATCGGCCTCGTCGTGCTCGTCGTCCTCGCACTCGTGGTCGCGCTGTTCGACGAAGAACTCCTCTTGGAACTCGCCGTCGAGGTGCTCGACTGAGGCGAAGGTTGCGTCCCCGAAAGAATTTAATAGGGACGATGTTGTAGGGTCTCACAACCATGGCGACTCGCAGCACCTTCGCCACTTTTGCCCCGCTGCGAGCCGCTGCTGTCCGACGACGACGACCGGCCCCTCAGGGCCAGTAATATCATATCCTTCGGGACACGTCGAAATTGCTAATCTACAGTTTTCTTGCCTATAGGCATCTCTACCACTTAATTTCACAAATTGAATGCAAAGAATTTATTTAGTTACTCCTTCCACAGTCAGGTACATGAAGAAAGTCGCACTCGCGTTCTCCGGCGGACTGGACACCACAGTCTGCGTCCCAATCCTCGAAGAAGAATACGGCTACGACGAAGTCATCGGCGTCACCGTCGACGTCGGTCAGCCCGAAGAAGAGTTCGACGAGGCCTACGAGACGGCCGAGGCACTCGGACTCGAACACTACGTCATCGACGCGAAAGACGAGTTCGCACAACTCTGTCTCGACTCGGTGACCGCCAACGCGGACTATCAGGGCTATCCGCTCGGGACAGCGCTCGCACGCCCGGTCATCGCTAACGCCATCCTCGACCTCGCACAAGAAGAGGGCTGTGACGGCATCGCCCACGGGTGTACGGGCAAAGGCAACGACCAACTCCGCTTCGAAGCGGTCTGGCGCGCCTCCGACCTCGAAGTCATCGCCCCCGTCCGCGAGATGGGCATGACCCGCGAGTGGGAAATCGAGTACGCCGCCGAGAAAGACCTGCCCGTACAGGGCGGCAACGAGGGCGTCTGGTCCATCGACACGAACCTCTGGAGCCGTTCCATCGAGGGTGGCAACCTCGAAGACCCCGGCTACGTCCCGCCGGAAGACATCTACGAGTGGACCGACCAGCCCTCGGGTGAGACGGAACTCATCGAGATTACGTTCGAAGACGGCTACCCCATCGCCATCGACGGCGAGGAGATGGAGGCCCTCGAACTCATCTCGTACCTCAACGAGAAGGCCGGTTCCTACGGCGTCGGCCGCACGGACATGATGGAAGACCGCATGCTCGGCCTGAAGGTGCGCGAGAACTACGAGCACCCGGCCGCGACGACGCTCCTCAACGCCCACAAGGCGCTCGAAGGCCTCGTCCTCACGAAAGAAGAGCGTGACTTCAAGGCCACAGTCGACAACGAGTGGTCCCAGAAGGCCTACGAAGGCCTCATCGACGCCCCCCTCGTCGGGGCGCTGGAAGCCTTCCTCGAAAAGACCCAAGAGCGCGTCACGGGCACCGTGACCATCAAGTTCGAGGGCGGACAGGCCCGCCCGGTCGGCCGCGAATCCGAGTACGCCGCGTACTCCGAGTCCGCCGCCTCCTTCAACACGGAGACGGTCGACGGCATCGAGCAGGCCGACGCCACGGGCGTCGCCAAGTACCACGGCTTCCAGGCGCGTCTCGCCAACCAGAACGCGAAGACGAAGCAGAAGCCCGAACTGGCCGCAGACGGCGGCAGCGACGAGTAAGATGACAGGCGAGGACGGTGACTCCGAGGGCGTCATTCGCCGGGACCGCTTCAGCGGCGGCCCCGCCCGCGGGTTCATGTCGAGCCTCGCGGCCGACGAACGCATCTTCGAGGCCGACCTCGCCGTCGACCGGGCGCACGTCGTGATGCTCGCGGCACAGGACATCATCGAGTCCGACGTCGCCGCCGACATCCTCGCCGCACTGGATGAGGTAGAAGCAGCGGGTCACGACGCACTGTCCGGCGGCGAAGACGTTCACGAAGCCATCGAGGCCGCCGTCATCGATATCGTCGGCCCCGACGGCGGGAAGATGCACACCGCACGCTCGCGCAACGACGAGGTTGCCACGTGCATCCGCTACCGTCTTCGCGACGACGTGCTGGACGCCCTCGACGCCGCACTCGCACTCCGCGAGTCACTCGTCGAGACGGCGAGTGAGCACACCGAGACGGTGATGCCCGGCTACACGCACCTGCAACCCGCCCAACCGACGACGGTTGCGCACTTCCTGCTCTCGTACGAACGGGCGGTCGCCCGCGACTGCGCCCGCCTCATGTGCGCGTACGAGCGTCTCAATCAGTCTCCCCTCGGGTCGGCCGCCTTCGCGGGCACGCCCTTCGACGTGAACCGCGAACTCGTTTCCGACCTGCTCGGGTTCGACAGCGTGATGGAGAACTCGATGGACGCCTCGGCGACCCGCGACTTCCTCGCGGAGACCCTGTCGGCGCTCACGACGCACGCAATCACGCTCTCGGGACTCGCCGAAGACCTCGTCATCTTCTCGAACAAGGGCTTCGTCGAACTCTCGGACGATTACTCTTCGACGTCGTCTATCATGCCGCAGAAGAAGAACCCCGACACGATGGAACTCGTCCGTGCCGTCGCGGGCGACGCCGTCGGGGAACTCACCGGCCTGATGACGACGCTGAAGGGACTGCCGCGCGCGTACAACCGCGACTTACAACGCGCGCACAAGCACGCCTTCCGCGCCGTCGACGACGTGTCCGAAGCGGCCGCCGTGGCCGCCGGTGCCGTCGCCTCGGCGACGTGGCCCGAAGACGAACTCGCCGCGGCCGCCGGAGACGGGTTCTCGACGGCGACGGGCGTCGCAGACCTGCTGGCGATGGCCGGCCTGCCGTTCCGCACGGCCCACGAAGTGGTCGCAGAGGCGGCCGCTCGGTCCTCGGGAACGCCCGACGTGGCAACACTTGACGCCGTCGCTACGGACGTATTAGGTGAGTCTCTCTTTACGCACGTGACAGCAGACGCCGTCGAAGCCGCGCTCGACCCGACCGAGAGCGTGGCGAGTCGCGATTCCGTCGGTGGGCCCGCGCCCGCCGCCGTGGAGGCGACCCTCTCGACGGCGCGTGACGACCTGTCGGCAGACGCCGCGGCAGTCGCGGACGCCCGCGACACACTTACCGCCGCTGCCGACGAACTCGACGAAGAGGTTTCGAGCTATGTCTGAGGTATCCACCCCCGTCGCTGGCCTGCCGCGACCGCCGCGAGCGGTTGCGCCGCGACCACCGCGACGACCGGTCTCGGTTCCGCGACGGCCCCGACCGGAACCGCGACCACGACCACGCCCGACGGCGGGGACGGCCCGACCGGTTCCGCGACCGGTTCCGTCCCCGGTGTTGGGTGAGGGTGGCAACCGAGCCCGACACGTTGTTCGACCGACCACCTCGGTCGGCCGATTCTCCCGATAACCGCCGAGAGATACTTCTTTACGCTGTTTTTTGCTTCGTAATTTTCGACGGATTTAATACCATCCGTGGTCCAGCCAAGGATGTAATGAGCGACACCATCACTGCGGAAGACCCGCTGAGCGGAGAAGAAATCGAGCTGCCGTCCGACGTCGAGGTCGGCGAGATTATCGACAGCCCCGCCACAGGCGCGGAGCTGGAAGTCGTCTCGCTCGACCCCGTGATTTTGGAAGAGGCACCTGAACTCGAAGAGGACTGGGGAGAGTAAGCGTGCATATTGGACTGCTCTACTCCCGGATTCGCCGCGACGAGAAGTTGCTCCTCAACGAGCTTCGTGAGCGCGGCCACGAGGTGACGAAGATAGACGTTCGGAAAGAGCAGTTCGACCTCTCTGAGCCGCCGGAAGCGTTCGACGGCCTCGACATCGTGGTCGACCGCTGTCTGGCGACGAGCAGGAGCCTCTACATCACGCGCTTCCTGCAATCGTACGGCATCCCCGTCGTCAACTCCCACGAGACGGCCGACATCTGCGCCGACAAGGCGAAGAACAGTCTCGCCCTCGCGGACGCGGGTGTGCCCACGCCGAACACGAAAGTGGCGTTCACCGTCGAATCGGCGATGGACATCGTCGAGGAGTTCGGCTACCCCTGCGTCCTCAAGCCCGTCGTCGGGTCGTGGGGTCGCCTGATGGCCAAAATCGACTCCGAGGCGGCCGCCGAAGCCATCCTCGAACACAAGGCCACGCTCGGGAACTACGAGCACAAGGTGTTCTACATTCAGGAGTTCGTCGAGAAACCGGGCCGCGACATCCGCGTCCTCGCCGTCGACGGCGAACCCATCGCCGCGATGACTCGCTCGTCGGACCACTGGCTCACCAACGCCGCGAAGGGTGCCGACGCCGAGGCGTTCGAACTCGACGCCCGCGCGAAAGAACTCGTGAAGCAGGCGTCCGACGCAGTCGGCGGCGGCCTGCTCGGCGTGGACCTCATGGAAACTGGTGATGACTACACCGTCCACGAGGTCAACCACACTGTCGAGTTCAAGGCGCTCAACGACGCCGTGGACGTGGACGTTCCCGCGAAGGTCGTCGATTGGCTGGAGGCGAAAGTCGACAGCGAAAAGACGCTCGCGGAGGTTTCGGCGTGAGCGAGGCACTCACTGCGGGCGTCGTCGGTGGCTCTGGGTTCACCGGCGGCGAACTGCTCCGCCTCCTCGACGGCCACCCGAACTTCGAGATTGCACAGGCCACGAGTCGCTCCTACGAGCGCAAGACCGTCGGCCACGTCCACCCGAACCTTCGTCACCTCGACCTGCGCTTTACGTCTCCGGAGGACCTCGAATCCGTGGACGTACTGTTCACGGCGACACCTCACGGTGTCTCGATGGAACACATCGACGCGTTCCAAGACGCCGCCGACACCGTCGTCGACCTCTCCGCCGATTTCCGTCTCTCCGAAGAAGCACAGTATGACGAGTGGTACGACGGGCACATCTGCCCCGAGTACCTCGACAAATCGGAGTACGCACTTCCCGAACTGAACCGCGAGAACCTCCCCGGTGCGGACCTCATCGCGGCGGGCGGGTGTAACGCGACGGCGACGATTCTCGGGCTGAAACCGCTCTTCGACGCCGACATCCTCTCCGGCGACGAGCAAGTCGTCGTCGACGTGAAAGTCGGGTCGTCCGAGGGCGGCGCGGGCGCGAGCAAAGCATCCTCACACGCCGAACGCTCGGGTATCGTTCGTCCCTACGCACCGACCGGCCACCGTCACGAGGCCGAAATCGAGGAGTACCTCGGCGTCTCTGTCTCCTTTACCGTCCACGCGGTGGACATGGTCCGCGGTGCGGCGGCGACCTGTCACGTCTTCCCCGACGGACCAGTGTCGAAAGGCGACATGTGGAAGGCCTACAGAGGTAGCTACGGCGACGAACCCTTCATGCGCACCGTCGCCGGCGGTGGTGGCGTCTATCGCTACCCCGAACCGAAGTCCGTCGCGGGCACCAACTTCGGCGAAGTCGGGTTCGAAATCGACCCCGCGAACCGACGCCTCGTCGTCTTCTCGGCCATCGACAACATGATGAAAGGCTCCGCCGGGCAGGCGGTCCACGCCGCCAACATCGCACTCGACTTAGAGGAGACTGCCGGCCTCGACTTCACCGGCTTCCACCCAATCGGCTCACCCTGAGCGCACCGTCCCCGAACACATCACTCCCAGACTGACCACCGTACCACTTCGACTATGACAGGATACACACGCGAGGAACTGCTCGCGGCACACGAACAGCTCGTCGACAACGAGGCGAACCTCATCGCAGATGGGGGGAAAGAACCACCGGTCGTCGTCAAGATTGGCGGCGCGAAAGCCGTCGACCCGGAGGGTGCCGTCGCAGACGTGGCGCACCTCGTCGCAAACGGCACCGACGTCGTCGTCGTCCACGGCGGGTCGACCGCCGTCGACGAGACGCTCGAAGAACTCGGCGAGGAACCCACCTACGTCGAGTCGCCCTCGGGCGTGACCGGCCGCTTCACCGACGAGCGCACCATGGAGGTGTTCTCGATGGTGATGCCCGGCAAACTCAACACCGACCTGACGGCGCTGTTCCGCGAGGCGGGGGTCGACGCGCTGGGCCTCTCCGGCGTCGACGGCGGCCTCCTCACCGGCCCGCGCAAGTCGGCGGTTCGCGTCGTCGAAGATGGGAAGAAGAAAATCAAGCGCGGCGACCACTCCGGGAAGATTACCTCGGTCAACGCGCCGCTCCTCGAAACGCTCCTCGACGGCGGCTACACGCCTATCGTGACCGTCCCGATGCTCGCCGACGACGGCGTCCCGGTCAACGCGGACGCCGACCGTGCGGCAGCAGCAGTCGCCGGCGCACTCGGTGCGAGACTCGTCGTCCTCACCGACGTGAAGGGCGTCTACGCCGACCCCGACGACGAATCGACGCTCATCGAGACGGCCGACACGCCCGAGGAGTTCGAAGCACTCGAAGCGGCCGCAGAAGGCTTCATGACGAAGAAAGTCATGGCCGCGAAGGAGGCGCTCGACGGCGGGGCCGCGGAGGTCATCGTCTCGGACGCGAACCTGAACGACCCCATCGTGACGGCGCTCAACGGCGGCGGAACGCACGTGACGCCCGGTGCACTGGTCGAAGCGACGGAGGCTGAATGATGTCGGGGTTCGTCTTCAACGAGAAACCAATCACCATCGAATCCGGTGAGGGACCGTACCTCTATTCGGACGACGGGACCGAGTACCTCGACTTCGGCGCGAGTTACGCCGTCGCGGCACTCGGCCACTCGCACCCGGCGGTCACCTCTGCCATTCAAGAACAGGCCGCGAAGTTGACCTACGTGCAGGCGTCGTACCCCGTCGAGGTTCGCACCGAACTCTACGAGAAACTCGCCGCGCTCGCACCGGGCGACATCGAGAACGTCTGGCTCTGTAACTCCGGCACCGAGGCTAACGAGGCGGCGATGAAGTTCGCCCGCTCTGCGACCGGTCGCCAGAAGATTATCGCCACGAAGCGCGCGTTCCACGGCCGCACCCTTGGCTCGCTCGCGCTCACGTGGAAACAGAAGTACAAGAAGCCGTACGAACCGGTCGCCGGCGGCGTCGAGTTCGTCACGTACGGCGACGAAGAGGAACTGGCCGAAGCCGTAGACGACGAGACGGCCGCCGTCTTCCTCGAACCGATTCAGGGCGAAGGCGGCATCAACCCCGCTGCGACGGAGTACCTGCAAACCGCCCGCGACCTGACCGAAGACGCCGGCGCGGCACTCGTCTTCGACGAGATTCAGACCGGTATCGGCCGGACCGGGTCGCTGTGGGCGTGCGAGAACGTCGGCGTCGTTCCCGACATCCTGACCAGTGCGAAGGGTATCGCCAACGGCCTCCCACTCGGTGCGACGCTCTGTGCCGACTGGATTGCCGACGGCGCGGCCTCTCACGGGTCGACGTTCTCCGGCGGCCCTGTGGTCTGCGCCGCGGCGAACGCCACGCTCGACACCATCGTCGAGCAGGATATTCCCGGTCACGCCGCCGAAATCGGCGACTACCTCACGTCGGGACTCGAAGCGGCCGTGGAAGAACACGACCTGCCGGTCCGCGAGGTACGCGGCGACGGCCTCATGATTGGCGTCGAGGTCAAGCGCGGCGCGAACCGCACGCTGAAGCACCTCGCGCTGTCCGAGCAACTCCTCGCGCTTCCAGCGGGACGGACCGTCGTGCGGTTCCTCCCGCCACTCATCATCGACGAGGAACACGCAGACTACGCGGTGGACGCCATGACGAGCGTGTTGTCATGAACGCCGGAACCACACACGACGGCCACGCCGACACGGACGCCGACCTCATCGCCGGGAGCGACTGGGTCGAGGCGCGTCGTCTCCTCTACGACATGGTGTCGACGCCGTCCGTCTCGGGCGACGAAGAAGACGCCGCCGAGGTGCTGAAGGCGTTCTTCGAGGCGCACGACCGCGAGGTCTGGATAGACGAGGTCGGCAACGTCCGCGCACCCGCCGACGATTCCGTCCTCCTCACGTCGCACATCGACACCGTCCCGGGCGAGATACCAGTGAAGGTTGACGACGGCGTTCTCTGGGGTCGCGGGAGCGTCGACGCGACCGGCCCCCTCTGTTCGATGGCCGCCGCCGCCGTCGAAACAGGCGTCTCGTTCGTCGGCGTCGTCGGCGAAGAGACCTCGTCGCGCGGCGCGTGGCACCTCGTCGAGGACCGCGAAGAACCCGGCGCTGTCGTCAACGGCGAACCCTCGGGATGGGACGGCGTGACCCTCGGCTACCGTGGATTCCTCTCGGGAACGTACGTCTCGACCAGTGAGTTGGGCCACTCCTCGCGCCCCGAGGACAACGCCATCCAATCGGCCGTCGCGTGGTGGTCGCGCGTCGCCGACTTCTTCGACGAAGAGTACGACGGCGTCTTCGACACGGTGACGACGAAACCCGTGAACTTCGACGGCGGTCCAACCGACGATGGCCTCGCCGTCGAGGCGACGGTGGACGTGCAGTTCCGCGTCCCACCTCGTCTCACCATCGACGACGTACGCGAAGTCGCCGAGGGCGAACTCACTCGCGGGAGCGTCCACTGGAACAAGCCCATCCCGCCTGTGATGATGAGTCCGCGCACGGAAGTCGCGCGGGCCTTCCGCGTCGCCATCCGCGGCGTCGGTGGGACCAAGCCACGCTTGCTCCGCAAGACCGGAACCAGCGACATGAACATCTTCGCCGGCACGTGGGACTGCCCGATGGCGACGTACGGCCCCGGCGACTCGGACCTCGACCACGCCCCCGACGAACGCCTCGAACTCACCGAGTTCGACAACTCCATCGACGTGCTGGTGGAGGTCTGCGAGACACTCGCGGACGACTGACCCGAACCGTCGAAGACTGAATCGAGACACACAGACGACCGAGACACCGAATCGACACGGAGACACGACACTCACACAATGCTCGAAACGACACACTTCACCGACATCGACGACATCAGCGCATCGGAGTTAGACCGCGTCCTCACCCGCGCCGCCGACATCAAATCCGGCGACGACGAGACGCGACTGCCCCGAGCGACGCTGGCGATGCTCTTCGAGAAACCGAGTACCCGCACGCGTGTCTCCTTCGAGACGGGTATGACGCAGTTAGGCGGTCACGCCCTCTTCCTCGGCCCCGAAGACATCCAACTCGGTCACGGCGAACCACTCTCGGACACCGCTCGTGTGCTGGGTCGCTACGGCGACGCCATCATGGTCCGCCTCTTCGAACACGAGGACCTGCTCGAAATCGCCGAACACTCCGACGCACCGGTCATCAACGGCCTGACCGACGACGCCCACCCGTGCCAGACGCTCGCCGACCTGCTCACCATCCGCGAACACGTCGGCGACTTCGACGAGGTACAGGCCGCGTGGGTCGGCGACGGCAACAACGTCGGCCAGTCGTTCGTCCTCGGGTGCGCGATGGCCGGCATCGACCTGACGGTGGCGACGCCACCGGGGTACGCGATGGACGACGAAGTCATCGCTCGGGCCGCCGAACTCGGACAAGCGCCGACGGTCACCACGGACCCCGAGGAAGCCATCGACGGCGCGGACGTCATCTACACCGACGTGTGGATTTCGATGGGCCAAGAGAGCGAGCGTCACCAGAAACTGCAGGCGTTCGAAGGCTTCCAACTCAACGAGGAGTTGCTCGCGGATACGGACGCGAAAGTCATGCACTGTCTCCCCGCCCACCGCGGTGAGGAGATTACCGGACCCGTCCTCGAAGGCGACCAGTCTATCGTCTGGGACCAAGCGGAAAACCGTCTCCACGCCCAGAAAGGACTCATCGTCGAGTTGCTGGACGAATAAAACCGAAGAACGCAGTCTGCCTACGCTTCTGCGCCCGTCCCGCCTTCTGCCTCGGTCGCTTCGGGCGGAATCAGACCGAGTTGCTGCATCGTTCCGTAGTAGTCGAACGCGTCCCACTGTTCTGCGATTTTGTCACCCTCGAACCGATAGATGCTGATACCGCTCGATTTCCAGTGGTTTCCCGTCGGTTCGTCGGTCAGGTACGACGGTGACTCGTTCGTTCCTTCCAACGTGTAGCGGATGGTAGCGCGGTCACCCGCCGCGAAGAGGTCGTCGATGGTGAACTCGAGGTCGGGCGTCCCATCGAGAACCGCTTGGACCATCTCTTTGGAACCTTCGAGGCCCCGGTCGCCCATCGAGTCGTGCATGACGAAATCGTCGGTAGAGTACCCGTCGATGGCGTCGGGATTCCGGCCGTTCCAAGCCTCTTCGTGATACTTTCTCATTATCGCCTTCATCTCTGCTGTCGGTATCGGGTCCATCATAGTCCACCAGGTGTGGGTACTCTCGGAAAATGCATAGAATATTTGTCACAAAATGTGGTGTGTCTCGATTAGGTGACAGTGTTTGCAAGCAAAAACTGCCGCCGCGGTCTCTCTCGGCCCCTACAGCACCCGTTCGAGCGTCGGGTACGCGATTCCGATGACCCCGCCGTAGACGACGTGGCCGACGAGACTCGTGACGTTGACGTTCGGAAGCGGCGGGTTCGCGGGCGACCCGACGACGCTCAACCAGACGGGCATGACGAGGACGGCGAGAATCGCCCAGAGGACGACGCCGTAGACGACGCCGGCGCCGAACGATTTGGCTGTCGAGTCGAGGCCGACGTATCCAGCGAGGCCAGCGAAGACGACGCCGAGAATCGCACCGTGGGCGACGTGAATCGTGAAGCCTGCGGCACCGCCCATGAGTGCGTACATCGATGGAATCGCGACTTCGAGGACGGGACGCATCTGGACGACCATCATCGCACCCATGACGACGGCGGCGAGTGCGCCCGCGGCGACGCCCGCTTGCCACGATTCAGTTGCTGTGGTCTCGATTCGTGAGGTTGCAGTCTCTGATGCCATGTGCGAGGAGTCAACAGCCTCCCGAATAATCCTCTCTCGGACGGGCGAGACCGCCGCATGGCGGAGATACGGTTATATGCAGTGTGTCGTGTCTGGCGGTCTCGGCGGCGTCGGTTCGGGGTGTTCCTCCGAGGCTTTTAATCAGATGGCGGCCGAGAACCGTTCGTGGCCCACGCGAACGGTCCCCGCGACGACGATAGCGACTTGGAGAGAGCGTGGCGCTTCTTCCCGTACGACGAACCGTATCCGAATCAGGAAGCGGCGATGTCCGGCATTTCGGACGCACTCGACGACGAGCGCAACGTCCTCCTCGAAGGAGCAACTGGGACGGGAAAGACCATCTCCGCACTCGTGCCGGCGCTCGAATACGCCCGCGAACACGACAAGACGGTGGTCATCACGACGAACGTCCACCAGCAGATGCGGCAGTTCATCGAAGACGCCCGCGCCATCACCCGGCGCGAACCCATCCGGGCGGTGGTGTTCCGCGGGAAGTCCTCGATGTGCCACATCGACGTTGGCTTTCAGGAGTGTCAGACCCTCCGCGATACGACCAGAAGCATCGTCGAAAAGGAGTCAGACAAGTCCGAACTCTCGGAGCAGGCCCAGACGCTCCTCGACCGGATGCGCGAGGGCGAGTCCGGTGCTGGTGAAGCCAGAAGCGCCGTCACCGACGAACTCGACGCCATCGACGACGAGTTGGAGCAGTTGAAAGACGGCAACTACTGCGAACACTACTACAACAACCTCACGCAGAACACAGACGAGTTCTTCCAGTGGTTGTTCGACGACGTGCGGACCCCCGACGAGATTTTCGAACACGCCGGGCGGCAGAACTTCTGTGGCTACGAACTCCTGAAAGAGGGGATGGAGGGCGTCGACCTCGTGGTCTGTAACTACCACCACCTGCTCGACCCGATGATACGCGAGCAGTTCTTCCGGTGGTTGGACCGCGAGGCGGACGACATCATCACCGTGTTCGACGAGGCGCACAACATCGAGGGGGCGGCGCGTGACCACGCGAGTCGTGCCCTCACCGAGAACACGCTCGAAAGCGCGATGAACGAGTTAGAAGAGGTCGACGACTCACGCGCCGAGAGTGCCCAAAACGTCGTCGGGACGTTCCTCGACGCACTCCGCGAGAGTTACGACGAGGCGTTCGGGTTCGGCGAACGCGAACAGGTCGGTGAGAACTGGCACGACCTCTCGATTGCCAATCAGGGCCGGCGAGACGACCTGACGATGGAGTTCCTCCAGTCGTACGAAGGCCGCGGCATCGACGTGGAAGTCGAACTCGCACTCCAGTTGGGAAAGCGCCTCGACGAGCAGTACGAAGACGAGTACAAGAACGGCGAGGCGACGACGCGCAAGGAGTGTCAAACCCTCCAAGCCGCCGGATTCATCGCCGACTGGATGGAGATGGGCGGCGAACTCGGCCGTCACCCCATGTTGTCGGTGCGTCGCGACGGCGGCAGCGACGAGATATACGGTCGCGCCGAACTCTACACCTGCATCCCGCGCGACGTGACTCGCGAGTTGTTCGAGGAAGTTCACGCGAGCATCCTGATGTCGGCGACGTTGCGCCCGTTCGACGTGACGGAGCAGACGCTCGGCCTCGAAAAACCGGTGACGATGGCGTACGGTCTCGAATACCCCGAGGAGAACCGACGGACGTTCTCCGTCTCGTTGCCGGCGCTGTTCTCGTCGGAACGCGACGACCCCGGGACGCAAGAGACAATCGAGCAGTTGCTCGTGGACGCCGCGCGCTTCACGCCGGGGAACACGCTCGTGTTCTTCCCGTCGTACGCGGAGGCCGAACGCTACCACGAGCGGTTGCGTGGGAACCCCGCGGCAGACTTCGACTTCTTCCTCGACGAACCGGGCGTCCGCGCTGAGGAGGCGCGACAGGAGTTCGTCGGCAAAGACGACGCGATTCTCCTCACGTCGCTGTGGGGGACCCTCGCCGAAGGCGTGAGCTTCGACGGCGACGACGCGCGAACCGTCGTCGTCGTTGGCGTTCCGTACCCGCACCTCTCCGAGCGACTGGAGGCGGTTCAAGACGCCTACGACCGCATCTATCGCGGCAAGAAGGAGGCTGGATGGCGCTACGCCGTGGAGATTCCAACCATCCGTAAGACCAGACAGGCACTCGGGCGGGTCATCCGCGCGCCCGACGACTACGGCGTGCGCATCCTCGCCGACAAACGCTACACGCGCGAGAGTTCCTCGATGGGGAAATACGGTGTTCGTGGGTCGTTCCCCGTCGAAGAGCGTGCAGAGATGGTCGACATCACCCCGGAGAAACTCAAGTTCGCGATGCTGAACTTCTACAACGACCACGACGCATACGACGGCGACCCACCGCGACCCTAACCACGGGGGTCACCATCGGCCGAAGACACCTCAGTTCGCCAGTTCACGGAGCGTCGTCCGGCCGACGAATCGAGGGACGCGGTCGGTGTACCGTTCGTACTCGCGTCCGTACTCCTCGTGCAGGTGAGGTTCTTCTGCGAAGGGCAACAACACGACCCAGCCAGCGTGGACGGCGGCGAGGACGGCGACGAAAAACGAGTTGACGAGCACTGCGAACCCGACGATGCCGACGAGCATCCCGACGTACTGCGGGTTTCGACTGTACGCATATGGGCCGTCCGTGTACAGGTCACCGGTCACGCCGCGAACCTCGTCGGACTGCATCGCGTTCGCGCTCCGAAGGAAGATTGCCGCCCCGAGTCCCGACAGGAGGACACCGACGACGAGCGACGCTGGTCGCGGCAGTATCCACTCGTTCCAGTCGAGGACGGCGACGGTGAGAATGGAGACGTTGAACACGGCGACCAGCGACCAGTGGAGGTAGTACGCCCACGTCTTGTCGCCGGGTGGCCACCACTGGCGAGTCGTCGTGAGCGTGACCACCAAGATGAGGTAGATTCCGGACGCAGCGACGAGACCGGTTCCGAACGCGATGGACGTCACAGTCGGCAGTGCAGTCATACGATGGGTTCCAGTAGGAGGAACTGGCCGATAGTCGCACTGCCGCACCAGTGAGGCCGATTTTTATGTCGGGCAGGAGAGGCCGTGGAGGCGGTGCTCGAGGGCCTGCCGGTCGGGGGACCAGTCGACGTTCGGGCCATCACCGACTCCGAGAGGCGCGCCCCGGCGCAGTCGGCGTCTTGAACGACCGACACGTGTGGCCCGTGCAGGCCGACACAGACCGCCGTGCGATTCTTCCCTCTGCGAACCAACACATAGCTGATGAGTGCGACCCCTCCCGGCCCGAAGGGCATCCCAGTCTTCGGTGCCAGTCGGCAGTACGCCCGCGACCCGTTTCGGTTCCTGACGGCGGTAGCCGAGTCCTACGGCGACGTGATTCACTTCGACCTCGGTCCGCTGGACACCTACATGTTGACGAACCCGGCCGACATCGAACGCGTCCTCGTGAGCGAGGCGTCGAAGTTCCGGAAACCACAGTTCCAAGACCAGGCAATCGGTGATTTGCTCGGCGACGGCCTCCTCATGAGCGAGGGGGAGACGTGGCAGAAACAGCGACAACTCGCCCAACCCGCCTTCGACATGCGTCGCATCTCGACGATGGCGGGGATGATGACCGACCGAACAGCGACGATGCTCGACTCGTGGCACGACGGCGACGTGGTCGACGTGCAACTGGAGATGACGCGACTGACCGTCGAGATAATCGTCGACGCGATGTTCGGCGCGGACATCGACGACGAGCGTATCCGACTCATCCAAGAGAACCTCGAACCACTCGGAACGCGGTTCGAACCCGACCCCATTCGGTTCCTCATGCCCGACTGGGCACCGACGAGAGAGAACCGCGAGTACAAGCAGTCACTGTCGCTCCTCGAAGACCTCATCTGGGATGTCGTCGACGAACGGCGTGGGACCGAGTACGGGCCGACGCCGGCGTCGTCTGTGGCCGAGAGCGAGTCGGTCGAGGGAGAACCGATGGACTTGCTGTCGATTCTGCTTCGCGCCTACGACCGGGACGAACAGACGGAGGAGAATCTCCGTGACGAACTGATGACGATGCTTCTCGCGGGCCACGACACGACGGCGCTGACGCTTACCTACGCGTGGTATCTGTTGTCCCAACACCCCGAAGTCGAGGAGAAACTCCACCGCGAGTTAGACGAGGTTCTCGGTGGGCGGACACCGACCTACGAAGACGTCCGGCAGTTAGAGTACACAGAACGTGTGCTGAACGAGTCGATGCGCCTGTACCCACCGGTGTACGTCATGTTCCGCGAGCCAAAAGTCGACGTACGTCTCGGTGGGTACCGTATCCCGGAAGGGTCGGCGATAATGCTTCCGCAGTGGGTCGTCCACCGGTCCGAGCGCTGGTGGGAGAACCCACTCGAGTTCGACCCGGACCGCTGGGCACCGGAACGGATGCGGGGCCGGCCGCGGTTCGCGTACTTCCCCTTCGGCGGCGGGCCTCGCCACTGCATCGGCAAGCACCTCTCACTGCTCGAAGGACGACTCATCCTCGGGACGGTGGCACAGCAGTACGAACTCGACTACATCCGCGACAGACCGTTCTCGCTTCGCGGGTCGCTGACGATGCACCCACAGGAGCCGATGGGGATGCGGTTGCACGCCCGCGAGTAGCGAAGACGACTGGTTCTGTCAGGGGACTGCCCACGGTCAGCCGGGAAGCGAAATCGTCGCCGCCGTCTCTCTGAAGTTCCCATCGTAGAGGTCCACGTTCGAGACGGTCCACTCGATGGGGTCGATTTCTTGGCTCGCGACTCGGCGGGCGTCTGCGACGTCGCCGCCGCGAGCGAGCGTGATGTGGGGGACGTAGTCGTCACCTTCGAGGCCGTCGATTGCGCCGAACTCGTCGACGAGTCGCCCGTGGAACGCTTCGATACCGGGACTCTCGACAGTCAGGTAGACGACGGGTGCAGACCCACGAGGTGGGTGTTCGAAGAAGTCGATGCCTGTCACACGGGCCTCGAACGCCGGTGAACCGAGAAGTGTCTGCCGGAGACGCTCGCGGAGGCGGTCGAAGTCGGTCGCTTCGAAGCGCTTGCAGACGAGCGTGTGCCGGTCGCGGACCCGGTCGAACGATGCGAGATACGGGAACAGGTCGGACGCGAGGCGGGCGACCCGCCCCGGGACCGGGACGTTCAGACTGTACACGCCCGAATCTCACGGGTAAGATACAAAGGAGTGTCGTCGTCGCGTGCGGTTCGCCGTGGTGTCGGGGCGTCGTCAGATTCGGTCGAGCAACCAGAGGACGATGAGTGCCGCGACGACGAGTCCGAGAAGTGGCCGGAAGGGGCCGAGGAGTGCGGTGAAGAGGCCGAGAATCTCTCCGATAATCTCGAGTACGAGCCAGATGAGGACGAGGACCAGCACCAGTTTCAGGAGGTCATCGACTTCCAGAGCGCCACGATTCGTTCGCATACTCGCCGGTCGGGGAGTCGAGAGCAAATACTTGGTGGCCGTGTGTGGCAACTGTGAGCGCTCGACGACGGGTGGACATCTGTGGCCACCCGAAGACTGGTCAAAATCTGTCGCCAGATTGCCGGGTAGGTTTATTCGTCTTCAGTGTCACTCTCTTGCATGGACAGTGTGTTTTACCAACTTGGGAGGCTCTCCCGTCCATCCTCGGGAGCGGAGTCCTCGGCAGCAGTCGGGAGTTCCTCACGCGTCCCACGTTGGCTTGGTCCCCTCGCACTCGCGGTGATGGTGTTCGGTATCGCCGTCGTCGTCTTCCCCGTCACGCCCCTGACGCTCGTCGGGTACGTCGTCCTCGCACTCGCCATCGCGGCGGTGTACGACGCCGTCGAAATCGTTCAGGCGTACGAGAAGCGGACGCTCAGCGTCTTCGGCGAGTACAAGGGAATTCTCGACCCGGGTATCAACTTCATCCCACCGTTCGTCTCGAAGACCTACCGCTTCGACATGCGGACGCAGACCCTCGACGTGCCCTCCCAAGAGGCTATCACCGAAGACAACTCACCGGTGACCGCCGACGCCGTCGTCTACATTCGCGTGATGGACCCAGAGCGCGCGTTCCTCGAAGTCGACAACTATCGACGGGCCGTCTCGTTGCTCGCACAGACGACGCTCCGTGCCGCCCTCGGCGACATGGAACTCGACGATACGCTGGCACGGCGTGACCACATCAACGCGCGCATCCGCCGCGAACTCGACGAACCCACCGACGAGTGGGGCGTCCGCGTCGAGTCCGTGGAAGTTCGTGAAGTGAAACCCTCTGCGGACGTTGAGAACGCGATGGAACAGCAGACTGCCGCCGAGCGTCGCCGCCGCGCCATGATTCTCGAAGCGCAGGGTGAGCGTCGCTCTGCCGTCGAGAAAGCGGAAGGTGACAAGCAGTCGAACATCATCAGCGCACAGGGGAAGAAAGAGGCCGCCATCCTCCGTGCACAGGGTGACGCCATCTCGACAGTCCTCCGCGCCCGCGCCGCGGAGTCGATGGGCGAACGCGCCATCATCGACAAGGGAATGGAGACGCTGGCGAGCATCGGCACGTCGCCGTCGACGACGTACGTCCTCCCGCAGGAACTCACCTCGCTGCTCGGTCGGTACGGACAAGGTCTGACCGGGTCCGACGTACAGAGCGCCGCCGGCCTCGAGAGTCAATCGTTCGACGCGGAGACCCGACAACTGCTCGGACTCGACAACATCGACGACATCCTCGGTGAACTCGACGACTTCGAATCGAAAGAGTTGGACACCGACGCAGTCGACATCGAAATCGAAGACGGCGGCGTCGAGACGGAGTCGCAGAAGTAACTGCGTTTCTCGGACGCGGAACACGCCGTGAACGGCGTGTCTACCGTCGAAGAAGATGGCCGCTCGACGAGTTCGACACCGTCCTGCGGTCTCATCCCCGATACCACCAGACTGTTCCCTCCCGGGAGAGCCCCCAGCGACCGTTTCTCGTATTCCTCCCGATACGAGTCGAATCGCATCCGCTTTCCCACCATGTCTGCGGCGGTCCGCAGACAGTCCAAATGTTGTCTTAGTAACTATTAGTCGCGTGCGAACGTTCTCAGACGGCGAGAGTCGGTGGTAACGAGGAGGTACACAAACCACGGTGAGTAAGTGAACGGTCGCGGAGGTGAGGCGACTCGACTTACTCGTCGTCGCTCGCCCGGACCGTCAAGACGGGCGCGGACGACTGCCTGACGACGCGTTCGGTGACACTACCGATGAGGTAGTGGTCGAGGCCAGTGCGTCCGTGGGTCGCCATCACGACGACGTCGATGTCGGCGTCGTCGGTGTACTCGGCGATGACCGAATCCGGGACGCCCTCTTCGACGATTCGCTCTGTCTCCACGTCGTCCGGGAGTGCGTCGATAGCGGCGTCCACCGCCGCTTCGGCGCGTTCGTGTTCGGACTCTCTCCACACGTCGGGTGCGATGCCCGCGGACGGACTCTCGAAGCGGTTGCGCGAGTCGGCAACCGACAGGACGTGGACCGTCGCTTCGTACGTGTGTGCGAGCGTCGCGGCGTGTTCGATAGTCGCTTCTGTCGCGTCACTACCGTCGGTCGGGAGCAGGATGTGGTCGTACATGGGTTGGTTTGAAGGAAAACCGAATCTGTGGAGTGTCGGTTAGATGCCCGCTGCCATCAAGAACAGTGCGACGGAGATGACCGCGAAGAGGCCACCGACGAAGGTCTTGATGGTTTCAGTCTCAAGGGCGTTGGAGACGTACGGAGCGATTTGGCCGCCGAGGACCGTCGCGGGGACGGTGAAGACGACCATGTTCCACGGCGTGGAGGCGAGACTCAGCGAGTGGCCACCGACGAGTCCCCCACCGAAGACGTGGACGAGCGACGCGAGGATGGCCGTCAGTGCGACGACGATGTGGTTCGTCCCGATGGCGACGCGGACGGGGACCTTCGTGCTGAGCATCGAGATGATGCCGAGTTCGCCGACACCGAAGCCAGCGAGTCCCTGGAACGTCCCACCGATGCTGTAGTTGGCGAAGCGGCGGAGGTAGCCGCTACGGGTGTATTTGTAGTCGTCACCCTCGCGGTCGACGCGGGTGACGGTGCCGTCGTCGTCGGTGCGGACGCCGGCCGGACCGAGCTTTCCGGGGTCGTTCGGAAGACTGGACGTGACGGTCCCACCGTCGGTCGCGGCGGCGTGTTCGGACCCGGAACTTCCGGGTTCTTCGTGCCCGAGGTCTGCCTTGAACAGCAGGTAAGAGGCCGCCAACAGCGCGATACCGAGAAGCGCGTGGAAGACGACTTCCGGGATGACGAACGAGAGCAGTGCGCCCCCGACGACGAACGGAATCGACCCGGCGACGAGGCTGAGGGCCAACCGCCGGTCCACGAGGCCGTACTGGATGAACGCCACGGCCGAACTGGAGAGGCCGAACGCTTCGCTGATGAGACCCACCTTCACGATGGTCGCGGGTTCGAGCGGGTGTGCGAGCACCGGGAAGATGAAGATGAGGAACGGGACGAACAGCGCCGACCCGCTGATTCCGACCGTGTTCACGATGGTTGCTCCGAGGACGAACACCGGGAACAACCACCAGTAGTTGAGCCAGTAGTCCGTGCCGACATCGGTAGGTGTCGGTGCCATGGTGAACACGGCGGCGATGAACAGCACGGGTGCGGTGAACACGAGGATGTGTTGATACTTCAGGAACGACTTCTGGACGTGACTGAGAGACTGAGAGCTCATGGTTCTCGTGGTTTTCAGTACGTTGTGACGTGCGCGTTCACTCCGATGGAGTGACGCGTCGAAAACAGATTAGCTACCGAATCGCCAGCGGATTCGCACCGCGTGCAAGGTTCATCCACCACAGACGGCGTGACCGACTCACATACCGGGGTCACCGGTCGCGAGTGGTCACCCGACGAGTCGAGCGACTCCGACTCGAACGACGGGAACATCTAGGTGATACCCCCGTTCGGGAAGGCGCGGTGAACGTTGTGTCCTGCTTGCTCGTCCGCAGCGTCCGCGAAGTTGCGGGTCACGGTGAAACGGGCATAGCGAGGTTTGGGTAATAAATCTTGATACCGACCCCACTTTTGGGTACAGTCCTCACACCGACGCGCGTCGAAGAACCGGCGACAAGTGTGGCTACCCCTAGTCTGTACTCAGTCTGATGGGTCCAACACCCGTCGAACGAGGCCACGTTCGTTCTCGTAGGTAAGAACGTCGAGCGCATCCGCGGGGGCGACCCACTGGCGCGCGTCCACCTCGTCGTTCGGGTCGAAGGGATGTTCGTCGACGAGGCGCATGTGCCAGAGGAAGACGCCTTTTGGACCACTCGCGGTGTCGACGTCGCCACCGACGTGGTACTGGTAGCGCCCGGCGAAGCGACCGCACTCGACCGAGCAGCGAGTCTCCTCGCGTACCTCTCTGACAGCAGTCTCGACAAGCGTCTCACCTGATTCGACCTTCCCCTTCGGGAGCGACCAGTCGTCGTATCGCGGGCGATGGACGAGACAGAGACGACCATCGTCGCGGCGGAGGAGGCCACCGGCGGCGAAGGTGACCCGATTCTGAGACGTGTCCACGTCAGAACTCGTCCGGCGGCGTGAGGCCGTCGTCGTCTTCGTCGGGGTACTCGGGTGCGATACCGTCTTCGAGGGCGTCCACGTCGTACTCGCGGCGGAGTTTGTGGATTCGGTCGCGGATGTCGGCGGCGAGTTCGAATTCGAGGTTGTCGGCGGCCTCCTGCATTCGGTCTTCGAGGAACGCGATTTGCTCGACTGCCTCGTCCGCGTCCGCAGGTGCATCGCCCGAGACACCGCGGGTGTCCGTCTTGCTTCCGGGCAGGTTCGTCTCGCCGACTTCCTTCTCGATGGTCGTCGGCGTGTAACCGTGTGCTTCGTTGAACTGCTGTTGGATGCGGCGACGGCGCTGTGTCTCGGAGATTGCGGCGTCCATCGCGTCGGTTACCTCGTCGGCGTACAGGACGACTTCGCCGTTGACGTTGCGGGCCGCACGGCCCATCGTCTGGACGAGCGTCGTCTCGGAGCGCAGGAACCCCTGCTGGTCGGCGTCGAGGATGGCGACGAGCGAGACTTCCGGGATGTCGAGACCCTCGCGGAGGAGGTTGATGCCGACGAGGACGTCGATGTCGCCGAGGCGGAGCGACCGGATGAGTTCGTGGCGTTCGAGCGTGTCCGTCTCGTCGTGCATGTAGGCTACGTCGACACCCGCCTCTTCGAGGTACTCAGTGAGGTCTTCGGCCATGCGTTTCGTGAGCGTCGTCACGAGGACGCGCTCGTCGCGGTCGATTCGGTCGTCGATGCGAGCCATCAGGTCGTCGACCTGCCCGGACGCTTCCGTGACTTCGACCTTCGGGTCGACGAGGTGCGTCGGCCGGACGATTTGCTCGACGGTCTGGTCGGAGTGGTCACGCTCGTAGTCGCCGGGCGTCGCGGAGACGAACAGCATCTTCCCCGTCTTCTCTTCGAACTCCTCGAACGTCAGCGGGCGGTTGTCGTAGGCTGTCGGGAGGCGGAAGCCGTTTTCGACGAGCGAGTCTTTGCGGGACTTGTCGCCGGCGTACTGCCCCTTTATCTGCGGGAGCGTGACGTGCGATTCGTCGACGACGGTGAGGAAGTCGTCGGGGAAGTAATCGAGGAGCGTGTAGGGAGCGTCGCCCGGTTCGCGGTCCGAGAGGTGGACCGAGTAGTTCTCGATACCGGAGCAGTGGCCCGTCTCGCGCATCATCTCGATGTCGAAGGTGGTCCGTTCTTCGATGCGCTGAGCGGCGACGAGGTCACCCTGTCGCTGGAAGAACTTCACCCGTTCTTCCATCAGTTCCTCGATTTCGGAGATGGCCTGTTCCATCTGGTCTTCGGGGATGGAGTAGTGTTCCGCCGGGTGGACGAGGACGGCGGGTTCGGACGATTTGACCTCGCCTTCGAGGGGGTCGAGTTTCATCATGCGGTCGATTTCGTCACCCCAGAACTCGATGCGGACGGCGTAGCGGCCGTACATCGGGAACACCTCGACGGTGTCGCCGCGCACGCGGAACGTCCCGTGGTGGAAGTCCACGTCGTTGCGTTCGTAGTTCAGGTCCACGAGTCGCCCGAGTAACTCGTCTCGGTCGATGGCGTCGCCGACTTCGAGACGGAGGGACATGTCGGTGTAATTCTTCGGGTCACCGAGGCCGTAGATGGCCGAGACGGAGGCCACGACGATGACGTCGTCGCGGGTGAGGAGCGACCGGGTCGCAGAGTGGCGGAGGCGGTCTATCTCCTCGTTGATGGACATGTCCTTGTCGATGTAGGTGTCGGTCTGTTCGATGTACGCCTCGGGTTGGTAGTAGTCGTAGTACGAGACGAAGTACTCCACCGCGTTGTCGGGGAAGAGACTCTTGAACTCCTCGTACAACTGGGCAGCGAGCGTCTTGTTGTGCGCGAGGACGAGTGTCGGTTTCTGAATCTCTTCGACCACCCACGAGACGGTGTTGGTTTTGCCGGAACCGGTGACGCCGAGCAGCGTCTGGATGTCGGCACCGTTCCGGTAGCCACGGACCAGTTCCTCGATGGCCTCGGGTTGGTCTCCCGCCGGTTCGAAGGGGGCCTCGACGCGGAATTCGCGTTCTGCCTCTGGTCTGTCGGCGGACAGGGGACCGGACTCGCTCATTGCCCCTTCGTTGGGAGTCTGCGTACTTGAGCGAGGCGGTGCTTGTCGTCGTGGGAACGGTTTTCCGCCGCGTCGTCGTATGAGACACCATGACACGAGAAGAGCTTCAGACGGCGAGCCAGCTACTCAAAGAAGCTGCCGAAGCAACCGACGGGGACGTGCAAGCACGCCTCTACGAGCAGTCCGACCAGTTGGCGAAACTCGCCGACCGCGAGCAGGGACCGGACCACGGCCGACTCGCCCGCCACATGACCGTCCTCCACGAACTCGCCGAGAGCCTCGACGGCGACGTGGCCGAGACGGTCCGCGAGGCCCGACAGCAAGTCCTCGAATACCGAAAAGGCGTTCCCGGCGTCTGACGGCCGTCAGACAGACCCCTTCGTTTCCACTGGAACGTGAAGGGTTGGCAAGCGCAGCAACGTCGCTGGGAGTGAGCCGTTCGGTGCCGATTTTCCTCGATGTCACACTCAGTAGCTCAGCAGCCATCTGACAGAAAACCTATACCACAGCGCTGGCCACACTGGCTATGGACCGCCGGACAGCCCTCCAAACTCTCGCCGGCGTCTCTGCCCTCCTTGGCGGGTGTCTTTCGACACCTGAGTCAGCACCGTCCGAGACGCCCCCAAACTCACAGCCGCCAGCCACCGATAACGAGACGCTCTCCATCGTGAGTGTCGAAACGCCAACTCACGCGCTCCGATTGAACGAACTCGGTGCGTCGCCGAATTCGGTGTCCGCGTGGTTACACCTCTCTGACCGCGAACGAGACGTACTCGAACAGGCAATTGACGGCGGCTACGAGACGGCAGACCCACCAGAGTGGATCGTCTCGTTCGTCTCATCGACGCCATACTTCTTTCGAGACGAAGAGTACTACCGGCTCGACAACCCGTTCCCACGTTACACGATTACAGGTGAGATTGTCACCGAGGAGTCCGTCAGCGGTCGAATCGCTTCGGGAGAGACGTATCGGGAAGCAGTGACACACGACGGGGTGATTTCGACAGGAATCGCCCGACTTGCCCTTGAGGAGGGTGGCTACGAGACACGCTCCGTCTGGGACGGACTCCGCGAGTTCATCGAGACGTACGAGGCATTCGAGAATCCCTACGGGGAAGACCTCGTGAAACTCACACTGGAACACAACGACGCCGAGCCACCGTACACGATTACAGCGACGCCAGTTCAGCCGACCGAAGTTACGGATTTCGAGATTTGGGATGCCACGAACGCCACTTCGGAAATTAGGTCGGTCGTTACGGCCGCCGGGAAGGTAGACGGACTGTATCAGATAGATACTCCTCCTGTGGAATTGGTCGACCAACTCGAATCGCATCAGTACGTCTACCTCGAGAATACATTCTACACGACGTACGTCGAGACGCCAGGTGCGCTCCCCGTCTCGGTCGGTGCGTCACTCACCGACGACACTCTCTCCGACGGCGCGCGAATCGAACTCACGTTGACGAACCACGACGACGAGGAAGTCGAGATTGGGAGCGGTGCGCCGAGACCATTTGGTATCCTGCGGTTCCACCCGCGCGGAGAATCTGACCGGCGGGTTCTCCTCTGGACAGACGCATACGAGGAAAGTTCGCACGTCGAGACTGATGGTCACTCAATCGGACGGATTGAGGAAATCATGGAACTCACCCGTCTGAAGTCGGGCGAAACGGTCCGGCACGAGTTCCGCATCGAGGAGACGGACCTCCAACCCGGACGCTACGTTATCGAGAGCGATGTGCAAGTTTCGACCGCAGATGGCGAAGGTGGAGCCCTCCCGTACCGAATCGTGTTCTCGGTGCCCGAGTAAGCCTGTCGCGAGAGTTCACCGTCAGTCACGGAAACGTCGCGAGCCAACACGAAAACCCAGTACAAGCACACTGTCCCGCGAGCGAGGCCGAAGGCCGAGTCTCGCGGCCTTTTTTTTTCCTCCACCGTGAGACACGCTGCGTCTCACGAGCCTTCGTTCGCTACCGCTCACGAAGACAGCTTTTTCGAGGAGGGTTCCCGCAGGGCAGCGAAGGCTGCCCGAGGAAACCCGACGACGAAAAAGGTGGGCGTCTAGCAAACGTTCTTCGGCTTGATGCCCATCCCCTCTAACGTCTCCACGTATTCGTCGTAGGCGGCCTCGACGACGGCGTCGGCGGCCTCTCGGGCGATAGCCTCGTCCTCGACGAGTTCGTCGACGGCGTCGGCGAGCGTGTCGAGTTGGGCTTGCAGGTCGGATTTGAGCGTGCGGAACGTGTCGGCCGCCTTCGGGTCGGCGTCGCCGATGAAGAAGCCGACCATCTGTTCGACTGTCTTCAACGAGACGAGCGCACGCGCGAGTGCGCCGCCGAGTCGTCCATCGGTCGTCTCGAACTCGGCGAGGACGTCGTAGACGTTCGGTTCGTCCGCGGCGGGTTCGGCACCGACCGTCTCGGCGTGGTCGCGGGCGGTGTCCGCGAGGTCCGAAAAGAGCGTCGAGGCTTCGCCGTTCGCCTCGTCGTCGCCCCACCACTCGAACAATTCAGCGGCGGCCATCGCCTCTGCGGCGGCAGCAGCACGAACGGCGTCGCCGCTCATCTCGCCGTCGGTGACGGCGTACAGTGCCTTCGAAGAGCCGAGTCTGGAGAGGGGCGTCTCGTGGTCGTCGCGGAGGGAATCGAGGAGGTTGGACATGTGGGTGTGTACGGTCGTTTCGGGTTTGTACCCATCGGCGGCGGCGAGTTCAGGTGGGAGTCTACGACGGGTGTTCGACGCTCGGTGAGCAGAGTCCTGTCAGTCGGTTCACGTATTTCACTCATTCTTCAGCGTACTCGTTTTCGCTCGTGGACAGGGTCCGCCGAACCCTGAACTCGGAGCGCGCTATCTAGGACCCGTCACCACCACCACCACCGATTGTGCCGTGTTTCGCCTTCATCTCTCGCTCGCGCCGATTGCGACGTTTCTCCTCGTCTGCTTTCTGTGGGTCGCTGTCACGTTGTCTTTCTTCTTGCCTCCGTGTCCGTCGCATCGCCCAACTCAGGACGAAGAGGGCCGTGACGAACGAGACGAGCGCGTGAATCGCGTAGGCCGTGCCACCGAGTACGAGGAACGACACCGCGAGTACGGTACAGAGCCCGACAGCGTACCCAAACCTGTTGAGTTGTTTCGAGGAGCCGTCCGACATAGCAAGAGCTGAAATCCCGGTGACAATAAATATGAACACCGTTTGACGGTGCCGCCGCTTCGACCGACGCGACTACAGGCTGCGATTCACACCACTGAAAGAGAAGAGTCCGAACCGCGAAACCGCTTAGTTACCCTTCTCGACCGGAGCACCCACGAGGTTGCCCCACTCGGTCCACGACCCGTCGTAGTTGGTGACGTTATCGTAGCCGAGCAGTTCGTGGAGCGCGAACCACGCGATGGACGAGCGCTCGCCGATGCGGCAGTAGGCGATGGTCGATTCGTCGCCTTCGATGCCTTCGGCGGCGTAGAGTTCGCGGAGTTCGTCGGCGGACTTGAAGGTGCCGTCGTCGGTGACCGTCGCGGCCCACGAGATGTTGCTGGCACCGGGGACGTGGCCGCCGCGCTGGGCGGTCTCCTGGAGTCCCGGGGGCGCGAGAATCTCGCCGGAGAACTCTTCGGGCGAGCGAACGTCGACGAGGGGCAGGCCCTTGTCGACGGCCTTCTCCACGTCGTCGCGGTACGCGCGGATGTCCTCGAAGGGACCTTTGGCGGTGTACGTCTGCTCCGAGAAGGACGGGACTTCGTCGGTGACCGGATAGTCGTTGTCGACCCAGTAGTCGCGCCCGCCGTTCATCAGGCGCACGTCCTCGTGGCCGTAGTACTTGAACTGCCAGTAGGTGTAGGCGGCGAACCAGTTCGAGTTGTCACCGTAGAGGACGACAGTCGAGTCCTCGGAGATGCCGTGGGAACCGAGGAGGTCCGCGAAGTCTTCCTTCGTCAGGACGTCGCGCGTCGTCTGGTCCTGCAGTTGGGACTCCCAGTTGAAGCCAATCGCACCGGGGGCGTGGCTCTCGTCGTACGCCTCGGTGTCGACGTCGACTTCGACGAGGCGATACGCCGGGTCGTCGCTCTGGAACTCGTCGAGGTGGGACTCCACCCAGTCCGCAGAGACGAGGACGTCCTTCGCGTAATCGGAGTTGGACATTGCGATACATGATACGACAGCAACGGGCATAACTCTCACAGCGACGGCATGTACGGCCTCACCCCGGGTGATGCGGAAAATGTTGCCCACACATCGCAGTGCCGGCACCCGATTATCGGACGAAATTCGACTGATTCACCCGGTTTTCGGTGGCGATTTCGCCGATGCGGTAAGAACGTCCGGTATTCCGGACACGTGGCGAGGGGTGCAACGAGCCACGGACCTAAATCCGCAGGCCGAGTAGGTATCTGCATGGTAGACGTGGTCTCCGCAGACTGGCTTTCGGAGCACCTCGAGGACGTTCGCGTCGTCGACGTGCGCGATGGGTGGGAGTTCGACGGTATCGGTCACCTCCCGAACGCCGTCTCGATTCCGTTCGACGAGTTCCGCAACACCGAGGGCGACGTGGGGATGCTCCCCGGCAGCGACGTGTGGAGCGAGTTGTTGTCGAACGCGGGCATCTCGGCTGACGACGACATCGTCGCCTACGACGACACCCACGGCGTCTTCGCGGCCAGATTCCTCGTGACGGCGCTGTTGTACGGTCACGAGTCGGCGAGGCTTCACCTCCTCGACGGGGATTTCAGCGCGTGGAACCGCGGGCACGAGACGACGACGGACGCATCCGACGTGCCGGCCGCGACCTACGAGGTGTCCGACTCGTCGGCGTCACCGTTGGTCGATTTCGAGACGGTCGAAGCCGCACTGGACGACTCGGAGACAGTCATCGTCGATACCCGCGACGCCGCGGAGTTCGAGGAAGGCCACCTTCCCGGCGCGGTCAACCTCGATTGGCGCGAACTCGTGGACGACGAGACGCGGGGGTTGAAGTCCCGAGACGAACTCGACGCCATCCTCGAACCGGCGGGAATCACGCCGGACCGCCGAATCGTCCTCTACTGCAACACGGCACGCCGAATCAGCCACACCTACGTCGTCCTCTCGCACCTCGGCTACGAGCACGTCGAATTCTACGAAGGGAGCCTCATGGAGTGGGAAGCGCGCGACGGTGCGCTCGTCGAAGGGTAGTCACGGAAGGTCGCCGCCGGCCAACCGAACACACAGTCTGCGTCACGGTGGAACCCCAGTCGCTTCGTCCGAGTCCGCGTCAGACCCAGAACCGGGGTCAGTCGCCGAGTCAGAAGCGTCAGGCTCGACTGTTGCCTCTGTCGCATCTTCGGGTGCGCGTCCGTTTTCGACGTCCAGTTCGTCACCCAACAGCGACACCGACTCCGCGAGGAGTGCGACGACGAGTGGTCCAGCGATGATACCGACGGGACCGAGGCTGAGGAGACCACCGACGAACCCGACGAAGTAGAGACTTCCCGGCAGGTCCGCCGTCTCTCTGGCGAGACGTGGACGAATGAGAATATCTGGAAGCCACGCGATGGCGAACCCACCGACGACGCCGACGAGGATGGCGGCGAGGAAGTCGCCCACGGCGGCGTGATACAGCGCCATCAGCGCGAGGAGGAAACTCGGGCCGACGATGGGGATGAACTGGAGGATGGCGGCCACCGTCGCGAGCGTGATGACGAAGTCGTACCCGAGTATCGAGAACACCGCGAACGCGATGAAGAACGTCCCGACGGCAGTCGCCGCCTGCAAGACGTAGATTGCGAAGAGCGTCTCTCGAGCGCGCGTGTTGAGCGAGGTAGCCACGTCGTGGTACTCTACGGGGACCAACGCGAGGAGCGTCTGTCCGACCGAGTCGCCGCCGAGGACCAGCGAGAACACCAAGAACCCGAACAGGGTGAGTTTGATGAGGACGACGGGTGCCGCCGTGGCGACAGACCGGCCGATGGACCGAATCAGCGAGAAGAGGACCGTGAGAGCCTCGTCGAGCGTCACCTCGTAGGCCATCCCGAGAACCTCGAACGAGAGTGACTCCGGCAAGAGCGACGCGAGTACGAAGAGGTCGTTCAGTCGGAGAAAGAAGATGACGAACAGCGGTGCCAGAACGACGGACGCACCGATGGCGGCGACGACTGTCGCGATAGCACTCGCTCCCCACCGAGACACGCCACGAACTTCCAGACGGCGTCTGAGCGGGATGAGGAGGTACGCGACGGTGATGGCGAAGAATACCGTCGCCAGTACGTCGAGGAGGATAAACGCCGCGAGCAGCGAGAAGAGCGCGAGGACACCGCCGAGGACGTACAGGCGCGAATTACTCACTCGTAGTGATTCTCTCGCTGAGAGCAAAATCGTTCCGCCGACTGAGGGGTTCGGCGGTGGGGTCGACAGTCGAGGGCACACATCACGGACATTAAATATCACCGGGTACAACAACCGAGTAATGAAACGACGAACCTTCCTCAAAACTGCCGGTGCGAGTGGGACGGCCGCACTCCTCGCCGGGTGTACGGGAACGTCGGGCGAGACCACGACGGCAGAATCGGGCGGCGGCGCGGAGACGACGACCACGCAAGGGACGACAGTCGACGGCGGCGACCAGACGCTCAGCGTCGGAACCTACGCGTCGTTCGTCGACGCACCGAGTACGAGTCCCGGTGTCTGGCTGAAAGACGAGTTCGAGTCCGAGTTCGACGCCACACTGGAGTGGCAGACGCCCGACGCCGGCGTGAACCACTACATCGAGCGCTCACTCCGCGGTGTCGAGTCCGGGGCAGACCTCTACGTTGGCCTCGACGCGCAGATGCTCGTCCGTATCGACGATAAACTCGACGAGGCACTGTTCACCCCGGCCGAGGGTCTCTCACGCCTCGGTGACGTGAACGAAGAACTCGAATTCGACCCACAAGGCCGCGCGATTCCCTACGACACGGGGTACATCTCGCTCGTCTACGACGAGACGCAAGGCGAAGACGGACCCTTCACGGCCCCGGAGACGTTCGACGGTCTGCTCGAATCCGAGTACGCGGGCGCACTCCTCGCACAGAACCCGACGTCGTCGGCGACGGGACAGGCGTTCTTGCTCCACACCATCGACGCGAAGGGTGAAGACGGCTACCTCGACTACTGGGCACAGTTGAAGGAGAACGACGTTCGCGTCCTCGGCAACTGGGCCGACTCGTACACCGCCTACTCCAACGGCGAAGCGCCGATGGTCGTCTCGTATTCGACCGACCAGGTGTACGCCAACCAATCCGGCGAAGACCTGGCGAAACACCAGATTCGCTTCCTGAACGACCAGGGCTACGCCAACCCGGAGGGGATGGCGGCGTTCGCCGATGCCACTGAACCCGACCTTGCCACCGAGTTCATGGACTTCGTCCTGCGCCCCGAGGTGCAAGCCGAAATCGCCGTGCGCAACGTCCAGTTCCCGGCGACGACGAACGCCGAACTTCCCGAAGACTTCGCCCAGTACGCCCACGAACCCCCGGAGGCAGTCACGTTCGCGTACGACCGTCTCAAGGACAACCTGAGTGACTGGACCGACGCGTGGGCCCAGGAGTTCGCCAGCAAGTGAGCCCACACCGTGGCCACCGAGAGACCCGAACCCTCACGTGAACACAGTGTCAGGGTTTCAGGGTGAGACGACGTGAGTACCATCGACACGCTCACTGACGCGACACGGACGCCGGTGCGGTGGGTCACCCGAGCCCTCGAACAGCGACTGCTCTCGCTCGTCGCAGTCGTCACCGCCGTCGTCCTCTTCGTCCTCTTTTACTACCCCGTCGCGACTGTCTTCGCCGACGCCGTCGTCGACGACGGCGCGTTCACGCTCGAACCTCTCACAGAGATTCTGACGAGTGAGTTCTACCTCGTCGATATCATCTGGTTCACGGCGAAACAGGCGTTCTATTCGACCCTCGCCAGTCTCGCCCTCGGCCTCCCCGCGGCGTGGTTGTTCGCCCGCTTCGAGTTTCCCGGCCGGGAGACGCTTCGCTCGCTCACCATCCTCCCGTTCGTCATGCCCTCCATCATGGTCGCTATCGGGTTCGTGGCGACGTTCGGGCGCAACGGGACGCTCAACCGTGCGCTCACGGCCGTCGGCCTTCCCCCGGTCGAACTGCTGTTCACGCTCGAAGCCATCATCATCGCGCACGCCTTCTACAACGCACCACTCGTCGCTCGCGTCGTGACCGCCGCGTGGGAGAGCGTCGACGCCCGCGCCGTCGAGACTGCGCGCGCCCTCGGTGCGAATCCGAGACGTGCGTTCCGCGACGTGGTCCTCCCGCAACTCCTCCCGTCAGTCGGTATCGGCGCGACGCTGACGTTCATCTTCACCTTCGCGTCGTTCCCCATCGTCCTCGCCCTCGGCGGGTTCCAACTGGCGACCATCGAGGTGTTCGTCTTCGCGAAGGTTCGTGACCTCGCGTACGCCGAGGCAGCGAGTCTCGCCGTCATCGAGACGGTCATCTCGCTCACGCTGACGGCGGCGTACCTCAGTTACGAGGGGAGACAGCGCGCCGCGGGCGGGGCGGCGAATCCGCTTCCGCGGCAGTCAGTCGTTCCGACGACGTGGTCACCGAAGTCCGCGCTTCAGACCGTCGGTATCGCCGCGTACACCGTCGTCGTCGGCCTCGTGTTCATCGTCCCCATCGCCAGCATGATTCTCGCGAGTGTCACCGGTGCCGACGGCGGACTCACCCTCGAACACTACGCCTTCCTCGCCGAACGGCAGGCGACGGGAGCGACGTATCAAGTCAAACCGCTGCCCGCAATCTGGAACTCGCTTCTCTTCGCCGCCGGGACACTCCTCGTCGCCGTTCCGATGGGTGTGACGATGGCCATCCTCACGACCCGGCGCTACCGTGGTCGGACGCTCATCGACGCCCTCGCGATGGCCCCCTTCGCCGTCTCGGGAATCGTCGTGGGCCTCGGCCTCTTACGTGGTCTGGTCTTCGGTGTCGACGTCTTCGGCACACGCATCCGCGTGACCGGTGCACTCGCCATCGTCGCCGCCCACGCAGTCAGCGCGTATCCGTTCGTCACGCGAAACGTCGCACCACTGTTCTCTCGCCTCGACGACCGACTCGTGGAGTCGGCGCGGAGTCTCGGGGCGACCCGAACGCGCGCCCTTTTCGACGTGGAACTGCCGCTCGTCTGGACTGGCGTCGTCGCGGGCGCGGCCTTCGCCGTCGCCATCAGCATCGGCGAGTTCGACTCCACGATTATCCTCGCAGAAGGCGCCGGTCGGTACACCATGCCCGTCGCTGTCGAGCGACTACTGGGTCGCCGACTCGGTCCCGCGACGGCGATGGGATGTGTCCTCCTCCTCGTCACGTCTGTGAGTTTCTTCGTCGTCGACCGGTTCGGCGGCCGGTGGGGTGAACTATGAGTGGCCAGCGAGATGGACCGGAGAAATCAGTCAGTGTGAAGCGGCCGAGCGGAGCGAAGCGACCACCCGAGGAGGCGGAGAGTTTTACCCGTCGCCAGAAGACTGAGAGACGTGACCCCGGAGGGCAACCTATGAAACTCGAACTCGACAGCGTGTCGAAGCGCTACGGGACCGCGACGGCACTGGATTCGGTATCGCTCACCGTCGACGATGGCGAGTTCTTCACGCTCGTCGGCCCCTCCGGGTGCGGGAAGACGACGACGCTCCGGTGTATCGCCGGATTCGAGTCGCCGACTGAGGGCACGGTTCGCTTCGACGGCGAGTCGATGGACGGGGTTCCACCCGAAGCGAGGGGGGTCGGTGTCGTGTTCCAGAACTACGCGCTGTTCCCGCACATGAGCGTCGGCGAGAACGTCGCCTACGGACTCAGGTTCGTGGACCCACCCGGTGGGGTCACCCGCGACGAACGCGTCGAAGAACTCCTCAAACTCGTGGACCTCGCAGGGTTCGAGGACCGCGAACCCGACTCCCTCTCCGGCGGGCAACAACAACGTGTCGCCCTCGCGCGCGCCCTCGCACCCGGTCCGGCCATCCTCCTCCTCGACGAACCCATGTCGGCGCTGGACGCCCGTCTACGTGAGCGACTCCGCCAACAGGTCAAGCGCATCCAGTCGGAACTCGGTGTCACGACAGTCTACGTCACCCACGACCAATCGGAAGCACTGGCAGTCTCTGACCGCGTCGCCGTCCTCAACCGCGGGCGCGTCGAGCAAGTCGGTGAACCCCGCGACGTGTACCATCGGCCTCGAACTGAGTTCGTCGCAGAGTTCGTCGGCGAGAACAACGTCCTCCACGGAGTCGTGGAGTCTCGACTGGAAGCAGAGGGGGTCGAAGTGGACGTGGATGGACACTCGTTCATCCTCGACGGCGTCGACAAATCGGCCGGTGAGTCACTCACGTTCTGTGTCCGCCCGGAGAACCTTCGGGCCGGTACCGAGACGAACCAGATTCGTGGGACCATCACCGGCACGGAGTTCCAGGGTGCGACCACCCGTCTCGGACTCGACTGGAAGCAGACCGACGTGACCGTGGTCGTCGCGGACGACGGCGACACCACGTTCGAGGTCGGTCAAGAACTCGTCGTCGGGTTCGACCCCGACGCGGCACACGTCGTAGCGTGAAGCGTGTGCTCGAACGTCTTTTGTGCCCACTACCGCAGACGGCGGCCGTTAGTTGGCGAACGCCAGCAGGAGGAACCCGAACGCGAGAACGAAGAGGAAGACGCCCACAGCCTCGAACTGTCGTCGTCCTGTGGCCGTCAGTGTCGGGTCGTTCACCGTCTGTCTGCGTTTGAACGCGAGAGCACGCTCGGGAGACCGAATTAGCACGAGACCAGCCGTTGCGAACCCGAATGCGGCGAGAAGGGCAGTCGTGTTCATGTCGATTCCACGACGAGACTCGTCGCCCGTGTGTTTGAGTGTTAGGGTGCGACGCCGACGGTGAGCAGCGTTCCGAACGTTCGGTAGCGGTCCACCATGTCTTGGCGCGTCTCCCAACTGTCGGTTGGGAACTCGTCTGCGGACGGAATCTCGATATCCATGTCGGCGATAGAATCCTGTTCGGCGACGTAGAGACCCGCGTCACGGAACGCTTGCCGGTACTTCTCGTGGGACCACCGCGTCATCTCGATTGAGATGTTGTCCTGCCAGTGGTGGGAGTGGACGTTCTCTTCGTAATAGTTGACCGCGCAGTAGAAGGTGCCACCGGGCTTGAGGATGCGAGCGACCTCTTCGAGTGTGTGGTGCGGGTCGGGCGCGTAGTAGAACGCCTCCATCGACCAGACGTGGTCGACGCTGTCGTCGGCGAAGGGCAGGTCGTCGAAGTCGCCGACGAGGTACGTGATGTCCTCGGTGTCGGTGTACTCGCGGGCGTTCTGAACCATCTCCGGGGACCCGTCGAGGCCGACCCCACGACCGATGTGTTTCGTGTCGTAGAGTGCCCGAAGGGCGTACCCACTGCCGGTTCCGAGGTCGACGACGCTGTCGCCTTCTTCGACCGGCATCCGGGCGAGGGCGTGTTTCGCCGTGTGCCAGTGTCGGTCCTCCATCCCTTTGTCGCGGCCATCGGCCGCCCAGGCGTCGAATTCGTCGCGAACGCTCATATTCGCCCCACGGCGTGGGAGGACAAAATGGGTTCGAAGCACAGTCGGGTGAAAACGAGAGTGCAGTCGGAAGACGCACCCAGAGGAGGCACGCCATTTAATTACTGCCGTCGCTACGACCGGAGTATGGTCGGAGTACGCCGCCGATTTGCCCTCGCCGACACGGCACAGCAGGTCGTCGGAGGGTTCCTCCTCGCCGGACCGTTCGTCGTGACCGAGGAGGTGTGGGTGCTCGCGCGAGGGATGTCCCTCAGTCAAGCGATTCTCACGTTCGTCATCGTCCTCGCCGTCGGGTATGGGGCGCTCTACAAGGCAGACGACCGGGACCCGGACAAAGAAAAAGAAGTCGGCGGCATCCCGGTTCGGTTCATCTCGCTCATCAGCGTCTCGTATCTCTCGGTGTTCATCCTCGCACTCGCATTCGACGCGCCGGGGACGTTCCTCTCCGACGTGTCGGGAACTGTCCTGTTCCACGCGTTCGGCTACGAACTCGACCTCGCCGTCCTCCGCATCACGCTCAAAGCGACGAGTGTCGGCGCGGTGTTCAGCGTCATCGGTGCAGCGACGGCCGACTCGCTGTACTGAGCGTCTGTCTCGCCCGACCGTTCTACCGACGAGAACACCACGTGGCCGTGTGATTCTGCCCCGAGTGGGGCGCGATGGCATGAAGGATTAAGTTCGCTGAGTATCTGCTTTGGGTATGGATTACGAGCTCGCCATCGAAGAGACGCCCGAGACGATTTCGGGCGGGACAGGTATCTTGCTTCTTCACCCGAGTATCGGCGAGACTGACCGCATCGACACTGACTTCTTCAAAGTCGACACCGACAACTTCCTCGTCGTCTCGACGCGGACCACCGCACGAGAAGTCGAACAGAAGTTAGAGCACTACGAAGTCGACGAGTCCCGTGCGACCATCCTCGACACGCTCTCTATCGAACGCGGGTACTCTCGACGAAGCGGTGAGAACATCTACTACGTCGCCGCCCCGGACGACTTAGACGCCATCGTAGAGAAGACACGACAGTTCCTCGAACGCCACGACGGGAAACTCCGTCTGAGTGTCGATTCGGTGACCGAGATGGCTTACTACGCCGACGTGGACCGCGCGTTCGAGGCCACCAAGCGCATTCTGGCTCTTCTCGACGAATACGATGCAGTCGGTCTCTTCCACCTCTCGAAAGAGGTCCACGACGAGGAGACACTCCAGCGGTTCCGCGACCTGTTCGACGGTGTCGTCGACCTCCACGAAGACGGAACGGTCACGACCGAGTTCTAACGCACAGACACCGGGACGACACTCTTTCAGCGGTGTGTAACACAGCGTTCTGACCGAGTCTTAGTCGCTCGAATCGGGGTCGTCGCCAGTGTCGGCTAACTGTTCGAACGTCTTTTCGGCCCACCGGACCGCGTAGGTCGGCCCGTGGTCTACGTAGGCGGCCGTATCCAACGCTGCGAACGGCGCAGGAAGGTCGCGGCCGTGTTTGATAGCCGAACAGGCGAACTCGGTCGCCTCGGCGAACGACAGTCGGCCCGTGGCCACGAGTCGTGGGAGGTTCGCGAGTCTGTCGTCGAGTCGTTCACCCGCGTCGACCCACGCGTCGTACAGTCGGTCGTGACGACCGTCCCACGAGGAGAACGCCTCGCGCGTGTGGAGGCCGACCCACCCCTCGTAGAGGGCGGCGGCGACCTGATACACGTCGTTCGGGCCGAGTGGCACCGCGTCCGCGAGGTCACGATACTGCTCGCCGAAGAACGGCAGGAAGTGTTCGGGTACGTCGTCCGTCCCGGCCTGTACGAGTGCCTCGGCGATGAGGAAGTCCAGAAAGTCCTCCGGCGTCCCCTTCGCGCGGTACTTCACGAGGACGGTCGGTGGCGTGGTCTGTCGAGTCCACGTGACGGTTCCGTCGCCGGGCATGCCGATAGTGAAGTCCGACGAGGCGTACCGTCGCAGGGCTTGCGGCGCATCTGCTGGTAGCCACTCTTGGGGGTACGCCGCCGGCGAGAGTGACTCGACGACGAGGCCGAGATTCTCGGCGGCCTCCGGGGGGATAGTGTCGAAGTCCCCGGCCACGTCCACCACGAGTGCGTCTGGTGCGTACTCGTCGCGAATCGATTCGAGGTCCGACGGCAGCGTGCGCGTCTCGAACATCTCCTCAGGCGAGGCTCATACCGACGAACACGACGGCCAGGAGGGCCGACACGCCGATGGTACCGAGCACGATTTTCGTCGCTTGGCTCATAGTGGCACGGTTACTGCCCCCTGCGCTTAAACCCTTACAGTCTGTCGTCGGGCGAATCTCCAGTCGAAACGAAGGGGTTCGGGGACAGTCACCACGGACATCTCTCTCACAGTTCAGCGGTCTCACAAGAGAATGCGCCCGGCCGGCGTCGTCAGGGGACGAGTTGCTCGCCGTCGTCGTCGACGATGCGGATGGCTTCGACGGGACAGACGCGGGCGGCGAACTTCGCGTCGAACTCGGCGTCTTCGGGAATCTCGCGGACGAACACGCCGTCGTCGGTCTCTTCTGCGCCGTCGAGGTCGGCCTTCCCGTCGTCGAGGTTCTTCTGGAACGCGTCCCACTCGTCGACACACTGGAAGATACCGATGCAGGTGTCACGGTCGTACTCGACTCTCATATCGCCACCTTCCGCCGGGCCGTACATAGCCCTGCCGACCCGATGGCTTAAACCGAAGGACGGCCCAACTGGGATGCAATGCGAACAGCGGACCTGACGGGCCTGCCAGCGGGTGTTTCCGAGGCCCTCCACGACGAGGGCATCGAGGAACTGTACCCGCCGCAGGCCGAGGCCGTCGAGGCCGGCCTGACCGACGGCGAGAGCCTCGTCGCCGCCGTCCCGACGGCGAGCGGAAAGACACTCATCGCCGAACTCGCGATGCTGTCGAGCGTCGCTCGCGGCGGGAAGGCACTCTACATCGTCCCGCTCAGAGCGCTCGCTTCGGAGAAGAAAGCCGAGTTCGAACGCTGGGAGGAGTACGGCATCGACGTGGGCGTCTCGACGGGGAACTACGAGTCCAGCGGCGAGTGGTTGTCGTCGCGCGATATCATCGTCGCCACCTCGGAGAAGGTGGACTCCCTCGTCCGCAACAACGCGGCGTGGATGGACCAGTTGACGTGCGTCGTCTCCGACGAAGTCCACCTCGTCAACGACCGAAACCGCGGGCCGACGCTCGAAGTGACGCTGGCGAAACTCCGCCGACTCAACCCGAGTCTACAGGTCGTCGCGCTCTCTGCCACCGTCGGCAACGCGGGCGAAGTCGCCGACTGGTTGGACGCCTCGCTCGTCCAGTCCGACTGGCGACCAATCGACCTCAAGATGGGCGTCCACTACGGGAACGCCATCAACTTCGACGACGGGAGTCAGCGAGAGGTACCGGTCGGCCGCGGCGACAGACAGACGCCTGCACTCGTCGCCGACGCCCTCGACGGCGACGACGCCGACGACCAGGGGTCGTCGCTCGTCTTCGTCAACTCGCGGCGAAACGCCGAGTCCGCGGCGCGGCGGATGGCCGACGTGACAGAACAGTACATTACGGGCGACGAACGAGGCGAACTCGCTGAACTCGCCGCCGAGATACGCGACATCTCGGACACCGAAACGTCGGAAGACCTCGCAACAGTGGTCGCCAAGGGTGCGGCGTTCCACCACGCTGGTCTCGCGTCTGAACACCGAACACTGGTCGAAGACGCGTTCCGCGACAGACTCATCAAGTGCATCTGCGCGACGCCGACACTCGCCGCTGGCGTCAACACTCCGAGTCGCCGCGTCGTCGTCCGCGACTGGCAACGCTACGACGGCGACTACGGCGGCATGAAACCCCTCGACGTGCTCGAAGTCCATCAGATGATGGGCCGCGCCGGTCGCCCCGGACTCGACCCCTACGGCGAAGCAGTCCTCCTCGCCAGAGACGCCGACTCGCGGGACGAACTGTTCGAGCGATACATCTGGGCTGACGCGGAAGACGTGCACTCGAAACTCGCCGCCGAACCCGCCCTTCGGACGCACCTACTCGCGACCATCGCGTCCGGGTTCGCCCACACCCGCGAGGGACTCCTCGACTTCCTCGACCAGACGCTCTACGCGACGCAGACCGACGACCCAGCGCGGTTAGAACAGGTGACAGACCGCGTCCTCGACTACCTCGAAATCAACGGATTCATCGAATTCGAAGACGAGACGATTCGGGCGACGCCGGTCGGCCACACTGTCTCGCGCCTCTACCTCGACCCGATGAGCGCCGCTGAGATTATCGACGGCCTCGAATGGGCGGCGAAGCACCGGTCCGAGAAGCTTCGCGCACTCGACGGCGAGACGAAGCCGGAATCAACGCGAGAATCCGACACGAGCGGCGGATTCCAGCGAGCGAGCGAGATGGTCACCGCCGGCGGAGACGGCGAGAACGGGTCGGACGACGAGTTCGAGTCTGACCGCACGTACCCGACGCCGCTCGGTCTCTACCACCTCGTCTGCCGGACACCGGACATGTACCAACTCTACCTGAAGTCCGGTGACCGAGAGACGTACACCGAACTGTGCTACGAGCGTGAACCCGAGTTCCTCGGCCGCGTCCCGTCGGAGTACGAGGACGTCGCCTTCGAAGACTGGCTTTCGGCGCTCAAGACGGCGCGACTCCTCGAAGACTGGGTCAGCGAGACCGACGAAGACAGAATCACGGAGCGCTACGGCGTCGGCCCCGGCGACATTCGTGGGAAAGTCGAGACGGCGGAGTGGTTGCTCGGTGCCGCTGAACGCCTCGCCAGCGAACTCGACCTCGACGCCGTCTACGCGGTTCGTGAGGCCAAGAAACGCGTCGAGTACGGTGTCCGCGAAGAACTGCTCGACCTCGCTGGGGTCCGCGGCGTCGGCCGAAAGCGTGCCCGGCGACTGTTCGAAGCAGGTGTCGAGACGCGTGCCGACCTCAGAGAGGCGGACAAGTCGCGCATCCTCGCCGCACTCCGCGGGCGACGAAAAACAGCCGAGAACATCCTCGAAGCGGCGGGTCGGAAGGACCCCTCGATGGACGACGTCGACGAGTCGGACGCGCCGGACGACGCCGTCCCCGACGACACTGGGTTCGAAACGGCGAAAGACCGGGCCGACCAACAGGCCAGTCTGGGTGATTTCGAATGAGAGTCCTCGAAGCAGAAGCGACCGTCTCGGACCTCGACGCGTTCATCGCCACGGTCGGCGAGATATCCGACGAGACGGGCGCGACGATTCAGGCGTTCGACGCTCGGTTCGTCGTCGGCCGCGGCCACCTCGAACGGGCGGTCGAACTCGCCGACCGCGCCATCGCCCGTGGGAACGAAATCGCACGGGACCGTGCCGTCGAGTTCATCCTCTACGCCAGCGGTCGCCGGCAAATCAACCGCGCGTTCGAGATGGGCGTCTCCGAGGGGACACACCCCGTCGTGATTGTCGTCGACGGCGGCGACGAGACGGACGCAGAGACGGCGCTCTTCGACCGTCTGGACCTCGAACGGATGGGGACGCTCGACGACTACGACCGAGAACTCGTCTGCGACTTCTTCGACATCGGCGACGCCGAACTCGCCGCCGCAGACGACGACATCCCAGCACTCGTCACCGAACGTGTTGCGCTCCTCACCGTGGACCGCTGAGGCGCTGGGAGAGGTCTTTTCGGATTAGAATCGACCGCAGTCGTGCGATTATTCCACACGAAATGAACCCCTTCAGATTCTGAAAGGTACCCCTTTGTTTCAAGTGGAGACGAGGGGGCGACGGGTCGCCCTGTCAGGTGTAAAACACAGAGAAGTAGTCCCACCAGGATTCGAACCTGGGTCGTTGCCCCCAGAAGGCAACAGGATTGGCCACTACCCCATGGGACTTCGCATCACTTCGTACTTCACGAGTATTTGTAAACGTTGCGTGTCGGGGTTTCAGTGCCAATTGTTCGCACACGGTCGGATAGACGTGCATAAACCGCCACCTATTTGCCCTCGTTCTATCCATTGTCGTGTATGTACGTCGGACGATTCGTCGTCGTCGGTCCCGGAATCGGTGCCTACCGCGTCTCCTCTCGGTCCTTCCCGAATCGACAGGTCGTCGAACGGGACGGGACCCTGACCGTCGGGCCGACGCCCGACGCCCCGGAGACTGACAACCCCTACATCGCCTACAACTGTGTCCGCGAGGGCGGCGACTACGTCGTCGTCGGCAACGGGTCGCAGGTCGACCCCATCGCGGAGAAACTCGACATGGGCTACACGCCCCGTGACGCCCTCGCGGAGATTCTCCTCGCACTCGACTACGAGAAAGACGACTACAACACGCCGCGCATCGCCGGCGTCGTCGGCGCAGACGAAGCCTACATCGGCATCGTCCGCAAGGACGCCCTCGTCGTCGAGGAAGTCGACGAACCCACTCTCGTCGCAACCTACGAAGAAGACGACCCCCGAGCGTTCGACCTGACCGCAGAGAGTGCCGCGGACGCCGCCCGCGAACTCTACGACCACGAGTTCGAACACGCCGTCTGTGCCGCCGCGGCAACCGTCAGTGACTCGGTGGAAACCGCCTACTACAACGGCGAGTAAGAGAGACAGCCAACGACCGGCTTCCAGCCCGGCCACCAACTTTTCACTCACGCGACCGTACTCTTAGCCATGCGTCTGGGCGTCATTTCGGACGTGCACGGGAACCAGCCAGCACTCGACGCTGTTCTGTCGGACATGCCACGCGTCGAGTACGTCGTCTGTGCCGGCGACGTGGTCGGATACAATCCGTGGCCCGACGAGTGTGTAACCGAACTCGCGGAGCGTTCGGTCCCGACCGTCTCGGGGAATCACGACCGAGCGGTGACCGCCGGGACCGGCTTTCGGTTCAACAGTCTCGCCGCCGCAGGCGTCGACTTCGCCCGGGACGAACTCTCCCCAGAGTCACTCGACTGGTTGACGTCGCTGCCGAAGACACGGACTGTCGCCGATGGGCACGTCAAACTCGTTCACGGCCACCCCGAGGACCCCGACCGCTACACGTACCCTGACGATTTCTCGCCAAGTCTCCTCTCGGGTGAAGACCTCCTCGTCATGGGCCACACCCACGTCCAAGACCACGCCGTCTACGACGACGGTATCGTCCTCAACCCGGGGAGCGTCGGCCAACCTCGCGACGGCGACCCGCGGGCGGCCTACACCGTCGTCGACCTCGACGCGATGTCCGTGGACGAACACCGCGTCGGGTACGATGTCGACCGTGTGGCCGAACGCGTCACCGAGGTCGGCCTGCCGGAACGAATCGCCACTCGTCTCTACGAAGGGCGGTAGAGCGCAAAAGAAAGCGGACTGCCGTCTCTCGACTCAGTTCGAGACGGGTTCGAGTCTCGCCGAGAAGTGCCGGAGTTCCTTCATCGGCGGTTCCTCGACGATTTCGAGGCCGCGGTACTCTTCGGCCGTCTCCATGACCGTCGCCGCCGTCTCGGCGATGTGTTCGAGGTGTTCGTAACTGTAGGTTCGCCGCGGAAGCGCCAGACGGACGAGGTCCGGGCGGTCGGTGCCGGGGAACGCGAACCCACCGAGTTCGACGCCGCGGACGCCGCCTTCACGGTAGAGCGCACAGACGAGTTCCTGCCCGGGGTACTGGTCTTTCGGGATGTGCGGGAATATCTCGCCGGCGTCGAGGTAGACAGCGTGGCCACCCGTCGGAAGGTAGACAGGGACGCCTTCCTCGGAGAGCAAGTCGCCGAGTTCGGCCACTTGTTCGACTCGGTCGCTGACGTACGGCGGCGAGACTGCTTCGCGCAGGCCGACGGCCATCGCCTCGATGTCGCGACCCGAGAGACCACCGTAGGTGGGGAACCCTTCGAAGAGAATCGCGCGCTGTTTGGCGTGCTCGAAGGTGGTCTCGTCGCGCATCGCAGTGAACCCGCCGATGTTGACGAGGGCGTCTTTCTTCCCGGACATGGTGATTGCGTCGGCGTGGGCGAACTGTTCGCGGGCGATTTCTGCGACCGACTGGTCTTCGTAGCCCGCTTCGTGTTCCTTGATGAAGTGGGCGTTCTCGGCGAACCGGCAGGCGTCGATGACGAACAGTGCATCGATGTCACGGGCGAACTCGGCGACGGCGCGGATGTTCGCCATCGAGACGGGTTGGCCGGCGACGGAGTTGTTCGTAATCGTCTGGACGACGACCGGAATCGCGTCTTCGCCGACTTCCTCGACGAGGGCGTACCCCGCGTCGATGTCGAAGTTCCCCTTGAACTTCTCGTTCGAGTTGGGGTCACGGGCGGCAGGCGACGGGCAATCGACGGGTTCGGCACCCTGATTGACGACGTGTGCCCGCGTCGTGTCGAAGTGCGAGTTGTTCGGCACCACGTCGCCTTCTTCGAGAAGGACGCCGTAGAGGACGTTCTCGGCACCACGGCCCTGATGCGTCGGGATGACGTACTCGAATCCCATCACGTCGCGGACGGACTCGGCGAGTCGGGCGAACGATTCGCTCCCGGCGTACGCTTCGTCGCCGCGAATCATGGCGGCCCACTGCTCGGCCGACATGGTTCCCGTCCCAGAATCAGTGAGTAAGTCGATGTAGACGTCGCGAGCGTCGAGATTGAATACGTTGTACCCTGCCCGTTCGAGGGCGGCCTCTCGTTCCTCGCGAGAGGGAAGTTCGATGGGTTCGACCATCTTTGCTTTGTACGAGCGCATACCCCGACACACGCCTGCGAATGTGAAGAATCGTATAGGCGGAAAAGCGAGGGACGGAGCGCGTTTCTCGGCGTTCGTGGACGAGAGTGTACATCGGTGTGGGCGCCGCTGTGAGCGTCGTTTGCCACCCGGAGAATGCGCGCAAACACCCCCAACTATCACTCACTCCGTGGCCGCGTCGCTACGGTCGAACTGCCGCCAAACGGAACCCGGGAGGGAACCACGGGTCGAACGTCCAGACGGACGCGCCGTGGACGGTACAGAACTGCTGCGTTAGAATTCCTGCTGGATGATTTTGAGTGTGTCTTCGCGGTCGTCCCACGCGACGAAGACAGCGACGGACGTCGCAGACGTGATGACGTCGTGGATGTTGATGCCGGCGTCGGCAATCGGTTGGACGATGTCGAGGATGACACCCGGTCGGTTCGGCAGTTCGCCGCCCGTGACGCGGATGACGGCGATGTCGTCTTCGACGGTGACCGACGAGAGTGCGTCGTCGGAGACGACCCGGTCGTGCAGGACTGCCTCGGCCTGATTGGCGTCGTCTTCGAGGACGTAGAACGTGATGGAGTCCATCCCGGAGGCGACCGAATCGACGTTGATTTCCTCGTCGCGGAGGGCGACAGAGAGGTCTGCGAGGATTCCCGGCCGGTTGCGAATCGCCCGGCCCGCGACGGTGAGACACGCCAGCGGTTCTTCCTGCATGTCGATGAGGTTGTGGAACTCGCCTTCGATGAGCGTTCCGCCGGTGAGTAGGTCACCGTGTTGGTAGTGGACGACGCGAACGTCGAGTGCTTCGTCCTTGTAGGAGAGCGCAGAGGGTGCGACGACTTCGGCACCGCGGAACGAGAGGTTCCGGAGTTCGTCGACGGTGATGCGGCCGACGTTCCGCGCGCCCTCGACGACGCGCGGGTCGCCGGTCATGACGCCTTCGACGTCGGTCACGATGACGACTTCGTCGGCGTCCATGTACTTCCCGAGCATGACGGCGGTGGTGTCGGACCCGCCACGACCGAGCGTCGTAATCTCGCCGGCGTGGTTCTGTGCGAGGAACCCCGTGATGACCGGGACGACGCCGTCTAACTCCTCGGCGAGTTTGGCGGCGCGTCGCTGGGTCTCTTCGACGTCGACTTCGCCGAGGTCGTTCGTGATGACCGGCCAGTCGTCGGCACCGGGTTCGACGAACAGGGCGTCGACTCCACGGGAAGCGAGGGCCGCCTTCAGCATCCGAACACTCGTCCGTTCGCCCATCGAGACGATTTCGGCCCGGTCCCTATCGTCTGCGTCGAACTGAATCTCGTCGAGCAAGTCGTCGGTCGTCGACCCCATCGCGGAGGCGACGACGGCGATTTCGTGGCCCTTCTCCACGGCCGCCGCGATGGAATCTGCGGCGCGGTTGATGCGGTCACCGCTCCCGAGCGAGGTGCCGCCGAACTTTGCGACTACGCGCATCGTTCCTCCGAATCGTGGTGCTTCGACGCTTGGTGCTCAATCATGCGAGGGGCTAACGCGGGGGGACGTATAACTATGTCCTCTTTTTCAACCGTTGCCGACATCCCGAAATCCGGTGGCGAGAGGGCCCTTATCCACCGTCTCTCGGTACGGAGGTTTATGAACGAAGGAGCGGAACGTTCACTATGGAAGTCAGAGACGCCGTCGACTCCGACGCCGAAGCGCTCGCCGCCGTCGCGAACGCGCCGAGCAGAGCGATGCGTCGGTTGATACGCGACCGAACCGTTCGGGTCGCCACGGAGGACGCCGGTTCCGACCCGAACGTGGACGCGCCGGCGGCAGTCGAACCGATTCTCGGGTTCGTCGGGTTCGACGTGCAAGAGGGCGTCGTCCACGTGACTCGCCTCGACGGTACGGAAGCGGCGGTGCGCCGCCTCCTCGAAGAACCACTCCGATTCGCGAGTGTAGAGGGCCTTCCGGTGGAAGTCCTCGTCGTCGAGTCCGAACCAGCGCTTCGCGACGCGGTGACGAACGCCGGATTCGAGCAAGTTGGCGACGGCCCACGGTTCGACGGCTATCCGACGGCCCGGTATCGGTACACCGAGACGGCGTAATCGACCGTCGAAACCGAGCGTTCGAGTGGAAGCGAAGGGGTCCAGTCGTCGGTGTCGGCGCACCTGTCGAACGCGGCTCCGACGAGAGAATCCAGACTCAGGAGAACTTTCTGACCGTCATGTTCAGCGTGTCGAGGTCCACGATAGGCGCGTACCCCGAGTCGGGGTCGATGTTGACGGACTTCTGGAAGTCGGTCTGTGACTGCCAGCACCCGGAGTTGACCGCGAGGACGTTGTGGTACTTGCCCCACCCGAGTTTGTGGACGTGGCCGGTGTGGAAGATGTCCGGCACCTGCTCCATGACGAGGTAGTCGAGTTCCTCGGGCGCGAGGCGCGTGTGGCCACCGAACTGCGGCGCGACGTGGCGCTTCTTCAGCAGTTGGTACATCGCCTTGTGGGGTTCGTCGTAACTCGCCTTCTCCGCGGGGAGTTCGGCGATAACCTCGTCCAGCGAGACGCCGTGGTACATGAGGATGTTGACGCCTTCGAGCGTGACCATCGAGGGGTTGCTCGTGATTGTGGCGTCGTGCGCAGACATGATGTCGCGGAGTTCGTCGTCGAATCCGGGTTGCGGTTCCGCGAGGCGAACCGCGTCGTGGTTGCCGGGAATCATCACGATGTCGAGGTCACCGGGGACGGACTTGAGGTGCTCTGAGAACGCCTCGTACTGGTCGTAAATGTCGATGACGTCGAGTTCTTCGTCCTGATTCGGGTAGACACCCACTCCTTCGACCATGTCGCCGGCGATGAGGAGGTACTCGATGTTCGCCGCCTCTTCTGTGTGTAGCCAATCGGCGAACCGGTCCCACGCTTCCGCCATGAACTCCTGACTGCCGACGTGCACGTCGGAGATGAGCGCCGCCTGCACGTGGCGGTCCGCGGTGTTCGGCTTGTGACCACGGGGAACGTCCGGGAAGTGCATCGAGTCGACGAAGAGGATACCTGCGTCTCCAGAGAGCGTCCCCTGAACCGCGATGCACTCGTCCATGAGGAGTTCGTCGACGTACGCAGCGATGTCCTTGTCCTTCATCACGAGACACGGGAACGTCCCCGTCGTGTCTTCGAGTTCGACAATCCAGTGACCGCTCTTGGTCGAGCGAACGTCGTTGACGAGGCCGACGAGTTCTGCGTCCTCGCCGCCGGACATCTTGGAGATGGCCTTGGCCGGGCGGTGGTTGACGCGCCCGCGGAGCATCTTCGAGAGTTTCTCGTACCGGTCGCGGAACACCTTCACGAAGTCGTCGTACTCGCCGGTTCCAGTCGACTGGCCGGTCATGTCGTTCGCAATTTCGAGTGACCGGAGCGCCGGGTCCGTGTTACGTCCGCTCCACGACCCCTTCGCTTCAGGTGGAGTTGTATCGCCGACAGGTTCGGTCTCGTCGTTCGATGTTGCAGGGGAAACAGAGGGGTCTCTCTCGGGCGCACCGCTCGTAGGTGCGACCTCGGGCGGGTCCGCCTCGGGTGTAGACGCGAGCACCCCGCGGACGTGGTCGGCAGTGATTCGAAGCGCGTCGTCCGGGGCTGACTCGACGACTTGGGCGAGTGTCACGCCCGGGTCGTCCGACCCAGCGATGAGCGTCACGGCCTCACGTTCTGCGTTGTAGCCGCGACTGACGAGTGCCCGGACGATGCGCGCCGGCGTCTCCAGTGGCACACGGCGAAATCGGCGGAGCGGAGCAAAAAGGGTGCCGAAACCCAGAACGTTGAAACCCAGTCCGGGTAAATTGGGAGTGATGAGTGCCGACGACGGTCCCCCGGTCCCCAAATCTTCACGGGGTGGGTCCGACCCCGACGAAGGGTTGCTCAAGCGACTTCGAACGGCGGAAGACGGCCCACTCCTGTTCATCCGCGAAGCACTGATTAGTGCCTTCGCGGTGCTCGCTGTCGGCTTGTTCCTGTTCGCCGTCAGTGGTGTCTGGCCACCAATGGTCGCTGTCGAGAGCGGCAGCATGGAACCGCACATGCACAAAGGTGACCTCGTGTTCATCACTGGACCGGAGCGATACGCGCCCGACGCGGCAGTCGAAGGCACGTCCGTCGTCACCGCCGAAGTCGGTGCCGACGTCGGCTATCGAACGTTCGGCGGCGACGGTAGCGTCATCGTCTACGACAATCCGGGCGTCGGGGGCCCACCCATCATCCACCGCTCGATGCTGTGGGTCGAAGAGGGTGAAAACTGGTACGACAGGGCCAACCCCGACCACATGTCGGCGAGCAACTGTCAGCAACTCACCCACTGTCCGGCACCCTACGACGGGTTCATCACCAAAGGCGACAACAACGCGCGCTACGACCAGGTGAGCGGTATCAGCGAACCCGTCCGCCCCGAGTGGGTCCAGGGCGTCGCCCGCATCCGCATCCCGTTCCTCGGGTGGGTTCGCCTGACTCTCGCGAGCACCATGTCGACGGCGACACCGGTGACGCCAGTGACTGTCGAACAAGTACCTGCTTCAGTCGTGCAGGCACCTGTTCCAGTCGAACAAGCACTCTCGGCCTCGATGGCCAACGACCCGGTCCACGTCGCCCAGTCGTCGCTGGCAGCGTGAACCGACCGAAAAATCGCTCTCCTCTCTGTGCAGTGTCGTCGTCGCTTCCGCTCAGTTATCGAACCGCGCCTGCACGAACGGTTGGGCGCTCTCGATGTCACCGAGACGCGAGTCCGTGAGTAAGACGGCTTCCGTCTCGTCGATGGGAACGGAGAGGCTGATTTCTTTCGTCCGACCGTAGCGTCCCTTCGAGACGACGACGGCGTTGACGATGCCGAGCATGTCGAGTTCCGAGATGAGGTCCGTGACGCGACGCTGCGTGAGCACGTCGGCGTCTATCTCCTCGCAGAGGCGCTTGTAGATGTTGAACACCTCGCCGGTGTTGATGTTGCGAACACCGTTCTTCTCGAGGAGGATGATAGCGAAGAGGACGATTTTCGACTGCGTGGGTAGCGTCCGGACGACTTCGACGACCCGGTCCAGTTCTATCTTGTCCTGCGCCTGCCGGACGTGTGCCTCTTCGACGGTGTCGGCCTGTCCGCGCTCGGCGAGTTCGCCCGCAGTACGGAGCAAGTCGAGGGCACGGCGGGCGTCACCGTGTTCCTGCGCGGCGAACGCGGCACACAGCGGGATGACGTCGTCGGTCAGCGCGCCGCCTTTGAACGCGACGTCGGCGCGGTGTTGGAGGATGTCTCGAAGTTGGTTGGCGTCGTACGGCGGGAAGACGATTTCTTCCTCGCCGAGACTCGATTTGACCCGCGGGTCGAGGAAGTCAGTGAACTTCAGGTCGTTCGAGATACCCATGATAGAGATACGCGAGTTGTCGAGTTCGGAGTTCATCCGCGAGAGGTTGTAGAGCGTGTCGTCGCCGGATTTCTCGACGAGTTTGTCGATTTCGTCGAGCATGATGACGACCACGCGCTCTTTGTAATCGACGGCGTCGAAGAACGTCGTATACACTCGGTCGGTGGGCCATCCGGTCATCGGCACCGTCTCCATCTCGTCGGCGTCGTTCGAGAGTTCCTCGGCCCGTTCGTCTATCTCTGCAATCGAATCGTAGGGGGTGTCCGCGAGCGCGTTCGGGTCTTCTGTCGCCCGCGTGCGCATCTCGTCGAGACGGTCGAGTTCCGCCTCGATTCGTTCGAAGTTCTTCTCGATGAACTTGTTCGCGAGTTGGGCGAGGACACGATACTGCGTGTCCGTCACCTCGCAGTTGATGTACTCGACTTCACACGGCACGTCGTACTTCTGCGACGTCGATTCGAGTTCCTGACTCACGAACTTCGCGCTCGCAGTCTTTCCGGTCCCGGTCTTCCCGTAGATGAGAATGTTCGACGGCGTCTCCCCCCGTAGCGCAGAGACGAGAATCGTCGCCATCTGGTTGATTTGGTCGGTACGGTGGGGGAGTTCGTGCGGCGTGTACGACGGCCGAAGCACCTCCTTGTTCTCGAATATCGGTTCTCCGGCGAGAAGGTCGTCGAACAACCCTTTCGACTCGTCGTCGTCGTTCAACACAACCTTGTCGAGTCCGACGTCGGGGTCTTTGTGCTGGTCGACGTCGACGTCGTCCTCGTCTGGAACGTCGGCATCGGGGCCGATGCTCGCCTGGATGTCGATATCCTCGGCGGATACGTCGGTCGGTTCTGCGTCCCGTGCAGAACTATCCGCTTCTTCTGCCCGGTGACCACCTTGTGAATTGTCGTCCTCACCCATCGTGAATACCCCTTCGTTTCAATTGGAATGGTCGCCCGAAACGGCCCTGAGAGAGCATGAAACCGGGGATGGCCGGTATCTGCTCGTGAAGCCACAGCAGGCGATTCCAGATGATGCAAAGGAACCAAACGAAGAGTTGGTACAAAAGTCTTACTTCTCCGACTTGTCGGCCACCCGAGCACCCAAAAATCGAGAGACAAGAAGGGTTTCGACAGGAGAGTTTCCGAGTCCGACCTCGCAGAAGACGGTTCTGTCCGTCGGAATCACGTGACGACAGGTTCTGTTCGGGTCGACGTTCGATTCGGTTCGGGCCGACACTCGACGGAACGGCGGACTTACCACAGGCAGGTCACGTATTATCGGCAGTCACTCCCACCTGTCGGTAGGTACTCTCACCAATCGGTAGGTGGTCACCACCGATGTCGACCGTCGCGTAGATGTCGAACGCGGTCTGGATGTCGGACGCACTCGAAAGAGCCCCCACGAACCGATACTCATTCGCGAGTGCGCGAGGCGCAATTTCTCGACGGGAAGTGTCCCGAGACGTGTATGGAGTGACGTTTGGACGAGTGAACAGGGGGGTGGCGTTCGCCCTCCGGCGGGTCAAGCGAGTCGACGAGTCGTTCGTATGGAGCGACTCCGACACGAAAAATCCCGCCCGGTGACCCCTCCATTTCGTGTGGAAACGGACAAGTCGCGCTATCGACAAAATCTGGGAGTAGCAGTGTTCTCGTTGGCGTTTAACCCCTCCATTTCCCCTGCAATTAAGTGTCGATTCTCCAGTTCGACGGGAAACCCCTGGGTCTCGCTTCCCCCACACCCCTTCGTTTCGGGTGGAGACGAGAACAGGTAGGGTAGGGGGTTCGGCGGCTTCTAGAAGAGCATGCTTTTATTATACTGGACTGCGCACCATATCCGTAGTAGATAAAAATGCGTTATTATTAGGTGGGTACAGCCTAGAATTAACAGTCGACCGCCGTCTAGCGGTTCACCCACCCTCCCCCTCTCGTGCCGTTCCACCTGAAACGAAGGGGTGGGGGTGTTCCCCCCGGCCCGTTTCTCGTCCGTCGCCACTCACACTCGTCGAGTTCCGACTCGAGAACCCGTCAGGTCGTCGGTCTGGTTCACTGTTCGACGAAACAGGCTCACTTTCACGCCGTCGTGGGTTACACCCTCTCTTCGTGTCAGTCGACGTTCCAGCGAGACGACCTGCACGTGGACACGGCGTAGATGTACGCTTTACTGGTCCCACCCACGATAAACGTCTACGCTTTACTGGTCCCACCCACGATAAACGTCTGCTACACGTCCGATAAACGTCCAATTATCAGCGTTCGTGTGTGCGCACGGGAACAAGAAGTATACCATCTCCCGAATTACCGGTCTGCACACGAACACAGGGGTGAGACCGGTCGAATCGATGGGTTTCGGGAGGTTCGACCCGAAGAGACGGACACACTCGGTTCTGGTAATTGTATCTGAAACTTGACTAGTGTCTGACGTAGTGCTTAAGTGAGTCCGGTTGGGTGATACCTCCATACGCCCTCCACGACGCGTTCGGGAGGTGCGGGAGGCCCAGGATGGGACTGCTCACAGATCTAAGAGACAGCATCTCACGAGTCGTCGACCGGCTCTTTTCGGAGAGCGAGCCGAAGCGGATCGGAATTTATGGCCCGCCCAACGCCGGGAAGACGACTCTCGCAAATCGTATCGCCCGTGACTGGACCGGTGACGCAATCGGTCCCGAGAGCCACATCCCTCACGAGACCCGTCGCGCCCGACGGAAGGAGAACGTGGAAATCGAACGGAACGGCAAGAAAGTCACCATCGACATCGTCGACACGCCGGGTGTCACGACGAAAGTCGACTACAAGGAGTTCCTCGAACACGACATGGAGAAAGACGACGCAGTCCGTCGGTCCCGCGAGGCGACCGAAGGCGTCGCCGAGGCCATGCACTGGCTCCGCGAGGACGTCGATGGTGTCATCTACGTTCTCGACAGCACCAAAGACCCTATCTCACAGGTCAACACGATGCTCATCGGTATCATCGAGAGTCAGGACCTGCCGGTGCTCATCTTCGCGAACAAGATAGACCTCGAAGAGTCGAACGTCGAGCGCATCACCAACGCGTATCCGCAACACGAGACGGTCGAACTCTCGGCTCTCGAGGGAGAGAACATGGACGAAGTGTACGCAAAAATCGCGGAGTACTTCGCGTGATTCACCATGCCTGAAGCAACGGCCTCCGACAACGGCTCTGGTGGGGTCCAGATAGACCTCTTCAGTGGAAATCGGATGGCAAACCTCACGAGCATGGAGAAGATTCGTCTCATCCTCGACGGCGTTCGCGATGGCAACATCGTCATCCTCGAAGAGGGTCTCTCGCCCGACGAAGAGTCGAAGCTCATCGAAGTGACGATGGCAGAGATTAGCCCCGACGAGTTCAACGGCATCGAAATCGAGACGTATCCGCGCTCACAGACCGCAGACCAGAGTTTCCTCGACCGACTGATGGGTCGGCAATCGACGCAGAAACTCACGGTCATCGGTCCGGCGAACCAGATTCAGACGCTCCACAAAGACGAGAATCTCATCAGCGCGCTCGTCTCACGAAAGTAGGGGGTTCGCAAACGACCAATCACGCGCCATCCGGCGCCCACATCTACCAATGCCACATCAATGCACGACGTGCGGTAAGGTGTTCCCCGACGGCTCGAAAGAGATGCTCTCGGGGTGCCCGAGCTGCGGCGGTAACAAATTTCAGTTCCAACCCGCGTCTAGCGCCGGCGGCACTTCCGCCGACGCCGCGGGGGGCAGTGACGACACTCGTTCGCAGCACGGCGCCGGAACGCGGGACTTGACGTCCTCTGCGGCCGACGCCGTCCGTGAACGAGCGACAGAGACAGACTCCCGTCCCGATACCGGTGACGAGGAAGTAACGGTCAGCGACTGGGTGAACTCCAAGCGAGAGTCTGGAGCACCGGCAGACGCCGCCAGACCTGATTCGTCGCGTGCGTCGTCGACTGACGCGTCGACCGGTCCCGCGAATGGTTCACCGAACGAACCTGCGAGTGATTCACCGAGTGCACCATCTGGTGAGTCGAGTAGCGACGACGCGTCTCGCGGATGGGGCGAGTGGCCCACTGCGCCGAACAGTCCGTCAGAGACCGAACCCGAACCCCCTCGTGGCACCGCCGCACGCGAAGCGACGAGGTCGGAAACAGCAGGGTCGTCGGACCACGCGCCGCACATCCGCGCACGAGAGACGGACGAAGACACCTCTCAGAAGAGCGCTCGAAGCGACGTGGTCACGCCGGAGGAACTCGCTGCTGCCGGTGCGAACCACCGTGAGTCCACCGACCAACCCGAACCCGGTGTCGCTGCGTCAGACCGTAACGAGACGCCAGACGAAGCGTCTGCACGACAGACTGCCCCGCCGGACGTCGACGGGACGACAATCGAACCGTCGTCCGACGAGCGTCCTGACCTCGACCAACTCCGCGAGGAACTCAACGACCAGTTCGAGAGCATCAAGATTGTCAACCCCGGCCAGTACGAACTCAACCTCATGGAACTCTACGACCGAGACGAGTACATCATCTCGCTCCGTGAGGATGGCCGGTACGTCATCGAAGTCCCCGACTCGTGGGGTCCTGGGTCGCGAGAAGACTAACCTGTCACCTTCGCTTCTGGACTCGTCGACTTCGTCCGGATTGGCTGGTCTTCCAGACGAGTGGGCACAATCGTTATATACGATAGTTGAGATTATATTCTCTTGGGGAACGCTATGTCCAACCCACGCACGAGTACAAGAGTCGCCGAATGGGCGGCGCTCGTTGGAGCGTCGCTTCCGGAACCGCGACCAGACGACCCCGACTTCGACGCTGCCGACAGCGCTCGGTGACGACCATCACCGACGCAGCGGACGGCAGTTCATTTCACTTTCACCGTGCTCTACGAACCCTTATCGGCGAGGGCACGTAATCCAAATCGATGCCGGCCTCTGAGGACGTCGCGTACGTCGACCACCCGCTACTCGTCCCGTCGTTCATCGAGCGACGACTCTATCAGATTCGACTCGCAGGCGCTGCACGCGACGACCACACCCTCGTCTGTCTCCCGACCGGTCTCGGAAAGACGACGGTCAGTCTCCTCGTCACCGCCGAACGACTGTACGAAGTCGGTGGCACGTCGCTGTTTCTCGCCCCGACGAAACCGCTCGTCCAACAGCACGCAGACTTCTACCGTGAGGCCCTCACCATTCCCGACGACGAAATCGTGGTCTTCACCGGCGACGTTCGGCCCGATGACCGGGCCGAACTCTGGCAAGACGCCCAGATAGTCATCGCGACGCCGCAGGTCATCGAAAACGACCTCATCGGGAACCGAATCTCGCTCAGTGACGTGACGCACCTCACGTTCGACGAGTGCCACCGCGCCAGCGGCGACTACGCGTACGTCTACATCGCAGAGCGCTACCACGCCGACGCCGAAAACCCGCTCGTCACGGGGATGAGTGCGTCACCCGGTGGCGACCAAGAGGCCATCCTCGAAGTGTGTGAGAACCTCGGTATCGCCGACGTCGAGGTGATGACCGAAGGTGACGCCGACGTCGACGAGTACACGCACGACACCGACGTGGAGTGGAACCGCATCCAACTCCCCGACGAGATACTGGTGATTCGCGACGCGCTCAACGAGGTCATCACCGACCGACTGGAGAAACTCAAGCAGTTGGGCGTCGCGCGTTCGACTAACCCGGACGTCTCACAGAAAGACCTCAACCGAATGCGGGCGGAACTCCAGCGCCTGATGAACGCCGACAAGTCTGAGGGCTACAAGGGGATGTCGACGCACGCGGAGGTGATGAAACTCCGGCGTGCGGTCGAACTCGTCGAGACGCAGTCCGTCGAGTCCGTCCGGCGCTACTTCGAACGCCAGCGAAACGCGGCCCGGTCGTCCGGGGCGTCGAAGGCGAGTCAGCGACTCGTCGCGGAACCCAAAGTTCGGGAAGCGATGCGAAAAGCGGAGTCGTTCGACGGACTCCACCCGAAGTTCAGGAAGACGCGCATCCTCCTCGCCGAGACACTCGGTATCCACGACGGGGAACGCGTCATCGTGTTCACCGAGTCGCGCGACACCGCCGAGGCGTTGACCGAGTTCCTCTCTGAGAACTTCTCTGTCCGCCGATTCGTCGGACAAGGTGACCGCGAGGGGTCCGACGGAATGTCCCAGAAGGAACAACAGGAGACACTCGACAAGTTCCGGAGCGGCGAGTTCGAAGTCCTCGTCTCCACGTCCGTCGCAGAGGAGGGACTGGACGTGCCGGAAGTCGACTTGGTGCTCTTCTTCGAACCGGTGCCGACGGCCATCCGGTCCATCCAGCGGAAAGGCCGAACTGGTCGGCAGGCAGACGGCCGCGTGGTCGTCCTCCTCGCCGAAGACACGCGCGACGAGGCGTACTTCTGGATATCGCGCCGACGCGAGAAGACGATGCAGAACGAACTGCGCGAACTCAAGGGTGCTGCGGCGGATATCGAGGCCGAACTCGACCACTCACAGCGTGACCTCGCGGCGTTCGCAGGAGGAGAATCCACCGGAAACGAAGGGGGTGACGCCACGACGAACGCAAAAGCGGAGAGTGAACCTGTCGACTCCTCACCCGATGAGGCTTCCGAAACTGTCGCTGCTGCGAGCGCGAAGAACGGACAGTCCGGCCTCGCCGACTTCGGTCCTTCAGACGAGCAGTTGGCACGGGCCGAACCCAGCGACGAGTCCGACGAGCACCCCGACAACGCGGAGGCCACGGGAGACGAACCCACTGGCGACACTGACGACGTGAACGGCGACGCCGGCGACGACGACTCGACAGTAGACGACCAGACGGGAACCATCGCGACGGCCGGGGCCGACGACGGCGTCGAAATCGTCGTCGACCAGCGCGAACTCGATTCGAACATCGCGCGCACCCTCTCGAAGCGAGAGGACTTGACGACGCGACTCGAAACGCTCGCCGTGGGCGACTACGTCCTCTCCGACCGCGTCGCAGTCGAGCGAAAGAGCGTCTCGGACTTCCTCGACACGCTCACGGGTGGCGACCGCTCACTATTCGAGCAAATCGCCGACCTGACGCGCCACTACGCCCGCCCGCTTCTCATCGTCGAGGGCCGGGGCCTCTACGAAGAACGGAACATCCACCCCGGAGCGATTCGCGGCGCACTCTCGTCTGTCGCCGTCGACTTCGGCGTGAGCGTCCTCTTCACCGAAGACGAAGACGACACCGCAGAGATGCTCGCGACCATCGCCACGCGCGAACAGACCGACCGAGAGCGGAACGTGAGCGTCCACGGCGGCAAGAGCGCGAAGACGCTCGACGAACAACAGGAGTACGTCGTCTCCGCCATCGCCGACATCGGTCCCGTCACCGCGCGAACGCTCCTCGAAGCGTTTGGGAGTGTGGAAGCGGTGATGACCGCGAACGAAGACGACTTGCAGGAAGTCCGTGGCGTCGGCGCAGTCACCGCCGAGCGAATCCGAGAAGTCATTGGGTCGGAGTATCGCTGAGACCGAAACGTCGCGCCGCCCCCGAAGACGACGATTCCTCCCGAGATTCGACACGAAACCTGTAGCGACAGTCGTCGATATTGGTCACTATTGTTGCAGCGGAAAAAACATTATATGGTCGGGGACCAAATTACTACTCGAACATGAGTAATTCTTCCTCGACTACCGACGCCCCGACCGGACAGCGCGCGTTCTACGGCGAACCACAGCACGAAGACAGCCACGTGAACGACCGCGACATCTTCTGTGCGGCCGAATCACGCGACGACGAACGCGGTCTGTACGCCCAGACTTCGCACTACCTCGCTACGAACGACGAAGACTTCGCGCACACGACCGGAACGCAGCACACTGTTCGCGTCGCGTAAGCACCGCCCGTGAGTCGAGGAAGCGGCTTTTCGTGGAGACGTAGTCCGTACTGCGACGGTATCGGTACCCTCCGGTAGCCAGCGGTTCCGCACGGCGTTGGTTCAGGGAACCACGGTCATCGGGACGACTTCCGCTCGAAGCACAGTCTCTGCGGCGCTTCCGAAGACCGCTCGTTCGACGGGACCATCTTCGTGGTGACCCATCACGACGTGGTCGTATCCGTGTTTATCGACGGTGTCGAGAATCTCTTCACCGACTCGGTCGGCGTTCCACACGTCGACGGTGATGGTGGTCAGTTCCGGTTCGTCCGGAATGTCTGCCGAGGCGAGTCGCTCACGGGCGTCGTCGAGGATGGCTTCAGTCGCGTCGGTCGCTTGGTTCGTGAAATGGACGACGTGGAGGGACCCACCCATTCCGACGGCCATGTCGATTGCGAAGTCGAGGGCGCGTTTACTGGCGTCGGTGCCGTCGACGGGAATGAGAATTTGCATACCGAGTGGAGGGACCGGGGAGGCGTAAGTTCTACTGACTCGCTGGCGTCCCGACTAGCGGTCCAGTGCCGCGATTGCTTCGGCCGCTTCCCGTGCTGCTGCGAGGAATTCGCGCGCGCGACGTGGGTCGTCTGTCGACTCTGCTTGTTCTGCGGCCCACGTCAGCGTCCGAACGAGTGACTCGCGCGCAGTCGAAACACCGTCAGACTGTGTCTGACGAGCCGACGAACTTCGTTCGTCGACATCGCTGGACTGTGTTCGGCGGGCCGACGGACTCCGTTCGGTGGCGTCGACCGACTGTGTCTGGTGTGCGGTTCGGGTGGACGACGATGCGCGCCTCGTTGTCGACGACTGCGCGACATCACCAGTGGGTTGCGCGGCAGTTTCAGCGACGGACTGCGTCGCCGATGGTGTTCCTGTCGTCTCGGCGGACTCGTCTGTCCTCTGCTGGTCGGTCGCACCCTCGGCCGCCTGCGGAGTCGATTCCGCCTCAGCGACCGCTTCGGCGGCGTTCTCGGCATCCGCGTCGGCGCTGGCGGCGGCCTGCCCCTGGGTCTGGCAGGTCGGACAGAACTCCTGTCCGTCGTAGCGGAAGATGGGGTCGCCGCACTGGTCGCAGTGCTTGTTCGTCATCGTCGCGCCCTTGAGGAGCAACTCGCTCATCCGCTGTGTTGAGCGGCGTTTCTCCTCGTCGCGCTCGTACTTCTCTCGAAGTCGCTGACGTTCCGCCTCCTTGTCGAACTCGCTCATGTGGGTCTGGACGCCGCGTACGTCGAAAAACCCCACGGCGTAGACCGAGTGTGATGACCGATTCGACGACTGTCGAATTGTGAATCGACAGACAGTGGCACGGTGTTCGTTCCGAAACGTTTACTCGGAATCCACAGCGACGCTAATGTGGTATGACGAAAGTTAGCGTGATTGGCGCGGCCGGTACGGTTGGCGCTGCGGCTGGATACAACCTCGCGCTTCGTGACGTCTGCGACGAACTCGTGTTCGTAGACATCCCGAAGATGGAAGATAAGACGGTCGGTCAGGCGGCCGACACGAACCACGGCATCGCGTACGACTCGAACACGGTCGTCACGCAGGGTGGCTACGAGGACACCGCTGGGTCCGACGTGGTCGTCATCACGGCAGGCATTCCGCGCCAGCCGGGACAGACCCGTATCGACCTCGCGGGCGACAACGCCCCCATCATGGACGACATCGGCTCCTCGCTCGCCGAGTACAACGACGACTTCGTCTCCATCACGACGTCGAACCCCGTCGACCTGCTCAACCGTCACCTGTACGAGACGGGCGACCGTGACCGCCACAAAGTTATCGGCTTCGGCGGCCGCCTCGACTCCGCGCGCTTCCGCTACGTCCTGAGCCAGCGCTTCGACGCGCCGGTCAAGAACGTCGACGCGACCATCCTCGGCGAACACGGTGACGCGCAGGTTCCCGTCTTCTCGAAGGTCCGCGTCAACGGCAACGACCCAGCGTTCTCCGCCGACGAGAAAGACGAGATTCTCGGCGACCTCAAGGAGTCCGCCATGGACGTCATCGAGCGCAAGGGTGCGACCCAGTGGGGTCCGGCGACGGGCGTCGCACACATGGTCGAAGCCGTCCTGCACGACACCGGCGAAGTGCTCCCCGGTTCGCTCGTCCTCGACGGCGAGTACGGCTACGAGGACACCGCCTTCGGCGTCCCCGTCAAACTCGGCTCCAACGGCATCGAGGAGGTCGTCGAGTGGGACCTCGACGACTACGAGGCCGACCTGATGGACGACGCCGCCGAGAAACTCCGCGACCAGTACAACAAAATCGCGTAAGTCGGCCGACTTCGCTCAGACACGACTTTTTTCGCGGGCGTCCGACCGCTCACCGCTTCGCTACCACATCGTCTCTCTCGCGTCCACCTCCCTCTCACGTTTGCCTGTCGCTCGTGTTCGTCTCTCTCGTGTCTGCCTGCCTCCCTCGAACACCGTCACTCGGGCTAACAGTTTTCTCACACTCACGCGAAATTCACGTATGGACACACGTGGAGAGACACCGACCGAGTTGGGTTCACGCCCGGCGTCGTTCGAATCGCGTCGCGTCCTCCTCTTCCTCCTCGTCGCCTTTGGACTCGCGGCGGCGACTGCGCTGGTCGTGTACCTCACCGGCGGGTTGACCGACTCGCCGCAGATAGCCTTCGGCTTGCCACTCTGGCTTGTCCTCGTCAGCACGTTTTACATGTTCTCGCCGACCGTTGCGAACGTCGTCACTCGACTGGTGACCGACGAGGAGTGGGAAGACCTGCGCGTTCGACCCGCGTTCCGCTCGAACGCGCAGGTCTACCTCCTCGCGTGGCTCGCTCCGGGCCTGCTTACGGGGGTCGGGACGGTGTTGTTCTTCGTCGCCTTCCCTGCGTATTTCGACCCCAACGCGTCGGCGTTTCGTGACGTGTTGCCGGCCGGTGCACCGCTCGAACTCGTCTTCGTCGTACAGGTTCTTCAGGCACTCTTCCTCGGTGCGACACTCAACACACTGTTCGCCTTCGGAGAGGAACTCGGGTGGCGGGCGTACCTGCTCCAGAAACTCCTCCCGTTAGGACCGCGACGGGCCGTCCTCGCTCTCGGCGTCGTCTGGGGGGCGTGGCACTGGCCCCTCATCGCGATGGGGTACAACTACGGTGTCGATTACGTCGGCGCGCCGTGGACTGGCTTTCTGGCGATGGTCTGGATGACGACGGCGACGGGGACGTTCCTCGCGTGGGTCGCGCTTCGCGCCGACTCGGTCTGGCCCGCGGCCCTCGGTCACGGGATGATAAACGCCTTCGCAGGTATCGGATACATCTTCGCGACGTCCGGCGCACCGTCGCTGCTCGGCCCGACTGTCGTCGGCGCTGTGGTCGTGATTCCGTGGACGCTCGTCGCCATCGTCCTCTTAGTTCGGTCGCCGGTGTTCGGAGCGTCGCCGCCACTCAGATAGGTCACAGTCGCCGCTTCAGTTCCTCTGCCGTTTTCGCCCCCACACCCGGCACGTCCGTCAGGTCGTCGAGCGTCGCTTCCCGGACACCCTCGACGCTTCCGAACCGCGTCAACAGCGCACGTCGCGTCTTCGGACCGATTCCCGGAACGTCGTCGAGGACCGTCTTCACCTCGTCGCGGAGCGTCTGGTGGTACTGAACCGCGAATCTGTGGGCCTCGTCGCGGACCCGCTGGAGGACGTGCAAGTGTGGCGCGTCGTCCGGCCAGTCGAAAGTTCGGTCGGGCGTGATGACCAGTTCGCGCTCTTTGGCGATGCCCACTGCGGGGACGTTCCACCCCGTCTCTTCGAGTGCGTCGAGGGCGGCGTTCAACTGTCCTTTCCCGCCGTCGATGAGGAGTAAATCGGGGTCCGGTCTGTCGTCCCGGCCTTCGAGTGCTCTGGTCGCCCGCCAGTGAATCAACTCGCGCATGTTCGCGTAGTCGTCGTTCCGTTCGGGGAGTCGGCGGCGGCGGTAGTCGGCCGTCTCGGCGCTGCCATCGACGAAGCACACGTCGCTCCCGACGACGGACTTCCCCTGTGCGTGACTCACGTCGAATCCTTCGATACGCGAGACGCGGCGCACGTCGAGAGTCAGTTCGCGGGCGAGCGTCGCGAGTCCGTCGTCGCGTCCGGCGCGTCTGCGGGCGTTCTTCAACGCGAGTTCGACGAGTTTCGCCTCACGCCCGGCACCGGGGACGCGGACGCTCACGCCCTCGGATTCGAGCCACGACACCACGTCCTCGTCGTCCGGATGTTCGGACAAGACGACTGCGTCGGGGAGTTCGCGCTCGGCGTAGAACTGCGCGAGGAAGGCCGAGAGGACGGCGGCGGTCCGGTCTTCGCCTTCTGGAGCGTCGAGGTGGTGGCGCGTTCTATCGACCAACTGGCCGCGCTCGGCGTGGAGACGGGCCACCGTCGCCGAGTCACCGCGGAGTGAGACGCCCAGTACGTCTATCGCTCGCTCGTCGGACTGTGACGAGACGGCGGCCTCACCCGCGCCGTGGAACGATTCGACCGCTTCGAGTCTGTCGCGGAGGTTGGCGGCGCGTTCGAACTCTTCGTCCTGTGCCGCGGCCTCCATCTCTCGGCGGAGCGGGTCGGCGAGGACGCCAGTTTCGCCTTCGAAAAACCGGACCGCCGACTCCACGTCCTCTCGATAGGCGTCTTCGGCTATCTCGCCGGTGCATGGGGCGGTACAGAGACCCATCTCGAAGTCGAGACACGGACGCGAGCGATTCGCGTACTTGTGGTCCGAACACCCGCGGAGGCCGTACGTCTCGCGGATGGCCTTCACCACCGTCTCGACGCGGCCTTTGTCCGTGTACGGCCCGAACACGGTTGCGGAGTCCTCGGGGTCACGTGTCACTTCGATGCGCGGGACGGGGTGGTTCGTCAGTTGGACGAGTGGGTAGGACTTGTCGTCTTTCAGGCGGACGTTGTACCGTGGCTGGTGACGTTTGATGAGGTTGGCTTCGAGGAGAAGTGCCTGCGTCTCGGTGTCCGTGACGGCGAAGTCGATGCCCTCCGAACGAGCGACCATCCGCGAGATACGCTCTGACCGTGGGTCGGCGTACGACCGGACACGAGCGCGGATATCCACCGCTTTTCCCACGTAGAGCACCGTCTCACCGTCGAAGAACTGGTACACGCCGGGGTCGGACGGCAACTCGCCAGCCCGTTCTCTGACCGCACCTGCGTCCATCTGGCAGTGGTTGCCCCGCGAACGGCTTGAGGCTGACGCGTCTTCGACGGAGTGAGTCGAACGGGGACATCGCGAACTGTGTGCGCGCCGCTGCGTTCGTCACCAGTGTCACCTCGTGTCTGATTCTCACCCCATCGATTCCATAGACGACACTTTTGCACAATAGTTATCGCCGATGATAATTGGCTCGAAACTTACTCGTGTGGGGGTCGGAAACGTGGGTTCAAATGGCACTCGGAATTATCAGCCGTCTTCGCTCGTGGTTCGGCAGTCAGACAGCGATACCTGACGGCGGAACCGCTGCAGTCGTCGACGCGCCCGACTTGAACGTCGACGACGACGTCCTCCTCGACGGTGTCGGTCTGCCGGCGTTCGTCCTCGACGAAGAAGGCCGTGTCGCCGCGTGGAACTCTGGTGTCGAAGCACTCACCGGAACGACTGCGCACGCAGCACTCGGCCACCACAACGTGGGCGAACTGTTCTACGACGAATCTGCCGCGACAGTTCTCGCACAGACCGTCCTCAAACAGCCAAACAGTGCGGACGAAACAGAGGGCATCGAGTTAGACGACCCGGACCGACTCCTCTACGCCGAAGAAGAGACGTTCGCCGACGCGAACGGCGTCGATTGCCACGCCCGACACACTGCGATGCCGTTGTACGAAGATGGCGAACTCGTGGGCGTCCTCCAGACCGTCCGAAACCGAACCGAGGAAGTCGAGCGCCACCGCGAAATCGCCACACTCGTAGACGAAGTCGAACAGACGCTCACGGAGTTGAGTCAGGGGAACCTCGACGCTCGTGCGACCATCGACGACTCTGCTGTCGTCGACGACCAACTCCTCCTCGTCGTCGATTCGGTGAACGAGACGGCGCGGAACCTCTCTCAGTTGACCTCGAACGTCCAGGACGAGACGGAGACGGCGACGGCAGCGGTCACTCGTGCAGCGTCTGCCGCCGACGCTATCGTCGAGAACGTCGAGCAGCAACGCAACTTGCTCGACGAGGGGTCGACGCAGATGCAGCAGTTCAGCGCGACGATGGAAGAGGTCGCCGCGACGGCCGACGAAGTCGACGCCGCGGCAGGTGAGGCCCGAGAAGCGGCCGCAGAGGGTCGCGAGGCGAACACTGAAGCGCGGTCGGCAACCGAGAGTGTCGTCACCATGAGCGACGAACTCGTCGACCGAGTGACCGAACTCGGCGACCGGATGGACGACATTGAGGCCGTCGTCGAAGTCATCTCCGAAGTCGCAGAGCAGACGAACCTGCTGGCGCTCAACGCCAACATCGAGGCTGCCCGCGCCGGCCAAGACGGCGACGGGTTCGCCGTCGTCGCAGAGGAAGTCAAGTCGCTCGCCGACGAGACGCGCCAGCACACCGAAGACATCACGGCACAAATCGAGAGCATCCAGTCTCGCACCGACGAGGCCGTCACCGCGGCGACCGAATCCAACGACCGAATCGAACACGCCGACGAGAGCATCACCGAGATGCTCGAAGCGTTCGAGGAGATTGCGTCGTCCATCGATGTGGCCGCCGACGGCGTCGCCGAAGTGTCGCGAGCGACGGACGAACAGGCCGAAGCGGTCGAAGACCTCACTGCGACCATCGAGGACGTTCACGACCGAACCATCGAAACCGAGGGCGCAGTCGACAGCATCGTCACGGCAACCGACGAGAGCGCACAGGCGCTCACAGCGCTCTCGATGGAAGTCGAAGAACTGACCGGCGGCCGACCGTAAGCCGTCTCGAAATCGACGGACGAACTGCCGTTTTTTGCTCAGGCGAATCCAGCGAGGAAGTTCCCGACTGCGTAGGCGACTGCCGCCGCGGCCATTCCGACGACGAACATCTCTCCTCCGTTTGCGACCCACGACCGGTTCGTGACGAGACTTCGACTCGCACCGACGACGAAGAACGCCGTGCCGGTGACGACGAGAGAGATGGGAAACAGCGGTTCGAGACGGAAGACGTAGGGGAGAAGCGGCGTCCATCCGGCCACGATAAAGGCGAGGAACGTCGCAGCGGCGGTCTGTACGGGCGTCTTCCCGTCGGTTCGGACGTGACCGTCGCCTACCGCATCGTGGTAGTCTTCTTCCGACCGCTCGGAGAGGTAGTTACTCATCCCCATCGAGAACCCGTCGGCGAAGAGGTTCGCGAACCCGAGGACGATGACGATGCCCGGACTCAGCGCCGCGCCCGCGACGCCGGCGACGACGGCGAACGTCGTGACGATGCCGTCGTTCGCGCCGTAAATTATCTCGGGGAGGTAGCGCCCGGACGACTGTACGTCGTCGCCGAGCAACGTCTCGAGCATAGCGGAGACGTACGCTCGCTGGAGGCATAAACCGACGGGCAGAGTTGGAACTCCACGACACGAGTGTCTGGGTTTCGGGCGGGCGTTCGACGACTGGATGCGGCACGCGTAAGAGTCCCCCGGCCGAACCACGGCCCATGAGCGACGACGACACTGCCCAACTCTGGTTGGTCGAGCGGTCCTACGACGACAGGGACCTCATCGTACTCATCTACGCGACGACCGACGGCGAGTACGAACTTCGCAAGGAACTCGCCGCGGCGGTGATGCATCAGCGGCGGATGGCCACGACGGCGGCAATCGAGGCACCGGTGGCGAATCTCGAGTCCGTCTCCGACGACGCCCTGCGTGAGCGATACGCCGCCGAGGCGACGAAGATGTCCGAGACGCACGACCCAGAGGACGAAGTCTGAGGTCGAATCTCGGTCGCACAGACTTCCGTGTCCCGCGCAGGCACTCGAACCGCCGTACAGGCTTTCGCGTCTCCGCACAACCCGTCTCGTCCTGCGAATCTGTTATCGGCCCTGATTCTTGCACCTAAAACCCTTTAACCCAGTACGACGCAGGCCCGTCCATGGCCGCCATCGAACTGAACGGGGTGACGAAACGGTTCGAAGACGACCGTGGCGTACTCGGTACGCTCGGGCTTTCTTCCGACACCGACAGCGTGACCGCCGTCGAAGACCTCTCGTTCTCCGTCGAGGACGGAGAGGTGTTCGGGTTCCTCGGTCCCAACGGCGCCGGAAAGTCGACGACTATCAACATGCTCTTGGACTTCGTCCGTCCGACGAGTGGGTCCGTCCGCGTCCTCGGACACGACGCACAGGCCGAGAGCGTCGCCGTCCGTCGCCGGACCGGTGTCCTCCCAGAAGGGTACGACGTGTACGACCGTCTCACGGGTCGTGAACACGTCGAATTTGCAATCGAGTCGAAAGAAGCAGACGACGACCCGGACGAACTGCTCTCCCGTGTCGGACTCGACCCCGACGACGCTGAACGTCGCGCCGGTGGGTACTCGAAAGGGATGGCTCAGCGTCTCGCACTCGCGATGGCACTCGCTGGGAGTCCAGACCTCCTCATCCTCGACGAACCGTCGTCGGGGCTAGACCCCGCAGGTGCGCGCGAGATGCGCGAAATCGTCCGCGCGGAGGCTGACCGTGGCGCGACGGTGTTCTTCTCCAGTCACGTGCTCGGACAGGTCGAAGCCGTGTGTGACCGCGTCGGCATCATGCGCGAGGGCGAACTCATCGCCGAAGACAGCATCGAGAGCCTCCGTGACCGACTGGAGGCCGAGGCGATTCTCCGCCTCGACGTCGAGGGCGACGCCGACCTCTCGGCGGTTCGCGCCGTCGACGGCGTCTCGTCGGTCGAATCCACTGATGGCCGCCTCGTCGTCGCGTGTTCCGACGACGCGAAGACGCGGGTCATCGAGGCAGTCGAGTCTAACGGGTCGACGGTCGCCGACTTCGAGACGGACTCGGCGTCGCTGGAGGACATCTTCCTCGCGTACACCGAAGACGAGAAACAGGAGGTCACGGCATGACCCTCGAATCCGTCGCGCGCAAAGACTTCCGCGACGCCATCCGTTCGCGGTGGCTCTTGGGCCTCACGCTGTTCTTCAGCCTCATCATCGGCGGGTCGACGGCGCTGTTCTACGGCGTCCTGCTGAAGGGTGCGGGCGCGAACTCGGAGACGTTGTTCGGACTGACGACTGCGCCGGGCGGTCTGTTTAGCTTCTCGTACGCGGGCATGCTCGGGTTCATCCTCGCGCTCATCGCACTCGTCACCGCTCACGGGTCGCTCATCGACGAACGCGAGTCCGGGACGATGAAACTCCTGCTCTCGCTGCCGAACTCCCGACGCGACGTGGTGTTCGGGAAACTCGTCGGCCGGACGCTCGTGGTCCTCGTCTCGATGCTCGCCGGGTTCGTCATCGCGCTGTTCGCGATGCTCTTTACCGGCGGACAGGTGATGTTCGCCTCCTACGCGGGTCAGGTCGCCCTCTCGGGACTGTTGGCGACAGCGTTCGTCTCCATCGGCGTCTGGCTCTCGGCCACGTCCGAGTCGCAACGGCAGGCCCTCTTCAGCACCATCGGCCTGTACTTCATCTTCGCCGTTCTCTGGTCGACGGTGGCTACGGGCGTGCCGCGGGTTCTCAACTGGGCCATCGAGCAACTCCCGGGCATCGAACCGATGGCAGGCGAACAAGTTGCGCTCATGCGGATGTTCATCAAGTACCTGAATCCGCTTCGCGCCTACGAGACGCTCGTGGCGCAACTGTACGGTCCGGCCCCCGCGGCCCGTCTGTTCAAGGCGGGACTCGGCGAGTCACTGGTCCTCCAACCCATCTTCCAGGAGTCGATTCCGTTCTACCTCACCGGGCCGTTCATCCTCGTCATCCTCCTCGGGTGGATTGTCATCCCGCCACTCCTCGGCTACTGGACGTTCACGCGCGTCGACCTCTGAGGACGTAGATTCTGCGTACCGGCCCGCCTCGTGGCGGTCCGTCACTTCTCACTCCGTCGGATACGAGACGCCGCGCTCTGCGAGAAACGTCGCAAACTCGTCTTCGTCGAGCGTCGGCACTTCGTTTTCGTCGGCGTCGTCGCGTTTCGACTGCCCCGGGTTCTCGCCGACGACGAGGTAGTCGGTGTTGCCCGAGACTGACCCCGTGACGTTGCCACCGTGCGACTCGACGAGTTCGCGGACGGCGCTTCGACTCACTTGCAGGGTCCCCGTCACGACGATGGTGACGCCGTCGAGTTCGTCGCCGCCGCCTTCGACGGGTTCTGGGTCGACACCGTGGTCGAGGAGTGACCGAATCACGACGCGATTGTCTTCGTTCTCGAAGAAGTCGCGGACGCGGTGGGCCACCGTCTCACCCACGTCGGGGACGGTGGTCAGACGCTCCTCGAACGCGTCGAACCGCGACTCGTGGACGTCTTCGTCGATGGGGAACTCGTCGATGGACCCGAACTCGCGGGCGAGGGCACGAGCGGTCGCTTCCCCAACTTCGGGGATGCTCAGACCGACGAGGAACGAGGCGAGCGACGGCGATTTCGTCCCCTCGATGGCGTCGACGAGGTTCTGTGCGCTCGTCTCGCCCCATCCTTCCAGTTCGACTAACTCGTCCACCGTCAGGTCGTAGAGGTCGGCGACGTTCTCGACGAGTCCCGACTCGACGAGTTGGGCGACGCGTTCGCCGCCCAGTCCGTCGATGTCCATCGCGCCTTTGACCGCGAAGTGGCCAATCGACGCTTCGCGCTGGGCCGGGCAGGTGAGACCACCGGAACAGAACGCCAGCGGTCCGTCCCGGTCTACCGGACTCCCGCAGACGGGACACTCGTCGGGGAACTCGTAGGTCCCGCCGGCGTCCTTGACGACTTCGACCACCTGTGGAATGACGTCGCCCGCGCGCTTCACGCGGACGCGGTCACCGAGGGCCACGCCAAGCGACGCGATTTCGTCCGGGTTGTGGAGTGTCGCCCGCGAGACGGTCACGCCACCGATGTCCACCGGGTCGAGAAGTGCGACCGGGGTGAGTCGCCCCGTCCGACCGACCTGCACCACGATGTCCCGGACCGTCGTCACCTCGTGGCGGGCGGGGAACTTGTAGGCGAACGCCCACCGAACCGACCTGCTCTTTTCGCCTAACTGCTCGCGTGCCTCGCGCGAGTCCACCTTGATGACGGTGCCGTCGATTTCGAAGTCGAGGTCGTCGCGCAGGGCCAGCATCTCGTCGCGGTAGTCGATTGCGCCCTGCACGTCGTCGGCGAATTCGACGTGGTCGTCTGCGACACGGAGGCCCCAGTCGTGGAACCGGTCGAGCGCCGCGCGCTGTGTCTCGGGCGTGACGCTCGCGTTGAGGACGTCGTAGAAGAAGACGGCGAGGGGTCGCTCGGCGACGACAGAGGGGTCGAGGTTGCGCAGGGTTCCGGCGGCGGCGTTTCGCGGGTTGGCGAAGGGGTCTTCCCCCGCTTCGACACGCTCGCGGTTCAGGTCGCTGAAGGCCGGTTTCGGCATGTAAATCTCTCCGCGAACGGCCAGTCGCTCGGGTGGGTCACCACGGAGTGAGAGCGGAACCGTCGGAATCGTCTTCACCTGTGCGCTCACGTCGTCGCCGCGCTGACCATCGCCGCGGGTCGCCGCGCGGACGAACTGGCCGTCTTCGTAGACGACTTCTATCGAGAGACCGTCGAACTTGGGTTCGCAGACGTACGTGACGTCGCCGACTTCGCGGCGGACCCGTTCGTCGAACTCCCGCAGGTCATCGGCCTCGGTACTCTGGTCGATAGAGAGCATGGGTGCGGTGTGTTCGACTGTCTCCAGTCGCTCGATGGGTTCGCCCCCGACGCGGTTCGTCGGACTGTTCGTCGTATCGAGGTCGAACGTGCCTTCGAGCGCGACGAGACGAGAAAAGAGCGCGTCGTAGGCCGCATCGGAGACGAGCGGTTCGGCCTCGACGTAGTAGCGGTAGTCGTGTTCGCGGATGGCCTCGCGGAGGAGTGCGGCCTGTCGTTCGGCGTCCTCGCGTGCGAGTTCCTCGGCGAGGTCGAACTCGGTCGGCGGGTCCCGAAGATAGGGGTTCGACTCGGTGTCGGCGTCGGCGTCACTCATTGGTCGGAGTGTCGGACGGACGGCGGGTAAACACTCCGGGCGGTGTCGCAGTCCTGCGTCGCTTCAGGCGAAGAGATGCGCCACACCGAGTGCGGTCATGAAGATACTGCCGAACCGGGAGAGCGTCACGTTCCACTCGGCACGTCACTCCCCTCGATTCGGCTGTACGCCGGTCTCTTCGGCCAGTCTCACCCACCGTGGGCAACGCTTGCCGTAACTAGTGGTTATTCTTCGCTCCAGAAATATGCACCTCATACATGACCCGAGGTTTCCGCACTCGCGGCCTCCACGCCGGACAGGACCCCGACCCGGCCACAGGGGCCCGTGCCCCACCACTCTATCAGACCACGTCGTACGTCTTCGACGACGCGGACCACGCCGCTGACCTCTACGCCCTCGAATCGGACGGCGACGTGTACTCGCGCATCTCGAACCCGACGACTCGTATCCTCGAACGCCGACTCGCCGCCCTCGAAGCGGGCGTCGACGCGGTGGTCACCTCCTCGGGAATGGCCGCCCTCGACGCCATCACCACCGTCCTCGCCGCCGCCGGCGACAACGTCGTCCTCTCTGAGGACATGTACGGCGGCACGTCGTCGTACTTCTCGAAGACGGCGACTCGCAGAGGAATCGAACCACGAACTGTCGAGACGTTGGACGTGGATGCCTACGCCGACGCCATCGACGACGACACCGCGTTCGTCCACGTCGAGACGGTAGCGAACCCCTCTCTGAAGACGCCGGATTTCGAGGCCATCGCCGACGTGGCCCACGACAACCGTGTCCCACTCGTCGTGGACAACACGTTCGCGACACCGGCGCTCTGTCGGCCCATCGAACACGGCGCAGACATCGTCTGGGAGTCCACGACGAAGTGGATTCACGGGTCGGGAACCACCGTCGGCGGCGTCGTCGTTGACGGTGGCACCTTTCCGTGGAACGCCACGGACTACGACGAACTCTCCGGCGAGAACCCGGCGTTCGGTGTCGACTTCGTCGAGCGATTCGGCGAACGCGCGTTCTCACAGGTCGTCCGGCACCGTGCCGTCAGAAGCACCGGCAGTTGCCAGTCGCCCTTCGACGCGTGGCAGACCATACAGGGCCTCGAAACACTCGCACTCCGGATGCGCGCGCACTGCGAGAACGCCCGACAGGTCGCCGAACACCTCCGCGACCACGAGGCCGTCTCGTGGGTGTCGTACCCCGGATTCGAGGACCACGAGACGCACGAACTCGCCTCGCGGTATCTGGAAGGAGGGTACGCCGGGATGGTCACCTTCGGCCTTGACGGTGCGGACGACGAGGAATCCTACGAGGCGGCAAAGACCGTCTGCGAGTCGGTCGAACTCGTGAGTTTCCTCGCCAACATCGGCGACGCGAAGTCGCTTCTCATCCACCCGGCGTCGACGACCCACGCCCAACTCTCGCTCCACGAACAGCGTGCGGCGGGTGTCGAACCCGACATGCTCCGCCTCTCGGTCGGTATCGAAGATGCCGCGGATATCGTCGCCGACATCGACCAGGCCATCGAACAGGCGTTTGCAGCACGACCCGTCGCTGCGACTGGTGAGGTGGAATTATGAGTCGCACGCGAACCGCTCCGGGCCGACGAGTCGAATCGGACGTCGTCGACGTGGGCGAGTTCCAGTTCGAGTCGGGCGAAATCATCCCCAACTTGCACGTCGCGTACGAGGCCTACGGCGAGTTCACCGGCGATAATGCAATCGTCGTCTGTCACGCTCTCACTGGAAGCCAACACGTCGCTAGCCTCGGGAGTGGGTCCAGTGTCTCGGGACAGGCCCGCGCGTGGTGGTCCGATATCGTCGGACCGGGCAAAGCAATCGACACGAACGAGTACTACGTCGTCTGTGTGAACGTTCCGGGGTCCTGTTACGGGACCAGTGGTCCCGCGAGTGAGGGACCGGACGGTGAACCGTGGGGGACCGACTTCCCGCCGGTCACCGTCTCTGACTGGACGCGCGCACAGCGTCTGCTCCTCGACCACCTCGGAATTGGCCGACTCCACGCCGTCGTCGGCGGGTCCGTCGGCGGAATGAACGCGCTGGACTGGGCCGTCCAGTACCCCGACGACGTGGACCGCCTCGTCGTCGTCGCGGCGGCGGCGCGACTCGACCCACAGTGTCTCGGCCTCGACGCCGTCGCGCGTCGTGCCATCACGACCGACCCGAACTGGAACGGCGGCGACTACTACGGCGACGACCATCCCGACCCCGAGCAGGGACTCGGATTGGCCCGGCAAATCGGCCACCTGATGTACCTCTCGAAAGACTCGATGGACAGAAAGTTCGGTCGGCGTTCCGCTGGTCGCGGTGGCCGTGGGGACACGTACCCTGCCGACCCGGCGGCGGCGTTCTTCCCCTACCGCGAAGTCGAGTCGTACCTCGACTATCAAGCAGAGAAGTTCGCCGAACGGTTCGACGCGAACTCGTATCTGTACCTCACACGCGCCATGGACGACTTCGACCTCTCGGAGGGGTACGAGTCCGACGCTGCTGCACTCGCCGCGTTCGAGGGTGAGGCACTCCTCATCTCCTTCACTGGCGACTGGCACTTCACGACCGAACAGTCGGAGTCGCTGGCGGAGGCCTTCCGCCGGAGCGACGCCCCGGTCGCACACCACGTCGTCGAGTCCGACCACGGCCACGACGCCTTCCTCGTCGAACCCGAGAAGGTCGGCCCACCACTCGGTGACTTCCTCACAGAGGGTGTCGCTGGCCGGGCCGTGACCGACACCGTCGCCGACGGCGGCGAACCGGAGTCGGAGAAGGACTTCGCACCGGTTCACTCGTCGCTGTTCAGTCGGTAGGCGGACCACAGTTCGGTCCTCGCTTTGGCCCCCACCGCGTGTTTCGCCGGCACGACCAGCGCCGCGTGCAGTCGCGTCGCAGACACCGGCGGGAATTGCGCGCGTCACCCTGTTTTAGCCCCGTCAGACCGAGTCTCGAATCATGAGTGACGACAAGCCGGGATTCCACACCCGGAGCCTTCACGCAGGACAGGACCCGGACGACGCGACCGGTGCCCGCGCCCCACCATTGTACCAGACTACCTCGTACGTCTTCGAGGACGCCGCGGACGCCGCCGCGCAATTCGCCCTCGAAAAGCCCGGGCACATCTACTCGCGCCTGATGAACCCGACGGTCGGGATGCTCCAAGAGCGTCTCGCCTCGCTCGAAAGCGGCGTCGGTGCCGTCGCCACCTCCTCGGGAATGGCCGCGTTCGACCTGTTGAACTTCCTCCTCGCGTCCGCCGGCGACAACATCGTCTCCGCCTCGTCGCTCTACGGCGGGACCTACACCTACCTCACGCACTCTGTCGAGCGCCGCGGGGTCACGACCCGCTTCGTCGACACGCTCGACGTCGACGCCTACGAAGAGGCAATCGACGACGACACCGCGTTCGTCCATCTCGAAACCATCGGCAACCCTGCGCTCGTGACGCCCGACATCGAGGCCATCGCCGAGGTTGCGCACGACCACGGGACGCCGCTCGTCGTGGATAACACGTTCGCCACGCCGTACCTCTGCAATCCCATCGAACACGGTGCCGACCTCGTCTGGCAGTCCACGACGAAGTGGATTCACGGCGCTGGCACGACCATCGGCGGCATCCTCGTCGACGGCGGGAACTTCCCGTGGAGCGAGTACGCCGACGACTATCCCGAGATTGCCAAGCCGAATCCGGCGTACCACGGCGTCAACTTCGACGAGACGTTCGGCCCGGCCGGGTTCACCTACGCCGCCATCGCCCGCGGTCTGCGTGACCTCGGTAACTCCCAGTCACCGTTCGACGCGTGGCAGACGCTCGAAAAACTCGAATCGCTCCCGCTTCGGATGCGCGCACACTGCGAGAACGCGCAGGCCGTCGCGGAGTTCTTAGACGACCACGAGAAGGTGTCGTGGGTGAACTACCCCGGCCTCGAATCCCACGAGACCCACGAGGAAGCCTCGAAGTATCTCGACGGTGGATACGGCGGCATGATTACGTTCGGACTCGCAGACGGCTACGAGGCGGCGAAGGGTACCGTCAACGGCGTCGAACTCGCGTCGCTCCTCGCCAACGTCGGCGACGCGAAGACGCTCGTCATCCACCCGGCGTCGACGACGCACCAGCAACTCACAGAAGAAGAACAGGCCGCCGCGGGCGTCACACCGGACATGGTCCGTCTCTCGGTCGGTATCGAAGACGTAGACGACATCATCGCCGACCTCGACCAGGCGATTCGCTCGGCGTCGGTCTGAAACGCTCCCTTCACGGGTCGCCTTCGCACAGGTGAGGAATCGACCGTTCGACCATCGCTCCTTTTGCAGATGAGTGGGAATGGGAGTGCGTGGTAGAATCACTCCTGTTCGTCGGACTCCTGGTGGCAGTGTTCGTCGGGTTCAACATCGGTGGGTCGTCCACGGGGGTCGCGTTCGGGCCGGCAGTCGGGAGCGACGTGCTCGGCAAACTCGCTGCCGCGGCGTTGATGACCGGGTTCGCGCTCCTCGGTGGGTGGACTATCGGACGGGAAGTCGTCGCCAAGATGGGCGGCGAAATCGTCCCGCAGAGTGAGTTCACTCTCGCCGCGAGTGTCGCCGTCCTCTTCTTCGTCGGGTTGGCGCTCTTGGTCTCCAACACGTTCGGGGTCCCTGCATCCACGTCGATGACTGCGGTCGGCGCAATCGCCGGCCTCGGCCTCGCCCGCGGGTCGCTCAACTCCGACGTGATGCTCGAAATCATCTCGTGGTGGATTGTCGCGCCGGTCATCGCGTTCTGGATTTGTGCCGTCATCGGTCGGTACATCTACCCGTATCTCGACGCGTGGCTCAAACTCGACCAGAGTCCGGGCGCCCTCGTCGAACTCGACCGAAACGGCACCATCCCGCGCCCTCGCCTCGGGCCGAATACGACCTTCCGCGAGTTCGGGAGTACGATTCTCGTCGTCGTCGTCGCCTGTTACATGGCGTTCTCCGCGGGGGCGTCGAACGTCGCCAACGCCGTCGCACCGCTCGTCGGCAACGGTGCAATCGGCATGAACGCCGGTATCCTGCTCGCGTCCGGTGCGATTGGACTCGGCGCGTTCACCATCGCCCGCCGGACCCTCGACACCGTCGGAAACGACCTCACCGACCTCCCGATTCTCGCGGCACTCATCGTCGAGGCAGTGAGCGCGTCGCTCATCTCGTTCCTCTCGGCAATCGGCATCCCGGCGAGTCTGGCAGTCAGTGCGACGATGTGCATCGTCGGCCTCGGGTGGGGGCGTGCGACCCGGACCGTCAAACTCGGCGAGGCGCTCAGCGGCCGAGAATCGGTGCAAGTGTCGGTCAACGCCCTCGCCGCCGACCGTGAGGACGAAGTCCCGAAGATGGGCGAAGAAGCGCCCGACGAACTCTCTGCCCACGACCTGTTCGACCCCGGCACGACTGGGCGTGTCATCTTCTTCTGGATGCTTACGCCGTCGCTGTCGGCCATCGCCTCGTACGCGCTGTTCTCGTCGAGCGTCTTTTAAGAAGAGAATCCTCCGTTCGGGTGACGTCTCTCTTCGGTCTACTGTGACTGAGGCCATCACGCCGGCCAGTTTCGCCGCACGGAACAGCAAAGTCTAATGGTGTGGCCTCCGAACCGCTTGTTGATGCCCACGGTAACCTACCTCAACTACGAAACTCTCGACGACCAGGGCTGGGACCTCGACGACGAGGACCTCTTCGAGAAAGCGGCTGACGCCGGTCTCGACGCCGAAAACTACGGTGAGCTCGAAGTCAACCAGGGCGAGTACATCCTCGAAGCCGCAGAGGCGCAGGGCTACGACTGGCCCTTCAGCTGCCGCGCAGGTGCCTGTGCGAACTGTGCCGCCATCGTCAAGGAAGGCGACATCGAGATGGACATGCAGCAGATCCTCTCCGACGAGGAAGTCAACGACAAGAACGTCCGTCTGACCTGCATCGGTTCGCCCACGGCTGACGAGGTCAAGATCGTCTACAACGCGAAGCACCTCGACTACCTGCAGAACCGCGTCATCTAAATTCTGCTGTCAGTACACTATACGTACAACAGCAGTAACTTGGAGACGCACAAAACACCCAAAACATCCATTCTTTAGCAGAAGAACGCTTGAACTACTTGTATAGCCATTTGCTCGAACTGCCGAGTGATAATTACTGACTCGAAACGTCACACGGACCTGTAAACTGGTGTCTGTTCGTGTTGCACCACGAAATCAGTCTATACAAGTACTAGAAAACCAGCTCTGTGGAATTCCTCTGTGATTGACGGGTGTGGCGTGCAACATACAGAGGATGAGTTCAGCACAGCACCAGCGCTATTGTCCCGACTTGACAATGAAAAACACTATGCTAAATGTCACTCATTTTTGATTATGCCTACAACTGGGTTCGTTTTCTGGATACCCATTGCGTTCGTACTTATCGTCGTTGCTTCGTTTGTTGGGACAATACTCGCCCTGCAAGTCTACCATGGTGATAGAACGGTAAACCTCCCTTTTTCAGATTTTATTAAGAGATTCAGTAACGATAGGAGATAATAACACTCTCCTACGGGGAATTTGGGGCTTGATGTGTATACCTCTCCGTTATCTCTTGAAAGAAGCCCTCGCCTGACCGACTCGCGCCCTGTATTCAGCACGAACTCTGTAACCCGCCATCAGATGATGGTTTCAACAGAGCTATTATGTCGTATCCTCCTGAGAGTCCGAAAAGAACCAGCCTCGGCTCCCCCACATCGCATTCGTTGACCTCCTTCAGTTGAGTCCGAGGCTCAGTTTCAGTGCGTCGTCTACCTGCGTCATCGTTCCTGCATCCAGATTCCCGACGACCGAGTGAATCCGCTTCTCGATGGAGACGACCCGAATCTGGTCCAGACGAACCGACGAGTCCTTCTCGAACGGCGAGTCGTCCGCTTCGACCAGCACCTCGAATGGGTAGCCTCGGTACGTGCCAGTTGCGGGTGCCACGATGGTCGTACTCGAATTCGCGTTCCCGACGTCGTTCTGGACGACGACCGCTGGGCGGGTCTTCTTCATTTCGTGACCCTCAGCAGGGTCGAGTCGGACGATGACGACGTCGCCGCGTTTCACTTCTGTCTTCTCACTCATTCATCCAGCCCGTTCCACGCCTCGTCCGACGTGTCGTCCCACGTTTCGGCCAACGATTCCGCACTTTCGGATGCTTCCCGATAGGCGGCGGCGAGTTCGTCTTCGTCGGGCTGGTCGTTTTCGACTTCCACCACGGCAACGGTCACGCGCTTGTTCGCGTATTCCGTTCCGAGATAGATTCGACCTCGGTCGTCGGTGTCGTTAGTTCGCAGGTCTCGGGCGTCTACTTTCATTGTGTTACCCACTATGACCCACTGTCGAATAACTCTTACCCACTATTGCCCACAAATACGGCGAGTGAGACAACTGCCGAAAGAACCGCGTCATCTAAGACGCCAACTCAGCACTTTCTTTCGGTAGTCGGTCGGTGAGCGACTGCACCGTCTGTCGAACCGCCGACAGGCATTTGTCACCTTGTACGGTGCGTCTGCATGTGTCGCCGTTCACCGACGCCCTCCCCGACGAACTCGATTTCTCGCTTCCATCCGAACCGGCCGAACTTGGACGCCTGAGTACCTTCCTCGTCTGCGTCTCGCTCACGACTGCCGGTGCGTACTGGCTCTCACTCCGTCTGCGTGGTGTGCCCGTCTTCGACCTGCTCTCGTCGCCGGGCATCGCAGGACTCGCGCTCCCGACGCTCGTGTACGCGAGATATGCGGATCTCGACCTTCCACTGCGCGTCGACGCGTCGCTGACGCGGGTTCGGCTGGAAACTGTCGGAACCGCTCTTTCGCCCGTCTTCGCGCCCATCCTCGCCCTCGTCGCCGTGACTGTCGCGACTCCGCTCGTCTTTGGCACGTCGTTCGCGGCGCTCGTCGGGTCGACGTTTCACCCGAAGGCGTCGGTGTTGGCCACTGCCTCGTGGTGGGTCGAACCGACGTTTCTCGCCGGGGCTGGTTATGGCGTGTTGACCGCGCTGGTGTTCGAACACCTGCGAACACGGATGTCGCTCTCGTCGCGCGGGGCCGTCCTCTCTGCGGCGGCACTGGGAACGTACTTCCACGGTGGACTTCGAAGCGCCGCGCTCACGCTCGTCTCGTTCCCCAAACAGTGGCGACTCGGCCTCTTCGCCATCCTCCTCGTCGCCACCGTCGCCGGTGGCATCACCGTCGGATTCGTCTACTGGAGTGCCGTCGAACGTTCGATTCGGGTGGTCTACCGCCCCGTCTTCGTGCCTGTCTTTGCGCTCGGGGTGGTCTCTCTCGTCGCGTTCGTGACGCTGTTTGCCGAGATTCCCGGTGGGTTCGAACACGCACTGTGGGGACTCGCGTTCGGGTGTGCCGCGCACGGATACGCCCGAACCGGGTCGGTGTGGGTTCCAGTCGTCACGATGTCGCTGTTCGGTCTCGCCGTTCGTCTCGTCGGGTTCGTCGAACTCGCCGTCTTCTAACCTCGTCCGGTTGGGTCGGTTCCACCCCTGCACACCAGACTCCCAGTTTCACGACTGAGAACCTTCCCGAACACCTAACTCCCCTGCCCCCAGTCTGCCGGTATGTTCGGTATCGGCACGCTCCCCGACCTCTTGCGACTGGTCGTCGTGCCCGTCCTCGCGTGGACCGCGTGGCGGGACATCCGCACGCGACGCGTCCCGAACGTCGTCTGGTACCCACTGGCGGCGCTCGGACTCGTCTTGCTCGTGTGGGAGACTCTCGGCCACCTCCCGGTCGAGACGGTGTTCGACCGCCTCTACCTCATCCGGGTCGGCGTGAGCGTCTTCTTCGTCGTCCCGCTCTCGTACATGTTCTGGCGACTCGGCGGATTCGGTGGTGCCGACGCCAAGGCACTCATGGTCTTCGCCATCCTGTTGCCGACGTTCCCGAGTTACACGCTCGGCGAGCTCGTCTTGCCCCTCGAACAGACGACCCTCGGCGTCTTCTCGATGACTATCCTCACGAACACTGTCATCGTCGGCCTCGCGTATCCCATCCTACTCGCGGCCCGTAACCTCGCGGCCGGTGAGTTCGAGTTCCCACTCTCGTTCGTCGGCCGGCGCGTCTCCGTTCCGTCGCTCGCAGACACCCACGGCCGCCTGTTCGAATCGCCGGACGGCGTCACGCGAAGCGGTCTAGACCTCGACGCGCTTCGGATGTACCTGCGCTGGCGCGGCCTGTCGCTCGCTGACCTCAGAGCGGCACCCGAGACGCTCCGTGACCCGGAGACTATCGGTGAGACGTTCGAGCCGACCGACGGCGCGGTCCACCGGCAAGTCAGCACCGACGGTGGGTCCGCGGCGAACGCAACCCGTGACGAGGACCACGAGTCTGCCCGGGATGCTGCCCAAGACACCGACTTCGAGGACCCGTGGGGTGCAGCCGCGTTCCTCGACTCTATCGAGGGGTCGGCCTACGGGACGACACCGGAGAAACTTCGCGGTGGTCTCGAACTCGTGACGTCCCGCGAGTCCGTCTGGATTTCGCCGGGCATCCCGTTCATCGTCCCGATGTTCGTCGGTCTGGTCGTGGCGTTCGTCTACGGGGACATCCTCTTCGGCGTCCTCGGTGCACTCGGCATCGCCTGACCGATGGGGGCCAAAAGTCACTCGGCGTCACGCGACGGCGACCCGACGGCGTCCGACGACGCACAAGAGATAACCCCCGTGACCCCGTGGCCGGAACCATGACGGTCGATGTCGACTTCGGCGAGGACGGACTCGTCCCCGCCGTGGCGCAGGACGCTGACTCCGGCGAGGTACTCATGCTGGCGTACGTCTCGCCGGAAGCCCTCGAACAGACGTTAGAGACGGGCCGGGCACACTACTATTCGCGCAGTCGCGACGAACTCTGGGAGAAGGGCGCATCGAGCGGTCACACACAGGACGTACAGGAGGTTCGGGTCGACTGCGACGCCGACACGCTTCTCTACGTGGTCGACCAGAACGTCGGCGCGTGTCACACCGGCCACCGGTCGTGTTTCTACCGGACCATCGACGGCGAGAACGTCGGCGAACGCGTCTTCGACCCCGACGCCGTGTACGACGACGAGTAACCGGATGACGAATCGACAGCAGGGATGGTAAACGAAATCACCGTCGTGTCGGCCGCCGTCGGACTCGGGTGTTTCGCACTCGGGTGCCGAATCCTCAAGAGCGCCGCCGCCGCCCGGCGCGTGGCCCGGTCGGACGACCCCGAGTTCGTCCTCGACCCGACACGGGAGGACCCACCGGACGACGAAATCGACAGCGATGACCTCGAACGTGGGTTCATGTTGCTCGTCTTCGGGTCACTGGCGCTCGTCTTCGCGGCGATTAGTCTGTGAGGCCCGTGGTCGTTATCTCGGGAGCGTCCGCTTCATGAGGACTACAGCGTAGGTTTCCTCCCAGAAGCTGGTCTCGATTCGGTCGGTGGTCTCGAACCCTTTCGAGCGGTAGAACTGTCGTGCCCGCCGATTCTCCGCGAACGCTTCGAGGACGAGGTGCTCGAACTGTGTGGGGATGGCCGATGTAACTGCGTCGAGCAGTTCTGTCCCGACACCGCGACCCCACCACGAGGGGTCGACATAGAGGACCCACAACCCTGCGTCGTCGTCGCCGACGAACGATTTGGCTTCGTCACCCCAGCGTGTCGCGGCGAACCCGACGACGGTGGCACCGTCGTCTGCCGCTGTACCGTCGTCTGCCGCAGTTGCATCCCCGTCGTCGTCGTCGACAGCGACGACGTACCGACCCGACTCTGTCTCGTTGAGCGTGGTTGCGTACTCGAACTGCTCGCGGAGTCGCTTTTCGTCGGGTTCGGCTTCCGGGTCTGGAAGGTGGTCTTCCGGGAGGATGTGGTCGTACGCTTCCGCCCAGCATCGAGCGTCCACACGACGAACACCGCGCATCTCGCCGACGGACTGAGGAGGCCTGATAGTGATGTCGCTGTCCACGTGTTCGACTCTCGACCACTCGTAAAAATGGTTTCTCGGCTACAACTCGTCCAGCGCGGAACGGAGCGCGTCGGCCGCGCCCTCGGCGAGTTCGGTCGCTCGTTCCTCGCTTCGGCCTTCAGCGTAGATGCGAACTTTGGGTTCGGTCCCCGACGGGCGAACGAGCACCCACGCGTCGCCGTAGTCGAGGCGGTAGCCATCGGTCGTATTCGGCGTGGCGTCGGCGGCAGTGGCGTACTCGTCGGCGGCGTTGAGCATCGCTGTCAACTCCGCTTCCTCGGTGTACTCGATGTTGATGCGGACGTTGAAGTAGTCTTGATACGGGGCGACAATCTCGCTCGCCGGGCGCTCTGCGACGAGTTCGAGGAACTTCGCCGCGATGTACGCACCGTCGCGGACGAGACGGTAGTTCGGGAAGAAGACGCCCCCGTTCCCCTCGCCGGCGACGGGGACGTTCGTGCCGGCGCGCCAGAGGTCGCGGATGCGCGTGATGAGGTTCGTCGCGCCGATGGGCGTGAGTTCGAGGTCGGCACCGACCTCCTCGCACACGTCGACGAGTCGCTGGGAGACGTTTACCGCGGAGACGGTTGCGTCGCCGGGTTCGAGGAAGGCGGCAGCGAGTGCGGCGAGCGACGCTTCGCCGGAGATGGATTCACCGTGCTCGTCGACGAAGACGGCCCGGTCGGCGTCGCCGTCGTGGGCGATACCGAGGTCGGCATCCGTCGCGCGGACGAGTCGTTCGAGGTCTCTGAGGTTCTCTGGGACGGGTTCGGACTCTCGGCCGGGGAAGTGGCCGTCCGGTTGGGCGTTGACTGTGCGGACCTCACAGCCGAGTTCGCGGAGGAAGTCGGGCGTGACGAGTGACCCAGCACCGTGTCCGGGGTCGAGTGCGACGGTGAGATTCGCCTCGGCGATGGCCTCGCGGTCCACGTTGGCGAGGAGTTCCTCGCGGTAGTCGTCGTTCGCGGTGTCTACCGACCGACACGTCCCGACCTCGTCCCACGCGGCGACGTCGAACTCCTCGGTGAGGATGTGGTCTTCGATGCGCTCTAACTCGTCGACGGAGAGTTCGACACCGTCTTCGCCGACGAGTTTGACGCCATTGAACTCCGGTGGATTGTGAGAGGCCGTGATGACGACGCCCGGAATCGACTGGGCTTCACAGTACCGGACGGCGGCGGGCGTTGGCACGACACCCAGGTCGTCTACGTCGACGCCGACGCTCGCGAGGCCGGACGTGGCGGCGTTGACGAACATCTCTCCTGTGGTTCGAGTGTCGCGTGCGATGGCGACGCGGTCGGCGGTCCAGACCGTGCCGGCGGCCTTGGCGACGCGGAGGACGAACTCCGGTGTGAGGCTCTCACCAACCACACCGCGCGTCCCGCTGGAACCGAAGAGTTTCATTGGGTATGTCTGTATCACGCCACGACAAAGCCGTTCCGAACTGTTGCTTCACGACTTACACAATGTCTCGTCTGCGACGTCACCGGATTCGGTGCGTTTAGGCACGTCGCTCGCTCACGATGCTGTATGTTCCCGGAGTTCGAAGTCGTCCCCGCTGTCGACATGCAAGACGGTGAAGTCGTCCAACTCGTCCAGGGCAAACGCGGCACCGAAAAGACGTACGGCGACCCGGTTCAGGCCGCCCGTCGCTGGGTCGACGCCGGCGCGAAGACACTCCACCTCGTGGACCTCGACGGTGCCTTCGAGGGCGAGCGAAAGAACGCTCCGGCGGTCGATTCTGTCCTCGACGCGGTAGACGTCCCCGTCCAACTCGGCGGTGGGATTCGAACCGCCGACGACGCCCGCACTCTCCTCGACAGGGGTGTCGACCGCGTCATCCTCGGAACGGCGGCAGTCGAGAACCCCGACATCGTCTCGGAACTCGCCAGTGACTACCCCGACGGTGTGATGGTCAGCCTCGACGCGAAGGACGGCGAAGTCGTCGTCTCCGGGTGGACCGAAGGGACCGGTCTCGACCCCGCAGAGGCCGCCGCCCGCTACGAAGAACTCGGCGCGGCAGCAATCTTGTTCACCGACGTGGACGTGGAGGGACAACTCGAAGGTGTCCACCTCGAAACGACTTCGAGAGTCGTCGACGCGGTGGATATTCCGGTCGTCGCGTCCGGCGGTGTCGCCTCGCTCGACGACATCTCCGAACTCCGTGACGTTGGTGCCGCCGCCGCCGTCGTCGGGACGGCACTCTACGAAGGTCGCTTCACACTCGAAGAAGCGATGGACGCGTAACCCACGCTCTCTCCGGACTCAGAGGCGAACGTAGCGCCCGACGACCGCAGCGACACTGTCGACGACGCCGTAGACGCCGACGGCGACGAACAGTACCCCGATGAGCGCGGTTTCGGGGCGCGGTGTCGCGAGAAATGGGCCACCGAGGACGAGCATGCTGAGCGTCACGACGTCTCGTTTCGGGTTCAGTTCGAGTCTGTTCGTGGCCGACACGCTGGGTCGTGCGGCGCGCTGTGTTCTCTCTGGCGTACCGTTTGCAGGTCGTGGTCGGTCTGTTCGTGCCGTGTTCGCCGTTCGCCCCTCGTCTGCTCGTTCGTCCCTCGATTCGTCTCTGCGAGTGTTCGCTGACAGACCACCGTCTACCGTGTGGGACATTCTGTCTCCCCCTCGTCAGCGATTGTTCTGTGTCCCATCGGCGAGTACCGTCGCGCCAACTGCCAGTGCGACGAGTGCGAGTCCGAGGCCAACGGCTATCTCTGACCGTGCTGTCAGCAGGAGTCCCCCGACGCAGATGGTGTATCCGGCCACCAGCGCTCCCTTGCGATGCATGTCCCTCTCTACGCGTCCAAAGATATGAATTTCAGGCAGACGAGCGTCTGACGTTCGACTCGAAACGAGGGGGTCCGCGAATCACCGTCGATACTGAGTCTCTTGCTCTCCTTAGCTATCGGGAATCGTTGGTCGGACTTGCGTCGCCGACGGCAGTCACTCACACCACGCCCGGTGCCGGCATACCACGAGGATGTTTGTTCACCAAATGGTGTCCATTCGGTTACGCAACGAGTCGTGAGTGGTCGTCGACCACCGAGTAACGAGTTCCTTTCAGAAAAACCGCTGTACTGCGACACTGTCGGCGTGTACTATTTGTCAGTTCCTAACGATGAATGTCGGTGTTACAGACACGTTAGGAAGTCTATCAGGGGACTAACTAAGATAATGTCTCTTCTTCAACACGTACGGAACGCACACGAGGAACGACCAATGGAGGAACTATGAGCGGGTCGACACCCAGAGAACAGAACGCCCCTCTCGGAGTCGCGACGTCGATAGAATCGGTCGACGATTCGGTTGACCCACCGACCAGAGACGATGTCTTCGAGGCACTGAGCAACCGCCGACGCCGATACGCCTTGCACCACCTCAAACGCATCGACGACGACGGCGAACCGGTCGAACTCTCGGAGATTTCGAGGCAGGTGGCAGCGTGGGAACTTGGAACCGACCCACGGGAACTGTCGTACGACGACCGAAAGAACGTCCACACGTCACTGTATCAGTTTCACGCGCCGAAGATGGACGAACTGGGACTCGTTCAGTACGACCAACGTGGTGGAACGGTCGAACTCACCGAGTATGGCAGGGAGATAGACGTCTACCTCGAAACGGTCTCCGAAGAGCAAATTTCGTGGAGCGTCTACTTCTTCTTACTCTCTGCTGGAATGATTGTGCTCGTCGGTGCTGCGTGGGCCGACCTCTTTCCCTTCTCGACGATTCCCGGCATCGCGTGGGCCGAAGTGGTCGCATCACTCTTCTTGTTCTCTTCGGCCGCCTTCGTCTACCACAGTCGGTACTCGATGCGCGTCGGGAACGACGGTCCACCGCCGGAGGTGGGAGAATGACACGACAGAGAGGCGTGGTCGCCACCCTGTCGCACACCATCCACACTGCAAGCGTGTGCTCGTCGGGCGACACACCGACTGCAACGACTCCCAGCGTGACCGACGAGATTCGTGTCTCTCGACTGGCGAGGCGGTGGTGAATGGGTTTCTTCGACCGTGTACCGGGCATGGTCTCAGGTGCCCCTCGGCGAAACGTCCTCGTCTTCTTGTTGTACCTCTTGTTTCTCTTCTTCTCTGTGAGTCTCTTTTTCATGGAACGAACCGCCGCCATCGTCGTGCTTTCGTCACGTCCGCCTCGGTGGTGGACGGTGTGACGCTGACGCGGTCGGCCTCTGCCGCCGACGCGAATTCATATATGTTCGGCCTCCCTCGAACGCGACATGAGCGACGCCGACCGAACCGCGGCCGTCTCCCGCGAGACATCCGAGACGACCATCGACGTGACACTCGCCGTCGACGGCGACGGCGACACCGTCGTCGAAACCGGCATCGGGTTCTTCGACCACATGCTGGAGGCCTTCGCCAAACACGGCCTGTTCGACCTGACCGTCCAGTGCGACGGTGACCTGCACATCGACGACCACCACACCGTCGAGGACGTGGCTATCGTCCTCGGCGAGGCGTTCACGGAGGCACTCGGTGACAAGCGTGGTATCGTCCGGTACGCCGACCGGAAGGTCCCACTCGACGAGGCAGTCGCGTCCGTCGTCGTGGACGTGTCCGGTCGCCCGTTCTTCGAGTTCTCCGGCGATTTCTCGCAACCGTCCGTCGGAGAGTTCACGAGCGTCATGGCAGAGCACTTCGCCATGTCGCTGGCGATGAACGCCGGACTCACGCTCCACGCCGGTGTCGACGGCGACAACGCCCACCACGAGGTCGAAGCGTTGTTCAAAGCGCTCGCACGCGCCCTCGACGACGCGACCCGGGTCGACCCGCGTCGCTCTGACACGCCGAGCACGAAAGGGAAACTGTAGCGCGTCTCAGGGTTTTCGGAGCGTTCCGCCGTCGTCGACGAGGAGTCCGCGTTCGACCGCGTAGTCGAAGATATCGGCGACTTCGTCGTCGTCGAGGTCGTACGCGTTCGACGCCAGCGATTCCACGTCGGCGCGTTCGACGGGGAACTCGCGGTTCTGGAGGATACGAACGACTTTTCTGAACTGTGGCGGCTCAGCCGGTGTGTCGTCGGCGGTTGCGCCGTCACCATCCGCGCTGTCTTCTGGTTCGTCACTCGCCACGTCGTCTACGGGTTCGTCGCTGGAAGCGTCGTCTCCCGTCTCGTCTTCGGCACCGGCGTCGCCCTCGGCGTCGACTGAGTCGTCTCCGTCAGTCTCGTCGTTGGGACTCGATTCGCTCTCGTCTGTCTGCACCGAGTCAGCGTCGAGTGGGTCTGCGGCGGCAGTCTCTGCCGAGTCCGGTGAGTCGTGGTCGGCTGGTTCGGGTGGTGACGGTGCCGGGTCGACGGCGTCGACGTCGACTGTCGCCGCGTCGCCAGCCGATTCAGAACCACCTGCTTGCGGAGTCGCAGACGCCCCCGTCTCGGCGGATGCGTCGTCGGGAACCTCCACGTCGCCGGACTGTGTCCGGCGGCCCGACGAGCCTTGCTCGTCGACGTCTGCATCGACGCCCAGTCGCGTCAGGAGTGGTTCGACGACGTCCGTCAGCGTCTCTTCACAGTGTTCACAGAGGACGACCCGTCGTTGGTCGTCCGCGGGCGTGAGTTCCGGCGGGAGTACCTCGTAGACGCCGGCGGCGTCGGCACCGCAGAAGTCGCACGTGCGTAGTTGGCGCATGCACGAGGCGTCTTCCCCGCGACGGTTAAACCCTCTTGCCGACGCGGGTAACGACCACGTCGGACCGTGCCGACCACGGTCCAGTCGTGCGTTCGACATACCACTTAATGTGACTGCCCGCAAACTGCGGGACGACGAATGTTCGACGAGATTATGGAGAAGTTCGAAGGCAGTCCGAGCCAACAGGCTGTCATTCGACTGCTCTTAGAACGCGGCTTCTCCGTGAACGACGAGGGACGGGTCGTTTCGGGCGGTATCGAGATTCCAAACACTGGCATCGCCCGTGAGGCCGGTGTCGACCGGCGCGTGGTGGACTCGACGACAGACGCCATCCTCGCGGACGAAGAACTCCGGCGCATCTTCCAGAACATCTCGGCGATTCCGAGTCTGATGGACCTCGCACCGGTCCTCGACCTCTCCGTGCTCACCGTCGAGGTTGCGAACGCCGACGAACCGGGAATCGTCGCTGCCGTCACCTCGAAACTCGCCGACGCCGGCATCTCTATCCGCCAGACGATTAGCGAGGACCCGGAGTTCACCGACGACCCGAAACTCTACGTCATCACGGACGAACCCGTCCCCGGCGACCTACTCAACGACCTCTCAAACCTCGGGTTCGTCCGGCGCATCACCATCGCCTGAACGCCTGTTTCGCCTGTTTCGCCTGTTAGTTCGTTGTAGTTTCTGTCAACCCGGCAATAAGATTCATATGTGATTTCGAGCTATCTAGTCACATGTCTCACGTCCGCAACTGTATGTGCTGTGGTGCGCAGATTTCGGAGACACGCCACCTCTGCGGGGTCTGTATCCAAAACGGGTGTACGTCGTACGCGAACGCCTGCGGGCAGTGACCTGACGGCCGGGCCGTTCTGACGACCGGACAACTCCGCCCGGTGGGAATCCTTTTGCATGCCGCGACTCCAACTCGGAGTCATGACTGACGCCTACCGTACTGTCGCGGACCGGGCCGAAGCACGGTTCGAGGTCAGTGGTTCTGAGTTCATCGGCTACATCTCGCCGGCAGAGACGGTTGCAGAAGCGGAGGCGTTCATCGACGAAATCGAAGAGCGACACCCGGATGCGACGCACAACGTGCCCGCGTATCGCGTGCCAGCAGGTGAGGCGTCGTCTGCCGTTCCCGGCGGGGGGAACGTCATGCTCCGCGAGTACCAGAGCGACGACGGTGAACCGACCGGTTCGTCGGGGAAACCCGCGCTCAACGTCCTCGTCCAACAGGACGTACGCAACGTCGTCGCCGTCGTGACGCGGTACTACGGCGGGACGAACCTCGGTGTCGGTGGCCTTGCTCGGGCGTACTCTCGTGCCGTCAAAGAGGCCCTCGACGCGGCCGGTATCGTCGAAGAGATACCGCACGAACGGTTCACTGCCACGGTCGATTACGACGACTCCGGGGACGTTCGCGGCATCCTCGAATCGACCGGCGTCGAGTTCGAGGCCGATTACGACCAGCGCGTCTCCTTTTCAGTTCGCGTCCCCATCGACGACGCCGACGCACTCCGCGATAGACTCCGGAGTGCGACGAGTGGTCGTGTCGAGATAGAGTAGAATGAGTAACGACCGTGAGACGAACGAAGACCGAACGGCGAACCGACTGTCTTAGTCGGTCGGTTCGGGTGACCCTGCTGGGGCCTCTCGCTTCCCCTGTTCTGCTTCGCGGCGGTTCTTCAGCGCGAGTGCGCCGAAGATAATCCCACCGACGCCGCGCATCGCCAGGTCGACAGTGACCGTCGTGGGGACAGTCCCGACGAGTCCGAGTGCGCCGCCGAGGTCGAACACCGCATTCAGTAGCAACATCGGTGCCATCAGCAGGAACGCCGCGACGGCGAAGAGGCCGCGTTCGACGCGAGTCACGCGACTGTAGAAGTATCCGATAACCGTCGCACCTAACGCGATGACGCCGATGAAGACGCCGAGGACAGGAATGACGACTTCGGGGATGAAGAACCCGAGGTCGGCGATATCCGCACCGGTGATGACTGCGGCTTGTTCACCGCGTCCGCGGAGTAGCAGGATACCCGGCGTGAGCGCGAACGCGAACGGGACGACTGCCTTGTTGAGTGACAGCGAGAACGCCTTGACCCCGGTCTGGAACGGGTCCGACCGGGCGATACCAGACGCGGCATACGCTGCCACTGCGACCGGTGGTGTGATGTCTGCAATCACCCCGAAGTAGAGGATGAACAGGTGTGCCGCCAGAAGCGGGATGTCCGACGACTGCGCGATGGCCGGTCCGAGGAGGGAGACGAGGATAATGTACGTCACCGTCGTCGGCATCCCCATCCCGAGGATGATGGACGCGATAGCCGTAAAGAGCAGGAGCAGGACGATAGACCCGCCCGCGACCGCTTTGATGAGCGCCGTCAGGTTCGGTCCGAGACCCGTCGCGCTGACGACGCCGGGGATGATACCCGCGGCGGCGACGGCGACGACGACTTCCGTCGAGGTCCGCGCACCGGAGTCCATCGACTTGCCGATGAACGTCACGTAGCGGAACGCGTTGACGTCCGATAGCGACGGCCGAGAGACTGCGTTTGCGATTCGGTCGGACGCCTCGTCGACCGCGTCGTCGAATTCGAGGAGCGGTGAGTCGAGTGCCGGCCGAGCGAGCATCACGACGAGACTCACAAAGATGGCGAGGATGCCGAGTTCGCCGGCGGCAGCGAGGACGGCATCGACGATGCCGAGGGCCTCACCACTGCCGCCAGTGAGTGCGTCGATGATGCCGACACCGGCCGTGGCGTACGCGGCGATTTGTGCGACGAAGAGGGTCACAATCCCACCGATGAGCGGGATGCGAGTCCGCTCGTTGTACGCTGCGACCACCGAGAGGAGCGCCATGATGGCGATGAGCGTGAACCACGCGGACCGCGCGACGGTCAGGCGCTCGACGAGGAGGTAGTACAGCAACAGGAGAATCGGGATGAGGTAGAACCACCCGCGTGCGAGGTGGAAGCGAAGGTCGACGACCTCAGAGCGGTCGAGGCCGCCGATGTTGGCCCGAGTCGCTTCGAGGTGGACCATGACCCACACACCGAAGAAGAACACCACGGCGGGAATCGCCGCCGCGATGATGATGTCCGAGAACGGGACGCCGATGAACTCAATCATCAGGAACGCTGCTGCGCCCATGACTGGCGGGAGAATCTGCCCGCCAGAGGACGCAGACGCTTCGACGGCACCCGCGAACTCAGAGCGGTAGCCAGAGCGCTTCATCAACGGGATGGTGAAGGCACCGGTCGTCACGGTGTTCGCAATCGAGGACCCGGAGATGGTCCCCATGAACCCGGACGCGAGGATGGACGCCTTCGCTGGGCCCCCCTTTCGGGTCCCCGTCGCGGCGTACGCGAGGTCGATGAACCACTGGCCTGCGCCGGACATCTCCAGGAACGCTCCGAACAGGATGAAGATGTAGATGAACTGCACGGAGACGGTGACCGGGATGCCGAACACACCGTTTTCGGTGTTGTACCAGAGGTTCTGGATGATGTTCGCCCACGTCCCTTCCGGGATGGAGAGGACGCCGATGAGTGGCGTCGTCGGCGAGATGAGGAACCCGTACTTCGCGTAGACGATGAACGAGGCGACGATGAGCGTCAGGTAGAACCCGAGCGAGCGTCGCGTCGCTTCGAGCACCAAGAGGACGCCGACGACGCCGAGGAAGAACGGGTACGACACGCCGGCGAGTGGGATTCCGACGGCGCTGATAATCTCGGCGACGAAGCCGAGTGGTCCGAGGTACTCTGCGACAGTCCGGCCCGCGTTGAGGCCGAAGATACGGAGTTGCTGAATCTCGGACCACTCCATGACCATGTAGATGGCCGTCGCGGCGGCGAGGACGATGAAGAGCAGGTCCACGGGCGTCACGCGTTCACGGTCCGGGTCGACGGCGAGCCAGCGGACGAACCGCCGGACACCGGCAGCGGCGCGAGTGACGGGGCTGTCTTCACCGAGGCTCGATGCGAGCGATGGTACGACGCGCCCGAGACGCGTCGCGACGGCACCGTGTCCGGTCGTCGGCGGGAAGAGGATGAACGCCAAGATGAGCGCGAAGGCGACGTGAATCGAGTTCACCTGCAGGAGTTGCAGTGACCCGAGCGAAACCTCGCCGACGAGAGGCAGTGTCGCCGAGAAGTCGAATCCACGGGCCGCCAGCCACACTTGGAACACCGAGAAGGTGATGGCGATGAAGGAGGTGACGATTGCGGCCCATCCGGTAATGGTTCGCTTGCGGTCGATGCCCTCCAGCATCTCCTGAGCCTCTTCTTCGGATATCTCTTCGTCTGTCTCGGTCCCCTCACTGTCGTTCGGCGCCTCACCACCGTCGGTTCGAACCGGTGGCACGTCGCCGTCGTGTCCTCCCGTGCGGTCGGACCGAGGGGCATCATTGCTGTCGTTGGGGTCGTCGGTTCGACCCTCGTCGTGTGTTCTGTTCGTCATTGGTCAGTGGAGGGCGGCATCGAGGACCGACTGGTTCGTGACGTGAAGGCGAACTGAGCGCGCATCGGAGAGCTCGACGAGGTCGTACGTCTCGTCTCCGACGTGGAGTTTGTGACCGGCGACGTGGCCGGGCTTGATGTAAACTTCCTCCCAGCTCCCTTCTGGGTCGAAGACGTACGACCCGTTTTCCTTGTGGACGTCAGCATAGGCTGGAAGGCCCCACCCGTACGACTCGAATTCCATTCTCGTCATCTCGAGTTCACCGTTTCTTCGAACTGTGTACTCGTCGAGGACGCGCGTCTTCTCGACGCTGTGCATATACTCGACGGAGACGGTAGTATCTTCTTGAACTGGCGCTGTCAGTAGCGTCTCGCCTGTCTCCGCGTCTTCGACGACGAGCGCTTGCCCGCCGGGAACGGCGGCGCTCCCGCCGACAGCGAGCGCTAACACCGCGACTGCGACGAGGAAACGTGTTCGGTTCGAATCAAGCATCGAAAGGATTGGTCGGGTTGGTATACTGCTGTTCTGGTGCGCCCCTGTGCGTTAGCCGAAGTAGGCTTCAGCACCGGGGTGCAGCTCGATGGACATGCCGTCTTGGGCGGTGTCCGCCGAGATGAAGTCCGTCTTGATGGTCAACTGGTCGACGTTGTCGAAGATTGCCGCGGTGACCGCTTCGACAGTCGCGTCGGACTGTTCGGCGTTGGTCGCAATCATCGCCTGGACCGAGACGGTCGGGGCGGGGTTCTCGAGGCCGTAGGTACCGGCCGGGACTTCGTCGTCCGCGTAGAACGGTGCGGCTCCCTTGACGGCTTCGCGGGCGTCGCCCTCGACGGGGACGATGCGGACGTCTTCGGTCGCAGCGAGTTCTTCGATGGCACCGACCGGCCAGCCGCCGACGACGAATGCCGCGTCGATGTCGCCGTTCTTCAGCTGGTCAGAAGCCTGCGAGAAGCCGGTGTTCTGCTCGGTGTAGTCCGTGACACCGAGGGCTTCGAGAATCTGGTTCGCGTTGACCTGCGTCCCGGACCCGAGGTCACCGGTGTTGATGGTCGCACCCGAGAGGTCGTCGGTCGTCTCGATGCCCGTGTCTGCGAGCGTGACGATGTGAATCGTCTCGGGGTAGAGCGTGGCAACGCCACGGAGGTTCTCGACGGCGTTCCCTTGGAACGCCTCGATACCCTCACCGTTGCGGGCGAAGTACGCGACGTCGTTCTGAATCAGTGCGAAGTCGGCGTCACCGCGTGCGAGGCTACCGACGTTCTCGACGGAGGCACCGGTCGACTGGACCTGAATAGTGAAGTCCGTATCGGACTCGATGACCGACTTAAACTCGTTCGAGAGGGGGAAGTACGTCCCACCCGTGCCGCCTGCGTGCCACGAGAGGCGAGCACTGCCGCCGTTGCCGCCGTCATCACCTTCGGTGGTCGTCTCTTCGGCTTCCGTCGTCTCTTCGCCACCGGACGATTCGGTGGTCGTCTCCTCGCCGTCGCCACCGCCGGTACACCCGGCGAGGCCAGCGAGACCAACTGCGCCTGTTGCAGCGATAAACTGTCTTCGGTCGAGCTTCCGAGTCATACAGTACCATTCGTATTTATAAATATAAATCACTGTTCATGTCAGAGCCCAAAATGTGTATATTTTCACATTATAGATGATAAATTATTATTATAGATTGGGGTTTTAATGTGGGAGATGTTATCGTAGAACCATCCCCTATCGTAGGTGGGATAATGTCGTTCAAGAAGTATTAACTATTCGGCAGTCTTCGTCAGGGCGGCGAACGGGGGTCCACTTGTGTTCGACTCGAAATGAAGGGTTCGGTGGTGTCTATTCTCGTTGCATCGCCGAGTGTGCTGGTGTTTGTCACACTACTCGAAAGAGGTGTGCTTCGGGACGTTCGAGTCGAGCGAAAACCCCTCGACACCGGTCACTTTTCGACCCGAAAAGAGGGGGTGTCGCCTCAGTCGACGATTATCTCTGAGTCGGACGACTCCGACGACGCGTCGGACGCTTTCGGCGACATCTCGTCTTTGTATCGCGTAATCCAGTCGGCGAAACAGTTCGGACAGAGTCGTTGGTCGTCGACCGTCGAACGGTCGACCTGTAGACGGACCGCCCGTGCGAGTGCGTCTTCGACCGGTTGCCCGCAACCGTCACATGGGTCGCTCATCTCCGACTCCCTCCGCGAGTACGAGTGTCGTCCATGATTCGGAGTGCGCGGGCGGTAACTTAGTCGTTACCCGCGTGCTTCGCGAGTGCGAGCCTAGGTGGTTCGAAACGCGCGGTCACCGGCGTCGCCGAGGCCGGGGACGATGTATCCGTCGTCGTCGAGGTAGTCGTCGATAGCGACCGTCAGCAGGTCGACTTCGGGGAACTGCTCGCCGACGCGAAGGAGTCCGTCGGGGGCCGAGACGGCCGAGAGGACGAAGAGTTTCTCGGGGTCGACGCCCGCGTTTTCGAGGACGTGGTCGAGGACGGCGCACATCGTCGACCCCGTGGCGAGCATCGGGTCGGCCACGATGACGGTGTCCGCTTCGGTGATTTCGGGGAGTTTCACGTAGTCGATGGTGATGGGGAAACTCCCTTCCTCGCTCATGCCTGCCTCTTCGTCACGGCCTGCGGAGATGACGCCCTGCTTCGCCCGCGGGAAGGCCTTCAGGAGACCTTCGACGAAGGGCGTAGCGGCGCGAAGCACGTTGATGATGACCACGTTGTCGAGGCCCTTCACACGTTCACCGGTCGTCTCCTGCAGTGGCGTCTGGATGGTGACGTATTCGGTCTCCATCGCACCGTCGATAATCTCGTAGCCACAGATACGGCCGAGTTTGACGAGGCCTTTTCGGAAGGCGACCTGCGTCGTCTGGACGTCTCGGAGGCGCGAGAGCGTGTCCTTCGCCAGCGCGTGCGTGATGAGGTACGCGTCGTCTCGGTCTTCGATGGGCATCTTACCGAATAAGCGGACTCCCGAAGGACATAAATGCGGCTATCGGCCGCCAGCGGCCCCCTGCGGGTAGTTCACGAATGGGGCGCGAGGGAGTCGCACGACGACGGGTGCGAGTCGTGTTACGGACTCATTACGTGGATAGACACGGCCCGACCGCCAACACCACCGAGTATAGGTTCCCTACTGTGACACTCTGGACGAGGATAAGCTGAGTATATCTTTGTCGTCGTAGCGCGTAGAATGGACTATGTACCTGCGGAATCGCCACGGAAAGAGCGTCGACGCCGTCCCGTTCTTCGTCGTGGCCTCGCTCGCGTTCATGTTCGTCGTCTCCTTCGGGCCGTTCTACGGGACACTGTTCGGCCTCTCTATCGCGGCGGGCCTCGTCGGGTCATTCGTCGTGACCGTCGGATGCAGTTGCGTCGCGTACTACCGACTCGTCTGGACCGTGGACCCTGACCTCCGTGCCGAGATTCCGGTGAGCGTTCGCTTACGGAATCTGGGGTACGCCGCGTTGGCACTCTTCTTTCTCCTCGTCTTGTTGCTCCTCCCGGTCATCCATCGGATGTACTACTGAGATACGTCGGCGGCGCACGGTGGCTCCTCGCCGGCGAGACTCGCACCGGCGTGTTGTGTGAGCGGTCGTGCACCTGTGGAAGCGGTCGTGTACCGTGCTCGGCCACCCGGCCGGGGATTTAACAATCGAGCCAACGAGCCGAAGCTATGGGTCTCGTTAGCACACTCAGAGGCGTTCTCGTGGCCGCGAACCAGTCGGCAGACAGGTCGGGAACTGGCCGTGAATCGAAAGGCGGGTACTGGTGTCACGACTGTGGCGAGCGTATCCTCGACCTCGACGTGGAGGGCGAAGGCCCACCGTCGTGTCCGTCCTGTGGCGACGAGATGGTGTTGGAGCGTTCTCCCGGAAGCACTGGGTGTGCGTGTTAGCTGGCACGCGACGTCCGGTCCTCGAGTGCGACCGACCTTCCCGCCGCTACTTCGTCACGACGTAGGTGAGTGCGATGAGCACTAGCGCCGCTGTCGCGACGTTGACGAAGGTGAACGCCATGAGTTCGAGGTACGAGAGTCCGTAGACCACGACGGTGGCGAAGATGGACGAGAGGACGATGTTCATGACGAACACGACGCGAGGGTCGCCTTCGCCCCACTCTATCTCGCCGGTCTCTCCGTCGCTCATTGCGCACCCTCCGGTTCGGCGAGCGTGAGTTCAGCACCCGGTTCGACAGGATACGTGCCGTTTGCCACGTCTGCACCCGGTTCGAGGACGTGTTCGTCCAGTGCCTCGACGAGGGACGCTTCGTCGATGCCGCGTCCGATGAACACGAGTTCGGTCCGTTTGTCGCCGTACTCGTCGTGCCAGTCGATTTCGGGGTGATTGCGTCGGTAGGTGTCCTGTTCGAACTCGGGGAGTGTCGCAATCCACGGGCCGCCGGCGGTCACGTACGCCGACGGACCGGCCTGACTGTAGGTGTAGTGGACATCGTCGGCCCCGCCAATCCACAACGACCCTTTGGCTCGGACGACCGAATCGGGGAGATTCCCGAGCACTTCCGACGCTCCATCGGGGTCGAGCGGTGCGCGTCGGCGGTAGACGAACGACGTGATGCCGTACGTCTCCTCTGCGTGCGAGACGACGCTGTGGTCGTGGTCGTCTCCGTGTGCGTGCGAACGTTCGTCGTGACTGCTGTGGTCGTGGTCGTCTCCCTCGTGACCACTCTCGTCGTGGCCCTCGGCATCTCTCGCTTCACCCTCGTGTTCGAGTGCGGCCCGCCAGCCAACGGGTGCATCGGGGTCGTGGAGGTCTGAGAGGAGGAAATCGACGTCCACGCCGCCGTGGGTCGTCTCGACGATATCGACGCTGGGACGAAGCGCCGAAATCACGTCGCGCACGTCTGCGACTTCGTCGTCGCTGACGAGGTCACGCTTGTTGAGGACGACGAGGTCCGCGCTCTCGACCTGTTCGACGAGGAGGTCGGAGAGCGGTTCGACCGACCCGTCGCTGTCCTCGGCGACCGTTCGTTCGGGGTCGCCGCCGACGAAGGTGTCGGCGAAGAGGCGGGCGTCGACGACGGTCACGAGACCGGCGACGTCGTACCTCGCTGCCGCCCGCGACGTGACGAAGAGTCGCGCGACTGGTCCGGGTCGTGACACGCCGGACGCCTCGACGACGAGGTGGTCGAACGAGCGCTCCTGAGCGAGTCGCACGACGGCCGTCTCGAGGTCGTCCTGCAGTTCACAGCAGATACACCCGTTGGACAATTCCGTCACACCACCGCCGACGGTCAGTTCGGACTCCTCTGCGACCAACTCGGCGTCGACGTTCACCGACCCCATGTCGTTGACGAGGACGGCGATGTCGTGGTCGCCAGCGTTCGTCAACAGGTGGTTGAGAAGCGTCGTCTTGCCCGCCCCGAGGCTCCCGCCGAGCACCGTCACAGGGATTGCCTCACGCGGATTCATGGCCGGCCCTACCTCGCCCTCGTATATGAACCCGGGGGAATCCTGTGTCGTCGTTCGTGAGCGATACGCTTTTGGCCAGTCATCGGCGAGTGTGTAACCTGATGACGCTTGCCGCGCGCATCGAGTCCTTTCGTGAACTCGTAGTGGAGTGGCTTCGCGGCCTCTACCACGGGATGATAACACACCCGGCCTACGAGAAAATCGAGAAACAGGCCGAAGACGACGAAGACGCGTTTATGCTCGCGTGCTTCCCGGATGCGTTCGGCATCCCGTCGCCCGTCTCCTACTACACGGCCGAACTGCTGCCGTACCTCGAAGACGAGTTCGAGGCGTGGGAGCGACGGATGTGGGACCGTGGGTCGCTTCTCGAACGAAAGGGCCATCAATACCACTTCTAACATGCGAAAATTCGTGTTCTTCGGCGGAAAGGGCGGCGTCGGAAAGACGACCATGTCGAGCGCCTACGCGGTCAAGTGCGCTCGCGCTGGCGTCTCCACGCTCCTCGTCTCGACAGACCCGGCGCACAGTACGCGGGACGTGTTCGACCAGTCGTTCACCGACACGCCGGAACCCGTCGAGGACGAACCGAACCTCGACGCGATGGAGATAGACCCCGAGACGGAAGTCCGGGAACATCTCATGGAGACGAAGCGAGCGCTGGGCGAACAGGTGAGTCCGGCGATGGTCAACGAAATCGACCGGCAGATTGAGATGGCCCACCAGACGCCCGGCGCACACGAATCTGCACTCTTCGACCGGTTCATCGACGTGATGCGGGACTCCGACCAGTACGACCGGATCGTCTTCGACACCTCGCCGACGGGTGGCACCCTTCGCCTCCTCTCGTTGCCCGAGTACCTCGACGGGTGGATTCAACGACTGCTCCACAAACGAAAGCAGTCGGTCAAACTCTTCGAGCGTGCGGCTATCGGCAACAACGAACCACGGCGGATGATGGAAGGCGACCCGATTATCGCACGTCTCGAACAGCGTCGTGACGACTTCAACTTCGCCAAGGAGATGCTCCAGTCGCAGGCGGCGTTCTTCCTCGTCGTGAACCCCGACGAACTCTCGATTCGTGAGACGAAGCGAGCAGTCGAGCAACTGGACGACTACGGACTCGACGTTCGTGGACTGGCGGTCAACCGCCTGACACCCGAACCGGACCCAGACGAACAGGGCCGTGGCGCGACGTTCTTGCGAAATCGGGTCAAGACCGAACAGGAGCGGCTTCGAGAACTCCGCGAGGACCTATCGCCACCGCTGGTCGCCGCAATCGAGACACGGGTCGCCGAAGTGAAAGGAGATTTCCTCGGTGAAGTGGCGGACGAAATCGAGGTTGGTGTAGAACTCACCACGAATTGAGTTGTCATTGAATTTATGACGGGATGTTGGTTTTCGAACCCGTAGCGATGCGTACCTGTACTCCAGTTTCCATACATTCTCAACTATCGTTAACGTTAAGGTAACCATTTTCGTGTCTCATGGTGGGGCAGAGTACCATGGTACAAGTTATTTGGCTGGTCGTTACCGTACTTGCGTTGTTCACGGTGGGGTATTTCGGTTACTCCCGGTACCTCGCACGATTCGTCGAACTCGACGATAGTCGTGATACACCGGCGCACAAGTACGAAGACGGTCAAGAGTACGTACCGGCGAAGAAGCCGGTCTTACTGGGGCATCACTATTCGAGTATTGCAGGCGGGGCTCCCATCGTGGGGCCAATTACGGCTGGTGTGGTGTGGGGGTGGCTCCCCGCACTCGCGTGGATTGCTATCGGAAACCCACTTCTCGGTAGTGTCCACGACTTCGTGTCGCTGTCGAGCAGTCTGCGACACGACGGAAAGTCTATCGGGTACATCATCGGCGAGTACGTGGGCGAACGCGGCAAGAACATGCTGCTGTGGTTCGCGTTCCTCACCATCATCCTCGTCGTCGCGGTGTTCGCCCTCGTGGTGGCCATCGTGTTCAACGCGTACCCCGAGGCGGCGACGGCGAGTCTGGTCTACATCGCCCTCGCCATCCTGTTCGGGATGTACCTCTACCAACTGAACCTGCCGTTCCTTCCGGGCACGGTCGGGTTCGTCGCCGCCATGTTCATCGGTGTGTACTTCGGCATTCAGTTCCCGATTGCACTGTTCGAACCTGCGGCACGCGCACCGGCGTCGACCATCGTCCTGCTCGGCAGTGGCGGGTCGTGGCTTCCGGCAGCGGGCGCGTTCGGTGCTAACGCCGCGGCGTGGATTCCGATTATCCTCGTCTACGGTGCACTCGCGAGTGCCCTTCCGGTGTGGGTACTCCTGCAACCGCGTGACTACCTCTCGTCGTTCCTGCTCTACGCAGGTGTCGGCGGGGCACTGCTCGCAATCATCGTCGGCACGCTCGTCGGCACCTCGTCGCAACCGCTCGTGACGAACCTCGAACCGTTCTACGGATTCATGGGCCGGACTGGGACGCCGTTGTTCCCGCTCCTGTTCATCACCATCGCGTGTGGGACCATCAGCGGATTCCACTCGCTCGTCTCTTCGGGGACCACCTCGAAGCAACTCAACAAGGAGTCTGACGCGCGGATGATTGGCTACGGCGGCATGCTCGGTGAGGGTCTCCTCGCCACTGTCGCGCTCGCAACGGTCGCTATCGTCGCTCCCGACGTGGGTGGCGGTATCGGCCTCGCCCTGCCGACGTTCGCGGCAGGTGGCGGTATCATCCTGACGAGTTTCGGTGTCCCGACGTCCTTCGGTGGTCCGTTCATGGCTCTCGTGCTCGTGAGTTTCCTGCTCACGTCCACTGACACGGCCGTGCGCCTCGGCCGCTACATGATGGAAGAAATCGTCGGCACGCCCGAGTCGTCGGCCCAAGAACTCGCGACCAACCGCTGGGGCAACGCTGCGGTGCAGGCTATCCCGGCGTACGTCCTCATCACGAGTGGGTCGTGGCTCACCCTCTGGCAACTGTTCGGCGGTGCCAACCAGCTTCTCGCTGCGCTGGCACTCCTGACGGCTACGGTGTGGCTGGCCAACTGGGACGACTCGAAGCAGCTCATCAGCACCGGCGGTCCGATGGCCCTGATGGTCACCATCACGAGCCTCGGTCTGCTGTGGCTGGCGATTCACGACAACATCTACGCGAAGTTCCTCAACGCCGAGTGGATGGCGTCGGCCACGACGGTCTCGATGATTTCGGCAGTCGTCCAGATTATCCTGGCGTTCACGCTCATCTACCTGGCGCTCTCGCTCGCCAAGATGGGCTACGAGAACATCCAGGACGTGCGGGGTTCGAGCAGCGGTCACGTAACCCCGAACGACGACTAACGTCGCGAAACCATCCGACGGTTCTTTTTTTATCGACGCAATCGCTCGACGAGTCGCTGCACGACGCCCTTCGAACTCGTGGGTGAGATATCGGTCCAGAGGGTAAAGGCGTCCACCGAGTCGGCGTTTCGACTCGCGATTGCCGCCTCGTCGTCGGGGGCGACGACGGCGACGTTCATCTCGACGTGGCCGTAGTAGCCGAACTTGATGAGCGTCCGGTCCGCGAAGTCGGAGACGAAGTCGTGGACGTCTTCCGGGACGTCGGGCGCGACGAGGACGAACGTGAAGTCCGTCCCGAAGTGCTCTGGACTCGGTTCGACCCACAGGTCGGCGAGTTCGTGCCCCAACTCGACGAGGCGTTCGAGTTCGGCGATAGTCGCGGTGTCGACGCGACGGGCGAAGAGGTACTCCTTCGCGTGGTGGTTCGCGTAGTTGATGGACCGATGCATGAACTGCTTTTGCGTCTCCATCAGCATCGACCCGAAGAGGTCGAACCGCTCACCGCGGACGACGGAGTTCTTCTCCAAGTCGTAGTGGAACATCAGTCGGTCACTCACTCGGTCGAGATACTCGTCGTCCCACTCGGGAACGTCGAGGTCCGGGCCGTCAGTGTCGTCCCGATTGTCGCTTCTTCCGGGGTGTCCGACGTCGCTCATCGCTCGTCGGAGTCGTACGCTTCGGCGTCACCCGACACGGCAGGTGCACCGATGGCGAGGATGTCGACCGCCTCAGTCGCGTCGTCCGGGTTGTGAGCGCGGTGCGGACTCTCCGGGTCGGCGACGAACAACTCGTCTGCCGACACCTCGAACGTCTCGTCTGGCGTCTCGACGAACAGTGTGCCCGAGAGGACGTAGAACGCCTCTTCCTGTTCGGTGTGATAGTGGTACTTCAGCGGCACCTGTTCGCCCGGTTCGGCGCGGAAGCGATTGAGTGCGAACTGTTCTAAGCCGCCTTCGACGCCGATGCGTCGAAGTTCGCATGGTCGGTCTGGTATCGGTTCGACGTCGTCCGTGTCCACGACGCGGTATCCCATGAGACGGTGCAACACGTTCGTCCCTATAAGCCCGTCGCGACCGGTGGGAAACCAAGATTTATTCGTGATGGTTGCGAATCGGGCGCACATGGCAGGCCCGAACCGAGAGGCGTGTGGTCGGTGTTCGATGACGACCGTCGTCGATGCGACGAGTACCGGCGACCGCGACCCATTCGGGGACGAGAAGATAGAACTCGACGAGTCGGAACTCCGGACAGCGTCGCCCAGTGCGTGGTTCGAAGGCCTCTCGAACCGCCTCGACGCCTTCGCAGAGCGTGTCATCTACGGCAATCGCTGAGCGTTTCGACCGACCGAAGCGCCCTCGCTGGTTCTCGACTGATTGCTTCTCTCTTCAGTAAATTTTCCTCGTGTGAGAGGGGTTCTCGGAGAATTTTTATCTCTTGGCACGTAGTCCAGTCAACGACATGGAAGAGAGCATCTCCGGATTCAAATGCCGGGGCTCTTGGGGGGAAGTCGTCGAACACGGGGAGCGAATCACCCGTGCCCTCCGCGAGTCCGGGGTCGAAGGCGCGCACTTCGACGACTGGGACGAGTGGCGGCCAAAATCGCACGAGCGACTGGGAGAAGACGTCAACGAGAAGACGGCCAAGCAAGCGAGTGTCGGCGAGGGCGAAGGTGAGAAGGAGGGGAAAGCGCCCAACGAAGACCTGAAGACGGCCGGCGAGAAGTTGTCTCGTTCCTACGAGAAAATCGAAGCGGGAGACGACGAGGGTGCCGTCGAGTCGTGGCAAGACTCCATCAACTACGTCGCGCGTGCTGCCGACTCCGCCGGGCGGAAAGCCCTCCGCAAAGTCGAAGACACCGTCTACCGGAAGGTGATGACGCAGTTGGCCCCGTACTACTTCGACAACGAACTCATCAGTGCCAACATCCAGCAGGTCGGCCGTGGAACGGGCGACGAAGTGTTCGTCTTCGAGGTCAACGTCAACGACGACGGCCTGAAGACGAACGTCTCGGAGATGCTCCGAAACTACGAGGACGAAGTGGACCGCTGGCACATCGACACCGAGAAAGAGACGGAAGTCGCGGAGGTTGTCGAAGGCGTCGAGGTGCCGGTCACAGACGCAGAGAAGCGGTCCAAGTCGACGACGAACTGACGGGAGTGGAGTCTACCGGTGACTCGTCGTGGGGTTGGGAAGTCGACGACGAACTGACGGGAGTGGAGTCTACCGGTGACTCGTTGTGGGGTTGGGAAGTCGACGACGAACTGACGGGAGTGGAGTCTGCCGGTGACTCGTTCCTCACTCAGTCCCCTCTGTTCGGTCTGGGTTTCGCCGCACGCACCTCTCACCCTTCGATAATACTGATACGGCTCGCCCGAAATGTGAGTGTATGGCCGACTTGCTCCGAATCGAGTCTGGGGAGTTGACCGCCGACGAGATTCTCGACGCGCTTCTCGATGGGCATCGCATCATCGTCCGGGCTGAGATGCTCGGCGGGATTCACGAGGTGACGCTCCGTCACGACGGGTCGACGTTCTACTGCGACACGCCGACGACGCTCCACAAACACGAAGACGAAGCCGGGATGCGGACGTGCGTGACGAAGATGGGATACGCGAAAGACGAGTAGACTGCGTGTCGGGTCGGGGTACTTCTCCGGCGGAGCAACGCCTTCGCCGCTTGGTGAGGGTTTAATTCGGCGGACAGCGAACAGATGTGCATGGCTGATGCACCGGATATGGAAGACCTGATGGAGACTGACGACCCGAATTTCGGGCACGTCCTCGCCTGTGTCTTCGGAATCCAGAGCCACGAGAGTCGGACGTACCTCGCGCTCCTCGACAACCCCGGAAGCACCGTCGCAGAACTCGCCGAAGTTCTCGAACGCGACCGGAGCAACGTCAATCGCTCGCTGACGACGCTGCTCGACAAGGGCCTCGCAGAGCGCAAACGCCGACTGCTGGACCCCGGCGGCTACGTCTACCAGTACACGGCGACGCCGCTCCCGGAGGCCAAAGAGATGATGCACGCCGCCCTCGACGAGTGGGCCGACGACGTGCACGCTCGTATCGACGCCTTCGGCGAGTCGTAAGCAGCAGTGCGCTTCACGTCCGTCTCGCTGTCGGTCCGGTAGGTACCGCCCAAACCCACCTGCTTTTGTCCCTCTGGTGCCACGCCCCGACCAATGAGCCTCGAACTCACGGCACCTATCCCCGAGGAGCCATCTGTCGCCGACGACGGCACCTGGCTCGAATGTATCGAGTGCGGCGAACAGTTCGCACCGTTCGACGACGTACGGTACACGTGTGACGACTGTGACGGCCTCCTCGAAGTTCGCTACGCGTCCCCGCCGACGTGGGACGACTTCGAGGGCCGCGGCGTCTGGCGCTACAACGCCGCGCTCCCGTTCGAAGAAGGCGTCTCGCTCCCCGAGGGCGCGACGCCGCTGCACACCGTCCCGCGCCTCGAATCTGACGTCGGCGTCGAGACGCTTCGCATTAAACACGAGGGGATGAACCCCACGGGGTCGTTCAAAGACCGCGGCATGACCGTCGGCGTCCGCGTCGCGAAGGAACTCGGCGTCGGGCGTCTCGCCTGCGCTTCGACGGGTAACACCTCGGCCGCCCTCGCAGCATACGGCGCGCGCGGTGGGATGGAGACGCTCGTTTTGCTCCCTGCCGGGAAGGTCGCCGCCGGGAAGATTGCGCAGGCGGCGCTCCACGACGCCCGCATCCTCGAAGTCGACGGCAACTTCGACTCGTGTCTCGACATCGTACAGGACCTCGCCGCCCGCGGTGAGGTCTACCTCCTCAACTCGCTGAACCCCTTCCGCCTCGAAGGCCAGAAGACCATCGGCCTCGAAATTCTCGAAGAGTTCTTCGACGACTACGGCACGTACCCAGACCGAATCGTCCTCCCCGTCGGCAACGCGGGCAACACCTCGGCGCTCTACAAGGCGTTCCGCGAACTCGTCCAGTCGGGTGCGCTCGACGCCGAGGACGTGCCGAAACTGACGGGCGTGCAGGCAGAGGGTGCCGCCCCGATGGTCGAAGCCATCGAGAACGGGTGGGACGAGACGCGCCGCTGGGACGACGTGGAGACGCGTGCGACGGCCATCCGTATCGGCAACCCCGTCAACGCGCCGAAGGCACTCCCCGGAATCCGCGAGACGGGCGGCACTGCCGTCGCCGTCTCGGACGAGGAAATCACCGAGGCACAGCGTGACCTCGCCGCCGAGGGCGTCGGCGTCGAACCCGCGTCCGCGGCGTCTGTTGCCGGCCTCCGCAAACTCCGCGAGAACGGCACGGTCAGCGAAGACGAACAGGTCGTCTGTCTCACGACGGGGCACCTCCTGAAGGACCCCGACGCGGCGTTCGAGGCCGGTGACGACCCCGAACCGGTCCCGAACGATACCGACGCAGTGCTCGAACACCTCGCCGAGTAAGCGGGGCGTTCGACCACCGACTTTCACCCACGACTTCGGCCTGCGACGGACGACCGCTGACGTGCGTCAGTTGTTCGTCTGACACGTCTTTTTCATTCTGTGTCACGTGGTACCACACGATGTCGCTCAGTAGTCTGCCGACCGGGACCATCGGAGGTGGGTCAGGGTCACGAACGTACCCCTCAGACGAGACGGGCACCGGCCACTCCGGGGCCGGCCCACCATCGTCGACCCGTCCTGCTGATTCCCCTCCAACGCAGGATGTCGCGTCGCTTCGCCGCGAGAACGAGGCGCTTCGCCGTGCGAACACGCGTCTCAAAGAACAACTCGATACGACCCACGAGAATCGTCACGCGGTCATCGACCACTACGAACGGTTACTCGCAGAACGGTACCGAGAACACGCTCACGGGATGTCGTCACGAGCGTCGCAGTCGCCGAAGAATCGGTCGCAAAGAAGTGATACGTCGGCCGGCCTGCTGTCGTCCATCGGCCGTGGTCTTGGCCGCGTTCAGTCGGGCGTCGGCCGCGTTGTGATGCGAGTTGTGCCGTCGGTTGGCGGACGGTAACCCTGCTTACAGGGTAATCGCGTCGACGTCGATGATACGGTCGTCTGCGAGCAGTTTCTCGCGGACGTCGTCCGTAACCTCGTCGTCGAGGTTGTAGACGGTCAGTGCCTCGCCGCCGGCCTTCGCGCGGCGGGCGTTGAACATCCCTGCGATGTTGACGTCGTTCTCGCCGAGGACGGTGCCGATGAAGCCGATGACGCCGGGTTTGTCGTAGTTGCGAGCGACGAGCATCTGGCCGTGCGGGATGGCGTCGAGTCGGTAGCCGTTGATGCGGACGATGCGCGGGTCGTCACCGGCGAAGAGCGTCCCCGAGATGGTCATCTCTTCGTCGCCGTTGCGGACGGTGACCGTCACGAGACTCTGGAAGTCCTCCGACTGGCGGGACTTCGACTCGGTGACTTCGATACCGCGCTCTTTCGCAATCTGTGGCGCGTTGACGGCGTTGACCTGCCATTCGAGGGGCGTGAAGACGCCCTTCAGGGCGGAGGCGGTGACGAGTTCGACGTCTTCGGCGGCGATGTCACCCTGATAGCTGACTTCGACTTCGCCGAGGCGTCCGTCGAGGAGTTGACCGGCAATCTTGCCGGCGGTTTCGGCGATTTCGATGTAAGGTTGGATGCGTGGGAAGGCGCTCTCGTCCACCGAGGGGGCGTTGAGCGCGTTCATGACGGGTTCCTCACGGAGTGCGGCGACGACTTGGTCGGCCGTCGAGACGGCGACGTTCTCCTGTGCGGCCGAGGTGGATGCACCGAGGTGCGGCGTGACGACGACGTTCTCCACCGAGAGGAGTGGGTTGTCGGGCGAGACGGGTTCGTCGGCGAACACGTCGACTGCGGCACCGTCGAGGACGCCGCTTTCGACGGCCTCGGCGAGGGCGGCCTCGTCGACGACGCCGCCGCGGGCGCAGTTGATGAGGTAGCCGCTTCCCATCGTCTCGAGTTCGTCAGTGGAGATGAGGCCCTCCGTCTCGGGCGTCAGCGGCGTGTGGACCGTCAGGAAGTCGGCCCGCGAGAGACACTCGTCGAACTCCACGAGTTCGGCACCGAGTTGTTCCGCGCGCTCTTGGCCGATGTACGGGTCGTACGCGACGAGGTCCATCCCGAGTGAGTGGTACTTCTTCGCGACTTCTTGGCCGACGCGGCCGAGGCCGACGACGCCGAGCGTCTTCCCGTTGACTTCGTTGCCGAGGTAGTCGGACTTGGCCCACTCGCCGTTCTTCAGACGGGTGTGCGCCTGCGGAATCGAGCGTGCGGCGGCGAAGCCCATCGCAACCGTGTGCTCGGCGGCGGCGCGAACGTTCCCTTCCGGTGCGTTGGCGACGATGACACCGTGTTCGGTGGCGGCGTCGATGTCGATGTTGTCGACACCGATACCGGCACGGCCGACGATGACGAGGTCGGGTGCCGCCTCGAATACCTCGGCGGTGACCTGTGTCCCGGAGCGAACGATGAGCCCATTTGCGTCGGAGACGGCGTCCAGTAGCGCGTCGCCTTCGACATCGTATGCGGTCTCTACTTCGTACCCAGCCTCACGAAGTCTGTCCAGACCCGCATCGGCGATTGGGTCCGTGACGAGTACCTTCATGCGCGTAGGGACATACTCACGGGGGTTAAGAGTTGCCACAACGGCCGATATCGTGACAGTGAGAGTGTCTCACATGATTGTGTACTTGTCGAACGACTGTCTCTGTTCGGTGTTTCTGCCGACGCGGAAGCTTTGAAACCCCGCGGGAACGACGGGCACGTATGCGAATCATCGCCTTCGACTTCGACGGCACGCTCTCGGACTCGGAGATGACCGTCCTCCTCGGCGAGAAGAACGGTACCGCCGAGAAGATGGCCGATATCACCGAACGCGCCATGAACGACGAGATTAGCTACGCGGAGAGCCTGCGCTCGCGCGCTCGACTCCTCGAAGGACTCGAAGAGGAACTCGCAGAAGAGGCCTACGGCGAGGTTGAACTTCGACCCGGCGCGGCCGAACTCATCCAGCGACTCCGCGACTACGGCCACCACGTCGCCATCTTCACCGGCGGATTCAAACGCGGCGTCGAACGCGCACTCGAAAAAGAGGGGGTCGAAGTCGACGACATCGTCTCGAACCACCTGCCCGTGAAGGGTGGCCGACTCACCGGCGACGTCGAGGGGTCGCTCATCGAGGGGACGAAGGACACGGCGCTGGAGAACTACGCCGCCGAACACGACGTACCAATGGAGCGAACCGTCGCTGTCGGCGACGGCGCGAACGACCTGCCGATGCTCGAAGTCGCCGGCCTGTCGGTTGGGTTCGTCCCGAAGACGGCAGTTCGCCCCGCCTGCGACGTCGTCGTCTCCTCGATGGACCGGTTAGGAAAGGTGTTCGAGGGGTACAACATCCTCGACGCCGACGAGGAGTAACCGCGTCGACGACACCGACGCGTCCCGTCTTGAGGAACTGGCACGCACTACTGGCCGGCGACGTTTGAACACTGCTAACGCTTATCATGGTTGGCGTCGTATCGACTTTCATGTCTATCAGCGACGTCGACACACCCGAGCTCTGGGTGGCGGGGTTCGTCTTCGTAGCCCTCGCTCTCGCCGCCCAGTTAGAGGGTGTGGTCCTCCTCGACTTCCGCACACTCGGCATCGACAAATCGATTCCCGCCGCCGTGGCAGTGGTGGGGACGATGCTGGCTTTGTGGTGGTTGGAAAACGAGTGAACCTTCCGATGGGTGTCTTCTTCGGGTCGGGATAGGGCCGGCGGTCAGTTTTCGGGTATTCGTCCGCCGTCTCGGGATTCTCTGTGCGGGAGAATCGAGTTCGAACGTTATTACGCGGCCAAATCGACAACCAATGGTTATGTTTGGTTCCCGCTGGTTCCCCATTGTGCTCGCTGCCCTCGTCGTCGTCGGAGTCGGCGGGTGGGTGTCACCCTTCGTCTTCGTCCCGGACGTTGGTGGTGAGGGGTTCACCACAGAACGAGTCTACGTTCGAGCAGATGGTCGCATCACCGAGGCGGCACTGTACGTCCCGAGTGGCGAACGCCCCAGACCGGGTATCGTGTTTGGGGCCGGGTCAGGGTCTGAACCTGCGATGTACGCTGGATACGGTGAGACACTCGCTCGACAGGGGTTCGTCGTCTTGATTCCCGGACCGACCTACGAACTCGAAGACGGGTCTCCCGTCCCGTGGATGATTGTCCGCGACGAGAGTGACCTCTGGGACCGGGTGACTGAGAACTACCTCAACTGGGTGGCGTATCTGGAAGCACATCCGCGAGTCGACGACGAACGCATCGTCGCCGGTGGGCACTCTGGCGGGGCCAACGGGGCCTATCGGGCGGCGTACGAACGTGGCGACGTACGGGGAGTCGTCGCCATCGCTGGCCGGTTCCCACCAGAGCGACCCGACCCGCTTCAGACGAACGTCCTCTTGGCGACTGGGAGCGACGATTCACTCGTTCCACCGAGTACCCTCGTGGAGATATCCGAACCACTGACTGGGACGAGACTCGAACCCGGTGACCGAACCGGGTCCTTCGACGACGGAACGGCGGCACGCGTCTTCGTCGCAGATGGGGCGACACACCTGTCCGAGTCGTACGACCCGTCGCTCGTCGCCGCGACGACAGACTGGTCGCTCCGGTCGGTTGGCGAGACGCCCCCAGACCAGTACGAGACGACTGGCCGACCCATTCGGTCGGTTCTCCAGCAGTTCGTCTTCGGGTTGGTCGGCGTCCTCGCGGCCACCGCCCTCGTCGCCCGCGAAGGTGCTCCCTCGCTGGACAGCGACTACCGGGCGTACCTTCCACCGACAGTTGCGGTGGTCGGATTCGTCGCAGTCGTCGGCACGACGCTCTCGGAGAGCGTCTACCACCTCTGGCCTGCACCGTCACAGTTCGTAAAATACGTCTTCTTCGCCGGCATCCTCGCAGTCGTCGGTGGGGTGCTTCTTCGCGGGTCCGAACGAATCCCGCGACTTGAGACGAGATACGGGGCCGTCCTGTTCGACGCCGCGTTCCTCGTCGTCTCGATGGCGGTGTTCGTCCTCGTTTCGACGCGCTTCGTCACGTTCCAGTTGGTGACGACGGTGGTCCTGTCGGGCGTTTTCTTGCTGCTACTGTTGCCCGTCGTCGTCCTGCTTTCCCTTCTGGAGCGAGACGCCGCGCCGCGCTGGGTGTTCAGTAGCCTCGCTGTCCTCTGGTTGTACCCGGCAGTCGTCCCGCCGTACCTGTGAGTGGTCTAATTCTGACACATACGCGCTGGTGGCGGCCGTCGCTCACAGTGAGCGTGTCTGCAAAAAATCGAAGTGGGTGTCGGGACTCGAGGTTACCGATTCAGCGTGTGAATCGCCTGTCCGAGCGCGTTTTCGGCGGCCTCCATGACCGCTTCGGCGAGCGTCGGGTGGGTGTGGATGGTGGATGCAACGTCTTCGAGCGTCGCGCCCATTTCGATGGCGAGAGCGACTTCGGCCACTAACTCGGACGCCTCGGGGCCGACGATTTGCGCTCCGAGGATGAATCCCGAATCTTCGTCGGCGACGATGCGGACGAAGCCATCGGCGTGACCCGTGGTGAGGGCACGACCGGATGCGCGGAAGGGCATCTGCCCGACAGCAGTTGTGAATCCCATCTCTTCGGCCTCGTCTTCGGTCATCCCGACCGTACCGATTTCAGGGTCGGTGAAGACGGCGGCCGGGACGGCCTGACTGTCGAAGGCGACGGGTTCACCGGCGATGTGCTCGGCGGCGACGATGCCTTCTTTCGAGGCGACGTGTGCGAGCATCGGGGTGTCGGCGACGACGTCACCGACTGCGTAGATGTGCTCCACGTCGGTCCGGCGGAAGTCGTCCACTTCGAGGAACCCACGTTCGTCGGCTTCGAGGCCGGCGTTTTCGAGTTCCATCGTGTCGGTGACGGGCGAGCGACCGACGGCGACGAGCACCTTGTCGGCACGGTACTCGGCTTCCTCGCCGTCTTCCGTCTCGGTGGTGACGATGATGCTGTCGTCGTCTTCGCGCCACCCGCTGGCACCTTCGCCGAAGTTCATGTCGATGCCGAGGTCTTCGGCGCGCTTGCGGACGACACGGGCCACGTCGGACTCGTATCCCGGGAGGATGTCGTCGAGCATCTCGACGACGGTGACGTCCGAATCGAGTTTGGCGAACGTCGTGGAGAGTTCCATGCCGATGTAGCCGCCGCCGACCACGACGAGGCGGTCCGGGACGGTGTCTGCGGCGAGGGCGTCGCGCGAGGACCAGACTTGCTCGTCCGCGAAGTCGAAGCCCGGAATCTGGATGACGCGCGACCCGGTGGCGATGATGCAGTGTTCGAACTCGATGGTTTCGGAACCCTGTCCTTCGCCGCCGTGGGCGATGCGGACGGCGTTCTCGTCTTTGAAGCGGGCGGTTCCCTCGACAAGGTTGACGCCGTTGGCCTTACAGAGTTTCTCGACGCCGCCAGTGAGTTGGTCCACGACGCCGTCCTTCCAGTCGCGCAGTTGCGACATGTCGACGACGGGGTCGGCGTGGATACCCATCTCTTCGGCGTTACCCGCCTCGTGGGCGAGGTTCGCACTCGTGATGAGCGCCTTCGACGGGATGCACCCGTAGTTCAGGCAGGTGCCGCCGTAGGCGTCCTTCTCGACGAGCGTGGTGTCCAGACCCTGCTGTGCGGCGCGGATGGCGGCGACGTACCCGCCCGGTCCGGCACCGATGACGAGTACCTCGGTTCCGGTCGCGATATCTCCAACGACCATTATTCGAGCACCAGCAGTTTGGGGTCTTCGAGCAGTTCTTTGATGCGGTTCGTGAAGCGGGCACCCTGTGCGCCGTCGACGATGCGGTGGTCGAACGACAGCGAGAGGGTGAGGACTTTTCGAGGCACGATTTCACCGTCTACAACGCGCGGCTTGTCCTTGATTGCACCGAGCGCGAGGATTGCCACTTCGGGGTAGTTGACGATGGGCGTCGCGTACTCGCCGCCGATGCCGCCGATGTTGGTGATGGTGAAGGTGCCACCGCGCATCTCGCCGGGCGAAATCTTGCGGTTACGGGCCTTCTCGACCAACTCGTTCATCTCGTCGGCGATTTGGAGCATGCCCTTGCGGTCCGCGTCGTGGACGACCGGAACCATGAGACCGGCGTCCGTCGCGGCGGCGACGCCGATGTTGTACTCGTCGCGGAGGACGATTTCTTCGTTCTCCTCGTCGAGTTGCGAGTTGATGTACGGGAAGTCCTTGAGCGCCGCGATGACCGCCTTCATCACGAACGGCATGTAGGTGAGTTTCGTGTCGCGTTCCTCGGCGACTGGCTTGAGTTGCGAGCGCAGTTCCACGAGTTCCGTCACGTCCACTTCGTCGTGGTGGGTGACGTGCGGCGCGGTGTACTTCGAGCGCTGCATCTGGTCGGCGATGGCCTTGCGGACGCCCTTGAAGGGAACGCGCTCGCCGGCGACGGGGCCGGAGTCGGCCGTCGCCGTCTCGGCCGTCGCGGTGCCTGCCTCGGGTTCGGCGGCGACTGCTTCGGCGTCTGCGGCCTGTGCCGCACGCTGGGCCTCGGCGTACTCGGTGACTGCTTCGGGCGAGACGAACGCCGCACCGTCGCGCATCTCCGTCGCAGGCACGGCGTCGATGTCGACGCCTTTCTCTTTGGCCAGCGCACGGGTCGCGGGCGCGGCGAGCGTCTTGTCACGCGCTGCGGCCTCAGCGGCCGCGGCAGCGCTTTCGTCGCGCTTCTCCGTCGCCGACTGACCGTTGATTTCGATGCTGCGTGGCCCTTCGGCCGGCGCTTCTTCTGCTTCTTCTTCCTCGGCGGCCGCACGAACGTCGCCTTCGGTCACACGACCGCTCGGACCGCTTCCGTCGACAGATTCGAGGTCGACTTCGAGTTCGCGGGCGAGTCGTCGGACGCTCGGTGGGGCGAACACGCGTCCGCCAGCGTCGGTCTCTTCTTCCTCGTCGGGTTCGGGTTCTGCCTCGGGTTCGGCGGCCGGTTCGGCCTCCTCGGCCTCTTCGCCACCGACCTGAATGGTGATGATGACGTTGCCGACCGGAACCATCTCGCCTTCTTCGGCGAGGAGTTCGTTCACCGTCCCGTTGAACGGCGACGGAACGTCCACGAGTGCTTTGTCCGTCTCGACCTCTGCGAGTACCTGGTCTTCGGTCACTTCGTCGCCCGGTGCGACGTGCCACGTTACGAGTTCGCCTTCTGCGACGCCTTCACCGACGTCGGGGAGTTTGAATTCCTTGAGTGCCATTCAGAAGTTCACCGCCTCACGAATGCCGTCTTCGACGCGGGCGACCGACGGGAGGTAGTAGTCCTCCAGTGCGTACAGCGGGTACGGGACGTCGTAGCCTGCGACGCGCTTTACGGGTGCTTCCTGGTAGAGGAGCGCCTCTTCTTGGATGATAGCCGTGATTTCGCCGCCGAGGCCGCCGGTCTTGGGGGCCTCGTGGACGACGACTGCGCGACCGGTCTTCTTGAACGACTCCACGATGGTCTCGCGGTCCAGCGGCGAGATAGAGCGCAGGTCGACGACTTCGGCGTCGATACCCTCTTCTTCGAGGTTCTCGACCGCTTCGAGCGTCGGGCGGGTCATCGCGCCGTAGGTGAACACCGACACGTCCGACCCTTCGCGGCGGACGGCGGCCTCACCGATTGGGACCGTGTAGTCTTCTTCGGGGACTTCGCCGCGGAACGCCCGGTAGATGAGTTTGGGTTCGAGGAAGACGACCGGGTCGGGGTCGCGGATGGCCGAGATGAGCAGTCCCTTCGTGTCGTACGGCGTCGAGGGGATGACCACCTTCAGACCGGCCTCGTGCGCGTAGAACATCTCTTTCGACTCGGAGTGCGACTCGGGTGCGCGGATGCCGCCGCCGTAGGGGGCGCGCAGGACCATCGGGAGCGTGTAACGGCCACGGGTCCGGGTGCGGAACCGCGACATGTGGCTCACGATTTGGTCGAATCCGGGGTACATGAAGCCAGAGAACTGAATCTCGGGAACCGGCTTCAGGCCCATCGCGGCCATCCCAACTGCCGTGCCGATGATGCCGGACTCTGCGAGGGGCGTGTCGATGACTCGGTCGTCGCCGAACTCGTCCCAGAGGCCCTCGGTGGCCCGGAAGACGCCGCCGTTCTTGCCGACGTCTTCGCCCATGACGAGCACCTCGTCGTCGAGGTTCATTTCGGTGTAGAGACCGTCCCGTACTGCTTGCACGATGGTGAGGTTCTGTGCGCTCATTCTCGGAGGAATCCTTCGTCGCCAACCTTCTCACGGAGTGCTTCGAACTCCTCGTACTGTGCTTGAATCTCCGGCGTCCGTTCGTCGTAGGCGTAGTCGAACATGTCGCTGGGTTCCGGACGCGGGTCGGACTCGGCCGCCTCGATGGCGTCTGCGACTCGTTGTTTGATTTCTGCCTCGATTTCTTCGACCTTCTCGTCGTCGAGTCGGCCCGTCTCACGGAGGAACGCTTCGAGACGCGGGATGGGGTCTTTCGCCTTCCACTTCTCGACTTCCTCGTCGTCGCGGTAGACGGTTGGGTCGTCGGCGGTGGTGTGTGCGCCGAAGCGGTACTGGACCGCCTCGATGAGCGTGGGTCGTCCCTCGCCCTCACCGGGGTTCCGAGCCTTCTCCAGTGCGGCCTTCGTCACGGCGTAGACGGCGAGGGGGTCCATTCCGTCGACCTGCACGCCGTCGATGCCGTAGGCGGCGGCCTTCTGTGCGATGGTCTCGGAGGCCGTCTGTCGCTCGCGCGGGACAGAAATCGCCCACTGGTTGTTGTTACAGAAGAAGACGTTGGGGGTGTCGAAGACGCCGGCGAAGTTCAATCCTTCGTGGAAGTCGCCTTCGGACGTCGCACCGTCACCGAAGTAACAGAGAACTGCTTTGTCCTCTTCACCGCGGAGTTTGAACGACCATCCGGCACCCGTCGCGTGCGGAATCTGCGACGCGATAGGAACTGCAGGCGGGAAGAGGTTCACGCCCTCGGGCATCTCGTTGCCCTTCTCGTGGCCCATCCAGTACAAGAGCGTCTGCTTGAGGGGAAGGCCGCGGAGCAACGCCGCGCCGTGTTCGCGGTAACTGGGCACCATCCAGTCGTCTTCTTCGAGTGCGATGGCGCTGCCAATCTGTGCGCCTTCCTGTCCCGACAGCGGAGGGTAGGTTCCCATCCGTCCCTGTCGCTGCAGACTCACTGCCCGAGTGTCGAAGTGTCGAGCAAGGCGCATATTCCGGTACATGTCGACCAGTGTCTCGTCGTCGATGTCGGGGACTTCACCGACGACGGTGCCGTCCTCATCGAGCACTCGTACCTGGTCCTGTGGGTCACGCTGAAGTACGCTCACGGGAGAACCCTCCTGTTCATGGCAAAATCGACACCCGCTGGCGTTATATTGTTTTCGTATATAATTTACTTTGACTCGGAATATTGCGTCACTGGGCGTGCTATGTAAACCCACACAGGTGAAAATTGGACATTTTGGCTTCTAAACGATTCTTCCTGAGGGTCATTAGTGCGAACCCACATCTCACCGAGAAATAATCGGAAATATCGACAACGTTTCACAACGGACCGGGAGTATATCGACTCGGGTTGTGACAACGCCGACACATCTGTGGCGACGTGAGAACGAAGTTTCCCGTCCGGTGCGCGCCGGCCGCGTTACTGCCCTGCTGCCGCGCGTGCCGCCTGCCGTGCCTCTTCGACGCTCGACCCCTCGCGGAGCAGTGCGTCGACGAACAGCTCGCCCGCCTTGTACGACGACCGGACCATCGGACCGGAGGCGCAGTAGAGGAAGTCGAGTTCGTCTTCGGCGACCCGCCGCCACGTCTCGAACACGTCGGGGTGGACGTACTCGTACACGTCGAGGTGGGTCCGCGACGGTTGGAGGTACTGGCCGAAGGTCACGATATCGACGTCCGCCTCGCGGAGGTCTGAGAGCGTCTGATAGACTTCGTGGGCGTGTTCGCCGAGGCCGAGCATGATGGACGTCTTCGTGTGGATGTCCGACTCGTCGGTCACCTGCTGGAGGACCGACAGGGACTGCTCGTACCCCGCGCGCCGGTCACGAATCGGCCACTGGAGGCGTTCGACCGTCTCGATGTTGTGGGCGATGACGTCCGGGCCGGCGTCGATAATCTTCCGGACGAGTTCGGGTTCACCCTGGAAGTCGGGAATCAGCACTTCTACGAGGACCTCCGGGTCTCGCCGTTTTATCTCCCGAATCGTCTGTGCGAAGTGACCGGCACCCTGGTCGGGTAAGTCGTCACGGTCCACGGAGGTCAACACGACGTAGTCGAGACCGATTTCCGTCACGGCGTCGGCGACGTTCGCGGGTTCTTCGGGGTCGAGTGGTTCCATGCCACCCGTCGTCACGTCACAGAAGTTGCATCCGCGCGAACACCGGTCGCCCATGAGCATGAACGTGGCCGTCCCGGGACCGTCCCGACCACTCCAGCACTCGCCGAGGTTCGGACAGTTGGCCTCTTCACAGACCGTGTGGAGGTTCCTGTCCCGGAGTGTGGATTTGATGTCGGTGAATCGCCGGCCCGATGGCGGTCGCATCTTCAACCAATCTGGCTTCCGCCGCGTGCGCATGGTCAGTTCTTACGGGGGGACAGGCAAAAACGTGAGGATTACACCGCTGTCGGTCGACCACTTGACACGTCTGACCGGCTCGATTCGACCGAATCACTCGCCGTGAGCGTCGTGTTCTGTGTTACCACGACGGCAGACAAATCGACCAAATACGCACGACTATCACGAAAAAGAAAACGTTTGATTCGAATTCATCACGTATGTCCACCATTCTGCATGTAAAACCGTGCTAGACATATCATGGAACTGAAAAACTTATGTTCGAGTAAAGATTTTCACACAGTGTATGAACTGGAAACACCGCCGTGACCTGTCGAAGGCTGAATCGAAGAAACGCGAAGCCACCGCGGGAACGAACTGGTCGTTCATCGCTGCCCTCGCCGGCGCGGCGTAAGTCAGGAGACGGTCGGAATCGAACCCTGAACGGTCCCCCGAACACGTTTTTGTATCTTCGCCCGCCGAGCGGTGCCACCGGATGGAGAAACGCCTTTCCCCACGGACGACTCGGCTACCTGTATGACCCTCGTCTTCGTCTCGCTTTCGGCCGCTGTACACACAGGGAGGTGCGCCCCGTGAAAGTCGTCGAAGCGGTCCCCGAATTCGCCGACGCGTTCGGGTTCGACGAGTTCAACCGGATGCAACGCGAGGCGCTGCCGGGCATCCTCGACACCGACCACAACGTGGTCGCGTCCGCGCCCACCGCCAGCGGGAAGACGGCGCTCGCGGAACTCGCTATCTGCAAGACGCTCCGCGACGACGGGACGGCCCTCTTCATCGCCCCGCTTCGCGCTCTGACCACCGAGAAAGAGACCGAGTGGGAGCGTTTCGAGGACCTCGGCTACTCCGTCTACGTCGTCACCGGCGAACGCGACTTGAATCCCCGGCGCGCCGCACGCGCGGACATCCTCGTGATGACGCCGGAGAAGACGGACTCCGCGACGCGCAAACACGATTCAGCGCGTTACTCGTTCATCGAGGACGTCGACTGCGTCGTCATCGACGAGGTCCACCTGCTCGACTCCGAGACGCGCGGCGGGGTGCTCGAAGTCACCGTCTCGCGGATGCGTCGCATCTGCGACCCGCGCATCGTGGCACTCTCGGCGACGATGCCGAACATCGACGACGTTGCGGCGTGGCTCGATGCGCCGCCCGAGACGACGTTCGAGTTCGGCGACGACTACCGGCCCGTGGACCTCCACGCGGGCGTGAAGACGTACACGCACGGCGAGAACTCCTTCGCAGACAAGTACCGCCGCCTGTACCGGGCGTTCGACCTCGCGGAACCGCACATCCGCGACGGCGGGCAGTCGCTCGTCTTCGTCTCCTCGCGGCAGGATTCGGTTCGCGCCGCCGAGAAGGCCCGCGACGAACTCGCTAAACGTGACGTTCCAATCAGTTCCCGCGGCGACTACGACTTCCACAACGAGGCGAAGGAACTCAGCAACGACTCGCTCCGAAAATCCGTCTTAGACGGCGTGGGCTTCCACCACGCTGGCCTCGCCCGCGACGACCGGGAAGCGGTCGAAGAGTGGTTCAAAGAAGGGAAGATTCAGCTCCTGTTTTCGACCTCCACGCTGGCGTGGGGCGTGAACCTCCCCGCGCGGTGTGTCGTCATCCGCGACACGAAACACCACGACCCGCTCGAAGGCGAAGTCGACATCTCGCCGCTCGACATCCTCCAGATGCTCGGGCGCGCCGGCCGACCGGGGTACGACGACGTGGGATACGGGTGGGTCGTCTGCGACCACGCCGACCAGAACAAGTACCGCCGCCTGCTCCGGGAAGGCAAGGAAATCGAGTCACGTCTCGCAGAGGACCTCGACGCCCACCTCAACGCGGAGATTGCGATGGGAACGATTCGTGACTTAGACGACGTGATGTCGTGGTTGGAGACGACGTTCTACTACCGGCGAGCGCAGTCGGACCCCGGTGCCTACGACTTCGAAGACCTGCGCTCGCGCGTCCGCGACGTCCTCGACCGACTCGTCTCCCGCGGGTTCGTCGAGATGGACGACGACCTCTCTATCGACGCGACGGCACTCGGTCGTCTCACCTCGAAGTACTACCTCCGTCTCGGGACCGCGACCCGATTCTCGACGCTCGCCAACCGCGACCGAATCTCGGCCGACGACATCCTCGAAACAGTCGCCGGTGCGGCAGACTTCCGGCAAGTCTCGTCTCGACAGTCCGAAGTCGACGCCGTGAACTCGGTGTTGACGGGCGTCTCGACCGAACTCGAAGACGGCCCGCGGAAGGTGCTGGCCATCCTCCACGCGAGTATGGCGAACTCCACGCCGAGCGAACTTCGGAGCGACGCGTGGGTCATCCGCCAGAACGCGCTTCGACTCCTCTCGGCGCTCCGCGAGTTCTTGGATACGTTCGCGGACGCGCGCGCCGCCAACCTCGCCCGCCGGGTCGAAGCACGCGTCGACCACGGTGTCAGCGGCGACGCCGCGGCACTCACGGCAGTCGATGGCATCGGTCCCGGCCGTGCTCGCACGCTCGCCACGGGCGGCCTCTCGTCACCGGCCGAGGTCGTCGACGCCGGCGTTCGGGAACTCACGCGCGCCGGTATCTCACAGGGTGTGGCCGAACGCGTCGTCGAGAGCGCCAAGGACCTTCCCGCACCAGAGCTTGAGTGGGGTGACTTCCCCGAGACGGTCGCTCGCGGCGAGAGCGACATGCACGACATCCGGGTGACCAACACCGCCGGCGGCGGATCCATCGGCATCCGTGTCACCGTCAACGGCGTCGAGATGTCGGCGAAAGAGTGCTACCTCACGGACGAGGTTGTCGTCCCCGTCGGCGTCTTCGGCGCGACGGACGACGAACTCGAATTCACGGTCGAAGTGACGTTCCCCGACCTACCACTCTTGCCGATTCGGGAGACGCAGACGGTTCGGGTGGAGTAACGACACCGACCCGTTCGAGAACAACGCTGTCGCTCTGTGGCGTAGAGCGAAGACCGGGAGATGGTACCCGGGAAGTTGTTGACGTGCGATGGCACAACAAACCTACCGAAGATTCCCGGCCTTCGGAGTAAACTGAACGCCCAAATAGTAAAAAGATTAAGAATATCTGTCTCGGAAGTTCGGCGCAGTCTCTTCAGTCGTCGCCGAGCAGTGCCGCCCGGAGTTCCTCGGGACCGTCCACGATTTGGTCGGCCTGCGAGAGGTCCAACTCGCTGTTGTGGTCCACGCGGTAGGCGATGGTGTGCGCCCCAGACCGGGCGGCCGATTCGATGCCGTTCACCGAGTCTTCGACGACGATGCACTCCTCGGGGGCGACGCCGAGTTCCGCGGCGGCGTGTTCGTAAATGTGGGGTTCGGGCTTGCCGGGGTCGTCGATGTCGTCCGCCGAGAGAACCAAGTCGAGTGGGTCGAGAGCGAACCGTTCGCGGACAGTCGAAATCCAGTCCTGTGGTGCAGACGAGACGATGGCGACTTTCTTCCCGGCGGCGCGGAGGTCGGAGAAGAGTTTCTCCGCGCCGTCCATCAGGACTACTTTCTCACCGTAGAGTGCTTCGGCGTTCTCGTGGTACGCCGCGACGAACTCCTCTTTCGTGACGGTGGTCCCGTACTCCTCGTCGAGGTAGTCGTATATCTCGCGGAAGTTCATCCCCGTAATCTCCTCGTGTGCGGGGTCACCGGATTCGATGGCGTCGGCGAAGACCCAGTCGTCCTCGAAGGCGTGCCAGTACTGTTCGGAATCGACCAACACTCCGTCCATGTCGAACAGCACGACGTTCGCATCCATACCACGACCTGTGGCCTCGCCGACAAAAGTCCTTCGTGAGGCGGCATGGTTTCACCTCGCCAACCGAACCTCGCTCTCGCGCATGAACCTTCGCACGAAGGTTCAAATCGGAATCCGGGGTCACCCCGGCACATGGAATCTATCCGCGTCTTCGCAGGCGACTGCACCGTCCGATTCGAGGGGTCTCGTGACCGCGTCCAACGTGGTCGGGTCGTCGTCGTCGCCAAACCCGACCGAACCGTCCTCGTCCACGACACCAGTGGGTACCAACCCGTCGCGTGGTTGACCCGCGCCGACTCGTTGACGGTCGAATCTGGACCAGAGTCGTTCGGCATCGTCGCCCGCGCAGGCGACCAAGTCCTCACCGTCGAATCGCACGATTCCGCTCGTCGCTCCGAGTACCCCGCGAGTGAAGCAGGTGTCCCAGTCGGCAGTCACCCCGGCACCGGCGAACCTCTCGTCCGAACCGGTGGGTCAGTCGTCGGCCTCGACTCGGGCGTCGAGTTTTCGCTTCCGGCGGGTGCGACAGTCCTCGACGAGACGTGCGACGACTGTGGGTTGCCACTGATGCGGGTCGAACGCGGGGCCACCTTCGAGGTGTGCATCGACCGTCAGTGCGACCCGCTGGACGACCACGTGAAAGACCGGTTCGACGGCGAGTGGACGTGTCCCGACTGCGGGTCGCCGCTTCGCATCATCCGCCGCGGCGGTCGGTTGCTCGCCGGGTGCGACGCCTACCCCGAGTGTGAGACGGCATTCTCGGTCCCGTCAGGTGTCGTCGTGGACGACTGTGAGTGCGGCCTGCCGATATTCGAGACGGGTCGCGGTCGGCGGTGTCTCGACTCCACGTGTGCGTTCGCATGAGTCGTCGGTACGAGGAGTGCCACTGGTCTCGTCGGTGGCGACACCCGAACGTTCGTCCCGCCGGCATCGCAGGCCCTTTGTCGTCGCCCCGCCCCGATTCGTGTATGCAAGGACGCCTCGAAGACGGTGTCGTCCACCTCCCGGGCGACGCCCGCCAGCGGTTCCACGACTCGCGTGGCTACGGGAGGCCGACCGGTGGGAACGACCTCGATGTCGCGCCCGTCGAGGCCGCGCACCTCCTCTCGCGCGGCGACATCGACGGCGTAGACGGGATGGGCCTGCGCGAACTCCTCGCGCGAACCGGCACCACGCTCGACTTCGTCGTCTACAAAGACCTCCGCGACCGGGGATTCTACCTCTCGCCCGCACGCGAAGGATGGCCCGGCGTGGACGACCCGGACGGTGCCGACTTCCTCGTCTACCCGCGCGGCAAAGGTCCGTGGGACGGCGTGGTCGAACACCGAGTTCGAGTCGCCGGCGAACGCCAGTCGATTCCCGTCTCCTCGCTCGGTGAGACGGTCCTCGCCATCGTCGACGAGGACGGCGACTTGACGTACTTCGACACCGAGGGCTACGTTCCCGAGGGGTCGGCCACCGAGGACCTCCCGTCTGGCCTCGACGCAGAACTCCTCTCGGACCGGGCGCTCCTGTGGACCGGCGTCGACCAGTTGTACCAACAGGGATTCTACGGCCAGCGACTCTACGGCCGAAACGCAGACAGCGGTCCGCTCCAACTCTCGCTCCTCGAAGCGGCGTCCCTCGCCTGCCGCGACGCACTCGATATCGCCGAATCCGATGTCGTCGCTCGCGGCCGCGACGTGGAAGGCGACCGCTTCGACCGCCGTCTCGCGGTCTACTCCGCACTCCGCGAGGCAGGGACGGTTCCCAAGAGCGGGTTCAAGTTCGGGTCGGACTTCCGGGTCTACACCGACTTCGAGACGGTGTCGAACCTCTCGCACTCCGAGTTCCTCGTGCGCGTGGTCACGCCCGACCACACGTTCGTCCCGCGTGACCTCTCGCTGGACGTTCGTCTCGCGGGCGGTGTCCGCAAGCGAATGGTTTTTGCGCTGACCGACGCCAACGGACAGATAGACTGGCTTTCGGTCAGTCGGCTTACGCCATGACAGACGACGAACCCGCGGAGCGCATCCGCACCGATGGAGGCACAGCAGAGGGAGCAGACGAAGTCGCTCTCGACCCGTGGGGCTCGTCGACCATCGCCGACTACCGCAAACTGTTCGAGGAGTTCGGCATCGAGGAGTTCGACGAAATCCTCGACGAGGTACCGAACCCACACTACCTGATGCGCCGGGGGGTCATCTTCGGCCACCGCGACTACCGCCCGGTACTCGAAGCGATGCGCGACGGTGACGACTTCGCCGTCCTCTCGGGGTTCATGCCGACGGGCGACCCCCACATCGGCCACAAACTCGTCTTCGACGAGATAATCTGGCATCAACAGCAGGGTGGCGACGCGTACGGCCTCATCGCCGACATGGAGGCCCACTCTGCCCGTGGCATCTCGTGGGACGAAATCAACGAGCACAGCCGCGACTACCTGCTGTCGCTCATCGCACTCGGCTTCGACACCGAGGAGGGCGAACTCTACCGTCAGTCGGACAACGACCGACTCCAGCGACTCGCGTTCGAACTCGGTGGGAAGGCCAACTACTCGGAGTTCGAGGGTATCTACGGGTTCGACGGTGAGACCAACATTTCGCACATGCAGTCGGTTGTCACCCAGATGGCCGACATCCTCTACCCGCAGTTGGACGACCCGCAACCGACGGTCATCCCGGTCGGCCCCGACCAGGACCCCCACGTCCGGTTCGCCCGTGACCTCGCCACGCGGATGCGCTTTTTCAAAGTGACCGAGGCGTTCGCGTCGTTCGAACTCTCGGACGCCGAACGTCCGGTGGTCGCCGCCGCCTACGACGCCCGCGAGGAGTACGCCGAAGACGCCGATGTGCCGCGGTGCGGTGAAGCGGCCGAGTGGTTAGCCGACGCCGACCTCGACGCCGCCGGTATCCTCGTGGACGAATCCGTCCGCGACTCGGCGGTCGAGAAACTCGAAAACGCCGGCATGGAACCGCTCCGTCCGCGTATTCGGTTCTTCGCCCGGCAGGCTACCGACGAGGCGTTCGAGGCACTCATCGAGGAAATCGAGGGCGAGAAGCGTCGGTACGACCAGCACATCGACGCCTTCGACGTCGACGTCGAGGAAGCCGAAGACCTCGCCCGCGAGGTAGAGGCCCACCACGGCGGCTACGGGTTCATCCCGCCGTCGTCCATCTATCACCGCTTCATGACCGGTCTCACGGGCGGCAAGATGTCGTCGTCCATCCCGGCGAGTCACATCTCGCTGTTGGACGACCCCGAAGACGGCTACGACAAGGTCAAGTCCGCGACGACCGGTGGCCGCGACACGGCCGAGGAACAACGCGAACTCGGCGGCGAGGCCGACAAGTGCCCCGTCTACGAACTGTACGCCTACCTCCTCACCGGCGACGACGACGAACTCGCCAAAGAGGTGTACGACGAGTGTGTCGGCGGCGAACGACTCTGTGGCGGGTGCAAAGAGCAGGCCGCGACGATGATGCGCGAGTTCCTCGAAGACCATCAGGAGAAGCGCGAAGAAGCGGAAGCAATCCTCGACTCGCTCGATATCGACTTAGAGACAGAACGACGGGGCGTCGCCGCCGAACACTAACGAACTCACCACTGGGGGCTACAACCCCACGTCTTCGCCGACGCCGCGTTCACGCGCTTTTTCGTAGAGGTATTCGGCCGTCGCCGCATCGAGCACCGCCGAGCCAACGCTCTCGACGACGAGAATCTCTTCGTCTGAGTCCCGGCCGACGACGCCCTCGAACACCTCCGAGAGGGGCACGAGGTCCGACTCCGAGAGGCCGGCCTCACGTACGTCGCCGATGTCTGCGACTTCCTCGGGAACGTCGGCGAAGACCCGCGCCGCCCGGTCGAACGTCGTCTCGTCGAGTTCCTGCATCTCCGCGGTGTAGGCACCGACGGCGACGACGAGCGTACCGGGTTCGAGCGATTTGCCGTCGAACACGGGGTCGGTACTGGTCGTCGCGGTGACGACGACGTTCGCGTCGGAGACGGCTTCTTCGGGTGAATCGACCGCATCCGCGGGGAGTCCCTCGCCACGCAGGTCGGCGGCGCACACGTCGCGAGAGTCGCTGGGTGAGTAGATACGAACCGACTCGACGTCGGACCCCGCGGCGATAGCGCGGGTCTGCCAGCGTGCCTGTGTGCCCGCGCCGATGACACCGAGTCGAATCGGGTCGGTAGCGAGGTACTCTGCGGCCAATCCACCGATGCACCCCGTGCGAGCGCTGGTGATGCTGTTCCCGTCGAAGAACCCGAGTGGGAGGCCGGTCGTCGAGTCGGTCAGGACGACCTGTGCGTTCACCGTCGGGAGGCACTGCGCGGCGTTGTTCGGGTGGACGGCAGCGAGTTTTGTCGCGTACACTGACCGCCCGTGGATGTACGCCGGCATCGTCAGCGCGGTTCCGAGTGGCGAATCTGTCGCTGGGTCCTCGTTCGACTCTCCCTGTGGGCCGATTCCGTCTCGAATACTGTCGACACGAATACCGACCGGAAAGTGTGGCCTCGGTGGCCGCTCGACCTCGCCGCGGCCCTGCTTCACGAACGCCTCTTCGACGACTGGGAAGAGCTCTGAGAGCGAGAGAAGTTCGCGGACGGCGTCCGCAGAGAGAATCTGAACCATACACGTGCTACTCACGTCGGGAAAATGAAACTACCGTGTATCGATACCGTGTCACAGACACACTCATAACACTGGGAAAAATCAGTGACGACCATGCACGTCCTCATCGTCGGTGGCGGCGTCGTCGGACTCGCCTGCGCGTACGCCCTCACCGACCGCGGTGCCGACGTTACCGTCTGCGAGGCGGGGACACTCGGCGGCGGAAGTACCGGCCGGGCGGCGGGCGGCATCCGAACGCAGTTTTCCACCCGGGTCAACGTCGAACTCTCGCTTTCGAGTATCCCCGTCTGGGAGTCGTTCGCCGACGAGTTCGGCGTCGATATCGACTACCGCCGGCCGGGATACCTCTTCCTCGCGCGGACCGAAGAGACGGCGTCGGCCTTCCGCGACAACGTCGAGATGCAGACCGAGTTGGGCGCGCCGAGTCGCGTCCTCGACCCCGAGAAAGCGCGCGCGCACGTCCCCGAACTCCGCACAGAACAGTTCGTCGCGGCAACCTACTCCCCTGCTGATGGCATCGCCGACCCGCACTCCGCGGTACAGGGATACGCAGACGCGGTCCGCAACGCTGGTGGCGACATACGGAGCAATACACCGGTGACGGGACTCGAACGCGAGGGTGACGGGGGCGGCGAGAGTGAGGACGACGACAGTCGCGCGTGGCACGTCGAGACGCCGGACGAGACGTTCGAGGCGGATGCCGTGGTCTGTGCGGCGGGCGCGTGGACGAAGCGCGTCGCCGCATTCGCCGGTCTCGACCTGCCAATCGCCCCCCGCCGGCGACAAATCGCGGTCGTCGAACCGGACGGTGACCTCCCGGACGACGCACCGTTGACAATCGACCTCGACACAGGGTCGTACTTCCGCCCGGAACGGGACGACACCGCCATCGTCGGCGGACACTTCGCCGACTCGGACCCGGACGTGGACCCCGACCGGTTCGACGAGTCGATGGACGTCGACTGGGCGGTGGAGGCGACAGAACGCGCCGACGACTGCGCCGCGTACTTCGGGCCGGAGACGAGGATTCGCAACGGGTGGGCCGGGTTGTACGCCGTGACGCCCGACCACCACGCGATTCTGGACGAAGTCGCGCCGGGGTTCGTCGTCGCCGCCGGCTTTTCGGGACACGGTTTCCAGCACGCACCGGCGACTGGTGAGGCGGTTGCTGACTTCTGTCTCGACGAGAACGAGTGTGACGTGGACGTGTCGGACCTCTCGCTGGACCGATTCGAGGCGGGCGAGACGCTCACAGAACAGAACGTGGCGTGAGGGAGTGAGGTGAGCGTGTGAGGAGACGACTCCGCTACGTACTCATGTTGACGACGGCCCGGAGTTCGCCGAGTGTCCGGGTCGGGTCGGCCACGTCGCGGGATGCGAGTACCTGGTAGCGACCGTCTTCTTCGACGATTCGGTAGGTGACCTCACCGTCGTCGAACTCGTACGGCGGGTTCGATTGGACCAGAACGGCGTCCACGTCGTCTCTGTCGTCCGGTCGGTTCGGTGGTTTGACGATGAGTGACGCCTCCTCACCAAGTCGAATCGTCTCGAGCGTCGCAGCCAAGTCGCGCATTCGTCTTCGTCGCCCCTGAGACGGCAGTGGATAAGAAAGTATCTTATCTCCAACTGGTGGCTCCTGAATCGACACCCGCCACTGCGCTACTCTCCATGTCGGCGACACAAGCGACGAACGTGCCACTCACTCCCACGATTCCGGAACCGTTTTGAAGGAACGTGGCAATCTCGAAGATATGACAACCGAACCTGTCTGTGATGGTGTCAGCGCCACTCGCGAACCGAGCACCTCCGGGTTCGGCTTTTTCTTCCTGACCGCCTGAGGTCGGCGGACTCCGCCCCGGCGCGACCACGCCCGGCGGACGAAACCGACCCCTTCGGTCAGACTCGCCAACGCGGCGAGGCTTCGAAACTGCTAACCAACTCCCAGACGGCTAACGCCACAACGAACCAGATGCGACTTCCGGAATCACAGGTCGCGGTGTTGAACGCCGCGAGCGCTACAGACGAACGGACGATAGAACAGTTGGCGGAGGCGACGGACCTGAAACCAGAGACGGTGACGGGTGCGGCCTTCGACCTGCGCGACGACGGCCTCGTCTCGGTCACAGAGACCATCGAGGAAGACGTCGAACTGACCGACGAGGGCGTCGAGTACGCCGAAGGCGGCCTTCCAGAGGTCCGACTCTACCGCGCCGCACTCGACGTCGGCGACGGCGATTCGGTCCCGATGGGGCAGGTCATCGGTGCCTCCTCGCTTGGCGGCCCGCAGGTCGATATCGCGCTGTCGAACTTCGCGCGAAAGGGCTACGGCCACATCGACTCGGGCGAACTCGCGCCCGACGCGGACGCCGACCCCGACGCTGACGAGGAGGCCGCAGCACTCGCGGCCCTCGTCGCCGGCGACAGTGTCGACGACGCCGTCCTCGACCAACTCGAATCACGCAACCTCGTGGTCCGCCGCGAGCGAACCATCCGCGCCGTCACCCTCACCGACGAGGGCGTCACGGCCATGATGGAAGGCGTCGAGGCGGCCGAGACGGTGGACCGTCTCACGCCCGAGATGCTCACCTCCGGTGAGTGGGAAGACGTCGAGTTCACCGAGTACAACGTCGAAGCCGACGCCCCCGAGGTACGCGGCGGCAAGAAACACATCCTTCGGCAGACGGCAGACCGCGTGAAGGACGTGCTCACCGGCATGGGCTTCGCCGAGATGGAAGGTCCGCACGCCGACGCGGACTTCTGGATAAACGACTGCTTGTTCATGCCGCAGGACCACCCGGCACGCACGCACTGGGACCGCTTCGCCCTCGACGTGCCGCCGATGGAAGACATTCCCGAGGACCTCATCGACCGCGTCCGCGACGCCCACCTCAACGGCGTCGGCGAAGACGGGGACGGCTACCACTCGCCGTGGAGCGAGGACTTCGCTCGCGCTATCGCCCTCCGCGGGCACACCACATCGCTGTCGATGCGCTACCTCTCGGGCCACGAAGTCGGCGAACTTGAACCGCCGCAGCGGTACTTCTCCGTCGAGAAGGTCTACCGCAACGACACGCTCGACCCGACCCACCTGCTGGAGTTCTATCAAATCGAGGGCTGGGTGATGGCGGAAGACCTCTCGGTGCGCGACCTGATGGGTACCTTCGAGGAGTTCTACTCGCACTTCGGCATCACGGACATCCAGTTCAAACCGCACTACAACCCCTACACGGAACCGTCGTTCGAACTGTTCGGCCGACACCCCGAGACGGGCGAACTCATCGAAATCGGCAACTCCGGGATGTTCCGCGAGGAAGTCCTCCGCCCACTCGGCGTCGAATGCGACGTGATGGCGTGGGGCCTCGCCTTAGAGCGTCTCTTGATGCTCATGTACGGTTTCGACGACATCCGCGACGTTCACGGAACGATGTGTGACCTCGACCTGCTCCGCGAGACGGAGGTGCTCCGATAATGCCCGTAGTCGACGTTCAACCAGACGAACTGCGCCGCCTGACCGGCCACGAAGAGAAGTCCGACGAGGAGTTCAAAGACGACCTGTTCGCGCTCGGCCTCGAATTCGAGGGCGTGACCGACGACGGGGCCTTCCAACTGGAGTTCGGCCCGGACCGCCTCGACCGTCTCTCGGTCGAAGGCGTCGCCCGGTCGCTTCGCTACCAGTACGGCGACGCCCGTGGCGTCTCCGTCCCGAAGACGAACGACCCAGACTGGACTATCGTCGTCGACGAGTCCGTCCCGGACGAGCGACCCTACGTCACGGGTGCGGTCATCCGTGGCGTGGACTTAGACGACGCCGCGCTGGACTCGCTCATCCAACTGCAGGAGAAACTCCACGCGACGATGGGTCGCAAGCGCGCGAAGGGCGCGATTGGCATCCACGACCTGACGATGCTGAAAGGCGACGTGCTCTCGGAGGACGCCACCGGCAACTCCATCACGTACACGGGAATCGCCCCCGACGGCGACACCTTCGTCGCCCTCGACTCGAACGAGGAACTCACGCCCGCCGAGGTGCTCGAACAACACGCGACCGGACAGAAGTATGCCGACCTCGTCTCTGAGTACGAGCGTTACCCGGCCATCTACGACGAAATCGGCCTGTTCTCGTTCCCGCCGGTCATCAACGGCCGTCGGACCGAGGTGTCGACCGACTCGCGTGACCTGTTCGTCGAACTCACCGGCACCGACCAGTGGACCATCGACCGGATGTGCACCATCATCTGTTACGCGCTGGCCGCCCGCGGGGCGACCATCGAGCAAGTCGAAGTCCAGTACGAAGACGGCACCGTCGTCAAACCCGACTTCGACGTCGACACGAAACACGTCAGCCACGACCGAATCGAGTCGATTCTCGGCGTCGAGTTAGAGATGGACGAGGTCATCGACCTCTTCGAGCGCTCTGGACTCGACGCGAACGCCGAGTTGGGTGAACAGACAGTCTACGAAGTCTCCATCCCACCGTATCGCGTCGACGTGCTCCACCCGCTGGACCTCGTCGACGACGTGGGTCGGGCCTACGGCTTCAACGACCTCGAACCGCGCTACCCCGACGTGGGGACGGTCGGGCAGCGTCACGAGCGCTCCCGACTCGAAGACGCCGCCCGCAACAGTCTCGTCGGACTCGGGTTCGAGGACATGCTCGACTTCCACATGATTTCGGAAGGAGAGAACTACGAGCGCATGGGTATCGAACCCGGCACGGACGTGCTGGGCGGCGGCGAACCCGCCTCCATCACCGAACCCTACAGTGAGGACTACACCATGCTCCGCACGTGGGTGCTCCCGTCGCTGACGATGGTGCTGGAGAACAACACCCACCGCGCGTACCCACAGGACCTCGCCGAAATCGGCCACGTGGCCCACCGCGACGACGACGAGAACACCCGCGTCGCCGAAGCGCGCCACGTCGCCGCCGTTCTCGCCCGCCACGACGCGACCTACGAGGACGCGAAGGCCCGCCTCGCCGCACTCTGTGGCGACTTCGACGTGGAACTGGAGACGCCAGCGACCGAACACCCGTCGTTCATCCCCGGTCGGACCGCCGCCGTCGTCATCGACGGCGAGGAAGTCGGTATCGTCGGTGAACTCCACCCGAAGGTCATCGTCGGACACGACCTCGAACTGCCGGTCGCGGCGTTCGAGTTCGACCTGTCGGCGCTGGCGTAACCGACCACGGATTAGATTTTTTGGACCAGATTTTTGCGTGACGAGCGGTGCGAGTCACGGAAAAGGTGGGAGTTTCGACCTGTCGGCGTTGCAGTAAGCGACACGTCAGCTTGTAACCACTTTTCACGCGAGTGTCGAGTGCGATACGTGGTCTCTCCCACCCTCTCTGAGATAACTTCGAGTAATTTCAAATTTCTCGTCATTCCTTTTGTGCATTTGGTGTGAGAACGATAGAAACCTTTAGGATGTAACTCGTCGCCAGTTCTTGTATGAACGATTATGAACTAACGCGCGAGACGCTGGCAGTCACCCACGGCGAGCGCGGACAGGCTCCTGCGCCCGGTGTCGAAGACGTCGTCGTCCCGCTTCACCTCTCGTCGACGTACTCGGTTCCCGACGTAGACCCCGATGCGGACCTCGAACTGCTCGACCCGGACGCGGGCGAGTATCTCTACTCGCGGTTGTCGAACCCCACGCGAAACGCACTGGAGCATCGGTTGGCGGCACTCGAAGGTGCGGAGCACGCCCTCGCGTTCGTGTCGGGGACGGCGGCCATCACGGCGACGATGACGGCGATGATTCGCCCCGGTGACCACATCGTCGCGTTCGAAGACCTCTACGGCGGGACGAAGACGATGCTCAACCGCCTCTTCGCCGAGCGACTCGACGTGGACGTGACGTTCGTCGACGCGACGGACGTTGCCAACGTCGAAGACGCCATGCGGGAGGAGACGCGTCTCATCTGGATGGAGACGCCGACGAACCCGCTCATGCACCTCTGCGACATCGAGGCTATCGCCGCCATCGCCGACGAGTGGGACACCATCTTCGGCGTGGACAACACCTTCCTCAGTCCGTACTTCCAGAACCCGCTGTCGCTCGGTGCCGACGTGGTCGTCCACAGCACGACGAAGTACCTCAACGGCCACTCCGACTCCATCGGCGGTGCCGTCGTCACCAACCGCGACGACATCATGGACGAACTCGCGTTCCTCCAGCGTGTCGGCATGGGGTCGATGCTCTCGCCGTTCGACTCCTACATGACCCTCCGCGGTATCAAGACGCTCCCACTGCGGATGCGCCAACACGAGGAGAACGCGATGGAGATTGCGCGGTTCCTCGAATCCCACGACGCCGTCACGCGTGTCCTCTACCCCGGCCTCGAATCCCACCCACAGCACGAACTCGCCGCCCGGCAGCAGTCCGGGTTCGGTGGCGTGCTCTCGTTCGAACTCGACACCGACCTCGACGGGACGGCCGAGTTCCTCGGCCGCCTGCGCGAGTTCCCCCTCGCAGTGAGTCTCGGCGGTGTCGAGAGCCTCATCGAGCACCCGGCGACGATGACGCACTCGCCACTCGCTCAGACCGAACGGGACCGTCTCGGTATCTCGAACTCGCTGCTTCGCATGTCCGTGGGCGTCGAACACGTCGACGACTTGCTCGCTGACCTCGACGCGGCGCTAGCGTCGGTCTAATCGCTCTCTCGCCGATTTCTCTCGTTTCGACGGCGTGCCCGTCGCTGCGACGGGTTCTCTTCGCCGCTCGATACTCGCGCTCTCGGGCCGCTAACCGAGTTGTTTAACAGTCTACCCGGTGGTAGGTACGCCAACGCAATGCCGAGCGGAGAATACGACCCGGAAACCGTCGAGGCGAACTGGCAAGAGAGGTGGGTCGACGAAGACCTGTACGCGTACCCAGCGGGTGCTGTAGACCCCGACACCGTCTTCTCCATCGACTCGCCGCCGCCGACTGTCTCCGGGAGTCTTCACTGGGGTCACGTCTACGGCTTCACGCTCCAGGACTTCGTCGCCCGGTTCAACCGGATGCGCGGCGAGGAGGTCTACTTCCCGTTCGGATACGACGACAACGGAATCGCCTCGGAACTCCTGACCGAAGACGAACTCGGAATCAAGCACCAGGACTACGAGCGACGCGAGTTCCAGAAACTCTGCCGCGAGGTCACCTCGAAGTACGAAGCGGAGTTCACCGAGAAGATGCAGAACCTCGGTATCTCCATCGACTGGGAGCAGACGTACCAGACTATCTCACCCGAGGTCCAGCGCATCTCGCAACTCTCGTTCGTCGACCTCTACGAGAAGGACCGCCAGTACCGACAGCGCGCGCCCGCAATCTGGTGTCCCGAGTGTGAGACGGCCATCTCGCAAGTCGAGACCGAAGACGACGAACAGGGGTCGCACTTCCACGACATCGAGTTCGGCGTCGCCGACTCGGACGAGTCGTTCGTCATCTCCACGACGCGCCCCGAACTCCTCCCCGCGTGTGTCGCCGTCTTCGTCCACCCCGACGACGACGAGAACGAACACCTCGTCGGGCAGGAGGCCGAGGTTCCGCTGTTCGGCCAGCACGTCCCCATCCTCGAAGACGAGCGTGTCGACTTAGAGACCGGAACGGGCCTCGTCATGTGCTGTACCTTCGGTGACCAGACGGACATCGAGTGGTATCAGGCGCACGACCTGCCACTCCGCGTCGCCATCGACGAATCCGGCACGATGACCGAGGTTGCAGACGACTACGCCGGTCTGTCTTCGGACGAGGCTCGCGAGAATATCGTCTCGGACCTCGACGACGCCGGCGCACTGCTCGACACGCGCGCCATCACGCACACGGTCAACGTCCACGAACGCTGTGGCACGAGCGTCGAGTTCCTCGTCAAAGACCAGTGGTACATCAAACTGCTCGACAAGCGCGAGGAGTACCTCGACGCGGGCGAGCAGATGGAGTGGTTCCCCGACAAGATGTTCACGCGGTACAAGAACTGGATCGAAGGCCTCCAGTGGGACTGGGCGATTTCGCGCCAGCGCTCCTCTGGGATTCCGTTCCCGGTCTGGTACTGCGGCGACTGCGAACACGTCGTCGTCGCCGACCGCGCGGACCTGCCGGTCGACCCACTCTCGGACGACCCGCCGGTCGACACCTGTCCCGAGTGTGGTCACGACGAGTTCGTCGCCGAAGACGACGTCTTCGACACGTGGGCGACGTCGTCGCTCACACCCCTCATCAACGCCGGATGGGACTGGAACCCCGAGACCGAGGAGATGGAACTCGAACGCGACGAACTCTATCCGTTCGACATGCGCCCGCAGGGCCACGACATCATCTCTTTCTGGTTGTTCCACACCGTCGTCAAGTGCTACGAGCACACCGGCGAGGTGCCGTTCGACAGCGTGATGATAAACGGGATGGTCCTCGACAAGAACCGCGAGAAGATGTCGAAGTCCGTCGGCAACGTCGTCTCGCCGGACGAGGTTCTGGACAAGTTCCCGGTCGACGCCGCCCGCTACTGGGCCGCGGGGAGCGCCGTCGGCGACGACCTGCCGTATCAGGAGAAGGGTCTCGTCGCGGGCGAGAAGTTGATGCGAAAGCTCTGGAACGCGTCGAAACTCGTCGAGAGTCTCACCGAGGACGCCCCCGAAGAGTTCGACCACGACGACCTGAAGACGCTCGACCGCTGGTTGCTCGCGTCGCTCGACCGCGAAATCGAGTACGCCACGGAGAAACTCGAGAACCGAGAGTTCTCGAAGGCACGCGATAGCCTGCGGAGTTTCTTCTGGCACACGTTCTGTGACGACTACCTCGAAATCGCCAAACAGCGACTCCGCGAGGGCGACGACCCCTCGGCGGCCTACACGCTCCAGACCGCCCACCAGCGTTTCCTCGTCCTCTTCGCGCCCATCCTCGCACACATCACCGAGGAACTGTGGCGTGAGATGTACAACGCCGAGAGCGTCCACGAACAGTCGTGGCCCGACCCACTCGGCCTCGACGCCGACTTCGAGGCCGGCGAGACTGCCATGGCCGTCGTCGGCGCGCTTCGGAAGTACAAGAGCGACGCGCAGCTCTCGATGAATGCCGGCATCGACGAGGTGGAGGTCTATGGCGACATCCATGGGTTCGAATCCGATATCAGCGGCGTCATGCACGTCGAGTCGCTCACCTCGACCGACGAGGAACCACCTATCGAGTCGGTCATCTCCGGTATCGACCTCGACTACGCCGTCGTCGGCCCCGAGTACGGGAGCAAGGTTCCGGATATCGAGGCGGCACTCGCACAGGACGACTACGAACTCGTCGGCGACGAACTCCACGTCGCGGGCGTCGAACTCGGCCCCGACATGTTCGAGGTCAACGAAGCGCGCACCTACACCGGCGAGGGCGAGTTCGTCGAGACAGAGGGCGCGCTCATCATCGTCAAGAACTGAGCGGAAGACCGTGGCGGGTTCGCCACAGAAACTCCTGTTTTAGCGGTCTGCGCCAACTGCGTCTTCGATACTGTCGAAGCCGTCGCGTTCGAGTCTGTCGAGGAGGCCGCGGTTGATGTCGCGGGCGATGGTTGGGCCCTCGTAAATCATGCCCGTGTAGAGTTGGACCATCGACGCGCCCGCGCGAATCTTCTGATAGGCTCCTTCGGCGTCGGAGACGCCGCCGACGCCGACGATGGGTACGTCTGTTCGGTCGGCGATGAACCGAATCATCTCGGTGGCCGGCCCTTCGATGGGCTTGCCAGAGAGGCCGCCGCGTTCGGCCTGGTTGGCGTTCTGGAGCGAGTCGGGCCGCGAGGTGGTCGTGTTGCTCGCGATGATACCGTCGAGCGAGAGGTCGTCGACGACTTCGAGGGCGTCCTCGACGGCGGGGTTCGGCAGGTCCGGTGAGAGTTTGACGAGGAGTGGGTCCGCGCCCGCGTCCACGAGGGTGCCGAGAATCGCTTCGAGGGAGTCGCGGTTCTGCAAGTCGCGGAAGCCCTCGCTGTTGGGACACGAGACGTTGACGACGAAGTAGTCCGCGCCGTCGGCGACGCGTTCGTAGGTGTACAGGTAGTCTTCGGGTGCGTCCTCGGTGGCCGTCACCTCGGAGAGTGCGAGGTTGACGCCGACGGGAACGTCCGGGTGCGGACCCGCGGACAAGCGTGCGCCCACGGCGTCCGCGCCCTCATTGTTGAGGCCCATTCGGTTGATGAGTGCCTCGTCTTCGGGGAGGCGGAACATGCGCGGGCGCGGGTTCCCAGTCTGTGGCTTCGCCGTGACGCCACCGACTTCGACGTGGCCGAATCCAAGCGCCGCGAGGACGGTCGGAATCTCGGCGTTCTTGTCGAATCCGGCGGCGACGCCGACGGGGTTCGGGAAGTCGAGACCGAAGGCTGTCGTCGCGAGTCGTGGGTCCTCGACGCGGTAGCGTCGTTCGAGGAGTGTCTCGACGGGCGTCTCGCGGACCGACCGGAGGAGTCCGTGAATCGTCCCGTGTGCCGTCTCTGGTGGGAGCGAAAAGAGGAGTGGTTTGGCGAGGTGGTAGAGGTTCATGTCGGGAGTGCGTGCGGTCCGCTGAGGGTGGTTGTTTTTCGAGACGTCACGGCACACCTGTGTTAGAAGTCGTGTTCGACCTGATCTGGGTCTGCTTTTTGGATGATTATCTTTCCGTCTCGAACGCGAACGAATACTTCGTCGCCGATCTCCATGCCGGCGACTGCGAGTTCGTCTTCGTGGAGGTTGACGTGGACGTTGTGATACTCGCCATTCTCGTCTTTAGCGCCACTCGGACTGAGCTTCTTTTTCCGGACCATCTGGGGGTCTATGCGTTGGTTCGCCGCAGGGAATACATAAGTGTTGTCTCCGTCATTCCTCGCGGACGGGACTTTCTCCCCGATTCGAACGTTTTCCTCGTGCAATCGTTGGTTCGTTGACGGCTCTTCGCTGGGGTTCATCTGACGCGAGTATATAAGTATGGCCCCGTCGTCGGTCGAAAATCGGCGATATATTTATGATGTGCCATGTGGTTCAATGGCATAGAGGTGGAAAATCATGGTACGCGAGGACGGTAAACGGAATTTCGTGCTCCGAGAGGAGGACGGTACAGAGACGAGTGTTTTCTCTGGGAGCATGCCACGACAGGCAGCCCTCAAGGCTGCTCGACGGCTCGACCCAGCAGACTCCGAAGAGGACGCACAAGACAACGCGGTGGAGATTCGACTCCGAGAGAAAGGGACCGACAAAGTCCACATCTTCGACGCTTGGTCGTGGGAGAGCAGTGCTCCCGAGGACAAGCCCGGCTGGATGGAGGGCAGTATCACCAAGGGGAACGTCTCCAAGAAGGGAATCGAGCACCTCGACGAGTAGTACGAGAGCGTCCATTTTCTTATCGCGCGCGGACACACGCACGTACGAGCGACGACTATCACGTACCCGGCACTACCGGAGCCAGTTGGGTGAGCGACGACCCACCGGACGGACGCCGGGTATCGACCGATTGACGCCTCGCGAGTCGATACGTCTTTGGCGACGGCACCGCCAGTTTCGCTTGCGCGACCAACACCCGGTCAGACCGTACGTACGACGCGGGGGATGAACGGCCGGCCTCCAGTCGCGCGACATTACTCTCACAGCCTCGCTGTTCTCGAGTGACTGCCTCTGGTCGCTGCCACTCCCGACACAACCTCGCCGACCCACCAGTCGCTTGCGGAGACTATCACGATTTATTTGATGCCCCGTCATGAAACCGCATGACGAAGAGCCTCCAGTTCGACGGCCTTTTATGTAACCGTGCCATTCGAAGTAATGTGAAGAAGCGCACGGGGGCACTCCCCCCGAAGGCTTCGTCCGAACGCCCACCGACCCAAGGCCGTCTGGCGCTCACCGGGATGACACACTCTCCCGGGGTGCCGACGATACGACGGCCTTAAGTGGTCCAAGGCATTTCGGAAGAATGCGAACGACACACCGCGATTGCGGGGCGATTCAACGCGTCCCGCCTCACCGGGTTTGGTCGAGCGAGGTTCGACGGGTTTATACCCACGAACCACCTCGATTCAAATCCGAAGGAAATGAGGATTCCGCCCCTGCGGTACGCCGCAAGACGGTATCTGATGTTAGCCCTAGTAGTTCGGTGATATCCGAACGGATATCATTCGAACTCGGACCTTTGAACGGTGATTTGACAGCATTACGCTGCCATTCACCCGCCAACACCCCGCGACCAGGTTTAAATGGTCGCGACCCATTCCGGTTGATCCTGCCGGAGGTCATTGCTATTGGGGTCCGATTTAGCCATGCTAGTTGTACGAGCTTAGACTCGTTGCGGAAAGCTCAGTAACACGTGGACAAACTACCCTACGGAGAACGATAACCTCGGGAAACTGAGGCTAATAGTTCATAGGGGAGTCGCGCTGGAATGCCGACTCTCCCAAACGCTCCGGCGCCGTAGGATGTGTCTGCGGCCGATTAGGTAGACGGTGGGGTAACGGCCCACCGTGCCGATAATCGGTACGGGTTGTGAGAGCAAGAGCCCGGAGACGGAATCTGAGACAAGATTCCGGGCCCTACGGGGCGCAGCAGGCGCGAAACCTTTACACTGTACGCAAGTGCGATAAGGGGACCCCAAGTGCGAGGGCATATAGTCCTCGCTTTTCCCGACTGTAAGGCGGTCGGGGAATAAGGGCTGGGCAAGACCGGTGCCAGCCGCCGCGGTAATACCGGCAGCCCAAGTGATGACCGATATTATTGGGCCTAAAGCGTCCGTAGCCGGCCACGAAGGTCCATCGGGAAATCCGCCAGCTTAACTGGCGGGCGTCCGGTGGAAACCACGTGGCTTGGGACCGGAAGGCTCGAGGGGTACGTCCGGGGTAGGAGTGAAATCCCGTAATCCTGGACGGACCACCGATGGCGAAAGCACCTCGAGAAGACGGATCCGACGGTGAGGGACGAAAGCTAGGGTCTCGAACCGGATTAGATACCCGGGTAGTCCTAGCTGTAAACGATGCTCGCTAGGTGTGGCACAGGCTACGAGCCTGTGCTGTGCCGTAGGGAAGCCGAGAAGCGAGCCGCCTGGGAAGTACGTCCGCAAGGATGAAACTTAAAGGAATTGGCGGGGGAGCACTACAACCGGAGGAGCCTGCGGTTTAATTGGACTCAACGCCGGACATCTCACCAGCTCCGACTATAGTGATGACGGTCAGGTTGATGACCTTACCACGACGCTATAGAGAGGAGGTGCATGGCCGCCGTCAGCTCGTACCGTGAGGCGTCCTGTTAAGTCAGGCAACGAGCGAGACCCGCACTTCTAATTGCCAGCAGCAGTTTCGACTGGCTGGGTACATTAGAAGGACTGCCGCTGCTAAAGCGGAGGAAGGAACGGGCAACGGTAGGTCAGTATGCCCCGAATGAGCTGGGCTACACGCGGGCTACAATGGTCGAGACAATGGGTTGCTATCTCGAAAGAGAACGCTAATCTCCTAAACTCGATCGTAGTTCGGATTGAGGGCTGAAACTCGCCCTCATGAAGCTGGATTCGGTAGTAATCGCATTTCACAAGAGTGCGGTGAATACGTCCCTGCTCCTTGCACACACCGCCCGTCAAAGCACCCGAGTGAGGTCCGGATGAGGCTGTCACACGACAGTCGAATCTGGGCTTCGCAAGGGGGCTTAAGTCGTAACAAGGTAGCCGTAGGGGAATCTGCGGCTGGATCACCTCCTAACGACCGAGACCACCCCGACGGGGTGGCTCACACGCGATCTTCCGAGTTCGAACACCATCCGTTCGGACACCTTAGAACTACTAGGGCTAACACGGGCCCATAGCTCAGTGGTAGAGTGCCTCCTTTGCAAGGAGGATGCCCAGGGTTCGAATCCCTGTGGGTCCATGGTAAGCAATGTTCAACCCTCGTTGAATCGTGCCCCTTAAGTGTGGGACGGCGATACGAAGGAATGAGCATTGACGACTGATGCACCAACCCGCGCAAGCGTGGTTGGGAAGGGTCGAAAACGCGCCAGAAGACTACTGGGCGTTTGATGAAACCGTGTGTACGTGCAATCCAGGCGTCCACTGGACCCGTTCTCCGGGTCACAGTGACTATATCAACTGGCTACTGTGCCAGCTGGTGGATAGCTCGGCTCGAGAGCCGATGACGGACGTGCCAAGCTGCGATAAGCCTCAGGGACCCGCATGGAGGGAAAGAACTGAGGATCTCCGAATGGGAATCCCCACGCAATTGCCTTGCGCAATGGGGAACGCTCCGAATTGAAACATCTTAGTAGGAGCAGGAAAAGAAAGCAATCCGCGATATCGTGAGTAACGGCGAGTGAAAGCGACACAGTCCAAACCGAAGCCTTCGGGCAATGTGGTGTACGGACTACCCGTAACGGACCTGGATCTTACACGAAGTCTCCTGGAACGGAGCGTGATACAGGGTGAAAACCCCGTAGTGTAAGAAAAAGGTCCCGGGGTTGTTCCAGAATAGCGGGGGTTGGATATCCCTCGTGAATTACGCAGGCATCAACTGCGAAGACTAAACACTCCTCGAGACCGATAGCGAACAAGTAGCGTGAGCGAACGCTGAAAAGCACCCCGAAAAGGGCGGTGCAATAGGGCTTGAAATCAGTTGGCGATAGAGCGACGTAGCATACAAGGTCGCACGACGAATGAATTGGAAGCGATTCCATAGTAAGACTCGTGCGAAGCCGATGTTACGTCGTACGTTTTGAAAAACGAACCATGGAGTGCATCTGACTGGCGAGTCTAAGGGGTGAACCCCCGGAGGCATAGGGAAACCGATACGGCCGCAGTCTTTGACCAGGGCCACCGTCTTCAAGGGCGGGGAGCCAACCGGATGCGACCCGAAACCAAGTGATCTACGCCGGAGCAGGGTGAAGCGTGGCGAAAGCTGCGTGGAGGCCCGTTAGAGTTGGTGTCCTACAATACCCTCTCGTGACTCTGGTGTAGGGGTGAAAGGCCCATCGAACTTGGCAACAGCTGGTTCCAACCGAAACATGTCGAAGCATGACCTCTGATGAGATAGTTCGTGAGGTAGAGCGACCGATTGGGAATCCGGACTCCGAGAGGAGTTCGCTTCCCTGTCAAACTCCGAACTTACGAACGTCGTAGACTCAGGGAGTCCGGTGTGCGGGGTAAGCTTGTGCACCGTGAGGGAGACAACCCAGAGCTAGGTTAAGGACCCAAAGTATGGATTAAGTGCGATTGAAGATTGTCTCGAGCCCTAAACAGCCGGGAGGTGAGCTTAGAAGCAGCTACCCTCTAAGAATAGCGTAACAGCTTACCGGCCGAGGTTCGAGGCGTCGAAAATGATCGGGGCTCAAATCCATCTCCGAGACCTGGCGGCGTACTCATAGTACGATTCCGTAGGTTGGCATACTGTTTGGGTGGAAGCACGGGGGAGACTTCGTGTGGACCGAGCAGCAACGAAAATCATGGTCTCAGTAGCAGCGAGAGTCGGGTGTGAACCCCGACGGCCTTACGCGCAAGGGTTCCTCGGCACTGCTAATCAGCCGAGGGTTAGTCGATCCTAAGTCTATCCGTAATTCGAAATAGATGAAAGGGAAACTGGTTAATATTCCAGTACCTTCTTGCACTCAAAGTCGACGCTTTAGGAAACACCGAGCGGGGCCTTCGCCCCGTCGAATCACCGAACTTCGTGGAAGCCGTAATGGCACGAAGCGAAAGAATGGTGAGATAGGGAAACTCGGCGGTACCTAGAGCCCGTGAAAAGACGAGCAAGAAGACCGTACCGAGATCCGACACAGGTGCGCTGGCAGAGCAAGCCAAGGCCTGTCGGGAACAACCGACGTTAGGGAATTCGGCAAGTTAGTCCCGTAAGTTCGCGATAAGGGATACCTGCTCTTGATCGAGCAGGTCGCAGTGACTCGGACGCTCCGACTGTCTAGTAACAACATAGGTGACCGCAAATCCGCAAGGACTCGTACGGTCACTGAATCCTGCCCAGTGCGGGTATCTGAACACCCATTACAATGGGACGAAGGACCCGTCAACGGCGGGGGTAACTATGACCCTCTTAAGGTAGCGTAGTACCTTGCCGCTTCAGTAGCGGCTTGCATGAATGGATCAACGAGAGCGTCACTGTCCCAACGTTGGGCCCGGTGAACAGCACGTTCCAGTGCGGAGTCTGGAGACCCCCAAGGGGAAGCGAAGACCCTATAGAGCTTTACTGCAGGCTGTCGCTGAGACGTGGTCGCTAATGTGCAGCATAGGTAGGAGCCGTTACACAGGTACCCGCGCCAGCGGGCCACCGAGGCAACATTGAAATACTACCCGTTAGTGACTGCGACTCTCACTCCTGGCGGAGGACACCGGTAGCCGGGCAGTTTGACTGGGGCGGTACGCGCTCGAAAAGATATCGAGCGCGCCCAAAGATTTCCTCACGCGAGTCGGAAACTCGTGGAAGAGCGCAAGAGCAAACGGAAGTCTGACAGTGACATTCCCAACGAGTGTCGCTGACGCGAAAGCGTGGTCTAGCGAACCTACGAGGTTCATTCATGGGACCCGTAGATGACAGAAAAGCTACCTTAGGGATAACAGAGTCGTCACCGGCAAGAGCACATATCGACCCGGTGGCTTGCTACCTCGATGTCGGTTCCCTCCATCCTGCCCGTGCAGAAGCGGGCAAGGGTGAGGTTGTTCGCCTATTAAAGGAGGTCGTGAGCTGGGTTTAGACCGTCGTGAGACAGGTCGGCTGCTATCTATTGGGGGTGTTTAGGAACATGACGTGAACGTTCGTATAGTACGAGAGGAACTACGAATGGGTGCCACTGGTGTACCGGTTGTCCGAGAGGGCAGTTGCCGGGCAGCTACGCACCGCAGGGTAAGAGCTGAAAGCATCTAAGCTCGAAACCTACACGGAAAAGAAGTTCCACTGAGGTCACTCGTAGAAGACGAGTTCGATAGACTCGGGGTGTACGCAACGAGGCAACGAGTTGTTCAGCCCGCGAGCACTAACAGACCAAGCCACATTCATACGCACTGAGACCCGAGAACGGGTCCAGGCGCAAACTGGATTGCACGTACGTTAGTCAGACGCCACCGATATTGGTATCACAATGGTTCGATTCCATTGATCGGAATTAAGGCGGCCAGAGCGGTGAGGTTCCACCCGTACCCATCCCGAACACGGAAGTTAAGCTCACCTGCGTTCTGGTCAGTACTGGAGTGAGCGATCCTCTGGGAAATCCAGTTCGCCGCCCCTACTCATACTTCACCGAAAGCCCACCGGACACGCGTCCGGTGGGCTTTCTTCATTTACGGCGAGTGGATTCGCCACTCGCGTGCGGTTCGGTGCCCGTGAGCCGCAGCACTCGCGGGTCCGTCACTCGCGACTGGAACGAGTGAGCCGGTCGGTGCTGTGAGCGGCAGCACACGACGCCTGCAGGTACCACCCACCACGAGTGAGACAGTACCCCTTGAACGGGGGTTAGAACACCACACGAACCCTCACACCGTCAGGCTTAAGCACCAGACAGCGATACGATAAACTGCGCCAAGGTGGCAGAGTCCGGCCCAACGCATCCGCCTGCAGAGCGGAACCCCCGCCGGTTCAAATCCGGCCCTTGGCTTCTTCTGACTCTCCTCGACCGTACTGACGAGTCTCGTCCGCGCCCTTACAGTGGCGACACTGCGTGCACGTTGTGTTTTCAGAGAGGCCAGACTGACCACCACCGAACCTTCCTCCACAGCGCGTAGAGAACCAGTCGGGCCGAGTCCGTGCTCAGTCGAGGTGCGTTTCGAGGTTCGCTATCGAAGAGTCGTTGCCAATCTCCTCGGCGAGTTCGATCGCGTCGAGTGCCGTCTTCCGTGCTCGAACCCCTGCTTCGACGGTCGAAAAACACTCCACAGCACGTTCGAGTTTGTCGAGTGCGTCGGTGGGTCGGCCCACAGTACGGAGTGCGTCCGAGAGGAAACAGAGACACCGACCCTCGAAGACACGTGATGGTGCGACTTCCACGGCTGATTCGAGGGACTGTAGTCCGTCGTCTATCTCGCCATCTTCGACCAATGTGAGTCCATACGCGAGATGTACATGGGCTCGTGCTTCTCGATTGAGTGTCGGTATCTTGTCGACTGTATCCTCGGTGAGCGATCGGGCAACAGCTAGCTCTCCGCAATCCAGGTGGGCGCGCGCTCGAATCATTTGTGCTTCGACCAACTTCGACGTCCCCGGTTCGAGTACGTCGACTGCCGCGTCGATGTGTTCGAATACGGCGTCGGAGTCGCCCAGTTCGAGGAGTACTGCACCGAGTCCGAGATGAACGTGTCCGCGAATCCAATCGAGTTGGTCGTCGTTGAGTGAACTGGAGAGTTCCTCGAAGCGCGCTCTCGCATCGGTGACTGCGCCCTGTTCGAACTCGATTCGTGCGAGGTTGTTCGACGACGACGCAGCACCCATCGAGTCGCCGATATCGTGGCGGATATCCAGCGCTAATCGAGTGTATCGCTCGGCGTCGTCGAGCGTCCCGTCCTCGAGTTCGATGATTCCCATGAGGGAGATGCTGAGTGCTTCTCCCCATCGATAGTGAATATCTCGCCGAATCTGGAGGCTCTGTTCTGCGTGTTCGCGTGCCTCGTCGTAACACCCGAGAGACATCTCCACTTGGCCGAGGTTCGCGAGCGTGCTCGCAACTTTGGCCTCGTCACCGACGGCTCGTCGAAGCTCGAGCGCACGTTCGTAGTATTCTGTCGCAGAGTCGAGTTCCCCAAGGTGCCGCTCGATGGACCCCATTGCGTTCAACACGTCACTCCGTCCAACGTCGTCATCCACCTGTTCGAAGCGGTCGAGGGCCGCTTCTGCGGCCTCACGCGCACGGTCGAAGTCACCATGGTAGCGAGCAACTTCCGAGAGTCCGGCGAACCCGTCCGCACGCGCTCGCGTCCGTGTCTCATCGCTGAGCACTTCGCCAGTTAATTCTGAGAGTGTGCGGAACTCACGTTCTGCCCGGTCGAGTTCACCGCCGTTGACGAACATACGGGCGCGCCATCGACGGACGTCGAGTCGGAGGGCCGAATCGCACGTAGTGGGGACATCGATGTCTGAGTATTCCGTCTCAGCGAACAGTTCTGAGAGTGTCGGGTTGTTCACGCCGAGTTGGAAGACGTTCTCTACGAGGTGGTCACCCCACGACGCGGGGTCGTCGTCTATCGTTCGGATGATATCTGCGGTCCCGCCAAAGACCGATTGAACCCGCCGGCGTTCCGATTCGTCTTCGACGAGCGAGAAGAGAGATCCGAGACAGTGCTCGAACCGACGCCTTGCTCGCCGTTCGGATTCGATATCGAGGAGTCGCTGGAGGAATCGCGTCGACCACGTCTCGTGGACAGTCCGGACGCGGTCTGACTCTGTGTCGCCGAACGTGGAGTAGAGAACTGAGCGTTCGAGTTCGTCGAGTGCCGATTCGACGACCGATTCGTCGTGTGTCGATTCCGCCAGCGCGTACGCGAGGGGAACGTCGACGTCGATTCCGGAGGCGTTCAGGAGATTGACGAGGACACCGACGTCGACGGCGAGTTCTTCGTCGACCGCCAGAAGGTCCTCGTAGACACCGTCGATGTCGTCGAGTAGCGTCGTCGGGGCCGCATCGCCGTAGGTGGTGGGTTCGGCGTGCCGCGCGAGGCGATGGAAGAACAGGTACATCTCTCCGGGAGCGAGTTCGTCCTCTTCGCTAGGGAGGAACTCCTCGGGGTCGAGGTCGATTGTGCGACCAACCGTCTCTTCGAAGTGCTCGACGATGCGTTCGCGTTCGCGGGCATCGACCGGTGGGACCGACACCACGTCGATTGCCTGTGTCCGGTGTGATTCGAGGCGGGCAGACCCACGGAGGTGGCCCTCAAGCCACTCGTTTTCACGGCTATCGAGGAGGAACGTCACCCGGTCGTCGTCGGCGAACTCACGGACGAGTTCGAAGATGTCGTTGGCCTCGCTCCGCGTCGCGTCTTCTACGACGACGAGGGTGTGCCCCGGCGTCTCAGCGAGATACGCCGAGAGGTGTGCCGTGGCGGAGAAGGGTTCTCGTCGGCCGCTCTTCCGATAGAGGACAGTTCCTCGCTCGCTCTCGTACCACCGGGAGGCGACAGACATGCACACCGTACTTTTCCCGGAACCGGGCGGTCCGACGACGACGTGGTCCTCGCCGGCACGGAGTCGTGCGACCACGTCGTCGGTGACGTTCTCACGACCGTCGGGCGTTGGTCGCTCCCGGTCGAGTGCGTAGCCTTTGCGGACTTCGGCGAGGTCGAATCCGGCGCGCCAGCACGCGAGTGGTGCCGAGACGCCGACGCGGTCGAAGTACTCCGGTGAGAGGCGGACGAATCCCTGCGACTGGAGCGTGGTCGGGAGTTGTGTACCGGAGTCCTGTGTTTCACTCGCCGCACGCGGGCCGGTCTCTGTCGCTCCAGCGGGGTCCTCAGCCACGTCGGGCGAGTCACTCGTGTCTGCCCCGCCGGGAGGAGTGATTTCACTCGCGTCGATAGTGTCGCCGCCGACTGCCGTCTCGTCGGTCTCGCCGTCGAGGTCGAAGGGAGTCGCCTCGTTCCAGAGCGACTGTGCGCGGCTCCGTCCCCACCTGACGCTCTCGTCGGACGTGTTCTGAATCACACACCGCGGGTGCCTGTCGGCGTCGTAATCGACGACCGTCAGGTGCGGTGTTCCGCCGACGACACCGAGCAGGAAGGAAAACGGTGGGACCTCCCCGGTGCGAATCGCGCAGTTATCCACGGCGTGAATCGTCTCGAGGAGGAGCGGAGACTCTCTCCACATGGCTGTGACGACAGGTTCGGGCGCGAGGATGCGACACGAGTGCCCGTCTGCAATCCATCGCGTCAACCGTTCCATGTAGGCGTGGTTCGGCCGTCGAGCGAAGACGAACGTGCCGTGACTCGTCGACGCGAGTTGAGCGCTGAGTTCCTCGATTGGACGGTCGGGAGACGTACTGACCGTCTGTTGGACGTCGGAACCGAGGAGCACAGGGAGGGGAAGTGGGTAGTCAGCGGACTCTTTGGAGATAATCGAGTCCAGTTCGAGGAGGTCCGCGAGGTCGTCGTGACACGACTGGAAGAGTGTGAGCACGTACCTGCCCTTCAGCGAAATCGAAAAGCTCCCCTGCCGTGCGACGACGAGGCCAGACGCAGTCAGGTCACGGATGGCTCTGTCCACAGTCGACCGAGAGTAGCCGAGATAGTCGGCCAAGTCGCGTTTGTCGAGGCTATCGCTGTCTAGCGCCCGGAGAAAGTCGAACCGGTCGAAGACGAGTTCGAGATGGTCGGCCACGTGTTCGTTCTCAGATGTCATCGTACCCCAACCCGGCCGGCCTGCCCAGACTCGACCGAAGGTTTTGCTGGTACTGTATTGCACACCGGTATCAAAACCCTTGGTTGTCGGACGAATTTCCCTCAATATTCTGGGATTTAACTGCCCCACCTGCTCTGAGATTCGCGGACACACTCCGAAGAAAAGTAATCGTTATACGCCGTGTGGCCCATGCCGAAACCATGCAACGACGCGCCGCGATCATCTCCGTCGTGTTCTTCCTGGTCATCGGTGCCGGTGCATACTCGCTCATCGCGACTGCATCGACGCCGTCGATCAGTTTCGAGAACCCCGAGTACTCGCTGGCACAGGGAGACGAGTTCTCCGTCCCCGGAAGTGACCAGACGTATACAGTGTCGTCGATCACCGAGGAAGAGGAATCCGGCGGGCACGGTGGCGGCACCACCCTCGTCCGTTCCGGTGAACTCTCCTACGTGAACGAATCAGCCCGTTTCACCGAGGCGTGGGACAACGCGAGCACCGTCACGCTCGACGGCACGGACTACCGTGTCGAAATCGCCAACGTCTCCGACCCGTCCGAAGCGACGCTCGTCGAACTCCGAAACGACACGGCCATCCTGCAGAACGACCCGAACGCCGACAACGAGACGGTCACTCGTGACGGTGAGCGCTACGTCGTCGTCAACGACTCGACGCTCGTTCCCGCCGACGAATACTTCCCGGCCAACGAGACGCGCACCGTCGCCGAAGGTGACTCCTTCGACTACAACAACGAGTCAGTCACCGTCGCCACAGTCGAAACTTCGGGCGTGACCCTCGAGTGGTTCGCCGCCGAGGAGAACACCATCGGTATCGACAACGAGGCGAACGTGACTCTCGGCGACCAGCAGTACCTCGCGTACTTCCCTGACGGAAGCACGATGGTCCTGACGCAGAACTACGAGAGCTACGAAGCGCAGCAACACAGCATCGAGGAGTTCCACCTCTTCGAGAACGGCCTGTGGGGAGTCACCATCGTCTCGTTCACGACGATTGTCCTCCTCATCGGTATGGCGTTCATGCCGTCGCGGTACTGAACACGCCACTCACCGTTTTTCGCGCCCACTCGTCACGCCGAGCCACGCGAGTCCTGCCCCGATTCCGACAGCGACGACCGACCCGAACATCTGCAGTGCGATGCCGACGACACCCATCGCGGTGTAGCGCCACGGCATCCCGACGAGGGTCGCCACACCGGCGAGTGCGACGAAGAGACCGACTGCGACTACTCCCCACATCACCAACCCGGCCGTCGTTTCTCGTATCATCGTGCCTGATACTTCACCCCGTGAGAACAAAAACTGGGTGGCGTCGTGACCGGCGGGCGTGCGGGTCGAACGTCGAAACCGGTGCGAACAAACTGTCGTCTGTGGGAGTGTTGTTCGAGATGAAATAGGGGGGTTCTGTCCTCACCAGACCCAGTCGATTCTGGGTGCCCGACTTACCGGCGGAGGAAGTCGAGAAGCGAGTAGTCGTGGTCCGGTTTGTAGGTGCGGAACAGGAGGCTGTTCGCGAGCACCGACACCGACGAGAACGCCATCGCGCCGGCGGCGAAGACCGGTTGCAAGAGACCGAGCGACGCGAGCGGAATCATCGCCGTGTTGTAGCCGAGCGCCCAGAACAGGTTCTGTTTGATTTTCGAGAGCGTCCCCTCGGAGATGCGGATGGCCTTCACCACGTCCTGCGGGTCGTCGCGCATGAGCGTCACGTCGGCCGCCTCGATGGCGACGTCAGTGCCCGACCCGAGTGCGGTCCCGACGAACGCCGCGGCGAGGGCGGGTGCGTCGTTGACGCCGTCACCGACCATCATGACCTTGCGGCCGTCGCTCTGGAGCGATTCGACGGCGTCGGCTTTGTCCTCGGGGAGGACGCCGGCACTGACGTTGTCGGGGTCGATGCCGACTTGCGCGGCGACGGCGCGAGCAGTCCGCTCGTTGTCGCCGGTAATCATGTGAACCTCGGTGCCGCGTTCGCGGAGGGCGCTGACGGCGGCCTTCGCGGTGTCTTTCACTTCGTCTGCGTCGGCGACGATACCGGCGAGTTCGCCACCGACGGCGACGAGCATGGCAGTCTTTCCGTCTTCTTCGAGGGCACGGAGCGCGTCTTCGGCGGGTGCCGGGTCGACGCCCTCGTCCGAGAGGAGTTTGCGGTTGCCGACGAGGACAGTTCGCCCGTCGACAGTCGCATGAATCCCGTGCCCGGGGACGTTTTCGAAGTCTTCGGGGTCCGAGAGGTCGATGCCCCGGTCTTCCGCACCCTCGACGATGGCGCGGGCGAGTGGGTGTTCACTGTTCCGTTCGGCGGAGGCGGCGTACCGGAGGACGGCCGTTTCGTCGAGTGCCTCGTCGTCGGCGGTGACGACGCCCGACCCGTCGGCGGCGGGGCCGAGTGCCACGACGTCGGTCAGCGTCATCTCGCCTTTCGTGAGCGTCCCCGTCTTGTCGAAGACGACTGTCTCCACGTCTTTGACGCGTTCGAGGATGTCACCGCCCTTGAACAGGACGCCGTTGCGGGCACCGATGGCCGTCCCGACCATCGTCGCGGCCGGCGTTGCGAGGCCGAGGGCACACGGACAGGCGATGAGGACCGCCGAGGCGAAGACGACGACGGCGAACTCGAACGTCGAGACGCTTCCGCCCGCGATGGTGGGACCACCGGCGACGAGTCCCCACAGTGGGAGCGACTGGACGAATCCGGACAGTGCTTCGGGGAAGAGGAACCAGACGCTTCCCCAGAACAGGGCGTTGACGATGACGGCCGGGACGAAGTACGCCGAGATGCGGTCTGCGAGGTTCTGGATGTCGGGTTGGCGACCCTGTGCTTCCTTGACGAGCGAGACGATTTGCTGAATCGCCGTCTCGGACCCGACTTTGGTCGCTTCGACCACGAGGACGCCGTTTTGGTTCACCGTCGACCCGACGACTTCGTCGCCGGGTTCCTTCGAGACAGGGACGGACTCGCCGGTGACCATCGACTCGTCCACGGCGGAGTCGCCGTCGACGACGACGCCGTCGGTTGGAATCTTCTCACCGGGTCGGACCTTCATTCGGTCGCCGACTTCCACCTCGTCCAGCGGGACTTCGCGTTCGGTGCCGTCGTCGGAGACGAGCGTCGCGGTGTCCGCTTCGAGTTCGAGGAGCGTGCGAAGCGCCTCGGACGCTTGGCCCTTCGAGCGCGCTTCGAGGAAGTTCCCGAGCGTGATGAACACCAGGATGAGCGCGGCGGTGTCGAAGTAGAGACTTCCTGCGAGGAGGCCGACGAGAACGGCCACCGAGTAGAGGTACGCCGTGGAGGACCCCATGGCGATGAGGACGTCCATGTTGGCAGTGCGGTTGCGCACGATTGCCTTGTAGGAGTTGACGTAGAACTCGCGGCCGAGGACGACCTGGACGGGCGTCGCGAGGGCGAACGCAAGCCACCCCATCGGGATGCCCGTCCCCGGAATCGTCTCGGGGAGACCGGACGCGGTGAACAGTTCGAGTGCGAGCATCACCAACAGCGGCGTCGACAGTGCCGCACCGAAGAGCGTCAGTCGTTTCTGACGGCGTATCTCGTCGTTTCGTGCCACGTCGCGTGCGTCTTCACCGCTTCCAGATTCGTCTTCGTCGTCGCGGATAGGCGTGTAGCCGGCGTCTTCGACGGCCTGATACAGGTCGTCGAGCGTCACGTCGGCGGGGTTGTACGTCACGAGGGCTTCGTCGGTGGCGAAGTTGACCTCCGCGTCGACGACGCCGGGAAGCGACTCCAGCGATTTCCGGTTCGCGTCGGCGCAGTTCGCACAACTCATCCCAGAGATACCGATAGAGCGGGTCTCCGAGACGGCCTCGTACCCCGCCATCTCGATGGCGTCGTACACCTCTGCGAGCGATACCTCCTCGGGGTCGTACTCGACGGACCCCTCGTCGGTGGCGAAGTTGATGGTCGCCTCCGAGACGCCGTCGAGTGATTCGAGTGTCTCCCCGACGGTGCGCGAGCAGTTCGCGCAACTCATGCCGCGGATGTCCAGATGTGCCGTTCGGCTACTCATTACGTAGGTATACGTGCCCCTTTCTTACCTGAATTGTGCCTTACGAACTGGACAAAATCCGGACCCAAACTTTCGATTCGAAGGTGATTCTCGACATCGAGTTTCGGAACTGGTCCCACTCAGTCGTCGTTCGATTTCGCACCCGCTTCGAGACGGTCGTACCGCGAGTCGAAGCGGTCCAGACAGGACGAACAGCAGAAGTGGTAGAGTGTGCCGCCGATGCGGGCGCTTTCGCCTTCGCTCGTGACGGTGTTGCCACACTCGGCGCACTCCAGTGCGAACCCGGTTCCGTTGACCGTCGGCGTCCACTCCGCGGATTCGACGAGGCTGACCTCGTAGTCGCGGACCCGTGAGAGGTCCACGAGTTCGTTCAGTTCGGTGCGCGTGGCGTCGCCGTCGAGTCTGGCGTGGAACGTCACCGCACCGTCTACCGACACGAACAGGTGTTCGACCGGGTCGGCGGCGCGGAGGGTATCCCGCACCTCGTCGACGAACTCCGGACGGACCGAGAGGCGGACGAGGACGGGCGTTCCCCCGGCGAGCGTCGATTGGTCGAGGTCGACGGTAAAGCGGCGGATGATTCCCTCTTCCCGGAGTCTGTCGATTCGGTCGGAGACGGCGGGTGCGGAGAGACCCACGTTGTCGGAGATGTCACTGAAGGGCCGGCGGGCGTCTTCGGCGAGGAGTTCGAGGATTCGGAGGTCCGTTTCGTCGAGGTCACGCATGCACCGTCGCTTACGAGCCACAACTGCATAGGTATTTCTCGAATATTGGTTTGGATTCCAAAGTACACTCGGCGTCTGAGCCGGCCTTTCAAAAGGAAAATCGACAAAGGAGAGAAGACCGTACCATCGAACGATGAGTACGACCATCACCGTCACTGGTATGACGTGCGAACACTGCGAAGGGCGCGTCGAAGACGCACTCGCCGGCGTCGACGGCGTGACCGACGCGACGGCGGACCGCGAGGCAGACAGCGCCACCGTCGAAGGTGCGGCCGATATCGACGCACTCGTCGCTGCAGTCGAAGAAGCAGGATACGACGCGAGCGCCTGAAACGGACGAATCGCCTCCTGCACTGCCACTTTTCGACGACGCTACCTCAACGACTAACTCCGTGGAGTCGCTACGTTCGACTATGCGCGCCCGGTCGTGGACGATGGTGCTGTTCACGCTCGTCGTCGGGTTGCTCGTGTCTCTCGGCGTATACAGACTCGCCGCCTCCGGCGACGTCGGTGACTTCGTCAGGAACCTCGGCATCGCAGTGTTCTTGACTGTCTTCAGTGTCGTGTTGCTCCGGAACTGGGATTCGCAGGCGATGTAAGGTCTGCCGCCTCTCGTCGGTGCGGACCGAGACTGCCACCACGTGGCTTAGTTCGCTGCTTCGACGGGAGGAAGCGACAACACGACTGCCTCTCCGGTGAGCACTGTCTCGTCTGTCTCGGCACCCGTCTCCACGCGAACTTTGTCGTCGCCGAGGTCCTCGACGACTGTCACGGTCACCGAGACTGTTTCACCCGGACGTACTGGCTTCAGAAACTCCAAGTCTTGGGAGAGATAGACGATTTCGCCGGGGAGGTCGGCGAGTGCGGCACTGACCGCCCCCGCAGAGAGCATTCCGTGTGCGATTCGGCCGCCGAACATCGACGCGTCGGCGTGTGCGTCGTCGAGGTGCAGTGGGTTCGTGTCTCCGGTCACCTCGGCGAAGGCCTCGATTCGCTCGGTAGTCACGTCGAGTGTCGCGTGAGACGTGTCGCCGACGGTTGCGATTGCCATACGTGAGAGACGAGTCGACCACCCTTCTACGTCGGGGTTGACATGTGGACCACTCACTCGTTTGGTGGGGTCTCGACAGGAGAGTCCCTCGGGACTGGGACCCCGAGGGTGGCACGGGGTATCGGAACGGGGCAGGTGTGCGCTACCGAACGCACGTGATATCGCCGCCGCCACGCTCCGTGTTAACCATCGACGACGTATCCAATCAATTGGCGGGTTGGTATGTGAAGTTCGCCGGGAGCGTCACGCGTGGTCGTCGATGTGGAAGAACACGTTGAGTGAAAACCGGTTGGTTCGACCGGAGAAGAATGGTGACTCCGCAGCGAACGGAGGGATTCAGTCGTTCGACCCGGGGCCACTGCTGCCGGTAATCGAGTCGACGGCGTTGAAGACCGGTCGCAACTTCGCGACGATGCTCTCGCCACCGAAGCCGACGACGCCGCCGAAGCCGTCGCGGTCGTAGTGGCCGCGGGCCGCACCGAGCCACTCACCGAGTCGTTCGAGACCACCGGTGACTCCGTTGTCGAAGAACAGGACCACGACCAGCAGGAGGATGCCGAACGAGAGTTCCCAGTAGGCTTCCAGCAGCGGGAACTGCCGGATGAACCACCGGAGATACTCGAAGGTAATCGCACCGACGACTGGCCCGAGGAACGAGTAGGGGCCACCGATGACCGTCACGAGCACCGGTTCGGCCGAGGCCGTCCAGTGGGCGGCACCGGAGGTGATGCCCCCGCTGTGGATGGTCAACATCGCGCCGGCCAGCCCAGTGAAGGCACCCGAGATGACGAACGTCTTCCAGCGGTGACGCTGGACGTTCACACCGAGGGCCTGTGCCCGTTCGGGGTTCTCTCTGAGCGCCTGACAGACCGTTCCGAACGGCGACCGGACGATTCGCCACAGAGCGTACACAGTGACCGTCCCGATGAGGAGACTGATGTAGTAGTACGGCCGCGGGTGGAGGAAGTGTCGTAAGTAGAACTCGACACCGAAAACGTCGACCGTCCCAATCTGCGAGAGGAAGTCGAGGCCGTCAGAGCCGTTCGTGACTACGTCCAGCGGCATCACGGCAGCCAGGTGGTCGTACTGGACGATGACCCAGATAGCCATCGAGAACGACAGCGTAATCATCGCGAAGTATATCTCCTCGAGTTGGACCGAGAAGTAGCCGACGACCACCGCGAGGAGGCCGGCGGCAATCACGCCCAGTAGCAGCGCGAGGACGAAGTTGACGAGCACCGAGACCCCGCCGAAGGCCGCGCCGAGGCCGTAGGCCGGCACCACGCGCAGGAAGAACAGCGCGGCGGTGTAGCCGGCCGCCCCGACGAACATCGCGTGACCGAACGACAGCAGTCCGGTGAACCCGTACAGGAGGTTAAACGCGACTGCCAAGACACCGATGAGTAGCGCACGGGTCAGCAGGTCCACCTGCAGGTCTGGGAGCACCCACGGGATGACGACCAGAACCGCCATCGCCGCCGCTACCCAGAGTCGCTTCCCTTCGAGCCGCAACGTGTGGCGAGTGTTGGCAGACATTCGGCGCTAGAGTCCCGGTGGGAGGCCGGACCCGTCGAGCAGGTTCGTGGCCTTCTGTCGGGTCAGGGTCACTTGCTTGTTGTTCGAGAGGCCGAGGCCGTCGTAGGGCACGTCGTCGTCCGAACTGGAGACGCCGAGTACGGACGGCGCGTTGGCCTGGTGGCTCTCTGCGTTCATGGTCCAGGTTCCACGGGGACCGGTGACCTCGATTCCCTCAAGTTCGCTGACCACGTCGCCGGTGTCGGTTCCGCCGGCGGCTTCCATGGCCTTCTTGTACATCCAGATGGCGCTGTAAGCGCTGCCACCCGTGAACGACGGGATGGCCGGCAGGTCTTCGGCGTGGTCCGCGTACTGGTCGAGGAACTCCGTGTTGGTCTCGTTGTCGAACGCGGAGTGCCAGTACCAGCCGGCGACCTTGACGCCTTCCGGCATCGTCGACCCGAGTGCCGAGAACACCGTTGGGTCCATCGCCAGGGTCATGTACACCTGGTCGACTTGGTCGAATAAGCCCTGCTCGGTGGCTTGCTTGAAGAACGTGACAGCGTCGCCCGCCCAGAAGCCGGAGAAGACGACGTCCGGGTCTGCGTCCATGATGGCGTTGATTTGGGGAGTCATGTCCGTCGCACCCAGACTGGGGAACTCGCTGGCGACGTACTCGTGACCGGCACCCAGGCCGTCGGAGTAGGCCTTGAAGTAGCTCCAGACCTGCTCACCGTAGGCGTAACCGGGGCCGATGTTGGCGACGCGTGAGCCACTGTGGTTCGCGTTGGCGTCTTCGGCGATGCCGTAGACGTTCGTAGACGTGTTGGCGTTCGTCCGGAAGATGTTCTTCTTGAACGAGGCCTTGTCGGGATACGTGCCCGTGTCGAACTCCGTGCTGTACGGCGTCCCGATGTCTGTCAGCGTCATGGGGACGCCGAGTTGATTGATGGCTTCCGCGTTGGCCAGCGCCACCCCGGAAGAGGTCAGCCCGACGAGGGCGTCGACCTGTTCTTCTTGGACGAGGCTCTTCAACTGGGCCGCCGGGTCGTCACCGTGACCGCGGATGACGATTTCGACGTCGTTGCCGTTGATACCACCGGCGTCGTTGACCGCGTCGACGGCGGTCCGGGCCGCTGCCGCAGAGGCTTTGCCGAGTACGGAGGCGACACCCGTGATGAGGTACATGCCGCCGATTTTGATGGTTCCGCCACCGCCACCGCCCATGCACCCCGCGAGTCCGGTTGCTGCCCCTGCCCCGACAGCCGCGAGATACTTCCTGCGTGATACACCCGATGTATCCGACGCCTCCCTGGTCGTGTTCGTTTTGTTATGTAGCATGCCGAGTTCACACCTGTGTGCTAAGTTAGAGGTACAGAATATCCATTATAGATGCACGTTGGCATGTGAACGTTCAACAGTACACGTGCATTTATAAACAGGGTGGAACACAACTACCCCGCATGGTATCGGTAGATTTCGTTGTCACACAGCTCATCACCGGGCTCAGCATCGGGAGCCAACTGTTCTTGGTGGCTGTCGGGCTGAGCCTCATCTTTGGTGTGATGGACGTCCTCAACTTCGCCCACGGCGTCCTCTACATGATTGGCGCCTACGTAGTGGTCCTGTTCTCGACTGGCGGAGAACTGCTCGGATTCACCTTCCCGCAGTTGGGTATCTGGGCGGGACTCGTCCTCGCCATGGTCGTGGTCGGACTCATCGGCGCCGGTATGGAGTGGGGGTTCATCCGCCGAGTGTACGACCGAGAACCGCTCGACCAACTGCTGTTGACGTTCGCGTTCGTCCTCATCTTCACCGACATAATCAGAGAGCTGTTCGGGGCGGCCACCAGCATCGGGCCACCGGCTCAACTCGCCGGCAAACTACTGCTCCCGGCTGGATACACTATCTCTACCTACCGGGCGTTCGTCATCATGATGTCCGTCCTGACGATGGCTGTCTTGCTCGCCACCCTCCGGTACACGAACGTCGGACGGAAGGTCCGGGCGACGGCCAGTGACCGTGACATGGCTCAGTTACTCGGGGTCAACGTCCCGATGTTGTACACGGCCGTCTTCTTCGTCGGTGCCGCCCTCGCCGGCCTTGGCGGGGCACTCTCGGCACCTATCTTGAGCATCAAACCGGTGCTGGGCGACCAGGTCATCATCCAGTCGTTCATCGTCGTCGTGCTGGGTGGCCTCGGTTCGTTCGGCGGGGCCTTCATCGGCGCGTACGTCATCGGCATCATGTCGGCGATGGGGCCGGTCATCGGCGTGACCGGTGCCGGTGAACTGATGCCGTTCTTGGCGATGATTCTCATCTTGCTGGTCAAACCCGAGGGCCTGTTCGGGTCGGTGGAAGCATGAGTACGGTACTGGAGACTGACGAACTCGCACGGTGGTTCGGCCGCCTCGTCGCCGTCGACGACGTCACGGTCAGTATCGACGACGACGAGATTACCAGCATCATCGGGCCGAATGGGGCCGGCAAAACCACGTTCTACAATCTGCTGAGCGGGACGCTCCAGCCCAGTTCCGGGTCGGTGAAGCTCCGCCCTCGGGACAGCACCGAACTGGTCGACGTCACCGACGACGAACCCCACGAAATCGCCCGTCAGGGTCTCTCGCGAGCCTACCAGATAAACAACGTCTTCGAGGGGCTGACGGTGCTGGACAACGTCCGAGTGGCGCGAATCAGCCACGACCGGCGGACGAACGACCTGACCGCCATCACGAAAGACGACGAGGAACTCACCGAGGCCGCCTGGGAGGTACTCGAACTCACGAACCTCGAGGAAGTCGCCGACACCGAATGTGCGAACCTCTCACACGGGGACGCCCGTAAAGTCGAGATTGCGCTCGCCCTCGGAACGGACCCGTCGATTATCCTGCTGGACGAACCGACGGCCGGCATGAACAAGTCCGAGACCGACCGGATGGTCGACCTCATCCGCAGACTGGACGAGGAGACGGACACGACGTTCGTCCTGACCGAACACGACATGGAGGTCGTACTGGGCATCTCGGACCGCATCCTCGTCCTCGAGGGTGGGTCACTCATCGCCGACGGCACACCCGACGAGGTGATGGCCGACGAACGCGTCAAGGAGGCCTATCTGGGAGGTGAGGGAGTGTGAGCATCCTCGAACTCGACGACGTCAACGCCTACTACGGCAACAGTCACGTCCTGTTCGACCTCGCGATGTCCATCGAGGAGAACGAAGTCGTCGGCCTGCTGGGCCGGAATGGCGCTGGCAAGACGACGACACTCCGGACGATTACGGGGACGGTCCCACGGCGCGAAGGCCACATCAGCTACCGCGGCCGGGACATCAGCGACGAGTCGGTCGACTCGATTAGCCGGGCGGGTATCAAGCTGGTGCCGGAGGGTCGCCGAGTCTTCCCCGACCTGACCGTCAACGAGAACATTCAGGTCGCCCGGGACACCTGCGCTGACCCCCGGCCGATAGAAGAGATGTACGACGCCTTCCCAGTGCTCGCCGACCTCCGCGAGAGCCTGGGACAGAACCTCTCTGGCGGTGAACAGCAGATGCTGTCTGTGGCCCGGGCGCTGGTTCAGGACCCGGATGTCCTCTTGCTGGACGAACCCACCGAAGGACTGGCTCCGGTCATCGTCGACGACCTTGCGGACGTCCTCAGCGATGTCGTCAAACGTGACGTGACGGTCATTCTGACCGAACAGAACGTCGACTTCACACTGAGTCTCTCGGAACGCGCCTACATCATCGAGAAAGGTTCGAACGTCTGGGACGGGTCCGTCGACGACCTGCGGGACCGCGACGACTTGCTCGAACAGTACCTCTCGGTCGGCAGCGCAGACGCGGACTGAGCGAATCGCTCGTCTGGGCGGCGGGGTTTCCAGAGGAACCTCCAGCCGTCGATTCTCCGACCGTTATCTCTCTACGTCGTCCATCGCGTCGACGAGTGCAGTCAGCAGTTTTCGCTCGCCGCGACGGATATTCTTCGAGACGGCGGTCGTCGAGACGTCGAACTCGGTCGCGAGGTCGGTCACGGTCGCACCACGTGGGGTCTCGTAGTGGCCTGCTCCCATCGCACGCTGAATCGTTCTCCGCTCGGTTTCGGTCAATCCCCGAACGGCGTCCAGGACGCTCTTGGCCGTGTCCACGTTCTTGATGACGTCGAAGTAGTCTTCGAACGAGATGGTCGCTTGCGACTCCACGGTAAAGTCGTTGTGCCGGTCGAGTTCGGAGAGTGCGTCGCCGACTGCCTCGTTGCGGTCGAACCCGATGTGCCAGCGCTCGCTGCCCTCGCTCGCTTCGAACGCCCCGGTGAGGTACCCACCGTTCTCACGAATCGCTCGCATCGCACTGGTCTGACCGACAGCGTTCTTGATGATTGCTTGGTCGCCACGACGCGAGAGCAACCGATAGTCTGTATGGTTGTGGTGCTCTCTGAGGGCACTGAGCCCTTGGTCGAGGGCGTCTACGCTGTCGCCTTTGACTAATACACGCGATTCGAACTGTTGTCGCGCTGTATTGTAGTCCCAGTGAAGCCCCGTGAACGACACGTCGTGGTCGATTGTGGTGTCGATGTATGGACAGTCGTATTGTACCATATCGACCATTAACGATTCCATGGGGTGAGCTATCATGATTCATGATAGATAAGTGCTTTCATCCCAAGACTCCAGTCGTCCGTTGGCACGTTCAGTTCCCGCTGTCGACCACCCGTTTTCTCGCATCGTCCATCGGCCCAACGTCTGAGGTAGCGGGGTTGTTCGGAGATTCCACTGGGCTACGGCCCCCGGGTTGCGTTCTGCCGTTCACATGTGAACCGCCCCACTTTCCGTGTATTCTTGTCATGGTATACCCATGCACAGAGAGCTACTCGCGACGGAATTCCTCGACAGGGCGAGGAGGTACTACGGCGAGATGGAAGCCGTGGTAGCGACCACTGGAGAGCGATTCACCTACGATGAACTCGGCGAGAGGGTGGACCGACTCTCCGCGGCACTGCAGGCGCGCGGCATCGAGAAGGGTGACCGCGTCGCCGTCATCGACCCGAACACGCACTACCACCTCGAATCGGCGTACGCGACGATTCAACTCGGCGCGATTCACACGCCGCTGAACTACCGACTGACACCGAGCGAACTCGACTACATCGCGAACGACTGCGGCGCGAAAGCCGTCGTCGCCGACTACGAGTACGCCGAGAAGATAGCGGCCATCCGCGACGACATTCCAGCGGAGATATTCATCACCAACGACGCCGAGGCAGTCGAAGGCGACTGGGAAGACTTCGATTCGGTCGTGGCCGACGCCGACCCGAACGCGTACACACGCCCCGAGATGGCCGAAGACGACGTCGCGGCCATCAACTACACCTCGGGGACGACGGGTGACCCGAAGGGCGTGGTGATGACCCACCGGGCCGAGGCCATCCACACCTACCTCTCCGCGGCCCACCAGGAGATACGCGACGACGACGTGTACCTCTGGACGCTCCCGATGTTCCACGCGAACGGGTGGGGCCACATCTTCTCTATCACCGGCATGGGTGCGACACACGTCTGTACCCGCGGCATCGACGCCGGCGACATCTTCGAGACAGTCGTCGACGAGGACGTGTCGTACATGTGCTGCGCGCCGACGGTGATGAACATGCTCATCGACTACTATCGGGACCACGAACCGCAGACGCTCGGCGACACCCCACTTCGCATCGCGTCGGGTGGGGCGGCCCCGCCCGAAGCGACGATGCGGACGCTCGAAGACGAGTTCGGGTGGCACTTCAAACAGATGTACGGACTCACCGAGACGGGGCCACTCATCGTCTCGTCGGACTTCCGTCGGTTCTACGACGAAGACAGCGACTCGCGCTTCGCCGTCAAGAAGAAGACCGGAATCGGGTTCATGGGCTGTGAAGTGCGTGTCGTCGACGAGGACGGCGAGTTCGTCCCCCACGACGGCCAGTCTATCGGCGAAGTCGTCGTCCGCGGGAACATGATTCTCGAAGAGTATTGGAACAAGCCCGAAGAGACGCACGAGGTGTTCAACGACCGGCGCGAGGGCTGGTTCCACACGGGTGACCTCGCGACAGTCGACGAACAGGGGTTCTTGACCATTCAAGACCGCAAGAAGGACATCATCATCTCCGGCGGGGAGAACATCTCCAGCCTCGAACTCGAAGACGTGCTCCACGACCACCCGGCCGTCTCGGAAGTCGCTATCGTCCCGATACCGAGCGAAAAGTGGGGTGAGTCGCCGAAGGCGTACGTCCTCCCCACGAACGGCGATTCACAGGACCCGGGCGTGACCGCCGACGAACTTGAGTCGTTCATGCGCGAATCGCTCGCGGGTTACAAGGTAGTCAAAGAAGTCGAGTTCGTGGAGACGTTGCCGACGACTGCGACCGGCAAAGTCCAGAAGTACGAACTCCGAAAGCGCGAGTGGGACGCAGAAGACCGGATGGTCGGCGAAGGGTAAGCGTCCCACGGCGCGTTTGTGTTGTACCTGCATTCACCGAACTTCACTCGTAGAGACCTGCTTCCTCACCGAACCGGAATTCGATACTCCTCTGCTTCTGCTTTGATGTGGCCCAGCGCCTGTTGCATGAGATACCCGGCAAACGGGCCGATGAGCGTCCAGTAGCGCCGGAAGCGTCGTCTCGCCCCGGGGTCGGTCGTCGCGGTCCGCGCCTCGTACGAGAGAAGTGTTCGGTCGGTACCGTACGGACGAACCGAGAATCCGATAGCGAGTTTCGCGTATCCCGGTCGGTCGAACGTGGTGAACCCGTCGGGGGCGATATCGACCCACTCGATGTCAGGTTTCCAGAACTTGCCGACGGCCCCGAAGACGAATTCGTCGCTCTCACGCTCGCCGAGGACGACGTAGCCAGTCGACTCGAACAGGTCGCCCAGCGTGACTGCCGCCGGCATGCCGTCCCACCGCTCACCCCGCGCGAGTGTTCGAATGCGTTCGGGGAGTGCGCGAAGTTCGTTCAGAACCCGGACGGCAGCGCCCATCTGCATGAAGTCGATGTCCATCACGGCACGGTACGTCGCGTCCGGTGGCGCGTCGACGACGACGTGGCGTATCTGCGTGACGTCGAACGTCGGGAGTGCGTCGTCGATGAGCATCGACTGCTCGAATTCGGTCGTCTCTCGGCGGTTTGTCCTGCCACTCACGATGATTCTACCCGACTGGACTACGTTCGCAGACGACAAATACGAGACTGAACGTCTCGCGACGCCTGAGGGTCACGTTCGACTAGTCGTCGGGTGTGACTCACCCGCGCACCCAGCCTTCAGGTACAAGAGGCTCGGCGTCTAACCCCGTCTGTGTCCACTCCGAGCGACGACGACTTCCAGACGCCACCGCCGACCGCCCCAATCGACGATACGCCGACCGTCTCCTGTTCTCGCTGTGGGAACGAGTGGGACCTCGCGTACGAACTCGACGAGTTACAACTCGGCAACCAGTCTGTCGAGCAGTTCGCCCTCGACCACCATCGACACACCGGCCACTTCCCCGACGACGTGAAACCGTGGGTCGTGAGTTGTCGCCGCTGTCCCGACGGCGAGCAGTTCCTGTCCGAAGGCCCGGCGCGTCGATGGGCGCGAACCCACGCCCGACACACCCGACACGACGTTGCCATCGAACACGCAGACGAACAGCACATCGTCACTGCAGAGTAACGCGCGCTCGCTCTTTCCGCGTGTCAAACGGTTCGTCGCCACGCACCTCGCTCTCACCACCTCAGCACAGCTATATTTGGCGACCCCGAAACGAGCGACCGCTGAACTACTGCCCGACGCCTCTCACGCCGGGGCGTTCGCCGGCGTCGGGTGTGGTTCGGGTCTTCGCGAGGACCGACTGGTCGAGGTCCAGTCGCATCTTCGTGTCCGTACTCTCGGACGCGACAACCTCGAAACCGAGTCCGAGGTAGACGTGAATCGCGCGACGGTTCTCCTTGGCGACGTGGAGAATCAGTGCATCGAGACCCGCAGTGGCGGCGTCGGCGATGACGTGGCGGCAGAGTTCGGTCCCGATGCCGCGGTTGTGGCTGTCCTGGTGGACGAATACGGCGAGTTCGGGTTCGGGTCCTTCTCGTGGCACGTAGGTGATGTGGCCGACGATTCGGTCGCCGTCGACGGCGACGAAGTTGCGCCCGTGGTCGACGAGGCCCGTAAGCCAGTCGGCGATGTAGACGTCACCGACTGGTGGCAGGCCCATCGACCGATGTTCCCGCGCGTAATCGCGGTACATCTCGTTGAGCGCGTCCCAGTCGTGTTCCTCGTACGGACGGATGACGAGGCCCTCACCGAACTTGTCGACGAAGCGCGGACACCGCGGTGGACAGTAGGGCGTTCCAGTGCAGTCACTCGGGTCCCAGAAGGTGCCGTCTCCGTCGCCCTCGCCTGCAGTGACGTCCATACGAGAAGATACGCGGGCGACCCACTTGACACTGTCCGGCCGTTCTCGGGGGTCGGTCATTCTGTCCGTCCTCGCATCGGTCAGTCGTGGAACTTATGCTCACGCTCCGCCGCGATTCGCTCGTGCCTATCGACTCAGACGACTCCCCGTCCGACGCCACGAATGCCGATAGGCGACTCGAAGACGCGTTAGAACGCGTCGCACACGGGGCCGTCGTCTCTGTCCCCTCCATCGTCTTCGAACGCGGGTTACGACTCGCGTTCACGGCCGTCCTGACGAACAGTTTTGCCGCCAGCACGTACGGCCTGTTCGCCTTAGCACGACGACTCCAGCGGTACCTCGCACACGTCACGCTCGGCTTTCGAAACGGCTTGAGCCGATTTCTCCCGACGACCGACGTTGACGCCGACCGGGACGTCATCGCCACGTTCGCCAGTCTCCTGTTGCTCGCTGTCGCGACGCTCTTCGGCGGTGCGCTGTATCTCGCGACACCGGCGATTGCGGATATCGCAGACGAAGGGCCACTGTTCGAACACCTCTTGCGCGTGTTCGCCGTCGGCCTGCCGGCGAGCGTCTGGTTGTTCACCGTCACGGAGATGCTTCGCGCGTTCGAGGAAGTCGGTCCGCTGAACCTGACGCTCCGACTCGGGTTTCCACTCGCCCAACTCGCCGTCGGACTCGCCGGCGCGTTCGTGTTTCGTGACGTGGTCGTCGTCGCCGCTGGCGTCTGGGTCACGATGGGACTCGTCGGCGTCGTCGCACTCTGGTGGTTGGGTCGGTCACGTGGGCTCCGTCCGCGACTTCGAACGCCGAACACCGCACGACTCTGCCGACGGTACGTCGGCTTTTCGACGCCGATGTTCTTCGGCGGTATCGCCATCACCACCCAGCGTCTCGGGTTCTATCCGCTCATCGCCGTCTACCTCTCGGGGACTGCAAGTGGCGTGTTCGCCGTCGGCGTCCTCCTCGGGGAGTTGGTCCGACTTCCACTCCTCGGCATCAATCAGTTCATCCCGCCCGTCGCCGCGGCCCTCTACGAAGAGGGTCACCACACGGCGCTTCGCCGACTGTACCACGTGACGAGTAGACTCGTCCTCGTGGGTGCGACGGGACTCGCAGTTCCAGTCGTCGTCTTCCGCCAGTCTATCATGGCCGTCTTCGGTCCGACGTTCGTGACCTACGCACCGTTGCTTCCGGGATTCATCCTCGCGCAGTACGTCGCGTCCGCCGCCGGTAGCGTCGGTATCCTGCTGATGATGACGGATAATCAGCGCGCCCTCCTCGTGGTCAACACGGCGATTACCGTCGTGCTCGCACTCGTCGCGATTCCGCTCACCGCCACCTTCGGCCTCTCCGGACTCGTCGCGAGTTACCTCCTCATGCTGACGCTGAACAACGGGTTCGAGGTTCTCGTCCTGTACTACCTCGAAGGCCTCCAACCAGTGACGCGGGGGCACGCGAAACCCCTCGTCGCGGCGATTCCACTGGCACTCGTCGCCCTCGGCGCGAAACTGCTCCTCCCGGGGTACGTCGCTGTCGCCGTCGGAACCGCCGCAGGACTCGTCGCGTACGCCGTCGCGATTCGATTGCTGGGAACTGCCCCTGTCGAGCGCCAGTTGGTCGCCACACTCGTCAGTCGCTACCGAGAGGCTGTGGACCGATGACATCGTATCGCTCCGCAGTCGGTTGATTTCGTAGTTTTCGGATTCCAGAAACGTGCATTTTGGGTACCGCCGATTCCCAGTTCCATGGATTCGAAAATCGGTCTGGCTTTATATTCATCTCCGGTGCCACGTCTCACATGTGAGGTGAAGGACGATGGCTGCAACCGGACAAATCGAGATGCTGGGGAACCGCCTCGAGTTCGACTACGCCGAAGGGGTAACCGGCTACGTGCTGGTGCTCACCCGTCTCATCACGGGGTACTGGTTCCTCCACGCGGGGGTCGGAAAGTACCTCGCCGCCGAACCGTTCAACGCGGGAGGGTGGTTGGTGAACGCCACCGGCGGTGCGCCGGGACCGGTCCACGCCTTCCTGGTCTGGGCGGGCCAGACCCCGTGGATGCTCGAGTTCACGAACTTCATGATTCCGCTCGGCGAGACGCTCATCGGCCTCGCACTCATCGTCGGCGCGGGTGTCCGCCTCGCCGCCTTCGGGGGAGCGTTCCTCATGACGTTCTTCTACCTCGGCAACGCGGCGTGGGGTCACGGCTACGTCAACGGTGACCTCTTCGGCCTCATGATGTTCGTCATCGTCGGCACCCTCGCCGCGGGACGCATCCTCGGCCTCGACGCCTACATCGAGGACACTGAGTTCGTCCAACAGCGTCCCAAACTGAAGTACCTCCTCGGCTGAGGGGGAACACCGTTCGGCGGCGGTGACCGGCGACTCGACGATTCCTTTTCTCTGCGGTGTGCGATGGCTCGTGACGACGAGACCACGCCGAGTCCCGACTGTCTCACTCGCACCCGACGTTCGACCCAATCCTTCACGAACAATATTTTAGGTGGGCCTAAACTTCGAAAGTGGTTTATCGGATTAGGTGTGCCTAAAACTCATGGACGAAGACGGAAATAGTTCGCGCAACTCGACGCGGCGGTCGATTCTCAAGGGCACCGGCGTCCTCGTCGCCGGTGGCCTGCTCGCCGGGTGTACCGGACAAAGCGGGCCTGACCAGACTGAGACGGCCACCACGACGGACGCAGAGACGGTGACTGAAACCGCGACTTCGACTGCGACGGAGACGACGGAGGCGAACGATTCGTACTCCGTCTCCATCGAACCCGTGGGCGACGTCGAATTCGACGCGGTTCCCGAGACGTGGGTCGCCAACAACGGTAGTTGGGCGGACATGGGCGTCGCACTCGGCCTCGAACCGCCGAAAGGCGTGTGGTTGACGAGTCGGTACCACACGCAGTATTACGACGCGATTCCGGGGCTGTCGGTGGACAAGAGCGACATGGTCTCGCTGTACCAAGACGGCGTCAGCAAGGAGTTGTTCTACGAACTCGACGCCGACGTACACGTCATGGACCCGAACTTCCTGATGAATCGGTTCAAGGGGTGGGAGCAGGCCGACGTGGACGAAGTCGACCAGAACGTCGGCCCGATGTTCGGGAACTGCATCTACGCCCAGCACTACCCGTGGCACGAAGACTACCGCTACTACACGCTCTACGAGGGGTTCGAGAAACTCGCACAGGTGTTCCAGCGCACCGACCGCTACGAGGCGTTCGTCTCGCTCCACGACGAGTTCCAGACGAACCTCGAATCGGTCGTTCCTGCCGAGGGTGAGCGTCCGTCTGCCGCCGTCCTCTGGGGCGTCGGCGACGAACCCGAGTCGTTCTACCCCTACATTATCGGTGGTGGGACCGGGTTCAAGCACCTCCGTGACCTCGGCGTGAACGACGCACTCGCCGACACCGACGTGAAGGACTTCCACGGCAGTCGCGCGGCAATCGACCTCGAAACGCTGCTCGAAGTCGACCCCGAGGTGCTCATGCTCCGCGGATACGAAGCGAAGACCCGCGACGAGTTCGAGAACACCGTCGTCTCCTCCCTGCAGAACCACGACACCGCGAGTGCCCTCACCGCGGTCCAGAACGACGACGTGTATCGCGCTGGCGGCCTCTATCAGGGGCCGATTACGAACTTCACCCTCACCCAGCGTACCGCCGAAGAACTGTACGGTGTCGAATCGCAACTCTACGACGCAGAACACGTGGCCGATATCGTGAACGGAGACATCTGACGATGGCCGACGGCCGGACAGACGGCGATGTCGAAACCTCCGACGTGGTCGTCGTCGGGGGCGGTCCATCGGGGTGTGCCGCGGCCGTGTTCACCGCCCGGTACGGCCTCGACACAGTCGTCTTCGACCGGGGCAACGCGGCGTTCCGTCGGTGCGCCTACTTGGAGAACTACCTCGGGTTCCCCGCCGGCATCGGCGTCGAGACGTTCACCTCGCTGATGCACGAACACGTCACAGAGGCCGGTGCGAACTACGTCGCCGACATGGTCGAATCGGTCGAACGAGTCGATGACGACGCCACCACGACCGACGCGGATACCGACGGTGCCGCTGGGTCCGGTGGCGACGGGTTCGTCGTCACCACCCAAGACGGTCGCCGGGTCGTCACCGAGTACGTCGTCGCCGCGGCGTGGTACGACGGCGACTACCTCCGTGGTCTCGACGACGACGACGCGATGTTCGAACGCCACGACCACCACGGCGAGTCTCACGAACACTTCGACTCGTCGTACCCCGACGACGATGGCCGGACCCCGGTCGAGGGGTTGTACGTCGCTGCTCCCTCCGGTAACCGAAACGCACAGGTCGGTATCGCCGCCGGGCAGGGCGCGCACGTCGCTCGGTGCTTGCTCGAAGACCACCGCCGCGAACAGAGGTTCCCCGAGGGCGTCCTCGCGGCGCACTACGATTGGCTTCGCCCCGAAAGCGAGTTCGCCGGCGAGTGGGCTGAGCGTGACCGCTGGCGCGAGTGGTTCGACGAGCAGGTTCCCGCTGACGCTGACATCGACGACGACCACCTCGCCGACCTCCGCGAGTCCTACATCGACCGGGCGTTTGAGACGCGGCGGACCGACGAGGAGATTGCCGCCGCCGAGTCTCACGGGATTCGACGCCTCGTGGAGACGATTGGGACAGGACGTGTCCTCGACGCTGTCTCCGACGAGGTGCTTTGCGACTATCTCGACGGGCGCGAACTCGGGGGTGCCGAGCAGTGAGTGAGGCGACCGACACCTCACAGGGTCGTGAGCCGATTACTGGGAGGTTCATCGAGTGGTTCGACGGGTCGCTCGCCGCGTTGTGTGTGGGGAGTCTCCTCGTCGTCGTCGCTGGTGGTCTCGTGCAGGTGACGTTCGGTACCTTCTCTATGACTATCGTCGAGGCGTGGCGGGCAGTCTTCGACCCAGCGGTCCTGCTGAATTCGCAGGCGTGGACCGCGTTCCTGCTCGGTGGCGACCTGCCGGAACTGAGTAAACAGACGCTCATCGTCTGGAACATCCGACTTCCGCGCGTGTTCGTCGCCATCTTCGTGGGGATGAACCTCGCCGTCTCCGGGGCCATCTTTCAGGCAGTCACGCGGAACGAACTCGCGAGTCCGTTCATCCTCGGTGTGTCCTCCGGTGCGGGACTCGCGATTCTCCTCACACTGGTGGTCTTCTCGGGACTGTCGACGTTCTTGCCACTCGTCGCCTCCGTGGGTGGGGCAGTCGCGTTCCTCACCGTCTACGCCATCGCGTGGAAGAACGGCACGTCCCCCGTCAGACTCGTCCTCGCGGGCGTCATCGTCGGGACGGTGTTCGGGAGTCTCCAGACGGCGCTGTTCTTCTTCGCCGACGACATCGGCGTCGTCCAGAGTGCAATCGCGTGGACGACTGGGTCACTGACGGGGACCGACTGGGAGCAAGTCCGGATGGCTCTCCCGTGGACTGTCGTGGCGATGCTGCTCGCACTGGTCAGTTCGCGGCAGTTGAACGTCCTCCTCCTCGGCGAGAACACGGCGAGTTCGCTCGGCATGAACGTCGAGAAGGTCCGATTCGCACTCTCCGGCGTCGCTGTCCTCGCTGCCGCGGCGAGCATCGCCGTCGCCGGTATCGTCGGATTCGTCGGCCTCATCGTGCCGCACATGGTCCGCAACATCGTCGGCAGCGAGTACAAGAAACTCGTCGTCGGGTGTCTCTTCGCCGGTCCGGCACTGATGGTCGCCGCCGACGTTGGTGCCCGCCTCGCGTTGCGTCCGGCCCAGATTCCCGTCGGCATCGTCACCGGTCTCCTCGGCGGCCCGTACTTCCTCTACTTGATGCGCAAACAGGACCAGATGGGTGATATCTGATGGGCGACGAACGAACACCCTCGACCGGTTCACCAACGGCGAGCGAACTCGTCGGAGAGAACCTCGCCATCGGCTACCCGACTACCGACGAACCGGTCGTCGAGTGCGAGAACGTCGTCATCCCGGCGGGAGAGGTGACGGCACTCGTCGGCCCGAACGGGAGTGGCAAGAGTACGTTGCTGAAGACGATGGCGAACCAGCACGACGCCGAGTTCGGGCGAGTCCTCGTCGATGGACAGCGAATCCAGTCGTTCGACTCGAAGGAACTCGCCAGACGGGTTGGACTCCTCTCACAGGAGAACGAATCACCCGCGAGTCTCACCGTCGAAGACCTCGTCTCGCACGGTCGGTACCCTCACCGGGGCTTCTTCGATTCGCTCACTGACGAGGACCGAGTGGCTATCGACCGGGCCATCGAGTTAGCGGGCGTCGAAGAAATCCGAACGCAGGCGGTCGGAAACCTCAGCGGCGGCCAGAAGCAACTCGCGTGGATTGCGATGGTCCTCGCACAGGACACCGACGTGTTGTTGCTCGACGAACCGACCACGTACCTCGATTTGCACCACCAACTTCGCGTGATGGAAGTCGTCCGAACCCTCAACCGCGAAGAAGAGATTACAATCGGTATCGTGCTCCACGACATCGGGCAGGCGGCGCGGTTCGCGGACAACCTCATCGCCATGAAAGACGGTGAACCGTACGACTGGGGACCGCCGAAAGAAGTCGTCACCGAGGACCTGTTAGCCGACGTCTTCCGCGTCGATGCCGACGTAGACAGCGAGAGCGACACTGGCCCCCACATCGCACCGCACCGCGCACTCGACTGAGTGGTCGCAGGGTGACGAGTGAGCGGCGGCGGCGCCGACTCACTCCACGGCGACGATTTCGATGTCGAACACCAGCGTCTTGCCGGCGAGTTCGTGGTTAAAATCGACTTCTACGGCGTCTTCACGGACGGCAGTCACGTCGCCGTGGAGGCCGTTTTCGGCGTGGACGTGGAGGCCGACTTCGGGTTCCTGTCCGACCATCCCTTCGAACGTCTCGGGGTCGTACGTCCGCACGCGGTTCTCGTCGAACTCGCCGTAGCCTTTCTCCGGCGGCACCGTCACAGTCGCCTCCTCTCCGTCCGTCATCCCGACGACTGCCTCGTCGAGTCCGGGGAGTATCTCGTCGGCACCGACGACGAACGACTGGGGCGCGTAGTCGTCTCGGCCGCGTTCCTGTGCGTCGAAGAGGCCGTGTTCGACTGCCACGTCGTAGCGGGACGTGTTGAAGACGGTTCCGTCCTCGAAGCGCCCGACGTACGCGATGGCGACGCGGTCACCCGACTCGATTGCCATATCGACACGTCGGGAACAGACCCGGATAAATATCATCATCGGCGCGACTGACAGGGGACGACTGCGACCGCTCTTCAGACCCGAATCGACGGGGGTTTGTCGTCACCAGTCTCGTTCGTGTCGCCGTCCGTCTCGTTCAGTGTGACCCACGAGGGGCGACTCACGGTGGTCGAATCGAGGTTCCCGTAGGTCCACTCGAACTGGACGCGGTAGACGCCGGCATCCGAGACGAGTGCGTAGGTCACTTTCGCCGCCGAGACGAATCCCTCGTCGTCGACGTAGGCGACGAATCGGTAGTCCTGTACGGGTGCGACGCCGCCTATCGACGGTCGCTGTTCGCCTACGATGCGGTAGTACGTCGTGTTCCCCTCGCGGACCTTCCCGGTCACGTTCGTCGTCCGCGTCGCGAGGTACTGGCGGACGAGGCCACGGTTCAGTTCTCGTGGTTCGAACTGCACCGGCGGGGACGTGGAGTTGTCCGCGACACGGCGCGTCTGTTCGCGCCCATCTTCGAGTTCGGTCACGTACCAGTCGTTCCCGTCGTAGTACACGGTCCGCAAGCGGGCCTGATTGCGACCCGCTTCGACGTTCTCGACGATGAGGTACGTCTCCCCCGAGACGGTCACGTCGGTGTCGTACTGGATGCGACTGGAGTTCGCCCCGACGTCTCGCGGTTGGTAGGTGTCTAACCACAGCGTGTAGGACCGATTCGAGAGGACCGCGTCGTGTGCGTCGCCGAGTGCGGTCAGGTTCGTGATGCCGGTCGCTGTGACGCCCGGGACGGAGTTCAGGTCGCCGTCGGCGAGGGGTTCGAGGTCGGCACGAGTGGGTTCACCGTCGAACGGTGCGGTCGCCGCTCGTGGGTCGGCTATCGAAGTTGTCGCGCCGGGTGTCGGCGTCGGTGTCGATTGCACCGGTTGTTCGTACGGTTCGACTGTCGGTTGTCCGCCAGCGGTCTGAGACGGGCCGGTTGCCGCCCCAGTACCCGATTGCGCCCCCCACTCGACCGGCGACGAGACGAGGCCAGCATTCACCGCGCCGCCGCTCAACACGAGTACGAGTACCACGAGTACAGTGACACCACGGGCCGTGGGGCGACTCGCGTGGGCGACTCGCTGGCTTCCTCGAGCGACCTTCCAGCGCATCCGCGTCCGAAGTGGCGGACGGAGGCCGTCGATGGGGGCACCGAAATACCGGACAGCGAGGCGGTTCGCGTCCACTCGGCCGAGTCCGTACAGGAGCATCTCGACGAAGGCCACCGAATCGACGTGTCGAGCGCCGTGGGCAGACGAAAGCGTGTTTCCGAGGCGGTCGCTCCCGAGTGAGACGACCACGTCGATGGATGGTCGCCCATCGAGGCCGGCTGCTCCGCGGTCACCACCGAGTCTCGCAGAGATGCCCCTCATCGAACGTCCCACGTCCCACCACCGACCACAGACCGGGAGGATGACCTGTGTACGGCCACCTTTCGTCGCGGAGACGACCGTTCCGTCGGTGTCCGTCTCGAACCCGCGAGCGCTCCACACCTCGGCGACGAACGCGAGACACGCCTGTGAATCGAGGCGTGCGAAGTGCGATGAGAGTATCGCCTGCTGGCGTGCCCGGCCGCCGGTCATGAGTCTCTGGGTGTCCCCATGGACCGAACCGAAATAGGCGCTTCTGCGCGCGAAATGACCTGTTCGACGCGCATCTGGTCGGCCGCTACCGGGTCATTCGAGCGTCGCATCGAAGATGGCTTCGACCTGACTCGCGACGCCGAGGACGTCGAAGACGACGACGAGGTAGTAGACGCTGACGACGAGCATGACGGCCCCCGTGACGCGATTGATGCTCGTGGTGTGGCGCGCGAACCAGCGCGTGACCTGTCTGCTGTACCGTTCCGAGACGAGTGCGAAGGCGAGCAACGGCGCACCGATACCGAGGCCGAACGCCAAGAACCCCAGTAGACTCTCTGCCGCCGTGTCGAACAGGACGGGAACGCGGGCGAAAAAGAGGGCGATGAATCCCGGGTTGCACGGCAAGACGATAGCGCCGAAGAAGAACCCGTAGGAGAACGCCGAGAGTGCGGGGTGTCGAGTCTCCGGTGGTTCGAGCGTCGGGATGCGAGCGAACACCTTCGCGTCCGCGAGGAGTGCGAGACTCACCACGAACAGAACGCCGAACGCGAGTGGCGAGACGATTTCGACGACGGCGGTGAGCGAGATTTCGAGGAGGAGCGAGAAGACGACGCCCACGACGAGCATGAACGAGACGGCACCGACCGTGACCAACGCGCCGAGGGCGGCGATTGGGAGGCCACCGTCACCATCGCCGTGCGAACTCTGTCGGGCGAGATACGCGAGAAAACCGGGATACAGCGGCAGGGCACACGCTGCGGTCAGCGGCGTCCCGACGCCGAGAACGAAGAGTTCGAACAGGCGTGGCGCGAGGTCCATCAACACTCGGCGACTCGTTCGCGGAGGTAGTCGGTGGATTTGAACCCGTCTTTGATTCGCGTCGCCGTGCCGTCGGGGCAGACGCGGAGCATCGGGACAGTCGGCGCACTGGCCATCGACGACCCGAACTCGTCGGTGAGGCTCTTGGTCACCGACTCCGGCGAGAGTGCGTACCGCCAGTCGAACCCGTGGCGTTCGGCGTGTTCGCGAACCTTCTCCGCGTCTTCGTTCGGGTCGATGTCGAGGGCGACGGTGACGACGTCGTCACCCACGGCGTCGTGGAAATTTATCATCTCCTTTTGTTGACGCAGGCAGTTCGAACACCACACTGCGAACGTCTCGACGAAGACGGGTCTGTCTACGAGTTCCTCGATGGTGAACACCTCTCCCGACCGAACGTCGGTGAGTTCTGTCGTGTACCAGAGGCGGTCGCCGCCCGATTCGTCGGTTCCTTCTGTACCGGCACCGCCGCTACCCATCTCACCACCTGTTCCACCGCCGCCCATCTGTCCGCCTCCGAGACACCCCGCGAGGCCGACACTGCCCGCACCGGCGAGACGGAGGAACCCTCGCCGAGTCTGTCTATTAGTCATGTCGTTGTAAGGAATCCATCGAAGCTTAACTGGGCCGCGGTTGGGCGATGCCTCGCACAACCGGCCGATGGACGGGAATCTGCGACCTCTCGCTGTGTGCTCAGTCACTCGGGCGGACGCGCCGTGCCTGCTGTGACGGCAACCTGAGTTCGTCCAGTCCGGGGAGATGTTCGATGTTGTAGACGACTTTGACTTCGTCCGTCGTCGGTACGCTGATACACGAGAGTCTGATACCGAAGTCCATCATCTCCGACGAGAGGATGTGGTTCGCCGGCATCTCCATGTCACCTTCGACGACGGCGACGGCGCAGTTCGCACAGGCACCGCCACGGCACGCGTACGGCCAGTTGTGTCCGTCTGCTTCGGCGGCCTTCAGGAGACACGTTCGCGGTTCGACCACGACTGTTCCGTACGACTCGGCGTCGAGTCCGGCGGCGGCCGCCTTCTCGAAGAGGTCCTCGTCGGTGAGTTCCCACGAGTGTTCGTCGAGCACGTCGTAGTCGAGATATTCGACGCGGGTTCCATCTGGTTCTGCGTCCGACTCGGCGTCGTCCTCACCCGCGTCGCCCGGCCGGTCACTCTCGTCGGCGCGTGCGATATCTCTCTCACCGAGTGAGTATCCTGTCCGTATCTCTTCGTACGCCGCCCGGACTCGTTGGAACTCGTCTGCAGACCCGCCGTGGTCGGGGTGCGCTTCTTTCACCCGTTGGCGATACGCTTCGATAACGTCCGCTTCGTCTGCATCCGGGGTGATATGGAGGATGTCGAACGGGGTGTCCACACTCGGGCTAGTAGGAATTCGAGAGCATAAATCCACGGCCACCGGTGGTCTCCGTGGGGATTTCTCGGTCGGCGCGTACTGGAAACTTAGACGCTCGACGCTCGGCCGCCCGCCCCCGGCATCTCTTCGTCGATGCCGGTGTCGTCCAGGTCGCCGCGGTGGACTGCCGTCCGAAGGCCAACCTCCGCGATGTTAGTGGCGTGTTCGGCCGTGCGGCGGAGTGCGTGGAGGGCGTGGACGTATCGATAGTCCCCACCGTGTTCTTCGACCACCCGTCGTTCGAGCGAGTCGAGTCGGTCACAGACTCGGTCTCTCACGTGGAGCACCTCTCGTGCAGTGTCGGCACTCGCGCCGTCGAAGACGATATCGACCGCCGACTCGACAGCGTCGTGCGTCTCTTCTGCGATGTCCGCAACCTCGTCGCGAACCGGTTCTGGAACGGGGTCGTCTACCGTCGCCGCAATCTCGCCGATGCGTTCGGCGTGGTCTGCGATGCGTTCTAACTCTCTGGCAGTCTCGTGGAGGTGGAGCAACTCTTCTCGTGTCTCGCCGAGGGCGTCGATTTCGTCGAGGCGTTCGATGCCACGGCCATAGTGTCGTTCGACCATCGCGTACAGTCTGTCTGCTCTGTCGTCGCGGCCCATCATCTCTCCCGGTGACCTGCCGTCGACGAGTGCAGCAGTCGCATCGCGGTGCATAGACAACGAGACGAATCGCAGTTGCCGAACCGACTGGCGAATCGAGACTTCGTTCGCGTCGAGGACGTTCCGAACGACAATCTGCGTGTCCGACGCTTCGGTGATTGTCACACCGACCAGATTCCGGACGACCCGTCGTGCGGTCTGTCGCTGGTCCGGCGTCGCTCCGCCGTCGAACTCGAGGGCCACCTCTCTCGGCCCGGCAGCGTACGCCGCCCGGAGAACCTGTTCGAGGTGGCCGGGGTCGGCGTCCGCCGGTCGAAGCGTCACCCGTTCTATCGGGTCACTGCCGCCCTCCGGCGGTTGGATGACGAGGACACCGTCGATGTGTGTGTGCAGGTCGACGACCGTTCCAGTGGTTATCCCTTCCGCGTTCGCCCAATCTTTGGGGAGTGAAACTGTGAACGTCCCGTTACTGACCTGCTGGATTTTCCGTGTGTCCATGTGTTTGGTTGTGTCTGTGGTCGTGTCGGCGGTGTGCGGGGTATTGCCACCGACGTGTCGTCTGCCGTCCGTTGCACCCTGGGGTTCAGCCGGATACTCGACGGTCGCCCCCGGTTACCCGAACTTGCCGCTTATGTAGTCTTCGACGCGCTGACTCTCCGGGTCTTCGAATATCTGGTCTGTGTCACCGTACTCGACGAGTTCGCCACCCGTCAGGAACACGGCGGTCTGGTCGGAGATGCGGGCCGCCTGCTGCATGTTGTGGGTGACGATGACGACGGTGTAGTCCTCGGAGAGTTCGTGGACGAGGTCCTCGATTTTCGACGTCGCAATCGGGTCGAGTGCCGATGCCGGTTCGTCCATCAGGATGACTTCGGGGTCCGTCGCCAGCGCACGGGCGATACAGAGACGCTGTTGTTGCCCGCCGGAGAGGCCCAGTGCGTTGTCGTCGAGACGGTCTTCGACTTCGTCCCAGAGGGCGGCCTGACTGAGCGACCGTTCGACCAACTCGTCGACTTCCTCCTCGTCACTGCGACCCAGCAGGCTCGAGAGGAACCCTGTCTCGAGGTCTCCGTGCTTTCGGGGGCCATACGAGATGTTGTCGCGGATGGACTTCGGGAACGGATTCGGCGACTGGAACACCATCCCGACGCGTTTACGGAGTTCGACGAGGTTGACGCCGTCCTGGTATATCTCTTCGCCGTCGAGTTCGACGGACCCGTCGATGCGCGCGGCGCTGATGCGGTCGTTCATCCGGTTGAGACACCGGAGGAACGTCGACTTCCCACACCCGGACGGACCGATGAGGGCGGTGACACTGTTTTCGGGAATCTCCATCGAGACGCCCTTCAGTGCGTGGTCGTCGCCGTAGTACACGTCGAGGTCCTCGACGCTGAACTTGGCTTGTCCCTCGAACTCGTAGTCGGTCCACTCGTCTTGGGTCCGCTCTCGTGTCTCACCAGCCGTGACTTCGAGTGGCTGGTCGGTACGCTTCGTCTCGTCTTCTGTCGTCTGTGAGGTCTTACTCATGGATGTTCACTCGTGCTGCAGTTTCCGCCGGAAGTAGTACCGGGTGGCAATACCGACTGCGTAGAAGCTCAGAACGACGACGAGCAAGATGAGGGCCGTCGCCCACCGGAACTGCTCGATGTCCGCGATGTTCGACGACTGCCCGACGCCTGCGGTGATGAGCGAGTAGAGTTGATACGGGAGGGCCGACGTCGCCTGGAGGAGTTCGGGATTCGAGACGAACGGCGGCGAGGACGTGAAGCTGAATCCGCCGATGACGTCCACCGTCTGACTGCCTGGGGGTGCGACGCTCCCGGACATCGTCAGCAGGATGGGTGCCGTCTCACCGGCGATACGGCCGACACCGAGGATGATCCCCGTGACGATTCCGGGGAGCGATGCGGGGAGGACCACACTTCGAATCGTCTGCCACTTCGTGACGCCGAGTGCTGCACTCGCGTCGCGGTACTCGTCAGGCACTGACAGCATCGCCTCACGACTGGTGATGACGACCAGCGGAAGGAGCATGAACCCGAGCGTGAGCATGCCTGCGAGGAGCGACTTCCCGTTTCCGAGACGCGGAACGAGGAACGCCAGTCCGAACAGGCCGAAGACGATACTCGGGGTACTCCAGAGACCGTTCGTGGCGATTTCGACGACCTGCGTGAAGCGCCCACGGTCGGCGTACTCGGTGATGAACACTGCCGCGCCGACACCGAGCGGAACGGCGAAGATGACGGCGCCGATGACGAGCCAGATGGTCCCCACGATAGCCGGGAGGACACCGTTGACGTCGTTGAGAAGTGCGACACCGTTCATCACGAAGGGCCACGCGAACGGCCACGCGAAGGTGAAGCCGAAGAGCGTCGTCTCCGGTCCGGAACCGAGGCCGAAGGTGAGGCCGTTGAACAGGCCCGGAAGACCCTTGAACACGGTGAACGCGACGAGGAGGAACAACACGGCGATGATGGAGAGCGCGTTCAGGTAGACGAGGAGGTACGCGCCGACGTGTCGGCCGCGTGCCCCGAAGCCACCGTACGCTTTCGCGGACGCCCAACTGACGAGGAGCGAACTGAACGCCGTTATCACCGGAATCGAGAACTCGGCGTTGAACGATGCCTGCTGTTCCCACCCGAGGTCCCACACCCACGACGGGCCGATAACGCCCGTGAGGAAGACCACGCCGACGAACACTGCAAAGACGCCGACGGGGAGCGTCGACCCGACGTCTTCGCGCGGGAGTGCGGTCCCGGCGAACGCGAGGCCACCGGTCACGAACGCGACAGCGACCCACCCGACGGTGCCGAGTCCGAAGGTCTGAGAGGCGACGAGTCCGCCAACGGCGAACCAGATGCACGAGAAGGCAATCGACGCGACCAACCCTGCGGACGGTCGGGGGTCCGTCGCGACGTAGCCGAACCGCGACCCGAGACCGAATCCGACCACACTGAGGCCCAACAGGGCCAACAGCGCACCGAGCAGTGCGACCATCGGGACACCCGCGATAGGGTCGGTAATGCTCAGGAGTTCGAACATCGAACCGAGCGAGAGGCCGAACAGGACTGCGGCGATGCCGACGACACCTGCGGCGACTGCCTCGGTCCCGGACGTGTCTTCACTGACGAGTGAGGACTCGACTGCGCCCGCCATTATTCGGCACCCCCAAGCTTCTGCTGCATGCGCGCTTCGATGTACTGCGAGCCGATGCTGAGGAACAGCACCGTGATGAACAGGATGACGCCCGCGACGAACAGCGCGGACATCTGCAGACCGTCGGCGTCACCGTAGTTCGCGGCGATGAGCGAGGTCAGCGTGTCGTTCCCGTAGAACACGTTGTACAGCGGTTTGGTGAGCCCCGGACTGCCTCGGAGCATCACCGTCGCGGCCATCGTCTCACCGATGGCGCGCCCGACGCCGAGCAAGACGGCCGCCGACACGCCGGAGAACGCCGCCGGCAGCGTGATGGAGGTCATCGTCTGCCAATCGGTCGTCCCGAGCGCGAGCGACCCGCTCTTCATCGATTCGGGGACGCTGTTGAGCGCGTCTTCTGCGACCGAAACCACGGTCGGAAGCGCCATCAGGCCGACGACGACACCGACGAACAGGTACGTCCCCTGCCCGACGATGTCGAACTGGTCGGAGGCCCACGGGCTGAGGATGGTAAAGCCGATGAACCCGTAGACGATGGAGGGAATTCCGGCCAGAATCTCGACGCCGGGTTTGACGAGTTCGCGGACTGTCCGCGGTGCGATTTCGCTGAGGAACAGTGCGGCAGCGACCCCGAGCGGTGCGGCCACGGCCGTCGCGATAATCGTCACGAGGACCGTCCCGTGAATCATCGGGACCATCGAGTACCGAAGCGGCGGCGTCACCGGACTCCACCGCGCTTCGATGAAGAGGCGGAGCCCTGGGAGTGGAATCCCGAAGACGGTCACCGTGGCGTATTCGACTGTCGGCCACGCCTCGACGAAGATGAACACGAGGATGAGCCCGAGTATCAGGATGGTCGAGATGGTGGTCGTCAGTGTCAACACGCGTGCGGTCAGTTCTTGATGCCGGAACCAGCCGTACCCGGACGCGACGAGGAACACCACGAACGGGATGGCTGTCAGCGACGAGACGGTCAAGAAGCCGACGAACGCGGCGAGGAGTGCGACTGCCGCGACAGTGACCGTGACGAGCGCTTCCGGTTCAGTCTCGTCGACGAAGTCACGGCCCCGCTGAACCTCCCGCCGTGCCGCAGCTCGAAGGCCGCCGCCGTCGTTGTCTGAAAGAGTGGTCATGGTTGGTACGTATGAGTGTGAAAGAAACGGAGTTTCAGGCTTGATACAGCGTTACGTGACGCGTCTTAGGCCTGGTCGGGGAGCTTGGCTGCCTCGGACTCGATGTCCTTCGTCGGGAGTGGGATGTAGTTGTTGTCCTCGACGAAGAGCTTCTGACCGAACGTGGTCAGGAACATGTTGATGAACGCTGCTTCGCGCATGTCCGTCCCGCTCGGGGTGTCCTCCGTGATGGTCGTGTACTGGTGGAGGTCACGGTTGAGTGGGTACGCGCTGTCGAAGATGGTGTTCTCGGCGTCCTTGTCGGGTTCGAAGAGCGTGCCGTCGAACTCGATACCGATTGGCTTGACCTGCGGTCCCGTGAATGCGAGTGCCATGTACGCGATGGCACCTTCGTTCTGCTGGACGACGGTCTTGACCTGCTGGTTCTGACCCTTACGGGTGTCGACACCGGGCATCGCGGCCTCGGCGTCACCGAGCATGTTGAGACGGAACGCGGTGTCCGTACCGGACCCTTCCGCACGGCCGACCACGTAAATCTCCTTGTCCGGGCCGCCGACGTCGCTCCAGTTCGTGATTTCGTCCTGGTAGATTTTCTTGACTTCCTCGCCGGTGAGTTCCGTGACGCCTGCGTCGAAGACGTCCTTCGAGACGACGACGGGCTGGCCGTCGCGGCCGAGGACGTGGTCGACGTACTTCTCGTCACGCTCGGCTTCGCTGATGCCGAGTTCGGCCGTGATAGGGCCGGAGGAGTTACCAATGTCGACGAGGCCGTCGCGGACGGACTTACATCCCGTCCCGGAGTGGCTCAGACCGATAGACGTCGCGAACGGCGGGTTCGCCTGCGTCTCGGTCGGCTCGAAGCCGTAGAGGGACGCGAAGTAGTCGGCGAGGCGCATGTCGCCTGCGTCGAGTTCGTCCCAGCCGGGGACGGTCCCTTCGGAGCTCGAACCCCAGTACTCACCGTCGCTCGCCGGTGCGTTGGAGTTCCAGTACGAACTCCCCTTGTTCGCGATGGGGTAGACCGTCGAGGAACCCTCGGCGGTGAGCATCTCCGGCTGGGAGTTCCCGCCCTCGCTCGAGGCTTCGGTGGTCTCTTCCGGAGCTTCGGTCTGCGCTTCAGTCTGAGCCTCAGTCTCTTCGGATTCGTCGCCCGAACCCGACCCACCCGTACAGCCAGCGAGGCCGGCCAGTCCGGCAACACCGGAGGAGACGAGGAATTTCCGACGTGATACGCTCTCTGTCAACGCTTTGGAGTCACGCGCCATCAACTGACCAGACCCGTGATATAATAAAATGCGTTTATAATACTACTCTGGTTCGCTCAGATTCACGGGTATTGATACCTCTCTCGCAGTATTGCTACCCTCTGGACATATTGCTATATTCCACTATATATCCACAAACCGACAAAATGTATACGCCGGAGTCTCGTGACTTCGACATGGACCAACCGGACAGTCAGCACGCCCCCGACAGCGTCGTCGGCATGTCGAAAGGCGACGCGACGGACGCCCTCGTGGCCGCAGACGACTCGCGCGACCCCGAGTTCGTGGAGGCGATTCTCGGCCACGTCACTGACGACGGCGTCGTGACGGAGGACGCAATCGACGAGACAGTAGCCGACGCATCGATGGTCCTCTCGACGGCCGAGACGCGCGTCGAACTCGCACAGCAGGCGCTCGAAGACGCGACAGCGACGGCGAAGGACGTCTCGGGCGTCGATACTGTTCGGTCTCGTCTCGACACGTTCGAGTCGACGGTTTCGGCGCTCGATGCGCACGTGACCGACCTCGGTGCTTCGATTCAGTCGCTCTCCGGGTGGCGAAACGGCGACGGTGACCTCTACGGCCTCGTGACTGGCCTCCGGGACGTCACCTCCGAGGCGCAGACCGTCACGCGCGTCGCGGACGACACGCAGTTGGACCTCGAACAGTTCGAGCGGTGGGTCTCCTCGCACGACTGGCGTCGCGACGAACTCGACGCCGACGTCGACGCACTCGAGCAGTCGCTCGACGACCTTGCGTGCACGTGCGAGGAACTATCGACCACAGACGACGGGCGACTGTGGTTCGACGCGATGCTTCGTCGCCACGTCGTCTCACTGCTGGTCGCTGACGTGCGAGCGGAACTCGCCGACCTCCGCGAACTCGCAGACCGGAATGATGTCGACGCCGACGGACTCGACGAGATAGCAGACCGACTCGACGAACTCGACGACCGGACGACGACGCTCGGCGACGAACTCGACTCGCTCGCGCAGGCGACGTGGCAAGCCCAATTCGAGGACCGACTGACGTCGTTCCGCGAGGGCTTGGACGAGTTCGAACCACCGGTCTCGTGGGGTGACGTACAATCGGAACTCGAACAGCGCCGTCCCGACGTGGGACAGTAACGGACTGCATTCCGTTCGCGTCCCTCCCTCCTACACACGAAGACGAGTTCGTGACCCGAGCCATATCTTGATGATTAATTAGAACAATCTAGTGGGTGGTGGATTCGAATGAAGACGACAGAAGAGGTGCTCGGTCACCACCTCAAAACGTTCGCCGAGGGGGATATGGACGGAATACTGGCTGATTACGACGATTCGTCGGTCGTCATCACGCCCGAAGAGACGTACCGGGGTCTCGACGAGATTCCAACGTTCTTCGAGGAATTATTCACTGACTTCGGACAGGAAGGTGCCTACGCGGACATCGACCTCCAGACAATCGAAGGCGATATCGCGTTCATCACGTGGCACGGAGAGACACCGGACAACGTCTACGAGTTCTGCACGGACACGTTCGTAGTCGAAGATGGGGTCATCACTACCCAGACGTTCGCTGGGAAAATCGAATCGAAGTGAGTCGTATCCACGTCGGTACTTCCGACACTGGCTATCGAACGACCACGAGTACGCAGTCAGGACATTTTCGTTGGACCGGCGCAGTTGCCGGCAGGTCTGTGTAGAGACCAGCCCCCTCGCGTTGCCTCCCGATTTCAGTCGTCGGCTGGCATCTCACACTCGAACGTCCCGAGTTGGTCTTGTAAGCCGCCAGTCTGCCCCCTGAGTTCGCCGAGTTGTGCTCGAATCTCTGAAATCGTCGTCGCTCTGGCCTCAGCTTGGCTAGCGAGTGTGTCACTTTGCTCCGCAATGTCTCGCGAGCGGTCGGCGACTCTGATGATTGCGTCGACTACCTCTTCGGTCGTTCGAGCGCCGTCGTCGGTCGCTGCGGCGACTTCGTCGACCGAGACGTCGACACCTTCGACTATCTCAGTGACGTCTGCGAACGCTTCACCGGCGTCAGTTGTCGTCGACTTTCCGGTCTGTATCTGCACCTTCGTCTGCTGCATCTCTTCCTGAACACGTTCGACGTCTTCGACTGTCTCGTCGATGGTCTGCTCGATTGCGGACGAGTGGTTCTGGGTCTCGTCAGCGAGGGATTTGACTTCGTTGGCAACGACAGCGAACCCTTCGCTCCCGCTCGAAGCACGTGCAGCCTCGATGTTGGCGTTCAGTGCGAGCGTGTTCGTCTGCTCGGCAATCGACTCGATGAGGTCGGTGCTCTTCGAGACGTCGTCCATCCGGGCGTCGAGTGATTCGACTAACTCTGCAAGCTCACTGATGCTCTGTTCGATGTTCTCGATTGCTTCGATTGCGTCTGTCGCGGTTCCCGTTCCCGACTCGGCCGCCGCTGCTGCACTGCTGGCTTCGTCCGAGACTTGGTCGGCGTTCGCGGCAATCTCTTCGATGGTCGCCGAGAGACTGCTCAACTCGTCGGTGGTCGATTCGAGGTCGTGTGCCTGCTCACGCACGTCCGTGGCAAAGGTACGAACGTCCGCTGCTAGTTGCCGCTGTGTCCGTTCGAGTGTCTCGGCGTCGTCGTGGACCGACTGTGTCGTCTGCTCGACAGTCGTCGCGAAGTCTCGTAAGTCTACGATGGTCGCCGAGAGTTCTCGTTTCATCTCCACGAACGCGTCACTTATCTCTTCGATGGCCTCGATATCGGTCTCTTCCGGCGGGCTAGCAGTGAAATCCCCCTCCGAGACTGCGTCCATGGCCGTGGCGAGTTCGTCGGCTTGAACGACTAGCTGGTCGTTCAGACGCTCGACTTTCGCCTTCGCCTCTTGACTGTCTTCGAGGTTCTGCATCTTCTGTTTGGTCTCTTCGCGAGAGCGCTCGATCGAGAACCAGTTCGTTACGAGCGCGCCGGAGAGTGCGAGAAGGAACACCGCGTGAACTACCGCCCATCCCATCGGCCTCGCCACGGCGTCCGGGTGGTTGTATACCATCTCAGGGTACGACATTCCGAAGATACCGTGCTCGACGGCGACGTACAGGACGCCGGCGACGAACGGAACCCAGTCCTCGTAGACTGCGATGACGCCGACGATGACGAAGAAGTGAAAGTGTGCCTCGATGAACCCGCCGGAGAAGTACACGAGAATCGCCGAACACGTCATCAACCCTACCGACGCGAGTGCGCTTCGTATTCGGCGTGAGAACCACGGTGCGAGTGCCGCGAGCGCGAAGCCGAGGATTATGCCGGTGCCGGCGAGGGCGTGTTCGGTGGGGACGGCCGTGAAAGTCGCCCCTGTGAGTAGTGATTCTGTCCCGGTGTACGACCCGAGGAGGAACAACGCTGGCGCATGTGCGACGAGAAGTAAGACGATATTTCTGTGCCGACGCCGCCACGCTTTGTCGGGTATCGAATCTCCCTTTGGAATATACCTGATTACTCTCTGAAACTTGTTCGCCACTTTACGGAGTGTGGTATCGGTACCTCCCGGGTCTACGGTTCTTGGTCCCATGGTTATCTCCAAAAAACGTGACGTAAAATGTGTTCCTTCCCCCATATCAGACCTGATAGCCCCGATACCCGCGATGAGCGGTCGTTCGGTGACGCTGGATATATGGTGGTGCTGAGCGCCTCCATCGACCACCGTGCCGACGCGCGCACCTGTTCGTCGTCACCCCGTTTCGACCACCGACAGAACTAACGACGCGCGATTGGTCATAGGACTACGATACCGAGTATGGGTGAGAACGATATCCGCGCGCTCTCGGCGAGTGCCCAAACAGGGGCAGGTAGTCGCGAGAAGAGTCACGAACAGAGTGTGATTCCGACCCCAACGGGCCACTTGGAGTACGGCGGCGCACCGAAACAACGTGTAGATGGCGCGCGACTGGCCGCGCATTCTCGGACACAAACTGACAGGAACCCTCGCTCACGACCCAACCGATGACCGGTGAAGCCCGTACCCCGGAGGGTGAGACCGGTCCTCTCGACGGACTCACCGTCGTCGACGCGTCCCGTGTCCTCGTGGGCCCATTCTGCACGATGCAACTCGGTGACCTCGGTGCGGACGTCATCAAGATAGAACGCCCCGGTGTCGGCGACCAGACCCGTGGCTGGCGACCGCCATCGTACGGCGACACCGAGGAGAGTGCCTACTACCTGAGTATCAACCGCAACAAGCGTTCGGCCACGCTCGACTTCTCGACCGATGCGGGGCGCGAGGTGTTTCGTGACCTCGTGGGCGAGGCCGACATCCTCGTCGAGAACTTCCGAGTCGGAACGATGGAGCAGTGGGGCCTCGGCTACGAGGACCTCCGCGCAGAGAACCCGGAGTTGGTCTACTGTTCGCTCTCCGGATACGGTGAATGGGGGCCGCACAAAGACCGCCCTGCGTACGACATCATGATGCAGGCCGAAGGTGGTATGATGAGTATCACCGGCGAGGAGGACGGTCCCCCCGTTCGAGTCGGCGTCGCCATCGCGGACATCGGGGCAGGGATGTACGCCACACAGGCGATTCTCGCCGCCTTACTGCATCGTGAACTCGGTGACGGGACCGGGCAGAAAGTCGACGTCAGCCTCCTCGATGGACAAGTCGCGTGGATGAGTTACATGGCCTCGAATTACTTCGCGACGGGAACCCCACCGAGGCGAATGGGGAGTAAGCACCCGACTATCACGCCCTATCAGGCCTTCGAGACCCGCGACGACTACGCCGTCGTCGCCTGCGCGTCCGAGCACATCTGGCCTCGGTTCTGTGCTGCGTTCGACCTGCCGAACCTCGTGGACGACGAACGCTTCGCGACGAACGCCGACCGCGTCGACAATCGGGACGCCCTCGATTCGATTCTCGCCACGGAGCTCGCGACGTACACGACCGACGAAGTCGTCTCGCGCTGTCGCGAGCACGACGTTCCCGTCAGCCCGGTCAACGATATGGAAGACGTGTTCGACCACCCTCAAGTCGACGCTCGACGAATGCACCAGACCGTCGAACATCCCACGGCCGGCACCGTCGAGATGGCTGGATGCCCCATGCACTTCTCGGAGACACCGACGTCGATTCGTCGCCACCCTCCCCTTCTCGGTGAACACACGGAGGAAGTCCTCAGCGAGTACGGGTACGCGCCCGAAGATATCGAATACCTGCACGACGTGGGCGCGATTTGAGGTGTCAAAACTTCGTCGTTACTAGTAGCCAATGGAGATTTGCACGTCAGACTCCTCAGTGGATGGAGGGACTGGTTCCGGACCAAAGACATCTCCGTACGGTTAATTCAGAGGGTCGTGCAAAGAGACGGACTCGACTGGTGTTCGTCATCGCGTGTGACGAATCTGTGTTAATCGACGTGCAGTCTGACGATTAGCGACTCTCAGTTCTGGCTACTTCAGATACCCTTCGACGTGCTCGACGACGCGGTCCACAAACGTCCCTTCGAGACGCCCCTGCCACGCCACGAAGTCTTCTTTCCGAGGTGAGTGAATTGCCCACGGAGAGACGAACGAGTCGCGAGGAACGCCACCGACTGCCCACAGGTCATCGGTAAGTGGGAGCGAGTCCTCGTACTGCTTAGTCGAGATAGCGACCGCAATGAACTGCTGGTCACCGAACGGGTGGGAGTCGTTGTTGACGATGAGCCACGGCCGTTGTCTGTCGTCACCGAGTTTGAACGGGTCAGAACTCCGGACGACATCACCACGCCTCGGTTGCATCTATTGGTCGTCCTCGTCTCGTTCGCTTGGATGCGGTGTCTCTGGAGCGACTGCGTCCCACTCGTCGGCGTCGATGCCGCCGTCTTCGTCGTCCAGTCTGTCGGTCGTGGTGTGGAGGTCGTACGCGGCGGCGACGCGTTCGTCGTCGTCCGTGATTGCCCAGAACTCTCCCTTGTGGCGAACGAGGCTTCGGCCCTTGAGTCGAGAGAGTGCAGTGCCGACTGTGTTCGGGTCTTCACTGATGGCTGTCGCAATCTCGGAGCGTGTGAACGCTTGGTCGCTGTGTGTGTAGAGGTACGTGACCACCTGCTCGGGGACGCTCGGTCCTCTCGGGAGGTCACCGGACTCGAAGTCGTCGATGCTCACGGGCATACTGCGAAATTAGTGTGCTGATGTAATGAGTGTACTGCTGTACGTTGTGTGCTGTACGTCGCCGGTGAGTCCGTCACGCTACGTGACGGACTCTGATGGTGGGAATATGTGCGATTCGAGGGATCCAGCGGCCGCTCTTTGGTTCTAAAGCGTTCCAAAAGTATACGGACCCGACGGGATTTGAACCCGCGACATCTTGGTCCGGAACCAAGCACTCTGTCCACTGAGCTACGGGCCCTCAGCGAACAGAGGTACACGACACCGACGTAAAACCATTGTGGAACCCACGACGGCGGTCGATTAGCCGGCACTCGCGTCCGCGTCGATGACGCTCTCTTTCCACGTGCCGCGGGTGAACCACGCCGTCGCAGCGATGGCACCGAGTATCTGTCCGACAGCCATGCCAAGCCAGATACCCGTTTCCGCGAACCCGAACTGGAACGACAGCAGGTAGACGGTGGGAACTCGGCCAAGCCAGAGCGCGAGCAGCGAGAAACTGAGGGCAGTCTTCGTGTTTCCGGCACCGCGGTACGCACCGAGAACGACCTGCAAAACGCCGATGAAGCCGAACTCGAAGGCACGAATCCGGACGTACTCGACACCCAAGTCGATGGTCTGGGCGGCGGACTCGGTGCCGGTCGAGATGAAGAACGCGACGATTGGTTCGGCGAAGAGGTAGGCGACGACGCCGATGACGACCATCACGCTCGCGCCGACTTTCGCTGCCAACCAGACGGCGCTCTCGGCGCGGTCAGGTTTCTGCGCACCGAGGTTTTGCCCGACGATGGTGTTGGTCGCACGGCCGAGGCCGAGTGCAGGGAGGAACACCAGCGACGTGAGGCGGTTACCGAGGCCGAACGCGGCGACGACTTCCGGTGCGAACGTGACGACCATCGCGGTGAGGGTGATGAACCCGAGCGCCGTCGCCGACTGCTCGATAGCACTCGGAACGCCGATATCGACGATTTTCTTGATGTACTCGAACTGTGGTCGGAAGTCCGAGAGCTGAACGTCCGGACCGGCGGAGGTACCGAAGATGACGTAGATGCCGATGACGGTGGCGACGCCGCGTGAGAGAACCGTCGCGTACGCTGCCCCGGCCACTTCGAGGCCGTCGAACCCTGTCGCAGCGAAGAGACTCGTTTCGAGGCCCCGGAGGCCGAGCATACCGAACAGCGGGTTGGACTCGAAGCCGAAGATGAAGATGGGGTCGATGACGACGTTGATGACGACGCTGATGAACATCACGACCATCGGGGCGCGGGTGTTCCCGTACCCGCGCATGAGCGCGGAGAAGACGAAGAAGCCAAAGAGGAACGGTAACCCGAGGAAGAACACGCGCATGTAGTCGCCGGCGAGGGGGATGACCTGACCTGCGGTCGCTGGCGAACTCGGGAGGACGCCGAGCATCGCGTCGGTGGCAAAGAATCCGATGATACCCACGGTGATGGCGATGAGGGTGATGAACGTGAGCGTCTGGCCGGCGACAGTGCCGGCGGAGCCTTCACTCTTCGCGCCGGTGTACTGGGCGACGAGCGTACTCCCTGCGACGGTGAAACCTCCGCCCACGGAGATGAGGAGGAAGATGAGCGGGAACGCGAGGCTGATAGCGGCGACGGCGTCAGTCGAGAGGCGACCAAGCCACACCGTGTCGGCGAGGTTGTAGGCCACCTGGAGGAGTTCGGTGACGATAATCGGCCACGCCAGTTCGAACATTGGACGTTTGAGGTCACCCTCGGTGAGGGAACCTCCTTCGGGGACAGACACTGAACCTGTGAGACACGCGGCGTGCGTTTCAAGGCGTCGATAATTCTCTCAGGATGTCGCCGTGGGCGACTACGAATATCGGTAGCTGGCGAGGCAGGATTCAAGACTCGAGACGGCAGAACCGACTCGCAGAGCGAAGCGAAGAATCGGCACGCGAGCGCGAGAAAACGAATGGTGGGTTCGAGTCGTTACGGTGCTTCGCCAGTCTCGATGGCGAAGTCGGCCTTCGGGTAGGCCACACACGTCAGGGTGTATCCGTTCTCCATCTCGTCGTCGGAGAGGGTCTCCTGCGTGTGGTGAGTCACGTACTCTTCGGCGGGGCCGTTGGTAATCTTCCCGGCACAGGAGACACACGAACCTTGACGGCACGCGTACGGGAGGTCCATCCCTGCGTCTTCACCTTGGTCGAGCACCGTCTGGTTGCTCGCCAGTTCGATGGTCTCGCCCTGCTTGACGAACTCGATTTCGAAGTATTCGACTTCGTCTTCGGGCATGTCCGCGGGACTCGGTTCTTCCTCTTCGGCTTCTTCGCCTTCGAGTTCGGCACCTTCTTCGCCACCGGCGATTGCACCAGCGACCGCGCCACCGCCGATGGAGCGGTTCATTGGTTCGGGGAAGTCGGTCTCCGGGACGGTCGCCGCACGGCGCTCGAGGACCTCTTGCGTGATGTCGGCGGTTGGTTCCCAACCGGTGCCCTTCGAGAAGTGCAGGGCGACGGCGAGGAGTACCAGGACTAATCCGGCCCCGACACCCACCAGACTGATGACTGCCATGAGGGCGGATATGGAGGGAGGGGTTAAGGAAATTGTGATTGTGCCGCCGTCTCCGAACTGTCAAATCCGCCGGGGAGACGGCGAAACTGCATAAGTTCCCACAATATTTCGGGGCGACCTGCAGACGGTCGGACTCGCGTCGCCGTAGGGTCGCGTTCGTGCTGTCGTGGTTAGTCGTCTTTCCGTGCGACTTCGTGGCGGCCGAACCCGTATCGAAGTCGGTTGGCGAGTCGTCGCGAGAATCGGTCGGCGGCGCGCGACCCGAAGCGCTCGGCGAGCGACTGGTAGATGAGCGGAACGGGAACTTCCTGTTCGAGCGCCTCTTGGACCGTCCACGTGCCAGTCGACCCGCCAGCGATGTGGTCGTCCACGTCGCCGAGGTCGGTTCCTTCCTCGCGGAACGCCTCTTCACAGAGTTCGAGGAGCCACGAACGGATGACTGCGCCGTTGTTCCACGTGCGTGCGACCGCTTCGAGGTTGAGGTCGTAGCGACCCTCGGCGAGCAGTTCGAATCCTTCGCCGTAGGCCTGCATCAGCGCGTACTCGACGCCGTTGTGGACCATCTTCACGTAGTGGCCAGACCCTGCTTCGCCCATCCGGTCGTGGCCGTCGGGATTGGTCGCGACGGCGTCGAAGACGGGCGTCATCTCGTCGTAGGCCCACTGTGGGCCCCCAATCATGAGTGAGAAGCCGAGTTCGGCACCGGCGGGACCGCCGGAGGTTCCACAGTCGAGGTACGCCGCGGAACACGCTTCGGCACGACGAACCGACGCCTCGAAGTGTGAGTTGCCGCCGTCGACGACCACGTCGTCTGCGTCGAGGTGCGGGTCGAGGTCGTCGAGCGTCGCGTCCACCGCGTCGCCCGCGGGGACCATGAGCCAGATTCGCTTGTCGTCTCCGAGTCGGTCGGCGAGGTCAGCGACGCTCTCGGCGGGTTCTGCGCCCGCGTCTGCCGCTGCTGCGACTGCCTCTTCGGAGAGGTCGAAGGCGACGACCTCGTGCCCGGCATCGAGCACTCGGTCGACGACGATGCGCCCCATACGGCCGAGGCCGATGACGCCTAGTTGCATGCGACGGAGTCGTCTTCGGGGGGAGGTAGTGGTTGTGGTTTGGCGCGCAGGACGAACGAGTCGACCCGGTCGAACTCGTCCTTCAGAGTCGGTCGAGTATCGCATCCGACAGGAGGCCACCGGCGCCGGCGTCGACCCGGAAGAACAGTTCGGGTTCGATGAGTTCGACTTCGAGGAGGACGAAGTCGCCGTCTCGTTCGACGCCGTCGACGCGGGCGTACAGCGGACGGTCGCCGTCCATCTCGTCGGCAACCGCGTCGACGACGTCTCTCGCGTGCTCACGGAGTGACTCGCTCGGTGTCTCGACGTGGACGCTTCCACCGTGTTTCTCCTGGACACGGTAATCTCCGGACTCCGGGCGTTTGACGACAGCGTGGCTGAACCCGTCGCCGAAGAACACGAGCGACCACTCACCGTCGGTGATGTCGTCGGCGAACTCTTGGACGAGCACGTCCTTCCGTGCGACGAGTGACTCGACCCACGACTGCTCTGCTTCGGCGTCCTCGCGGCCGATTCGCTTCGTCTCGAACGCGCCGGCGCTCACCGCGGGTTTGACGACGAGTTCGTCCCACCCTCTGTCGTCGAAGACCGACGTGAGCGACACGTCACCACCCTGTTCGACGTACTCGGTCGGGAGCGTCGAGATGCCGTGACGCTCCAAGTCACGCAGGTAGAACTTGTGGCTGTTCCAGCGGAGTGTCTCGACCGAGTTCAACACTGTACAGGACGAGGTGTCGAGTTCATCGACCCACGCGGTGAACTCGTCGGGCCGTTTGTAGTAGTCCCAAATCGACCTGACGACGACGGCGTCGTAGTCGCTCCACTCGACAGTCTCGTCGGACCAGACGGTCGGTTCTGCGGTCACACCTCGGTCGCGAAGTGCGTCGAGAAACGACGCGTCGTCGTCGACGAGCGAGGGGAGTTCTTCACAGGTGGCGAGTGCGATGGAGGTCACGGGAGGGAGTGTCGCACGTCGGGCGATAAACGTTCTGTCACGATTCTCGGATTTAGGTGCGAAACGGTCGCCAGACGCCGACGTTTTTACTGCCCCCCGCGAGGGTCGCGTATGGACGAACGTATCTACGAGCATGCCGAGGTACTCGTCGATTGGAGCGCACGAATCGAGGCCGGCGACGACGTGGTCGTCTCGGTCGGTGAGGGCGCTCACGACCTCGCTGTCGCCGTCGCCGAGGCACTCGGTGAACGCGGCGCGAACGTCGTCACGACCTACGCATCAGAAGAAGTTCAGCGCGCGTACCTGCGCGCACACGCCGGCGACTTCGAACTCCCCGACCACGAACTCGCACTCTACGAGGCGGCCGATTCGGTCCTCTTCCTCGGGGGCACGCGAAACACGGCCACGACGGCAGACGTGCCAACCGAGACACGACAAGCCTACGGCCGCGCGACTGAGGCGGTTCGCGAGGCCCGTATGGCGACCGACTGGGTTTCGACGGTCCACCCGACGCGCTCGATGGCCCAACAGGCCGGTATGTCCTACGAGGAGTACGCCGATTTCGTCTACGATGCCATCCTCCGGGACTGGGAGGCCCTCGCAGACGAGATGGCGAACATGAAAGAGATTCTCGACGACGGCTCAGAGGTCCGAATCGTCAAGGAAGACACCGACCTCACGATGTCTATCGAGGGTCGGACAGCGGTCAACTCCGGTGCGTCTGTCGTCTACGACTCACACAACCTCCCGTCCGGCGAGGTGTTCACCGCACCCGTCGAAGACGCCGTCGAGGGGGAGGTGTTCTTCGACGTGCCGATGACGCTCGAAGGTCAGCGTGTCGAGAACGTCCACCTCACGTTCGACGGCGGCGAAGTCGTAGACTTCAGCGCGGGGCAGGGTGAAGAGGCACTCGCCGGCATCCTCGATACCGACGAGGGTGCACGCCGTCTCGGAGAACTCGGTATCGGAATGAACCGCGGTATCGACCGCTTTACCGACAGTATCCTCTTCGACGAGAAGATGGGCGACACCATCCACCTCGCCGTCGGGCGCGCCTACGACGCCTGTCTCCCCGAGGGTGAAGATGGGAACCAGTCTGCAGTCCACGTAGACATGATAACCGACATGAGCGAAGACTCGCGCATCGAAGTCGACGGCGAAGTCGTCCAACGCAACGGGACGTTCCGCTGGGAAGAGGGGTTCGAAGGCTGAGACGCTCGTAGCGCTCACTCCCAACGTGTCAGAATAATAGTCTACTATCTGGCACCGTCACGTGGTAACTATGCGCCTACCAAAGTACGCTGACAGACTAATTTTTTCTATGACACAATCTGGCCGGACGAGGCGGCGGTTCCTTCAACTGGCGGGGAGTGGCACAGTTCTCAGCCTCGCTGGGTGTCTTGGTGGCGGTGGGTCGCAAGAGACTGAGACGACGACCACCGGGCAGATGACTGAGGAAGAACACGAAGAGGAACGTCCAGAGGGCGTCTCTGAGGAGGAGTTCGAGCGCGGACCGGTCCCAGAGGCGTATCGGACCGCGTTGTCACAGGCGAACGAGGAGCGTGACCCGGACCGACTGCTCGCGAAGGAGGACGTCCAATTCCAGGAGGCAGACGCAGCGTTCGAGGCGGGACTCGCCGTCGAAGGGACAGACTGCGGGAACTGTGCGGAGTACATCCCGGACAAGAACGGCGACGGGTTCGGTGCGTGCGCGAAAGTCGAAGGCTACGTCGACCCCGAAGACTGGTGCGTCCTCTGGGAGTCTATCGAAGACGCAGAAGCGGAAGCAGAGCAGACGGCGGAAGGAGAAGGACAAGACCACGAGGAGGAACTCCCGGAAGGCGTCTCCGAAGAGGAGTTCGAGCGCGGACCGGTCCCAGAGGCGTATCGGACCGCGTTGTCACAGGCGAACGAGGAGCGTGACCCGGACCGCTTGTTCACGAAGGAGGAAGTTCAGTTCCAGGAAGCGAAGGACGCCGTCGCAGCAGGGTTCGCCGACGAAGGCAGCGACTGTGGGAACTGTGCGGAGTACATCCCGGACAAGAACGGCGACGGGTTCGGGGCGTGCGCGAAAGTCGAGGGGTACATCGACCCCGAAGACTGGTGTGCCGTCTGGGAGTCTATCGAAGACGCAGAAGCAGAACAAGAGAGCTAACTCGGATTTACTCTTGAGCCACCCCGATGTGCTTCAGCATCCCGCCACAGCGGGGACACAGTTGTTCGTGGACGCCGTGTCCAGAGCGGTAGCCACACGAGACACACTCGTACCACGCCCGTTCGACGAGCGCTTCGGTCGGTCGTTCGACCAGTTCTTCGGGGCGGCGTTCGGCCAGTTCGGCCGGTTCCGGTTCGACGAGTTCTCTCGACTCCGCTTCCACGAGGTCTGTTGGCTCGCGTGTGGTGATATCGTCAGTCATGCGTGTCCATACGCTGTGCTAGGAGTTAACTGTTGACACAGACGTTCTCAGGCGTAATCGTTCCGAATTCAGGCGTTACGCGGGGTTTCGCCCGGACTGGTCCCGAGACACGCTTTCGACGTACTTTTTATCCGCGACCGTTTTCATCCGCGCATGGCAGAATTCATGGTCGTCGTCGCCGACCCCGACTCCGGCGAGACCCACCAGTTCGACGTCGAAGGACAGGACGCAAACCGATTCCTCGGCCGTGACCTCGGTGACGAGGTCGACGGCGGTGCCGTCGGCCTCGACGGATTCACGCTCGAACTGACGGGCGGGTCCGACAAGGCTGGTCGTCCGATGCACCCCGAAGTCCCCGGTTCGAACCTCAAGGAAATCCTCAGCGAAGGCGGTATCGGCTACGCCCCGTCCCGTGACGGCGAGCGCAAGCGTGTCACCGTCCGCGGCCGTCAGGTCTCCGAAGAGACCGTCCAAATCAACGCGAAAGTCGTCGAAGGCGGCGACGTCGCCGCCGCACTCGGCGAAGACGACGACGACGAAGAAGAAGCAGACGAGTAAGCTTTCTCGCTACTCTCTTTCGTGCCCGAGCAACTACCATCCGACCATCCGTCGGTCCAGACGTTCCGCGCGAACATCGCCCGCAGCGGTGGCACTCGTCGCCCCTGTCTGCGCGTCCCTGACGAAGTCCCGGCCGCAGACGGCGACTTCGTTCGCCTCCACCTCGACGGAACGGCCTCCCACGCACGTCTCTCCGCCGACGCCTCTGGTCTCGTGATTCGCGGTGCGTACGACAACAAACGCCTCGCACGCTCGCCCGGCGAGGGTGAGAACCGCCTCGTGGAGTGGTGCCGCGAGAACGACCGCGGCCCAGACGATGCCGTCGAACTCGACTCGCTCGACGGTGGCTACCAGTTCGGTCTCCGCGTTCCGGGTGTTCGAACCGTCTACCGAATCACTGAACGGCCGAACGACTCGCTTTCGAGTATCGCGGAGAAGTTCGGCTTGTCGGACGAGTAAGTCGCTCGGCCGGTCCAATCTACCGGACGAGTAAGTCGCTCGGCCGGTCCAATACAACCGGGCGAGTACGTCGCTCGACCGGTCCAGTGCAACCGGACGAGTACGTCGCTCGACCGGTCCAGTGCAACCGGACGAGTACGTCGTCTCCCCCACACAGATACACGCCGCTTTTACGGCCTGATTCCCCTAGGCGGGGTATGAGCAAGGTAGCGGAGTACCTCGCGGGCGAACGTCTCGACGACGTGGCGCTCTTCCTGACACACGAGTATCTCGACAGCGAAGGCAAACTCCCGAACATGGGTGAGGAGGTCGAAAACGGGTACATCCTCGTCGTCCCCGGCGACGACGGACGCCGCGCGTTCGCCGCCGGGACGGGGATGGACGCGATGGAGTTCGCCCAGACGGCGATGGGCAACGACGGCGACATCGACCACGACCTGAGTAGTGGCACCTGCCCCGACGCGGCACCCGACGAGAACCACGAACCGAAGTTCATCTTCTCGTTCGCCGAGGCACAAAACGAGGAGGTCGGCGGTATCTACGAAGACGGCGACGTCGTCCACGCCTACGCGAAGTGCACCTGCGGGGCGACGTACTCCGACCGCTGGGTCGTCGACGACGAATAACGCGACGACAGTTCAGAACCGGTTTTACCGGTCCGTCTCGATATCTTCCTCTTCTTCGGGCATCTCCGCGACGCGTTCGAACGCGTTGAGGATGACGCGCTTCGTGGTTGCGCCCTGTGTCGTCCAGTGGTGGGCGTAGTCAAGCATGTCGTCGTAGATGTCGGGTTTACACCCGGCCGCCTTCGGGTGGCCGCCGCCGTTGACGAGGCCGGCGACTTCGTGACAGCGTTCGAAGTCGTCCGACCCGCGGATACTCGCACTCCCGGCGGGTTTGACGATGACCGCGGCGTCGGCACCCTTCTCGCGGAGGGCGTCTGCCACTTCGTTCTGCGAACAGCGACCGTAGGTGATGCCGACGGTCCAGTCACCGACCGCCTTCATGTCCGCGCGGTCCACGGCGGCTTCGATGAGGTTCTCTTTCTCGATGCGACGGTGTGCGATGTACTCTTCGACGACCGGCGGAAGGTCGGCCCCGTAGGCACCGACGACGGCGACGTACTCCTCCTTTGAGGTCCAGTAGGCGTAGTCGGCGAGGTCCTGACTCCGCTCGTCTTCGTTCAACCAGAGGTCGTGGTCGCGAGTGACCGCGGCGAGTTCGACGAATCGGTCGTCGAAGTCGTAGTCGAGTTCGCGGAGTGCCACGTCGGTCGAACACTCTTCGTCGGACTCGCCGACGACGAGGTCCACGCCCGCATCGCGGACCTGCTGTTCGACCTCGGGCTTCCACTGGTGGTGGTCGAACCATCGAATCGACCCTGCAACCTCGGCGAGTGCTTCGAGTTCCTCTTCGACGTACTCGTACTTGTCCGGACAGAGGTCACAGACGAACACGTCGATACCCTCCGGCGCGTACTCGGCGACGCGTAGTAGGTCGTCTTCGAGCGAGTACGGACTCGACCCAACGAGTGCGACGGGTGATGTGGGTCGCTCTTCTTCTTCTTCTTCTTCAGCAACGTCCACGACGGCGTCTTCGGCTTCGGCGTCGTCTTCGACTGCTTCTTCCTCGTCGCCGCGTAGTCGCTCTTCGATGCGGTCTTCGAAGTCTGCGACGTCGAGGGCGGCGTCGTACATCTCGCGGATGAGCGCGACACACCCGAGGCCGTCGGCGTCGGTGTCGGTGACGACTGCGACCGAGGCGTCTTCGAGTTTCTCTCTGGCACGCTCTTCGGCGCGCGATTCGTCGAGCGAGTCGGGGTAGAAAAAGCCCGCTCCCGGGAGGACGGACTTGCGGGGGAGCGAGAGTCGAGAACTGTCGATGAGCTCGTCTTCCATACCAGCGGGTCGAACGCGACGGGGAAAACACCTGCCGATTGTCCCGTGTCGCGTTCGTTAGCGTTGGCGAGTCTCGAACCGGCGTCGCTCTCTCTTCTTCAGGCCGGTTCTTCGCCGAGGAGCGCGTCGACCGACCCTTCTTCGAGCTGTCGGACTGTCAGCACCGGTACCGGGCACGTTCGAACGACGCGCTCGGCGACGCTCCCGATGAGGAAGCGGTTCTCGCCGTGGCGGCCGCGGGTTCCCATTGCGACCAAGTCGGCCTCGGCGTCGCGGGCGTAGTTCGAAATCTCGGCCGCTGGCCGGCCTTCGCGCACGGCGAATGTCACCTCTCGGTCTGTCGCCGCCTGCACCTCCGAGAGTGCTTCTTCACCGCGTTCGTGGAGTGCCTCGCGCATCTCGTCGCGGAGTCGCTCCGGTGCAGTCTCCACGTCGCCGGCGTCGACGACGTACAGTGCGTGTACGTCGGCGTCGAAGCGTTCGGCGAGATCGACGGCGACCCGGACGCCGCGACGGACACTCGCCGACCCGTCCGTGGCGATGACGATGGTGTCGAACATGTCCACGGGTTCTCCGTGGGAGGTGATAAAACCCGTCCGGGTCGGCGAGATGCTGGGACGGTGGGTGAGTTTTTTGTCGTCCCCCGACGGAGGTGGGGACATGTCATCGCGCCCGCTCTCTATCGACCTCGTCCTCGTGCCGGTCGACCAAAGCGAGGAGGCGACGCGTGCGGCCCGGTACGCCGTCGCAGTCGCGGCCGAATACGACGCCGCAGTCCACGCCGTTCACGTCCTCGGCGAGGACGTCGTCCGCGCTATCGAGCAGGGCGTCGTCGACCAAGACGCAGTCGCCGAAGACAGTAAGGCTGTCACCGACACGATTTCCAAGATTGCCCACGAGGCAGACGTCCCTATCACGACGTCTGTCGCGTACGGATTCTCTCCGACGAGCAAACTCCGTCATCCCGGGAGCGTCGTCCTCGACACCGCAGAAGAACTCGAAGCCGACTTCGTGGTCGTGCCGCGCGAACCCGTCTCTGGCGACCCGGGTGAAGTCCTCGCGAAGGCCGCCGAGTACGTCCTCTTGTACGCGAGTCAGCCCGTTCTGTCGGCCTGACGACCGTTCGGCGTTTCGCCGTCGAACGACCGGTTACCCGTCAGGTTCTGCGAGACGGATGGTCATCTCTAACTCGAAACTCTCGGCGTCGCTGGTCTCGAAGCCCACGTTCTGGTAGAGGTTGACCGCGGCGCGGTTCCAGCGTTCGACGGTGAGCCACACCTTCTCGACGCCCGAGACGCGTCCGTGTCCGAGGAGCGCCTTGATGAGCCGCGTCCCGATACCCGACCGCTGGTACGTCTGGTGGACGAAGATGGCGAGTTCGTACGCGTCGCCGTCGGGGACGAGCGTCGCGTGACCTGCCACGTCGTCGCCGTCCCACGCGATGACGTTCAGGCAGTCGTCGTCGAGGATGTTGTCTAGCCAGTCGCGGATGCGGTCTTCGCGCCCCGGAGGGATGCCTTGTGCCCGGTCTGAGGGGTCGAACGACTCGTACATGTCGACGAGCGACTCCAGTTCCTCGTCTGTGCCGTCGTAGGCTCGAACCTCGATGGTCCTGTCTTCTTTGTCCGTGAACGACAGTGGGGGTGCCTCGTACGGGTCTGCGACGGCGTCGGAGTACGTTCGAGTCATCGGACTAGCGTGACCGTTACGTGGGAGTTGAGGAGGACGAACTCCGCGATGCTCCCAATCTGTATCTTCCCCATCGGACTCGTTTCACCGCCGCCCAGGACGAGTTGGTCGAATCCTTCGTCCTCGGCGAGGTCGACGAGCGAACTTCCGGGGTCGCCTTCGAGGTGGCGAACCGTCGCGTCGATGCCGAGGTCGGAGAGCACCTCCGAGACCTTCGATTCGATGTCGTCGCGCGAACGCTCCACGGACGGGTTCTCGACGATAGCGATGGTCAGGTCGTCGTCGGCGTTCGCCGTTCGTTCGACCGTCTTCTCCAACGCTCGGATGGAATCGTCGCTGCCACCGATTCCGAGCAGTACCTTCATGATTCCCACTCTCGCGGGGATGATAGAAAACCCTTGCCCGGACTCGGGGGTCGAGACACCCCCTGCTCGTCGCGGAACCCTTTTCGGCCATGCTGCGGTACCCCGCGGTATGACAGACGAGTTTGGTGAGGCCGACGAGGGGTCGGACCCGGCCGAATCGGTCGAAGACGCCGAACCATCGGCGTCTCCATCGACTGACGCGGCAGGGGCGGCCGAAGAGTCAGATGCTGGCGTGGAGACGGCGGATACAGCAGAGACGGAGTCGGACGGTGATATGCACGCAGCGTCGGACGCCGATGCGAGTGACGGGGACGATGCGGCGGATGCCGACACTGACGCCGAATCGGAGGTCGACGTCCCCGAGGACGTCCAGAAGTACGCCCGCTTCAAGAAGGTCGACGGCGCGCAGTACGACCGCGTCAACGACTTCCTTCGCGAGCGAACCTACGTGACGGCGCGCGAGTGGGCCATCGCACGTCTCTGTGCCGACTTCCGCACCGAGACGGGCGTCGAGATGACGAAAATCGGTGAGAACCTCCCCGAACTCGTCCCCTTCATGACCGACACGTACTCGCCGCAGGCGGTCAATCAGGCGCGTTCCGCCTTCCGCGACAAGGTCCGCAAGTCGGGTGCGACGTTCCTCTACGGCGCGATGTCCGGGTTCTTCACGGCCGAAGAACTCGACGAGATGATGTACGAAGTCACCGAGATTGCGAAGTTCCTCCTCGAAGTCGAGGGTGTCGACCTCTCGGTCGAAGAAGAACTGGAGGCCGAAGAGCGCATCTCCAGCGTCATGCGCGAGGTTCGCGAGGCGAGTACCGAACTCCGAAGCGAAGAACTCTCGAACGACGACTAAGGAAAGAGCGGGTCTGGGTCGGACTGGACGAGTTCGACACGCTGGTCTGCTTCGACGGGCCGGACGTAGAGGCGTAATTCCCCTTGTTCGCGCGCTTTCTTCGCCATCACGTCGACCGCGTCCACGGCGTAGTAGAGCGGTGCGACGACGGCTTTTCCCGCTTCTGCGGCCTGAATCACGGAGACGGCGAACACCGTCCCGCTCTCGCGGGCGCGGTACACGTCGTACCTGTCGAACGCGGCGTCTTCGACCCACTCGGAGAGCGTCTCGAACTCACTGCCCGGAACGAGGACGTCGAACCCGACGCGGTCCGTCGCGTCCGGCAGGGTCGCCGGAGGGAGCACGGTCACGTCACCGGGGTGGAGGACGAGTGTCTCCCACCCTTCCGACTCGTACTCCTCGGCGGTCGCTTCGGCGTCTTCGACCACCGTCTCCCAGAACGACAACACTCCTTCGAGTGCGTGTGGGTCTCCCGCGTTCGGCCCGCGCGTTCGCGGCGGCGTCTGCTCGTCGGTCATGTGTGTCGTTGTCTCGGTGAGTCCGACGGGAAAAGGATTCGCTTGTCGGACTCGGCACACGACGGAATACCTATCAATTTCGCGTCCGACGAGTGGGCCAATGCGCTGGTCCCTCCGTGCGGTAGTCGGGTCGCTCCAACTCCCCGTCGCGGGACTTGGCCTCACCATCGTCGCGTTCACGTGGTGGGGTGCGTACACGCTCCCACCAGCGCCACCCGGGAGCGACGGATTCGCCCACGGACTCGCCGGGTTCTTTCTCCTCCTCTTCGGTCTGGTCGGCTTCGTTCTCTTGGTCGTCGGGTTGTTGATTCCGCCCGGCCCGGGGTACGGCATCGACTTCACGCGGAGACAACGATGGCTGTTCGCCTACGCACTCGTCGCACCACTCGTGGGCGTCGCCGCGTTTTTCGCCGCCGTCTTCGCTCCCTCGAATCCTTTGGGCATCGAAGACTACTCGTTCGCAGTGCTCTCTCTCGGCGTCGGGAGCGCACCGCTTGCTGTCCTCGTGAGTATCGGATGGAAGGCCGTCCACGTTGCTGTGGAGCGATACGGGACTCGTACGTCCCAGTAGCCCTACGCGCGAACGTTTTCGCCCGCCACGTCGCCGAACTCGTCGCCGTCCCAGACCATCTCGCCGCGGAGCATCGTCCACTCGGGGAAGACGCCGGTGAACCCTTCGAACGGAGTCCATCCGCACTTCGAGTGCAGGTCGTCGCCGCGAATCTCCCGTGCGGCGTCGAGGTCGTAGAGAGCTAAGTCGGCGTCTGCGCCCTCCTCGATGCGACCCTTCTGCGGCAGGTCGAAGATGTCCGCGGGATTCGTCGCAACCACGTCGCGGACGGTTTCGAGCGACAGGTCGCCCTCGACGGCGGCCCCGAGGAGGAGTGGGACCATCGTCTCGACGCCGGGGACGCCGCTCGGTGCGTCGAGGAGTGACTGGTCTTTCTCGGCGGTCGTGTGCGGTGCGTGGTCGGTCGCAACCACGTCGATTCGGCCGTCTGCGAGGCGTTCGAACATGGCTTCGCGGCGTTCCTCCGACCGGAGCGGCGGGTTCATCCGGCCGTAGGTCCCGAGGTCCGACAGGTCGTCCCGCGAGAGGAACAGGTGGTGCGGCGTCACTTCACAGGTCGCCCCACCGTCGCGGGCGGCGTCGACGCCCTCGGGCGTGCTGGTGTGGGCGATGTGAATCTGCGCACCCGTCTCGCCGCCGACGCGGATGGCGCGTTCGACGGCCGTCGCTTCCGCTTCAGCGCGGCGGTAGGCACTCCACGCGTCGGCCGCGGCGTCGTGGCCGGTGCCACCGAGGTCACCCTCGATGGCCGCGTCGTCGAACAGGTCGGCGTCTTCGGCGTGGACGGTTACGGGAACGCCCGCGTCGCCCGCGCGTTCGGCGGCCGACTCGAACAGGTCGGCGTCGATACCCATGTCGCCGGTCGAATCGGCGAGGAACACCTCGCCGAGGGCGAACAGCGGTCGGTCGAACAGGCTCTCAGGGTCCCAGTCGGGCGTCACGCCGCCGTTGATGCCGTAGTCGATACACGACTTCGTGGCACGCTCGGCCTTCGCGTCGAACCCCTCTCCACTCGTCGTCGTCGGGTTTGTGTTCGGTTGGTCGGCGACAGTCGTCACCCCGCCCGCGGCGGCGCTCTGCGACCCCGTCTCCCACGTCTCTTTGTGTTCGAATCCCGGTTCGCGGAAGTGGACGTGGACGTCGATTGCGCCCGGCAGAAGGAGATTCTCGTCGGCGTCGATGGTCGCTTCGTCGGTGACTGGGTCGAGGTCACCGACTGCGGTGATGCGTCCGTCTTCGACGCGGACATCCACCACGCGCCCGTCGGCCACCGTCGCGTTCGCAATTCGCATAGGTGGGGGTGCCACGCGCCGCGCCCTAAGTCCGACGGTTCGGGTGACGCGACTCGTCGACTCGGTTACGCCGCGTCGCTCGCGTCTTCGATTCGTGGCGTCGCGTCGCCGACGAACACGTCTTCGAGTGCTCGACAGACCGCGTCCGGGTCGGCAGGTCCGCCCGCGGTGTCGACGCTCCCGACCGACGCCGGGTCGAACGGTACGTCGATTGCGTCGTAGATGGGGACGAGCACCTCGGCGATTTCGTCTCTGTCGGTGACGACGACGACGCCCGAGACGAGTGCAGACGACTTCCGCACTCGCTGGGCGATGCCGCAGAGTTTCCCGCCGGCCTGCACCGAGTGGTCACCCGGACAGTACGAGTCTGGGGGTTCGCCGCGCCGAGCAGGCACGCCGAGTGTCCGAAGTGCGCGGACGACTGCTGTCGTCGCCGCCTCGTATCGTTCGTCGAGGCCGGCGCGGGCGTCGTCCAGTGGTGTCGCGTAGGCGAACGCGACGGTCGTTCCGGTGTAGGCGACTGCACGGCCACCGACGGAGCGTTCGAGTGCCGGGAACCCACGGGATTCGGCGGCGTCGACGGCCTCGTCGTATCGGTTCGCTCGCGTGTCGCGCCGGCCGAACGCAACCTGTCGGTGCGGCGTCCACGCGCGGAAGGCGGGTTCCCCCGTCTCACCAGTCTCGCGGAGCATGGCCGCCGTAATCTCCCGGTCGGACACCTTGTCGGGGCCACGACCACGGATGACGCGCATACCTGTCCGAAACACCCCGACGTACCTAAGAACATCCGTCCCGTCCCGACGACCATGCTGCGACTGCCGCGGTCGGTCCTCGCCCGCTTCGAGCGATTCTCCCTCTACAACTCGCCGTACCCTGCGCACGATAGCGGGTGCGCCATCGACCTCTACGTCGACGACGACGACGCAGTCGCTCGGTCGCCCGTCGCGGGTGTCGTCCGCGAGACGCGCACCGTCCGCGCACCCGACAAACCGTACGCCCACGACGACGAGTACCTCATCTTGCTCGACGTGGACGCCGAAGCCACTGGGTTGAGGTGGGTCGGCAACGGCAGCGACGACCCGCGTGATGGACTCGTCGCCCGCGTTCTCCACGTCGAACCCGACGTCACCGCAGGCGACACCGTCGCAGTCGGCGACCCACTCGGACGACTCGTCCGGTCTGGATTCTTCGCGCCGTGGGTCACGAACCACGTCCACCTCGGGTTTCGCCCGGCGACGGCGAACCACCACCGTGCTCGGGGGTCGCTCCCCCTCAGCGTCGATGTCTCTGTCTCACCGCTCGATTGGGACGGGCGTGGCACAGTCGTCGACGTTGGGGAGACGTTCGTCGTCCTCGACCGACCGACGCGCGAAGGACAGGTCGACTCTGACGCGTTTGTCGGCCTCGCAAGCGACGACGGCGTCGTCTTAGATGGTGGACTCGCCCACTATGGGTTCGGCGGGACACTCTCACCCGTCGCAGACGGGCACTCACTCTCGTTACTCGGCGCGGACCTCGGCCGGACGACTGGACGCGACGTTCCGTGGGCCGACTTCGACGTCTTCGCCAACGGGAAGCGGGTAACCGGTTTGTCGCTGTTCGCCTCCCGTGGTGACTTCGGGACGAAAGTCGTCTTCCCCGGCCACGAGTTCGACGTCGGCGACGATGTCGAGGTGACGATTCGACCGAGTGACGACCCGATTCGACTTGGGTGATGGGGCGGTCGGAGAGTGATTCGTGCGCGATTCCCGAGTTCTCAATCACCTGACGGCTTCCTTGGTACCCATTTGGCATTTAAATACATTTACTATGAAAGGTTCAATATCCGCAAATAATATGTGGTGATTTCCCTTACGTATCTGCGCTCGTGAGAAACAGCATGCTGCCCATCATTGAGTTGTGGGTGTCTTTCGAAATCCCACTCCCCCCGACTGATGCCTGACGACGAGACGTCCGCTGGCTACGAAGTCGAACTCGGCTTCCCCCTCGGTGATTCGTACTTGGGAACCGCGCTCGAAGACTCTGACCTCGAAATCACGTGTGTCCCGAGCGTTCCCGTCTCCGGTGACCCGGTTCCCTACTTCACCGTCTCTGGAACGGACGCCGACACCTTCGAAGACATCTTAGAGGCACACCCCAACGTCGAGTACTTCGAACTCGTCACCAGCAGGCCAGAACGGCGATTGTACCGCTGCCAGTGGCGACTGAAAGACCGTGGTCTCATCTCGACAATTCAGATGCACAACGGTATCGTTCGACGGATAGTCGGGACGAAAGATGGGTGGACTCTTTCGGTCTTCTTTCCGACCAACGACCACGCCGCACAGTTCCACAGTGCCTGCCTCGACCGGCGTCTCGAAATCGACGTCCGTCGCGTCGAACCCGCCAGTGTGGACGAGCGTCACCCCGCCACTTCCGACCTTTCGGAGAAACAACTGACGGCACTCGAACTCGCGTTCTCACAAGGGTACTTCGAGACGCCAAAAGAAGCCTCTCTCGGCGACATCGCCGACGACATCGGCATCTCTGAACAGGCGCTCTCCCAGCGAATCCGTCGGGCACTCAATCGCCTCGTCGCGTCGTCGATGGACGACACAGACCGCGAGTACTCACACGAAAAATAGGTTCACTCGCTACCGTGGCGCTCGGAAGCAGTGAACTACGTGGGGGATGTCAGTACGCCACTGTGATGGTGCCTCTGACAGCATCACGTTCTCTCATTGGTCGAATATACGTTCCTCTTGTTCAGACAAGCCATTTTTCACGAGAGATGCGACGCCCATCGTTCTTCGTCCCTCATCCCTCGTCCTTCATCACGACGACAGGCGACGAGTGGGTGGTCCGGGTGTGGCCGTGGTCACGCCTCGAAGTAGTCGAGATAGCTATCCACGAACGCGCGAACGTCTCCGTACGTCGGCGGGGTTCCGTTGCGGACGAAGTGGCCTGCGACGGCGTTTCCGACGACGAGTGCGTCCGCCCGCCCGAGGCCGAGGACGTGTCCGAGTGCGAGACCGGCGTTGAAGTGGTCGCCGGAACTCGTCGTGAGAACGGGGTCGTCCGTCTTCGGGACGCCGACGCTGACGATACCGTCGCCGTCAACGAGGTGTGCGGCGTCGATTCCGTGGCCCACGAACCGTGTGACTCCGAGGTGGTCGAACGCGGCGCGCGATTCGTTCTCGAAGTCACTCTCGTCGGCATCGCCGAGTTGTGCGAGATAGCGTGTCTCGTACCGGTTCGCAGAGACAACCACGTCCACCACGTCGTCTAGTGCGGACACTTGCGACACCCCTTCGGCGACGACGTCGGGTTCGCGCTTCCGAAGGTCACCGGGGTCTAACAAGAGCGTCTCCGGTGGGTTCGAGAGCGTCGGCCAGAGGTCTTCGCGAATGCCGCGTGCAACGTCGGGGAGTTCGGGCATCTCCGACCAGTACCCCATGCCGAGCAGTTCGGCCCCGTCGACGAGTTCGGCGAGGCGGTCCAGTCCGACGCGAGCGTCGATGTCCGCCCAGTCGAGCGTCATCAGTGCGCCAATCTCCGTGAGCATCAGTTTTCCGTCGCCGAACTCGACGGCGTCGGTGTACCCCGGTGCCCCGAGCGTTTCGAGCGGGTAGTCGCCGAACTCCTCGGCGAACGGTTCTTCTGGCGGGTCACCGAGGCACCCGACGATTGCTGGGTCGAACCCCATCTCGCCGAAGGCCCGCGCGAGGTGACTCACGTGACCACCCGTCCGGACACCGTCTTGTATCCACTCGAAGGAGAGCGAACTCTCGGCTTCGACAGACGCGTTCACACGCTCGGAGAACGCCGCTAACGTCGGGACACGCTCGTACTCCTCGGCGGACTGTCGCTCGGAGACGAACTCTCGAACACGGTCGATGTAGCCGTCGAATCCGAAGACGACGCGCCCTCCATCGACCCTCTGTGGCAGGGTGGCGCGACAGGATTCGACCGCCTGTCTCGTCGCTTCGTCTGGTCGGTCCATGCCTCGGACTTCGAAAGGCCCCGAATTAGGTGTTTACGCTGACGGCGACGTTCGCAGGGGTTACGACTCGTCTTCGGTCGTGATTTCGAACCGCGCGCCACCGTCGCGACTCTCGTCGAACCAGATGCTCCACCCGTGGGCGTTGATGACGCTCTGGACGACGCTGAGGCCGATGCCAGTCCCGTCTGTGCTCGTCGTGAACCCCGCTTCGAAGATTCGCGGGCGTGCCGACGCCGGAATCCCCGGCCCGTCGTCTGCGACGTAGAATCCAGACCGGTCGTCCAGGGGGCCAATTCGGACGGTCACGTCGTCGCCACCGTGCCGAATCGCGTTCGAGACGAGGTTTTCGAGGAGTTGCCGTAGGCGGCCTCGATGCGCGCGTACGTCTTTGTCCCCCTCGATATCGAGCGTCGCATCCGGTGTGTTGGACGCGGCGATGTCCCACGCCTCTGTCGCGACCGCTTCGAGCGACAGCAGTTCGACTTCGTCGATGGTCTGCCCGTTTCGAGCGAGCGTCAACACGTCCTGAATGATCGACTCTATCCGGTCGTGCGCGTCGGCGACCCGTTGCAGTTCGTCGGAATCGTGTTCTTCCCGAGCGAGTTCGAGGTACCCTTCTGCGACGTTGAGCGGATTCTGTAAGTCGTGTGAGACGACCGACGCGAACGACTCCAGTTGCTCGTTCTGCCGGGCGAGTTCCTGTTCGCGTCGACGGAGGAGTTGCTCGCGTTCGACCCTGTCGAGTGCTGCGCGTGTGTTCGACGCCAGCACTCTCGCCAGCGTGACGCGCTGGTCTGCGAGTTCGCCCGGTTCGAGCGACCCGACGAAGAACACCCCGTAGTCGGGGATGGGGACAATCAACTCCTCTGCGATGTCGGTGTCCGGGTTGTAACGCTGTGGGTTCGACTCGACGTCGTCGTAGAGACGGTGTTCTTGGGATTCGAACACCTCCCACGAGAGACCCGTCCCTCGCGGAAGCGTCGGTATCTCTCCGAACTCTTGCATCGCTCGTTCGGTGAACGTCGTCGGAACGAGTGCGTCGAGCGAGTCGTCGTACAGGAGGACGCCGCTGAGTTCGTAGTCGAGTACCTCGACGGCGGCATTACAGACTTCCTCGGCGACGGCCTCTTTGCTCGTCGCCGCGCTCAACCGCCGTGTCGACACGTGGAGCGCGTTGAGTCGCTCTTCGTATCGTTTGCGTTCGGTGATATCGGACGAGAGGCCGACAGCACCCGTGACCGTCCCTGCGTCGTCGGTGATTGGCGTGATGGTGAACTCGATGACGCGTTCGCTGGTGGGTGACGAGAGCGACAGTTCGAGGCGCTCACCGGTACTCTCGCCAGTGAGGATGTCGTCGAGCGCGGCATCTATCTGCGCGTACTGGTCGTCGTCGAGCAGGCCGTAGTCCTTCGTGACCGAGATGTGCTCGCCGACGAGCGTCTCGGGAGACACGCCGACCCGTTCTGCTGCGGCCTCGTTGATGTACCGAATCGTCCGGTCTGCGTCAGCGACGTAGGCCCCCTGGTGGATGCTCTCGACGATTGTCTCGTAGCGCTGCAGGCGACGTTCGTAGGTTCGCTGTTGGGTCACGTCGCGTGACGTGACGACGAACCCGCCGACGACCGTATCTGCTTGGTTCGCGGCTACCGACTCGAGCCATCGCCACGACCCGTCTGCGTCACGGTGTCGGTACCGAATCGGCTCTCTGGTACCCGTCCCGGACTCTAGCGACTCGTCGAACGCTGTGGTGACTGCATCCCTGTCGTCCGGGTGGACCAGGTCCTCGATGTGCTTGCCGACTAGTTCGTCTTGGTCGAACCCGAGAGTTGTCTCGATGGACGGACTCTGGTACTTGACCCGCCCGTCGGTTCCGACGAGCGTCACGACGTCCTGGGCCAGTTCGATGAGACTCTGGAATCTGGCCTCAGTCGCCCGTTGCTCTGTCACGTCTCGCATCGTGACGACGACACCGTAGTCTCCGTGATATCGGATATCTTGGACGGTCACCGAACACTCGTGAACGTCGCCGTCGGTGTCGACCACGCGGACGTCGTAGTTCGTCGGAACGTCCTCTCCGCGGCGGCGACGCTCCGAGATGTCTGCGACCTTCTGCCGGTCGTCGGGGTGGATGATGTCCAAGACGGCGTTCTCTGCGAGTTCGTCGTCGTTCAGCCCGGTCAGTTCGGTGAGTCGACGGTTCCAAAACTGGAAGTCGCTGTCCTGGCCGATGAAGATGGCGTCGTTGCTCTGTTCGACGATGAGTCGATACAGCGAGTCACCGTCCCGAGACGTGGTCGCCCACTGCGAGAATTCGATGGCGCGTTCGAGACGGGCGGCGAGTGCGCTGGTGTCGGTGGTTGCAGCAGCGCGCTCGATGCCGATTCCCCCGCCGCGGACGGCGGTCGCAGTGGCACGTTCGGATTCGTCGACGAGGACGTAGACTGGAACCGGTCCCACGTGGTCGCGGACCTTCGAGATAAATTCGGCGTCGGAGTCAGCGTTGGCAACAGCGTCGGGTGTCTCGTCGCCCGCACGCTGGTCGGGGGGACAGACGCCATCGACGACGACACCGCCGACTGTCTCGTCGAGTACGTCGAAGACGGCGCTTCGCTCGCTCAGCGTCTCGGCGGATAGCCCGCGTCGTTCGATGCCGTCTCTGAGGAGAGCGGCATCCTCGCCAACGAGAAGGACGCGGGAATCGTTCATACAGGTACGATTTTCGGGGCCGATAAATATCTCACGCCCTCGATTGTCGGCGACGTCCCAGTCCACCGAGACGCGGACCGTCGGTTACATGCGTTCTCGAATAATCGTTCGTGATATGACCGACGAGTTCCCTGCCGACGCCGCGGCTATCGTCCAGCGGCACATCGAGGACGAACACGGCTATCTCTCGTGGCTCAATACGCGGGTCGATGCCATCGAGCGTGGCCGTATCGTGATGACCATCCCGTACGACGAGAAACTCACGAACACTGTCTCACCGCCGACCATCCACGGCGGTATCGCGGCGACGCTCATCGACACGGCAGGCGGCATCGCACTCCGAACCATGCTCGACAACCCACTCTCGGGAGGCGTCGCCACTATCAACCTCAACGTGAACTACCTCCGTCGCGCGTCGGGTGACCTCACCGCCGTCGCAGAGGTGGTTCGCGCGGGTGGGAGCGTCGGCGTCAGCACCATCACCGTCGTCAGTACCGACCCGAAGGACGACGCGGAAGTGGCGAGACGACAGTCGCCGTCGACCGACTGGGACGACGCCGTGGCCACCGGGCAGGGCGCGTATCGACTCTTCCGCGACTGAACTGTTCTCCCTCTCGCCTCACTCGAATTCGATTTCTCCGAGCGTCGTCGTCTCGCCGAACAACCAGTCTGCGTGGTCGACGGCGTACTCCTTGTGCGACTGTTCGATGTAACCGAGGGCGTCCGTGACGAGAATCGGTCGATAGTCGCGGAGCCCGGCGCTTCCGGCAGTGTGGAGGACACAGACGTTTGCGAGCGTGCCGCAGATGAGCAGGTCGTCGACGCCGTGGGAGTCGAGCCACCCCTCCAGTTGCGTCTGGTAGAACGCGTCGTAGGTGTGTTTCTCGACGACCAGGTCGCCGTCTCGCACGTCGAGCGCGTCGAGCAACTCGGCGTCCCACGTGCCCTCGACGACGTGTTCGCCCCAGCGGTCGAACTCGTCGTAGTAGTGAGCGTCGTCGAACTGCTCCGGTGGGTGCACGTCTCGCGTGTAGACGATGCGTGCGCCCGCTTCGCGGGCCGTCGAAACGAGGTCGGTGACGGCCTCGACGGCCGCGTCGCTCGCGGGCGAAAAGAGGCACCCGTCCGGGTGACAGAAGCCGTTTTGCATGTCGACGACGACGACTGCAGTCCGTGTCGGGTCGAGTGCCATACGTGGCCGTTGTGCCGGGACGACCAAAACAGTACGCGCGGTGTTCGGTCGTCTTCTGTCACCTCGGCCTCGCCACCGACCCGACGTAATCCGTCGGTTTCGCCGAACGTATCAGACAAGGTACTTCCCTCAGGAGGCTAAGAGTATGGTATGCGAACGACTGGCTACCGTGCCATCTTCGTCGCTGCTCTCTTGGTCCTCGCTGGGTGTGCTGCCCCCTCCGCGGCACCCGGTGCAACGAGTGGCGACACGTCTCCACCCGTGACGCCGGACCCCGACAGAGAAGGCTTCTCCGACCCCGACCGGGACGTCCTCGGGTGGGAGAACGGGTACTGGTACGACGAACCGATTGCAGTCGACCAGTCTGACGGCCTCAACGACTCCGAACTCGAAGCGTACGTGGCCCGTGGGATGGCGCGCGTCGAACACATCCGGGAACTCGAATTCCAAGAGTCGGTCCCCGTGAACGTCATCTCTCGTGACGACTACCGCGCCGACAACGCCAACCGCTCTGGGTCGCCGGACTCCGAGTTCAACCGCTGGAACGACCAGGTGTGGGAAGCGCTCTTCATCACCGGTGAGTCACAGGGCAGTGCAGACGCAATCTCGGAGACGACCGGAAGCGCCGTCCTCGGGTTCTACTCGCCGAGCGACGACGAAATCAAAATCGTCACCGACTCCACTGGCGCGCCGACCATCGACAACGCGACGCTGATTCACGAACTCGTCCACGCACTCCAAGACCAGCACTTCGACCTGACCGACGAGCGCTACCGCGGACAGACCCAAGACGGTGACCTCGCCATCGACGGTGTCGTCGAAGGCGACGCGAAACTCGTCGAACTCATGTACACAGACGAGTGCGAGTCCGGTGCGTGGGACTGCGTGGCCACGCCCGCCGCGGGTGGGTCCGGCGGGTCTGGCGGAAGCGGTGGTGGGCCGAACCTCGGCATCCTCCTCACTATCTTCCAACCGTACTCCGACGGCCCGGTCTACATGAACAGTATCTATCAGGAGGGTGGCTGGGACGCCGTCAACGACAAACTTCGCAACCCGCCCGTGTCGTCCGAACAGACTATCCACGTCACAGACGAGACGCCGACCCCCATCACGTTCGACGACGAGGGCACGAACGGGTGGACGACGTTCCCCAATCAGGGCGTCGAGGGGTCCGACACCGTCGGTGAGGCGTCTATCTACGCCATGTTCTGGTATCAGGCGCGGACGACCGGTGCCGAGACGGTGCGTCTCCAGACCATCGTCGAGACTGACCAGCAGTACGATACGTACAACTACGCCGCCGCGCCCTCTGACGGGTGGGGTAACGACCGGGTGTTCCCGTACAAGAACGACGCAGGGTCCGAGACTGAGTACGGGTACGTCTGGGTGACCCAGTGGGACTCCGACGGTGACGCCCGCGAGTTCCACGACGCGTATCTGAACATCCTCGACGCGAACGGCGCGACACAGCAAGCAGACGGCGTCTACGTCGTCGAGGACGGAGAGTTCAACGACGCCTTCCGCGTCGTCCGAAGCGGTGACCGAGTCGTCGTCGTCAACGGCCCGACGCCCGCCGACGTGGACGAGATTCGGCCGAGTCTCGCGTCCTGACGTTTCGACCAAACGCGTCCCGCCGTGACGCTTTTTCCTTCCTCTGTCCTTCACTCTCTATGAACCGGCCTCGCCTCGCCGCGCTCCTCTCGGCGCTTCTCCTCGTCGTCTCGGGGTGCGCCGCGCCCGTGATGAACCCCACAGCGACACCAGACGACGGTGCCGCGAGTGAGTGGACGTGGCCCGACGACCCGCCAACAGACCGACTCGGGTGGGAGAACGGGTACTGGTACAACGAGTCCATCGACGTGGACCAGTCTGACGGTCTGAACGCGACCGAACGCGAGGCGTTCGTCTCGCGAACGATGGCCCGCGTCGAAGTCATCCGCGAACTGGAGTTCACCGACCCCGTCCCCGTGGATGTCATCTCGCGCGCCGAGTACCGAAACGAGTCCGACATCGGCGACCCCCCCGAAAACGAGTCTGAGGCCCTTCACGCTGACTGGAACGACCAGGTCTGGGAGTCGCTCTTGTTGGTCGGCGAGGACCGGACTATCACCGAGGTGTTCGGTGACCTCTACGGCGGCGCAGTCCTCGGCTACTACTCTCCCTCGAAGGACCACATCGTTCTCATCAGTACCGACGGCGACCCGGTCATCGACCGGCGAACGCTCGCGCACGAACTCCACCACGCCTTGCAGGACCAGCACTTCGGCCTCGACGAGTCGCCGCCGACGCAGGACGAGCAACTCGCCGAGAACGGTCTGGTCGAAGGCGACGCGCGATACGTGGACCGACTGTACGAGGAGCGCTGTGCGGCGGAGTGGGAGTGCGTGGCCCGCCCGCCCGGTGCCGGGGCGTCCAGTGGGTCGTTCGACTACCCGGTCTTCTTGACTATCTACGCGCCGTACAGCGAGGGTCCAGAGTTCGTCACCGACCTGCGCGAACGCGGCGGATGGGAGGCAGTCGACGACGCCTACGCGAACCGGCCAGTCTCGACGGAACACATCTTCCACCCCGAGACGTACCCCGACGAACGACCAGTCGAGGTGACCATCGAAGACCGCTCGTCGGCCGAGTGGGCCAGATACGACCACGACCCGGTGGGCGACACCGTCGGCGAGGCGTCCATCTTCGCCATGTTCTGGAAACACGGTGCCATCGACAAGCAGAACCTTCAGCGTAACACGGGCAACTACTCGGCGTACAACTACTCTTCGGGCCCATCCGCCGGGTGGGCCGGTGACCTCGTCGTTCCGTACCGACCCGCCTCCGACGCCGACGCGACGGCGGACCCAGACCGCCGCGCCTACGTCTGGAAGACGGTCTGGGACACCGAAGAAGACGCACGGCAGTTCCAGACGGCGTACCTGACGTACACGCTCAAACTCCGCCTCGGGGCGACGTACGCCGCCGAAAACACCTACGTCGTCGAAGACGGTCCGTTCGCCGACGCGTATCGCGTGACGCGAGACGGCGACACGGTCACTATCGTGAACGCGCCGACTGTCGAGGAGTTGGACGCGGTCCACAGACGAGCATAGATTGAAGAAAAATCCTCTTCGACTGCTCGCTCCGATTATGCACCTTTTTCATCGGGCGCGCGGAATCGACGACCAATGACTGAGTTCGACATCGTCGGTCCCGAGGCCATCCGCGAAGGCGTCGCGACTGACGCCTACTTCGAGCGGACCGAGGCCACCCTCCGACACGCGGGCAAGAACCCTCGCGTCGTCGCCGAGGTGACAGCGGACCAGTTCCCCGACGGGGACTTCGAGGTGTTCGCCGGTGTGAAAGACGCCGCGGCACTCCTCGAAGGACACGACGTCGACGTGGACGCCATGTTCGAGGGCCAACTGTTCGACGGCGGCCCAGTGATGCGAATCGAGGGCGACTACCTCGAATTCGCTCGCCTCGAAACCTCACTCCTCGGATTCCTCTCGCACGCCTCCGGGTGCGCGACTGCCGCACTCGAAGCGCGCGTCGCCGCGCCAGACACCCCCGTCTTGTCCTTCGGCGCGCGCCACGTTCACCCGTCTATCGCCGCGATGGTCGAACGGAGTGCGCTCGTCGCGGGCCTCGACGGCTTTTCCCACGTCGCCGCGGGCGACATCCTCGGGAAGGAAGCGTCGGGGACGATGCCGCACGCACTTCTCATCGCCTTCGGGCGCGGAAATCAGGCGGACGCCTTCCGCGCCTTCGACGACGCGGTGCCGGAAGACGTGCCGCGTGTCGCACTCTGTGACACCTACGGCGACGAGACCGAGGAAGTCCTCCGCGCAGTCGAGACGCTCGGTGACGACCTCGACAGCGTCCGACTGGACACCACCTCGTCGCGCCGCGGCGACTTCCGCCACATCGTCCGCGAGGTCCGCTGGGAACTCGACGCACGAGGACACGAGGACGTTGGTATCTTCGTCAGTGGGGGCCTCGGCCCCGCCGAACTGCGGCACCTCCACGACGTGGTCGATGGATTCGGCGTCGGTGGGTACATCTCGAACGCCAACCCTGTCGACTTCGCACTCGACATCGTCGAAGTGAACGGCGAACCGGCGGCCAAGCGCGGCAAACTCTCCGGCGTCAAGCAAGTCTACCGCACGACCGACGGCGGACACCACGTCGGTCTGCGTGGCCGACCCGGCCCGACCGACGGCGAGTCACTGCTCGAACCGTTGATTCGTGACGGTGAAGTCGTCCGCGAGTTCGACCTCGACGCGGCGACCCGACGGACCCACGAAGACGCCGAGACAGTCGGATTCGGCGAGGAGTAGGTTCCTCACCCGAGAATATCTGTAATCTCTGCAGCGATGGCGGTTCCCCGTTCCTGATAGGTTTCACTTCCCGGTTCGTACCAGAACGGCAATCCCCCGACAGACCGACCCATCGCAATCAGTCGATAGAGGTCGCGGCCGGGCATCTCCGCCGAGAACGGAAGCGGGTCGTAGAGCGCTTCTTTGACGGCACTCGTGTCGGAGGTGAATCGCGTCAGGAGGTACTCTACGTTCACTGCCGCGAATTCGGCGGGTGCTAGCTTCGCCCGTTCGAGGTCGATAACGCCCGTTACCCCATTGAGTTGTTCGGGCGGAGTGCCATCGGGACTCAGCAAGTTCTGTGGGGAGAAATCCGTGATGACGACCGACTGGGCGGGCGTCTCCGGGAGGCGGTTGGCGTTCGCACGAAGATACCTCCTCACGTCAGGGACCACCGATTGGACCGCTTCGTGTGATGGTGGGTTCGAGTACAGTTGTGCGGCGTAGTCGAGGAACCACGAGCGACAGTCGTCGTACTCTCCCACCGCACATGGCCCCTCGTGGCGTCGTTCGTGGCTTCGAATGTATCCGTATCCCGCGGCAGCGTGGTCGGGGAGTGTCGCGGATGCGCCGATGACTTCTCCGAGGAGTCGAACCGCATCTGGGTCAGTGACGCGCGCTGTATCGAGGAACCCTGCGGCGAGTTCTTCACCCGGCAGAAACTCCATACCGATAGCCGGTGGTGTGGTCTCGTCGTCCAGTACGGCTCCGTACAGAGTCGGAACCGGAAGGTCAGTGTACGCGCCGAGCAGGCGGTATGCCGCGATGCCGGCGCGAAAGTGTGCCCGCGTCGAGTACGTCGCAAATTTCACGACCAATTTCGGTTCCGTCGAGTGGCGAGGAGTGACGAGGTACACCTCGTTGAACCCAGTAGAGACCGACTCGATGGTCCACGCGCCCGGCGGTGAATCGTCGCGTACGGGAATCGAATCGAGTTGTCGAAGGACGTGAACGACATCCGACGGGTCGGTCGTCGAATTCTCATTTTCCATACTGGGCTGACTCCGTGCGTGGGGATGGTCGATGCGTGCTGGCTGTCTTCGTCGTGTGGTTGTGTTGCTCGTGTGCCATCGTGGCGTATCGTATCGATGTCGCTGTTCGGTCAGCAATCGGTACAGAACGAGTCGGTCGGTTTCGACGGCCAGCGTCTGACTGCTATCTTACCAGCACATCAAACGTGAGCGGGTCCACCCGACGCTGTGGAGTCGTACACGCATCGGATTGACCACTCGGAACACGATTCAGTCTTAAAAAGCAACTGGTAAAAATGTGAGGGTGGAGACAGTACGCCTCACCAGCGCCGAGAAAACCGCACATGCACCGCTGTGTCTGCAAACGACGTGGCAATCAACTGTTGCGTAAAATTGCTCGGTGAACTTACAGCGCTTCGACGCTGCCGCCGTCGTCACGCTCGCGGAAGACCTGCCCTTCGAAGAGCGTAATCATGGTGTCGTCGTCCTGCCACGCCAGCGGCGAGAGGCCGGCCTTGCGGCAGGCGTTCGTGAGGAACTCTTCTTTCGACCAACCGAGCTCGAGTGGAAGCGTCGGGTACATCCACCCGTGGACGCCGCCGGCGTCGATGGCGACGCCGTGTTTCCCGAGTTCGATATCCGCGACAGGGTCGTTAGTCAGCGTATAACTGTTCACGATGCAGACGGAGATGTTGAGGTTCGGAAGTTCCGGTGCCTCGATTTCCGTCTGACAGGAGTCGCCGGACGATGCCTTGATGGCGGCGTCGACGATGGCGTGCCCCAGTTGGTCTTTGCCGCGATACGCCCCTGCACAGCCCCGAAGTCGACCACGCCCACGTGTCGACTTGATACGCACGAACGCCCCCGTTCGTGCGTAGAAGGCATCTCGCATGCTGCCCGGTTGTTCCCGTTGCCCGTGAAGAACGTACGATTCGACCGATTCCCGCGCCAGTTCGACCGCCCGCGCCCCATCCTCGTAGGTGAGGTGTACGGTCTGCGCCTCGGACATATTACTATTCAAGGCCTGTGGTGACTTCAACGCTTCCCTCGAATGTTAATCGATTGTTAGGTGGGTTAATGTCCACATAAGTACCCATATACGGGTCGTTCGACCGGACCAATCGAACCGCTTATCCGACGGACGCGGCTACAATACCTCGGCAGAGAGAGCCCAGTTCCCGTGCCCACTTCGGGCATGAGGAAAGTCCCCCCACCGTCTGGACAGGTGACCGGGCGCAAGCCCGGAGTCGGAGACGGCTGGCTCTGGAACAGAAACGACACCCCTCGACCCGACCGATGATGCGCGCGCGGCGGCCACCGGTCGCCGGCGGTGCGTCCGAGGTAACTCGGTCGCACGCGAACCGACCCGTGAGGGAAGGGAGATAACCCGCGAAGGGAAGACGGTCGAGAATGGATGGAACGGTGAATCCTCACCGGTGCAAGTCCGCGCCGTGAAGGTAGTCCGGACGGCACGCTCGGGTTCACCCGACGTGCCCTCGGGTTTCGACCCGAGAAGGACGCGGACGCTTAGCCGAATGCTGGGACGAACAGAAGGGGGCTTACTCCTCTCAGCCGATTTCGACCAGTGAGCGACTGCGCTGTCTCGTCACCCGTCTGACGAGGACAAACCTTCTTGCCATCTCCCCGCCCCTGTTCGCGTATGCGTGGTCTCCCGATTTTTGTCGTCCTCCTCGTGGCTCTTGCCGGGTGTACGGCACCGGTATCGCTAGACGGTGATTCGCCGACAACCGTCACTCCGACAGCGACGTCGACGCCGACGCCGGCGACACCAGTCTCGACCACCGATTCGACGGAGACCACACCAACGCCATCGACGACGGCCGAGACGACGACATCAGTATCCACCACGTCACCGCCAGCGACAGAGACGACAGCGCCACAGACCACGACGGCGGAACCTGAGGTAGTAACGACGTACCCGCCCGCGTCGGGATATGGTCCGTGGGGGTCTGACCCGGTTATCATCGAGGTACGTGCGCCGAACGACGGGCGAGATTACGAGACACTGGTCCGAGAGGCGACAGTGTTCTGGGAGCGAAACGACGCGCGGTACCTCGGCTACGAAGTCGAATACGCGGTGTCGTCCGACGTTCGAAATCCCGACATCATCCTCCAGTTTTCGGACACTATCCCCGAGTGTAGTGGACAGGCCGACGCCGTCGGGTGTGCTCCCTACATAACCGATGCCAGCCAAATCGACCGCCCGGAGACGGTCTACGTCAAGACGGGATTCGGTGACGATTCGACGGTCGAAATCGTCGAACACGAGTTGGGCCACACGCTCGGCCTCGCCCACGGCGACGAACCGGCCGACCTGATGAACGCGACGGGCATCCTCTTCACGCTCCCCCGGACGGACGCGACCGAGAAGGCGTTCCCGTGGGACGACCCGGAGTTCACCGTCTACGTGAACGAATCCAACGCCAAAGACCCCGACGGAGCACGCGAGCAGGTCGGACACGCCTTCGACTACTACGCTGCGGGTGCACCGGGAATGCCCGACAACCTCTCCTTCACCTACGTCGACGACCCCAAGGCCGCGGACGCACACATCTCGTTTTCCGACACCTCTCCGTGTGGGGCGGGGGCCGCTTCGTGTGCTGCCGTCACCGGATACGACCCCGACGGCGACGGCGCACTCGAGACCTACGACAGTTTCCGAATCGTCCTCGTGGACCTCGATACCGAGGCAGTCGGATGGCACGTCGGATACTGGACGGCCCACTACCTCGGTGCAGAAGACGACGCCGACAAACCTGACCCCTTCCAGAACGCCACGTACACCGAGCGTCGCAGTGAGTGGTGGGCCTAAGTCGAGCGGATAGTCGCTCGCGACGCGACGTGAATTGAAGTATTATCGAGACGAACGTCGGTGATGTGTCTCCCTCTGCGTCACGGTCGCCGCCGCCGACAGTCGTCTCGTGGTCGCGTCGCGACCAGCGCCGACTTGCCGATAGCCTCCGGTATGGCGCGACTGGTCTCGTCGGGGGAACGATTCTCGTCGCCCTCACTCTGGTCGCCGTCGCTGCCGCCGGTGCGGTCCGAACGGGGGAGTACAGACTCGTCGCGTTCGTGGTTCTGGCGCTCGTCTTGGGTGGGCCGTTCTCGCTCGTCGTCCTCGCGGTAGTCGCGTCACGAAGTCGACTACGAGACCTGTTTCCGGGCCTCGACGCGCTTCGACTCGGACCACTCGTCCTCGCAAGTGTCGTCGGTGCTGCTGCGGTGTTCGTCGCGTTCCGGTACCCACCGGTGTTGTTCGGGTACCTCGTCGCCGGTTTGCTCGCCGCCGTCGTCGTCTCGGCCCGGAACGCGTCCGGAACCATCGACGTCGAGACGGGGACGCTCGTCGTCCCGACGGGTACCGGCGAAGAACGGGTGTTCGACTTGTCGGGCCTCCGCTCTGTCACTAGACACCGAGTCGGCGGTGTCGTCGTATTTCGTCTCCGATTCGTCGGAACCAGAGGGTTGTCTGGCCCATCGTTCGTGTCGGTTCCCGCGGAGCGTGCCGAGGACGTCCGGGCGGCGTTCGAGGCCATCTCCAACCGGACGAGCGACGCGTCGGGCGTCTCCTCGGCCGCATCGGCCGTTCTCGCTGTCTTCGGTGTCGGGACACTCGCGCTGGCGGTCGGTTCGTTCGTCCTGTTCTCTCGTGGATACTCCGCCGCCGGGCGAACGGCCCTCGGAGTCTACGTCCCGTCGTTTCTGGCCTTCTTCGGTGTCTTGTTCCTCTTCGTCGCCGTCCGGTCACGTCGGTGAGTCCCTCCGGGTGATGTGGCCGAGCCATTCTTTGTCACAGGCCACATAGAGCGAGTGTGATTCCCACCGATAGGCATGACAACCAACACTCCTCGTTCGACGAGGAATCGTTCCGTGAGGCTCTCGCGGAGTTCGGGGGCACCGACGCGGAGCGCCGGGTCGTCGCACGCCAAGCCCGCGACCTCGCCGACTCGGGGCAAGCCGAAGCAGACCGTGGTGCGGCACTCACGTCCGACGAAATCATCCGAAACCTTCGCGACGCGCCCGAAGGAAGTCCGGCGACGCGCTGGAACTGGTGGCTCGGTGCACTCGAAGCAGCCTACGGGAGTTATCGAGAGTTCCAAGTTCGGCGTATTCCCAAGGCCTGACTCCACGTCCTCGCCCACATCGATTCCTGTTCTGTATTCCCACGGTCGAACTCACGGACACCACACAATTCTGTCGTCACGTGGAGGACGAACGCCAACATATTCACCACTGGGTGAGCGTTCAAAACCAAAGCAGATTACACGCTCGTTTCAGAAAGAGTGTGTAGCGCGTACGAACAACCTACCGGTGATGCCTACTCTACAATGACAGACAACTATGACGTGATTATTGCAGGTGCGGGCCCTGCGGGTGGACAGGCGGCACGAGACCTCGCCTCGCGCGGGTACGACGTGTGCGTCCTCGAGACCGAATCCCGAGACGAATTCCCCTCGCGGAGTAACAAGTCCACTGCAGGGACGTTCCCCTCGACGATGGCCTCTTTCAACATCCCGGACGACGTCGTCATGCACTTCACCGACGACGTAATCTTGGAGTCTCCGAACCACCACTACCGCCGACACCAACCCGGCGCAGTCCTCGAGTTCGCCGACTTCAAGAACTGGTTGGTCGAGGAGTCCGAAGCAGACGGTGCCGAGTACCGCTTCGACGCTCGGGTCTCCAAACCGATTATGGAGGGTGGCGAAATCGTCGGCGTCCGATACAACGGAGACGAAGAAGTCTACGGTGACATCGTCATCGACGCGACTGGCCCGAGCGCACCGTTGGCGAAGGCGCTCGACGTCTGTAACCTGCGACGGGAGAAACAAGCAATCGGTATCGAATACGAGTTCGAAGGGATGAACCTCGACCCCGATGGGTACGCAGACCTCACGGACACGATGATGCTCCGTCTCGACCACGACATGGCTCCGGGTGGCTACTCGTGGATTTTCCACACCGGCGAGGACACCGCGAAGGTTGGCGTCTGTTACATCCAGAACGACGGGCACCGAACCAACGCCAAGTCTGGATTCACCATCGACGACTACCTCCAGTACTGGGTCGACACCGACCCCCGATTCGAGGGCGCCGAGCGCATCGCGGGCAAACAGCACCGCGGGTCCGCACACATCCAACTCCCCGACCGGATGAGCACGGACAACTTCATGGCTATCGGCGACACCGTCCCGACGGTCGACCCACTCTGGGGCGAGGGCATCGACAAGTGCATGCGCTCCGGTCGTGCCGCCGCCGTGACCGCCGACCGCACACTCATGCACACCAACCGCGACACGTCCGCGTCGGAACTCGCCATCTACGACCAACTGTGGCGCGAGCGTGTGGCACCGAAGGTGAAAAACCGACTGTTCATGACGGAGATGCTCTATCGCGCGTCCAACGAACGCTACGACGCACTACTGAAAGACCTCCACCGCTTCTCCGAAGAAGAGTTAGACGCCGCAAACGGCGGCAACCCACTCGCGATGTTCCGGATGCTGAAGCTCGAAGACCTCTCTATCCTCGCTTCGACGGCGAGAGACTGGTTCTCGAACTAATCTGACTACACCTCACGCCTGGCCGCAGGCGTAGACGTCTCGTCCGACGCTCTCTTCTCGCCAACACTGTTGACTCCGGTTCTTCGTCGGTCACTCGCGTCCGTCGAGCACTGCGAGTGCATCGTCGAGGGCGGCACGTGCCGCGGCGACGTGTTCGTCAGCCTCGTCGTCTTCGGTCGCTTCGACGTTCGACAACAGGTGTTCGACGTGACCGAGGCGGGTTCGAACGACGTCGTCCGGGGGGAGTGGACCGACGGTCAGGTCACCGGTGACGGCCTCCGCTTCGCCAAGCCACCTGCTCGCATCTTCTCGAACGGGACGCGTCGCCGTCGCGGCGAGGTGGTCGTGGAGCGTCGTCACCAGCGAGTCGAGAGTGCCGTCGACCATACGCTACGAGAGGCCCTCGACGGAGAAAAACGTCAGTTCTCACCCGCCGACCGGACCGACGGGCAAAAGCCCCTCCAGTCGGTACGGGCCACCAATGCAACTTCAGTTCCTCGGCGGGGCCGGGGAAGTCGGTCGCAGCGCGATTCTCGTCAACGACTCGCTGCTACTCGACTACGGGATGATGACTGGGAACCCACCGCAGTTCCCCGTCGGGTCTGTCGACCCGGACGCCATCGTCGTCTCTCACGGCCACCTCGACCACGTCGGGACGGTCCCTGCGCTCCTCTCCGGTTCCGAGTGGCCGGCAGTCCACTGGACGCCGCCAACGTACGAACTCGCGCTCACGCTCGCGCGCGACACGCTCAAACTCCACGGCGGGACCTACGATTGCCCCTTCACCGAGACCCACATCCGCCGGATGACACAGCAGTCCGAACCCCACGACTACGGTGAGACGTTCGAGGCCGCCGGGCACGAGGTCACGTTCTACAACGCGGGGCACATCCCCGGAAGCGCCCACGTCCTCGTCGACGATGGGGAGACGCGCTTGCTCTACACCGCGGACTTCCACACCGACGACCAGCGTCTCGTCTCGGGAACGACCGACCGCCCGGACGCGGACGTGGTCGTCTGCGAGTCCACCTACTCGGACGTCGAACACGAAGACCGGGCGAGCGTCGAAGAACGGTTCGTCGAGTCGGTTCGGACGACCATCTGGCAGGGCGGCACCGTCGTCGTCCCGGCGTTCGCTATCGGTCGGACACAGGAGATACTGATGGTCCTCGACGCCCACGACATCGACTGCTACGTGGATGGGATGGGGACACAGGTGCTGAAGATGCTCCGCAATCATCCGGACTACGTCCGCGACCCGACTGCGCTCAAGCGGGCGAAGTCGAACGCGCGAATCGTCTCGGGGCGTGACGGCCAGCGTCGCCGTATCGCGCGACAGAATTCGGTCATCGTCACGACGAGTGGGATGCTCTCTGGCGGGCCGGCGATGACGTACATCCCGGAGATTCGCCAGGACCCGACGAACAAAATCTGTCTCACCGGGTATCAGGTCGAAGGGACACCCGGCCGCGAACTCGTCGAACGTGGCAGATGCGAACTCAACGGCGGCGTGGTTCCCGTCGCCGCCCGCGCCGAGATGTACGACTTCTCTGCCCACGCGGACAAACACGGCCTCCGCGAGTTTCTCGCCGACTACCGTGAGACGCCCGTCTTCGTCAACCACGGCGACCGCTGTGCAGCGTTCGCCGAAGAACTCCAGACTGATGGATTCGAGGCAGTCGCTCCCGACGTCGGCGCTGTCGTCGAAGTCTAGCTCGTCTGAAAAATCGGGACTCGGTTACGCAGGCTCGTCGTCTGACTCATCTCGAATCGACCGACTCGCAGCGACACACGCCGAGACGCGGAGCCGGGTTCGTTGCGGCCGGAAACGCTTGAATACGCTGAGTGGACCACCTGATGACGAGTTCGAAGCCATACTTTTAGGTTGGCCTAAATAATGATAGTCGTTTCGGTCAGCAGTCGTCGGAGCGTGACGCGTCTCGTGAACGCCGAGAGTGACGCTCGTCTGTCTTCTTTTCTTCTCTTTTCTTCTCTTCTCCCCTCTCCATTCCGTGCGGACAAACCGCTTGAACCCCCGTCTCACGCCACCTAGGCTGTGTCTAATGGTGTCATAGATTCTATAACTATGGCGGTTCCTCGCCTCTATCCTGTCGTTCAGACGAGAACTTCGGTCTCGTTCTCGTGCGATAGCCCGCTTGACCGCCCCTGCTCCCCGTCACTCGATGGTTCCCATTCGCCTCGTCGTCGTCGTCGCACTCCTCAGTCTTCCAGTGACGGCCGGTGCGGCGGTTTCGTTTTACCCTGCTGCCGTGGTTTCGTCGTTCGACGCCAACACCGGTGACGTCCCAGTGGTGGTGGACCTCTCCAGCGAGGCAGAGCGAACGCCCATCGAAACACTCGACGACGCCGAGTCGTACGTGACAGTGCCCAGTACCGCCAGTGTGGGTACGTCAACGCTAGTCCCCGAACCGACGTGGACGGACACCGACGCCGACGGCCTCACCGACCGTCTGGAAGTGTCGCTCGGAACGGACTCGACCGCCGCAGACACCGATTCCGACGGTCTGGACGACTGGACCGAGGTACTCAGACACGACACTGACCCACTTGACGCCGATTCGGACGGCGATTCTTTCTTCGACGGTACCGAACACCGACTCGGCCTCGACCCGACTGTCCCAGAGCGTCCATCCACGCTCGACACGGACGGAGACGGCCTCCCAGACGATATCGAACGGCGCATCGGGACCAACCGTACCGTCGCCGACACTGACGGAGATGGCCTCAGCGACGGGGCGGAAGTGTACGGCGCGCCGCGACAGTTCCCTGACGCTGACCCACTCCACAAGGACCTCTACTTCGAAGTCGACGCGTACCACACGGTCACGGTGAATCAGACGGCACTCGACCGAACTGCGGCATTCTTTGCGTCGGCACCGGTGGACAACCCCGACGGGACAACCGGCTTTGCGGTTCACTTCGTCGTCGACGAGACAGACCTCACGACGCCTCCGGCGGCGAACGTGCGTGACAACGGCGCAGTCACTGCGCACTTCGACGGGGCGGCGCGCGGGTACCTGTACATCTACCTCGCCGAAACCGTCTCCATCGGTGACCGTGGCGTCCGCGCCTCCGCTAACTACGGTCGCATCGCCATGGCGGGAGACGACCAGACTGACCGACTGTACGTCCACGAGATTGGTCACCTACTTGGCGTCCACGGGAGCGACGGCCCCGGCGTGGACTCCTACGAGGCGTCGGTCGACGAGTATCCGAGCATCATGTCCTACGAGTACCTCAACTCGAACCGAAAACTCCGGATGGCGGCGGGAGACGAATCGCCGAAGTCGAACGACGACTGGGACGACATTAGTCGGCGATTCGCCCGGTGGATAGACACCGCTGGCCTCGACTCGGAACCCGTCGCGAATCGACAGACTGCGTCGGATACGGCTCCACCCTCGCAGGCAACCGACCGCCACACCCGCGAGCAGCACGCTCGATTCCGCTGATTTTCAGGTCGTCAGTCTCGGCCACGCTCCCGTTCGAGACGGGCCTGTCGCCGGTCGAACTCTTCGTCATCGATGTCGCCGCGGGCGTACGCGCGCCGGAGTTCCTCGAGGGCGTCGTCGCCGCCGTTGTCACCGCTTACGACGCGGAACAAGAGGATTCCGCCGCCAGCCAGCACCGCGAGGACGAGCAGTTGGCCGAAGAGGCCCATGCCCCACATCCACCACGGGACGGACCCGCCGGTGCCACCGTGCATCCACGTGTCGTGCATCCATCCGCCGCCCCACCCCATCGGTCCCATACCGAAGACCCCGGACATCCCGAGGAGTGCGGGGAAGACGAATAGTGCAACGAGCGCGAGCAATACGATTCCAATGAGTCGCGTTGAAGATTGTGTCGTCGTCATATGCGTGTCACCTCGGCGGCGCTCCGCCGTCTACACATATCCTTACGTGTTCGACGTTTACGTCGTTTGTTGCTCTGTTGTTGGGCATTCCTCCACACGCTACCTTTGGTATCGAAAGCCCAGATGGTGTTCGAGTTTGCAAATGGGGGCTCGATGACCCGACATCCGCCGATCGGAGACGGTTCAGTGTTCACTCCACGAGCGAACGGAGCAAGACGATGAACCCGGCGGCGATAGCGAGACTCTCGACGGTGTGGACCTGCGTCAACGTGAGCGACGCCACCTGAAAGAGGACACCTTCGACGAAGACGCCGACAGTGATGAGTCCGAATCCGGCCGTCGCAGCACGGAGGTGCGCCGCACCGGTGGTTCGGTACGCTCGGTACGCGACACCCGTCGTTGCGATACCGACGACCAAGAGGACGAGGCGAGCGACGACCAGAACGCCAGTCCACACGTCGATCACGACTCGTCACCATCGATGCCGATACCGTACAGTGAGTAGAGGACCGAGAGCATGCCGAGCGCCACGACGCCCGTCTGGATAGTTCCAGCCTGAAAGAGCGACAGGCCGACGACTTCGAAGAGGACTCCCTCGAGGACCGCGCCGAAACTGATGAGCAAGAATCCGATGGCGACGAAGAGCATCGGTTCGCTGTCGTACTCGGCGTACCCTTTGTACGCTTGATACGCGATGAGGAACCCGAGCGCCATCGTGACGAGTTTTGCCACGACGAGTTCAATGTGCATACTCACTGCCTCCTGATGTCGTCCCAGATTTGCGTGAATCGCTCGGCAGGCGACGGTTCCACGTCGGTGTCGACGCGTATCTCGCCGTCGACCACGTCGATGTCGAGGTGCGTGAGTTTCGCCTCGTAGACGCTGTGGTGACTCCCGTCTGCGACGAGTTCGGTCTGCTCGACGAGTAAGTCGTGGGCGAGCATGTCGTCCAGTCGCCGATAGACCGTCGACTGTGCGACCCCACAACGCTCACTGAGGTCCTTGACGGACTGCGGTTCGAGACTCGCTGCGGCGAGAATCGACCGAACGTACTCGTCGCCGAGGAGGTCGAGCAGTTCGTCGGAATCTTGAGAGCCTGCCACACGCTTCTCACCAGAAGGTGGCTCGGTTTCCTACTTAAACCCTCTCCGGATTTGCCGACCCAGCAAAACAGCAGTGCTTCATAACCACTACCGAATCCAACTCTCACGTGTCGGGTGACCTATCATGACTGACCAACTCTCTCGGCGGCGCGTATTGAAGGCAACCGGCGGTCTGGCCGTGCTTGGCTTCGCCGGGTGTACCGGCAGTGCTGCACCGGACGCAGAAGACGACGGTTCGCACGACGAATCGAACCACACCGAGGAGTCGCACACCGAAGAAGCGACCACCGAGGAGAACGGCGACCACCACCACGAGGGTGGAACTATCGGTGACCCCGCCGAACACGCGACGGTCACGATGGTGACCGAAGACGGGGAGTACCACTTCCACCCGCACGTCGTCCACGTGGAGGAAGGTGGGACCGTCACCTTCGAACTCGAAAGTGGTACCCACACGGCGACGGCGTACCATCCCGACAACGACGCTCCGCGTCGCGTTCCCGAGGGGACCGATGCGTGGGACAGCGGGATGCTCTCGGAGGGCGGTGCGACCTACGAGGTGACGTTCGACACGGCCGGCGTCTACGATTACTACTGCGTCCCGCACGAGGCACTGGGGATGATTGGTAGCGTCGTCGTCGGCGACGCTCCCCTCGACGGCCCGGGGATGTCGGCACCGTCTGACGAGATTCCCGAGGATGCCCACGGGAAGATTACCGAACTGAACGAGATGGTCGAACACGGGGTCGGTTCCGGTTCCTCTGGCCACGACGATGGCCACGACGATGGCCACGGAGAGTAGTCACTGCGGACCTTCCTGAGGGTCCTCGTCTTTCCTGTCTCTTCGACCCACACGCTCGTTCTCGCGCCGTCGCACCGTCCGGTTCATACTTGACCTAGGATTGCGTCTCACCGGTATGTCCGGTAGAGTGAACGTTCTCGTCGTCGCCGAGAACGAACCAGTCTGTGAGCGTCTCGCGGCGTCCCTCCCTTCGGCAGTTGGCGACCAGACAACGACTGTCCACGTCGAGACTGCCGAGAGCATCGACGCTGCACAGACGACGCTCGAACACTCGCGTGTCGATTGTCTCGTCGTCTCGACGGAACTGACGAACTCCGAGGGAGAACCGCTCGCCTCTGCGTTGCGCACAGACGGTGTCCCACTCGTCTCGTTCGAACGGCCGAATCCGTCTTCTCTCGATATCGAAAATCTGGGACAGGTCGTCTACGATGCGGTCCAGAACACGGTCGGGTCGTTGGACCACCGAGCACTGTTCGAGGCAGTGAACGTCGGCCTCGCCGTTCGCGACCCAGACACGCTCGAACTGGTGGATATCAACCAGCACTATCTCGACATCCTCGGTACCACCCGGGACGACGTCATCTCGACGGCACCTGTCGAACTCACTGCCGACGTTCCGGGGTTCTCACGAGCAGACGCTCGCGCGGAAGTCGAACGCGCAATCGAGACGGGGACGAACGTGTTTCCGTGGCCAATCGAGCGACCAGACGGTGACCTCGTTTGGCTTCGAGTGAGTCTCTCGATTGCGGAACTTTCCGGGCATCGACGCCTCGTCTCGACGGTCCAAGACGTGACCGACGAACGGGTTCGCGAACGGGACCTCGAAGCGCTCAAGAGTGCTGTAGATTCGGTCGACGCCGGCATCGCACTCACCGAAGGAGATGGTCATACCTACATCAACGAGACTGGCGCGCACATCTGCGGGTATCCCGATTCCGAGTCGATGGTCGGTCTCTCGTGGCACGAACTCCACACCGAATCCGAGGCACAGCGACTTCAGGAGGAACTCTACTCCTCACTCGACCAGATGGGACGGTGGCAAGGTGAAGCGACGATTCAGCGGCCCGACGGAACGTCCGTTCCGGTTCGTCTCTCTGTCACCTCCCTCTCAGACGACCGGAACGTCGTCGTGTTTCAAGACCTCTCCAAACAGAAAGCACGCGAACGAGAACTCGAACGCAGTCGCGACTTCCTCGAACGGACTCAGCGCATCTCGAAGGTCGGCGGGTGGGAACTGGACCTCGAGGACGAGACGCTCGAGTGGACCGACCAGACGAAGCACATCCACGGGGTTCCGTTGGACTACGACCCGTCGCTCGACGACGCGGTTTCGTTCTACGCCGCAGACGAACGAGACGTGGTTCGTGAACTGGTCGAGCGGTGCCGAAACGAGGGGGCCGCGTGGGAAGACGACTTCCGCATTGTCACCGCCGACGGGACGGAACGCTGGGTTCGGACGCGCGGCGAACCGGTCATCCGGAACGGTCGCGTTGCCGCCCTTCGTGGGACGATTCAAGACGTTACGGCGCGCCGGTCCCGCGAACGCGAATTAGAGCGCACCAACGCCGAGTTGGAGGCGCTCAATCGCATCATCCGGCACGACATCAGAAACGACATGGCCGTCATCGTTGGCTGGTCCGAGTTACTCGAAGACCACGTCGACGACGAGGGGCGTGATATCCTCTCGCGGGTCCTCTCGACTGGGCGACACACCATCGAGATAACCGAGGTCGCTCGTGACCTCATCGAGACGATGAGTGGGGGCGCAGTCGAGACGCGCCCACTCTCACTGGCTGAGACGCTGAACCGCGAACTCGTCGTCCGGCGCGAGGCGTTTCCGAAGGCGACTATCGAAGTCGACGGGGAGGTTCCGGACGTCGCCGTTCGCGCGAATCCGCTTCTCACCTCGGTGTTCGGAAACGTCCTCAACAACGCGATTCAACACAACGGCGACGACACGACTGTCACTATCTCTGTGGACGTAGACAACGACGACGAGGTTGCTATCGTCCGAATCGCGGACGACGGAGTCGGTATCCCCGACAACAGAAAGTCGGTCGTCTTCGGGAAGGGTGAGAAGGGATTGGAGAGTTCGGGAACGGGCCTCGGACTCTACCTCGTCAACAAACTCGTCGAGTCGTTCGGCGGACGGGTCCTCATCGAGGACAACGACCCGTCAGGAACCGTCGTCGTCGTCGAATTACCACTCGCGACGGCGGCGTAAGGACGCGAAGTCGGGTCACACCACGTCTGTCGGGTCGTGTGACTCGGCCATCTTCGTCGCCGCGGCGGCGTACTCCGCCTGTGTCTCCTCGTCGCCGACGTGCCCTAACTCGTCTTCAGGGATGTCGAGCGCGGCGTAGGTGTCGCGGATGTCCGAGTCGAAACTCGTCAGTGACCGCTCTTTTCTGTGATACCTCGTCCCGTCTGTCGTCGCGTACACGAGGATGATGATGTTCTGTTCGTCGTCCGAGTACGTGCGCTCGACGAGCCACGTGGTGACTGTGTCCGACATAGCGGAGAGTACGCGTCAGAACTCCGTAAGCAGTCGGGGGATTCTCAGTCTTCGATTCCGAGTTCGTCGAGAAGGGTCTCCAACGTGTAACTCTGGAGTGCGCGGTGACTGTCTCGCATCGTCGAGATGACGAACGTGGAGTTCGTCCGCTCGACTTCGGGGACTGCCTCGAAGTTGCTGATGAGTCGTTCGACGCGGTCGGAGTCTGCGAGGTGGGCGACGACGATGAAGTCCGTCTCTCCCATCGTGAAGTACAGTTGCGTGACGCCTTCTATCTCCAGAAGTTTGTTTCCGACTTCTTCGTACGGCCCGCTGTAATCGGCCAGCACTTCCACCACGACGGTGACGCCGAGTCCAAACGACTCGAGGTCGATGTCGTAGAGGTCGTTCTCGATGACGCCGTCGTCTTTCAGGTTGTTCAACCGGTAGTGGATGGTCGATACTGGGATGCCGGTCGCGTCGTGTAACTTCTCGGGACTGCCGGTCCCGAGGTCCGCGATGGCCTTCAACAGGCGCACGTCGCGTTCGTCCATACCTACAGTGGGCAGGTGGTGGGACGTAAGTCCTTGTGCTATCCGTCATCTCCAACTGTCCTCTCTCGCTCTCGAACATTCACGGATTATTCAAACACCAGAACAGCAACAGACAGATTTCCAAATGAAAAATCCAACCAATACGATTTCTTTTGTAGAAGGATTTAACAACGTCGGCCCCTGACGGTTGAAGCAGATTCGACCATGACGCATATCTCTTGGAGAAACCTTCCGACGACGCCGCTGATGTTCGTCGCTCTCGCAGCGATGTGGGGGACGTCGTTCGTCGCCATCGAAGTCGGCTTGGAGTTCTTCCCGACGCTGACGTTCGCGGCGATACGCTACGAGGCCGCTGGCCTGATAATGCTCGCGTACGCCGTGTACTCGACCGACCGGTGGCGGCCACAGACCAGAGACGAACTGCTCGCGACGGCCATCAGTGCGGTGTTCATCATCGGTGCGTACCACGGACTGCTCTACCTCGGCCAGAACCACGTCCCCGGTGCCATCGCCTCGATTATCATCAGTCTCTCGCCCATCCTGACCGCCGTCTTCGCGTCGGCCATTCTCTCGGGCGATTCGCTCGGCAAGACGGGTGTCCTCGGCCTCCTCGCAGGCTTCGCAGGTGTCGTGCTCGTCGCCGACCCGGGCGTTGGCATCCTCGGCTCTGCACAGGGCCTCGGTATCGTCCTCATCTTCCTCGGTGCCGTCTCGTTCGCCCTCGGGTCGGTCCTCACCCGGCCGCTTCGAACGGACCTTCCGGTCCAGTCGATGCAGGCGTGGACGATGTTCGGCGGCGGTGTCATCCTCCACGTCTGGGGACTACTCCGCGGTGAGTCACTCGCCGCAATCGAGTGGGCACCCGTCGGTATCGCATCGTTCCTCTACTTGACACTCGTCTCGGGTGCGGTGGCGTTCCTGCTCTACTTCGAACTCTTAGACCGCCTCGGCCCGACGGAACTCAATCTCATCGGCTACCTCGAACCCGTCGTCGCGGCGGTGTTGAGTCTCGTCCTCCTCGGCCACGCCATCGAGACGACCGCGTTCGTCGGATTCGGCGCTATCTTCGTCGGATTCGCGGCGATGAAAAAAGACGCGCTCGTCGACGTCGCTGCCACGATTCGGCGGCGCGTCACGGTCTGAGCGTCGCGGTCGGTCGGCTCTGCGAGCCGATTCTGGGCATCTCTGCTACTCTGTTTCTGCGGGCCGTTTGACCCGCGTCCCGAGGACGTTCGCCACGCTCTCGCGGTGGACCAACAGGAACCCGGAGACGATGACACCGAACCCGAGAACCGTCCCTGCCGAGATGGACTCGCCGAGGAACGCCCATCCCGAGAGTGTCGCCACGATTGGCATCGCGTAGGCGACGAGGTTGCCGCGAACCGGGCCTGCCTCTGCGAGCAGGGCGAAGTACACCGGGTACGCTGCCGCCGTCGCTGGCATCCCCACGTAGAGGATTGCCGCGACGATAGTCGGCGACCACGCCACCTGCGAGGGAAGTTCGCCGAGTCCGAGACTGACGGCGTGAATTCCGACACCTGCGACGGCCATCGCCCACGCAGTCATCGGAATCGTCCCGATGGTCGGGGCAACGCGCTTGAGCAAGACGGTCCCGAAGGCGACAGAGAGTGCCGCACCAGCGACGAGTGCCTGTCCGACACTCCCACCGCCGAGGACGCTCTGTGGGCCGACGATGACGACGACGCCTGCGAGTCCGAAGAGGATGCCCACGGCGTCGACGGCCGAGATTCGCTCGTCGTCGAGGAGGAAGACGGCGAACATCGGCGAGGCGATGGGCAGGATACTGTACATGACTGCCGCAGCGCCCGACGTCGCGTTCTGCTGGCCGAGGAACAACAGGACGTTGTTCGCGCCGAGGACGAACGCGGCACTCACGAGGATACCGAGCACGTCGGCACGTGTCCGGGGACGCCAGTACCCACCGCGGACTGCGACGAGCGTCAGCAAGACGACGGCGGCGACGTCGACGCGGAAGGCCGCGAACAGGACTGGTGGAATCGCACCGATGGCCGCTTTGATGCCGACGAAGGAGGTGCCGAACAGCACCGCGGCGGCGACGAAGAGGACGAGGGTCCGGTGACGACTCACGCCACCACCCCCCGCGCTGTGGCCGGCGTTCGATTCGCCGGGTGAGCGCGGGAGGTAGTGAGGGGTCGACGGGCAATGCGTGGACGGCGTGAAGGCCTCGTCTTTAGCACGACCTATCGTTTGGCTCACTTCGCCATATGTCTAACGATTGGGTGTGTGGGTGGATGAATCATTACCAAACAGAGGTTGTTTCGGGACAATTTGAACCAAATCGAGAGAAAAGTAACCATGGTGCGTGTTGCCAGTGCCCCCTCTGGCTGTCGACTTGGTTCACTGGCGGGGCGGCGAATCAGGAGAAAATCAGGAGGTGTTGGTCAGTCGTCTCTCGCCGCTTCGACGCGGTCGGCGTGTTTTTCGAGGTCGGCCGCCAGCGTTCGCGCTTCGTCGGGTGACAGCGAAACGCGGTCTGCGTGCGGTGGCAGTGCGTCGAGTTGCGTCCCGTCGAGTTCGAGTTCGAGCGTCACGGCGTCGGGGTTCTTCCGCGGTGAGGTGACGTTGAGCACCGCGAACGCGGACTCGTCGAAGTCGTGACCCTGTGCGGTTCCGTCGACCAAGTCGAGGGTGGTGTAGGCGTTGACGGTGAGGATACGGTCTGGCATGGATGGGTGAGTGTGTGGTGGTGTCCGGAGTTACGTGTGGTGTCTGCGGGTTCCGTGTGTGTGGCCTCTGTCGTGCTCGCTTCGGCAGTCGTTCGCGTGCGCGGGTGAAGAACTATCCCGCGGTCGGCCGTCGGGCAGGATATGTCCACCCCCGACGTGCCGACGGAGGGAGAGACGCTCGTCAGAGAGCGAACGTTCACCACGGCGGAAGTCGACGCGTTCGCGGTCCTCTCCGGTGACGAGCAACCGATTCACACCGACCCCGACGACGACGGCCGACTCGTCGTCCACGGGTTGTTGACTGCAACGCTCCCGACGCAAATCGGCGGCGAACTGGAAGTCCTCGCCCGGTCGATGGAGTTCGAGTTCCTCGCCCCGGTGTACACCGGCGAGACGATTCGCTGTGAAGTGACACCGACCAGTGTCGTCGCTCGCGAGGACCGCTACGACGTCGAGACCGACATCGTCTGTCGGAAGGTGGCCGACGAGTCCGTCGTCCTCCGCGGCGGGTTCGAAGGCCTCATCTGGAAGTGAGGCGGTGGCCGGTAGTCAGTCGTCGCTCGTGATGGGCGTCCCGTCGGCCAGACTCGGCGCGGGACTCGCGTCCAAATCGTCGTCTTCGGCGTAGGGGTACCACGTGCGCTTCGTGTTGTGCATCATCGGGTCCTCGTAACTGGTCTCTTCGGGCTCGACAAGGTCGGCGAGTTCGTCGTCGTCATGTCGCAGGACGAACTCGCGGAACGTCTCGTCACCGTCGCGTTGGTCGTCGAAGTTGGCGAGGAGGTTCTCGATTGCGCCCGGCACCTCGTCCACGGGGACGCGCTGGGTGACCCAGCGGGTGAACTGCGGTTCTTCGCCGAGGCCGCCGCCGAGGCCGATGTCGAGGGCCTCGACTGGCTCTCCGTCTTTGCGAGTCTTCATGCCGCGGAGGCTCACGTCCGCAATCTGTGGCTGAGCGCACGAGGCCGTACACCCCGAGAGGTGGATGTGGAACTCGTCGATTCCGTCTGGGAGTTCGACGTTCTCCTTCAGCCAACGCGCGAAGCGCACCTGCCGGTTCTTCGTCTCTACGATGGAGAGCGAACAGAACTCGGTTCCCGTACAGGCGACAGACCCGCGCATGAACGGCGATGGCTCGGGCGAGTAGTGTTCGAGCAGGCCTTCGGCGAGGAAGTCGTCCAGTTCACCGTCCGGGATGTCCGGGACGATGACGTTCTGACGCTGGGTCAAGCGGGCCGCACCCGACCCGTACTGTTCTGCGAGGTCGGCGAGTTCCAACACGTCGTCTGCGCCCATCCGACCGACGAGGACGTTCAGGCCGACGAAGTTCGACCCGTCTTTCTGCTCGTGGACGCCGAGGAGGTCGTTTCGGCCCTCGCCACCGGCGTTGTAGGTGTACTGGTCACGCACGTCTTCGCCAGCGGTCTCCAGTTCGAAGTCCACGTAGTCCGCTTGGAGCGTCTCGCGCAGTTTCTCGGTGCCCCACTCGTCGACGAGGAACTTGATGCGGGCGTTGTAGCGGTTCTCGCGGTCACCGTGGTCGCGGAAGAGTGCAGACAGACCGCCGGCGACGGCCGAAGCGTCTTCTGGTGCGACCCACACGTCGATGTCGCGGGCGAGGCGCGGTTCGTTGCGGGCGAGGCCACCGCCCACGCGGACGTTGAAGCCGACCTGTTCTTCGCCGTCGATTTCCTTGTACGCCGGTTCGAGGGCGAGGTCGTTGATGTCGCCTTGCCCGGACCCGTCGGGCGTCCCCGTGACCGACACCTTCCACTTCCGAGGGAGGTTCGAGTGGTCGTCGTTCCCTTTGAACGTCTCGTTGAGTTCCTGAATCACGGGCCACGCGTCGACGACTTCGGTGGCGTCGTCGCCGGCCATCGGGTTCCCGACGATGTTTCGCCACGAGTCACCACACGCTTGCTGTGCGGAGAGGCCGTGTGCTTCGAGTTTCTCGAAGACTGCAGGCACGTCTTCGAGCTTAATCCAGTGCAGTTGAATCGACTGGCGGGTGGTGAAGTCGGCGTAGGCGTCACCGAAGATGGGGTTCGTTCCCGGCCCCGTCGCGTACTCTTTGGCGACTTCGCCGACGACGCGGAGTTGGCCGGGTTCGAGACGGCCGTTCGGCGTCCCGATGCGCAGCATGAAGTACGACTCCTGTCCGTTCCGCTGGTGGTACAGGCCCCACCACTTGAAGCGCTCGAACCACGCGTCTCGCTCGTCTTCGGGGATGAACTCCCACCCCTCTTCGGCGAACTGGAACAGATGCTCTCGTATCTCGGTACCGTAGACTTCTGACTTCCACCGTTCGACGTCCGTGGGCATTCGTACGAACTCCAAATATTCGCCCACGTAAGGTCCCGAGCGTACCGTCAACCCTTCCCGGTGCTGCCGAACACCGGAGAATGTTGCCGTCTACCTGTCGTCGCCGTCGTACACCGGGAGAACGGTGTTCTCACGGTCGATATCCGCGAATCTCCCGTCAGAGAGGCGGCCAACGGGAACCCACCCGGGGACGCCCGTCTCACCACACCCGATGCACTGGCCATACACGCTCGCGGTGACGGTTCGTCCGTCCACGCCGACCGAGAGGACGTTCTCGACGACGAAGTCTGGCAGGTCACACCCACAGAATGACGGGTCGTCGAGGCGCCAGAGTTCACTTACGCTCACTTCCCTCGCGTCGTTCACGGAGACCCACGCCCCGTCGTCGAGGACGCGTAGCGAGACACTCATACTCCCCACTCCGTGGTCCGAGTACCTATGCGGGACGACGGCCGCAATCCCCGCAGGAGGGCGCGACGGCCTGTCGTCACCGCACGGTGCCTTCGTCGGTCGATTTTGGTCGTAAAACCCTGTCCGAGGTAGTGGCAACCGGTTCCGATACCCGGGAGTACGGGTACACCTTACAGGTGCGGATTCCCTTATGCGTCTCCCCTCGTTACCGAGGAAGTGATGAGTGACCGCCGCACCGCCGCCCGACAACACGCCTCCGCCGACGCCGCTCCCGAACTGTTCGAATCGACGGAGGACGACGAATGACGACGGACGTCGAACTCGAACCTGAACCCGAGCATGCAGACGACGAAGACGACGAACGCGACCCCGCCGCCCACCTCGACGACCTCGAAGACGGTGCCGGGTGTACCGAAATCTGGTCGCATCTCTCGGAATCCCGTGAGGAGTGAGCGCTCGCGCGCGAAACTCGCCACGCAGGGGGACGTTTTTAACCGAGAACGCGAAATCCTCCCGTAGATGACGAACGACGAACACCGACGCACCAGTCGGGCCCCGGCCGACCGGCGAGAACCGGTCGGTGAACCGGTCGTCCGCGGTGACCCTGCCGTCACGGGTGACCGTGCCCGTGAGGCAGTCGGGTTCGACCCGAACGACCCGGCCAGTGTCGAGGAGGCCGCCCGCACAGTCCGCTCGTTCGCCGAATCGTCGGCGGGCGACGACCACGTCTTCATGCTCAGGGGTGCCGCCGCCTGTGCCGCACTGGTCCGTGGTGTCGGTTCCTACAAACAGGCCGCCGAGATGGCCGGCGGCGACGTCTCCGTCTCGTTCATCCGCAAGTGGGCGCGCGTCCACGACCTGCCGCAGTCGGTCCGTCGACACGTCGCGCGCGGCAACATCGCGCCGACGGCCGCGAAACACATCGCTCGCGTCCCCGGTGACGCTCGACTCCACCTCGCGTGGGCGACGCTGGACGGTGACTTGACGGTTCGAGAGGTCCGCCGCCTCGCCAGCGAAGTCAACGACGGCACGCCGGTCACCGACGCTCTCGCCGACCACGGCGTCGCCGTCGGAACGGTAGGCGTGTCGCTCCCACCGGACGTCTACCTCGAACTCCGCCGCCGCGCCTCGTTAGACGACACCGACCCGGGCGACGTGGTTGCCGAGGCACTGTCGGCCTACTTCGACTGAAGGAATCGTTGTGCCGTCTCTCGAATCACGTCGCGGGCAGTCTCGACTTCGGCCCACTCGATAGTCTCGTCGGGGAAGTGCGCTTGGTCGATGTTCCCCGGTCCGAACACGACGGTTGGGATACCCGCTTCTACGTAGAGTCGCGAATCCGCGCCGTAGGTCGCACCCACCGGTTCGTCGCCGAGCGAGTGGTCTCGGAGCGTGGCCCGGAGCGCTTCGACGACCGGTTCGTCGACGTCGACTTCGGCGGGTTCGAACTGGACGGAGAATCGCTCGAACGTCGGCGGGTGCTCGGAGAGCCATTCGTCTTCGGCGACGACCCGTTCGAGTCGCGCTTCGAACGCTCGTTCCACCTCGGCGACGCTCTCACCCGGTGCGACCCCCAGTCGCCACTCCGCGGTGAGCGTCCCGGCGACGCTGGACGCCCACGACCCCGCCTCGACGCGCCCGACGCAGATTGGCCACGGAACCGGGTAGTCGTACAGCGGGTGCGAGACGTGGTCGCAGCGTTCGGTTTCGAGGTCGAAGAAGGCCTCACGAATCGCCTCGAACTTCGGGAGCACGTCCACGCCGCGCCACCGTGAGGCCGCGTGTGCGGTCCGACCGGTCAGGTGGAGTCGCTTCATCACCGACCCTTCGGTGGCGACGACGGGTTCGAGTCGCGTCGGTTCGGCCACGAGTGCGGCGTCTCGGTCGAATGGGTACGGGTTGTCCAGCGCGGCGGCCGCCGCGCCGATTCCACCTTCTTCTTCGCCGACGACGCTCTCTACGACGACACGGCCGTCGAGTTCGAGCGACCCAGATTCGACTGCGTCTTTGAGGTCGAGTGCGGCGAAGACGCACGCTGAAAGTCCCGACTTCATGTCGGCGGCACCGCGGGCACTGACCGTCCCGGCGTCGTCGTCCCACCGCGGCAGGAACGGTGCGTGCGACCACAGTTCCGCGTCGGCGGGGACGACGTCGACGTGGCCGTTGAGGACGATGGTCTTCCCTGCGTCAGGGTCGCCGAACTCCAAGACTCCCGCGACGCTCGGGCGGTTTATCGTCACGATATCGTCGGAGTCGTCCGGAAACGACGGATGCTCGGCGAGTCGACGGGGGTTCGCGCTCCACTCGTACGTCTCGAACCCGAAGTCGTGCAGGCGGTTTTTGAACCACGTCTGTGCGGGCGCTTCGGCGTGGCCGACGCTCTCGAATCGGAGGAGCGTGTCGACGAAGTCGCGTAGGTCCATACATGGGAGACGGGAACGGGGTACAAAGCAGGTGGGGGAACGAAAATAAACGCTTATCAGTATCCCCACCCTCGAATCGGACGAGGGCTGGTAGCTCAGTTAGGCAGAGCGTCTGGCTTTTAACGGGGCTACGCAGGTTGCGTGGTTTCGGAAGACACCAGACGGTCGGGGGTTCAAGTCCCTCCCAGCCCGTTCTTACATTCGCGAGCGACAGCGAGCGATAGTCGAACTACTGGGAGGACTTGAATCAGGGAGCGAACGGAGTGAGCGACTGAGGTTCACGTCTCTCCCAGCCCGTTTTCACACACCTGAGTGATTTCTCCCGGTACAGTCTGTCTGCTGAGTGCCTCTCGCTGATGGCGTTCGCCGAGTCACCCTCGATAGCTCGTTGTGGCACTGCCGAGGTATTCCAATTGCTGATGGGTTTTTCGAGGCCGTGCTGAATGGTGAGCACCTAGTCAGCATCCGGAGTGTGGGTGTGGTGTGCCGAAGGACAACACCTCTAAACACGCATTCTCCGTTTTTTGAATATGCCCTCCAAAACGGCTGAAAAACTCCAGTCAATTCGCACCCAGACAGACCTCCAGACGTTGATTCATGCCCTCGCACTGATTGTACTTGCTGATATTGGATACTTCGTTTCTGATGGTAATGAACACTTTTTCCTGTTTGCCACAGTTGGAATTGTTGTCGGTATCATCGCCGTTAGTGCCGCCATCTCTGTCATACGTCGATTCTGATTCCGTCCGACCGTGGTTTGCAATGCTACGTGAATCGTGCCCGTCGGGTCGATTGACATCCCTCGGTGGTGCTGAACTCACCCTCTCTATTCAGCATGCCATTCTTTTCAGATTCCATATGATTCTGTCTTCTCTGTCATAACCACTTTCGCCGCACGGTAGACATTCATGTATAGTTGGCAAGTTGTGAAACCATGGAGGGTGTGACACATCCAAAACAACGTGGTCAGTGCAGTGAAGCCGCGGTTCTCTTCGAATTCGTTCGTACCGGCGTCACAGTATTGGAGCCATTTGGCGACAACGAGCGGTACGATTTTGTCATCCAACTCTGCGGAGAGTTCTATCGCGTGCAGGTGAAAACTGGACGGCTAACAGATGGACGAGTCCAATTCGAGACACGGAGTTCGGGTACGCTGACCCGACGAGTGAAAAAAGAAGGGTACGACGGTCAAATCGATATATTTGCCGTCTACTCTCCCGACCTCGAACAGTCGTACATCGTTCCCATCGATGAGGCACCAAATACCTCGATGGGTCTTCGTGTAGAAGCTGCACGGAAATCCTCACCGAATATCAATTGGGCCGAAGACTTTCTGCTGGCTGACTGGATTGACCGGAAGCGCTCGCTGTCAGATATGGACCACTGATTCGTGGCCTGTACGACTACTCTTCTCGCTGGATGTGTCCACTCGTCTGTGCCGGCTGAGTCCACTCGAGTACCACCATACTCGAGTGGCCTGCTCCGACGAACCCGACACACCACACCACTACCGTTCTTGCAACGTTGCTTCGACTGGCGGGGTAATCGAGACGAGTTCGTGGAACTCTCCTCGCATCCGAAAGCCGAGGACGATCTCTTCGACTTCGGTTGGTTCGTCTATCATCAGCCGAAAGCAGTCGTCAGTCACGTCTCTATGGCCTCCCGTGATATGTAGACTAGCTAACCTTATGTGATTTGTGGCCGACGACAAAGTAGCCAACTGGCTGGAGACGCGTCTCTCACGTGCTCTCGTGACGAAAAATGGTTGTCGAGGGCCGAACTACCCTCACCCTTGTTTGAACACGACGCCACCGCCAGTCTTCGGGTACTCCCATCTGACGTTGTCGTGGGGGCACCCGAACCGGCAGGTCCCACATTCGAGGCAGTTCTCGTAGGCGATGGATGGAACGCCGTCGCTATCTTCTTCGACTGTCCAGACCGCCGCCGGACAGACCTGCGTACACTCGTTCGACGTGCACTCGACGCAGATGTCCGGGTCCTTGACGCCGAGGTGTGACTCACCGGCGTCGCGGTACTTGACCGTGTAGAGACGGTCCTCGATGCTTACGTCTGGGACGTGGGGTTGTGCTGTGCTCATGATAACATCCTCCGGTAACGCCACGCACGCTTCGCCGCGCCGTACCACCCGCCGGCGGCGTCGAGGAGGCGGTCACGTGCCGCGTCAGTGTGTTCGTCTTTCGCCGTGCGGTCCATCTTGAAGTACTCCGTCTCGGCGTCGGCCAGTGCGCGCGGTAAGTCCTCGAAGAGGAACTTCCGGTCGTCCGCGATGGTCTGTTGGAACCAGTCGTAGTGCCGCAGGTTTTCGACCACGAAGGAGTCCTTCAGGTCGCGCGGATAGGCCGCGAGTGCTGCTTCGTCGCTCCGGCCGTCTGCGAGGGCGGACGCAATCGCCTTGCCGGCGTGGTACCCACTCTCGACGGCCATGTTGGTCCCTTCGAGGTGGACGCCGCTGTTCAGCACCAGTCCGGCGGCGTCGCCGACGACGACGGCCCCGTCGTGGACGAGGTCCGGCATCGCCTTCGCCCCGCCTTCTGGGATGACGTGCGCAGAGTATTCGATGCGTCGACCACCGCGGATGAGCGGTGCGACTGCCGGGTGCGATTCGAAGGCGTCGAGGGTCGCTTCGGGCGTCTGGCCGTTCGCGGCGTCTTCGATGCGGTAGGCCACACCGACGCTGACGGAGCGTTTGTTCGTGTAGACGAACCCGCCGCCGACCGCGTCGCCGACAGCACCTTCGCCGAAGTAGTTGTAGGCCGCACCGGCGTCGCCGTCGAGGCGGAACCGGTCGTCGATGGTCTCTCGGTCGAGTTTGAACACCTCTTTGACCGAGACGGCGACCGCTTCGCGCTCTTGGCGGTCTTTCAGGCCTTCGCCTTCGCTCACGAGCGAGTTCGCCCCTTCGGCGAGGACGACCACCGGAGCGCGAATCTCTCCGTCTGGTCGGTCGGTCTTCACGCCGACGATTTTCCGCCCGTCGCGGACGAGTCCCGTCACCGTCGTCTCGGTGATGAGCGTCGCGCCTGTTTCGACTGCCTGTTTGGCGAACCACTCGTCGAACCGACGCCTGAGGACGGTGTACGAGTCGTTGTGTGGTTCGTCGCGCCACGCGCCGGGCCGCATCGAGACGGCCGTCTCGTCACCGTCCGAGGTGAGCATCGAGAAGCGCTTTTCGGCGATGTAACGCTCTGTCGGCGCACTGTCGACGTCGACCAACTCGCGGATGGTCGGCGTGTAGAGCACCCCGCCGAAGACGTTCTTCGTCCCCGGTGCGGGGCCGCGTTCGAGCATCAGGACGTCGAGTCCTTCGCGTGCCATCGTCAGCGCCGCGGCGGTCCCTGCCAGACCCGCACCGACGATGATTGCGTCGTAGGCGTCGTTGTAGTCCGGCGTCTCGGACTGCATCTTCGGGAGTTGCAGGCTTCCGTTGGTCTCTTGGGCGCTCATACTGCCACCTCCTGTTTCTCGCGAATCATCGCAGTGAGTGCTGGAAGCACCTCGTGGAGGTCGCCGACGATGCCGTAGTCGGCGTGTTCGAAGATGGCCGCGTTCGGGTCGGTGTTGACGGCGACGACGTAGTCGCTGTCGTTCATCCCTTCGAGGTGCTGGACGGCACCCGAGATGCCGGCAGCGATGTAGAGATGCGGGCGGACGGTCTTGCCTGTCTGGCCGACCTGTCGGGCGGGTTCGACCCACCCCTCGTCGACGGCGGCACGACTGGCGGCGACTTCGCCACCGAGGGCCTCAGCGAGTTCGACGATGGGTTCGAAGTCACCTTCTGCCCCCGCGCCACCGGCGACGACTACGTCGGCGTCGGTGATGTCGACCACGTCGCTGACGACGCGTTCGATGACCGTCGAGAGTGTGTCTTCTTCGGTGACGACGACGTTGACTTCTTCGACGGCGGCCGCAGCGTCGACGTCGTCTTTAGTCGCCTCGCTGGCGTCGAAGACACCGGCGCGGACCGTTGCCATCTGTGGGCGGTGCGACGGGCACTTGATGGTCGCCATCGCGTCGCCGCCGAAGGTCGGGCGACTCGCGAGGAGGAGTCCTTCGTCGTCCACGGCGAGTTCGGTACAGTCGGCGGTGAGTCCGGCGTGTGCCGGGACGGCGACGCGGCCCGCGAAGTCGCGGCCGGTGTGCGTCCCGCCGATGAGGACGATACTCGGTTTTCGTTCTTCCACGAGTGCGCGGAACTGCTCGCCGTACGGGTCGGCCCGGTAGGGTTCGAACACCGGGTCGTCGGCGAGGAGTGCGTGGTCGGCACCGCGCGCGACGGCCTCTTCTGCGAGGTGCGAGACGCCGTCACCCATGACGAGTGCGATGAGCGATTCGCCCGTCTCGTCGGCGAGTTCGCGTCCCTTCGAGAGCAGTTCCCACGAGACGGGGGCCGCGTCCCCTTCGTGCTGTTCGACGAACACCCAGACGTCTCGGTAGTCGTCGATGTCGATTGTCATTCAGAGCACCTCCATGATGTGTTCGTACAGGTCGTCCACGTCGTCGACGCGGACGCGTTCGCGTTCGACCGGTGACGCCGTGTCCATGCCGCCGACTTTCGTCGGCGAGTTGGCGAGGCCCACTCGGTCTTCGATGCAGAGGTCCGAGGCAGTCCATTCGACCGGTTCGAACTCCGTCTCGGCGAAGATTTTCCGGTGGAGTCCGGCGGGTCGCGGCCTGTTGGCACCGAACTCCATCGCCACCACGACGGGGAGTTTCGCCGCGACACGCTCGTAGCCACCTTCGACGTCTCGTTTGCCGACGAGAACGTCCTCGTCGGGTCGCGGTTCGAGCGACTCGACGTAGGTGAGTTGTGACCACCCGTTGTGGGCGGCGATGCCGGGCGGTACCTGTCCGGTCGAAGAGTCGGTACTCTCTTCGCCGCAGATGACGACGTCGGCGTCGAGTTCTTCTGCCGCCCGCGCGAGTGCGAGGCTCGTCGGCCACGTGTCACTGCCGCCGAAGGCACGGTCGGTCAGCAAGACGCCACCGTCGGCACCGGCACCGACTGCCGTCTGGAGGACGGCCTTCGCCGGCGGCGGGCCCATCGTAATCGCAGTCACCGTCCCGCCGACCGCTTCGCGGAGTGCGAGCGCCGACTCGACGGCGTTGTGGTCGGGCCTGTTCAGGACCGCGGGCGCGTCGGATCGGTTCAACGTCCCTGTATCGGGGTCGATCGTGACGTCGTCCGCGTCGGGTACCTGTTTGACGCAGACGACGATGTTCCATCCGTCATTCATGATTGGACGGCGCCGTCGTACGCGGCGCTCGGCTCGAACTACGCGCTTTTAGACTACATACCGGGGACATCGTTCTCGAAAAATAGGAACGGAATAAGCGCTATTACCCCCTTCACGACGTATCCCCGTTCAGGAGGGTTACAATGTACACTCACATCCTCGTCCCCGTCGATGGTAGTCCAGAAGCCGAGAACGCCGTGGGCCACGCCGTCCACCTCGCCGACGCCGTCGGCGCGGAGATTCACGCACTGTACGTCGCGGGTCCCCACTCCGGCGACGAATCGGCCGACAAGTCGGTCGCCGAACGCGGACGGCGCGCACTCGAAGACGTTCGCGAACGCGCCGACGAACACGGCGTCACAGTGGATACGACCGTCGCCGAGGGTGACCCAGCGACGACCATCGCCGAGTACGCGGAGACGGGGGACGTGGACCTCATCGTCATGGGAACCCACGGCCGCGAGGGCGTCGACAGACTCCTGAATGGAAGCGTCGCAGAACGCGTCGGCCGACACGTCTCGATTCCCGTGACGACGATTCGACTCGGCGACGGCGAGCAGACGGTGAAGTCACCGCTTCAGGCACAGCAAATCGCCCGCGAGAAACTCCAACTCGCCGGCCACGAAGACGCCGTCGTCGAGTCGCCGTCGCACCAACGGACCGCGTGGGTCGTCCACGCGAGCGACGAACAAGGTGAGTACAACGTCCACATCAACAGCGTCTCTGGACGGGCGAAAATCGTCCAACTCGGCTAACCGCCGCTGTTTTTCGGGCTACAGGTCGAGAAGCGTCTCCGCTTCGGCGAGGAACGACTCGTACACCGACATCGCGTCTTCTATCGGTTCGGGTTCGGTCATGTCCACACCGGCCGTCTTCAGCACGTCGAGGGGATACTCGCTGCCGCCGAGTGCGAGGGCGTCACGGTAGTCTGCGGCCGCAGACTCGCCGTTCTCGCGGATGCGTTCGACGATTGCCGCCGCCGCCGAGATACCCGTCGCGTACTGGTAGACGTAGTAATTGTAGTAGAAGTGAGGGATACGCATCCACTCGCGGGCGATGTGGTCGTCTGTCTCCGCCGGGGCGTAGTATTCGGCCTTCAGGTCGCCGTAGAGTTGGTCGAAGCGGTCCGGGGTGAGCGCACCGTCTTCTTCGACGATTTCGTGAATCTGGAGTTCGAAGTCCGCGAACATCGTCTGGCGGAACAGCGTGGAGCGGAAGCGTTCGAGGTACTCGTCGAGGACGTGCATCCGAAGTTCGTCGTCGTCGACGTTCTCCAACAGGTACTCGGTGAGGAGCGTCTCGTTGACCGTTGAGGCGACTTCCGCAGTGAAGATGTCGTAACTCGCGTCGTGCCACGGTTGGGCGTCGTTGGCGAGTTCAGAGTGCATCGAGTGGCCCAACTCGTGTGCGAGGGTGAACATGGACGCCGCGTCGTCCTGATAGTTCATCATGATGAACGGCTGGGTGTCGTAGGTGCCCGCCGAGAACGCACCGGCGCGCTTGCCACGGTTCTCGTACACGTCGACCCAGCGGGTTTCGAGGCCTTCGGCCATCCGTGACTGGTACTCCTCGCCGAGTGGTTCGACGGCCTCGACGATGTACTCCTTCGCTTGCTCGTATGGAATCTCCGGGCCGTGGTCTCCCGTCAGTGAGACGTAGAGGTCCCACATCTGCAACTCGTCGGCACCGATTGCCTTCCGCTTCAGTTCCGCGTGGTGGTGGAGGTGTTCGAGGTTGTCGCGGACGGTGTCGAGGAGGTTATCGTACACGTCGACCGGCACGTTCGGGCCGTCGAGTGCGGCCTCCCGAGCAGTCTCGTAGTTGCGGATGCGGGCCTTCTTCACGTCGGCTTTGACGCTGTTCTTCAGCGACGACCCGACGGTGTTGCGCACGTCCGCCCAGCGGTCGTAGAACTCCTCGTGGACCGTCCGACGGAACGCTCTGTCGGGGTGCTTCTGGAGTTTCGTGAAGTTGCCCTGCGTAATCTCGACGGCGGTGCCGTCGGGCTTTTCGACACTCGGGAACTCCAAGTCGGCGTTCGCGAGCATCGAGTAGATGTCGCTCGGTGACCCAGTCACGTCCGAGAGGTCGGCGAGGACCGCTTCGACTTCGGCCGAGCGCGTGTGTTCTTTCGTCCGAAGCACGTCGTCGAAGTAGTGTTCGTAGGCTTCGAGCGCCGGTTCCTCGTCGACGAACGCCTGAATCTCGTCGCGGTCGAGTTCCTGCAGTTCGGGGTCGAGATAGCTGACCGCACTTCGGGCTTTCGACGCCAGCGCCTCGGCGCGACCGGACTGCGCTTGGTACTCCTGATTTCGGGTGTCTTCGCTACTTCGGAGGTTGGCGTAGGAGACGACCATCGATACCTCGCGGAGGACCGACTCCATCGTCTCGAGGAGTTCGAGGAGCGTCTCGGCGTCTTCCGTCGCCTGACCCTCGTACGCTTCGAGTTCGGGGATTCGCTCGGCAACGTCCTCGTACGCGCGTTCCCACTCCTCGTCGGAGGTGTAGATGCTGTCGAGGTCCCACTTGTACTCCTCGTCGATGTCGCTCCGCTCGGGAACCGAACTCATGACTCACCCGTCGCACGCGTGGGTGGTAAGCCTTGCCAATCGACCGCCGGCGAGGAGAAGAGTGGGTGAAGTGGTGCCGAGATTAGTGTCGCGTCGCTCGCGCTTGACGGACCTGCGCACCGTCACGAACCATGTCCTCACAGTGAGGGCAGACTCGTGGCTCCTCCATGCCTTCGGGGGCGAACACCCTGACGTAGCCTTCCGTCACGAAAGAACTGCAATTCTGACATTGTGGCATGGTAATCGTCGCTACCACGTCAAATTAGTTAGAAGTTAGGGATAAATTTTTTATCCGAGTTGTCGGCACCTTCGGCACAAGCCACTTGACGTGAGGGAGAGTGGACGGTGCATGGACGACCTCTCTCCTCCCGCCCGTGCGGCGTTCGCTCGAACGTGGACCGATGGCCGCCCGTGGGAGTTCCTCACTCGACTGACCGCACTCGGCGACCGAATGGCGGGTGGACAGGGGGACGCCCGCGCGGGCGACATCGTCGCCGACGCCTTCGCCGACGCCGGCGTCGAACGCGTCGCGTTCGACCCGTTCGAGATGGCTCACTGGACGCGCGGTGAGACGACGCTCGAACTCACAGCACCCGACGAACGGTCCTTCGAGACGATTGCACTCCCGTACTCCCCGCCTGCCGACGTGTCGGGACCACTCGTGGACGTCGGCTACGGGACACCCGCCGAAATCGACGACCACGACGTAGACGGTGCAATCGTCGTCGCGAGTACGACGACACCTCCCGGCGGTCGGTTCGTCCACCGCATGGAGAAGTTCAACTACGCAATCGACTCGGGTGCGGTGGCGTTCGTCTTCGTCAACCACGTCCCGGGGCAACTCCCACCGACGGGTGCACTTCGCTACGACGAGGAGGCACTCGCACCCGCGGTGGGGGTGAGCAACGAGACGGGGTCGTGGCTGCGTGACTACGCGAACCGAGGTGGACAGGCCCGTCTCACGGTCGATGCCGACACCGAACCGGGCGAGAGTCGAAACGTCGTCGGTCACCTCGGCCCGGACACGGACCGCGAACTCGTCTTCTGTGCGCACTACGACGCCCACGATATCGCCGAAGGTGCGCTGGACAACGGATGCGGCATCGCTACCGTCGTCACCGCCGCACGAATCCTCGCCGAGATGGACCTCGCACTCGGTGTCCGCGTCGTTGGCGTCGGTGCCGAAGAACTCGGGTTGACCGGCGCGGAACACCTCGTCGAGACGCTCGACCTCGACCGTGTCGCCGCCGTGGTGAACGTCGACGGCGCGGGACGATTTCGGGACCTCGTGGCGATGACGCACGCCTCAGAGGCGACGGCCGAGGTAGCGACCCGCGTCGCCGACGAGACGCGCCACCCGATTCGTGTCGAACCCGAACCACACCCGTTCAGCGACCAGTGGCCGTTCGTCCGCGTCGGGATTCCGGCGGTCCAACTCCACAGCGACAGCGGTGAACGCGGGCGCGGATGGGGTCACACCCACGCGGACACGCGCGACAAAGTAGACGACCGGAACATCCGCGAACACGCGATGTTGACCGCGCTTCTCGTGCGAGAACTCGCGGCCGATGCGGCCGACGGAACAGTCCCGCGACTCGACGACGACGAACTCGCCGCCGCCTTCCGACGGGAGAACTTCGAGACGGGGATGAAGGCGGCGGGTATCTGGCCCGACGGGTGGAACGAGGGCTGATTACAGGTCAGGAACCACCTGTGGAGTCGCTGTCGTCCCCTTCTGTGTCTGTGTTCCTGCGGTCGGTCCCCGCCTGCTGACGTGTCTCGTCGACGGTCACGACCGACTGTTCGAGTGCGCTCTTCGTCCCCGCCTCGACGACCATTCCGGCACCGACGACGACGTAGAACATCCCGTAGACGAACGTCGGCACCGCCACGAGCAAGTAGAGAGCGAGGCCGAAGATGCCCGTCGTACTCGCGAGAAAGCCACCGACTGCGTTTCCGATTCCGACGACGAAGAGGCCGAAGACGATTCGGAGGGTTGCGTCCCACGCGGTAGACCGGTCCATAGCGACCCGTGGGAAAGCGGAGTAATGTGTCTATCGCCCGACTCTTTACTGCAGTCGTGGGACCTGTCGAGTTGTCAGCCTTCGACGTTCAACGCGCCTTCGTCGGCAGTCTCGGCCGCAGTCCACCACACCAACTCGAACTCGATGCTCTGTTTCGCCTCTGTGTCTCCGTGCGACCAGTCGGACTCGCCTTCGAGTTTGAACGTCACGGGGTCTGTCGGCGTCAACGACACCTGTTGACCACCGAGTTCTAGCGTCACCGCACCGTCACCATCGAGTTGGTCGGCGAGTTCTCGGAGATACGATGCAATCTCTGTACGCGTCATCTCGGCTTCAGTCTCTAGTTCTCCCATACGGAGACGACGCTGCCCACGCGAATAAGTGTCAGTTCAACATCTCTTATAGGTCATCCTTCGGTCACGTTTCGACGTCGGTGTCTGCGCGACTCAGCACACTGCGAGTAACTCGTCGAGTGAGTCGAGTTCGTACGTCGGTTCGGCCGCGAGGGCGTACCCGTCCCTGTGTGGGCGACGGACGAACGCCGAGTCGATGCCAGCGCGATTCGCGGCCACCACGTCGACGTTGCTGTCGCCGACGTAGAGTGCCTTCTCGACGTCGAGTCGGTCCATCGCTCGCTCGATGTAGTGTGGATCCGGTTTCTTCACGCGTGCACCCTCGACTGTCGGGTCGCGCCCGTAGGCAACCTCGAAGTGGTCGGTCATGTCGTACACGTTGAGGATGTGTTCGATGGTCGCGTGCTGATTGTTGCTCACGATGCCGAGTGGGTGGTCGAGTTCGTCGAGTGTCTGCACGTCGTCGTACAGCGGTTTCGTCCCATTCTCCAGACACTCCAGTTGGACTTCGGCGGCGTGGGTCTCGTGGCGTGGCCAGAACTCGTCGACCGAGACTTCGTGGACCGAACAGATGCGTCGCAGGCGCGTGAGGCCGCCGTGAATGACGCCGTCGATTGCTTCGGTCGTCGGGTCGACGTCGAACTCGGCGAACGCTCGTCGGACCGCCTCACGCTGCACTTCGAGCAACGTGGGTTCCGTCAGTACGCCGTCGTTGTCGAAGATGACAGCGTCGTACGTCATACCAGAGCGTTCAGACGCCGAGAACGATAGGCTTGCTATGAGCGAAACCAACCCCTCTGGAGAGCTATTGACCCGTTTCCGGCCGAACCCACGGCAGCGACGCCTCGCTCCCCGGTCCCGAACATCTCGCTACTCGGCCCCGATTCCATCACGGATACGCGACCCGACGCGCCACCCGATACGGTCTTCGAGTGCTCGCTCGCCGAACGCGTCGACGGCACTCTCGGCCGCGTCGGGGTCGGCTTCGAACGCGACGCCGGGATAGTCGACTGCCGTGAGGACGAGTGGTGTGGGTGGGGCGGGCGGGATGCCGTCGGGACCTTTCAGGTGCGCCGGGCCGAGGACGTCGTCAATCTTCGACATTGGGGCCGCTCCCGACGCCACGATGTGGAGGAGCGAGACGAACCGGCGGACGAACTCGCGGGCGAACCCCCCTGCTTCGACGCGGACGACGAGGAAGTCGCCGTCTCTGGTCAGGTCGCCATCTATCGTTCTAACGGTGCCGTGGGAGTCGGGTGTGAGGTTGTGAAAGTCGTGTTCGCCGCGGAGGGCGTCGAACGCGTCTGTCGCTCGCCCGTCGTCGAACGACTCGGCCGGTGCGTGAAGGTCGTAGACGTACTCCCGCCTGTTCGGGCGGTGCCTGGCGTGAAAGTCGCCCGGAACGTCCGCGGCGGCCCACGCTCTGACCGTCCCCGGCAGTTCGGAGTTCAACGCGCGCGGCGTACACCAGTCGGGGCACTCGAACGCGACGGTCTGCGCGAGCGCCGAGACACCTGCGTCTGTTCGCCCCGCGGCGGCGTACCCTGTGGGCACGGCGTCTCCCTCACAGACCCCGAGCGAACGGCAAGCGTCGAGAATCGCGTCTTCGACGGTTGGCACGTCCGGTTGCCGCTGAAACCCGTAGTACGGGCGGCCATCGTAGGCGATACGGAACGCGCGCATGTCTGGGCGTTTCCCCTGACTGTACTTAACGGTCTATCTCTGGGGCGACGTGACTGCGTTCGAAAAATGGGTCGGTTATTCGGACTCCATCGGCGAGTCTTCGCCTCGGATGGTGAGTATCGGGGTATCAGACATCCGCAGGACGCGTTCGGTGACGCTCCCGATGAGGTAACGCTCCAGTCCACGTCGACCGTGCGTGCCCATCACGATGAGGTCCACGTCGTGTTCGTCGGCGTACCGAAGGATGCCGCGATGCGGCGACCCGTGTTCGACTGCCGTGACGACTTCGACGCCCGCCTCTTCACCGGCCTCGGTGGCCTTCGAGACGATTCGGTCGCCCTCTTTTTCGTAGGCGCGCACGAGGCCACCGGCGTCGAGTTGTGTCGCGTGGAGGACGCGTTCGTCGACGATGTAGAGTGCGTGAACCGTCGCGTCGACGGCCTGTGCGAGGTCGAGTGCTTCGTCGAGTGCAGCGTCACTGGGACCACTTCCGTCCAGCGGGACGAGGATAGTGTCGTACATGTCAGTCGTCGATACGCTGGCGAGAGAGAAAAGCGCGTTCGCGACTACCACGCGGCGAGAATCGTGCGCACAGGATGGGTCGAGGGACCACCGAACGAAGGCCGCCGACCCGACTCCCGGTGGCCTATTCGTAGTCTTCGTAGGTGGGTTCGCCGCGGTCACCCGGGAAGTCGTCGACGGGTGCGGTCGTCTGGTCGCCCGATTCCATGTCCTTGATGGTCACTTCGCCGTTCTCTAAGTCGCGTTCGCCGACGATGACGACACTGGCGGCGTTGATGGAGTCGGCGTAGGACATCTGCGCGCCGAAACTCCGACCCGACACGTCCACTTCGACGACGTTGCCCGACGCCCGGAGGTCACGGGCGATACGAGAGGCGACGTCGCGGGTGTCGCCGACGGTGAGGACGTAGTAGTCCGTGCTGAGTTCTTCTTCCCAGACACCGGCGCGTTGGCAGAGGAGTTGGAGCGGTGCAGCGCCGATGCCGACACCGACAGCAGGTGTCGGTTGGCCGCCGAAGGACTCGATGAGGTCGTCGTATCGGCCGCCGCCGAAGGCCGCGCGGGAGACTTCGCCCGTCGAGTCGAAACACTCGAAGACGACGCCGGTGTAGTAGTCGAGGCCACGGGCGGTGGTCAACGACACGTGACAGACGTCGCCGGCACCGAAGTCCTCGGCCGCCGCGAGGACGTTCTGGAGGTTTTCGACCGCCGCCTCGACGTTCTCGCCGCCGAATTCGGCGATTTCGTCGAGGTCACCACGCTCGATGAGCGTGGCGAACTCGTCGGCCTGGTCGTACGAGAGACCCGCGTCGGTGAGCAGTCCGAGGTACTCTTCGCGTTCGACCTTCTCGGACTTGTCGACGGCGCGGATGGCGTCTCGAAGGTCCACGTCGGCGTCGAACGAGCGCAGGAGACCACCGAGGATGTCGCGGTGGGAGACGCGGAACTCGAAATCGTCGGCCGTGAGGCCGAGGTCGAAGAGGGCGTCGGCCGCGAACGCAAGAATCTCGGCGTCGGCCTCCGGTTCGGTCGACCCGAAGATGTCGGCGTTCGTCTGATAGAACTCGCGGAACCGGCCCTGTTGGACCTGCTCGTACCGCCAGAACGGACGGGTCGAGACCCACTTGATGGGCTTCGACAGTTCCTGCTGCTTCGCGACGACCATCCGGGCGACAGTCGGCGTCAACTCCGGGGTGAGAGAGATTTCGCGCCCGCCCTTGTCCTCGAAGGCGTACAACTCGTCGACGATTTCCTCGCCGGACTTGTCGACGTACATCTGCGTCCGTTCGAGGTGCGGCGTCCCGATTTCGCGGAACCCGTACCGGGCCGCGGTGGTCTCGACGGTGTCGAAGACCGCTCGTCGGGCCGACATCTCTTCGGGATAGAAATCACGAAATCCCTTGAGTCGCTCGTACATGGACAGTGGTTGGCGAAGGCCGCGCTTGAAACCTGTTGTTCGGGCGCGCGGACCCCGTGTGGCCTCTTCGGGCTACCTGACGGCAGCGACGAGCATCCCCACGTCGCCGATGGCGATGAGTGCCACACCGGCGACGGCGAGGAACGCCGCGACGAGGCGGGTGCCGAACTGGGATTCGCGGAGGATGACGCCGCCGAGGATGACCGCCACGACGGCCTGCGTGTTGATGATGGGCGACCCGATACTTGCGGGAACCAGCGAGAACGCCACCGAGGTGACGTGCTCACTGCCGGCGACGAGGAGGCCGGCGGCAGCGAATCGCGGGAGTTCCTGTCGAATCGGTCGCCAGTCGCGGACGGCGAGTGGGAACAAGACGAGTGCACCGCCGACGAATAGAATCGGCACCCAGAGCGTCGTCGGGATGGCCAGTTCCTGTAACCCGACGCGCTTTCCCACGTCGCTCGCGGCGTAGCAGGCCGCACTCGCCAGTGCGAACTGCGCTGGCCGAGAGGTTGCGGCCCGGCGAAGCGGGTCGAAGAGGCCGCCGCCTTCGTAGTTGGCGACGTACACCGCCATCGTCGCCACGGCGACGCCACCGAGTTGAAGCGCAGTCAGATGCTCCGACAACAGGAGAATCTCGATAGGCAAGACGAACACCGGGACGAGTTTGTTTATGGGTGCGACGTAGGACACGTCACCGCCGTCGAGCGCGTAGATGAACAAGACGAACCCGAGGCCGATGAACACGATTGTCGCGGCAACGACGGCGATACCGGACACTCCGAGCGTCGCGAGGGAGGGAACCGAATCGGGGTCGAGTCTCGTCGCCGTGACCGGTGCGTACCAGAGGAGGGCGAACGCGTTCACCGCGACGGCGATTTGCGCACCCGAGTACGCACTGAAGAACCGCTTGAGGACGAAGATGTAGACGCCCCAGCCGAGGGCGGCGAGGACGGCGTAGAAGATACCGGGGTCCATGATTTACTCGGTGACGGGTACCGTGAAAAGCGACGCGATACCGATGTGAGCGGAGCGTCTCCCCGACAGCGACCGACTATCGGCGTCCGTGGACGTAACTCTGGACGTGGGCGGGGAACACTTCTTCGACGGCGTCGGGCCCGTGTTCTGTTGCGATGAGGGTTCGGAGTTCGCCTTCGTAGTCGGCCTTGGGTATCTCTTCGGACGGTCCGGTCTCGACGTGGAGGTGGGATTCCACGAGGCGGTCGACCGCACTGCGTCCGAATCCCGACAGGGGAGAGAGGTAATCGACGCCGTGGCGGTCTTCGAGGCTCTGTGCCTGCGCCCGCGAGATGGACGGGACTCGGTCGTCTCGGCGTGTTCCGTCGGCGACGGCGTCGAATCCCATCCCACACACGGATTCGAGAGCGTGCTCGTGGACCTGCTGGATGCCGTTTCGTGGGTAGCCATCTTCGACCATGCGCGTCGCGGCGCTCTCGGCCACGTCGTGGTCCAGTTCGAGCGTCTCGAACTCGTAGCCGAGTTCGAGCGCGGCGTCTCTGGCGTGTTTCCAGTCGTCGGTGACGTCGAAGTGTGCGGTCACGAGCGTCACGTCGTAGAACGTATCGAGAAGCAGTGCGGCGAGCGAAGAGTCCTTGCCGCCGCTGTAGAGGAGCGCGAGGTCCACGTGCTTACCGACGGCGGATGTTGAAGCTCTTGGACTCCGGTTGGAGTTCCTTCAGTAGCGCTTTCATCTTCTCGTCGTCGATGCGGCCCTGAATGCGGCCGCTCTGAGCGAGTGCGACGATTTGGCGTTCGACCTGGTCGGCGAAGTCCGGCTTGGACATCTGGACTGCGTTGAGGCGCTGGCGGGCCTCGTCGGTCAGATACTGTTTGAGCAGGGCCTGCTTCTGCTGTTCGGCACGCTGCTGTGCCGCCTCTTCTGCCTGCTGTTGCTCCGCGGAACCGCCTTGCCCGGCCTGTTCCTGGAGTTCCTGCATCTTCTTGCGTCGAAGCTCCTCCAGTCGCTCGTCGTCTGGGCTGCCACTCATATCCTAGGGCACGGTCTGATGTCTGAAAACCATTACGGACCCGTATAACGACCGCTCTCCGTGGGGTTCACGGTCGAAGAAGAACTCTCGGTGTGTCGAAACGTCTACGCGTAGCGTTCGAGTTCCGGACGGTCGAGGTCCGCGAGAACGTCGGAAGCAGCGTTGTCGAGGAAGCTCGTTCCCTCGGCAGTGATGCGGCGGCCTTCACCCTTGGCGGTCTCGACGAGACCCTCGTCTTCGAGTTGCTGGAGGAGCTTGCGAATGATCTTCTTGCTCCCGGTGTCGCTGTGTGCGCCCGCGACGCTGTAGCGGTTGGAGCCACGCTTGAGGCCACCGTACTCAGTAGCGAGACGGTCGACACCGACTGGGCCGTTCATCGCGACCTTGCGGAGCAGGCTCGCGCCGCGGATGAACCAGAAGTTGTCCTGCTGTGGGGGCAGTTCACGGGTCTGGCCGGTCTTAGCGAAGGCCATCCAGTCGGGTTGCTCGATACGGTCCTCGAGTCGTCCGGCGACCTCTTCGATGAGGGCGTCCGCCGGGACGTCATAGATGGTTACCATGGCTATTGGTTCATAATCGCGGCGTTTAAAGGCATCGTATTCGCCCGATACGGGCAGTTGGAGGCTCCTGCGCCCCGCCCGGCGTGTGTCGGAGACACACCCTGAGACGCGGGTGTTTAGGCTCGCCATCCACGGGCGCTCTCGAGGCCCATCACGAGACCACCGAGGAGTGTCGGCACCCAGTAGACGAACCCGCGGAAGAGGACGACGCCGGCAGTCGCCACGTCGAATCCGACGGCGGGACTGGCCGCCGCGACGAGGATGGCGAGCGTCCACTCGATGCCACCTGCACCGCCCGGAAGCGGTGTCACACCAGCAATCGCGCCGATGGGAACGACGAACAACGCGATGGAGAACGCGATTGGTGCGCCGATGGCGTGGAACGCAGTCCAGAGGCCAATCATCTGACAGAGCCACCCGAACCCAGAGAGGCCCAGCGCAACCGCCAGCCCACGCGGGTTTCGACCCACACGCTCGATAGAGCGGAAGAAGCCGTTGATACGGCGTTCGACGCCGTCCGTGGACGGAACCGAGATGCGCGGAATGTACCGTGCGACGGTCTGGATGACCGGTGTCAGCGCTCGAATGATTTTCTGTTCGAGTTCGTAGCGCCGTTCCCAGACGACGTAGACAGCGGTCGGAACGCCGATTGCGAGGCCGACGACGGCGATAAAGGCGATTTCGAGGTTACGTCCGAGAGTGACTTCGGTGGCGTAGTACCCCACGCCGATGAGGGCGATAGTGATAGACGGGACGAAGTTGAGTGTGTCCACGCTGGCGATTGCGGCGAGTCCCGTCTCGTACTCGGTGTCGGTACTCCGCGAGATGAGGAGGGCGGTCACAGGCTCGCCGCCGGCCTGTCCAAACGGCGTGATGTTGTTGGAGAACATCGCGCCCGTGAAGACGAGGAACGACCGCAACACGGAGATGTCGACGCCGAGGACGCCGAGGACTGTCTTTAGCGAGGTTCCCCACGCGACCAGCCAGACGAGCGTGATGGCGAAGAGGCCGACCAGGAACACGGGGCTCACCATCGTCAACCGGCTGACGAGTTCGTCCACGCCCGCAAAGTAGAACAAGACGGCGAAGACGACGAACGCGGCGGCGAACCCGAGGAGCGTCGCACGAATGTTCTCGCGGGCCATCTGCCTGAAATGTGTCTACGACGAGCATTAAGGCACCGGATTACGCGGCCGAGAACGGCCTTCGGTCCGGCGAAGTGCCGTGTTCTGGCTCGTGGTTCGACGTGGTTTGGACCTACACCGTGCCGGATTCGACCGCCGGGGATAGATGGACATTTCCGCCGGGAGAGACACGTCGAACGTATGGACGAGCGCACCGCCCTCCGACTGCTCGCTGCGGACCTGCCCGGCGCGGGCGACGACGCCGCCATCGTCGATGGTCTCGTCGTCACGACGGACATGCTCCACGAGGCCACGGACTTTCCCGATGGCACGACCCGCTACACTGCCGGGTGGCGGGCAGTCGGCGCATCCTTGTCAGACGTTGCTGCGATGGGGGCCACAGCGACGTGCGCAGTCGCCGTCTACGCCGCGGCCGAACTCGACGAGACGGAACTCCGTGACTTCGTGCAGGGCGCTCGTGACGTGTGTGAGGCCGTCTCCGCGGAGTACGTCGGCGGTGACCTCGACACCCACCGGGAGTTCACGACGGTCAGTACGGCTATCGGTCGCACCGACGACCCGGTTCTCCGGTCGGGTGCGCGTCCGGGTGACCTCCTCTGTGTGACGGGCGAACTCGGCCGCTCGGCCGCCGCCGTTCGTCTGTTCGACGCCGGCGAGACAGAACGCGCAAACGACCTGTTTCGGTTCACGCCGCGCGTCGCTGCCGGCGTCCGACTCGCGGCGTCGGCGACGGCGATGATGGACTCCAGCGATGGACTCGCCCGGTCTGTCCACCAACTCGCCGAGGCGAGCGAGTGCGGATTCGAACTCGACTGGGACGCGCTCCCGGTCCACGACGCCGTCGACGAAGTCGCCACCGACGCCGCCGACAGACGTGACCTCTCTGCGTACTTCGGCGAAGACTTCGAACTCGTGTTCACCATCCCCGAAGACGAACTCGCCGCCGTCCGCGACGACGTGGCCGTTCCGCTCACTGTGGTCGGACGAGTGACGGAGGATGAGACAATCGTCGCCGACGGGGAACCGCTCCCGGACCGTGGGTACACTCACGGCGGTGACTGAGTGCCGACCGCCTGTCGGTTCCAAACCGCTGTTCCCGACGTTTGACACGTTCTCGTGACGAGAGAACCACTGGGGTGTGCTATCGTAATGGCGGGGAATCTTCTAGTATGGCTTCTGAATCCACGCTTCAGCGGCAGGTGTCCCGGTTCACGCAGAGTGCCGCGTGGACACCACGAGACGCGTTGTTCGTCGCAGTGGGTGTCTACGCCCTCTGGGTTATCGCGACGTTCGTCTTCGAAGGGCGAATCCAGACGCTCTTACGGCCGGACGCGACGTTCGACAGGTTAGTGTACGCTGTCGTGGCGAACCTCCTCGTAGGAACTGTTCTTGCGATGTGGGTAGTCCGGCGCATCGTCGCAGCAGACGTGGTCGAACAGGTGCGAGCCGGCTTCCAGTCGGCCCTTCGAACTGTCGGTGGTGTCGTCGTCGCCGCCGCAGTCGGCCTGACGCTATACGTCGTACAGAACCCACCGTCTACGGACCCGATGGTCGTCGGAAACGTCTTCGCGCAGGTCCTTCCGACTTCTATCGCCGAAGTGGTCGTCTGCTGGGTACTGGTCGGCGCGACTGTCGAGGCGGTTCTCCGCGGCCGTGGGTCGAACAGGTACCTCGCAATCGGTGTCGCAATCGTGACTGCGAGCGTCCTCTTCGGTGTCTACCACGTCGCACATAGCCCACCGTTCAACACGCTCTCACAGGTCGTATTGCTCACCGTCGTCGGCGTCGTCACGAGTCTCGTGTTCTTCCTGACCCGAGACGTGTACGCGACTGTCGTCTTCCACACGATGCTGGCCCTCACCGGTGTCACGCAGTCGCTCGCGGACGCTGGACGACTCGGGACGTTTACCGACCCGGTAGTCCCACTGTTCGTCGTTGCACTCGTGGCAGTGGCCGTCCTCGTCGCGGCCGACGTTGGATTCGTTCGGCGCGCGCGGGGCGAACTGCACGCGTAACGTGCCCCGAACGCCCCAGAAAACGCCCCTCACTCACGCCGTGGACGACATCACTGCCCGCTGATTATCCCGGAATCACTTGAATCGGCACGAGCAGGAAGCACGCCGCACCGAGGGCGAACGTGAACAACCCGATAGCGATGCGACCCGCACCGAGGGGCGTCTCGTCCACTGGGTCCGCCGGTCCGTTGTAGGCGATGAACGTCGAGAGGAGGCCCCAGAAGAACCAGAGGCCGACAGACTCGTTGATGCCGAGGCCACGAACGTAGTGAAGGTAGCCCGCGATTCCGAACAGGACGAGCGGGACGGCCGCAGCGAGTGATTCCTGTCGCTCACCGAGCATCGCGCGGACCATGTGCCCCCCGTCGAGTTGGCCGACCGGGAGCAGGTTCAAGACGGTGAAGAACATCCCCACCCATCCGCCGATGACGACGGGGTGGACGACGGTTCGCGGGTCGGGGTACTCCGTCGGGCGGCCGAGGAGCGTGGCGATGGCGTCCAAGAGCGGTGGATTGTTGAAGATGATGACGTCACTCGAACTCGAAAAGGCCCACGCCGGGACCGTCATCGGTTCGAGCGAGAGGCCGACGGCGGTGACCACGATGGTCGCCGCGAGACCAGCGAGGGGGCCGGCGACACCGATATCGAACAACGCCTTTCGGTCCGGCATCTGTCCGCGCATGCGAATGATTGCACCCAGCGTCCCGAACGGGAAGATGAACGGGATGAGGTACGGGAGCGAGACGTTGACACCGTGGTACTTTCCCATGAGGTAGTGGCCCAGTTCGTGGACGGAGAGGACGCCGAGGATAGCGGCCGTGAAGGGCCACGCTTGGAGGGCGAGAAGCGGGTTGGCGGCGAGGTCAGACAGCGGAACGTAGTACCACCCAACCGCCCCGACGAACAGTGTCGAGACGATTGTCGCGACGAACAGGGCGAGGTTCTTCCACGGAACACCGTCGATGCCATTCGAGATAGGTTCGGCGACGACGACGTCGGTTCCGCCGAATCCGGTCGTCTGTGCCTGTACTTCGTACCCGGCCCGTCGGAATGCCGGCCAGACCTCCCGGACGAGCATCTGCTCCGGGACCAACGACTCACCGTAGTAGACCAGTCGCTCTCCATCGGTCCGTGTCTCGTGAACGTCGAAGACAGCACGAAGTGCCTCGACCGGCGGCCCGTCCGCCGATTCGACCTGTTCCATTACCCATCGCTAGGGGTGCAACGTGCATAAATCCCGTGACGGTATACCTCCCCGCGTGACCGGTCTCAGCAGTGCGACTGTGGGGTGTCAGGAGAAGGGAGACTGTCCGCGAGGAGGTCGTCAGGAACCACCCGGGTCGTGGGGGGTGCGCCGAGTGGTCGGGGGAACGAGGTTTGGGTGGGGTGTGTGGGTATTCGAACGGAACCGTGTGTTCTGTCGGTTGGTGTGGACTGGGCGTGAGTTCGTGGTGCGCCTTCAGGCCCGAGGTGGTCTCTATCAGGGCCGTGTGGGGGCTATTCGGGGCTTCAGGACGGTACATCCACTGTCCGAGTTAGGCAGACTCGACGCGCCACGTGGTCGCACTCGTGTACGACCACTTCTCGATGGTCAACTCCGTCGCAGAGTCGCGGAGTTTGACCATCAGCGCGCCGATCTCCTTGGGCGACAGCCCGACGTCGTCGGCGATGAACTTACTCTTGAAGTACATCTCGCCGTCTTTGGCGCGGTCAAGCAGATACTGCTTGAGGCGGTCTTCTTTGGAGCTGCCATCGGTGGAGGGGGATGCTGTAACGCTCATCTGATACACCTCACTCCACTGTATCCCCCAGAAGGTGTTATAAAGGAAGGACCGTTGAGATTAGTTCGACCGCTTTCAGCCTGAATCTACGAAAAGGGTTCATTTCACGACTCTTTTAGAATCCTTTAGATATTTTAGAAAGGAATCTGAGAGATTATTTCATTGTGCTTTTTGGTGGTTCTATATACCGAAAACACGCCTCGAATCCGGTCGAAAAACCGCCATTTCACGGCAACATCGCCCGCAAACGGTCCAAAATGTGAACACCGCGTCGCCACACGACTCACATCGGCGCTCGTCGGCGGCCTCACCGCTCGTGGACCCAGAACTGCTCGTCGACTGTCGTCTCCTTCTTGAATATCGGAACTTCGTCCTTCAACCGGTTGATGCCGTCTTCGACGGTCCTGAACGCTTCCGTCCTGTGTCCGGCGAGGACGACGACGAACACGATGTCTTGTCCGTCCTCGATGACGCCGACTCGGTGGTGCATGAGAACCCGGTAGACTCCGTCGCGTGATTCGAGTTCTTCGGAGATGGTCGCCATCGTGGACTCGGCGACGCCGTCGTACTTCTCGAATTCGAGGCTCGTGGTCGGCGCGTCGTCTTCGGACTCCTTCGCGCGGACGCGACCAGTGAACGTCGCAATGGCTCCGGCGTACTCCGCTTGCGGGTCTGTTTTGGCCTGCTCGACGAGGGCTTCGAGCGAGATGTGTGGTTCGAACGACTCGATGTCGGCTGTGAGTTTGTCGAGGTCCACTTCGTTCGTGCCGTCTGCCGACACGACCACGTTTTCGGCGTCAGTGTCGCCGAGAGAGAGTGTCGGGATGTGTGCGTCGGGGAACCCGGAGAGAAGCGCGTAATCGTATCGCGTCGAGAGTTCGTCGAGCAGGCCGTCGAGGTCACGGTCCGCTCCGACGGCAACCCACTTTCCGGCGGGTGTGAGACCGTAGGCACCGCTCACTGAGTCGGGTGCATCAGACTCGGCCGCATCGTGCGGCAGCGATTCGACGGTTGCGACGCGCCCGTCCAAGTGTGGAGCGAGTCGCTCACAGAGGACGGTCGCGCCCGGACCGACCACGCCAAGTACGTGCATACTGTGGGTCACGTCCCGCGTCGGTTTAAGATTGCTCCGAGTGGTGGGTGTCGTCGGATGCTGTCGGTCGTGTTCGATAGAGGTGGACGGCGATTCCGACACCGACGAACCCGATTGCGGTGGCGACCCATGGGGCCAGCGCACCGACGAGAGTGTCGGCCGTCTGGGGGAGTGTATCGTACTGCCAGAGTGCCCATCCGACGGAGAAACACGCCACCATCGCCCAGTTGAGGGTCGAGCGCCGACCGAACTCGCCGCGGCGCTGGCGGACGTAGAGTGCGCCGAGTGCGAGGACCCACCCGACGACGATGAGGGTGACCGTCTCCACGGTGACGAGTCGCATACCGGTAGTCACCGCGAGACTGGTTTAAACCCCCCGACACGGGCGTCTCGCACTTGATAACCCTTAAGATGCGCTCCCGGATATCCGTGTGCAATGAGAGTCGTCATCTCCATCGGCGGAAGCGTACTCGCGCCGGACCTCGACTCAGAACGCGTCGAAGCGCACGCGTCGGTCGTCGAGACACTCGCGCGAGAGGGGTGCGAAATCGGTGCAGTCGTCGGCGGCGGCGGTGTCGCCCGCGATTACATCGGTGCGGCCCGTGAACTCGGCGCGAACGAAGTCCAACTCGACCAAATCGGTATCGACGTGACCCGAATCAACGCCCGTCTGCTCATCGCGGCGCTCGGGTCGCAGGTGGACCCGAAAGTCGCCCACGACTACGAAGATGCAGGTGACGCCATCCGCCGCGGTGACATCTCCGTGATGGGCGGCGTCATGCCCGGGCAGACCACCGACGCCGTCGCGGCGGCGTTCGCGGAGTACGTCGACGCCGACCTGCTCGTTTACGCGACGAGCGTGGATGGCGTGTTCAGCGCCGACCCGAAGAGCGACCCCGACGCGACGAAATTCGAGGAGATGACCGCTGGCGAACTCGTCAACGTCATCGCCGACATCGAGATGAGTGCCGGGTCGTCCGCACCGGTCGACCTCCTCGCCGCGAAACTCATCGAACGCGCGAAGATGCGGACTATCGTCCTCGACGGAACGGACCCCTCGCGCATCGAACCCGCGGTTCTTCGCGGCGAGCACTCGGGGACGGACATCATCCCCGAGGGCGGCGACGAACCGACGTACTGGGCGCAGTGAGATGACGACAGACGAATCCACCGCCACCGACGCGCCCGCGGACGACGCCATCGACGCCTTCGAGACCGGGTCCAACGACGGACACCGCGACTTCTGGGCAGACGACGTTGCAGACGAAATCGAGGCGCGAGACCCCGACGACCCCATCGTCATCAAAGGCGGCGTCTCGCCGTCCGGCGTCGCCCACCTCGGCAACTTCAACGAGATTATTCGCGGCTACTTCGTCGCCGAAGTCCTCCGCGAACGCGGCCACGAGGTCCGACAGGTCTTCACGAGCGACGACAAGGACCCGCTTCGAAAGCTTCCCCGAAAACTCGCCGACGAAGACGGCAACATCGTCGGCCTTGGCGAAGTCGACGCCGGCGCACTCGGCCGAAACCTCGGCAAGCCATACACGTCGATTCCTGACCCCTTCGGCGAGACGGACTCTTACGCGGCCCACTTCGCGGCCTTGCTCAAGGCCGACGCCGACCGCCTCGGGATTCCTGTCGAGATGCTCTCGAACACCGAGATGTACGAGAACGGAGATTTCGACCCCGTCGTCGAACACGTCCTCGAAAACATCGACACCGCGCGCGAGGTACTCTCGAAGTACCAGTCGAAGGTCGACGAAGACTACGTCCCGTTCAACCCGGTCTGCGAGGAGTGCGGGAAGATTACGGAGACCATCACGTCAGTCGACGTGGACGACGGTACCGTGGACTACGTCTGTACCGACATGACCGTCGGCGACAACACTATCGACGGGTGTGGTCACGAAGGGACGGCGACGTTCCGCGAGGGCAAACTGCCGTGGCGCTTCGAGTGGCCCGGCCAGTGGCAGGTCCTCGGTGTCGACTTCGAACCGTTCGGCAAGGACCACGCCGAAGGGTCGTGGCCGTCCGGCGACGACATCGCTCGCAACGTCCTCGGCATCAATCCGCCGGTCCCGATGGTCTACGAGTGGTTCACGCTCAACGGAAAGGCACTGTCGTCCTCGGCCGGGAACATCGTCACCGTCTCCGAGATGCTCGAACTGCTCGAACCTGAGGTGCTTCGGTACTTCTTCGCGCTCAACCCGCGGAAGGCCCGTGACCTCGACTTGACGCGCCTCGACCAACTGGTCGACGACTTCGACCGGTTCGAACGAGCGTACTTCGGCGAGGTGGACGACGAAAACCTCACGCGATTCGCCAAGCGCGCGTATCCGTTCGTCGTGGACGACGTACGGGAAGACCGCATCCGCCTCCCCTACACGTTCGCTGCCGTCCTTGGGATGACCGACGACGAGGACCTGCGCGAGCAGATGGCTCGAAACGAGGGCTTCTTCGACGAGGACACGCCGGACGACGTCGTCGAAGAGGCACTCGCCCGCGTCGAACGCGCCCGCAACTGGGCCGAGAAGATGGACAATCAGTTCAACTACCGCTTGCAGGTCGACCTCCCCGAGTTCGACTTCGACCCGGCCGTCGAGGCGGCACTGGACGAACTCGCCGACTTCGTGGCAGAGAACCACGACGGTGAGGCAATCCAGGGTGAAATCTACGAGACGGCCCGCCGCAACGACATCGAGATGGGTGACTTCTTCGCCGCCGGGTATCGCCTGTTCTTCGACGACACGCAGGGACCACGTCTCGGCGAGTTCCTCGGCGAGTTAGAACAGGACTTCGTCGTCACGCGTCTCCGTCGCGAGGCCTGAACGCCCCCCACTCGACTGCGAACTTCTCCGACTTCTCCGACTATCTACCTTTCTCCCACATCGTCCGTCGTTAGATGGTGCGCCGAGCGAGGTACGCGAACCCACTCACGCCGGCCACGGCGAGAACGCTGACGGTCACACCGAACCCCGGAACACGTGTGTTGGTGTCGGGGTCGGTCGTCTCGCTCGCAGTCGTCGTCGCGTCCGTCGTCGTGGATTCGACTACGACGCCGCTGGTCTCCCCGACGACAGTCCCGTTTTCGAGGACGGTGACAGTGAACGTTGACTCCGTCGGAATGTCCGAGAAGTCGAAGCGTGCGGTGAAGTCACCGTTCTCGCCGACGGTGGCGTCACTCACCTTGAGGAATTTCGGGCTCGTGTCGGCCGTCGCTCTGACACGAACGGTGACCGTGGTCCCCGCACTGAGGTTCGACATGCCGCGAATCGTCGCGTCGTCGCTCTGTGGGACCGTCACGTTCTCGCTGTGAGTCAAGAACGTCACGTCTGCGTCCGCCGCGTCGGCGACTGCCACCCCGCCGACCAGCACGCTCGCGAGGACGACGACAGCGAGGAAGACACCGAATTCGGGACCAGTTCGTGAAGACATCGTCTACCCCGCGTTTCTCGAACGGAGGAAAAATAGCTACGCTAAGGTCAAAGAGGTCTTTGAGCTACTTCGGGTAGCGCGGTGGAGACGCGTTTGAGACCGTTCAGTTCTCTTCTATCGCGTCGATGACGACGGCACCGACGACGAGCAGTCGCGGGTCTATCTCGTCGGTGTCGGCTTCGATAGTGTACGTGTCTCGGAGCGCGAACTGTTCGGAAATCTCTCCGACTGGGGTTCCGCTGGCGTCTTCGACGCGGTACGAGAAGGGGATGAGCGTCGTGATGGCCCGTCGGGCGACGGCCATCGGTACGTTGTCCTCCACGATTCGGCCGACGACTGACCCGTTCGGGCCGAGCAATTGGTAGGTGTGTTTCGCGAACGAGAACGCGCCACGTTTGACTGCGCCGACTCGGTCATCGGTCTGGCTATCGACGATATCGTACGCGGCTGACACGTCGAGGACGCTGTCGGCTTTGACGCGGAAGCGCTCGTCGCCCGTCTCGTAGTCGTTCAAGCGGAAGTCTTCTTTCAGTTTGAACTTCTTCTTCTTCGCGGAGAGAATCGGGTCCCTATCGTCGTAGACGACGTACGTGGTGCCGATAGACACCTTCTGGCGGACTTCGTAGCGGGAACTGTCGAACATGCGTTCCGATGCAACCTCCATCGGATAAAGACCTTCTGGGGGACGACTTATGTTCTCGTCGTACGTACTGCCGACAGGTTCGTTCCCCGTGGACGACCCGCCGCGGCCGTGCCGCAGTGATTTCACATGTCCCTCATCGACTTCATCCGGACCGTCGAGGAATCGCAAGACGAATTCGACGTCGAGTTAGAAGAGTTCGACGCCGACTCAGACCAGACAGACGTGGACGACGCGTCCAGTGGGCGCTCACTCGGACGCCTCTTCCTCCTCGTGGTGCTCCTCGCGGGGGCCGCGTACGTCGTCTACCGCCTTCGCTCGTCGTCGGATGGCGAGTCGTACACCGACATCGACCTCGACACCGAGGGCGAAACGACAGCAGAGACAGACGACACGGCGACTGTCTCCGTCGAACACGACCCCGACGAGGAGACGACTGACGAGACGGTGACTGGAGATGAAGCGGATTCGGAGACTGACGACGCCGTCGAAGTCGAAATCGAATCACCGGACGACGAGACCGAAGAAGACGAAGAGTAAGCGCCTGTTCGACTCTCTTCGGTACCGTAACCCGAACGCCTTTTGGCGCGCGCCGCTTCCTTTCGGCCGATGAATACGCTGCTGTGGATCCTCGCCGGATTCATCGCCTACTCTCTCCTCGCGGCGCTGTTGCGCACTCGTGGGATTCTCCCCGAATACGTCCGCGTACAGGGCCCACTCACGACGATTCACACCCGTCGCGGCCGCGAGTTACTCGACAGACTCGCCGAACCCAAGCGGTTCTGGCGTGCGTGGAGTAACATCGGCCTCGGTATCGCCCTCGTAATCATGGTCGGGACGTTCGCCCTCCTGTTGTATCAGGCCGTCCTCATCGTCCAGAATCCGCCTGCTCCTTCGCAGGTCAACCAGCCCCAGAACTTCCTCGTCATCCCCGGCGTCAACGACTTCCTCCCGCTGTCCGTCGCGCCCGAGATTCTCTTTGGCCTCCTCGTGGGCCTCGTCGTTCACGAAGGTGGTCACGGCATCCTCAGTCGCGTCGAAGGTATCGACGTGGAGTCGATGGGCATCGTCCTCTTGACGATTCTCCCGGTCGGCGCGTTCGTCGAACCGTCCGAAGAGAGTCAACGCCGCGCCGACCGTGGCGGGAAGTCACGGATGTTCGCCGCCGGCGTGACGAACAACTTCGCCGTCACTATCGTCGCGTTCGCACTCCTGTTCGGCCCGGTCATCGGGTCGATTTCGGTCGCCCCCGGCGTCGCGGTGGCAGGCGCGTACGCGGGGTCCCCCGCCGACGCCGCAGGTATCGGCGGTGGCGACAGAGTGACTGCAATCGACGGCACATCGGTCAACACGACACAGGAACTCGACGCGGCGTTACTCGCCGCCGCCGACCGGACTGTCTCCGTCGAACTCGACGGCGAACGGACGGTGTCGGTCCAGCGCCAACTCATCGTCGCTGGGTCCGTCGCCGGCAACCCGGCGAATCTCACCGTCGAGTCTGGTAGCGACCCGATTCGCGTGACTGCGGTCAACGGGACGCCAGTCTCCACTCGCGCCGGGTTCGAAGCGGTCGTCGGTGACTCTCGGTTCGCCCGTCTCGAAACGTCTGCCGGCGAGCGAACGATTCCCGTCGGCGCGTACATCACGAACGTCGCCGAAGAGCAACCACTCGCCAATGCGACGGGTGCGACTGAACCGCTCATCGTCACGAGCCTCGACGGGACGCGTATCACGTCTTCGACCGACTTACAGGTCGCACTCGACGGAACCGACCCCGGCCAGACCGTCCCCGTCGAGGTGTACGTCGACGGCGAGTTCCGAACCGTCGACGTGACGCTCGGTGAGAACCCACAGGACGGCAACGGGTTCCTCGGCGTCAACATCTTCGACGGCACGAGTGGTCTCCTGCTCACTGACTTCGGGATGCAGGAGTACCCTGCCGCGACGTATCTCTCGCTCCTCGGTGGTGACGGCGGCGACGGCGCAGGTGGCCTCGCCAACGCGTTCGGCGGGTCGCCGCTGCAACTCGTCTACGTCTCGCTGTTGCTCCCGCTGGCCTCCGTCGTCCTCGGCATCCCGAACTTCCCCGGATTCACGGGCGAGGTCATCAACTTCTATCAGGTGGGTGGCCCCTTCGGGTTCCTCGGTGGCGGCGTCTTCATCCTCGCTAACCTGCTGTTCTGGACGGCGTGGATTAACCTGCAACTCGGATTGTTCAACTGTATCCCCGGCTACCCGCTCGACGGCGGCAGAATCCTGCGGACTGGGGCAGAGGCAATCGTCTCGCGCCTCCCGGTCGACGACCGACACACGGTGGTCCGAACCATCACCACGTCTATCGGGTTGACGATGCTCGCGTCGCTCCTGCTCATGATATTCGGCCCGACGCTCCTCGGCGGATAACTCCGTTTCAGTCGGCGAAACAACGCTTTTCGCACCCGTTCCCGCCCAGCGAAAAGACTCGCAACTTCAATACCGGATGAATCCTAAGGCCACGGTATGGTAGAGGCCCCACAGACCGACGAGGGCTGGTTCGCGCTGCACGACTTCCGAACCGTCGATTGGGACGCCTGGCGGGATGCACCCGACCACGAGCGCAAGCGAGCAATCGACGAAGGCGTCGCCTATCTCGACGCGCACGAAGCGGTCGAAGACGACGAGGAAGGAACTTCCGCTGTCTTCTCCGTCCTCGGCCACAAGGCCGACTTCGTCGTCGTCCACTTCCGTCCGACGCTGGACTCCCTCTCGCGCGCCGAACGCCAGTTCGAACAGACTGCTTTCGCTGCGTTCACGGAGCAACCCACGTCGTACGTCTCCGTCACCGAGGTGTCGGGATACGTCTCGGACGACTACTTCGAGGGCAATAAAGAAGACATCGACACCGGACTCCTCCGCTATATCGAGGGCAAACTCAAGCCCGACATCCCGGACGACACCTACATGTCGTTCTACCCGATGTCGAAACGTCGCGGCGAGACGGACAACTGGTACGACCTGCCGTTCGACGAGCGTCGCGAGATGATGTCCACTCACGGTGACACGGGCCGCAAGTACGCCGGCAAAATCAAGCAGGTCATCGCGTCGTCTGTCGGCTTCGACGACTGGGAGTGGGGTGTCACGCTCTTCGGCGACGACCCGACGGACATCAAGGACATCGTCTACGAGATGCGCTTCGACGAGGTGTCGAGCAAGTACGGCGAGTTCGACCAGTTCTACGTCGGCCGTCGGTTCCCGCCGTCTGACCTCGGCGCGTTCCTCGCGGGCGACGCTGTCCCGACGAGCGAGTTCGCGGACGAATCGCACCACCACGCGCACGCACACGGTGAAGGCGGACACCACGGCGAAGGCGGACACCACGGCGAAGGCGGACACCACGGACACCACGGCGAAGGCGGACACCACGGTGAGGGTGGCCACGGCCACGGAGACAGCGACGACGACGAGAGCGCGGACGAAGACATCCGCGGCCAACTCGAAGACCTGAACATCTACGCCGGAAAGCCACACGGCGAAGACGTGTACGCGACGGTGCTGTACTCCGAAGCGGACGCCGACGAGGTGTTCGACGAAGTCGACGGCCTCCGCGGGAACTTCGACCACTACCCGACGCACGTCAAGACGGCCGTCTACGAGGCCAACGAGCGTGGCCGCGTCGCCGTCGTCTCCATCTGGGAGACGGCGTCGGCCGCCGAGACTGCCGCAGGGTTCCTCTCGGAGCTCCCCGGTATCGTCGAGCGCGCCGGTGAGGAGTCTGGATTCGGGACGATGGGGATGTTCTACACCACCAAGCCCGAATACCACGACGACTTCGTCGAGAAGTTCGGCGTCGTCGGTGGTCTCCTCGAAGACATGGACGGACACTTCGACACCGACCTGATGGTCAACGTCGAAGACGAGAACGACATGTTCATCGCCAGTCAGTGGCGCTCGCAGGAAGACGCCATGGGCTTCTTCCGCTCCGACGCCTTCCGCGACACGGTCCAGTGGGGCCGTGACGTGCTTGCGGACCGGCCGCGACACGTGTTCTTGGCGTAAAGACTGGGCAGAACCGAGAAACTGCGGTTTACTTTTTCAGGCCTGTGCGAGCGCAGACCGAACGTCGCGTAACTTCGGGCGGAACTTGTCCGTCCCGATGAGGTACGCGAAGTAGAGCACCGCCGCGCCCATGACGACGGCCCACGCGCCGAATCCGAGGTTTCCGTGTTCGATGGTGAGCAGTGCGAAGCGTTCGATGTACGCGCCGGCGACAGAGAGTGCGGCGCTTCCGAGGCCGAAGACGAGGAGTTCGAGCAGGTCGGGCAGTAATTCGACGAATGACGGTCGCATCGTCTCTCTCCAACCCGCGGGTGAATGAGACTCTTTTGGTCGTGCTACACCTGCTCACGCTCAGGCTCAGTGCTGGTCTGCGAGACGTACTCACGTGCGGAGGGTACCGTTTCTGTCTCCAGCAGTCGCTCCAGTCGCATCTCGAACTCGGCGTCTGTCACCTCGCCGTCGGCGTAGCGCTCACGGAGGCGGTGAAGCGCCTGTTCTGGGTCCGCATCCGCTGGCTCAGTCTGTCGGTTCCTGCCGGTCCATTGGAGGTCTCCCGTGAGGAAGTCCATCGCGTAGGAGTAGCCGAGGCCAAGGACGGCACCGACGAGGAACATGCCGAAGAACGCGGGAAAGATTGCCGCACCGTTGGAGACGGCGAGAGCGGCACCGACGAATCCAATCGCGATTGCAAACTGCCACGGGTGGTCGTGGACGAATCCACCGACTCCACGCTCGCGGAGGGTGTCGAGCGAAGACATACGTGATTGTTGTCAGGGGATGAAAAAGTAGTTCGGGGGTCCGGCCGCCGACAGTTAGCGACCGTTTCGGACGTAGTCGACAGCACCGAATACCCCGGTCAGGAGCGTCTTGGCGACCCACTGGCCGGCGTCGTCACCGCGTTTTCTGGCGTCGAGGCTGACCAACCACGCGAGAAGCGCGTGGGCGACGGCGGTGACAGCGAGGATGGTCCGCAGGTGAACCATCTACGCTTCGTTGCGAGCGCCTTCGGCGACGCGCTTGTCGAGGCCGGCGTCGCGGATGTCGTCCCCGCCGATGGACGAGCGAAGGGCGTCCATGCCGTCGAAGCGGTCGATGCCGAAGTTGTCTTCGTAGAGGTCGGCGACGCGTTGCATCTCCTCGTCGGAGAGCTTCGGCACGTCGGAGGCGGCCGCCCACTCGGTGATGTCGTCTTTCGTTCGGAAGGTGGGCGTGACCGCCGCCGTGGCGTCGTGGCCGAGGAGCCACGCGATAGAGGCCTGTGCCATGGAACGCTCGCCGTCGCGTTCGAGGAAGCGCAGAGTTTCGAGCTTCTCCCAGCCGGTTTCGTACCACTCGTCGGGGCGGAAGCCGCGGTGGTCGCCGCTGCCGAGTTCCGTCTCGGGGCGGACCTGCTCGTTCAGGAGTCCCGAGGAGTGCGGGACGCGAGCGATGAGGCTCGTCTGCGACCCCGTCTCTTCGATGGTGTCGAGGAAGTGGTTCCCGACTTCCTGTTCGAACATGTTCCAGACGATTTGGAGTGCGTCGAACTCCTCTTCGATGGACATGTCGCCTTCGGCCAACCAGCCGATGGAGGGACCGAGTGCCCAGCCAGTGGCCTCGATGAGGCCCTCTTCTTTCAGTTCGTCCAGCGCTTCGAGCACGTCTGGCGTGACTTCGTCCACGTTCGCGTTGTGGAGTTGGAGCAGGTCGACGTACTCCATGTCGAGCCGTTCGAGGCTCTTTTCGGTCGCCTCGCGAACCCACTCGCCGGTAATCTCCTTGGGGAGTTCGCCGTGGCCGGCCTGCGGGTTGTTGTAGAAGTCGTAGCCGACTTTCGTCGCGACGGTGACCTCGTCGCGGTAGTCTGCGAGCGCCTCGCCGACGACTTCCTCGGAGTGGCCGAGGCCGTACACGTCTCCCGTATCGAAGAAATTGATTCCCTGGTCGATGGCGTGGTGAATCATCTCGATGGAGTCTTCGTCGGAGCGGTCGCCCCACCAGTCGGTCCCGACGACCCACGCACCGAAGCCAACCTCACTGACTTCGATACCGGAGGTCCCGAGTTCGCGGTAGTGCATAGCCGGTCGTAGGGAACGAGGTGACTTATTGGGTGTGTTTCGCTCCCGTGAGACGAGGCCCCGACCACTCCGTCTGATTTTGACTGTGTGTGCGTTTCCCCGCACGAATCCGCAGATTCATGACCGGTGACGGCAAAGGCCAGTGACAATGGATGAACTTGCCGTCCGCGTCGGGTTCGTCGTCGTGACGGAACTCACGGACGAACAACGCGTGGCACGAGACTGGGCGGCGACGATTGCGAGCGTCGAGACAGTCTCGCTCGCGGCCATCGCCGAGGGTGCCGTCGCCCTCGATTCGTTCGACGTGGTGTGGTGGCACTGCGACCTGCAACTCGACAGCGCCAGACGGGACCTCGCCGCCGAGTGTGCCGACGCCTTCGACGACTACTTGCGCGGCGGCGGCGGCGTCCTCCTGACACTCAACGCCCTCGCCGCAGTGGATGAACTGGGCATCGACCCAGTCGCACCCGACGCGGTCGGGACCGAAACGTCGCCGCACCCCACTGGCCTCTTGGCGAAGTCGATTCACGCCGACCACCCACTGTTCGAGGGATTCGACACGCTCGGCGTCCACATGCAACCGCCCGAGTCCCCTCGTCCGTTCGCCCGGTACGAGCACATCCTCCCCGAAGACGGACAGATTCTGGCCAGTATCCTTCACGGCGACGACTTCCTCGTCGCGCTCAAGTCCGTGGTCGAGTGGCAGCACGGCGCGGGAGCCGTCTACGGCGTCGGTGCCGAGGTGTCGTTCCTCTCGCACCACGGCCACGACTTCGAGACGATGGGGGCGAACGAACACTTCCTCCGAAACGCTCTCGCTCTCCTCGGTGGCCCTGCACATCGCCGGCCGACGTTTACGGACCGGCCCACCGACGCGGACGGGTTTGCAGCGATGCGTGCCCGTCTCGGTGACGACCACCACCGTCCCCGGTATCACCTCGCCGGGCCAGCGAACTGGGTGAACGACCCCAACGGTGTCATCCAGTACGACGGCACCTACCACATGTTCTACCAGTACAACCCCGGTGGACCGTTCCACGGGTCGATTCACTGGGGCCACGCGACGAGCGAGGACTTGATTCACTGGGAAGACCACCCAGTCGCGCTCTCGCCCGACCCTGACGGACCGGACCGAGACGGGTGCTGGTCCGGGTGCACTGTCGTCGACGACGATGGTACCCCGACGATTCTCTACACGGGTGGTCGCGACCACCACCAACTGCCCTGTTTAGCGACGACGACGGACCCGATGCTCCGGTCGTGGGACAAAAGCGACGACAACCCAATCATCGAGTCCGCCCCCGACGACATCGACATCCTCGGCACGGACGACTGGGCCGCGGAGTTCCGCGACCACGCCGTCTGGAAGGTCGGCGACGACTGGTACCAACTCATCGGGTCGGCCATCGCGGAGGTGGGTGGCGTCGCCCTCCTCTATCGGTCACCGGACCTCCGCGACTGGGAGTACGTCGGCCCACTCCACGGCGGAACCGAAGGCCACGGCATCGTCTGGGAGTGTCCAGAACTGCTCGGATTCGACGACTACGACCTCTTCCACGTCTCGAACTACGAGGCGGTTCGGTACTTCGTCGGGCAGGCGGACCTCGACACCCCAGACTTCGCCGTCGAAAACGAGGGACTCCTCGACTACGGCGACTTCTACGCCCCACAGTCTACCGTCGACGACGAGGGCCGGACGCTCTCGTGGGGATGGATAAAAGAGGGCCGCGGCGTCGACTCGCAGTGGCACGCCGGATGGTCGGGGACGCTCTCGCTCCCGCGCGAACTCTCGGTGGACGACACCGGCACCCTCCGACAGCGTCCGGCCGTCGAATTGGAGACACTCCGCCAGAAACACGTCTCCCTCGATGACCTGTCTCCGGCGGGAACCTCGCTCGTCGCTGGCGAACGAACCTCACTCCCGCTTTCGGGCAACGCGTACGAACTCGCACTCGACGTCTCTGTCGAGGACGACGGCGTGTTCGAACTCGGTCTGTTCGAGTCACCGACTCGGATGGAGCGAACCGTCGTCCACTACGATGGCGAACGAGTCACGGTCGACAGAGAACACAGCAGTCGCCACCACGACGTCGACCGCGAACCACGGTCGATGCCCGTCGAGGGCGACACGCTCTCACTTCGCGTCTTCGTCGACGGGTCCGTCCTCGAACTCTTCGCGAACGAACACCGGTGTCTCACGACGCGAGTCTATCCGACACGTGCGGATGCAGACGGCGTCTCCGTCGTTGCCGCGGGCGAGTCTGCCGACGACTCGGTCGAACTGCTGGCACTCGACGCGTGGGAACTCGACGCGACGTTCGGCGCCCGAAAACGAGACTGAGTCCGAGACAACTGGCAACGCAGTCGATTAGTAGTACCCGCCGCCGTCGCCCTCGCGGTCCGCTTGGTCCCACCACGAGGGTGGGAGCGATTCACGTCGGAGTGGCAGGTGTCCGTGGTCGAGGGTACCGACGAGGCCTGTCCGGTCGCCGTCGAGGCCGAGACGGACCGTCGGTGCGAGCGTTCCACCGAAGCGCCGCATCTGTTCGTCCGGTGGGAGGAGGGACACGTCGTCCAGATTCGGGCGGTTGTAGTCGAAGTAGTTGAAAAAGGACGTGACGAGGAGTTCGTCGCCGTGGTCGTAGACGAGCCACGAGTACGCCTGGAAGGGCGCGTTCTCGGGGTTGGTGAGGACCATCCCGTGGTCGTTCAGCGGTTCGTAGTCGCCGCGCAAGTCGTCGGCGACGAAGCCGTAGAGCGCGTCGTAACCCTCCAGACCGGGTGCGAACGTGTGGACGTGGCTGGAGATGAACAGGTAGTAGGTGCCGTCGCGGACGACGAGGTGTGGTCGTTCGAGTTCTTGGTTGACACAGACGGAGTCGAGGAGCGGTGGCCGAAGTTCGAACTCGGTCGGGTCCCCAGACGGTGAATGCGCGATGCCGATGCTCCCGTTGAACTCCTCCCAGACGGAGTCCCCGCACTCGCCTGCGCCTTCGGGGACGGGCGTGTTGGCTTCGAAGAGGAGGTACGTCTCACCCGACTGTGGGTCCTCGAAGAACCACGGGTCGCGGAAGGTGTATATCATCCCGCGCGACTGGGCTTCGCGCTCGTACCAGTCGCCGTCGGGCGTGAGGATGACGCGGTGGTCCCACGTGCCGTCGATTCGGAGGCCCGACTCGTCGGTGTGGACCGTTCCGCCCGTCGCGAGGGCGATGCGCTGGGTGTAGGTCAGTTCCTCGGCGTCGTCTTCGCCCGCCGCGGTGTAGTAGAAGTACACCTCACCGTCGTCGCCGTCTGGGTCGTACATCGCGGACCCGGCCCACTGGCGTTGTCCGAGTGTGCCGTCGTCGAAGACGCGGCCACCAGTCGTCCAGTTTTCGCCGTCGGTCGAGTAGAAATACCGGATGGTCGCCACGTCGTGGCGCTTACCCGGGAGCAGGTCAGACGGTGACGTGAGCGCGAAGATGACGCGACGGCCGTCGATTTCGGCGATAGACCCGTCTCGGTTGCGGAGCAACCACGTATCCCAGATGTGGAGTCCGTCGTCCAGTCGCTCGTCCGGTGGATAGATGATGGGCGCGACGTTCGAATCGTCGCGGTGGAGTCCGGCGGCGTGGTCCCGTGTCCACGCCGGCGTGTCTCCTGCGAACTCTTCACTCATAGATGGATGAACTTTGTCGGGTGGGATATGTCTCACCATTCTCGGTCGTCGTTGCTGTCAGTGGTCGCTCACGACGCCGAGTTCGACCTCGACCACCGAATCCAGAGAATGTTGCCGTTTCACGGGCTGTCGCGGGTGATGCACAACCGAACCCCTTTGAACGTCGACGGCTAACGAGGGTGTAATGACGAAGGTACAGGTTTCGCTTCCGGAAGACGCCGAAGACGGTTTGCAGGCTTTTATCGACGACGTAGACGGTCGCCTCTCTTCGGAGGAAGATACGTGCCAGGTCGTCCAAGACACACTCATCGACCTCTTCGGCGACCGGGAAGCGTGGGAGCGTTGGCAGAACGGGAAACCCGTCTCGCCCGCGACACGGGTCCGACTACAGGGATACGACCCGTGCAACGCGACCCTCGAAGCCGAGTACTACGCGGAAAAAGACGACGAGAAGTTCAAACGCTCGAAACAACTCCAGTGGCTCTGGCGGCAGTTCGACGCGACGCCGATGGCCGACAACGTCGACTTCGCCCTCCGGTTCCGGCAGATGCTCGCCAACCACCTCTTCGAAGACGCCGGCGACAATCTCCGTATCTTCAAGGGCGTCACGTTCTCGTTCGGCCACAACATCACCGTCGGCGACAACACCGTCATCCACGACGACGTTCACCTCGACGACCGAGGCAAACTCACCATCGGTGACCGCGTCTCCATCTCCGACAACGTCCACATCTACAGTCACGCCCACGACGTCGTCGACCAGACCGAAGTCCGAAACTACCACACGAAAATCGGTGATGACGCCCGCATCACCTACGACGCGATGGTGAACGCCGGGAACCACGTCGGCGAGAACGCTATCGTCGGTGCTCGGGCTATCGTTCAGGGCGACGTGCCTGCCCACCACATCGCCGTCGGTGCGCCAGCGAAGAGCGTGAAAATCAAGCCCGGATTCGAAGACGTCGCCGAACCCCTCGACGCGGGCGGTGAGCGACTGGCCGACGACCGAGAGATTCCGTACAAACTGCCGGACGACATCGAAACGTTCGACGAGTTCGGCCGTGACCTCGGCGGTCCGGTCAACCCCCACCGAACCGGGTAGTCTCGCGGCCAGCGTCGTGCGCCGTCCGTGCTTCTGTGAAACCTTCTGTGAGACCACGCACCCTTCCCCACTGTTTCTGCGTGTTGCACGGCTATGATGCGATTACGACCTGAAAATGACCGAAGAACCGATATAGCATGCTAACGTAGGTCAATGTGTGATGGACGTCTGGGGTTGGATCGTCATTTACGCCCTCGGCTTGACCCTGCTCCAGCTGTTGGTCTATCGGTACCTCGTCAACGGCGGTGAACCCACGATGAGCGACGGGACCGGCCGCGACGCCGACCGGATGGACCGCTACGTCCACCCGGAAATCGCGGCGTCCTTCGACGACCGGTCTCGGATGGGCGTTCGTACGACACCGACGGGTGAGCGCATTTGCCCCGAGTGTGGTGCTGAAAACGAAGCCGATACGACGTTCGACCTCTGCTGGAACTGTACGCGCCGCCTCCGGTGACTGGTCTCGGCCGAGTCCATTTTATCGCTCCCCACCAATCTTCGTAGTAGCATGGCCGAAAATCAAGATTTTCACGACGAACTCGATACGCTTGCACGCGATATCGAGCGGGCGATTCTCGAATTCGACGCCGCCCTCGAACGTCACACTGCGGTTCGGCAGCGTGCACACGAACCCGTGTTCCGTTCGGACTCGGTCGAATTCGACGACGTACAGGAATTGTTCTTCTGAGGTCTGCGGCCGGGGAATTCTCTGTTGTCGCTCTTCGTCGAGTTTCGTCGCAGAATGCGCCGACCGGGACTCACGCGAGCGAAGCGAGTGTGAGTACGTCGGGTAGCGAACGTAGTGAGCGAACCGACGGGAATTGAACCCCAATCGCTCCCTTGCGGTCGCTCCTTGATTCAATTCCCTCCGGAGCGCATTCGCTCCTCACATTCGTTCGTCACAGAATGCGCCGACCGGGAATTGAACCCGGGCTTCGAGCTTGGGAAGCTCGTGTCCTACCACTGGACCATCGGCGCACGTCGCTTCGCTCGTGCCCCGAGCGTTATCTTACTTCGTTCGACAACACATCGGCGCTCATCTCATTCGCACTGGGCTCGACCTTACTTCGTTCGGTCGACCATGGCGCACATCGCTTCGTTCCGAAGCAAAAATTCGTAGACTGCGCTGGCACTTGAACGTAGCGCTTCACCAGAACCCGGGGTGGACGGAACTGGACGGCCGTCCACTCTTTCTCGCCGACGAGTGACTATTTGCCCTCTGGGTTCTAATCGGATTCAATGACAGAAATCGACGTTCTCTCGGAGAGTGCGCCCATCGACCTTCGTCTTTCGGAGGCCGAACTGGAAGCCCACCGCGAACACATCACGACGTTCATCCGTGACACCGTCGACGCCGCAGGTGCCGACGGCGCGGTGCTCGGTCTCTCCGGTGGCATCGACTCGACGCTCACTGCCTTCCTCGCCGTCGAGGCCCTCGGTGAAGACGGCCTCCACGGCCTCGTCATGCCGAGCGTGGCGAACGCCGAAGACATGATGAGCGACGCGGAGGGTGTCGCCGAGATGCTGGGCATCGAGTACGATGTGGTCGAAATCCAGCCCATCGCGGAGACGTTCTTCGACACGTTCCCCGAGGCGGCGAACGACCGGATGGCCGCCGGCAACGTCTACGTTCGCACTCGCGGCGTCCTCAACTACTTCGTCGCAAACCACGAGAACCGTATCGTCCTCGGGACGGGCAACCGCTCTGAGGCCATGACGGGGTACTTCACGAAGTACGGCGACCAAGCAGTCGACTGCAACCCCATCGGAAACCTCTACAAACAACAGGTCCGCCAACTGGCCGCCCACGTCGGCGTCCCCGAAGACCTCGTCCTCCAGACCCCCTCTGCCGAGATGTGGAGCGGCCAGACCGACGAGTCAGAACTGGGGCTCACCTACGACGTCCTCGACGCCATCCTCGCACTCCACATCGATGGCCCACTGTCGAAATCTGCCACCATCCGGCACCTCGACGTGACCGACGAGCAAATCGACCGTGTGGTCGAACTCTACGAACGGAGCGCCCACAAGCGTTCCATGCCGCCCGCACCGTCCGAACTGAACCTGTAACTATTCTTCTCGCGACGTCGCGATATCGTCGACGTTCGCCCGGTGCAGTTCTGCGAACCCGCGCGCTTCTTCGGCTAACCGCGCCTCGTCGTCACTCCGGTCTCGCAGACGCTCTTTGATGATTCGGAGCGACTGATGCTCGTTCTCGGCCATCGAAGCGGCAACCTCGTACGGGTCGTCGACGATTCGGGAGACGAGTCCCATCTGAAGTGCTTCGTCGGCGTCGACGACGCGGCCAGACAGCGAGAATTCGAGTGCGTGACCTTCGCCCACGATGCGCGGAAGACGAACCGTTCCTCCCCACGCCCCGAAGAGACCGATTCGAACGCCCGGTTCGCCCAGTGTCGCTCGGGGTGTGGCCACTCGAACGTCGCAGGCGAGGGCGAGTTCGACACCACCGCCGCGGGCCGCACCGTCGATACCGGCGACGACGACCGACGATGACTGCTCTATGGTGTCCGCCACACGCTGGCCCTGTCTGGCGAACGCTTCCGGGTCGTCGAGTTCGGCGACGCTGTCGAGGTCAGCACCCGCGCAGAACGCTGGGCCACTTCCGCGGAGCAAGACGACCGGTGCGTCGGCGTCGTCGATAGCGGCCCGCAAGTCGTCGAGGTCTGTCGGTCTGAGGGCGTTTCGTCGTTCGGGGCGTTCGATGGTCACGACCCGGAGGTCGCCATCGTCTGTCGTCCGTATCATATCCACGTTGTGCCGTGGTTTTCCAAAGGTCTTTGGCCTCCCAACCGTAAGTCTCGGCCGATGGACGACGCCGTGCGAGCCCGTGAGGCTGCGCGTGAGGCCCTGTCGGATATCGAGCCCGATGCCCTCCGTGCAGCGCTGGACGAACGCCTCGACGCCGCCTCCTTGACACCGGCGGTACTCACGTTCGTGAGCGCGCGGGCTGTCGAACCCAACGTCGACCTGAACGGCTTGGCAACGCGTGCCGCCGGAGTGCAACTCATCTACGAGGGGCTTCGGCTCACTCGACTGCTCGCCCGCGACGAACCGTGGGTGCACCTCGATTCGCCCGACGGCGACACCGACGCCGACTTGGACATCCTCGCTGCAGACGTGCTGGTCTCGCGCGGGTTCTACCTCCTCGCTCGGACGGAAGCGGCCGACCACGCTGTCGAGACGGTTCGGGCCTTCGGACGCGACCAGACGCGCCTCCGCAGTGCCCCCGACACCGACCGTGCTGTCCTCGACAGTAACCTCGAAGTCAACATCTGTACGTTGGCAGTCGTCGCCGGAACGACTGCAGTCGGGTCACCACCACCGACTGCGCTCGTCGAATACGCGGCCGGGTTGGCGAAGACACAGGATGGTGATTTGCCGCCTGCCGCAGAGACGGTCTCCGAATCGACCGTCGAGCGTATCGCGGCACTCTATCGAGGCGGGTCCGGCGACGACCCGGTCACCTCGACAGCTGACCGATAATCGACATACGCTACCATGGTTCCGGGGCGATTCAAATCGAAACCCCTAAAGACAAACCCGGACAACGAAGGAATGCGTGCCTGGGTAGCTTAGCGGTAAAGCGCGTCCTTGGTAAGGACGAGAGCCCGGGTTCAAATCCCGGCCTAGGCTTTCTGCGAGGAACATCGTGACGAGCAGAAGCCGTAGCCGGATTTGAGCAGCGAGCAAATCTCCGATTTGCGAGTGAGTTCAAATCCCGGCCGAGGCTTTTTCTGAAACTCACCATCGCGAGCTGTCGATGTCACTTATTCAGACAGCGAACACGCCCCAAATCAGAAGACGAGTGAGAGGCCGACGAGTCCTAACGAGATGAAAAAGAGGCCGCCGAGGATTCCTGCGACACCGATTGCTCGATACGCGCGAATCGTCATTCGAGATGGGTTCGATGGGTTCAGCGGCATCAGAACCGCCATCGCACGAGAAGGGGTTCGAACGATGAAGACACCCGTCGCAGTTCCGATCAGTCCGAATACGATTGAGAGCAACGGGTAGACAGGATTCATCACTGCTATTTGTCGAACATGATTCATAAAATCCACTCACTCTGGGTGTTCCCTCACCCCACGAACAACCGAATATCGTCGGCGACGACGCCCTCACACCCCGCCGGAACCGCGTCGAACCAGCTGATATCTCGAACTGGTTCGCCACCGACGTTCGGGTCCGCCGCGACCGGTCGTCCCTCGACAGTCGTCGTCCGGTACACGATATTGTAGACTGTCCGTTTCCGGTCTGTGCCGGCCTCGCAATAGTCGAGACGGCGGACACGCTCAGGTGCGTTGAGTTCGACACTGCTGCCGGTCAACTGCTCGACTCCGTTCTGGGCGCGAACACTCCAGTCGTCGTCGGCATCGATAGAGAAGGCGGCGAGGGTCCACCCGTGGGACCCGTCATCCACCAGTAACACCGACCCGGTATCGTTGACGACGCCCACGACGAGGTGACTCGTAAGCCCCTCGCAGACGGAGTCGAACGCCGTCGGTTCGATGACGTGAGATTCCTCGTGGAACGTGACGTCGTCTCTGTCTCGGAGTCGCGCTAGGTCGGTGAGCGAACCCATCACGCACTCACTTCTCACTGGGCCGTCATAAATCAGAATCCCGTGTTCGGGCGCGGGTGCCACTCGGGTCGTCGCTACGGCGTAATCACCGCACGTCCTTCGATTTCGCCGTGTTCGAGATGTTCGGCGACGGTGTTCACTTCGTCGAGGCCGTATCGAGTCGTTCTGAGTTCGACGTCGCCGCGTTCGACGAGGGCGACGAGTTCCTGTAGTTCGGTGTATTGGCCCACGAGCGTTCCACGGAACGAGAACTCGCCGTTGACGAGTGCTTGCGACGGTTCGTGGACGTGTCCACCGTACCCGATGATGTGGTGGTCGCCGCCGGCGGCGACGATATCAGGGGCGTACCCCGTCGTCTCGTCAGCGCCGACGAAGTCGAGTACCTGTGCCGCGCCGGTTCCATCGGTGAGTGCGTCGATTTCGGCCACTACGTCGTCCGTCGTCGGGTTAATCGTGTGATTCGCACCGAGGGCTGTCGCCAGGTCGAGAGCCTCGTCTTTCACGTCGACAGCGACGATATCCGGTGCGCTCATCGCGTCCACGCACTGGAGGCCGATGTGACCGAGACCGCCGATGCCGATGACGACGGCGGTGTCACCCGGATTCAGTTCGTGAACGGCCTTTTTCGCGGCGTGGTAGGCGGTGATGCCGGCGTCGGCGTGGGGCGCGATATCTATCGGGTCGACGCCGTCCGGAAGCGGGATGACAGCGCGTTCGTTGGTCGAGAGGTACTCGGCGAACCCGCCGTCGGTCGTGAGACCGTTGAATTTGCTGTTCTCACAGTACATGTCTTCCCCCTGCCGGCACGGACGACAGATGCCGCACGTCTGGACCGGGTGACAGATTACTGGGTCGCCCTCTTCGACGAGTTGCACCTCGTCGCCCGTCTCGACGACGGTCCCCGCGTTCTCGTGACCCAGCGTCATCGGAAGCGGTTGGTCGACGTACTCCGCCCACATTCCCTCGATGATGTGGTTGTCTGTCTGGCACCACCCCGCACCTTGCACTTCGACGACGACGCCGTTCGACGCCGAAACCGTCGGGCGCTCGATGTCGTCTATCTGGAGGGCGGTGCTCATCTCGTCGGTATACTCGTGGAGTCGTGCGGCTTGCATGGTAACACATGTCAAATCATCGCATAGATACAAAAATCCTCGTTGCTGTCAGATTCAGCGAGTATCGGCGGGAACGGCCAGAAAACGGGGTCAGTTTTTACTCGGGTCGGTTCCGTCCCAAACCGAGTCGGTGTCGCTCTCAGCCAGACAGCTGCTGTAATCGCGCGATGCGCTTTTCCATCGGCGGGTGTGAGGCGAATAGACGGGCGAGGATACCGTCGCGCTGACCGAAGATGCACAGTGCGCTCACGCTGTCGTTAATGGCGGTTCGTTCGACCTGTTCGTTCACGTGGCCAATCTTTGCGAGTGCGCTGGCGAGTGCCTCGGGGTTCCCAGTGTACTGGGCGGCGTCTTCGTCGGCGGCGTACTCCCGAACGCGCGAGATGACGAGGACGAACACCGTGACGAGCAACTGCGCGATGATACTCGCAATCCACCCGAGAATCCACCCGACGATACCGCCGATGGCCTCGTTGACGACGAAGTAGACGCCCCACCCGAACAGCATGGCGATGCTCTGCCCGAGGACCATCGGAACCACGTCACGGTTCTTGAGGTGGGTGAGTTCGTGTGCGATGACGCCTTTGAGTTCGTCGTCGTCGAGAATCTGCATGAGTTCCGTCCCGAGTACGACGACGCCGCTTCCCTGTCGACCGACGGCGAACGCGTTGGGTGCCCCCATCGGCGCGTACATCAGTTTCGGCTTCGTGATTCCCATCTCTGCGCTTAGCGACTCGACAGTCTGGTGAACGTCGGCGAACTCGTCTTCGGGGAGTTCCTCGGCGTCGATGCTTCGCAGTGCCAACCACTTCCCGAGTTTGTACTGGACACCGACGAACAACACCGTGAGTACGACGACAGTGACGACAGACCCGAGTACCTCCCACACGGCCGTCGCCAAGAGCATGTAGAACGCGAACAGGACCGTCCCGGAGACGGCCATCCGAAGCTTGAGTCCAGTATGCTTCATATCAGAACAGAACACAGTTCCACATCTTAACATTTTGGGGTGTGGTAGCAACTGTGGTGTGCCTTGCCGTCCCGCGACAGACATTTACACACAGGGTATGTCACGGATGATATGGCACGGTTCTCGATTCGGGCACATCCGACGCGTTGGCGATGGGTGCTGTGGGCACTGCTCGCGGTCGGATTTCTTCTCGTCAGTTTCCACCGGGTGACCACTGCGGTCCTCGCGGACGACCTCTCGCGGGCATTCGACACGACCGGTGCAGAACTCGGGATGTTGCACGCCGCGTTCTTCTACATCTACGCTGCGCTACAGTTACCGTCGGGAATCTTGGTGGACCGGGTCGGGTCGCGCCGGGTCGCTGCCGCCGGCCTCGCCGTGATGTCCCTCGGCGTATTTGGGTTCGCGCTCGCACCGACCTACGCCCTCGCGTTCGCCTCGCGTGCGCTGTTGGGCCTCGGCGGGAGCGTCCTCTACACGGCGACGCTTCGGTTCCTCGCGAACTGGTATCGGCCGGACGAGTTCGCCACGATGACTGGGTGGACTATCGCCGCGGCGGGGATGGGCGGCGTCCTCGCGACAACGCCGTTGGCCATCGCCATCGACAGTACAGGCTGGCGGTCGGTGCTCCTCGCCGTCGGTGTCGGCGGTGTCGGACTCGCGGCTGTGACGTTCTTCGTGGTCCGTGACCGCCCGACCGACGCAGGGTTCCAACCGCTCGACGGCGTCCAACCGCCGACGACCCGAATCGAGTTTTCGACCGTCGTCGAGAACACGAAGCGAGTGTTGAGCGAAGGCGAGACGTGGTTGATGGGGACGATGCTGTTTCTGGTGCTGGGGACGAACTTCACCGTCCTCGGTCTGTGGGGCGTCCCGTACATCTCTGACCTCTACGACGTGTCGGTCCGGACTGCCTCGCTGGTCGTCTTCGCCGGGAACGTCGCGTTCCTCATCGGGTCACCACTCATGGGGTCGTTGTCTGACCGACTGGGCCACCGAACCGAACTCATCCTCGGGTCCTGCGTGGTGTTCACGCTCGCGTACGGCCTCATCTTCCTCTTCGTGACCCCGCCGTTGCTCCTCGCCGGCGTGTTGCTCTTCGCGGCGCTCTTCGTCATGGGCGGCGCAGTCATCGCCTTCACCGTCGCCAAGGAGCGCCACGCCGCGTCGGCGAGCGCAACCGCGACGGGTGCGATAAACAGCATGGGATACTTCGGTGCCGCCGTCTTCCCGGCGGTGATGGGGTACGCGCTCGACGCCTATTGGACGGGCGAGACAGTCGCCGGCGCTCGGGTCTACACCCCCGCCGGCTACCGAGTCGCGTTCGGCATCGCCACCGCCGCGGGCGTCGTCGCCATCGTCTGTGCGTACCTGCTCCACCGCCGTGAGTCCCGCGTCGAGGTATCCGCGTCCGGCCACCCCGAACCGACCGACTGAGGTGACCTGCCGATACTGGCGTGGGCGACTATTCGTCTCTCGCTGCCGTCTGTAGCCGACTGAGTCTCGAAATCGTCTCTTCTGCGACCATCTCACGGACGTCCAAGACGTCGAGGACGGCCCGTGCTTCCGCCGGTGTGAGGCCGTAGAGGTCGAAAACGGCCGCATCGAGTTCCATCTGTGCGTCCGATAGCGCCGCCTCGATGCGGACGATATCCGTCGGTGGCGTGTCCGAGTCGGCATCGCTTCCGACGACGTCGCTCACTTCGCGCTGAACCTCGCGGATGAGTCTAACTACCGGTTCGACAGACGCCTCACCAGTGCCGCACACGACGGTTTTCTCCAACACGTGCCGCAAGTGGTCGACGTTCACCCGCGAGTCGAGTAACGCCGCCACCGAGAGCGACACCAACTGGAGTTGTTCGCGGGTTCGAAACCCGACGCTGAGCAACGCCGTCTCGACGCCGTCGTCGATGCCGTAGAGGACGCCCGACGGCCTCTCGGTGTCGCCGACGAATTCGAACGCCGAATACTCCCGTTCGAGTACGTCACTGTCGCCGTCTGGGTCAATCGAACAGTCGACAACCCACGCTTCGGACCTCTCTTCGGTGTCGTCTGCCGAGTGGTCTACTCCGAGAATTGACGCGAGCGTTCGGTCCGCAGTTGTCTGTGCCTCGACGCGACGCTCCCACGCCCGTCGGAAGTGGAACCGGCGCGCAGAGAGTACTTCGAGGCGTTCGACGAGCGGTGTGAGTTCTGTCGTCCCCTCGATGGCGAGGCCACGAAGTTGCGTCAGCGACACGCGCGGGAAGAGGTGTTGGCCCATCTTCTCACCGGTGACGAGCGACTGGAGGTACGCGACGCGACTATTCAGCACGCCGAGGAGGTGCTGGTAGTCGTAGTCGTCGTCGGTCAGGACGACCGAAATCACTGACTTGGGAAAGAGTCTCGTCGTCGTCGAGCGAGCGCCTATCAATCCGGTCTCTCGTTTCGAGGGCACCTCGCGTAACAGGACCTTTTCGCCGTCGAGAAATCGTTTCGGGGGAATTCGGAAGAACTCGGCAGACGTATCGACGTACTGCGTCGGCGACGAGTCGAGGTGGAACCGCCCGAGCGACGCAGCACGCGTGTCTGGCACGTGCGCATCGTGTTCGTTCTCGTCGGAGTGGAACACCTCGTTCTCGATTTCCGCGGGAGTGTGGATGCTCCGGTGATAGAGTTGGTAACCAACGGTCAGGTCGGCGATATCGGCCAGCGTGGTCGCGTTCGCGGTCATCTTCGCGGTAATCGCGTATTCTTCTGCACCCACGTAGGGGTTGACGTGGTACGCCGGCGGTTCGATACTCGACGGCGGGACGGTCCGAACTGGTTGGAACTCACCATCTGTCGTGAGTTCGCCGACGGTGATTCCGCCCCGGTCGAAGTCGTCGTCGCTCGACTCGACGACTGTCGGCGGTCCCTGTTTGTCGACGACGACTGCGATACTGTTCTGGCCAACGTCGGTGAACGCCGAGTCTGGCACGAACGCAATCGTCGTGAGTCGCGCACTGCGTAACAGGACGCGCCGAAGGTTCCTCGCACCGGGTATCGAGAGCCACGTATTCGGCGTCACCATGCCCACGCACCCATTCGTCGCCGTGAAGGACCGTTCGAGGAAGTACCGATAGAGGTCCGGTTGGCCCGATTGGTACTCGTAGCGCTCAGTCAGGAAGCGCGTGACGTGTTCGCTCCCGTGCGTCACCCACGGCGGGTTGCCGACGATGCAGTCGAATCCGCCGCTATCCCGATACACGTGCCAGAACTGGAGCGGCCAGTGGAACGGCGTCGTCTCGTCGAGAAGTGCCACCGTCGCCTGCGAGTCTTCGACGGACGCTTCGAACACCGCGTCGAGTTCTGGCCGAATCTGTCTCAGTACGTCCACCGCTCGTCTGAGTGACTCTCGCTCTCGCGGGTCGTCGAGGGCGGCAACACGGGCGTGTGAGATTGCTCGCATCTCCGCGTCGTACTGCGCGTGGAGCACGTCCTGTACCCGCTCATCGGGGAGTCCGACGAGTGAATCACCACACCCGAAGTTCATCTCGAACTCGGGCCAGTCGCACCCGCCGACGGACGTCTCGCCTGATTCTGTGGTCTCGGAGTGACGGCGGGTTTCGACGCCACAGTCGAACTCGGGGTCACGGCCGACGGCGGCGAGCCAGACGTTGAGTTTCGCGATTTCGAGGGCCTTGCTATCGAGGTCGACTGCGTGAACGTGCCGGAGTACGAGTGTGGCGGCGAACTCCCGTTCTCGAAGACGGAGTTCACCTCGTTCGTCTTCTGTGTACCCGAGTGTCCGCAGGAGCGTTTCGATGCGCTCGATTTCACCTTCTGACGGGTTCTCGCCTGTCTCTTCCCCTTCGGACTGCCGACGCGGGTGTCGTGCGGCGTCGAGGCACTCGAACAGTCGGTCGTACTCGTCACGGATGGCGTCGAACGCTGCGACGAGAAACGACCCGGTCCCACAGGCGGGGTCGAGGACGGTGAACTCGGTGAACTCCGTCGCGGCGGCGGCGGCGGCGTCCCACCGCCCTGTCTCGACTGCGTGTTCGAACCGGGCCGCGACAGTTTCTAACTCGACGCCGACGGTGTCTGTGACGAGCGACCTGGAGACGTACCCTGGCGTGTAGTAGATTCCACGCCCCGTTCGGCCGTCGGCGAGATACGTCTCGTATATTCGGCCGAAGACGTCCTCGTCGAGTTGCGCGAAATCGACGTCGGCCACCCCTGTCTTCTCGTCCTGACTGTCGTCTGCGGCGACGCCCACGACTGCAGCGACGTTCCCCGCAACCGTCTCGGCGTCCGGTTCCGACTGTTCGACCGTCGGGTAGACATCCCGTGTGAACAGGTCGACGTCACAGTACGCGGTGACGTGCTCGCTCACGTCTGTGAAAAAGGAATCCAGCATTGCGTGTCTGCTGTCGTGGCCGTGGCCCCGTTCGTGTTCGGTCCACGTCTTCTGAAGCCAATCAGCCTCGATGACGCCGTAGTCCGCGAGGGTCTGGACGAAGACGAGTTTGGTGAGGAGTGTGACCACGCTCTCGGTGTGGTGCTCGTCGGTCTCGCCTTCGACGAACTCCACGTCGTCGAACGCCGCCACCCACTCGTCGAACCGCTGGAAGAACGTGTCGCTCACGGCGCGCCGACCCCGCAGCGACCACGTGGTTCGTCCTCGGTGTGCGGTCTCTCATCGAGACTCGATGCACCTCTGTGGAGGTGGCCGACGCCGAAGGACGAGGACATGACACACACCTCTGCCGCCCGAGTGATTAATCGCCCGGTCGGTAAACGAGGCGCACAGGCGGGGCTGTGACCCCGATTCAGTTCGCATCGAACTGCGCCAGCACGAACGGGTACTGACTCCCGAGTTCGTCGTCGACGACGAACTCGTCGAGGACGTCGAACCCGGTCTGGTCGAGTATCTCGTACGTCTGTTCGATGTCTGGGAAACTCCACCGCATCTCGACGCCGCTGTCCAGCCAATCGGGGTTCGACCCTTCCCACGCCTCACCGCCGACGGTACAGAGGAGGTTGCCACCGGGTCGAAGCACCCGAGAGAACTCCGCAATCACCTGTTCGTGTTCTGCAACCGGCACGTGGATGAGCGAATAGAAGGCACAGAGCGCGTCGAACGACGACGACTCGATGGGGAGGGCGGTCATGTCGCCCTGAAGGAACCTCGCGTTCGCGACGTTCGCTCGGGCGAGTTCCAACTGCGCACGTGAGAAATCCACTCCGACCACGTCGAAGTCTTCGGCGAGCGCACTCGTCACTGGGGTCCCTTGTCCACACCCGACGTCGAGGATGCTGTCTCCCCAGTCGAGACGTGTCGTGAGTTCGTCGAGTACCGGCGGCGCGTCCTCGTTTCGCTGCTGGTCGTACACGTCGGCGAGATTGTCGTACCCGTCACGGACTGCGCGTCGCTGGTCTGTCACCGATGAAACATCTCGTTACGTTCACCCCCGACAGCGGGTGATAAATGTCTTCTGCCGCGTGGTCGACGCGTCGCTCTCGGGGAGATACCGCGTGAAAAGGGGTGGCCGTCTACCGCAGGTCTCGGACGAACCGTTCGGGCACGTGGTCGACGAGGTGGTCGGGAATCGCCGCGACGGCGCGTTCTGCGATTGCGACCATCGGTTTCCGCAGGAGGACGTAGACGCCCGAGACGGTGACTGCGGCGATGACGAGCGTCTCGGTGAGGCCGTCGAAGACGACGACTGGCGGGACGGCGAAGGCGAGCGTCAGCGCGAGGTCCTCGGGGGACCCGTCGTACCGGACGTAGCGTTTCGGGGCGAGCCATCGGCCGTTCCAGTGGTCGTAGACGGCGCGTTCAGAGGTTCCGAGCCACGGCTTGAGTTCCAGACCGCCGCCGAGAACGTCGGACGCGGAGTGCAGTGCGGCCGCTGCGAGGAACAGTGCGACGGCGAGCGTCGTCGTCGTCGGGTTCCATGCGGCGATTGCGAGCGCAGGCACCGCGAGTGCGCTGAAGTACACTGGGAAGTGGAGCGTCTTGCGGTGGCCTGCGTACAGGTCGAAGTCGGGGAACAGGCCGCCGAGTGCGGCCGCAAGGACGGGGAGCATCCCGGCCTCGGGGACCAACGCCCACACGGCGGTGCCGAGGACGACACCCGCGAGGGCGTGAGTGGTGGCCATCATCGAAGTGTCGTATGTAATCTGAAGGAAAAACGGTGTCGGTAGTCGTGCTAGCTAGTGACACAGTGTAATTTTCCGGACAGACGCCCTCTCTCTTGGTACATGCGCTCGTGGCACGTCGAACGAATCGCCAGCCGATTCATCCAACTCGTCATCGGTCTCATCTTCGTCGCCGGCGTGTACACGCGGAACCTGAGCGTCGTCGTCAACGCACTCCTCGCCCTCGCGGCCACGTTTCTCCCGGCGGTACTCCGACGTGACTGGCAGATTCGGCTCCACCCGTTCTTGGGGATGTGGCTGACGACGGCCGTCTTGTTACACGCAATCGGGATGCTCGGACCGTACCACTACATCGACTGGTGGGACCACGTCACCCACACGCTCTCGGCGAGCGTCGTCGCCGCCGTCGGGTACACCGCGGCGCGGGCCATCGAAGCGCACACTGACGCCGTTCACTTCCCTCGACAGTTCATGTTCGTCTACATCCTGCTTTTCACCCTCGCTGTCGGCGTCTTCTGGGAAGTCCTCGAGTTCGGTGCCCGTCTCGCGGCCGAAGCAGCCGGTACCGAGGCCATCCTCGTTCAGTACGGCCTCGACGACACGCTCGTCGACCTCATCTTCGATTCGGTGGGTGCCGTCCTCGTGGCACTCTTCGGGACGGCCACGCTCTCTGACACTATCGAGTCGCTCACGGAGCGACTCGAACAGACCCGACCCTGACGGGGGCTATCTTTTAGCCGACTGGTGTGTATGGTACTACCATGAAAGTCGTTATCGTGGGATACGGTCGCGTAGGTTCTCGAACTGCGCGCGTGCTTCGAGAAGAGGGCCACAACGTGACTGTCGTCGACAACGACGAGAAGAAAGTCGACAGGGCTCTCGACGAGGGGTTTCAGGCGATATTCGGTGACGGCGGGACCGAGAGCGTCCTGAAGTCGGCGGGCATCGAGTCCGCGAACGCCGTCGGCGGACTGACTGGCGACCCGAACATCAACTTCGCGGCGTGTATGCTCGGAAAGGAGTTCGGCTGTCGTTCCGTCATGCGAATCAGCGAGGACTACCGACAGGAGATATACGAGCGATACGCCGACGACGTTGACGAAATCGTCTACCCAGAACGTCTCGGTGCTGCGGGCGCGAAGACGGCACTACTCGGCGGCGACTTCAACGCAATCGGCGACCTGACCGACCAACTCCGTCTCACGACGGTGTACGTCCCCGAAGGCGCACCGGTCATCGGCGAACACGTCGCCAGTATCGACTTGGGTGCCGATGGGCGTGTCTACGCCCACGGCCGAGCACGCGAACCGATGACGATTCCGCTCCCCGGAACGGTCGTCGAAGCGGGTGACCAACTCGCACTCCTCACCGAACGCGACGCACTCGAACGGGTTCGCACGCAACTGCTCGGCTAGGCGTCTCACGACGCCAGTTCTGTGTCGTCTCTCTGCGACGTGAGACGCCACTCTAGTTGTTCGAAAGTAAAGGATGGCGCCCTGGTGGTGACGCCACACGCCGTGCCGGGGGAGGCCAGAACGGCTATGGTGGTGTGCCGGGCGCGCGGGTGGGAGGATGGGAACTGAGGCCGAGAGTGCGCGCCCAGACGGTGGATATGTATCACGGACCATAAACCTGCGTCAGACGGCAGTCACACACGGGTTCTAGACCACTCCTCTGCAGTCTCTCGAAGTCAGCCTCGCCAACCGATTGACTCAGTAGACGAGTTTCCCCTCGATGAATCGGCGGACCCTGTCGTCGGCCGGGTTCTCGAACACCCGGTCGGTCGGCCCCGACTCGATACACGTCCCGTCGAGGAGGACCGCCGTCCGGTCTGAGACGCGTTGCGCTTGCTGCATGTCGTGGGTTGCCAACGCGACGGCGATGCCGTGACGTCGCGCCTCTCGCATCGCCGATTCGATTGCGGCGGTATTTCGTGGGTCGAGGTTCGACGTCGGTTCGTCCAAGAGCAACACGTCGGGGTCAGGTGCAAGCGCCCGCGCGATGGCGACGCGTTGGGCCTCCCCGGCGGACAACGACCGCGCGTCACGGTGCATCTTGTCGGCCATGCCGACCGTTTCGAGGGCACGTTCGACCGGCGGTGCTGGGTCACTTCTGCCGACGACGTTCTCGATGGCGCTTCGAAGTCGCGCCCCCCACGACTGTCGGACGCGAAGTCCGTACGCCACGTTGTCGGACACCGCCGCGGAGAACAGACTCCGTGTCTGGAACCCCATCCCGATGCGCCGCCTGAGGGCGAGTCGCTGGTCGTCGGACAGCGACCACACGTCTTCACCATCGACTTCGACCGTGCCTTTGTCCGGCGGTTCGAACATCGCGAGCAGTCGTAAGAGCGTCGTCTTCCCCGTCCCCGATGGACCGACGATAGCCAGTATCTCGCCGGGTTCGACGGCGAGCGAGATGTCTTCGAGAATCACGCCATCGCCGAATCCGTGACTCAGGTTGCGCGCGGCGAGACGGGTCAACTGCCGCGATGCGCTGCCCGGTGACTGCGTGCCTGTGGTTTGGTGTGTCTCACTCATCGGTTCCCACCTGCCGGATTCCGGTCGCGGAAGCGTGCCCCGAGGGCGTTCACCGTAAGAACCAGTGCGAGGAGGATGGCACCGAGTGCGATACCCGTCTCGATGTTCCCCTTCCGCGCTTCGACGGTAATCGCCGTCGTGAGTGTCCGCGTGAACGAGGTGCTGTCCGAGAAGACGATGTTGCCACCGACGATGAGGACGGACCCCACTTCACTGATGGCGCGCCCGTAGGCGGCCAAGAGGGCGGTCACGATTCCGTAGCGAGCCTCTCGGACGACGAGAAGTGCAACGTCAACGGAGGTGCCGCCAGTCGCGAACGCGGCGTCTCTGAGGTCCTGTGGGACCGACTGAACCGCAGAGAGCGAGACGCTCACGAGGACGGGGAGGGCGAGAATCGTCTGCGAGATAATCATCGCTTCGGGCGTAAACAGGAGTTCGAACTCCCCGAGTGGGCCGGAGCGAGAGAGCGTCAGGAGGACCACGAGGCCGACGACCACGCTGGGAAAGCCCATCCCCGTCGAGATGATGGACGTGACGACGGACTTCCCGCGGAAGTCGCGGAACCCGACTGTGAGTGCGACTGGTAAGCCAATCGCGGCGCTGAGGAGGACTGCCACCGTACTCACGTAGAGTGAGACGACGGTGATGCTGACGAGGTAGGTCAGGTTCAGGTCGCCGAGGCCGAACACAGGCGGAGGTGGGGTCGGACCGGACTAAAAGTCCTCGGGGACGTTCTCGGCGACCCAGTGCTCGAACTGCGCGTCCGAGACTGACGCCGACCCGTTCCCGCTCCCACCCGAGTAATCCTCGGGCACGTACTGGCCGAACTGTGGGTCTTCGGACAGTGCGTTCGGGAAGAACAGCTGTGACCCGTTGGCGGTGTAGTTGCTGATAATCTCTTGGCCCTCGGGACTGGTCAGGAACCCGGCGTAGGCCATGGCGAGGGGATAGTTCACGTCGGGGTACTTCGCCGGGTTGACCGGGATGACGCCGTAGGGGTTCTTCAGGATGGTCGGCCCGCCCTTGAGGGGCCCTTGGACGTGGATTTCGAGGTCGATGTTGTCCTGCGTGGCGAGGTACGTCCCGCGGTCCGAGAGCGTGTACGCACCCGACTGGTCGGCCTGCACGAGCGTGTCTCCCATCCCTTTGCCGATTGCGCGGTACCACTCACCCGACGGTTCGACACCCGCGGCGTCCCAGATGAGCAGTTCCTTCTTGTTCGTCCCGGAGTCGTCACCACGAGAGACAAACGTGGACTGCGTCTCAGAAATCGTCGCGAAGGCGTCGGCGGCGCTGGACATGCCTTGAACACCCGCCGGGTCGTCGGCGGGGCCGACGATGACGAAGTCGTTGAACATCACGTCGCGGCGGTTGACGCCGTAGCCCTCTTCGAGGAATTCGTCCTCCGCGCCGCGGGCGTGGACGAGGATGACGTCGGCGTCGCCGTTTCTCGCCGTCTCGATTGCCGCACCCGTCCCCTGTGGGATGGTCTTGATTCGGGCGTTGAACTTCTCTTCGAACACCGGGTTGAGGGCGTCGAGGAGACCCGTGTCGTAGGTGCTCGTGGTCGTGGCGAGCGTCAACTCCTGCGTTGTGCCACTCGACTCCCCCTCTTGACTTCCGCCGGAGGCAGTCGTCTCGTCGCCTGTTTGCGGCGGATTGGACTCACCCGTACATCCGCTCAGCCCGAGGAGAGCACCGACACCTGCCGCGTGCAAGAAACGTCGTCGCTGTATCGCCATGGTACTGTGCTGTGCCGAAGGGAAATTAACTGTTTCCCACTTGAGGTAATTAAAATCAGTTACTAACTGTGGGAAACGCACCAAATTGCGTTTGGAATTGGTTTCGCCACCGTCTGTCGCGCAGGCGAGTGCGTCGGATTCTTTTCGAGCGGGTTCGTCGTTCCACGCATGACATGGGAGTCGCTGTTCAAACGCGCTGCCGAGTACGAGACCACCGACGACGACATCTCAGCGGCGCTTCGCGCTCGTCGAGGCGACGATGACTGACACAGACCCCGCGCCGACACGTGTCGTCGCCGACGCCGACGTTCTCGCGTCTGACCTCCTCGTCGGCGGTGCATCCCGTGAGGCACTGGACCACCTCCGCCGCCACTCGTGGACGACGCTCGTCGCCAGCGAACCCCTCCTCGACGACGCAGAGGCCATCGTCACAGACCTCACAAACGAGACGCTGGCGGCAGACTGGCGGGCCAAAGTCGAGACGTGGGTCGAACTCGTCGAACATCCCGAGGGCGACCAACCAGCGCTCGCGTCCGCCTATCGCGGTGGAGCCATGCACCTGCTCACGTTCGACGAGCGGTTGACCTCTGCGAAGGCCGGTGCCGCACTCGGTGGTCGGTTCCCGGTCAGTATCCGCCACCCGCAGGCGTTCGCCACGTTGTTCTCCGCCGAGAGTCTCTACGCAGAAGTCGCCGACGGCAAGTACCCCGGCCCGGACCGCGACCCGAGAGCGTAATCGCACCGAAACCACGTGGTCGTGGCCTCGTCGTTCAGGAGACGACGAACCGAGTCACGACGAACGTCGCCACTACCGTCACCAGTGCGAACCCGGCGGCCACGCCAACGGTCGCCGACGGTTCGCCGAAGAACACCACCATCGCCACGGCCATCGAAATCCCGTATCCGCTTGCCACGCCCGTCGCGAGGGCCGTCGCACGGTTCATGCACTCTGCTACGTGCCCCACGAGCGTGGCTATCGACCCTTCGAATGGTGGCCGTTGATGCTACGCGACGACGCATCCGAGTGCTTCGAGTTTCTGCGTCGCGGCCGGGACGTCATCTTCTTTCACGAGGACGTGGTCCGTCGAGTACGCGGAGATGGCGAATATCGAGATGTCCTCCTCGGCGAGTGCGGTTGCGACAGCGGCCAAGAAGCCGACGAGTTCGAACGGGAGGACCATCTCGAAGGTGAGGCGTTTCCACCCGCCTTCGGATTCGACGATGTTCGCCTCGTCCACGGTTCCCTCTTCGGCGACGACTGTCGTCTCGGCCCCATCTTGTATCGTCGCAAAGGCGTCCGGGTCGCCGCGTTCGGCCTTGACGACGGTGTACGTCGCCTTGGAGACGGTGACCGTGCCGTCTTCGAAGAAGTCGGTTGGGTCCATGTCGGAGACCCCGCGGTCGAGGAGGGTAAACGTGGTGTTCAACCGTGCTCGTCGGCGTCTCTCGTCTCGCTCACGCTCGACAACCCACCGGAAATCAGAGATTTCCATCCTTCACCTCGCTTCGCTCGGTGACCCTCCGAGAATCAAAGATTCACGTTCTTTGTCTCGCTTCGCTCGACAAACCACCGTCGGACGCTTCGCGCCCGACGAGGCACGCTTCGCTCACTCCGTTCGCTCAGCGAACTTCTGAAAATCGAAGATTTTCAACGTACGCCTCACTAGCGTTCGGCGTACCACGTCGCAAACTTCGCCAACGCCCGCCCACGGTGTGAGATACCGTTCTTCTCGGATGCCGTCATCTCGGCGAACGTCTTGCCGTCGTGTTCGAAGATGGGGTCGTAGCCGAACCCGCCGTCACCGCGCGGCGGGACGATGCGACCGTTGACGACGCCCTCGAACAGTTTCACGGGGAGCGCTTCGGTCTCTTCTGCGTTCTGTTCGGCACCGTGGGCGGCGGCGACGGTTCGGTCGTCGCGGTCGATGGGGTCGGGACTCGCCTCGAACGGGTCGCCGTCACAGTACGCGAGGATGCATCGGAACGACGCCCGTCGGGGTTCGTCGAGTTCCGCGGCGGCGAGTCGATAGACCGTCTCGACGCCGAGGGTGTCTTCGACGTACGCGGAGTACGGGCCGGGGAACCCCTCGAACCCGTCGATGAAGAGGCCGGCGTCGTCGACCAGCACTGGTTCGCCGGCGTAGCGGTAGGCCTCGCGGGCACCGTGCGCGGCGATGGGACCGAGTTCGGAAGCCTGCACCTCGGTGTAGTCGAAGTCGAGTTGCGTGACGTCGTCGTCGAGATAGTCGAGGGCCTCGCGGACCTTGCCCTCGTTCGTGGTGACGTACCGGAGCATACCCGCCCATCTGCAGGCGGGCGTCGAAAAGTCGTCGGTGTGTCGCCGGCGTTAGTCGACGATGACTTCGACCGGACCGTCGTCGGCCGCTGCTGCGTCTTCCTTCTTCTCGCGGCTCTGACGCTCGTTCCAGAGGAGGCCGCCGACGACGACGAGGGCGACCCACGAGCGCCAATTCGCGAGGTTTAGCGTGTAGCCGATGCCGAAGGGCTTCTCGACGAGCATGCCCTTGCCGGGTTGCCAGTACGACGACAGGAGACGCCCTGCGCTCGGACGTTCGAAGTTGTAGGGGATGCCGAAGAGCGTTCCACTTTGCGGTTTGTCTACCATACGAGACAGGTACGCCCGCTGACGATAAATCATTTTGGCCTTCCGACCAGTTCCGACCGGGTCCGGGTGCCCACAACGGGACAGATTTTCGACAGCCTACCGATACCGGCCGCGGGACTCGACGTCCCGGAGGCGGGCGATGACTTCCTCCGACCCGACCGATTCGTAGCCTGCTTCGAGGGCGTCGACCAGCGGTCCGGCGTCGTCCGCTGTGCCTTCGACACTCTGAGCGAACACGTGGAGGTCCATCGCGTGGTCTTCGACGTGGCCGGTGTGGAACCCGAGTCCGAAGTCGATGAGGTGGACGTGCGTCTCTCCGTCGGGTCCAGTTCCGACGCGGATGTTTCGCGTCGTCGGGTCACCGTGGACGATGCCTGCCTCGTGAAGGCGCGCGAGGTACTCGCCGACGACGCGGACGGCGGCCGGGTCGAGTCGTTCCGCGAGGTCAGCGTCTCCGACTCTCTGGAAGGTGATGACGCCATCGACGGGGTCTACGTCGCGGATGATTGGCGTCCGAACGCCCACCCGGCGAGCGTCGCTCGTCAGGCGTGCTTCCGCCTTCGTCCGCTCTCTGCGGAGTCTGTCGTCGAGTTCCGGGTGTCGGTACGTCTTGGGAACACGACGTTTGACGACTTCGTCGGTGCCGATATCGACTGTGGCTTCGGCCCCGCGGATGGCACCGTCGTCGGTGTAGGCGCGAGCGACCGATTCGTCGGTGCCGCGCCACGTCACTTCGACCTGGTCCGGGCGGAAGTTCGGGTCCACGGCGGAGTCTTCGACGGCGAGGGTGTCGCCCGCGGCGAACATCCGCGCGCCGAGGAGGGCAATCATCCCCGCGTTGTCGCCGAGGAATCGCGGTTCGGGCGCGTGGAACTTCGCACCGCGCTGGTCGCACATCTCGGCGAGCATCTCGCGGAGGCGGGCGTTGTTCCCGACGCCGCCACCGAGGACGAGTTCGTCTGTCCCCGTGAGCGAGAGTGCACGCTCTGCGACTTCGGTGAGCATGCCGAAGATTGTCTCCTGCAACCCGGCGGAGATGTCTTCGACGGGCGTGCCAGCGTCCGCCTCGTCCTTCGCGGCGCTCATGATGCCCGAGAAAGAGAAGTCCATCCCCTTGACGACGTACGGTAACTCGACGTACTCGCCGTCTTTGGCGGCCGCTTCGACTTTGGGGCCGCCGGGGTGGGTCCACCCGACGTGGCGGGTGAACTTGTCGATGGCGTTACCGACGCCGGTGTCCATCGTCTCGCCGAGGACGCGGTAGCGACCGTTGTGGTAGCCGAGCAGGTGGGCGTTCGCGCCAGAGGCGTTCAGGCAGACGGGCGACTCGAACCCGGACTGGTAGCGACCGATTTCGAGGTGGGCCACCATGTGGTTGACGCCGACGAGCGGTACGTCCAGCGTCTGGGCGACAGACCGGGCCGCAGTGCCGACGATACGGAGACACGGGCCAAGCCCCGGCCCGCGAGAGAACGCGACTGCGTCGACGACAGGGCCGTCTCCGTCGTGTCTGGCGGCGGCGTGGTCGAGGGCGGTTTCGACCACTTCGGGGATGGCGGTTCCCATGTGTTCGGCCGCCTCGCGCGGGTGGATGCCGCCGCTGTCGGGTTGATACGGGTTCGATTCGATGAAGATGTGGTCTGCAGACGGCTCTGGAGTTCGGTCGGTTCCGGCGCGAAGGGCGTCGGGGTCGTCCGTCTCGAAAACCGCGGCGCTCGCGGCCCACGCAGTACCTTCGATTCCGAGAATGCGCATCGAGAGTTGGTCGAAAACGGCGATTCGAAACCGAGATTAGGCCTCTTCGGCCTCGGCTTCGGCGTCGGTAATCTTGTTGCGTTCGAGCATGTGTTCCTGTTCGACGTCGCGGGCGAACTCGGGGCTCTCGTAGACCTTCGCGTAGCCAGCGGTCTTGCGCATGCCGAACTTCGTGTCGAGTTCGTGGACGACGACTTCGTCAGAGTCCTTGTTCAACTTGGCCGCGAGCGAGTCACGAACCGACAGACGGGAGGGCGTCGCTTCCTCGTGGACGATCTCGAATCGGACGTCCGAGCGGTGCAACATGGGGTTCTCCTCCTCGGAGATGATTTCGATTTCCATGGTTAGTTACCCGTAATTGCCCGCGAAGCAAGTAAAAGGATTTCGAAGGGAAGAGGAGCGGCAGCGAATCGAGGGAAGAGAGACCGTTAGTCAGGCCTCGATAGGGGCGAGAACGGCGTCGGAATCGCCGTCGAACTGCGACAACAGGTCACGCATCTCCGTCTTGGCCGCCTCGTCGACGGTGAGACGGACCATTCCCTCGTCCGGTTGGCCGTAGACGACGGTCGAACCGAGGGGCGCGGCGAGGACCGCAGGGAGGGTCGCGAGGTCCTCTTCGCCCTCGACGAGGAGGGTCGTCGGTTCGCCGGCAGCGAGTGCGTCGACGAGCGCCGCGACGAGGTCACGGGAGATGGTGCCCGGTTCGTTCGTGACCTCGACGAGACGACCCGTTTCGACTGCTCGACGAATCTCGTCGCCGACGGCCTCTCGTTTCGTCTTTCCGTCGACGACTGCCACGTCTGGTGGCCGGCCGGCGCGGCGGAGGTAGAAGGTGACGACGTCGCCGACGGCGACGAGTGGCGCGTTCGCCTCCTCGCTCGATGCATCTGCGAGGAGTGCCTCGGCCTCCGTGTAGATGGGGCCGAACGGCTCTTTGAACGCCGCTCGAAGCGCCGTCGGCAGGGTGAGCATCTCAGCGGACCTTGAGCGCGTAGCCGCCGGGTTCGGTGACGTTCATCTCGGTGGCGATTTCGCTCTCTTCGGGGTGCGTGATGACGACGTAGCCTGCCCAGTCTTCGGTGAGGCTGCTCGACCCGCAGTTCTCACAGGTCTGTTTGTCGGGCTCGTTGACGAAGTGGCACTCGCGGCAGGCGAGGCGTTTCTTCGCCATCAGTTACCCTCCGCCGAGGCCTCGCTCTGCTGGCGCTTCTTTTCGAGCCAGCCGTGCTTGCCGAGCCCCGGCTGTTTCGCGGTCAGGCCAATCTTCGAGTCGCGCGGGTTGCGCTCGTCGATACTCTTCGTGACGATGCGGGCGCGCACCTCGTCGTCCACGGCGAGCGTCTGGTTGGACTCCGTCGACGCGAGTTGCTGGTTCTCGCCGTCGTAGGCGAGGTATTCGTCGGAAATCTGTGAGACGTGGAGCAGTCCGTCGACCGGACCGATGCCGACGAAGGCACCGAACTCGACGACTTCGACGACGATGCCGTCGACGACTTCCTGCATGTCTGGGTCGTAGGTAATCGCGTCGAACTCGGCTTCGTAGTAGACGCCGGGGCGGTTGGGCAATACGGTGCCCTCGCCGACGTCGTGGACGTTCACGACGCTCACGACGCTCCCCACGTCTTCGTCCATCCGTCCTTCCAGTTTGTCCTGCAACAGTCGCTTGACCCGCTCGGGCGTCACATCGCCCAAGTGGCGTGGCGGGACTTCGACTGTGTCTTTGAGTCGTACCCGTTTGTACATAGTTTCGTTATGGTTCCGTGACCGCCAGTGTGGCGTGCCCCCGGATGCCGATGACGGGAATCCCGCATTCGAGCACCCTGTCACGGAGGGGCTTGTCGTTCGTGACGACGTAGTCGACGTCGCCGGAGTCGGCGAGTTCGACGACTGCGTCGTCGGCGTACGATTCGTCCGTTTCGACCGCACGGCACCGGGTCGCTAGGTCCGCACCCACGCTCGCGGCGACGGCCTCCGTCCCGCCGCCCGTCGAGAGCTTCTCCAGCTCGTCGAGGACGGCCGTGGGGACGACGAGGTCCACGTCGGCCGCGAGTAACCGGTCGAGTTCGTCGAACACGCGAACGTCGAGTTCGACCGGCATCATGAGTGCGTTCGTGTCCATAACGACTACGGTGGCGGTCACGTCACTTGAGCGTCCCGATACCGATGAGGCGCCAGCGCGCACCGACACGGCGGTTGATAGCTATCTTCGCGCCTTCCGCTGCACAGACTGGGCGCTTGAGCTTCACTTCGGCCTCGCCGCTGCGCGCACTCGTCACGGCACCGACGGTAGTCGCGGTGCCGACGGTGAGCATCAGCGGTTCGCCCGTGGAAATCTCGTCGACGCTGTCGTCTTCGCTGCCGACGACACGGTCGAGGAGTTCCACGTCCATCGTGAACTGCTCGCGCGTCGGGGGGAGCGTGCCGGGCTTGCCGGCGACCTGTCCCGCGAGGGCGTCACCCTTCGTGACGCTCGGGTCGAGACCGGTCCCGACACCACAGAGGCCGCCGGGGCGGACTTCGTCGACCATGTTCCCGCCCGCTTGCAGCGAGCGAATCTCGGTCGTGATAGAGCGCCACTCGGTCTGGCCTTCTTCTTCGACTTCGCGGCCGGGGCGAAGTTCGAGTTCCTCGCCTTCTTCGAGTTTGCCGGCGACGACGCTGCCGCCGATGACGCCGCCCATGAGTCCGTCCCAGGTCGTCCCCGGGCGGTTGATGTCGAAACTGCGTGCGACGAACATGCGACTGTCTTCGCTCTCGTCGCGCTCGGGCGTCGGAATCTCGTTCTCGATAGCCTCGATGAGGACGTCGAGGTTGACCTCCTGCTGGGCGCTGATCGGGACGATCGGCGCGTCCTCGGCGACCGTTCCCTTCACGAACTCCTGAATCTGCTCGTAGTTCTCTATCGCCCGCTCGCGGTCGACGAGGTCGACCTTGTTCTGGGCGATGACGATGTTCTCGATACCGATGATATCGAGCGCCATCAGGTGTTCTGCCGTCTGCGCCTGTGGGACCTCTTCGGTGGCGCTGACGAGAAGAACAGCGCCGTCCATGATGGCCGCCCCAGAGAGCATCGTCGCCATGAGCGTCTCGTGGCCGGGCGCGTCGACGAACGAGACGGTACGCAGGACGTCAGTCTCGGTCCCGTCTTCGGTCTCTTCTTCGACTGTGTAACACTCCGGCGCATCGACGCCGGGAATCTGTCGGAACGTCGCGTCGGCGTACCCGAGGCGGATGGAGATACCGCGCTTCATCTCCTCGGAGTGCTGGTCCGTCCACGACCCAGACAACGCTTGGACGAGCGTCGTCTTTCCGTGGTCGACGTGACCGACGAGTCCGATGTTCACCTCCGGTTGTTGTGGATTTTTCGTCACCATTGACCTCCTGAGAGTAATCTTGCGTGAACTTGGCCGCGAACGACTGATAAAGGTGCTGTTCTCGGAGCGGCGACGCTGTGGCTACGTCGGGCGGTCACACACGACGCGGCCCGATTCAGGGGGCGCCCCGGTCCAGTGTGACTCGGATTGTCCACGTCGTCTGTCGCTTCTCGTGGTGTGTCGACCGCGCCTCACTCGACTGCCGTGACGAGTGACCGAAGTTCCTCCCGGTACGCGTCCGGGGTCAACCCGAGGTCGATATCGACCGACACCTCGATGGCCGAGGTGGGTTCTTTGGTCACACCGAGGTCGAGGTTCTCTCCGGGGTGTGCGCCACCGGCGACGAGAATCGACCCGTCGTGTTCCCACACCGCGAGGAACCCGCTCACTCCGAGTTTCTTCCCCTCGATTGCTATCTGCTTCTCGTCGGTCAGCGGGAACGTGATTCCCTCGAACGGGAAGGACGCAGTGTAGTTGGTCACGCGCGCGGACTCTCCCGTCTCGACCGTCATCGACCCGGTCGACGCCTGTTCGATGTCGGAGAGGCCGGCCGATTCCAATTGCGACTCGAACTGGGCGCGCGCTTGCGTCTCCACCTGTTCGACGACTGGGTCCCGCGCCGCGTCGGGGATGGTCGCGAGACTCGGGTCGAGTGTCACGCGCGTGGCGAAGAACATTGAGAACTGCCCTTCGGCCTGTCCGAGCGTCTTCTCTTTCAACTCGGTCGCCAACTCGACGTCTTCGAAGACGAGTGTCCGGAACGCCGCCGAGACACTCACCGGACCGAACGACTCCTCGAACGCCGGGTCGCGGGTCTGTTCGTCGACTTGCTCCCAGCCTCCGTCTTCGAGTTTCGACACCGGTACCTTCGGCGGTCCGCGCGCGGCACTGGCGGTACTCCCTGAACTGCATCCCGCGAGACCGGCGAGTCCAGCACTCGCGGCCACACCGAGGTACGTCCGTCGCCCAATCTGGTGGTTCGTGTCGTCCTGCCCGGGCATTGCACGGAGTTGCTTCGTCTTCGTTCAAATAGGTACGGGAAGGTGACAGTCTGTCTTTCTCGGCTGTCTCGCCATCGACGAATCATGGTTCGACTCCGTTGACCTACGTGTCGCGTGTTCCTGCTCGAATCTGCAGTGTCCGCCCGTAGAGAAGCAATCCGATGCCGGCGAGCGCAGTCGCCCCACGCACGTATTCGTCCCAGTGCCTGTTCGGTCCGTTGTACGCCCATCCACCGGGCGTGTAGAACTGCCCCTCGTACTCCACGAGTTCGTGGGTCTCCTGCCAGTACTCCCACCCAGCGATGGGGTCGCTCGTGCGGACGGTTCCTGACTCGAAGAGTCGCTCGAACTCCTGTGGGAACGTCTCAGCCTCCAGTGCCGCGATATCCATCGCGGTCCGGTTCGAGATGGCCTCGACCCGCAACTCTACGGAGTCGTTGCCGAGTGACTCGTGATGGAGTCTGTAGAACGCGTCGTCTCTCGGGTAGTACGCGACCTGGTACAGACAGAAGGCGGGCATCTCGGCGCAGTTCGCTCGCTCGGAGTCGACGACTCGGGGGCCGTCCGCACGAACCTGCGAGACGGTCTGACACTCCGGGTCGTCGTCGACGCAGGTCAACACGTCGTCGGAGTACGTGATGTGCTCGGCCCACTTCGAGTCGGGGGAAACTTCGACCACCTCGTATCGATACGTCGGAACGATGGCACCCATCGGTGCGAAGACGGCAGTGAACACCAGAACCGTCCCCAGCACGACGACCAGCAGGCCGCGGCGGTGAGGGGAGAGCGAAACGGGGAATCGCATCGTCAGCCGGTACGACCAGTTCTGACATAAAGTCTGTTCGATGATACGTTCGCGAGTGGCTGGACCGTCGAGTGAGAGCGAGGCTTTTCACGTTCGCTTTCCCAGTCACAGGTGTGCCCACACCGGTCTCGTCACCCTCGGAGTTCGCCTTCGAACTGGCACTGTGTGCCCACCTCGAAGAGGTGACAGACTGGCTTCCGGCCCGGCAACTCGGCGCGTCCGTCGCGTCGCCGGGGAGTCGAATCATCGACGTATGTGCCGTCGTTCCCGGCCCCGAGTTCGACGACCGGTCGCGCATCACCAGTCGAGACATCCCTGCCACTGCTATCGAGAGCGAGGTGGGTGTCGGCCACGCCGTCTTCTGGCGCGATGCGTTCGACTGCCACCCCGCCCGCGCCCGTCGCGCGACGGACCGCGCCGTCGAGGCCGGGTTCTTCGAGTCCGAACACCGCCGTGGGCGGGAGTACGTCCGCCGCGCGACCCGCTATCCCGACGAGTGGTTCTCCCGTCTCGTCGGTATCGAGAACAAACCGGACCTCGGCGAACCCGGCGACCTGTTGCGACAACTTCGCCTCGACGTGAGTCTCGCCCTCTTCGACGAAGTCGTCCTCGCCACCGAGAGTTACGTCACCGGTGCGCACCTCAACCGCATCCCCGAGGAAGTCGGTGTCTGGCGGTTCGACCCCGAGACTGGCGAGCGAGAAATCGTCCGCGATGCCGACCCACTCGCCACCGACGCAACTGGCGTCGAACCCGTCGAGTACGAGTCGCTCCACACCGACGTGGCACTGGTCTCACCCGCGGACAAGCGTACTGCCCGTCTCAGACTCGCGGAACGCGCCTACGGCAAAGGGTGGCGGGGATACGACGTGCCGGGGTGTGCCTCCGCCGGCGTCGACGCCGTCGGTCGGCCCGTGTGTTCGCACTTCGGCCGTGTCGTCGACCCGGGGGCCGAATGCGGGTCCAACTGTCCGGCGTTCGGCCCTGCCGACCCGCCGGAACTCGACCGGGGCGCACTCCGCGACGCACGCACTGGGTGGGTTGCGGACCCCGACGGTGTCGCTCGGAGGCAGTCGGGACTGGACCGATTCTGGTGACGTCCCCTCGTTACTCTGTCCGTTCACCGGAGTAGTACCACCCGAGTGTGACGACGATGCCGAAGACGAGCATGAACACCGCGCCGTCGACCCAGTTGGGTTCACCGGACAGTGAGGCGACGAGATACCAGACGACGCCAGCGGTGAGGGCCATCGGCGTCGCGTATCGGAGTGCGTCGGTGATTTCGGACACGCGTCACCCGACGACGGCCACTCGGAAAATCACTCTGTCTCGGCGCGTCGCTCCATGTAGTTCCAGTAGGTGACGAGCAACGCACCCACGACGGCGACGAAGACGACCTGTACGACGGCACCGAAGAAGTCCACCTGTCCCGTGTCAACGTAGGTTGCGACGAGTGTCGCCGCCGCTATGCCGACACCAGCCACCACGAGATACCTGAATGCTTGGTCTTCGAAGATGGTGCGAAGCGTCACGCCTCGGTCTCTCCCCGTCCTGCGAGCATCTGGAGGCTTGCCGCCGCGACTCCCGCGGCGACGACGAACACGACGAGTAGTTGGGTGTCCGACGGCGGCCGGGGTGCGAAAAGCGCGTATCCTGCGGCACCGCCCAAGCCAACGGCTACTACACCGGAGAGGCGACGAACGAGGGACCCAGATGGGGCCATACTCGCTATCCGACCGCTGGGTGGAAAAACGTGTGCCCGCTGAGAACGTCGCGGCGACTCACAACTCGTACACTTCCCCGTCGATAGCCAATGGCTCTTCGAACGCCTCGTCGGGCGGGTAGTAGTGCGCGACGTGGACGAGTCGCGTCACGTCTGCGTTCAGGTCCTCACTGAGGGCCATAGCCCCTTCGCGTGTCATGTGCTTCGTGCCGAACGTTCGTGGAACGCCGTCTTCGTCGTAGTCGTCGCCGCCGGCGGGGTGGTACTCACAGAGCGAGGCGGGGACGATAGCCTCCGCGAGCAAGAGGTCGGGGTCGGCGAGGACGGCACGCGACTCCTCGGGAACCGCGTAGGTCGAGTCGCCAGAGATAGACAGTTTCGCGCCCGTCTCGGGGTCTTCGATGGCGACGCCGTAGCACAGAAGCGGCGGGTGAACGACGGGGACGAAGGTCACGTCGAATCCGCAGGCGCGGAACGATTCGAGGGGCGTCTGGTCGTGGACGTTGATGCGGTCTAAGTAGTCGAACTTCGAGCGAATCGTATCCGCGACGCTCTCGTCGGTCAGCGGGTCGACTTCGTCCGTCGCGTGGACGTCGAGGTGGTCGAGCAGTCGGTAGACGTTGCCCAGTCCGTCGAGGTGGTCGAAGTGAATGTGGGTGACGAGTGCCTCGTCGGGAAGCGGCGTCTCTTGCGTGAGAAACTGGTGACGGAAGTCGGGGCTGAAGTCCACGAGGAGCGATTCGTTCGTTCGCTCGTTCTCGACGTGGACCGAAAAGCGCGTCCGCTCGATGCCGCGTTCGCGGGCCTCCCGGCAGGTGTCACAGTCGCACCCGACAGTGGGCGTTCCTGTCGTGTCGCCGGTCCCGAGGAGGGTTACGCGCATCGAGTAGGGTGTGTGGGGTGGGTGGGCTTAAGGGTGGGTGAACCGCGGTGACGAGTCACTCGTTTTGTATCACCCAGTCGTCCACCCACACCTCGACGGTTCGTTCGACAGTCGGTGCCCCATCGAGTGTGACCGTCACAGTCGCACGCTTCGGGGTTGCTGTGGGGGGTCTGTCGAACGGACCAGCATCAAGGAATCGCCCTGTAATTCCAAGAGGATGATAAATTACCTGTCAGACGAGGAGTGACGGACTGAGTTCACGAGTCAAATTCACACTTATTGAATGCCTGCGATGCTTTGTCGCGTTCTTCTCTCGCGAGCTCGTTGTCTCCATCGACAATCGCTCCAACTGCCCGTGAAAGGTGCTCACTCCCATCCTTCAGTGACCCTGCATAACAAGTGAGCTCGATAATCGTTGATTTCACTGATGATGGGGAATCTCCTTCTTGTCGCCTGAAAATGCTTTCAGAAGTCCCGAAATGTTCGCTAGCCATGTCCAAGTACTCCTGTGCTCGAGCTAGTTCCTCTGCATCGAGATGTTCTTCGGCTTGGAGAAAGTCGACCATCCCGAGCGACATCTCTCTTAACCCTGCTGCCAGTGCTTCAAGGACAGGGATTAACTCGTCTATCGAGGTCAAGTCGATTTGAAGTGTTTCGACATCGACCTGATCGAAGTCATCGAGCTTCTCCGTATCGAGCTGATCAGTTCGGTCCTGTACAACACTCAATAAGTCATCTGCCTCTCCAAGCTCGCGCTCGGCGGCTTCAAGTTCTTCTGCTGCGTCTGTGTATCTCTCTGACTGGAAATACGTGAGACCGCTGTACGTCAGGCTGTATCCTTCTACTAGTATATCCATAAATTCAGTTGCCTTCCGACCGAACCCGATGTACTCTCGCCCAGAATCTATTTGCCGCTGCTGTTCTTCCGTGGCGTACTTCTCGGCTGCATCTAGTTCGCTCTCTGCCTCGTCAAGATAATTGTAGATTTTCGCAGGATTGAAATCGATACCACCATCCTGAAACTCAGACTCTGACAGATTCTCACTTTCCTCTGAAAGCTGCTCTCCAGCACTTTCGAGAGCACTTCCCGCTTCCTCAAGGTGTTTGGCTGCTTTCTCTGGTTCCGAACCTTTGGTAGTCGTGGCCTCCTCGGAGGAAGAAGTACCACCTGCACAACCCGATAATACTCCGGCACTGAGTACGGAGAGTGTCGCTCCAAGATATTGTCGTCGTTCCATAATATACCCACTTTCACGTGTCTATTTATCAATTAGTATGACAATCAGGATTAAAAGAAATAATTAGTCAGCATGACTCTATCCGACTAAACCGTCGACCGCAATGACGTCTTGGAAAAAGCGAGAAGAGATACTTACTGCGCCGCGCCGGCGTCTTTCTGCGTCTCGCCTTCGTGTTCGTCGGCGTGACCGTGGTCGTGGTCGTGGTCGTCGTGACTGTGGTCGTGTCCATCGCCCGACCCGGCGACCAGTTCCGAGGAGTCCGACATCATGTCGAGGTTCTTCAGGTTGTCACGCTCTTCGAAGTCGGCGACGGCCTCTAAGAGGTCGTCTTGCGTGAGTTCCATCCGCTCTTCGGTGAGGGCTTCGAGGACTGCCTCACGGAGCACGAGACGGAGGTCAGACCCGGTGAGCCCTTCGGTCACGTCGGCGATGGCGTCGGGGTCGAACTCGTCGATTTGCATCCGGTTCGTGATGACGCGCAGGATGTCCGAGCGCATGCCACGGTCCGGTTTGGGGAAGTTGACGATTTCGTCGAAGCGCCGCCACGCGGCGGAGTCGAGTTGGTCGGGGTGGTTCGTCGCGCCGATGAGGATGACCTCGTCGCGAATCAGCGAGATGTCGTCGATGCTCTTCAAGAGCGTGTTGACGGCGCGCTTGAGCGCAGCGTGTTCGTCCGACCGGCGCGTCTTGGCGACCGAGTCGAACTCGTCAATGAAGAGGATACACGGCGAGAGTCGCTTTGCGACTTCGAAGGTCTTCTCGACGTTCTTGGCCGTCTCACCGAGGTACTGACTCGTAATCATCGAGAGTTTGACCTCGACGAACGGCAGGCCGAGTTCGTGTGCGAGTGCTCGCGAGACAGTCGTCTTCCCGGTTCCCGGCGGACCGACGAAGAGAATCTTCCCAATCTCACGGAGGCCAATCTGCGCGAGGTACTCGCGGTGTTCGATGGCCTTCATGAGTTTGTGTATCTCGCCCTCTTGGTCCGTCGTGAGCACGAGGTCATCGAGCGTCATCTCGATTTCCTCGGGTGCGCGAACCTGCACGAGGTCCAGCATCTCGGCGTCGTCTTCGTCGTCGAAGTACTCGTCGAGGAGGCTGTCAATCCACACTCGGTCGGCGTGGATTGGTCGCGTCTGTTCCCGTGCCTCGGCGTGGGTCACGTCCACGTCGTCACGGTCTTCGACCGCTTTCGCAATCGTCGGGTTCGTCACCAACATCTCGTAGTCGGCGCGTTTGACGAACCACTCCAGCGCCATCTCGGGTTGCGTCAGTGAGAGGCGGCCGGAGAAGTCCTCACGTTGGGTGAACATGAGGTCCGAAATCGCGTCCCATGGGTGTTCGACTCCTGTCGCCTTCCGCGCGATGGTGTCGGTTACCACGAGCGGTCGCTCGATGCCGCCCGTCGACGAGTCGTCCTCGTCGTCAGCGTCTGCCCAGAAGACGCGTCGGTATCGCGGGGGAAGGTCGTTCTCGTCAAGCGTCCGGTCGTCGGTGTAAAGGTGGGCCGTCAGCAGAAATTCGACAACCTCGAGCGCCCGTTCACTCATCCGCGGAGAATTGCCGGCCGAGACGCATAAGAGCGTCGGAGTGACGCTCTCGACGTGAGGTAGCCGTCTGTTCGGGATTCGGATGAATAGTCCTTATAGGACTGCTGACCCCACTGACTCCACGGAAGCGGAACGGACGACCACACGATGACTGACGAATCTGGGGACCCGCGTCGGAGAGACAGCAGTTCCGAAGAGGCTGGAGACTCGACAACCGCGAATTCGCCCGCCGAGGTTCCGACGACGTGCATGCGGTGTGCCGTCGGGTGCGGACTCGTTCACGTCGTCGGCGGCGGTGGGGACGGGTCCAAGACGGTCCGTGGCGACCCGTCGAATCCGGTCTCACGGGGTGCGGCGTGTCGCCGTGGCATCCACGAGACAGCGAACCCACGCGGTGAACGACTCACACGACCCCTCGTCAGAGAAGACGGCGAACTCGTGCCGACTTCGTGGTCGACGGCGGTGTCGAAGGCGAGCGAGGCCATCCGAAGTGCGATGGCGACCGACCCCGACGACGTTGCGATACTGGGGAGTGGCCAACAGACGAACGAAGCGGCCTACGCACTCGGAAAATTGGCCCGCGCCGGTATCGGGACACGAAACTACGACGCGAATACGACGCTCTGTATGGCGAGTGCCGTCGCGGCCTACTATCGGGCGTTCGGAAGCGACGCGCCGCCGCCGACTTACGACGACATCCCGGCGGCCGAGACGCACCTCGTCTGGGGGGCGAATCCGGCAGTCGCACACCCCGTCTTGTTCCAGTGGATTCGGCAATCAGCCGTCGATGGCCGACTGATTGTCGTGGACCCCGTCGAGACGAAGACGGCCACCGCGGCGGACGAACACGTCGCCGTCGCGCCTGGTCGTGACCTCGAACTCGCCCGCGCCGTACTCGCACACCTCGTCGACACCGGCCGCATCGACGAGTCGTTCGTCGACGCTGCCACCACAGGGTTCGACGAGGTTGTCGCCGACCTTCCGAGCGTCGCTGACGCCGCTGCCGACGCGGGTGTCTCGCTCGAAACGGTCGAGATGCTCGCCGCGGCCTTCGACGACCCGACGCTCGTCTACTGGGGGATGGGCGTCAACCAGAGCATCCGCGGTACTGCGACGGCGGGTGCACTCATCGACCTCTGTCTCGCCTCTGGAAATCTCGGTCCGGGGTCGGGACCGTTCTCGCTTACCGGACAGGCGAATTCGATGGGGACGCGCGTCTGTTCCTCGAAAGGCACGTGGCCCGGCCACCGACCGTTCGACCATCCCGGCCACCGACAGGCGGTTGCAGACGCGTGGAGCGTTCCAGTCTCTCGCCTCCCCGACGACGCCGGACCCGGCCCCGTCGGCGTCCTCGACTCGTCGCCGTCGGTCGTCTGGACCGTCGCGACGAACCCTGTCGCTGGGTTCCCTGACGCGACGACGGCCATCGAACACCTCGAAGACGCGTTCCTCGTCGCGCAGGACGCGTTCCGGTCTGAGACCGTCGAACTCGCGGACGTGGTCTTTCCCGCCGCGACGTGGGGCGAGACGGAGGGAACGACGGTGAACATGGAACGGCGAGTGTCGCGGGTTCGCCCGGCAATCGACCCACCCGCGGACGCTCGCTCTGACCTCGATATCGTCGCCGACGTGGCCTCGCAGGTCGCTCCCGGACTCCTTCCCGACTCTCCCGCGGACCCGGCCGCGGTGTTCGACGAATTCGTCGCGCTCACGGCGGGCACGAACGCCGATTGCAGCGGTCTCTCGTACGCTCGACTCGACCGGGAACAGGCAGTCCGATGGCCAGCACCCGAACCGGACACCAGTGCAGGCTACCGATACGACGGCGGGTCGGACCCAGCGTCGTGGTCGTTTCCGACACCGTCAGGAAAGGCCCGATTCAGCACCCTCGATGGTGACCCACTCCCCGAACCGACTGGTGAGGACTTCCCGCTGACGCTCACCACAGGCCGTGAGACCGACGCCTACAACACCGGCGTTCGCTCACGCGGTGGCGACACTGCTGTGAGTGATGACGCTTCTGCGAGACCGGTTGCTCGTGTGAACCCCGAAACCATCGAGACGTACCGCGGCGCTGTCGTCGATGCGGACCACGGCCGGACTACGAGTATCGAGTCGCGCCGCGCGTCCGTCCGCGTGACGCTCGCCCCCGACGACGCGGTTCCGAAGGGACTCGTGTGGCTTCCCATCCACCATCCGCTGACCAACACCCTGACGACGCCCGCTGTCGACCCGGTGTCGAACGAACCGAACTTCAAGCAGTGTGCGGTCCGATTCCGTCGTTCTGGGGGGCGGTGACCTCCAGACAGTCGCCCGAAAAAACTCTTGACGACGAGTTGTTGGTTCTAAACTATTTATGGTGTTCGAACTCTGATGATGTGGCATGCCAGAACCAGTCATTGCTGCCGCGTATCGCACTCCGTTCGGGAAAGCCGGCGGCGTCTTCGAGGACGTCCGAAGTGAAGACCTCTCGATTCCCCTCATCGACCACATCCTCGACGAACACGACGTCGACGCCGACGACGTGGAAGACCTGATGTGGGGCGTCGCCCAGCAACGCACCGAACAGGACAACAACGTCGCCCGCGTCATCGCCCTTCTCTCGGACCTCGGCGAGGGGACGCCCGCGACGAGCATCAACCGCTGGTGTGCCTCGTCGATGCAGTCTATCATCTCCGCGTCGGACGCCATCGCCGCCGGCAACCGCGAGTGCATCATCGCCGGCGGTGTCGAGAGCATGTCGCGCATCCCGATGGACGGCGACTCCTACGAGCACCTCCACCCCGAACTCGGTGAACAGTACAACATCTTCCAACTCCAGATGGGGATGACCGCCGAGAAGGTCGCCGAAGAGTACGACGTCTCCCGCGAGGCCCAAGACGAGTTCGCCCTCCGCAGTCACCAACGCGCCGCCGAAGCGACCGAAACCGGACGCTTCGACGACGAAATCGTCCCCATCGAGACAGACGACGGCGTCGTCACCGAAGACGAGGGGATTCGCCCCGACACCTCCATGGAAGTCCTCGGTGGCCTCCCACCGGCGTTCTCCGGCACTGGGTCTGTCACCGCCGGCAACTCCTCGCAGATTACCGACGGTGCCGCCGCCGTCCTCGTGACCTCCCGTGAGTTCGCCGATGAACACGGCCTCGACGTACTCGCCTCCGTCGGCACGAACAACGTCGCCGGCGTCGACCCGACGGTCATGGGTATCGGTCCGGTTCCGGCCACTCGTGGCCTCCTCGAACGCGCCGGCAGCGACATCGAGGACTACGACCTCGTGGAAATCAACGAGGCGTTCGCCAGTCAGTGCGAATACTCCCGCCGCGAACTCGGCATCGACGAGGACAAACTCAACGTCAACGGCGGCGCAATCGCCCTCGGCCACCCACTCGGTGCCTCCGGCGCTCGCTTGCCCGTGACGCTCATCCACGAGATGCAGAAGCGTGACGTGGACCGCGGACTCGCCGCACTCTGCGTCGGATTTGGGCAAGGGGCCGCAATCGAGTTCAGTCGATAAAATCGCACTAAACAGCGTTTCGGCTCCCGCGAGACGCACTTCGTTTCACGGACGTTCGTCCGTCACCGCCCACGAAGACAGCGTGCCGTGTGACGTCTGTGTGTGGACTCAATAAAGGCGCAGTGTCGCAGAAAAAGCGCGGTACCGTGGTCAGAGGGTCGTCCGCGCTCCCCCACCAGGTTGGTACAACCAGGGAGGCGGACGATTCGACCACGAAAACGACCCGACTGGGCCGGGCAACCCGGTCGGTCGAGGGCCGGTGTTTACTGTCAGAGGCACCCCGGCTTTGAAAAGCAGGGGCAGAAACAGATTGAGCTCGTTGCCTAATATATTCGGTATCGTTTTGCGGATGTAGGCGACGCACTCTCGGTCTTCGACTGCTCGCGCAGTTACGTCGCCCCGTTCTGGCAGTGAACGGCCCTATCCTTTCCGTCAACGGAACCGACTCGACGTCCGACCCGCGGCCCGAATCAGCACGTTAGGGGCGGGTTTTCGCCGACTGCCAGACACCCACCGACAAAGAGCGTGGGCAGGGCGAGTCCGACCGACTCGAGGTCTCGCCGGCGGCTCATATCATATGTCCGCCACGACGACCGGTATGCCTGCTGGGCTCAGTCGTCCGCCGGCGCGGCCCCGCCCACGCCATCGACTGCCGACTCCGGCACCACACCGTCCTCGCTCCATCCGCGAATCTCGTAGTAATTTGAGAGCGCGTGTGGGAATCCGGGGATATCGAACGGGAGTGTGTCGTCGCTCCGGTCGAACCCGCGCTGGTTGTTGAAGTGGCGTTCGAGCGTGACGATGCGCTCACCGACTTCTTGGAGGTGGTCGTAGTCGGTGTCGAACAGGACGCCGAGCGTCTCCTCGTCGATGAAGTCGCGGGAGAACTTGCAGACGACGCCGCTGTCGAGGACGGCGTTGTGGTTCTCCTTCTCGACGAGTCGCTGGGGCTTGCCGTCGAGGCCGTGGGGTTCCATCGCCTTCGACTTGTCCACGTAGGGGTACTCGATAGCGTAGAACGAGGCGTACATGTGGTCTGCACCGCGGTTCGAAGTGGCGAACGAGAGGCCCTGTCCGTGGAGGTGACGACCGTCGTGGCCCGGGAACTCCATCCCTTTGACCGTCCAGTCGTGGACGCCGAGTTCGTCGTGGACACGATGTGTCCCCTCGGCGAGCAGGTCCCCGACACCCTCGCGGTAGCCGATTTGCTCGGCGAGTTCGTGGATGAGGTCGACGTTTCCGAACTCGTCTTCGGCCATCAGGTACGCGGCGATGGTGTCGCCGGCCGAGATGGTGTCTATGCCGAGACGGTCGCATATCTCGTTGGACTTCATCACGTCGACGACGTCGTCGACCCCGCAGTTCGACCCGAACGCCATCACCGTCTCGAACTCCGGTCCTTCGGTCTCGACGCCGGATTCCTCGTCCCGCGTCGGAAGTTTGCAGGCGAAGGCACACTGCGAACAGGTCCCTTTCTTGTACTTCTTCGACTCCACGGCGTCCCCGTTGATACCCTCGACGCCTTCGAACTCACGTTCGGAGAAGTAGCGCGTCGGGAGTGCCTCCACGGCGTTCGCGTAGTCGGTGCCGGCGGTAGTCCCCTGTCGCTTCATCGTGTGGTCCGAGGTGGCGGCGTTGCGGTGGACGTCCATCGCCTCGCTCGGGAACTCGAGTTCCACGTCGGGTGCCGCGTCGCCCGCGAACGTGACGACTTTGAGATTCTTCGCGCCCATGACCGCGCCCAGTCCGCCGCGACCGAACGCGCGCGATTCGGTCGTCATCACCGACGCGAACCGAACGAGGTTCTCGCCGGCCGGCCCGATACAGACGAGTTGTTCTGCGTCCAGTCCCCACTCCGATTCCGCGTACTCGGTGACTGCGGGAATCTCCGCCTGTTCGAGGTCGGGAACCGGTTCGAACTCGACGCCGTCGGGGCGGACGTGGACCGCGAGCAGTTCGTCCGCCTCGCCGGTGAACTCGATGGCGCTGTAACCCGTCCCCACGAGATGTCGTGAGAGGAACCCGCCAGCGTTCGACGAGACGAGGCCGTTCGTCAGCGGCGAGACGCCGGTCAAGTTCACCCGGCCGGTGAAACTCATCCGCGACTGTTGCATCGGTCCTGCGGCGAGGACGAGACGGTTCTCGTCCCCGAGTGGGTCGGCGTCGAACGGAACGCGGTCGTGGACCAGTTTCGTGGCGACGCCCCGGCCGCCGATGTACGATTCGAGGACGTGGTCGATATCGCTCGTGTCGGTCGTCCGCGCCCCGAGGTCGACCGAACAGAGTGGGCCCTCCGTGTGTCGCATAGTCGTCCTTCGAGAACCAATCGAATAATCGTTAGTGTTGGGGACACTCCCGCAGTCGTGTCTTCTGGCTGTCACACTCGCGTAGGACGATTAATTATCATGAACGTACATGCGCCTTTCGTCACGTTCATACTGGAGAGGCGAACAATACTCCACCGATGAATCTCTCGACGACTGTACTGACGGGGGTGGTGACGGTGCTCGCTGCCGCGGGTGCCGTCTCGGTGGGATTCGTTCCGAGACCCGACCTCGGAGCGCCCGCGTGGTACGTTCTCGTCGCGCTTACGGTGGGATACTGGGCCGTCTTCTTGCGGTGGGCCCGACGCTGAGTTCGGTGCTGAACTCGGTCGTAACCCACTTCGAATCCGCGAGCGTCGCGGTTACTCCGGATGGACGAGTCGCTCTGCGTCGCGGACGGCGTCGCGTCCGCCGATGATGGTGATACGGTCGCCCTCCTGCAACGTGAAGTCCGCGTCGGGGACGTTCGTGTCGCCGTTGCGAGAGACGAGTGCGACGAGACAGCCGCTCGGGAGTTCGGGACCGACTTCGCGGATGGTTCGCCCGACGAGGTTCTCGGCGGTGACTTCGACCTCCTGTACGTCGCCAGAGCGGCCGATTTCGCCCATCCAGTTGGACATCGTCGGCCGCTCGATGTAGTTGTCGAGCGCCTGTGCGGTGGCGATGGTCGACGAGATGGTCCGGACGCCGAGTTCTTCGAACGCCTCCACGTTGTCCGGGTTGTTCGCCCGCGCGAGGACGTTCTCGGGCTCGAACTTCGAGTTGGCGAGCTGCGAGACGAGCAGGTTCACGTCGTCGTCCCCGGTGGCGGCGACGACGACTTTGGCGTTGCCTGCGCCGGCCGACCGGAGGACATCCGTGTCGGCGCCGTCGCCGTGATGCACGGTGAACCCGAGGTTTCGGGCGGTCTGGACTACTTCCTGGTCCTGTTCGATGAGGACCACGTTCTCTCCACGGTCTTCGAGGCGTTCGGCGAGCGCACGGCCCACTTTTCCGCCTCCGATTACGAGTACACGCATTGGAATGACGTCGAGGTATTCTGCTATTTGACGAGCGAGACCGGCCTCGAAGAGGACGGTCGTGAGGATGACGAGAAAGACGGTCCCGACGAGAATCGAGGCGCTCTCGTTCAGGACGGCGGCCTGCTGGGTCATCCCTTCGGCGGCGAGTCGTGTCGCTTCCTCGCGGAACGCGATGGCGAACAGTGTCGCGACAGACGCCGGGATGATACCGCGCGGGCCGACGAAGCTCATGAAGAGCTTCTCGCTTCTGGTGAAGCGGTCGCCCCTCGCCGAGACGAACACGAGAAGCGGACGGATGACGAGGGCGACGGCTGCCACAATTGCCAGGCCGCCGATGCCGAGTGCGAGGAGGCTCTCGAAGTCGAGCAACGCCGCGAGGGCGATGAAGACGAACGAAAGGACGAGTAGGGTGATGTCACCCTTGAACGCCGAAATCTCCTTCTCGTAGGGGACCTCGGCGTTCCCGAGGAGGATGCCGGCAGTCGCGACGGCGGCGATGCCTGCTTCGGTGGCGACGAAGTCTGCCGCCGCGTAGGACACGAGCGCCCCTGCGAGGACGAGTAGACGGGCGTTCTGTGGGGCGTTTCCGGGTGACAGGTCCACGTACTGGAGCGCGTAGTACAGTGTCCCTGCGACGATTGCACCGACCACGACGCCGACGCCGAGTCGCTCGGCGAACAGCGTCACGAGTGCGTTAGGACTGCTGACCCCTTCGAGAATCGCCTCGAAGATGACGACGGCGACGATTGCGGCCGTCACGTCGTTGACGATACCTTCGGTTTCGAGTGCTGCCCCGACGCGGTCCCGAACCGGGACGACTTCGAGGATTGGTGCGATGACCGTCGGACCGGTTGCGACGAGCAGTGCACCGACGAGGAACGACACCGCCCACGGCGCGCCGAGCGCGTAGTGGACGACGAGTCCCGTCCCGACGAACGATATCGCCGCGCCGATGGTGACGAGACGGAACGTCGCCGCCGGTGCCTCCCGGAGTTTGTCGATCCGAATGTGGAACGCCCCTTCGAACACGATGATTGCGACCGAGAGTCCGACGATTGCTTGCAGTGCGTTCCCGAACGAGTCGGGAGAGATGATACCGAGGACCTCCGGCCCGAGGAGTATCCCGGACGCGATGAGAAATACGACACTCGGGACTCTGAATCGGTCCGAGAGCACCTGCGAGACAACGCCGATGCCGATGATTGCGGCGACGAGCGGGATGAGATTCGCTCCTCCTGCTGCGGCCACCTATATCGCCTCCATTGATTCGGTCCATGTGTCGACGGAAGATAAAACCATACATCTCGGGTGGCATTTCCGCGGTTTTGCCGGAACGTTCGTGCAGATATCTCTTAGAAAAGTTTAGTCTGTCAGATTCTACTGTGTCGCGGGATGGTCGCTCCCGTGTCGCTCTTCGGTCCGGTGGTCTGCTTCCTCGTAGATGAGCGACACCTCGTCGGCGTAGCGGTCCAAGATGTTCCGCCGTTTCTTCTTCATCGTCGGCGTCATCAGGTCGTTGTCCTCGGAGAACTCTTCGGGGACGATGCGGAACTGTTTGATCTTCTCGTACGACTCGAAGTTCTCGTTCGCCTCGTCCACCTCTCGCTGGATTCGCGCTTCGACCCGGTCGTCGCGGCAGATGGCCTTCGGGTCCTCTGGCAGGTCGATTCCCTCCGCGTCGGCCCACTTCCGCAGACCGTCGAAACTCGGGACGATGAGCGCGGAGATGAAGCGGTGGCCATCGCCGAGGACCATGCACTGTTCGACGACAGACGACGACGCGAAAGCGTCTTCGATGGGTCCGGGGGCGACGTTCTTGCCCGTCGAGAGGACGAGAATCTGTTTGGCGCGTTCGCGGAACGTGATGTAACCGTCGGGGCGGAGTTCGACGATGTCACCGGTACGGAACCAGCGATTTCCGTCGTCGTCTTCGACGAAGGCCGCCTCAGTCTCTTCGGGGAGGTTCCAGTATCCGCTCGTGACGTTCGGGCCGCGCACGAGGAGTTCACCGACGTCGCCGCCTGCGGCACCGAGTTGGTCGCCGACGACGCTCTTGTCGAGTTTTACTTCGACGTCTTGGAGGGGGTAACCGATGGTGCCGATTTTCGGTTCTTCGGGTGGGTTGACCGTGATGACGGGCGACGTCTCCGTGAGGCCGTATCCCTCGTAGATGGGCAGGCCCATGGCGTGGTAGAGCGCACAGAGTTCCGCCGAGAGACTGCCGCCACCACTGATGAAGAAGTCGAGGTTGCCGCCGAGTGCCTCGCGTACTTGCTCGAAGACGAGTCGGTCGGCGATGCGGTGTTTCAGTGTGAGTCCGAATCCGGGGGCGTCGGTCGTGTGGTAGTCTTGGCCGACTTCGACGGCCCACTCGAAGATACGCTTCTTGACGGGTGACTCACTGGCTTGCGTTCGAATCGCGTCGTAGAGTTTCTCGTACACTCGCGGGACACTCGTCGCGCTCGTCGGTCGAACGAGTTGGAAGTCTTCGCGCAGTGTGTCTGGACTCTCTGCGTAGGCGACGGACCCACCCGCGGCGAACACCAAGAAGTGGCCCGCCATCCGTTCGAAGACGTGTGCAAGCGGGAGGAACGAGAGTCCGACCGTGTCGGTGCCAAAGACGGGTAAGTCACCTTTGTCCGAGCGCGGGCCGAAGCGTCGATAGGCCTCGTTGACGTTCGACCGGAAGTTCCAGTGGGTGAGTTGGACGCCCTTCGGCCGACCCGTCGTCCCGGAGGTGTAGATGAGACTCGCGAGGTCGTCGGGGTCACGTTCGTCGAGCCACGATTCGTAGGTCGCTTCGTCGAAGACCTCCTCACCGCGCCGGTAGAGTTCGCCGAGTGTCAGGATGTCGTCGCGGTCCTCGTAGCCTTCGTACTCGTCGATGACGACGACGAACTCTAAGTCGAGGTCGTCTTCGACGGCGAGGACGCGTTCGAGGAGTTCCTGGTTCTCCACGACGACGGCGTTCGCGCCGGGGTCGGACAGGAGGTACTGCACCTGACGCTCCGACGACGACGTGTAGACGGTCGTGACGACGCACCCGGCACCGAGGACTGCGAAGTCCGTCTGCGCCCACTCCATCCGCGTGTGGGCCAAGATGCCGACGCGGTCGTTTGTCCCCAATCCGAGTTCGCGGAACCCTGCGGCGAGGTTTCTGACGACGTCGCGCATCGTCTCGTAGGTCAACTCCCCGTAGTCGCTGCTGGGTGCCGCCGGCACGACGCCCGCGTCGACGAGGGAGCGGTCGTAGACTCCTCCCTTGTAGCGTTGTGCGATTCGCGAGGCGTTGCGCGCCGCGCTCTCTTCGAACATCCGTGGGAGAGTCGTCCGTCCGATGACGGGGTCATCGAACGCCGCCTCTGCGTCGCGCCAATCCATGTCCTATTACTAATGATTCAACATTTAAAACTATGCACGTTGAGTCGGTTGAAAGTCCACAGTATCGAAGAAGGGCGTCGGAGACGCCGGTTTGTCTACTCGTCGTCGCCGACGTAGTCGAGGTACCCGAGGACGCCGCGGGTGTTCAGTCGCTCTTCGTCGTGGGCTTTCCGCACGCCCCACACCTCGTCCATCTGCGTGTGTTCGACGAAGTGCTGGATGACCGCCTCGTCGTCGCCGAGTTCGTCGCGCTTCTGGCGGATTGCTTCGACCCACTCCACGAGGACGCGCTTGTACTCCTCGGCGAACGCTTTCGTGTACTCGTGTGGGCCGAAGTGGCCGAAACAGAGCGTCTCAGGCTCGATTTCTTCGACCGTTTGCACGTCGTCGAGCGCCTTCTGGAGGTGGAACTGCGCCGGTGGCGAAGTCTGGCGGAGGGTCTCTGTCTTCGGTTCCCAGATGCCCATCGCGTCACCGACGAACAGGACGTCGTCGCCGTCGTCGTGGAACATGACCTGATGCGGCGCGTGGCCCGGTGCGTGGGAGACGGTGAGCGTCCGGTCGCCGAGGTCGATCTCGTCGCCGTCGGTGAGCGGTTCCACGCGGTCTTCGTCTATCGGGAGTGGTTCGTCGTAGAAGCGCCACTGGTCTTCGACGGCAGCCTTCGTGCCCTCGACGAGTCGCGTCGGGTCCACGAGGTGTGGGGCACCGATTTCGTGCGTCATGACGGTGGCGTCGGGATATCGCTCGGCGAGATACCCAGCACCGCCGGCGTGGTCGAGGTGGACGTGTGTCGGCAAGATGTATTCGAGGTCGTCGACGCCGACTTCGTCGAGCATCCCGAAGACGTGTTCGCGGTCCGCGGCGATGCCCGTGTCGATGAGCGCTGGTTTCTCTGCGTCGATGAGGAACACCGACCCGTACTTCTCGACTTCGTACATCCCTGTATCGACGTAATAGACGTCCGTGCTGTTCGGCACGGGTTCGACGTCGCCAATGGCCATAGTTGACGGCCGTCGTGGGGGAGCAAAAGCGTTCGGTCGGCGTCTCTCCGCCGACCTGTTCGCTCCACATTCTGTTCACTGCACTATCATTTCTCTACCGCATCGAAAATAATTAAGTATGATTACCATTAGCAATAGTGTGTATCAATGATACGCGGCTTCACGAAGACCTCTCGCGGCAGAATAGTAGTGTTCGCGTTCGCACTCGTCGCGTCGCTCGCACTCGCGTTCGGGCCGTCTCTCGAGGGGCTTTCGACGAGAGGACAGTACGCATTGGCGACCATGGTATTTGCGGGAACGCTCTGGGTGACCGGCGCACTCCCACTTGCGGTGACCGCCCTGTCTATTCCGGTGATGCTCACCGCCTACGGGGTGTACGGCGACATCGACCCTGCACTGGCGGGGTTCGCCGACCATCTCATCTTCCTGTTCGTCGCTGGCTTCATGCTCGCGAACGCGTTGCAGAAGTACAACATCGACCGCCGCATCGCCCTGTGGTTGATGGCAGTCATGGGGTCGTCGCCACGGCGACTCATCCTCGCCATCATGCTCGCGACGGCGTTCCTGTCGATGTGGGTGTCGAACACTGCGACGACGGCCATGATGACGCCTATCGCACTGGGCGTTCTCGCGCAGGTACTCGGCCGCGAAGAGGTGTACGAGGCCGGTGCCGACAGAGACGCGTTCTCGAACATGCAGGTCGCGACGCTCCTCGGGACGGCGTACGCCGCCTCAGTCGGTGGTGTCGGCACCCTCATCGGGACGCCGCCGAACGCCGTCGTCGCCACGCAACTCAACGCGTTGCTCGGCTACGACATCGGTTTCGCAGAGTGGTTACTCGTCGGCCTCCCAATCGTGGCAATCACGCTCCCACTCGTCTGGTACCTCCTCACGTTCCGGTTCTTCCCACCAGAAATCGACGACGTGGAGGGTGCCCGTGAACAGGCGCGCGAGTACCTCGCAGAAGAGGGTGCCCTCTCACCACGGGGGCGTCGCGTCGCCTACATCTTCGCCGCCACGGCCGGTCTGTGGGTCCTCGGGGGTCTCGACATCATGTTCGAAGGTATCCTCTCGGACCCCGTGTTCAACACCTTGTTCGGGACGGGTGACGGGATGACTCTTCTCGGCGTCGAAGGCCACCAAGGCCTCCTCTACTACGTGATGGTCGGGATGTTCTCGATTCCGGCGCTCGTCCTCGCGGACACGATGGAGTGGGACGAACTCGCCGACATCGACTGGGGGACGATTCTCCTCTTCGGTGGCGGCATCTCACTGGCCGACGCGTTCGCCTCCACGGGCGCGACGAAGTGGCTCGCCGAGGCCGTCTTCGGGTCGCTCACGGGCGCACCAATCGTCCTCGTCGTCGGTGCCGTCGTCCTGCTCGTCATCTTCCTCACGGAGATGACCTCGAACACCGCGACGGCGACTATCGTCGTTCCAGTCCTCATCGGTATCGGTGGCGTCTTCGCCTCGACGCTCGGTCTCTCTGACGTTGCGGCCGCCGTCTTCCTCGCCGTGTCCGGCGCAATCGCCGCCTCCTTCGCGTTCGCGCTTCCGGTTGCGACGCCGCCGAACGCTATCGTCTTCGGTAGCGGTCACCTGAAGCAGGCGCACATGATGCGCGCTGGGACCGTCCTCAACCTCGTCATGACGGGTGTCCTCACGGCTCTCATCTGGTTCCTCTTCCAGTTCGTCTGGCCGATGTTCCTCTGGTAGTTGGTCACACGACACGGCCTCTCACACGCTCTTTCCTCGCACACGGGGGCGTCGACGCACTCTGTGATGCGATACGATTTTGCCGCCGGCCGGGGAACCACGAATCAATGATTGACAGACAAGTGCTCCGCGACGAACCGGAGCGAATCCGCGATGCACTCGAGGCACGCGGCATGGAGGACGTGGACCTCGACCACATCCTCGACGTGTACGACGAGTGGCGCTCGCTGAAAGCCGAAGGCGACAATCTCCGACACGAGCGCAACGAGGTCAGCCAGAAGATTGGAACCCTGAAACAGGAAGGCAAAGACGAGGAGGCTCAGGAAGCCATCGAGCGCTCGGGCGAACTCAAAGCCGAACTGCAAGAACTCGAAGAGCGTAGCGCGGACCTCGAATCGGAACTCGACCACGCGCTCCTCGAACTGCCGAACATTCCGAACGAGTCGGTCCCGCTCGGGACGGACGAATCGGACAACGAGGAAGTCCAACGCGTCGGATTCGACGACCTGCGCGAACTCCCCGACGAGGTGACGCCGCACTACGAACTCGGCGAGCAACTCGATATCATCGACGAGGCACGCGCCGCGAAGACGACCGGGTCGGGCTTTTACTTCCTCAAGGGAGAGGGCGCGATGCTCGAACACGCGCTTATCCAGTTCATGCTGGACGTCCACCGCGAACAGGAGTACGTGGACCTCTTCCCACCGATTCCGGTCAAGACCACGTCGATGGAGGGGACCGGTCAACTGCCGAAGTTCGCCGAGGACGCCTACCGAATCGGCGGGTCGGAGACCGAAGACTACGAGGACGACGACCTGTGGCTGTGTCCCACCGCCGAGGTGCCGGTCACGAACATGTACCGCGACGAAATCCTCCTGAAGGACGACCTGCCGCTGAAGCACCAGGCGTACACGCCGAACTTCCGGCAGGAGGCGGGTGAACACGGAACCGAGACTCGCGGCATCGTTCGCGTCCACCAGTTCAACAAGGTCGAACTCGTCAACTTCGTCGAACCCGACGAGTCGTACGACCGCCTCGAAGCCCTCGTCGACGAAGCGGCTGAGGTCCTCGAGCGACTCGGCCTCCCGTACCGCGTGCTCTCGCTCTGTACCGGCGACCTCACGTTCGCGTCGGCGAAGACGTACGACCTCGAAGTGTGGGCACCCGGCACCGAGTCGGACGACAGTCCCGACGGCATGGGTGGCCGGTGGCTCGAAGTCTCGTCGGCCTCGAACTTCGAGGACTTCCAGGCTCGCCGCGCAGGCCTGCGCTACCGACCCGAGCGACACGAGTCGGCGGAGTACCTCCACACGCTCAACGCGTCGGGGACCGCTGTCGGCCGCGTGATGGTCGCACTCCTCGAATACTACCAGAACGAAGACGGCACCGTCGACGTGCCGGAAGCGCTCCAACCCTACATGGGTGGCCGCGAGGTCATCGAAGGCCACGAACCCGTCGGCGAGGCAGCAGTCGGCGCTGGCAAGAAAGACTGAGTCGCCGTCGCATCTTCTCGCTCTCCCGCTTCTGCACGTTGTTACCCGGTTCCCGGGTCGAACACCCAGAGCATACTCGGTTGCCGGAGACCGGAGTCTTCACCGACGATGACCCGGCCGTCGGGCATGACGACGAGATTGTCCGGGTTCGAGAGGACGCGCGCGTCGTCGCCGTCGTCGGTGGAACACGACTCACACGCGAGGCCCGTCGGTCCACCGACGAGGGCCGGTTCCATCCGACTCACGTCGTAATCGTCGCCGAGGCGCATCCGATAGACCGCCCCGTAGTCGTTCTGTTCGAGGTCGATGTGGTCTCGCCCGTCGACCATCGCCTCGTTTATCTCTGCCATCGCGACGTAGGCGTACTCGCCGGGTTCCACGCCCGCGCGGACGTTGATTCCCTCCATCTTCCGGAACTCGACAGTGGCACCCAGAGCACCGGCGGCCTTTCGCGATTCGAGGAACGCGACTCTGTCGTCGCTGGCGTCGCCGTCGGCCCACGCCTGAATCTCCCCGTCGGTGATGTAGGAGTTCTCGCCGTCGGCGTAGTCGTCTTGCGTGATGCCGTCGTACTCGGCAATCCACGCCTCGATTTGGTCGTTCGTCCCGTGGGCGAGTCGCACCCACTCGATGTCGAACCCAGTGGTCGTGACGTCCTCGCTGTCGTCTTGCGACACCTTTGCGGCGAAGAGCGTTCCGGCGGAGAGGTCACCCGGTTCGTCTGCGATAAATTTGAAGAAGGCTGTCGCAACCTCGTCGTCGGTGAGATAGACGGTTCGCTCGTCGGGCATCACGACGGCGTTCTCGTGTGCGAACCGACCCATGCTGAAGTGTTTGACCGGCGTCGGTGAGTCCGCCTTCGGGTCGGTAATCTCGACGATGTAGCCGTAGCGATACGGGTTCGGGTAGTAACCGAGGTACTTCGCGAGGTTCTCCACGTCGTCTATCGTCTCGTAGGATGGATTGTTCCACTCGCGGGTGTCGGCGAACATGAGTTCCTCCGAGGAGAGCGGTGTCCCCCACGGCGAGACGGTGCCGAAGCAGTTGAACCACGTTCCTTCGACGGCTTCGAAGTCGAGGTTCATCCCGTCGACGACTTCCCAGTCGCGTTCGCCCGACGGGTCTTCGAGGCGTAACCGCGACACCATTCCGGGGTGGTCCTCCCAGTCGGTGAAGAGGTATCCCTCGGTGTCGCTCACGGGGACGAATCCGTTGAAGTCGGGGTTGATTGCGGTGGTCAGTGGTTCGCCGTCGGGCGAGAAGGGGACACCGAGCGCTCTCGCGTCGCCAATCTCGTCCCCGCCGTTTGCGAGGACTTTGTACTCGCCGACGGCGGTTTCGACGGACTTCGATGGGTCGTCAGGAACCGGGACGCTCTCGAAGTCGAACGGCAGGGAGTTCATATCGTACTTCGTGACGACGCCGACTGCCCCCGTGGCGAACGGGGGGTCGTTCCCGTGGTCCGGGTGCTGGACGTTGAAGAAGAAATGGCCGTCATCGCTGAGGAACAGACCGGTGAACTCGGCACCGGTGACGGTCGTCGCGAGACGCCGAAGGGACGGTTCACGCGGTGGTCTCGGTGTCCCCGTCGTTTCAGTGGCAGTCTCCCGGGTGCTCGTGCTGGGAGATGTTCCGCCACACCCGGCGAGCGACGCTGCCACGGCGGTGGCGACGAACGCTCGTCTCGTGAACTTCTCGCGCATCTCTTCTATATTGGTTGCACCACTGATAGTTGTGTGGCCGACCGTTCCGACTGGACGGCAATTCGATACGGTGTCGTGACGAATCGACCAGCGTCAGCGTTGGCGGGTGACCGGTGGAGAATCGGTCGTTGAGAAGTTCAGTTCGGCGAGCGCGTGAACGTCCGCAACTCCGCTAGCTTACCGTCACGGGCGCGAAAGCGGTCCAAGAAGACGAACAGTTCGTCCCCCGCACTGTCTTCGAGGTGGCCTCGGACGACGATTTCGTCGTCTGACTTCGACTGGATGTACCGGTCGATGACGTGTGTCGTGTCTGTTCGCGGTCGGTCGTCGCGCATGAACGAGACGAACTCGTCGCGCCCGTCGAGTGTCATGTCTCCTCGGTGCTGGACGAAGTCCGGGTCGAGGAGGTCCCGGAGTGCGTCGTACCCGTGTTCGTCTACCGCCGTGTAATACTGCCGCGCCAGATACGTCGCGTCGGGGTGCACGGGTTGCCTTCGTGTCCGAGTCAGAAGAATCCGACGCCGGAACTGGATTTGTCGTGGTCACGAGGGACGCTTCTTCACGTCGCCTTCGAGACGCTTTTCTCGCACACCCACGTACCCCGAGTGTGGACCTGCACGTTCGATACGAGGGTGACGACGACCCGAAGAAGTGCACGGCGAAGAAACTCGAACGGTTCGACATGGCGGCCCTCCACGGGTCGGACCGGGCGACGCCGTACGGAGTCGTCCTCAACCCCCACGCCGACAAAGCACTGTCGCCCGCCGACAAGGATACCAGCGCACTCGTCGCGCTCGATTGCTCGTGGGAGTCGGCCGGGGAAGCGATGTTCTCGCTCCCCGGCGAACACCGCGCACTCCCGTATCTCGTCGCCGCCAACCCGGTCAACTTCGGCCGCCCGATGCAACTGACGACTGTCGAAGCGCTAGCCGCCGCACTCGTCATCTTCGGCGAGAAACCGCAGGCCGAAGAGATTCTCTCGAAGTTCCGCTGGGGTCACACCTTCCTCGAACTCAACGAAGAACCGCTCCGTCGCTACAGCGAGTGTGCAGACTCGACGGAAGTCGTCGAGGTGCAACGAGAGTACCTCGAACGCGGAGAGTAGACGACGGCTCTGTCGACACCCTGTTCTTCAGTCTTTCACCCACGCCCCGAGCGCCCCCGCCAGTGCGCTGTCGATGGCGAAGATAAGCGTCAGGACGATGCCGAGGACGAACACCCCGAGGCCACCGAAGAGACTTCCGAGTGGCCCACCGGCGAGTCCGACGAGGCCACCGAGGAATGCGGCGAACAGACTCACGACGATACCGGAGATGGACCCGGCGACGAGGCCGTTCCACGCGCCGTTCCCGAGGGTCCCGCCGGCGAGGTAGCCAGTGGCGAACCCGCCGATGAGTCCAGCACCGATTTGGCCGACAATCGGAACGGTGAGGCCGCCAGCACCGACGACGAGCATGATGACGAACCCGACACCGACCGCCTTCCAGTCAGTCATACACCGAGGTACCGCGTCATCACGTAAGAACCTCGTGGCGGTTCGGGCCTCCAGTTCGCCACCGACGTGGGTCTTCGACGGTGCAGAACCGTGCGGATGACCTGCACGGCTAATTCGCGTCACGAGGCGGCGAAACCCAAACAAACGCGCTTTTACGCCTCCGCCTTGTAGCCGAGTGCAATGATTTTCGAGTCTCTCCCGACCACGCCCCGGTCGGACGAACTCATCGACAAGGCCTTTTCGCGGGCCGCACGCGCGGGGCGAGCGAAGCAGAACAAGTTGGAGGCTCAGCAGTCGATGCTCCAGACGGCGTCGAACATCCTCTCGGACAACCTCGAGAACGTCGTCGTCGAGTGGCCGGACTTCGAACTGGTCGACCCCTTCTACTACGAACTCGCCGACGCCATCGTCGACGTCGACGAGGTTCGAAAGAGTCTCTCCGAGATTATGTGGGCATCGCGGCAAATCGACAACCTCGCCCGTGAGTACCAGCCGAAACTCCGCAAGACGGACGCCGACCTCGCGCGCAAGCACCGCAAGCAGGCGTTCGCCCGCATGGCCAGCGTCGTCGAAGAAGTCGAAGACGACCTGCTCCGTATCGGCGAGGCACGCGACGCCCTGAAGGGCCTCCCGGACATCCGCCCCGACGAACCAGCCATCGTCGTCGCCGGCTATCCGAACGTCGGGAAGTCGTCGTTCGTCAACGACGTGACCCGCGCGTCGAACGAGATTGCCCGCTACCCGTTCACGACGAAGGGCGTCCAAATCGGTCACTTCGACCGCGACCGCATCCGGTACCAGATTATCGATACGCCCGGTCTCCTCGACCGGCCGGAAGACGAGCGAAACGACATCGAGCGGCAGGCCGTCAGTGCCCTCGAACACCTCGCGGACGCCGTCATCTTCGTCGCCGACGCGAGCGAAGAGTGTGGCTACCCTATCGAGTCACAACTCGAACTCCGCGACGCCGTGAAGGCACGCTTCGAAGAGCGGAACATCCCAGTCCTCACTGTCTGTAACAAGAGCGACCGCTCGACGGACATGGAAGCCGACCTGTACATGAGTGTCGAGACGGGCGAGAACGTCGACGCCGTCCTCGCCGCCGCCGCGGACGCCGTCGGGTTCGACCCCGACATCCCACCGTCGCGGAACGAGTAGTCGGGAACGTGATACTTTCTCCGTCGAATTCGGTTCTCACCGTTCGTCGCTTCGAGACCCTCACTCGAGTTGGATGAGTCTGAGGTGGAACGTCTCGTTCTGATACCGGACGTAGTGTCCGAAGCCAGACGATTCGGTATCGGAAGCGAACGAATCGAGTTCCTTCTGCACGTCGGATGCCTGTGACGTCGAGAGGGACACTGACTCGAACCCGTCGTCAGACGCACGCGCGGAATCGATGGCCCACTTGATGTTCTCCGGCGGTAGCGACGACGTGTTGTACTGCACCACTGTCGTGTTCTCAGGTATCGTTTCGACCACCGTCACTCGGAGTTTCACTTGACCACCGCCGACAGAGGAGAGCGTCGACGTCGTTGTCGATGGAGGAGTCGATGTCGTCGGTGTCTCCGAAACGGGAGCAGTCGTCGGAGATTCAGTGGTCACTGTTTGTGCTGGTGTCTGGGTGAGGCCGTCACCGCTTCCGACACAGCCACCGAGAAACAGTGCAGAGACAGTTAGCAAGAGGAGGGCAAAGTGGCGCACTGTCTTGGCTGACTAGTACAGTCGATAAGTACTTTCTGATGACACGAATGGAGAAATGCGTCACTCGTGGTTCTCGGGCTGGGAAAATAGTAGAACCGTACGTGAGTGGTCTACGTACTGCTCCGGGTCTGTGGAGCGAGCGGTGGAGGGCCGAATCGGGGACTTTCGTCTTATTCTGCCGTGTAGACCATCTGAACCGTCGCGGAGACGGTCACGGGACCGGGTGTGAGTTCGGTCGGTGCGCCGGCACTGGTGGTGCGGGCGGCGTCTTCAGCGTACGCGACGGGGTACGGTCTCGGGGAGTACCCACCGCCGACGTTCGCGGTGTGGACGCCCGTGATTTCGAGGTTGGCCGCGGCGGCGACGGTGTTGGCGTCAGCCTCTGCGGACTCGACGGCGTTCGTCAGGGCTTCGCTGCGGAGTTCGGCGCGCTTCTCGTCGGTGAGCGTGAAGAACACGCCGCGAATCTCGTCTGCGCCCGCGCCGACAGACAGGTCGATGACCTCACCGGCGCGGTCAGGAGCAACTTCGACGGTCAGCGTGTGGGCGGCGCGGTAGCCGACGAGTTCGCGCTCCTCACCGCCGTAGTTGTACTCGGGGTAGATGTGGAACCCACTGCTCTGGATTGCGTCCTCGGCGATGCCGGCGTCCGTGAGGGCCGTCCGAACGGCGGCCACGTCGTCGGCGACCATGCCACGGGCCTCGTCAGCGGAGTCGGCCGTCGCAGTCACGGCGATATTGACGACGGCGAGGTCAGACTCGGCGGTGACTTCGCCAGTTCCAGTGGTCGAGATGGTCGTCGCGTCTGTGCCATCTGAACTTCCTAGCGTCGTCTGGAGTGGTGCAGAGAGACACCCGGCGAGCAAGACGAGACCTGCGATGAGGAGTGGGGCGATGATGCGTCGTTTCATACCCTCTAGAGGACAGATGAGATATTCAATCCGCGTAAGAGACAAAGAACGATTGTACCTATCGAACCCGCCCGGTTCAGACTGCGAGTAAGCGCACGCTGTGAGTCGCTACTCGCTGACGGCGACGTAGCGGACTTCCACGTGCACTTCGTCCGCCGCCCACGGGGAGAGGGGGTCGGGTGCGACTTCGTTCACCCGTTCTGTGAGGACGGACTGGACGTCAGGTGGGTCGGTCCACGGGTCGTGCCCGATGGTGACGACGACTGCTTCCGGTTCCTGTAGTGGCCCACTGTCGTATCTGACGTCTAACGCCAACAGGCGGGCGTCGGTGTCTGCGAGCACGTCTTCGATGGCCTCCTGTGCGTCGGTTTGGAACCCGGCGTTCCGGTACGTCGTGTACGTCACTGCTCCGAGGAACGACGACAGGACGAGCAACCCCATCCCGAGGGCGGCGATACGGATGATAGTCGTTCGCCGGGCCTCGCTCCGCCGAATCCAGCGCTCCGGCCGGTACCCCTGTTTCCAGAGGACACCGATGGCGACGAAGTTGACAGAGAGGATGTTCACCAACACGAGAATCGCCGACCCGACGACTGCTTCGGGTGCGCCCCACGCGAGGCCGATACCGACGACGGCCGTCGGCGGGACCAACGCCGCAGCAATCATGACGCCGACGAGTGCCGTCGAGACGCCAGACGAGAGGGAGATTGCGCCTGCGGCACCGGCACCCAACGCGATTGCCAGCGAGAGGATGTCCGGCGCGAGTCGTTCGTCGACTTCGGGAATCGACAGCACCTCTCCGACCGACAGCGGGACGGCACCCGTCTCCTTCAGCAAGAAGGCGAACAGGGCGGCCGCACCGACGGCCAACACCCCGCCGAGCGCCTGTAACCGAACCCCCCTGACGAACATCTCGTCGTCGTCGACGACAGTGCCGACGCTCGCGGCCATCGCGGGACCGACGAGGGGCGCGATGACCATCGACCCGACGACGACGGCGGGCGAGTTGAGGAGCAAGCCGGCGGTGGCGACGATTGCCGAGATGGCCGTCATGACGACGTACGTGGGCAGGGACGGAGCGAGGTCCGCCGCCTTCGACGCCAACTCCTCACGCGCGATTCTGTCGCCGTTCTCTTCGTCGTTCTCGTACTTCTCGACCAGTGCATCGAACCGCTTCGACGCCACTGTCTCGGCGTTCACGACGACGGTGTAGGCGTCGCGTTCGATGCCCGCATCCCGTAATCGCTGTAAGACTGGTTCGACCGCTTCCTTCGGAACTGGGAAGGTGACGACGGCGACGAAGTCGCGTCCCGACGATTCGTCAGAGACGGCGTAGTCCACGCCCTCCTCGTCGAGCGTTCGGAGGACCGTCTCTCGCTTCCCTGTCGGCACCAGCACCTGTACGAGTCGCACGCTCTCACGTCGCTCCCGGCGGCCAAATAAGCAGGGGGAAACGAGACAGGGGGTGTCGTTCCGTTGCCCCAGTCGCCGGCACTGGTCGCGATTAGATTCTTCGCGACCGAGAACACGCTGTTCGAGATGGTCGGTTCGGCAGAATGCCGCCTTCGAGATAGTGTCGTGATATCATTCCAATAGTTATGTGTAATTCGTCGAACGGTGAAAAAAGATTAACATTTTGACACGACCATCGTGTGACCGACACAATGAACGTTCCCGATAGAATCTTCGCAGTTGGGGGTGCAGGGAAACAACTCGCGTTCGAGTTGCTCGAGACCCAGTGGGTTCTCGAAGCGATATTGAAACCCCGAGGAACACCACTCGAGACGAAGGTCACGATTATCGATAGTGCGGAAGGAGAGGCGACGGGTGGCGACCAAGGTGGTGATTGGGAACGAGTCGACGACATCAAACGTCGCATCCGTCGTATCCAAGAAAGGTACCGAGACCAGGATGACCGGCACAGACCCGGTCGAATCGACGTCGATTACAAACTCCTCACCGAGAACGTTCGACTCAACCGCCAACTCGACATGGTTGGCGACGCCGAAGTCGAGCGAATCACCGCCGGAAACGGCATGGAACGCGACGACTGGTGGTTACGACCCTCTCACATCAACGAGAATCTGGACTTCGCCAAAGGCGTCATCCGAAAACGAGGCTTGAGCAAGGCGCTTTATTACAAAGCCTACGCCGAAGACGACATCGAGGCAGTCGTCGACCTGCCCGAGAAGGGTGAAGTCGCGATGCTGGTCGGACTGGGTGGTGGGACGGGTGCCGGACTCCTCTTGGACCTCGTCGAACATCTGAAGCGGGAGCAATCGACCGCCGAAGTCACACTCTTCGGTGTCCTCCCCAACAACGCCGAGGGGGAAAAGGAGAACGCCAACGCCTTCGCGATGCTCTCGGAACTCGAGTACCTCTCGCTGTCGGGGGCCGACCTGTTCGAAGACCAAATTCTCTTCTCCATCGAACCGACGTCCTACGGCGGAAAGGCCGACCAGATGAGTCCGAGTGTGGACTACCTCAAGGAGTTCGACGAGGCGTTCGTCTACTCGCTCCTCTTGTACTACAACCGCCAGTACTACCTCGAAGAGTCGTTCACGTCGTCGCCGTACGCCCCGTTCACGGTGGCAGTCCCACACCTCGTTCGGTACAACACCGAGGCGATAGAGGAGTTCCGCGCGACTGTCGGCGACTACCTCGACCAGAAGTCGGAGTCGATGAGCGCCGAGAAGCGACTCTACGACGAAGTCAGTTCGTTCCTCGACACTCACTACCCCGAGTCGTCGGGCGAACTCAGTGACGAAGACGAGGTCGATTTGGAGCGTCGTATCGCCCAGTTGGAGACGCTGATTTCGCTCGAACTCTTCGAGGACCTCGATTACGAGGTGACCTCCGTGTTCCGGACGGAGGTTCTCGACTCGGCACGGGCCGAACTGAACGCCGACGAGCGTGAAGAGGGCCACGCGCTGGACACGATGATAGACATCATGGTCGGGTCCGTCGAGGCCGGCGCACTCGAAAATGCGGATTCGAGTTCCGAGGAAGTCCTCGTCGCCGACGTGCTTCGAGAGGACGTCGTCCTCCTCGGCCGCAGGAAGCAGATTCTCAAACGTCTCAAAGGCGTCTCCGACCCGAAGGTTCGGGATGCGCTGGAGTACCTCGTGGGTCTCCGCGAAGGGAACGCAGGTGCCAAATCGACGCAACTGAGCGGTGAACACCAACGCGCACAGACGGCCCGAAAACAAGCAGAGTCGGAACTCCACGAGACGCGCGAGGAGTTAGACGAACTCCGAACCGAGCAATCCGAGCAAGTTGCACGGAAGACCGACGAGTGGGTCGCGGCAGTCAAAGAGCAGTTCGAACAACTGGACGCGCTCGAATCGAGACCCCTGCGACGGGATATCGAGACGCTCCGGTCGAGTCTTCAGGACTTCCGCAGACGCGTCGAGCGTGCGCGCTCACCGGACGAAGTCGAGGCTATCGACCTGACCGAAATCAACGAGGCACTCGCCGACGTCGAAGACGACCTGCAAGCGGCCGACGTGTACCTCGACGCGTCCGACGTGGCCGACTCCGTGGAGATGGCGAAGAAGGCGCGAATCGCCCACTACGGCATGTACGCGGACCAGGGAGTCTCGAAGTACCTCCCGTGGGAGTCCCAGCGCGCCAAACAGCGAAAGAGCGACGAAAAGCAGTTCAGTGCACAGCGGGCACAACTCCGGAACAAGAGTCTCCCGGTCTTCGAAGTCACCGACGACGGCGGCGAGTTCACCTGTACGGTCCGATTCGACGGGCAGCAACTCCTCGACCAGGTCGAAGAGCGCCGAGAGACGCTTCGCTCGGAGATTCTCTCGACGTTCGATGAGACCGTTCCGTCCCCGCGTCCGAGTGAGCGCGACCATCTCACCGACCACGTCGAGAACGGGAGCAGTCTCGAAGAGATTCGCGCAGTCGTCGAAGAGGCACTCGAACGCGAACTCGCCGACACTGGCAAACTCGAATCGCGCGTCGAGGGCATGGAGGCGACGGTAGACGAACGGCGTGCAATCGAAGAACTGTACGCCGACGCGCAGAACGCCGTCACCGAGTTGAACACGCACACGGAGTCGTTCACGCGCAACCTCGACGCCTACCAGCGAGGTATCAAGTCGCTCGACGAGACGAACCCACAGCAGACGGCCGTCGAAGAAGAGTACACCTTCCGCAAGCACATCCAGCCACACAACATCTTCCTCGCGACGGGTAACAGCGGACTCGCCGAGAGCGACGTGCTCGACAACCGCAAGGAGAAACAGCAGTTGGCCGGCCACGTCGACGAACTCGCCGACAAAGCGCGCTCGACTCAGTACTGCGGGTTGCGCAAGCGGAAGTTGATAGCGGACCAGCGCCGGTACGACGGCATCGACGTTCACGTGGGTCTCGCCTCCGAGGCGTCACTCCACGGTATCGTCGACCTGCAATCACCGTTCCAGAACGCGTTCGAACTCGACAACTCCCAGTACGGCCAGTGGGAGTGCGACTTCGGCGGGGCGTGGGAGATTGGGATGACGTCGTTCATCACGGGCGTCTTCCTCGACAACCTTCGACTCATGGTCGGCCCGGAAGGGTACGCCGAGAAGTACTACGAGTACGAGTCGAAACTGGGCGGCGACATCCTGATTCACCACGCGTACGGACTCGAAGACGGGAACTTCGTCCGTCGAAAGGCGATGTTCAACGTCGAGTACACCGACGACGTGCGGACGTTCCTGCAGAGTGACCCAGAGGTGACGGCTACGCTCCTCGATTCGTTCGAGCGAGTGCTGATAACCGACCCGTCGGCGGCGGACGAACAGTTCGACGGCGACATCGAGGTACAAACGACGACGCTCACCGACGGCGACAGTACCACGGCGAACGCGACTGGCGTCCCAGACGAAATCGTATCGCTCGAAGACGATGGAGACGATTGAGACGCGGACGCCCGACGCGCGTTCGACGCCACTCCGGGAGCGACTCGGTGCGTTCACCGACAACCACGAGATGATTTCGGTGGTCGCGTACTTCCTCGTCGTGGTCGGTACGTCGGCCATGCTGGCACCGATGCTCGGCCTCGCGTGGGAGTCCAGAGGGCTCACGTACCTCCTGGTGTTGGTCCCAGTCGAACTCGGGTTCGTCAGTCTGGCGTCGTTCACCGTCTTGCTCCTCGGCGTCTGGTGGGGACTCGTCGTGCTGTTACTGCTGTTCGACACGAAAAAGCGCCTCCAGGGATTGTTCCTCGTCGTCGGAACGCTCACCGCACTCTTCGGACTGTGTCAGTTCGGCCTCGTGTGCGGGAATCTGAACCTCCTGAGCAACCTCGAATGGTTGGGGGCCGGACTACTGGTCGGCGTCCTCCTCGGCGGTCTGCGGGACATGCCCGGTCTGCTCGAAGGCAGGAAGACCGAGTTCCGCGACGCTGCCCAGTGGGTGTTCTATCTGGGGTCGCTCCTCGTCGTCGCCGGATTTCTCGAAGCACACGTCCAGTACCCACTGCCGATGATTGAGTCGTCGTCGGTCGACAGCGGGGTCGGACTCGCCGACCCCGCCGGTCGAAACCTCCTCGTGGACGCGGCCCTCTCCGGCGTCTTCGTCGTCACACTCGGTCGGTTCATCGAGTACGACGCCGAGACGAACTTCTTCGTCCTCGGCCCGTCTCAGTCCGGGAAATCGCTGTTGATGCTCGGTGCGTACTATCAGGCGACGGAAGGCGTCACCAACGAGATGGACCCCGTCCCGAACAGCGAACTGTACCACCTCCTCGGTGAAGTAGACGACAAACTGATGCGCATGTCGGGGTCGGGCAACAGTTGGTGGCCCATCCCCGGAAACGACCTGGACGAATCGGCGCGCCTCGGATTCGAGTTCGTCCACGGAACTGCGTTTCCGAAGAACGTCGAGGTGCAGACCGTCGATTACGCTGGAGAGTGGCTTTCACTCGTCCCCGACATCATCACGATGGACGACGCGCAGTTGCGCGAGTACGTCGACGCCGAGGGGTTCAACGTCGACGCGATGGAGGACATCAAACACGGTGTCGCCGCGGCGGACGTGTTGGTCCTCACCCTCGACGTCGAGAAACACGTCACGGGCCAGTCACTCGACATCGGAACGTACCACGAAATCGTCGAAAAGACCGCGGGGAAGACAGTCCTCCTCGTGGCGACGAAGTGTGACCTCCTCGTCGAACCGTTCGAACAGGAGACTGGTCTCGACCCATACACCGCCTTCGACGACTTCAGCGAGTACGTCGAACGGACGCTCACCCGCCGCGAACAGGTCCGTTCTCTCGTCGACAGAGCGGCCGGGTCGACGGTGTACCCGGTGTGGTTCGAGACCCGACCGGCGTCGTACGAGGCCGACGGCGACGGTGTCGACGGAGATGAAGAGCGAATCCATCGCGTTCCGTCGCTGACTGCGGACGGACACATGGTTCCGGTCGGGTTCGACCGCCTGTTGGATTACTTCGGCCGAGGACGATGACCGACCTCGAGATATTCGACCGCTTCGGCAACCCGGTGACGGGCGACGGCCCAACTGAGGACCGATACGAACGGTTCGACCGCAAAGAAGTCCTCCTGTACGTCGAGACGACGGGGGCGAATCCCACACTCGTCTGCGCGTTTCGGGCCCACGACCGGCCCGGCGGGCGGTCGAATCGATTCTACGCGACGTTCAGCGGCGACGACGTCGATTCGCTGTTCGTCGCGTGTCGGCAGGCAATCGAAGAACAGGCGGACGAACTCGGGTGGCGACTCGACACCACGTCCGACAACGACCGGGTCCACACCTTTCTCGCCCTCTCGGAGGTGTCCTCCGACGACGTCGCACTCGGCGACCAGGGCGAGTACGTCTCGCACTTGCTCCGGACCGGAAGGCACGCCGATTTCGAGACCCGAGACGTTCGGACTGGTCTCGCGGTGGTGAAACAGATTCTGCAAGACGAACGCCTCCGTGGGTCGTTCGCGGTCGGGAACAACGGCCGCGTCCCCGAGACGGACGATGCACTCGTCGTCGTCACTCCCGGTGCGACCGGCGCGAGTCCACTCCGACCAGTCGGCGCGACCGAATCGGCACTCGAATCGGCCCGAGAAGAGTGGGAAGAACGACTGGCCGACGACCGTCTCGCGGAGATGACCGAGACGGTGACAGAGAGCGTCAGCGAACTCACACAGCGGACGTCGTTGAGCGACGACGACCTTCGGGACAGACTCGTTCGCGAGGTAACCCGAGCGTTCGAACGAACAAACGTCGGCGTGCAGGCGATTCGAACTGACAGACTCGAAGAACTCGAACGCGAACGAGACGACTTTCGACACGAGTTGTCCCGAGCGAACTCCCTCGACACCGCCGCGCGCTCCGGGTCGCACTCGACCCGCGCCCGCGCCGCCCTTGTGGTCGTCCTGTTGCTGTTAGCCTTCGCCGCCGGTGCGATTCTCACGTCGGCACTCGGTACCGTTCCACTCGTCGACGAACTCGTCACCGCCGGCAGTAGTCTCCTCCCCACGGACCGACTCTCTGCCAGTCTCTTCGCCGGACCCTCGTTGCTCACATTTGCGACCCGAAAGACCACGCTGTCGCTAGTCGCGACGGAGTCGCTGTAGGACCGGCATCTCGGCGAGTTGCTCGTCCGAGAGGGCCGACCAGTCGATACCTGCTGGCCGCGGATACGGCGTCTCGGTTCGAACCGTTCGCTCTGGAGTGACGACGAGGTCCATCGGCACGTCGTGGTCGTCCGGTTCTGGGGCGTCGTCGCGGACCTGACTCTCGTGAACTGTCGTGACGACGGTGGTCGTGTCGTCGACGGCACCGAGACCCTGCAAGACCGCATATTCGAGGTCGCTGAACCCCTCGCCTTTCCCGATTCGCGCGCCGGCTTCGGTGACTGCGACCGACCCCGAGACGACGAGGTCGATTGCCGGGAGGTCTTCCGGGCCGACTGTGTCGGCGTACTCCTCGACGTGCGACACCGTCGGCGCACTATCGAGATGGTCGTCGTCCAGACGACTGGGCTCGAGTTCGTAGAAACACTCCTCGTCGCGGAGGCGCGGGACGGCCATGTAGACCGTCTTGCCGTCGCGGAGGGCACGTCGCCGAACCGGAAGTTGCGGTGAATCCGGGTTCGCCTTCACTGTCGTCGCGGTGGCCCACACAGACGTCTCGGCCAGTCGCTCGGCCGCCACGTTCGCACCGTCGAAGTTCGGGATACGACCGTGCGGCGGAAACGGGAATCGGGCGACGCCCGACGCTTCGAGTTCGTCCCACACCGCGTCTCGGAGGTCCGATTTGTCCATCTCGGTGTCGTCTCTGACTCGCACCGAGGAAAGGCCCTCGTCTCGCTCACGAGAGATTTTTCTCCGGTCGCGAGTTATTTTCTTTCCACGAGCTATCTGCACGAAACGATTTTGCGAGTCCTCCACGAATAGTGTGTCATGTTCGTCCGGACTGCGAGAGAGACCGACGTATCGGACATCGCGCACATCTGCGCCACGGGGTGGCGTGACGCAGCGAGTGGGGAGTCCGCACTAGACGAGACGGTGGCACTCGTGGAGACACGGGTCGACGAGAAAGGACTCGCACGTGACGTCCAACGGACGGACGGTGACCACGGGTGGGTCGTCGCCGTCGAAGACGACACTGTGGTCGCCGCCGGTGGCGGCAGACTCACCGACGACGCGTCCGGTGAGGTCTTTTCGCTCCACACGCACCCGGAGGTACATCGTGCCGAGGCCGGGAACGCGGTTCTCAGGACGCTCACCGCACAACAGGTCGTCGCAGGCGCGCGTCAGCAGTGGGCCTGGTGTCCGGACGGTGACGACGAGATGCTCTCGTTCTACAGAGAACAGGGGTTCGAAGTCGTGGCGTCTGTCGGCACAGACGACGCTCCCGAGTCACTTCGACTGGTCAGGCGTATCTAACCCGACCTAACCGAGTTCAGTCCAAGTCTGCTGCCGACCGGGACAGCAGGACTTTCCGGAGGACAGTGTCTGCGCCGCGTCGGATACGTTCGGACGCCGCTTGCGGACTGATGCCGAGTTGTCCGGAGACTTCTTTGAGTGTGGTTCGTCGCGGCACCTCGAAGTATCCCTCAGAGACGGCAGTGACGAGGGCTTCTTGCTGTTGGGGTGTGATGTCGAACGTGTAGACGCCCGTCTCTTCTTCGACGAGGGTGTAGATGCGTTCGACGTGGAAGTCGATTCCCTCCTCCTGACAGAGGTTGTGGAACTCGGTCAGTCCCGCGTGGTCGTTGAAGCGGAGTCTGAAGGACCACGGCGTGTTTCCGTGTGCTTCGAGGATAGTCGCCTCGCTCTCGGTGAGTATCGTGGTCAGGCTTGAGACAGTGTCGCCCCAGTAGACGTGGTAGAGAACGCGGTTACCGACCTTGGCGACGGCCTGGAGTTCTTCGACGATACGGTTCTCACGGACTGCACTTTCGAACTGCTCGAAACTGTCCCCCTTCGCCCAGAAGAATGGCATGATGTCACCGCCAGTCGGGACGACACGCTCGAGTTCGATGTGCATCCCGCCTGCGACAGACGTCACCCGACCGAGGTCGAAGTCATCAGAATCAATAGTCAACTCGGCAACTACGGCCATCTCACCCCAAATTCTCGTCACAAGGTCTTGAACCCCCTTGCTGATTCGCAGTCGGGGACCGGCGCTGACGTGCGCAAACATTCGCCCCCACTTGAACGACCGGAGTGTGAAAGCACAACGAGGGTATGATTGTGCTAGTGATTGTTCTGTGGGGAAGTGAGCGTGACTACACACAACTCTCGACATCTGTACGCTATCCAGCAGTGCTGTGGGGGCACTCCAGCGTACACGCTGTCGACTGGGACTGTCTCGCGAGAGACTCGACAGAAGGTGGTGTCTCCGAGGAATCCCTCGCGAGATTCCGTGAAGACCGCCCAGCGGCGCTTTGAGACGGCGTCTGCCGAGCGCCCCGTGGTCCCTGCGCTAGCCCGGTGGGGACGATGACGATGGCGGTGACTCCTTCCCCTCGTCTCGACGATGCGTTCGACGCCCTCAGAGATATCCACCGACGACGCCTGTTGATGGACCTCTGTGAGGGCGACGTCACGCGCCTTGGACGAGCAACTACGGTCGTTGCCGATGGTGGTGATGCCGACGACGAACGACTGGAGGTGGAATTGTTCCATCTCCATCTCCCGAAACTCGACGGCGCTGGGTTCATCACGTGGGACCGCGACAGCGGTTCTATCGAGCGGGGGCCGCGGTTCATCGAAATCGAACCGATGCTCCGTCTGTTGGACCGGAACGCCGGCGAGTTACCGGAGAACTGGGTGTGACGACTCGGTCGTAACCCGACACACGCCCCGCGGTGGCACGCTGTGGTGGCTGCCGCCACCGAACCGTGTGTTCTCGACGAACGAAACGACGAGTGGCGATGCACTGGTTTGCACTCCGTGACCCCGCTGACTCTCGTGTCGCACCGAATCGGTTCCGTCTCTCTTATCTGTCGTGATGGCGAAGCCTCGGTATGTTCGAAGACCGACCGAATCGCGACGAAATCGTTCTCGTCGGCCGGTCGAACGTCGGGAAGTCGACACTGATGCGCGAACTGACGGGTCACGACAAGTTCACGACGGGCAAGAAACCCGGCGTCACCCGTAAACCGAATCACTTCGACTGGAATGCAGAGAAGTTCATGTTCACCGACCTCCCCGGGTTCGGGTTCATGTCCGGCGTCGACGCCGACACTCGCGAGGCAATCAAGACAGACGTCGTCCGCTACATCGAGGAGAACGCCGACAACATCCTCGCGGCAGTCCTCGTCGTCGACGGCAAGAGTGTCATCGACATCATCGACCGTCACACGACAGAAGACTCCATCCCGCACGACGTGGAGATGTTCTACTTCCTCGACGAACTCGACGTTCCGACCGTCGTCGCGGTGAACAAGATGGACAAAGTCGACGACAGAGACGAACGTCTGAACGACCTGTGTGACCGACTCGGGTTGTTCCCACCGTGGAAGCAGTGGCGAAACGTCGTCGCGCCGATTACCGCCAAACGCGGCGATATCTCGGCCCTCGAAGACGCGCTTCGCTCGCACCTGCACGAACAGGGTCGCGACGACCTGTTCAAGTTCCTCTGAACGGTCAGTTCACCGCTCTTCGAGTAGCTGGCTCCCTCGACTACACCACGCGGTTCGTAAGCGCCTCGCCGTCGGCTATGTTCTCGACGTTCTCGCGGACGAGGGCTGCGATGTCTTTGTGGTACTTCCCCGTCGCCGCACTGACGTGGGGCGTGAGGACGACGTCGTCGAAGTCCCACAACGGCGAGTCGTCGGGGAGTGGTTCTTCTGTGAACGCGTCGAGCGCAGCGCCTGCAATCGCCTCGCGCTCTAACGCCGCGACGAGGTCCGACTCGTCGACGACCGGGCCGCGGGCGACGTTCACGAGATACCCGTCGTCTCGCATCGTCTCGAACTCCGGTTCGGCAATCATCCCCTCCGTCTCCGGCGTCAACGGCGTTGCCAACACGACGAACCGCGCGTCACGAATCGCTTCGTGCAACTGGTCGGGCGTGTAGACTGTCGAGACGCCGTCGACCGGTTTGCCGGATTGGCGAACGCCCACTACGTCCATGCCGAGGGCGGCGGCACGGTCGGTGACTCCCTGCCCGAGTGTGCCGAGGCCGACGACACAGATGCGCTCGTCGCGGAGCGTGAACGGTTCGTCGTACCGCGGGCGCGTCCACTCGTGGTCGTGTTGTGCGTCGCGGTAGACGTGGAGTCTGCGCGCCAGCGTCAGCAGATAGCCGATGACTGTCTCGCCGACAGTCGTGCCGTGGATTCCGGTGCTGTTGGTGAGGTACGTCCCGGCCTCGTCGTAGACGCCGACGGGGAATTCGTCGTATCCGGCGCGAATACAGTGGACCCAGTCCGCGTCGAGGAAACTGTCCCGGTGGCCGAACGACACGACGGCGTCGCCGGGTCCGAACTGTTCGTCTTCGTCGACGAGTTCGACCGGCACGTCGAGGTCCGCGAGTGCGTCGAGAAGTCGCTGCGGCGGCATCGCGAGGCCGACAGATGGGTCGACTGCGAGGCGTTCGATGTGCATGCGCTCGGGTCACACCGACACACGAAGGAACTTGCGCCCTCGGCGCTGGTCTCCGGTTCCGACACCGAGTGTGTCGCGACGCGACTCGGTTACGCCGTCTTCGACCACGGCGGCGGAAGGAGTGCGTCGGTCGCTGGGTGCGCGTCGCGCCACTCGCCCCACGTCGTCACCGTCGACGGGAGGATACGCATCCGCTCGCCCGACTGCGACCCGCAAATCGCCTTCGCGAGCATCTGACTCCAGTAACTTCCCGTCACCTCGTCGTAGAGGACGAGATTCCCCGAGTTTCGAACCTCCGCCTCACCGGAAGAAGCAGATGCACCGAACGTCCGGCCCTCCTCGACGCTGGCGAACCCGTAGACGGCAGGCGGTTGCCAGAGGTGCCCGGAGACCTGAAACACCGCCTCCGTGCCGTCGACACGACGCTCTGCAACCATTCCGGACTGGCAAATCGGGCAGTAGGTCACGAGGACCGGGTCGCCACCGAGGGTGTCGTTGACGACTTCGTGCCACCAGAGGATAGAAAGCGGATACGCACGGGCCACGCCGTTTCGTTCCATGCCGACGACGTAGGCGTCTGCAGAGAGGCCCGGCCCAATCTCGTAGCCGAACCGGTACTTCTCTGCGACGGCTAACCCGCCCCAGTCGGGTCCGATAGCCGGTTCCAGCACCGCCTCGATGCCGATGAACGGGTTCGGCGGGTCGCCGCAGACAGTCCCGGGGAACCCGTGAATCACTGTCGAGTCCGGGTTTTTCGGGGCGGGAAAGCCCGCTATCGGGGGCCGAATATCCCCACTGGCACACCCGGCGAGACCGGCCGTCGAACCGGTGAGTAACCCGAGAAACGTCCGTCGGTCCATGTGTAACGTGGGTCCGTGTGCTGGGAAACTCCCGCGGAGTCGTGCGTCGGCGTCGCACGCGGTGTGTGGGTTCCGTATCGTTCGCACTACGCCGTCTTCGACTGCGGCGGTGGGAGCAACACGTCGGTGTCAGGATAGTCCGCGCGCCACTCCGCCCAGGTCGCCACAGAAGATGGCATGATGCGCATTCGCTCACCTGACATCGGCCCGCAGATACCGCGCGCCAGTATTTGACTCCAGTAACTTCCCGTCGCTTCGTCGAGGAGGACGAGATTCGCGGCGTTACGGAACTCGACTTCACCCGTGACGACAGATGCGCCGAACACGCGTCCTTCTTCGGCGCTCGCGTAACTGTACGGTTGGGGTGCCTGCCACAGTTGCCCGGAGACACGGAATGTCGTCTCTTCACCGCCGACGCGGCGTTCTGCGACCATCCCCGTCTCGCACATCGCACAGTAGGTCACGAGGACCGGGTCGCCGCCGAGGGTGTCGTTGACGACTTCGTGCCACCAGAGGATGGAAAGTGGGTACGCACGGGCCGCACCGTTGTACTCGACACCGACGACGTACGTGTCTGCGGAGAGGCCGCGGCCGGTTTCGTCGGCGAAGCGGTACTCCTCGGGGACGGTCACGTCCTCCCAGTCGGGGCCGACTGCTGGTTCGACCACCGCGTGGATTCCGTCGCTCAGGTACGGTGGGTTACTGCAGACTGTCGTCGGGAATCCCTCTTTGACGATTGGGTCGGGGTTCCCCGGCGTGGGAAAGCCCGCAACTGGTGGCCGAGCGTTCCCTTCGGTACACCCTGCAAAGCTTAGTGTCGCTCCTGTGAGGAGGCCGAGGTACGCCCGACGGTCCATACTGTAGTGTTGGTCACTTGAAGAGATAATGTCGATGGAACAGTCTCGTGGGCGTACCAGTCGGTGGTAGACGAAACAGACGCGTCGCTCTCGGGTCAGTAAGATGGTGGCTCAGCTAAAATCCATCATCACAAAGGGCTGAGTGGGGGTAACTTTCTTCATCGCCACCGAATAGCCCTCGGATTTCGAGCGTGATGAATCCATCTCATTCGTGTCTTCGTGGGTCCGTGTGCGACTGCCGACGACCACATCACCGCGTCGACGACACTCATCCAACTCGTACGGTCACGCCGCATGTTCGAGGGCCTCGTGAATCGCCGCGTTGAGTTCCCGAAGACGCTCGCGGATTGGGTCGGCCAACTCCGCCGGTGGGTCGGTGAGTGCCGGTTCTCCCTCCGGGTCGGGCGTCCCGACGATGACGCTTCCAATCATCCCCACGAACTCGTGCGGGAGACAGAAGTAGTGATAGACGCCGGGCATCTCGAACGTCTTCTCGAACGTCACACCACCCTCGGTGATAATCTCGCTATTCCACGACGCTGTCCCGTCGGGGGTGAGTTGTGGTCTGTAGTTCTCCGGGGAGTACGACGTCGTCGAGTGGAACCCACGCTCGTTTGTCCACGTGACCGTCCCACCGACGTCGACCCAGCAGATGTGTGGTTCGAAGTGGTGTCCGGTCGCTGTGGTTACCATGCCGACGTCGGCACTGTCGAGTGGCCCAGTAAGTTGCTCGTCGTGTTCGTGACTGTCTTCGACGCGTTCCGCAGACTCCTCGTCGTCGTGGTGCTCATCCCCTCCGTGATGGTCGTCGACGTGATGCTCACTTTCTCCGTGGTGGTCGTTGACGTGATGGTCGTCGACTTCAGCACCAGCGCCGCCTGTGTCCGTGGTCGTCGTCTGGCCCTCGCTCCCCTGCCCATCTGTCGTTACGGGCGCTGTCGTGCACCCTGCAAGCCCTGTGACCGTCGTCGTCCCTGCAAGAAGGAGGAACTGGCGGCGGTGAAGTTCGATATCGGACATCTCGTTCACCTCTGCTGAGACGTACGTGACGAGTGGGTAAAACGGGATACAGTTCGTGCGGTGGAGAATATCCCCGAGTCGTCGGATAGGATTAACAGCCCGGTCCACCGCCGTACATGCCACCCCCGCTACCGTACATCCCGCCGTTTCCGTGACCGTACATGCCGCCGGGACTCCGTCCGGTGACTCCGGGCCCTCTCGGTCCGTCTTCAGCCATGAACTGTCCCATCTCTTCGACAGTCACGCCCATGTGTGATTCCATCCATTCGACCGCACCGGGTCCCATGTGTTGGGCCATGTGCGTCTCCATCCACGCGGTCCACTCGTCGGCGGTTCCGTCGTACGGTGGCGTATCGTCTGTCGCGCTGTCGGTTCCGTGGGCACTGACGACGGACGCGCTGAACGCGAGTCCGACGACTGCGAGTACCACGAGCACCAATCGTCCGGTTGTGAGTTGGGTCATTGTCGTTCGCCTCGGTTTCTCGTAGGGTGGCCCGGTGGTTATCGTCGTGGGTGTGAACAGAGTCAGGAGAACGTTCGAGAACGTTTCTAGACTTCTCTCGTCGTTTCTCAGCGACAGAATCGTTCGTGTCGGGAGAATCCGAGACGTGCGCGCTCGGCCTCTCGACAGCAACTGCTGTCCCGGATATTCTGTGGGTGAGTCGCACTGAGTCGTGGCGAGGGGGACGGTTACTGCACCTGATTTTGTGACAGGTCGTCATCGGGATAGATGCGGTACGTCCGTCCCTGTCGCTCGCGGTAGAGCAGTCCGCGCTTTTCGAGTTCGCTCACGGTCTGACTCACTTTGCTCTTCGAGAAGTTCGACCGGTCGCGGAGTTCTATCTGCGTGATTCCCGGTGACGTGAGAATCGGTTCGAGAACGCGGCGCTCGTCCTCGGGCAGGACGTCGAGTAGACGCGGGCGAGGACGCTCGTTCGCACCGGTCGTCACGTCAGTCTCGCCGGTTGTCGTCGTTCCCGCATCCTTCGAATCCGGTGATGCGTCGTCTTCGCGTCTGTGCTGTTCAGTCTCTCCGCCGCTGGCTGTGAGTTCACGCCGGAACGCGAGGTACACGCCGCCAACCGCTCCCGCGAAGAGGACCGCACCGAACACGTACCAAAGCGGGTTCGTGCCGTGTACCGCCGACATCGACGTCCCCATCATCGACCCCATCGTCTGGTCGAGCGCGCGGTTCTGCTGATAGGTCTGCCACGCGAGTGCGCCGCCCAAGACGAGGACGGCCGCGACGACGAAGCTAACGGCGACATCAGCACGCCGTCTGTTCATGCCACCACCTCGAACGAACGTCCCATGTCGTCATACGTTCGAGTTGGTCGGGGAAGAGGGTACCAGTTTTGTTCGTTCTCACCGCGTAGGTTCGACCACTCGGTACTGGGCGATATCACCCAACTGTTCCACTGTCGTCCCACGCCGCGAGTGCGGCGTGTTCGGACGCAATCGTGGACACGTCGTCGGCGTCGAGGACGCCATCTTCGGTGACGATACCAGTGACGAGGTCGGCAGGCACGACTTCGAACACCGGGTTCTCGGTCACGACCGACGCCTCGCCGTCGTACAACGACCCACCGTCTTCGCCGACGAACTTGTCGTCTCCGCGTATCTTGTCCCGGGCACAGACTGCGAACACGGGGACGCCGGCCCGATGGGCGGCGAGTGCGAAGGGGAAACTGCCGACTTTGTTGACGACTGCCCCCGACGCGAGGACCGAATCCGCGCCGAGGAGAACCACGTCGATATCGCCTCCCGCGACGAGACTGGGGAGCGCCGCGTCGGTGGTCAACGTCACTTCGATACCCGCGTTGTCGAGTGCTTCGGCCACGGAGACGCCTTCTGCGCCCGGCCGTGACTCGCTGACGACGACTGCTGGGTGCGCATCTTCGAGGGCCGCGACCACGGTTCCAGAGCGTGAGAGGGTGGCGATGCGGTCGTACTCGCGTGTTCTGAGGAGGCTTGCCATCGCTGCTGCCGCCGCCTCGTCGGCGACGACGGCCTCGTCGATTGTTTCTTCGGCGCGACGACGGAGCGTCTCGATATCTCCATTCGCTTCGGCCATCACTCGGTTGACCCGGGTGACCACGGCGCTCATACTGGGTCGTGCATCGCGGAGTTGGCGGCCGAACGAGACGAGCACTTCCCACGAGTCCGCGTCGACGGCACAATCGCGGAGGACTTCGAGCGCCCGAAGTGATATCCACGCCGACCCGTGCACCTCGTCTTCGCGGACAGTCTCCAGCGTCGGAGCGACTCGGTGGTACGTCGCCCACAACTCGGGGACAGTCTCGCGTTCGTGGATGACCGTTGGGTGGACCCACTCTACCGCCGCGAGTTCCTCGTTTGGCTCTATCGAGCGGTCCCTCACGTCGAACATGAACGGGTGAACGGTCCACTCGCGGTCACCGTCGGTGATGGTCATCGGGTGGCCCGCGCAGGCGAGTGTCGCGTCGGTGACGCCGACTTCTTCGCGGAGTTCCCGACGGGCGTCGTCCAACGCGTCGTGAGGGTTGCCCTCGACGTACCCCGAGACACCGGCCCACCGCCCTGCGTACGTCCCGACTTCGTCGCTCCGCCGCGTGAGGAGGATGCGCCCGCCGTGTCGGAGAAACGCGGTGACGACGTGTGTCATATCCTGAACTACGTGTCCGACAGACAAAATGACTATCCAGATTGGGACTGATGGTGAGACATGCGACTCGCCATAATGAGCGATACGCACGTCCCCGGCCGTGCTGCAGTACTTCCAGACTGGGTCGAAGACCAGATTCGTGAAGCCGACCTCGTGATACACGCGGGCGACTACGACTCTCCGGAGACCCTCCAACACCTCCGCGACATCTCGAACGAGTTCGTCGGCGTCTCTGGTAACGTCGACCCTCCCGAGGTGGACCTCCCGTTCGTCGAGATAGTCGAAGCAGACGGTCTCACGTTCGTCGTCACACACGGCACGGGGACGAGAACTGGGTACTGTTCGCGCGTCGCCGACGTGGTCAAAGACGCCGCAGGAACCGATGCAGTCGGTGTCGCCGGCCACATCCACGAGGTCATCGACGAGATGACCGCCGACGGCGTCCGTATCTTGAACCCCGGAACGGCCGCACCAGCCAGTCCCGACGGCGAGGCGACGATGATGGTCGGAACGGTCACCGACGGTGACCTCTCTGTCGAAGTCCTCCACGGCGACTGACAGACCGTCCATCCCGTTCGACACATCCGCGTTCGGCACCCTGTCTCCCTCCACGACCCTGCCCTCCGGCAGACTCGCCAGCCGACACAGCGAGCAATCGCGCCACCTCCGATACCGGCCCGGTTCGCCAACACCCAGTCGTTTTTCACTGCCGTCCTCTTCCGGATTCGTATGGAGCTGTTTCCCGTCCCCGACGTCCCCGAGATACGTGAGGGCGACGACCTCGCAGCGCTCGTCTCGGAACGCGTCGACCTTCGCCCGGACGACGTGGTCTGTGTCGCGTCGACCGTCGTCTCGAAGGCTGAAGGGCGGTTCGCCGACCTCGACGACTTCCCGGCCGGTCCGCGGGCGCGCGAACTCGCCACACGCCTCTCGGAGGTGACTGGCGACGAGAAAGACCCGCGATTCGCGCAGGCGGTCCTCGAAGAGAGCGTGGACCTCGTGATGGACGAACCGTTCCTCCTCACGGAGACACGATTCGGCCACGTCGGCGTCAACGCCGGTATCGACCGGTCGAACGTCCCCGACCACGACCTGCTGTTGCTCCCGAAGCGACCCAGTGAGTCGGCAGAACGCATCCGCGCCGGCATCGACGCAGACCAGGTCATCGTCACCGACACTTGCGGGCGACCCTTCAGACACGGCCAACGCGGCGTCGCTATCGGGTGGGCGGGCATGGCCCCGTCACGCGATTGGCGCGGCGAGTCAGACCGCGACGGGCGCGAACTCGGCGTCACCGTCGAGAGCGTCGTGGATGAACTCGCGGCCGCTGCCAACCTCGTGCAGGGCGAAGGTGCCGACGGGACGCCGGTCGTCGTCGTCCGCGGATTCGAGTGGGGCGACCACGGCGAGAGCGACGCTCACTTCCGCGACGTCGAGGGCGACTTCGTCCGACAGGCGCTCCGCGGATGGACGTACGAACCCTGACCTGCCTCACTCCGACCCCATCTCTTTCACACCACACCAATGCTCGGACTCGAACTTACGCCAGAACATCCGCTCGATAGACTCGTCGAACTGGGCACACAGGCCGAACGCGAGGGCTACGACTCGCTGTTCGTCTCGTGTCACTACAACAACCGCGACCCCTTCGCGGTCCTCGCGCGACTCGCGGCGGAGACGGACGACATCCGCCTCGGCCCCGGCGTCGCCAACCCGTACGAGATGCACCCTGTCACGCTCGCCAGCAAGGTCGCCACTGTCGCCGAATCATCCGGTGGCCGCGGCCTCCTCGGCATCGGTCCCGGCGACCCCTCGACGCTGCGAAACCTCGGCCTCGACGACCAGCGCGGCCTCCGCTCCGTCTTGGAGGCGTTCAAAGTCGCACAGGACCTCTGGGCCGGCGAACGCGTCACACACGACGGTACCTTCCAAGCGACAGACGCCGGCCTCAACTTCGACGTGCCCGGCGAGGTGCCAGTCTACGTCGGCGGCGAGGGACCGCACATGTGCCGGATGGCGGGGAAACACGCCGATGGCCTGCTGTTCAACGGGTCGCACCCCGACGACTTGGCGTGGGCCCGCGAGCAGGTCGATATCGGCCGCGAGGACCGCTCCGACGGACGGGGCGACTTCACGCTGGCCGCCTACGCGAGCGTCTCTATCTCAGAAGACGCCGAGGCGGCCCGCGAGGCCGCACGCCCGCCAGTCGCGTTCATCACTGCCGGCGCGGCCCCGCCGGTCCTCGACAGACACGGCATCGACGCGGAACTCGCCAGCGACATCGGCGAAAAGATATCCGCAGGCGACTTCTCCGAGGCGTTCGGTCTCGTCACGCCGGAGATGATAGACGCCTTCTCGATGGCCGGGACGCCAGACGACGTGACCGACCGGATGGCCGCGGTGCTCGACCACGCAGATGGCGTCGTGGTCGGGTCACCAATCGGCCCCGACCTCGAAGAAGCGATTACTCTCGCCGCGCAGGCTCACCGCGAGAGCCGGGCGTGACGCCGATACCGAGTTCTGCCGCGAGTGCGCCGAGGACGACGTAGGCGAACGCGCCGACGGCCCCGAGGATGAACAGGTTGCCGACGAGGATGATGATGGGTGAAAGTGGGTCGCTCAGCGCCACGTCGGCGAAGTTCACGACCAGTTCGACGACGCTCTGCAAGAGCGCGATGACGAAGTCCGTGAGTGTAGGCATACGCGAAGTTCGGAATTCGGGGGTATTGATTGTGTGGGTTTCGCACGCCTCGGTGTCGGCACCGATAAGGGCCGGCCCGACGGAGAGGGGTGCATGCCGAATCGTTCGCTCGACGACTTCGCCACGGGGTCCGAACCCGAAGACGTGGACGCGGAACAGGACTCGGAGTCGGAGTCGGAGCAGACGCCCACTGCCGACGACCCGTCAGACGACGTGGACACGCTCGCGACCTATCGCTGGACACCGACTGGAACGACCTGTCCGCAGTGCGGCGAGTCAGTCGAAAAGACGTGGCTCGACGAGGACGAGTACGTCTGCGCCGAGTGCAAGAACTGGTGACGCCACGCGCTCGGATTGTCTTCTACGAGGTCCGTCGCCCACTCCGCCGACCGAACCCACGGACGAACGTCGATTCGTCGATAGCGAGGATGGTCGGCCGACCGTGCGGGCACGTGTACGGTGTTTCGCACGACCCCAGTCGTTCGACCAGTCGAGTCGCATCCTCGTCGGAGAGGTCGTCTCCGGCCTTGATGGACGGGTGACACGCGAGGTCTTTGAGCAACGTGTCTCGCGGGTCGGGCGTGTCGCCGGCGGCGACGTCTGCAACCACGTCGGCCAGCGCTTCGGGTGCGAACGGTCGGCCGAGCGGTGCGGGAACTGCTTCGACCCGATACGTGTCGCCACCGAACTCGGCGACGCGGAACCCGAGCGCGTCGACGAGGTCGCGGTTCGCCTCCAAGAGTGCCGCATCGGTTGCAGTGAGCGAGACGCTCTCTGGCGGGTCGATTGCGACAGACTCGATGCCCGCCGGCTCGACTGCGTCGCGGAGTCGTTCGTAGTTCACTCGCTCGTGAGCGGCGTGCTGGTCGATTACGAGCAACTCGTCGTCCGCCTCACAGAGCAGATACAACCCACGGAACCGGCCGATGACGCGGACATCGTCGAACACCGACGACGCCGTCACGGGTTCGAGCGAGGTGTCGAGGTCCATCGCCAACTCGCCGCTTCGTCGGAGGTCCGCCGTCGAAAGTGCGTCGCGGACGCTCGTCTCGACTGTCTCGGTGATGGCGTCGGCGTCTCTGAACTCGATTTCTGCTTTCGCGGGGTGGACGTTGTGGTCCACCCACGCGGGCGGCACCGAGACGCGGACGACGGCCACGGGTTCTCTGCCGTCGGGTAAGAGCGTCCCGTAGCCATCGACCACCGCGCGTCTGATTTTCGAGTCGGTGACGGCGCGGCCATTCACCGAGACGTGGACGTGGTCACGCCGAGAGCGAGTCACGTCGGGATGACAGAGGATGCCGTCTACGTCGACCGTTCCTGTCTCGTCTGCGAGTGCGACAGTCTGCGTCGCTTCGAACGTCGATGCGTGACTCGCGGCGTCGCGTCCGTAGACTGCGAGCACCGCGTCGCTGAATCGCCCCGTGCCGGGCGTCGTCAGCGTCTCGTGGTCGTCGTGCCGGAGGACGAACCGCACGTCGGGTCTGGTGAGTGCGTACCGCGAGATGACCGACGAAATGCGTGCGAACTCGGCTTTCGGCGAGGCGAGCGACTTCTTTCGCGCGGGTCGGTCGGCGAAGAGACCGGTGACGTCGACAGTCGTTCCGCGACCCCTGCCCGCCGGGTGGACGGTCTTCTCACCGTCTTCGACCACGACGCGCGTCCCACGTGTCGTCCCGGCGTTCGTAGTCACTTCGAGTCGAGCGACGGTGGCGATACTCGGCAGGGCCTCGCCGCGGAACCCGAGTGTCTCGACGGTTTCGATGTCGTCTGCGTCCCAGAGTTTACTCGTCGTGTGGCGTTCGACGGCGAGGACGGCGTTCGACTCGGACATCCCGTGGCCGTCGTCGACGACGCGGATTCGTTCGGTTCCGTCGCCTTCGACCCCGATTTCGATGGTCTCTGCGCCCGCGTCGAGCGCGTTCTCCACGAGTTCGACGACGACGCTCGCCGGGCGCGTGACGACTTCGCCGGCGGCGATTTTCGAGCGTGTCTCCGGGTCGAGGCGGTGAATCATTCGAGTCTCCGCTTGAGGTCCGACAGGAGGTTCAGCGCCTCCAGTGGCGTCGTATCCACGAGGTCCGCCTCGCGGAGTTCGTCGGCGACGTCGCGGGCGACGGCGTCGACAGTCGGTTCGGTCTCGTGGTCGTCGTCTGCCGTTCGGTGACCGTTCTCCAGCCCGTCGACGTAGGCCGCGAGCGTTCCGTCCTGTGGGGATTCGGGTCCGTCTTGTGGGGATTGGATATCGTCGTCGGGTCGGGCGTCGGCGGTGGGTTGGGCGTCGTTGTCGGGTCCGGTGTGGGCCGAGCGTTGCCCCGGTTTGGTATTTGAACCTTCGTCGTCTGCTTCCACGAGGCTCCGAGCGCGTTCGACCACCGTTGCCGGAACCCCCGCGAGATGGGCGACTTCGACGCCGTAGGACGACGACGACGGCCCTTCGGCGACGCTGTGGAGGAAGGTGACTTCGCCGTCGGTCTGCGTGGCGGTGAAGTGCAGGTTGAAGACGCCGTCGCGTTCGTCTGCCGTGTCGGTCAGGTCGTGATAGTGGGTGGCGAAGAGCGTCATCGCGCCGACTTCGTCGTGGACGAATTCGGTCGCCGCGCGGGCGATAGCGAGGCCATCGGTCGTCGAGGTACCGCGGCCAACTTCGTCCAAGAGGACCAGCGAGTCGTCGGTGGCGTTGTGGAGAATCTCGGTCAACTCGCTCATCTCGCGCATGAACGTCGATTGCCCGCCAGCGATGTCGTCGGACGCTCCGACGCGGGTGAACACTCTGTCGACGACTGGCAACCGGGCGGCGTCTGCGGGGACGAAACTCCCCATCTGTGCGAGGATGCAGACGAGTGCGACCTGTCGCATGTACGTCGATTTCCCGGACATGTTCGGACCGGTGATGAGCGCTACGCCTCCCTGCGGGAGCGACGTGGGGTTCGGGACGAACTCGTCTTGGGTGCGTTCGACCACGGGATGTCGACCACCGTCTATTTCGATGCCTGCGGTGGTGCCGTCGTTCGACGCCCCGTCTGTCGCGTCTCCGTCGTGGAAGACGGGCCGAGCGTAGTCGTTGGCGACGGCGACGTCTGCGAGTGTGCGAAGCACGTCGAGGTCGGCGAGGGCGTCGGCGACGGCCTGAATACGCGCCGATTCGGTGGCAACGTCGGCGCGAACCTCACAGAAGAGGTCGTATTCGAGGCTGTCGGCGCGTTCTGCGGCGCGGAGAATCTCGTCTTCGCGTTCCTTCAACTCGGGCGTGTAGAAGCGCTCGGAGTTCTTCAGCGTCTGCCGGCGGACGTAGTCGTCCGGCACCCGGTCGAGGTTCGGGTTCGTCACCTCGATGTAGTAGCCGTGGACCTGATTGTAGCCGACTTCGAGCGAGTCGATACCGGTTCGTTCCTGCTCGTGCGCTTCGAGGTTCGAGACCCATGCTCGGCCGTCCTCTGCGGTGCCGCGCAGGTCGTCCAGTTCGGCGTCGTATCCTTCGGCGATGACGCCGCCTTCGGTAATCTCCTGCGGTGGGTCGGCGACGATGGCCCGGTCGATGTGGTCACGGACGCCGTCGAGTTCGTCCAGCGAGTCGCGGAGGTCGGCGAGGAGACCTGATTCGACGCCGTCGAGCGTCTCGCGAATCTCGGGGACGCGGTCGAGGGTCGTCTTCAGGGAGCGCAAGTCACGGGCACTGGCACGTTCACGAGAGATGCGAGCGACGAGGCGTTCGAGGTCGTAGACGGACGAGAGATGGTCGCGGAGGTCCGCCCGCGAGAGGGCGTCGTCGGCGAGGGCACCCACCGCGTCGAGGCGCGCCTCGATAGCGCCCTGTTCGACGAGCGGTCGTCTCAACCACGCTTCGAGGCGACGGCGACCCAGTGCGCACGCCGTCTCGTCGAGGACCGAAAACAGCGTACTGCCGGCGCGGGCGCTCCGCGAGTCGAAGAGTTCGAGGCTCCGTATCGCCGTCGCGTCGAGTTGGAGGAACTCGCGCGGGTCGAAGCGTGTGACGCGAGTGACGTACTCCAGTTTCGAGTCTCCTTGTGCGTACTCAGCGTACGCGAGAAGCGCCCCGACTGCACGACGTTCGACTGTCGATTCGACCACTGCCTCGGGGCGTGGGACATACCTTGACAGCGTCTCACGGGCCGTCTCCGGGTCGAACGCGTCCGGGTCGAACGGTGTCTCCATCGGGTCGAACGAGAGCGACGGGAGGTCACAGTTCGGGCCGACGACGAGTTCGGCCGGCGCGAGTCGTTCCAGTTCTTCGAGTGCGAGTGCTCGGTCTGCCCCCGTCACGAGGCACTCGCCGGTGGACACGTCGACGACGGCGAGTCCGTAGTCGTCGCCGTCGCGAGCGACGGCACCGAGATACGTCGCCCGTCCCGCTTCGAGGAGTTCTTCGTCGACGACGGTCCCGGGGGTGATGAGTTGCGTGACGGCCCGGTCGACCAGTCCCGATGCCTCCGAGGCGTCTTCGACTTGGTCGGCGAGGGCGACGCGATACCCGGCGTCGAGCAGGCGTTCGAGGTAGCCCGCGGCGTTGTCGATGGGGATGCCGGCCATCGGCCACGTGCCTGTCGAATCTTCGCGCTTCGTGAGCGTCACCTCGCACGTTCGCGCCACCGCCTCGGCAGCGCCACAGAAGGCCTCGTAGAAGTCACCGACCTGGAACAACACGAGGGCGTCGTCGTGTGCCTCACAGAGGTCGGCGTACTGCGAGAGCATCGGCGTCAGGTCGTCTCGTACCGCCAGCATCTCGGGCGGTGCACCGTAGACCGCCTCGTGCTGGGCATCCGCGTTCATACCCGGTAGGGGGCGGCCGAGCGACAAAAACGCCCGGGAACGTCTGCGCTGGTTCGCCCCGACGAGGGTCCCGTTCGCCACTGTTCGCGTGGATGTGGTGTGCACACACCCAGCAACGTTAGGTAGGCTGAGCCTATATTACAGGACAGAGACTCGTTCGGCCACCACGTGGTGGTCGACGAGACATTCCGGGATATCAATGACTGATGTACATGCAGACGCCGACGTCGACCGCGCGCGCTCGGTCGAAGCGGTATCGGACCTCGCCACACGAATCTCCGAAAACGTCGAACAGGTCATCGTGGGCCACCACGACGCGATAGAAGACATCATCGTGACCCTGTTCGCCCGCGGCCACCTCCTCTTAGAAGACGTTCCGGGTGTCGGGAAGACGATGCTCGCACGGGCGATTGCGACTTCCATCGAGGGGTCGTTCGAACGGATTCAGTTCACGCCCGACCTCCTCCCCTCCGACGTGACCGGGGTGAACGTGTTCAACCAACAGACCTCCGAATTCGAGTTCCGCAAGGGGCCGGTGTTCGGAAACGTCGTCCTCGGCGACGAAATCAATCGCGCTCCCCCGAAGACACAGGCGGCACTCCTCGAAGTCATGGAAGAACTGCAAGTGACTATCGACGGGGTGACGCGACGAGTCCCCGACCCCTTCACAGTCATCGCGACGCAGAACGACGTCGAACCGGACCGAACCTACGACCTTCCGTTGGCCGAACTCGACCGCTTCATGAAGAAGATTCACCTCGGCTACCCGAACGAAGCCGAGGAGACGGAACTCCTCGGACGTGTCTCTGGTCACCATCCAATCGAGTCACTCGGACCGGTCGCCACGTCCGCGGACGTTCGTGCCGCCCGTGAGACCATCCTCGGGGTGACGGTGAGTGAACCGGTCCGGCGGTACGTCTCGCGACTCGCCGCCGACACCCGCGAACGGGCACACCTCGGGGTGAGTCCGCGTGGGTCCATCGCGCTCATTCGGGCCGCACAGGCCCGTGCCGCCCTCGACGCCCGTGACTACGTCGTCCCCGACGACGTGCAACGCGAGGTTCGAAGCGTCTGGGCACACCGTATCCGAACGACGACTGGCGAAGACGGCATCGACGTGGTCGAACGAGCGCTCGAGTACGTCCCAGTCGAATGAAACTCACGGCACGAGGATGGGTCGCCGTCGCTGCCGTCCTCCTCGGCGTCGTCAACGCCGTCGCGTTCGGCCCACGGGCACTCAACGCCGTCGTCGTCCCCGTGGCGGTTGCGCTGGTCGTCGGCGCAATCCAACTGTGGCGCGTCGACGCCCCACGGGTCACCCGTGACGCGCCGGACGACGGGTTCCCCGGAACGACCGAAACTGTCAGCCTCACCATCGATAGCGAACGAACCTTCCCTGCGACGACGACGGACGCACTCTCGGACGGATTCGACGGTGACGCGACAGTCGACGCCGTCGTCGGTGGCGGTCGCATCTCGTACGACGTGACCTACCACGCCCGCGGACCGGCGACGATTGGCCCAGCGACAATCGTCGCACACGACCTGCTCGGCCTCTTCTCGCGGACGTTCACTGCCGGTGGGACGTCCGAAGTGCTCGTCTTCCCCCGACTCGACTCGCTCACCACGACGGCACGCCGCGACCTGTCTGCGCTCACGGACCGCCAGAAGACGATGCATCGCGGCGAGTTCGACCGTCTGCGCGAGTACGTGTCGGGCGACCCCCTCCGCGACATCCACTGGAAGTCGAGTGCGAAGTCGGGCGACCTCGTGGTGAAGACGTACGTCGACCGCACCAATCCAGACGCCGTGAGTATCTCCGCCGGCGGTGTCGATGGGCGCGAGGACGACGTTGCAGAAGCCGCGGCGACCCTCTCGTGTGCGCTCCTCGACGCGGGCGTCCCGGTCCACCTCTCGTCACCGGTCGGTGTCACCGAAGCGCTTCCCGGCGAGCGCCGACGGGTGCTCGCCCACCTCTCGCGCCTCGAATCCGGGTCGGTCCCCGACTCGTCGGCGGAAGTCGTGATCCGCGGTGACGCTGGGGAGACGTACGTCTCCTTCGCCGGACGCGAGACGACCTACGACCGACTCCGTGCCGACTCGGACGCGGGTGCAGACGGTCGACCGAGTGGGTGGCGCATCCAAGACGGGTCCGAGACCAATGGACAGTCGAAGGCTGCCGACGTCGTCGGAAGACAGCGAACCGACGGTCGGCGTGGGGTGAGTCGATGAGTACCGAATCCGCGACACGTCAGTCGTCGACGACGCCCGAGGCGGCCCGACACACCGTCGCCGGCGTCGACGCGAACGTACTCGCGATGGCGTCTACGCTCGTCCTCCTCGGGTCGTTCCTCTTCGTGCTCAACGACGTGACGAACGTGGTCGGCCGGCGTGACCAGTTCCTACTCGTCGCCGGCGGCGCACTCGTACTCGCGACAGTCGTCGGCGTGACGCTTCGGCCACGAGTTGCACTCCTCCTCACCATCGCCCTCGTCGGCGGCGGGTTCGCCGCGTACTTCCTCTCGCTTCCATCGAGTCAACTCGCGTTGTTGTCGCCGACGCGGCTCCTCGCCGACTCCGTGGCCCTCCTCAGCGGACTGTCGGTCCTTCGTCTGCTCTCGGCGGACGTGTGGGCACTCGCGGTGACACCTGCACCGACGTTCCTCGCGTGGTATCTCGCCGTTCGTGGGCGTATCGCACCTGCTGTCGCCGTCGCCGGTGGTGGCCTCGGACTGTTTGTCCTGACGGGCGACGCGAACGGTCCGCTCACACTGGTCGGCGTTGGCGCGGGAATGGCCGCGATTGGCTTCGACAGCATCGGTCGGTTCGGCCACGACGGCGGACAACTGGACGTTCTCGTCGCCGTTCTCGCCGCGATGGTCGTCCTCTCGGCGACGGTCACGGTGCTCCCCGGTGCGGGTGGGTCGCCCATCATCCCGACCAGCGGTGTCGCCGAGCAACCGACCGTCGAAGCGAGTCTCGTGAGTGCCAGCGACAGCATCTCCGTCGTCGGGAGCATCAGCCTCTCACCGGAGGTCCGATTCGAAGTCGAGAGCACGTCGCCGTCGTACTGGCAGACGGCGTCGTTCGACCGCTACACTGGAACTGGGTGGGTCAGAACCGGTGATTCCGAACCGTACACCGGTGGCCGACTCGAAGGTCCCGAAGGGCCGTCACGACTCGTCCGCCAGACTGTCTCGCCGGCGACGCCGCTTGACGCCATGCCCAGTGCGTGGCGACCCGTCGCCGTCAGCGGAAACATCTCGTCCGAGACGCTCGTCACACAGCAGGGCAACATCCGCCCCGCGCGGACTATCGGCACCGACGAGAACTTCACCGTGACGAGTTCAGTCCCGCAGTACACGCCGGCGTCGCTCCGTCGAACCGGGACCGACTACCCCGACGACATCCGCGAGCGATACCTCGCGCTCCCCGACAGCACATCGGACCGCGTCCGCGAGCGAGCGGCCGAGATTACGGCAGACGCGGAGACGCCGTACGACAAGGCTGTCGCCATCGAGGAGTGGCTGGAAGCCAACAAGGAGTACTCGCTGCAGGTGTCGCGACCAGACGGTGACATCGCCGAGTCGTTCCTATTCGACATGGACGCGGGATACTGTACCTACTACGCCTCGACGATGGTCGTCATCCTGCGGTCTGAAGGTGTCCCTGCCCGGTTCGTCACCGGGTACACCACGGGTGAACGTGTCGGTGACGACCGATACGTCGTCCGTGGCCTCGACTCGCACGCGTGGGTCGAAGTCTACTTCGAGGACACCGGCTGGGTCCGGTTCGACCCGACGCCCGCCGGCCCCCGAATCGACGCCGAAACCTCGACGCTCACCGACGCTCGCGAAGACGGTCTGGATGGCGTCGACACCAACGAGACTGCTGCTGCCGCAGCGGAGACGAACGAATCAGACACCGAAACGCCGACGCCGACCGAAACGGCGAACGAGACAGAGACGGCGAACGGCACGAACGCGACGCCACAGAGTGGTCTCGCGCCCGGCCTCGAAGAGCGAATCGGCGGCACACCCGGTGCAGGCAACGAGGCCGCCGCCGACGAGGGTGACGGACTCGTTCCGGAGTTGCCGTCGCGTGAGACGCTCTTCGTCGGCTTGGCGGCCCTCGTTGGCATCGCGGCGGGAGTCCGTCGAACGCGGATACCCACACAAGTTCGCTGGGCGACTGTTGCGCTGTACCAGCGCCGGACCGATTCACCGACGGACGACGTGTTCCGGGCGTACGACCGCCTCGAACTCGTCCTCGAACGCGACTATCGGCCACGCAGGCCGGGTGAGACGGTGCGCCACTACCTCGCCGCGTTGTCCCGTGTCGGCGTCGACGAACGAACTCGACAGGTCGCGGATATCTACGAACGGGCGCGGTACGGACACGGTGTCACACGGGCCGACGCCGACGAGGTGATTGCCGTCGCCGACAGGGCCGTCAGGTCGCGTCTGCCGGTCGTCAGACGCTGGGCGGACTGAACCGCGTCACTTTTTCAGGATGGGGCCACAGGAGAGAGCAATGGCGACGAGAGACGCCGTCCCCGCACTCCTGTGCATCCTGCTGTGTGTGCTCGCCGCAGTCCCCCCAGTCGCGGCCACACCCGACGGGTCTGCCGCCGGTCCCGGCATCGACCCACTCGTCCAGCAGGGTGTCGAACCGGATAGTACACGCGTCGTCGTCGACGTCGAGTCCGACGGGTCTGCCCGCTGGGAGATTCAGTACTGGACTCGGTTAGACGACCAGAACACCACCGACGCCTTCCAATCACTCCAAGACGACGTCGAGGCCAACCCGGGCGACTACACGTCTGCGTTCGAATCACGAATCATCGACACCATCTCCGCGGCGGAGAACTCGACCGGTCGCGAGATGACGGCGACGAACGTCTCCGTCTCGGCCGAGACGCGGTCGCTCCCCGATAGTTACGGTGTCGTTACCTACTCCTTCGAGTGGTCGAACTTCGCCGCCACAGACGGCGACAGCCTCGTCGTCGGCGACGCAATCGAGGGGTTCTTCCTCGATTCGAGTTCGCGACTCATCGTCTCGTGGCCGGACGAGTACGGGTCGGTGACGGTCACTCCAGAACCGGACGAGACACGCGAAAACACGGTCATCTGGCGCGGGTCTGACACCGAGTTCGTCTCGGGTGAACCGAGCCTCGTCCTCGAAGTAGGCGCGGGTGCCGGCGAGACATCGACCACCACACCGACCGCCACACCGACAGACCAGACGACGGCGAGTCAGGTCGACGACCCGTTCCCCACGACGAGCGCACTCGCGGCACTCGCCGTGTTAGCCCTGTTCGTCGTCGGTGGGGCGTTCTTCCTCCGGTCTCGTGGTGTGCTCGGCGACGACGACGGACCCGGTGCGTCGCCAGCGGCGGGTGTCCCTGATGCGCCGACGACACCGGCAGACAGTGACGGAGAAGTCGCTGCCGCGGCGGACGCCCCGGAGGCCACCACGGACACAGAGACGACGACAGACGAGTCGGGGACAGCATCGGCGGACGAAGGTGCGACTGACGACGGCGCGGACGACGAAGAAGAAGACGTGCCACCCGAACTCCTCAGCAACGAAGAACGGGTGCTTCGCCTCATCGAGTCCCGCGGGGGGCGGGTCAAGCAACAGGAGGTTGCCGGCGCACTCGACTGGACCGACGCGAAGACCAGCAAGGTCGTTCGCGGCATGCGCGACGAGGGGACCATCGAAGGGTTCCGCCTCGGCCGTGAGAACGTCCTTCGACTCCCGGAGGACGACGACGAGTCCGAAGACACATAAATATCTTACGACCGTTTACACGGTTCAATGGGGCGATAATCGACGTACTGCGCCGCATTCGCGAGCACTCGCGAAGTCCGGTTGAATCGAGTTGATTCGGGGGGAAGACCTCCAGTTTATATCCGAATACGGGACGTACGAGGAATCGATGAGCCGACGAACCGCCGTGCTCGCCGTCGCCGCCGCAGTCCTCCTGGCGACGCTTGGTGCACCACTCGCACTTGCCTCTCCAACTGGACCGGTCGCACCGGCGCTCGCCCCCAGCGACGGACCTGCGGCAGCCGACGACAGCACCGCTACGAACCAGAGTACCGCCTCCAACGAGACGCCTCCCGGCCAGAAACTCGCCGGCGTCATCGGGGTACAGGGCTCCGAGACGGACGGCGAACTCGAACGGCGGACGTTCGAGACCCGACTCGCCAACGCTAACTCGAACGCCTCGAAGGCGGCAGTCGTCGCTGGACAGGTCGAGACTGTCCGTGAGCGCCTGACCGAACTCGAACAACGAAGAGACCGGCTGCAGGCCGCACACGAGAACGGCACACTCTCCGAGAACCAGTATCGCGTCCAGATGACGCGCGTCGTCGCCGACATCGAGCGTACGAAGTCCATGTTGAACCGGACGGCCGATGCCGCGGCGACTGTGCCCGACTCGGACCTCGAAGCCCGCGGTGTCGACGCGGAACGACTCGACTCGCTTCGCCAATCGGCATCTGACCTCGCAGGCCCCGAGGTGGCGGCAATCGCTCGTGACCTCGTCGGCGACAACCCCGGCAAGGGTCTCGAAAAGGCCACAGAAAAACGAGGTGGAGACGAGGAGAAATCCGAGAACGGACGCAACGGCAACGGTTCCGACAAGACTGCTGGAGAATCCACGGGAAACGGCAGTGAGAATCGCGCCGACCGGGCTGACGGGTCATCTGGTCAGCAATCGTCTTCTCCCTCGTCGGCAGCAGACGGCGCGAACGACGGCGGTGACGACACCCCGCCTGTGACGACGGGTCGGGATAGAGACGACAACCGCCGAGACAGTCTGTTACTGCAGTAGGGTCGCTCGATTAGCGCGTCCGTGTTACGAAGTCCCGATACTGTTTAATATCCCCATCTTGTACGTCCACACTGTAATGTCGGAAGTCTGCTCGACGTGCGGGCTGCCTCAAGAGCTTTGCGTCTGCGAAGACGTTGCAAAAGAGTCTCAGGAGATAGTCATCCGCATCGACGAGCGCCGCTACGGAAAAGAGGTTACAGTCATCGAGGGATTCGACCCGAAGGACGTCGACATGGATAGCCTGTCGTCGGACCTAAAGTCGAAATTCGCCTGCGGTGGGACCGTGGAAGAAGATTCCATCGAACTCCAAGGCAACCACCGCGGCCGCGTGGAGGACTTCCTCCGCGAGAAGGGGTTCAACGTCGCGTGACCGCCCTCTGACTTAGCCCGGCGTCGAGATACTTTTCGGAAACTGTACCGCGGTGAGCGGCGGCACTCGTCGCGCTACTCGTCGGGGCCGCGTTCGAGTGGCCCTGTCCACGCGTCGAGACCACCCGCCATGCTCTCTATCGTCGCGTCGTTCGTTCCCTCGTACGCGGAGAGGAGTCGCACCGCCTGGATGCTCGCCTCGCCCTGCGGGCAGACGGTGACGATGTGACGCGCGCCGCTGATACGTCCGAGGTTCGATACGAGGTCGTCTAACGGGACGTTGATACTTCCGGGGATGTGCCCTGCTTCGAAGTCCGCCGGCGTACTCACGTCCACGACGAGTGGTGGGTCGTCGTCGTCGAGGCGCGATTCCACCTCGTCCGGGTCGATTTCGCTGACCATCGGCTACAACACTCCTTCGTCGCGGGCGAGGAGAATCCCTTCGACAGTCGCGTCGTTCGTCGGTGGTTCGGTGGCCCGGTCGATAGCCTCCTCGACCGGAACCGCGTGGACGGAGAGGAACTCGTTGTCGTCTAAGTCACGTTCGACCGGGGTGAGGCCCTCGGCGAAGACGAACCCGCGTCGATGCCGAAGCACACCCGTCGAACACCAGACGTCGCCGATGAGCGACGCCGAGTCTGCCGCAAATCCGGTCTCTTCGCGGAGTTCGCGCACGGCGGCATCGGTGAGGGACTCGCCCTTCTCGACGACTCCTGCGGGCAGTTCCAGTTGCGTCTGGCGGATGTTCGGCCGGTACTGTTCGACGAACACGACGTGGTCGTCCGCGACGGCGACGACGACGACTGCCGTCGCGAGTTCGGCCCAGTAGTACCGCTTCGTCGTCCCGTTCGGTTGCTCTACGAGGTCGTAGCCCCCGGTGAACCATCCTGTCTCGTACTCGGTCTTCGTTTCGAGGACGGGCCACTCAGGGTCCGGCAGTCGCTCGTGTCTCCGCCCGTCGTGGGTCATCGGTCGTCGCCTCCGACGTCTCCCTCGCTGATGCCGGCGTCGTCGCCCGCGCTTTTCTCGCCGTCTTCACCGTCCAGAATCGTGTCGCGGTACACTCTCCCGAACGCGTTGCGTCGGAGGGTGCTGATTGCGGCGTCTCGTTTGTTCTGGAAGGTAGTGGCGACGACTGTGTTGGCAAACGGAATCGGGTGCCACGCGACGCGTTCGACGTCGGGGTTCCCCAGTTCGACCACGTCGTACTCGGGATGCGACTCACACCAGTCGTCGAACTCGGTGCGAGACCCGACGGTCACGGACAACGATTCGGCGAACAGCGCGTTTCGGACCGTCTCGACGACGTCGCCCGTCACGCGTTCGCGGTACTCTTCCCGGCCGAAGTCCATCGCTTTCGCCGTCTCTCTGACGACGACTTGCGCCGTCGGACCGACGCGGTCGAAGGCGTCTTCGGCCGCTTCACGCGTCTCCGGAGAAATCGTCCCGTGGGTTTCCATCGCCACCCGATTCGAGGCCCGGACTTACGACTCTTTCTCGTCGGCGTCGTCCGTGGATGACGCGTCTCCGCCGGCATCGTCGCCAGATTCGGGGTCAGACTGTCCGTCGTCGTCGTGCTCGTACATCTTTCGCGTCAGGTCTTTCGCCTCGTCGAGGATGCGCGCGGCGTCGCCGGAGAGCGATTGCCCCCCACCGAACTGCTGTTGCTCGTAGCCGTGGGTGTGGTCGTGACCGTGGCCGCGGTCCACCGTATCTTCGAACACCTCGTCGAACTCGTGTTCGTCGGCGTGTTCGGCGACGACGGGGCCGAGTCCCTCGGCGTTCATCGACGCCCACTCGGGTGCGTGGTCGTCGAGCCACGTCTCGTGGTCGTCACTGTGGACGATTGCTTGGAGCGCCAGATGGTTCGCGAGGTGCGTCTCGTCTCGCTGTGGCGCGTCGCAGACCGGACAGGCGTATCCCATACCCTCCGGTAGCGTGTGAGTGTACCAAAATGCGTCGCAGTTCGTCGGAAGGGGAATGAAGTAGCCGTCGTGTTCGCGGGTGGTGGGTAGGGGGGAGGCGAACTGCCGACGAACGGCCACTATCCGCTTCGGTTGGTGGTGGTGGTGGTGGTGATGGTGTGGTGGTGATACCGATTCGATGCTGTTAGGCAGACTTGACGATGACCGTTCCGTCGGCCCAAACGGTCACGTCGCAGGCAGCGTACCGGAACTGAACGTGTGCGCGTGCAGGGTTCATCGATCCGCGCCCGACAGCGTCGCTCGTGGCCGATGCCCGTGCCGGCTGAGCGAACACTCTGTCGAGCGCTTCTGGATTGATGGTGTTCGATAGTGGGGGAAGGTCGACAGCGTCCACGTCTTCCAACTGGGAGACTGCAGTGACTATCGTCACCGCGAGAGTGTCTCGTCCGTCCCAGTCGTGTCGAGCGACGACCTCTTCGGTCGTGCCAGTGTTCCATCCAACATCGTTGCCCTGTAACACGCGAGTTTCGTCCATGGTTCGGTTCGCGTCGGCGTCTTGCCGACAGTGGGTCCAACAACGGTAGTCGATATATCCCTCGTTGCTATCTGGCTAGTGGTGTCATCCGTGACGACTCTAGCCACCTAGAGTGCAGACTGAGAATCAGATGGTATGGCCGTGACAGTCACTCGAAGACGCTATCGACCAGTTTCCGCTCTGCGGCCCGCAGGTGGTACTGGAACGTCGGTGCGCTGATGTCGAACGTCTCCGCGAGTGCCTCGGCCGTACTCCGACGCGGCCACTCGTAGAACCCCGCGAGGTAGGCCGCTCGAATCGACTCGAACTGTCGGTCGGTCCACTCGTCGCGAATCTTCCACTGGAACGTCTGCGGTGACTCTTCTGCCTGTGTGACAGTCCGCCGAGACAGGAGACTCGTCCCCGGGTAGTCTGCGTCGAGGGTGTCGATGAACGAGCGGACTCGAATCCGTTCGGGCACTTCTACGGTGAGCGTGGTCTGCTGTCCGGTCGAGTGCAGTTCCCGGAGTGTCGCTTCCGAGGCGTACAGTGTCTCGAATAGCGACTCACGCGGGAGTCGCATCTCGAACAGGTTTCCCGTCTCGTCTTCCGAGAGGATTCGCACGTGCGTCGCAATCTCGCTTCCGGCTTCGACCACCGTCTCCGGGTCGGCGTCGGTGACGACGAACGCGATGACCGACCCGTCGGACTTCGGGAGGACGCCCGTGAGTCCGACGCCGTGGTCGACCCGTCGTGCCAGACGCGCGAGTGACAGACGGTCGCCGCCGAGGCGGGCCTGCACCTGCGTCCGGCGCTCTGTCAGCATCGCACCGGCACGTTTCGTCGTCGCGAGCGCGTACCCGGTCGTCTCACCGAGTTCGGCGAGGAGGCCGTCTTCGTTCGAGAGTGCGTCGGGGTCGGTTGCGTGGACGACGAACAGCGCTTCGATTCGGTCGTCTGCAACCGCAGGGATGACCGCGAGCGACCGGAACCCGTAGGTGAGTGCGTCACCGCGGTGGTCGGCCCACGCCGGGTCGTTGAGCACGTCGTCGACTGTCTGCATCGTCTGCGTCTGGACGGCGGTGTCGAGGAGGTCCGCGAGTGGGCCAGACGAGGCAACTTCAGAGAGTCGGTCGGCGTAGGCGGTATCTGCCCCGTGAATCGCCTCTGGGGTCGGGTGGAACTCGCCGACCACTTCGTCAGAGTCGACGTGCCAGACGACGGCGTAGGGTCCGGTCTCGACGAGATGCTTTCCGACGGCCGAGAGAGCGTCGCTTCGCGTCGGCGCGCGGATGAGCGACTGGTTGATACTTCTGATGGTCGTGTTGACCTGGTCGAGTCGCCTGAGTATCTCGTTTTGTTCGGCGAGACGTCGGTCACGTTCGTGCAACTCCGACTCCGCGTCGATGCGCTCTAACAACTCCTCGACGGTGGCCACGAGCAAGTTCACGAGTTCGACGTCCACGTCGCTGGGTGCGGTGGTTCCCGGGTGGCCGGTCACGAGAACACCGTGTCGCCCGACTGGGGCCGCGATGACCCGTTCGACACCTTCGACGATGCCGCCGTCCGGTGCGATTTCGACGACGGAGACTTCGCCGGCGACGAAGGCGTCCCAGACCCCACCTTCGGTCAGGCCGACACCGAGTGGTTTGTCACCGAGTCCCGTCCCTGCCTCGCCGACGCGTGTGAGTGCCGTGTTGGTGTCGTCGAAGACGAACAGTTCTGTCCGTGCGTCGCCGAGCACCTCGTCACAGGCCGCGACGGCATCGTTGAGGACCGTCTTGCGGTCCGTCGCACTCATCATCTCGCGCGTGCGCTCGTGGAGTGTCGCGAGCAGTCGTTCGTAGCGATGTCGCTCTGTCACGTCGCGTAACACGCCGACCGACCCAATCTCTATCCCGTCGACGACGAGCGGTGTCCGGTGGTTTTCGACCTGCACGACTTCGCCGTCCGTTCTCTCCAGTTCGAACTCCACGATTTGGTTCGCGGCGGTGATGAACACTTCGTCGCTGTCGTCGACCGCCTCGTCGAAGAGAGAACTCGCAGAGACGCCGAGTATCTCCTCGCGTAGAAGGCCGGTCAGACGCTCGAACGCTGGGTTGACGGCCGTGAACAGGCCGTCTCGGTCCAAGGCGTACACTGGGTCGGCGACTGCTTCGAGCATCCGCCCGTACTGTTCGACCTCTGCCTCTCGTTCGTGCTGTTCGGTGATGTCCGTGAAGTAGACCGAAAGCCCCGTCTCGGAGGGGTACGCCTTGATGTTGTACCACGTGTCCGAGTTTTCTGAGTACGCTTCGAAGGTTCTGGTCTGCTGGGTCCGCATCGCCGTTTTGAACTCCTCTCGGAATCTCCCCGACTCAGGCGTGAGGTCGCGCATCCTTCGGCCGAAGAGGTCCGTGGCGGGTTCTCTGAAGAGTACCTCCGCTGTCTCGTTGACGTAGGTGAGTCGCCAGTCGGCGTCGAACGCGACCACCGCTTCGTCGATTCGGCCCAGCACTTCGGAGAGTGCGTCTTTGAGTTCGTGACGGTCGGTCGCCGCGCCGACGACGGCGGCGATGTTTTCGAGGAACAGCACGTCGTCGTCGGTGAACTCTCCCGACTCGAACGCCTGAACACCGATGACCCCCCACCGACTCGCGTCGCTTCCGATAGGGGCGCACATGCCACTTCCGAATCCCGACGAGGTGAACGCTTCTGAGTGGTCGAACCGTTCGTCTGCGTCGAAGTCGTCGGTGACGATAGACTGTCCGCGTTGGTACGTCTGCATCGCCTGTGTCTTCTCGTCGGCGACGATTGGTCGCTGGACGAACTTCTCGGCCCACCCGGTCCCGGCGGCGACGCGGAAGGTGTTCGGTTCGTCGAGTCGTTCGAGAATCGATACGGAGTCCGCGCCGAGCGTCTCGCCCACGCGACGAACGGCGAGTTGGAGAACCTCGTCCAGGTCGACGGTCGTCAGCGCGCGGGTCCCGACTTCCGAGACGACCCGCTGTTGTTCGAGACGCGCCTGATTCGAACACTCGACGCGGTGGTCGGCGATGGCTTTCTGGACGCGGAACGCCAGCCACGAGAGTGAGTCGGTTTCGCCGTCACGGATGAAGTAGTCGGTCGCACCCGCGTCTACGGCATCTTGGACGAACGATTGTTTGTCGGCCGCGACGATGAGTGGGAGAGTCGCGTCGTTCGTCCGGGCGTTGCGGAGGAATGCGAGACCATCGGTCTCGGCGAGCGGAGTGGTGAGAACGACACACTGGACGTCGTCTCCCGCAGCGAGGAGTTCTGCGCGGGCCGAACCTGCGTCTCGGACGTGGCGAACCGCGAACTCCGTTGAGAGTGCTCCGAGTGACGATTGAAGTGAGTCTGCGAATGCTCCGTCGTCACTCACGCAGAGAACCGCTGTGGACGGTGACACATGCGCACTACGAGAGCAAGTGTGATAAGTATCCCCACGGTTTGCGAGGCGGTCGTGTCACTCGTTTTTCGTGTTAATCTGTCAGCCCCTGTGAGTTCCAGTCTCCAAGGTCGAGAACCATGATGAAGGCGTCTTCCCCGTCGCCGTAGTATCGCGGTACTCGGCGGGCGGGACGAAAGCCCACGCTCTGGTAGAGGTGCCGTGCCGGTTCGTTCGAAGCGCGAACTTCGAGTTTGACGACGGCGGCACCGGCGATGGTCATCGACGTCAACGCGTCGAGTAAGAGTCGTCGTCCGAGGCCGTTCCCGCGTGCCTCGGGGTGGACTGCCAGGTCTTTGACGTGGCCGATGTCGTTGCCGTGGTTCGGCATCACGTCGGCGACGACGTATCCGAGTATCTCGTTCCCCCGGGCGGCGACGAGGAACGCCGGTTCGTCGACGAAGAGTTCGAACGCGGAGTAGGGCCATGGCTCAGAGAAACACGCTCGTTCGATTCTGAGGACGTCGAGTAAGTCGGCACGCTCGGCCCGTCGGACGATTACGTCGTCGTCGAGGACGTCGTCGAACTCCGTCACACTCGGCGCTAAGCGGTGGGGATGCAAAAACGCGACGGGGCTCCCCGGGCGTTCTCGACTGGGACTGCGGCAGACGCGCCCCGCGAGACTGCGGGAGAAACGCGCCTACGCCTGACGCTCACGGTGCAGTCGCTCGCCGGTCGAAAAATGTGAGAAGTGTGGGTGTGGACTTAGTCGTCCGCGGGTGCCGCGCCGCCTTCGGCCCGCTGCTTCGTGAGGGGCAGCTTGCCACCGGCCGCGAGGATGTTGCGCTCACGCTCGGACGCGTTGAGTTCCGCCGTCGCTTCCCAGTCGTCGTTCACGCGGATGGTGAACTCCTTCTGACCGGATTCGACTGCGGCGGCCACGTCGTCGACGATTTCGATGTCGTCGCCCTGTTCGAGCTTCTCGTACGTCTCCTCGTCGATGGCGAGGGGGACGATACCGAAGTTGAACAGGTTCGCCTTGTGGATGCGGGCGAACGACTGCGCGAAGACTGCCTCGATACCGAGGTACATCGGGCACATCGCGGCGTGTTCGCGGGAGGAACCCTGACCGTAGTTCTCGCCGGCCACGAGGACACCGTTACCGGCGTCCTTGGCGCGCTGCGCGAACGTCTCGTCGACGCGCGAGAGCGTGAAGTCCGAGAGGCGCTCGATGTTCGAGCGGAACTTGAGGATGTCGGACGTCGCCGGGATGATGTGGTCGGTCGTGATGTTGTCCTCCATCTTCAGGAGTGCTTCGCCGCCGACTTCGGCGCCGAGGGGGTCCTGAAGCGGGACTTCGCCGATGTTCGGGCCCTTGATGAGTTCGTCGTCGATGGCGTCTTCCGCGTAGATGAGGTCCGTCTTCGCCCCGTCGTACGTCTCGGGGAGTTCGACGCCGGGTGCTTCGAGGTCACCGAGTTCGTCGGCGAGGTCACGCGGGTCGACGATTTCGCCTTTGAGCGCCGCGGCGGCGGCGACTTCCGGCGAGCAGAGGTAGACGTTGTCGTCTTCGATACCGGAGCGACCCTCGAAGTTGCGGTTGAAGGTACGCAGGGAGATGGAGTCGGAGGCGGGCACGTGGCCGATACCGATACACGGTCCACAGGTCGCCTCGGAGACGTTGACACCAGCGGCCATCATCTCTGCCGTCCAGCCCTGACGGGCGAGAATCTCGCCGGCCTGCTTCGAACCGGGTGCGACAATCATCTCGAGGTGCTTGGCGACTTCGCGGCCCTTGAACATCTTCGCGGCCGGGAGGATGTCCTCGTAGCCACCGTTCGTACAGGAACCGATGAGGACCTGTTCGACCTTGTTGCCGGCGACTTCGCGGACGGGAACGACCTTGTCCGGCATCGACGGGCAGGCGATGAGCGGTTCGAGCTCGTCGAGGTCGATGACGATTTCGTCTGCGTATTCGGCGTCTTCGTCGGCCTTCAGCTCGGTGTAGACGTCGCCGCGACCCTGACGTTCGAGGTAGTCTTTCGTCTTCTCGTCCGTCTCGAAGATGGACGAGGTTGCGCCGAGTTCCGTCCCCATGTTGGTGATGGTCGTGCGCTCGGGCACGGAGAGCGACTCTGCACCGGGGCCGGTGTACTCGAAGACCTTGCCGACGCCACCCTTGACGGTCTCGCGGCGGAGCATCTCGAGGATGATGTCCTTCGCGGAGGACCAGTCGGGGAGTTCGCCTTCGAGGCGGACGTTGACGACTTCCGGCATCTCGACGTAGTAGGCGCCACCGCCCATGGCGACGGCGATGTCGAGGCCACCTGCACCGATGGCGAGTTGGCCGAGGCCACCGGGGGTCGGCGTGTGAGAGTCAGAACCGAGGAGGGTCTTGCCGGGCGCAGCGAAGTTCTCCTTGTGGACGTTGTGGCAAATACCGTTGCCCGGTCGGGAGAAGTGTGCACCATATGTGCCGGCCGCAGAGCGGAGGAAGCGGTGGTCGTCCGTGTTCTTGAAGTCGAACTGGTAGGTCTGGTGGTCACAGTACTGGGCGGCGAGTTCGGTCTGTGCCTCGTCGAGGTCGAGTGCCTCGAACTGAAGCCACACCATCGTCCCAGTCGTGTCCTGCATCAGGACCTGGTCGATTTCGATTCCGATTTCCTCTCCGGGGGTGAGGTCACCCTCGACGAGGTGATCCGAGAGAATCTTTTCCGTGAGCGTCTGTCCCATAACACCCGACTCTCGATGGTCCTCGGATATAAATCCCGCGTACTTCCCTATCTTCGAACGTGAAGAATAGCGCCGTCTCCGGGTTTCTAGCGTCTAAGGGACATTAAATTCCTTGTTGGTTTCCCAATGATAGTCGCACCCAAGTGACGGTCTGGTCGACCCGAGTTCGGCACCGTTTTGCACCCGGTCGACTCTGAGCAGATATGTACCGTTCCGGTTCCTTCGTCGCGGAGCACATCTCGCCAGTCACCGACGAGCAAGTCCAACCGAACGGCGTCGACCTGACGCTCGAATCGGTCCTCGAACAGGTCGAGGCCGGACACCTCGGCAGGGAGGGAAAGACCATCGGTGAACGTCGTCCCCTCGACTTCGCCGACCCAAACACGGAGACGTACCGCCTCGACCCCGGCGGGTACGTCCTCCAGTACGCCGAGACGGTCCAAATCCCCGAGGAACACGTTGGGTTCATCTACCCGCGGTCGTCGCTCATGCGGAACTCTTGCATGCTCAACACCGCCGTCTGGGATGCGGGGTACGAGGGGAAAGGTGAAGGGCTATTGCAGGTTCACCACCCCATCGACCTCGAACGCGGTGCCCGCGTCGCCCAAATCGTCCTCACGGAAGCGAACCACGACGGCACCTACGACGGAAGCTATCAGGGCGAACGGACTGAGTAGACGACGCGACGCTGGGACTGCTGTCTCCGGTTCGATTCCACGCTGGACCCGAACCGACACGGTTCACTGACTCTCTGTACATACCACATTGTTACCCACCTGTCCGTAGCGGTGACGTTCTCCCGGACGACGAATTTGTTTCAAGTCACTGGACGACATACTATCGACCTGCGGAGGCCACATGAGACGGGACGAACGAGGGGCGAACCCGTGATTACCTACCTCCGCAACTTCCTTCCGGCCCACTTTCCGCACGTGTGAGCAAACGCGCCCGCTCACGGAGGGGTGGGCGCGACACGTGCGAGAGACACGATTTTCATCGATAGCGCCGACGTGCCTTCCGCTCGAAGTAAAGCCCTTCGAGTGAGGCACTCGGGTTCTGTGACCCAAAGGCACATTTACGCGCGTCCCTAAATCCGGCTAATTACTGATGTCCCGGAGTCCATCTCTTCCAGAACGCCCTCATCTCGATCTGGACCCCGACATGTCGGATGCAGAGCGTCTCTCTGCACTCCGCCAACACGTCGAACGGATGATCGAGGTCAACAGGGAACTCGACCAACGACTGCAATCTGCCGACGACCGGCACGCGGAACTGGTCGAGGAAGTCGAACAGATGAAAGCGCGCAACGAGGCGCTGAAGACTGCCTCGTACTACATCGCCACCGTCGAAGAACTGACCGACGACGGCGTCATCATCAAACAACACGGCAACAATCAGGAGGTCTTGACCGAGTTCGCGCCGACTATCGACCGCGACGCCATCGAACCCGGTGACCGCGTCGCCATCAACGACTCCTTCGCCGTGCAGACGATTCTCGACGACGAGACGGACGCCCGCGCGCAGGCGATGGAAGTCGTGGAGTCGCCGACGGTCACCTACGACGACATCGGCGGCATCGACGAGCAGGTTCGCGAGGTCCGCGAGGCAGTCGAACAACCGCTGGAGAACCCCGAGATGTTCGAGAAGGTCGGCATCGACCCACCGTCTGGCGTCCTCCTCTACGGCCCACCGGGGACCGGGAAGACGATGCTGGCGAAAGCCGTCGCCAACGAGACGAACGCCTCGTTCATCAAGATGGCCGGGTCCGAACTCGTCCAGAAGTTCATCGGTGAGGGCGCACGCCTCGTCCGCGACCTGTTCAAACTCGCCGCAGAACGTGAACCGGTGGTCATCTTCATCGACGAAATCGACGCCGTCGCCTCCAAGCGGACGGATTCGAAGACCTCTGGCGACGCCGAAGTCCAGCGGACGATGATGCAACTGCTCTCGGAGATGGACGGATTCGACGACCGCGGCGAGATTCGCATCATCGCGGCGACCAACCGCTTCGACATGCTCGACGAGGCAATCCTCCGGCCCGGCCGGTTCGACCGCCTCATCGAGGTGCCCAAGCCAGCAGTCGAGGGGCGCCGCCGCATCCTCGACATCCATACTCGCGACATGAACGTCGCCGACGACGTGGACCTCGACGCCCTCGCCGAGGAACTCGACGACTACTCCGGTGCCGACATCGCCTCGCTCACGACAGAAGCGGGCATGTTCGCCATCCGTGACGAACGCACCGAAGTCACCGAGGCCGACTTCGAAGCGGCCCACGAGAAACTCGCCAACGTCGAAGAGTCCGGAACTGGCCCCATCTCGGGATTCACCGACTACCAGTACTGAATCGGCCGCGACACGACCGAGACACTCCTGTCGTCGTCCGAAGTCGCCGTCGACGTTCGATATTGAGTCGCCGCCGCGGTTACCCTCGAATATGGAGACGACGTCGGTTTTACTTCCGTTCGAGGCGCTCTCATTCGTAACCCCCTTTTGAGCCCACGCTCTCGTTCAGTCATGAACACGATTCGCGTCGTCCGTGGGGTCGGAACCGCCCCGACGGAGATGGCGTCGTACGACGCCGCCCTCGCTGCTGCCAATATCCACAACTACAATCTCGTCGCCGTCTCGTCTGTCGTCCCCGCGGATGCAACGGTCGAAGAAGTCGACGTTGCGCCGGACCTCGGCCCCACTGGCAATCGTTTGACGGTCGTTCAAGCGCGCGAGACCACGTCGACACCGGGCGAACGCGTGGTCGCCGGCCTCGGATGGGCGACTGGGTCCGGTCCGGGTCTGTTCTACGAAGCGTCCGGGGCCGACGACGAGAACGTCCGCGACGCAATCGTCGCCGGTCTCGACGCCGGCCGAAACCTCCGCGACTGGGAGTTCGACGACGAACAGGTCGCACTCACCGCCGCGGAACACGAGGGTGAGGGCTACACCACCGTCGTCACCGTCGCCGCCTACGGCCAGAGCGAATCTATCTTCTGAGCAGGTTCGACCACACGCCGCGTGCGTACCACCCGCGTTTCACGTACTCCCCATCTGCGTACCGAACACGTACCGACCGCGCTCTGTCCTGACCGACGCACTCATCACCCGGTGTGCTAATCCCTCAGTATGAGAGGGGTGAGACCGTTCGACTTGTCCGCGCAGCGTATCGCGGTCGTTTACACAGTCTTCGGACTCACGTGGGTCTCGCTCGGTGATTGGTTCGTCGAACAACTCCCCAACCACCTCCTCGTGCAGACGGCGAAAGGATGGCTGTTCGTCTTTATCTCCGCGGGTCTCGTCTACGTCATGGTCGAGGAGAGTCACGCCGAACTCACCCGTGCGACGTCCCGCCTCGACTCGAGGAACGCCCACACGAGCGTCCTCCATCGTATCCTCAGACACGACATCAGGAACGCCTGTACCGCGATACTGGGGTACGCCGAACTCGTCGAACCGCGTGAGGACGTCCGCGACGATGTGGCCCCTGTAGAGGCGATTCGAGCGCGAGCGAACCGTCTCGTCGAAGTGAGCGACGAAGTGTCGCTGCTCCGTGCTGTCGAAGAGGCCGAAGGAAGCACCGTCGAGGTGGACCTCTCCTGCGCTGTGGCTGACGCCGTCGACGACGTTCAACTCGAACACCCGGCCATCTCCGTCGACGTGTCCACGCCAGCGACCCTCCCCGTAGAGGTTCATCCGGCCTTCCCCCGATGCATCACGGAACTGCTCGACAACGCGGCAGTCCACTCGGACCGCGCCGCGCCGACAGTCGGCGTGACGGTTCGCCGCGTCGGCGAGAGGGCCCGTGTGGCCGTCAGCGACGACGGGCCGGGAATCCCAGACGTCGAACGCGAGGCGCTTGTCTCCGGGACCGAAACCCCGCTGACGCACACGAGTGGCGTGGGTCTGTGGTTGGTTCGGGCCGTCGCCGAGGCGTCCGACGGGTCGCTCGATATCGAGTCTCTACCGTCGAACGGGACGTCTGTCGTCCTCTCCGTCCCGTTGGCCGGCCCGTAGGCTCACAGCCACGATTTCGACATACCCGGAGACAATCACGACTGACGACGCCTTTTTACACGTCCTCCCCCTATCTCAGACGACTGATGAACGGGAACAACCCATATGCGGGCGCTCCCGGCGTAACTGGTGCCGGTCAACCGTCTCACGGTGCCGAACTCACGGGCGAACAGATGGACTCGCTCCGGCGAGTGGTCGCCGGCATCGTTTCTCGAACTGAATCGTACCTTCCCGAGGGGTTCGCCGTCGGGTCGGAACTGTCGACGGGGCCGAACGGTCCACTGGCGACTGTCGCGGTGCACCCGCCTGTCGGCCACCCCGTCAGTGCCGGCTTTTCGCCCGACGCCGACGAACTCGACGCGGGCCTCACCGACGAGGACCGTGACGAAGTCGCGCGCGGACTCGCCGCTAGCGCGGCGTTTCAGGTGATGAGCGCCGTCGGCGACGACATCACTCCTGCCGCCCGGTAATCACTCCAATCCTCTCACGGATTCACCCGCGGGGTTCGACAGCGGACTCGCCGCCGCGTTCGAATTTTCACCGTGTCAAAATTGCAACAACGCACTTGACCCACCAGTGCGTACGGTGGGTATGGTCTCTCTCAGTAGTTACGCGGACGAGATTGGTCCGACGACGCTCATCCTCGTCGGATTCCTGTTGTTCATCTTTCCCGAACCCGCCACGTCTGCGCTCGGTGCGGGGTTGATGTTGTTCGGGGCAGCGTACTGGTTTTGGGAGTGGAACCGCCCGTGAATCAGCGAGGCGAAACGTGACGGTCGAATCCGTGTCTTCGAGTCAGCGTCAGACGCCTCGGTGACGGCGTCGCTGTCCGGTGTCGTCTGGCCCCGAGAGGTCCACCGATTCGAGTGGTGTCTCTCCCGAACTGGGTCTCGACTCGGGAGACGCCGTCGGCCCGGCGACGAAGAGTCCGTACGCGAGCACTGTGACGGAGAGCAGTCCGCTCAGACCGACGACGGGCGAGACGGGCAGGTCGGTGAGCGTTCCGACAGTGACGCCGAAGAACAACGGGAGCGGAAGCGCCACCAGAATGAAGTCGTATCGTGACGCGTCCGAGACGATGCTGTCGCTGAATGTTCGTGTGCGCATTATACCACCTATTCGTGAATAACTGGCTAATAATACAAATTCGTTACGCCGTTGTCCTGCGGTTTGACAACTTCCTTCCGGGGGCCGCCGTGGACCTGACGGTGCCTGTCTGTCGCCCTTATTTGCCCCAGAAGGGGTCACGGCGGCGGTGCTTGTCGAGGTATCCGGAGAGTGCTTCGAGTTCGTCCACGGGGATGTCGTCGCGGAGTTCCTGTTCGAGAATCTTCGCGTGCTTCTCGGGGAGTTCAATCCAGAGTTCGTCGCCTTCGTCTATCTGGCGGCCCACAGTTGGGCCGTCGATGGCGACGCTGACGCGCGACCCGGCACGGGCGCTGGACACGTCTTCACCGTTTTCCTGAATCCCGGACAGTTGGCCGACTCGTTTGGGCTCGTTGCCCTCCCACTTCACGACGTTCATGTTGTTCTTTATCGTGCCGGCCATGACTTCGACGCCGACGACGGCGGGACTACTCTGACGGAAGACGTGGTCTTGGAGAATCTGGAAGCGACACGGACGGACGATTTTGTCGAGAATCGTCTCCTGTTGGGCGCGTTTCATCTCGTCGACGAACTCCTCGTACTCTTCGACGAGTTGGTAGATGACGTCGTCGTCGAACAGTTTGACCTCGCCTTTGTCGAGTTCGTCCTGCGCGTTCGAGAGCACGTCCACGTTGAACCCGAGGATGACCTTGTGCTCGGGTTCGCGGGCAGTCGACGCGACGGCCACGTCGCGTGGGGCGATGTCGCCGACTTCGGCGCGGAGGATGGGGACTTCTGCCTCTTGCAGTGCGTTCGCCATCGCTTCCAGACTGCCGAGTGTGTCGGCTTTGACGACCACACCTTCCTCTTCGGTGGTCACTTCGATGTCCGCGAGTTCGGCTTCGACTTCGCGGATGACTTCGTCTACGTCGCGGTCACCGACGACCCGGACGGGTGCGCCGGCCATCGCGTCTTCGAGGTCCGGCGCGGCGATTTTGACACCGGCCGCGGCGCGGACTTCGTCCACCTTGTCGAATCGCTTCTCGGTGCGAATCTCGGCGTTCGGGCGGGGTTGGAGGAGTGCGCGAACCTCGGTCACGATGGGTTCGTTCGCGCCGCCGACGACGATGGTGTCGCCCGCGTGAATCGTCCCGTCGTAGAGGACCACGTCGAGGGTGGCACCGAAGCCACGTTCCTCCTTGACTTCGAGGACCGTCCCGTAGCCCGGTCCGGCCACGTCGATTGCCATCTCGTCTTTCATGTATCGTTGCGAGAGGCCCATGAGGACGCCGAGGAGGTCCGGGATGCCCTCACCGGTCAGCGCGGAGACGGGGACGACACCGATGTTCTTCTGGAAGTTCTGGACGCGCCAGTAGAAGTCAGAAGAGAAGCCCTTGTCGGAGAGTTCGCCGATGAGTTGGTAGAGACTCTCGTCGAGTTTCGACTTGGCGCGTTTGGACTGCTTCTCCAGCGACTTCTGGATTGGTTCACCCTGTTGTGGGTTCCATCCGGGCGTCGTGTCCACCTTGTTGGCGGCGACGATGAACGGCGTGCCCGTTCGTTTGAGGATGTCGATGGCCTCCTCGGTCTGAGGTTGGAAGCCGTCGTTCACGTCCACGACGAGGATGGCGATGTCGGCCAGCGCACCACCGCGAGAGCGGAGCGTGCTGAACGAGTGGTGCCCCGGCGTGTCGATGAAGAGGAGTCCCGGGAGGTCGAAGTCCTCGGGCTTGACGAGGGAACCGGCCATCTGCGAGACGGTGTCTAACGGGACTGCGGTGGCCCCGATGTGCTGGGTGATGGCCCCGGCCTCACCCTCGCTGACGGCGGACCCGCGAATCTTGTCGAGAAGACTCGTCTTCCCGTGGTCGACGTGGCCGAGGACGGCCACGATGGGTGTGCGAAGCGTATCGGATTGTGACGTCGAATCAGTGTCGGACATGGAGAATCGCCCCGGAGAAGGTTACTTACCCGATTCGAGTCGGTGACTCCAGTTAAGTCCATCGTCACGGCATCAAGCGGGAATCGCGTCCCGGTTCTGGTGCGGAACGCCCGACGAAGTTACTCCGAGACGAGATTGCGAATACTGTCGGCGAACGACCCCGACTGCTCCATATTTCGCATCCGTATCTCTAGCGAATGACCACCGCCACTGGCGACCATAACGTTCCCGAGGCCGACGAGGCTCTCGGTGATGGACTTCCGCTCTTGTACACCCCGAATCTTCGACCGCGGAATCTCTTGTCGAACCAGCGAGACGAAGCGGTACTCCTTGATGATGCGGTTCGTCGTGACGTAGTACGTCGTCAGCGAGTTCGTCCAGTAGGTGTGGATACCGACTGAGAACAGATAGAGACCGACGACGAGTGTCAGCGTCGGGTAGACGTACGGGTAGTAGGTGAAGTACAGGAGGTACACTGTCAGTGCGAGAAGCGGGATTCCGGCCGCAACCTTCACCCGAGCGACCCGTTGTGTCGGGTGTCGTGTTTCGAGTATCTCTTCGCCGTCTGAGAGCCGGGGTGCACTCGGAGAGACGAAGTGGACGTACGCGCCGACGAGGACGACGAACGCCCCGAAGAGGACGAACGGGATGCCAACGTCCGGAGGGTACGTCTCTTGTCCGGTGTACAACCACGCACCGGCACCGACGAACGGGAGGCCGAGAACGGCACTCCAGAGCGCTGGTTTGCCACGAGCCATGGTTAGTACCCCCTCACGAGGTTGTGAGCGATACCGAGCACAGACAGGAGAAAGCCGCCTACGGTCAACACGAACGGGTCGTTCAGTGCCCCGAGGTCCTCGGCGGACGCACCGTTCGACAGGAACCCACGGGTCGGCCTGTCCGGCGTCGTTTCGTTCGCGTCGGTGGTCTGTGCTTCGGTACCGGTGTCTTCGGTTTCACGTGTCGTGTCGGCAGATGTCGCGGTCGCGGTGGACTCGCCCGACGTGCTCGCCGTCGATTCGGGCTTTTCCTCCGACTTCGACACGTCCCACGAGACGCCAGTCTCGCTCACCGTCGCGGTCACGACAGTCGGTCTGTCGACGTAGACCGCCTGCGTGAACGTCGCGTCTGGATACGTTTCGCCACGAGGTGGTTCTACTTCGACAGTTACCGACTCTACGACTTCGAAGCCAGTGAAATCCGCTTCGATGATTTTCGCATAGCCATCGTCATCGACGAGAATTCGATATGGGTCGACACCGAAGCCATCGTCTCTAATTTTTGGCCGAGCGTCAGTTAGTGGCTTCCCGTCGGGTGTCACGATTCGGATATCGAGGATGTGCGCAGTCGGTAGAACGATTTCGCCGAGGTCGACCGGCCCGTCGTCCACCGTGACCTCTTCGAACATGTAGACGTGCGGCATCCCGTCTTTCGTCGGTTGCAACTCGCGTCCAGACTCTGCCTTGTGGACGGTGAACTCGTACTCACTGTTCGTGCCGACGGCAATCTCGAACTCGCCGTTTGCATCTGTCTCTCCCGTGTGGTAGCTTCGGCCTGCGGCGCTTATTTTATCCCTATTGACCTTTGCTCCACTCTCGGCGACGAGCGTCCCCGAGACGATTGTCTGCTCTGCCGCCGTCGCCGTCCCAGTTCCGGCGGCCAGGGTACCCAGTGAGAGTCCCCCGAGTACCCCTGCCCGTAGGAAAGAGCGACGAGTTGACTGCCTGCTCATATTTCCAGCTTGATACTACTACATATATACGTTCTTGTCGATGTAACCGGCAGACTACGCTGTTGTCACCGGCCTCGAAGGGTCTTTTCCACACGGTTATTCTCTCTACTGATAATCTCGGTGGGGTGCCATCTTCGGTTCGAGCGTCGGACGAATCACTGTCGTCCGCCGCCCGTCAGACGTGCCCGTGGCGTTTATGGTAACCCACGAGGAACGTTCGAGCATGGCCGACATACTCGCCGAGAACCTCTCCGGAAAGGCCGTCATGGGGTCGGACGGAACGGAACTCGGGATGCTGTACAACATCACGATGAACCTGAAGTCGGGGTCGCTCAACGACCTGCTCGTCCAACCCAACGAGCAAGTCGCACCCGCGCGTGTCGCGTTCGACCGCGACGAGAGCGGTCGGTTCAAGATTCCGGTGAACCGCGTGCAGGCAGTCAAAGACTACATCGTCGTCCAACGATAGACTGCTCATGCGGATTCTCGACTCTTCTGCGTTCATCCACGAGTACCACACTGACGACGAGACGGCGTCGATTCCGCTCGTCAAAGAAGAACTCACCGGCGAACACGCCTTCCGATTCGACGCGCAGGAAGGGGCCGGCATGTACGTCCACATCCCCGGGCAAGGAACCGTCGACAAGGTGCTTCGGGCCGCCAAGGAGACGGGTGACGCTGACGTGCTCTCTGAGACTGACGCTCGCCTCATCGCCGCCGCGTTCGAACTCGACGCGGTTCTCGTCACCGACGACTACGCGATGCAGAACGTCGCCGAGCGACTCAACGTCACCGTCGAAGTCATCGCCCAGGACGGAATCTCCGAGCAGCGAAGTTGGAAGTTCCAGTGTCAGGGCTGTGGCCGCGAGTTCGACGAGAACAAAGACCGCTGTCCCATCTGCGGGATGGGCCTCGCACGAAAGAACCCGGCGTAGACCGACAGCCGCCCGGCGTTAGAGCAGTCCAGTCGTCTGCGCGTAACTCGCGAGGAACTGGACTGCGTTGAACAGACCGTGAGCGACGGCAGCGACGAGGAGATTGCCACTCTGCTCGTAGATAATCGCGAGGACGCTCCCGAGGACGAACACCATCCCGAGCGAGATGAGCATCCCTTCACCCGAGAACGACCAGAGGTGGATAGAGGCGAACACCGCACTCGACAGAACGACGGCCGGGGCTGGCCCCCAGAGGCGGCGGAGTTCGCCGTACGCGATACCTCGGAAGATGAGTTCTTCGGTCGGACCTACGAGGAAGATAGTGACAGCGGTGAGATAGAGGAAGTACACCGGATTCTCACGGCCCTGTTGTGCCAGGACGCTCTCTCCGCTCTGGATGTCGAGGAGGTTCATCAGCGCCGTCGCGGCGAGGTAGACGACGAGAAGCGCGAACAGACCGCCGCCAATCCACAGCATGTCTCGCTTCGAGGGGCGTTCGAGGCGGATGATGTCCCAGTCGTCGCGGGACGCGAGGTACGCGAGTCCGACGACGCCGAAGCCGACGAACTGTCCCGCGCTGGCGATGGCGTCTACGAGCGGGTCTGACGGGGCGAGGAACCCTCTCCCGATTCCGCTCGCGACGGCACCGAACATCGCACCGACGATAAGCGCGAGGGCGACGACGATGATGATACCGCCGTACGCCTGGAGGTGGTCGCTGGGACTCGCCGACGAGTGGGCGGAGTCGTGTGCCATTGGTCTCCCTTTCGGAAGCAGACCGGATAACGGATTCGGGTCAGGTCGCGTTCGACGTCGCCGTCTGTTCACGCCCGAGAGACAGTCTGGAATCTGTCAACCTACCGTCGCTCCTAACGTGATAGAGGACCTATACGATGTGATGAGTGCACCTCAGCAACTTCACGAGTTGCTATCCGAGGGGAACGAACTCAACATCGTCTGCCACAACAACCCTGACCCAGACTGTCTCGCGAGTGCCCTCGCGTTGGGGCGAATCGCCGCTGCTGCCGGCGTCGATGAGTCACACATCCACATCCTCTACGATGGAGATATCTCGCACCAGCAGAACCGCGCGTTCGTCAACCTCCTGGATATCGACCTCGGTAAGTTCGACCCGAAGACTGTTCGAGACCGTCCTCCAGAGTCGTTGCTCGCGTTCGTCGACCACTCGATTCCCGGTGCGAACAACAGAGTCCCGAAGGACACGCCCATCGATATCGTCATCGACCACCATCCGGCGAACGGTATCGACGCACGATTCGTCGACCACCGAGAGCACATCGGTGCCGCGGCGACCATCCTCACCGAGTACGTCGAAGCACTCGACATCGACATCGACGAGGCGCTAGCGACGGCACTCCTGTTTGCGATTCGTCGCGAGACGCTCAATTTTCTCCGGAGCGTGACCCGCGAAGAATACGAAGCGGCGGCGTTTCTCCACGAGTCAGCGGACCACGAACTACTCCGCCGATTGTCGGCACCGTCGTTCACGGGGGAGACGCTCGATGCGATTGCGACTGCCATCGGCAATAGAAGAGTAAAGCGTTCGGTCCTCGTCTCGCACGTCGGCCGAACCACCGAGCGGGATGCACTACCACAGGCCGCGGACTATCTTGCGACCTTAGAGGGTGTCGAAACGGCCATCATCTTCGGTGTCATCGACGACGCAATCCAACTCAGCGCTCGGTCACCAGACCCGCGTATCCACGCTGGCAACGTCCTCAGAAAAGCGTTCAGCGACGTGGGGAGCGCCGGCGGACACCACGACGTCGCGGGCGGTGAAATCCCGCTCGGCATCTTTGGCGACTACACGAGTGACGACGAGACGTTGCTCCGAATCGTCGAAGAAGTCGTCACTGCACGTCTCTTCGCAGAACTCAAGATAGCCGACGAGTCCAATAAATGACTGCGAGGGGTACGTGCGACGACGCCCGCACAAGTGGTCGACTCAATCGGTCTGAGCGCGAACCGGCGTGTTTGCTCTGCGTCCGGCCGTCTATCTGTTCACACGCTCGATAGGCCGACACTCGACATGGTCACCGACGGTTGAATGTATGATAATACCGAACGTTCGTGTATCTAATTTATGCCTCTAAATAACGTATATTTGTCGTAAAAATGCGCCTCGTTCACGTACTCATCCCAATTGGCAGACTGGAGGACGTTCTCGACGAGTTGGACGACGAAGGAATCGACTACGCTGTGAGCGAAGAGATTGGGAGAGGAGAGTACGAAGCGCAGGTTTCGTTTCCGCTCCCGACCAGCGCAGTCGAACCGGTGTTGACCCGACTCCGGGGCGTCGGACTCGAAGAAGCGGGGTACACCATCGTCGTCAGCGCCGAGACGGTCGTCTCAAAGCGATTCGCCGAGACGAAGAAGAAGTATACCGACCTGTCGCTGTCACGTGCAGAACTGGTCTCGCGTGCCGAGGATATGGCACCGCCGCTGTCCACGTTCGTCGTGATGACTATCGTCAGCGCTGTCGTCGCGACGACGGGGTTGCTGTCGAACTCTGCGGCGGTCATCATCGGCGCGATGATTATCGCGCCCGTGATGGGGCCGGCCATCTCCGCGTCTGTCGGGAGCGTACTCTACGAACCGAAACTCTTCCGTCGAGGTGTCGGGTTGCAGGTTCTCGGCGTGTTGCTCGCCATCGCGAGCGGACTCGTCTTCTCACTGCTGGTCAAAGAGACCCTGTTGGTGCCGCCGGGATTCAATCCGATAGAGGTCCCACAGGTCCAAGAACGACTGACGCCGAACATCCTCTCGCTGGTCCTCGCAGTCGGGGCCGGTGTTGCGGCCGTGTTCAGCCTGACTCGCGGTGTGTCGTCGGTGCTGGTCGGTGCGATGATTGCCGTCGCGCTGGTTCCGCCGGCGGCCACTGTCGGCATCGGCATCGCGTGGGACGCCCCACTCGCGATACTCGAAGCCGGGACCCTCCTACTCGTGAACATTCTCGCGGTGAATCTCGTGGCGCTCAGTCTCCTGTGGGTGAGTGGCTACCGTCCAGTGTCCGAAGGTGATGCGGGCTACGCTCGCAAACGGACCATCCAACTGCTCGGCATCATCACGTTCTCGCTCCTCGTCTTGGGCGTCATTCTCTCGGGTGTGACGCTCCTCTCGATTGCCGACGCCCAGTTCAAGCAGAACCTGAACACCGAGATAGCCGACGTCCTCTCACAACAGCGGTATCAGAACGTCCGCCTCGTAGAAGTCCATATCGACGTCTCACCGGTACAGGGTCTCCTGTTCAGTGAAGACCCCGAAGTGACGATTCTCGTCGACTCCCCCGGTGGGGTCCTACCCAGTGGATTAGCCGAAGCGATTCGCACGACAATCAAAGAAGAACAGGGGTACGACGTCATCGTCCTCATCGAAGCAGTCGACGCGTCCCGGCCTGCTGACGACGAGGCGACGATGACGGAACGGGTGGCCGTTCCCTCTCGGGTCGCCATCTAGGGTCGTTTCGAGCGCTATTCGACGACCAGTCGTTCTTTGTCCGCCACCGCGTCCGCCTCTTCGAAGTCGCCGCCACCGAGGAGGCCGCGGGCGGCGCGTTTGCCCCACTCGACGGCCGGTTGGACGAAGGTATCCACGTTCGCGAGTTCACCGTAGAGGACACAGGCCGCTTCCATCGCGTAGAGGAGTTCGCCGAGGCCGTACTCGTCCACGCGTTCGAGTTCGATGCGGACGTTCGGGCGGTCGGCGGCGACGAGACTCGCTTCCGTGGCCTCGAACTCGGCATCGAGGAGTTCACTGAGCGAGGACCCGCCGAGGTACGCGAGGCCGTCGAGGTCCGTCTCCGGGATGGCTACGTCGTCGCGTTCGGTGGCGCGGACGAGGGTGACGAGTTTGTCCCGTGGGCCGGCGCGGTACAGTTGGAGTTGTGAGTGCTGGTCGGTCGCCCCGAGGGCGCGAAGCGGTGTCTGGCCCAACCCATCCTTGCCGAGTGACTCGGCCCACAACTGTGCGAACCACTCGGAGAACGTCTCCAGCGACTCCGCGTAGGGCATCATCGCGTTCTGGAGCATCCCGCGCTCGGCGAGGGCGAACGAGACGGCACCGTAGGCGTACGCAGGCGAGTCGAACAGCGAGTCGGAGAGACGGGCCTCCTGTGCGGCCGCCCCGTCCAGAATCGCCTCGATGTCGTGCCCGCAGATGGCCGCCGCGGCGAGACCGACTGTCGAGAGGACGGAAAAGCGGCCGGGGACGCCGTCGGGAACCGGGAGAAGTGGCAGGTCGTGCTTCTCGGCGAGGTCACGGAGGTTGCCCTCCTCACCGGTCGTGACGAACGTCCGGTCAGCCCAGTCCACGCCGGCGTCGGCCATCGCCTCGCGGACGACGAGGAAGTTCGCCAGCGTCTCGGCCGTCGTCCCGGAGCGTGAGACGACGTTGACGACGGTCTGCGAGAGGTCCAGCGAGTCGAGGAGCGACGCGACCGCTTCGGGGTCGACGTTGTCGAGGTAGTACGCGTCCACGTCGCTGTCGAGGGCGTCCGTCAGCGTTGCCGCGCCGAGGGCGCTGCCGCCGATACCGACGGTGATGACCGCGTTGGGGTCGTCGAATCGGCTGACTGCCTCGCGAATCGCGTCGGGGTCTGTCGTGCTCGGAAGGTTCAGCGCTTCGTAGCCGTGTTCGTTGTCCTCCCGTCCCTGTTCGATACGTTCGTGGGCGTCCGCGACGCGCCCGTCGAGCCGTTCGAGCGTCTCGCGTGAGACACCGTGGGCCGACGCCGTGTCGAGGACGTTCCCGAGGTCTACTTGCATGGTAATTCGCGCGTCGGCCGGCGTGAAAACGACACCGGTCGGTTTAATCGCAGTCACTCCTAATCACCGGCTAATGGCAGACGACTACGGCGGCGTCTTCGGGGCGTTCCCGTACGCGTTCCGGCACAGCGAGTCGTGGCTGTTCAAACTCTACGTCCTCGTGGGTGCCCTCGCGTCCGGTATCGTCTCGTTGTTCGTCATCTTCGGACTCGTGGTCCTCATCGGCGCGACGGCGGCCGTCCCCGGCGGGTCGCTCACCCTTTCGCGGTCGTTTTACGTCCTCGTGGGACTGTTTCTGGTCGCACCGCTCGTCGCACCCATCCTGTTCGTCGCTCGGCGGCATCGACGCACTGGGTCGGACCCCCGCTACGACGTGAGCCTCGCGTTCACCGGGTTCCTGTTCATGCTCTCGATGTACGTCGGTCTCGTCGTCTCGGTGCCGGCGGACTTACAGACGCCTGTCGAACCGTTCACACTCGGCCCAATCACCGTCTCGGCGCTCGTTCCCGTCGTGGAACTCCTCTACGCGCTTCCGCCGTTGTACGGCCTCGTCCCACCCGTAGTGTGCGCGGCGGCGATTTACGGCGTCCATCGATTGCTGCGGTGAGTAGTGGCCGGACCTCGGTGCACCGAGCTAGGATGGTACCGTCTTCGTAGTTGAACACTCGCAGTAGTCGTTTCACCATCTGTTTCCGTGTGAACCAGCGACAACCAGCGCCGACAGACCCCGAAACGGGGAAAAGGCGCGACTGCCTACACCGGGTGATGACCGAGTCCGAACGAACGGGAACGTTCCTCGTGACGGCGGCCGACGACCAGTCGGCGGTCCTGCGAGACGTGCAATCCGGGCAGGTACACACGCTCTCTTCGAACCCCGGGGTCTCCGAGGAAGAGGCCGTCCGCGGCACCGTCGCGCCCGACCCGCCGATGAACGTCTCGTGGCAACTCGTCGAAGTCGAATCACGCTGGACCGTCTCCATCGAACGCTCGTCGGAGTCGCCGACGACGAACTCGCGAACCATCGCCAGTGAGAACCCCGAGGGCGAACTCGTCACCCAAGAGCGAGCGGGGACGGGCGAAATTCACGTCCTGTCGGTGCCCGAAGAGATGACCGAACAGGCCGTCGACGACATCCTCTCCGACCGAGAGGGACTACTTTCTCGCGCGGCCCGACTCGACGTGAACCGCGTCGAAGTCCGGTCTGGTCCGGGCGTCGTCTCGGTTCGGTACATGCCCTAGTCGGTAGGGAACCCTGTTTTCCGTCGTCAGTCTTGCTTCCCCGTCGTCGACGCAGGTCCGTCGGCGCTCTGGACGCACCACCCTCCGTGGACGCTTCCTTCGCGTTCGACGAACTCCACGTCCGTCTCTTCGGAGAGGGTCGTCGCGCCGGCGGGTTCGAGTTCTTCGACGCGAAGCGTCAGCGTGAGCGAGTCACCACAGCACCCCACGTCGAGGAACTCTTCCCACTCGTCGCCGAGGGCCGCCTCGTCGTGGAACCGTTTCAGGTAGTTCACGAACCGGTCGGCCGTCAACTGGTCGCGGCCCCACGCGCTCAGTTCGTCCGGGAAAGAGACGACGACGCTCGTCGCCGTCGCTTCAGTCGCTGGTTCTGGTGCTGCCGATTCACTGGTCATGATTCACGATTGTTGTTCAAAGACTATGGGCCTGTCGCGGAATCGTCGCGCGTCCGTCAAACCGTGTGCCTCGGCACCGTATCCTGCCACGGATAAGAAACCTTATTCGGCGTCGCTCAGGACCGCAACGCATGGTCGAGTTTACGGTACCGGAGGTAGACTACACCCGGTACACGAATCGCCAACTCGCGGCCGTCCCCCTCGCGGTTCTCGCGGTGGCCCTGCTGGTCATCGGAGGGTGGTACGTCGCGACTGGTTCACCGGTAGACCCCGGCGTCGATTTCACCGGTGGCACCGAACTCCGTATCGCAACGGATGCCCCGCAAGACGAGGTCCGCGCGGCCTTCGATACCAACCCCGAGTCGATTCGCGCCGTCGCCGCCGACGGGACGTACGTGGTGACGTTCCAGTCCGGAAGCGCGACGACGACGGAACTCGAACAACAGGCCGAAGCGGCAGGCTTCGAAATCCGCTCCGTCGACGCTGTCTCCGCGAGTTTCGGTTCCGACACGCAACTGCTCGCGCTCGGCGGCGTCCTCGTCGCGTTCGCCGGGATGAGCATTCTCGTGTTCGCGATGTTCCGCACGTTCGTTCCCTCCATCGCCGTCGTCATCTCTGCGTTCTCAGACATCGTCATCCCGGTGGCACTGATGAACATCCTCGGCATCGAACTGTCGCTCGGAACCGTCGCAGCACTCCTCATGCTCATCGGGTACTCCGTCGACTCCGACATCCTCCTGAACAACCACATCCTCCGGCGCTCTGGTGACTTCTACGAATCGACGTACCGCGCCATGCAGACCGGTGTGACGATGACGCTGACGTCCATCGCGGCCATGATTGTCATGACCATCACGGCGACGCTGTTCGGCATTCAACTGCTCGCCGCTATCGGCACCGTCCTCGTCTTCGGGCTTACCGCCGACCTGATGAACACCTACATGCTCAACGTGACGCTCCTTCGCTGGTACAAGTTCGAGGGGGTGGCCCGATGAGTACCATCCGCGACAACTGGCGGGTCATCCTGCTCGTCATCGGCATCCTCATCTCGACGTTCGCCCTGTTCTCGCCGACGGTCGGGTCTCAACCCGCTATCGGCGAGGACGACAGCATGACCAACCTCAAGTACGGTCTCCAACTCGACGGCGGGACGCGAATCCGCGCACCGCTCGTCGGCGTCACCGCCGAGGACGTGGAGTTCAACGGGGACTCCGACCGCGTCGTCGAACAGCAAGTCGCCGCGCAGTTACCGGACGCCGACGCCGCGGACGTCATCGCCCGGCAGGGTGCCGAAGGCAACACGGTCGAAGCGACTGCCGAGAACGTCACCACCGACGACCTCAGCAGTGCGCTCGACGCGGCCGGATACGCGCACGGTGAGGTCAGAGACGGCGTCACCGAGACGACCCGAACGGAGACGGTCCGCGTCCTCGAATCGAAAATTAACGAGGCAGGACTCTCCGGCGGGACGGTCCAACAGGTAACCACGGCGACGAACGAACACTTCATCCTCGTCGAGGTGCCGAACCGTGACCGACAGGACGTCATCGACCTCGTCGGTGAGCGCGGGACCGTCCAAATCGACATCTACTACCCGACCTCCCAGAACGGGTCGCGGGTCTACGAGACGCGTGAGGCCGTCTTGACGCAAGCCGACTTCACGTCCATCGGGACGGCACAGGAACCACAGACTGGCGGTGGGGCGTTCGTCCCCGTCTCGGTCCGTGACGAACCAGCGCGGGACTTCCAAGACGACGTCGTCGAAACTGGTGTCGCCCAACCCGGCGGCACACAGTGTACGTACATGGATGAAGACGGCCGCAACACGACCGAAGGGTGTCTGCTCCTCGTCGTCAACGGCGAAGTCGTCAACGCCTTCGGGATGAGTCCCGGACTCGCCGACGGTATGCGCTCCGGCGAGTGGGCCAACGCACCGAGTTTCCAACTGCAGACGCTCAACACGTCCGAGGCACAGGAGATTGCCATCAACCTCCGTGCCGGTGCGCTCCCCGCGAAACTCGACCTCTCGGGTGAAGACGGCGGTACATCGTCGTACATCTCTCCGAGTCAGGGTGAGAACTTCAAGACCGACTCGCTCATCACGGGTATCATCGCCGTCCTCGCCGTCGCTGGGGTCGTCTTCCTCCGCTACGGCAAACCGCAGGTCGCACTTCCGATGATCGTCACGGGTCTCTCCGAGGTGTACATCCTCCTCGGGTTCGCCGCGGCAATCGGCTACCCACTCGACCTCTCGGTCATCGCTGGGTTCATCGCTGTCATCGGGACTGGTGTGGACGACCTCATCATCATCGCCGACGAGGTGATGGGCGAAGGGACGGTGAAGTCGCGCAAGGTCTTCCAGTCGCGCTTCCGCCGTGCCTTCTGGGTTATCGGCGCTGCCGCCGCGACGACCATCATCGCGATGAGTCCGCTCGCCGTGCTCTCGCTCGGCGACCTGCAAGGCTTCGCCATCTTCACCATCCTCGGCGTCATCGTCGGCGTCCTCGTCACCCGTCCGGCGTACGGTGACATCCTCCGAATCCTCCTGACCGAGGATCGCTGACACCACTTCTGGACTCGCTTTCACTGCGGCTTTTCTCCGTCTCTCGTAGACCCAGCACTGAGTGCGTGCTGTACGAGTGGTCTCCCCCGATTCTGGATAGGTAGCTGGTTCCGGTCGTTTCAATCTCGGGGTAATCTCCAGTAGAGTAATATAGTCTGAATGAAAACTATTGATTGAAGCGATTTCTGAGAAACCGCCGCCCGTCGGTGATTACGGTGCAAACCACTCCACTCATGGAAGAGACTCCACTTCGACACGACGACACGGACGCGATGACGACGACGACGACGGAGCGTCAGGGACGAAACGTATCCCCGGCAGATGACTTGGAGTATACGGCAATCGTTGCCCCGTACGACGACGCACCAGACGAGTGCACCATCTTCCCCGCAGGCCTCTCCGAGGACGAACTGGTGACGACGTGGATTTCCGCGCAAGAAGGTTCGTACGTCTCGCTCGACGAGATGGTGTAACCCTCCGCCGACACTCGTTCCCCCGCGACCAATCCTCCAACTAACCCGCCGCGCGACCAGATTTTTTGTGCCTCAGAAGTCCCCGAGCGACGCCTGTTCGTGCGCGGCCAGCACGTCCGCACACGTCGACCACGACTTCCGCGCGCAATCGGGCAGGATACCGTGCTCGCGGACGAACTCCCGCAAGAAGTCACGCGTCGTCTGGTCGCTCGGATAGCCGCTTCCGACGTCGCCGTACTCCTCGGCGATGGCGTCGACGCGGCGGTCACGTTCGACCTTGGCGACGATGCTCGCCGCGCCGACGATGGCGTGTTCGTCGTCGGCGCGGTGCTGGGCGTGAACCTCGACGGAGACGCCCGCGTCGGCGAGTCCGTCGCGGACGCGAGTGCCGAACCGCGACTCGCTCACGTCACCGGCGTCACAGACGAGTTCGTCGGCGTCGGCGGCGACTTCGGCCGCCGCTTCCACCTGCGCCCGGACGGTGAGGAGATTCATGTCCGTCTCGGGGTCGTCGATGGTCGCGGGTTCGACGAACGCGACACCGACCGAGATGTCGTCGCGTTCGCGGAGCGTCGCGGCGAGTTCCTCGCGGCGGGCGGGCGAGAGTCGCTTCGAGTCGGCGATTCCATCGGGAAGCGTCTGGGGGTCTGCTCGAACCGCTGCGGCGACCATCGGACCGAGCACGGGTCCCTTTCCGGCCTCGTCGACGCCGATTCGCATATCTGGACGGGTCTTCGAGGGAGGGATTGAACGTACCGATTCAGTCTCGCGGGTAGCAATCCCAGTTGACTCGCGGCCCGGGGTCAGCGTGGTAGTCGAAGACGGCAACCCCGTCGGACGTGACGGCGACGGCGATACCCCTGATGAGTGGTGTCTGCGCGACGACTGACACGTCTTCGGTGTCGGATTGCTCGCCGACCGTGGCAGTAGCCCAGATTTGGTGGTCAGTCTCGGGGTCGAGCGAGGAGAACACGGTGTCGTCTTCTTCGGTCGTCAACTCGTTCGCCGGCACGTCGTAAGTCGATTCGAACAACAGTGTGCCGGTCGTCCGGTCTTCGACGGTGAGCGTGACGATGACCGGTTCGTCCCGTTTGTTGCGGACTTCGACGTCGGGGACGACTCCCTGTTCGTCACACGTGTGGGTCTCGATTGTCGTCGTGTCTGTCTCGACTTCCGTCGTGGTCGATTCCTGCGTCGGTGCCGTCGTGGACGTGGTCCCCGCAGAACCACCTCCCAGACACCCGGCGAGAAGCGTGGCCGACCCGCTTGCGAACACTTTGAGCACGGCGCGGCGGCGGGGGTGGAGGGACATGGTCTGACCACCTGTCGGTCGAATAAGTGTCTTCCCCCTGTCCATTCGTGGAGTGGACTCTCGTCTTCCACTGCTTCGTCAGGTACCGACCGACCGAACCTGCTGTCCAATCACCTCACGCTTTCGCCACCCGACCACCGCGACGGCGACGAGGATCGTGAGGTAGAACGCGTACCACCTGACCTGCTGGGACGGCGCGAGCACCTCGCCGGTGAGGTTAATCATCAGGTGGAAGAGGATTGCCGCGAGGACGCTCCGGTCGGTGTTGTCGTAGAGCCACGCGTACAGCGTCTCTAAGAAGACGAACGTGGCGAAAAAGCGCCAGACGATTGGCTGGTACGACGCCTGACTGTAGTAGCCGTCCATCAAGAACAGCGGGATGTGCCAACTCGCCCAGACGACACCGCTGACGACACCCGCAACTGTCGGGTTCCAGACGGCGATGAGTCGGTCCAGAAAGTACCCTGTCGAACCGGTCTCTTCGACCAGTCCAGCGCCGAGCGTGAACCCGAAGAAGGCGAACAGACTCAGCGGCGTCACCAGTCGTTCGAGCGCCTCGGTGGGGTTCAGCGGGGTGGTCTCGGCACCGACGAGAGCGGCGATTCCGGCGGCGGTCAACGTAATCGCCGGATACAACCCCACGATGACGAGTGACCACCGCGGGCGGATTCGCCGAACGTCGACGATGCGGTTCCCAAGTCGTCGGAGGCCAGCGACACCGCTGCGGCGGTACACCATCAGGATGCCCCCCAACGCGGGACTGATAGCACCGACGTAGAACAGGAGGACGTTCGGGAACGTCCAGACGCTCTGTCCGGAGAGAACGACGAGACTCCAGAAGAACCACGCCCATCCGAGGTAGATGGCGACGTAGCCCACCAACCCGCGTTTTCCCGCGAAGATGGTGCGGGTCGCTGTCTTTCCCATACGGACTATCGGTTCGTCGTCATCTTAATGCCGAATCACAGTTCTCCGACTGTGGGAGTCGAGCATCGAGACGTGGTACGACTTGCCGAGAGAAGTCTGGTGCCGGAGTCCCCGGTCAGTCCTTGAAGAACTCGTCGTCCTCGAACGGTTCGTCCTCGCCTTCGACGGCGATAACGTCGAGTGCCGTCACGACTGCCCCCGTGTCGAGGAGGCCAGCGAGACTCGGTTCCGTCCGGCCTTCGTCGCCGGAGACGAGTTCTTTGATGTAGAGGCCACCTTCGCCGTGAATTTCGACGGTGGCGTGCCGTGCGTCTTCGAGTTCGCCGGAGGCGTCGTAGACCTGCCGGACGCGAGTGAGACTGGCGCGGCGGTGGTCGACGCGGTTAGGCGTGTACTGGTCGATGGTCGCGCCGGTGAGTTCGTCCAGTGCGGCCTGTAACTCTTCGTCGGTTACGTCGTCGTCGAACTCGACGGCGGCGCGGTACTGCTTGCTCGCGTCGAGTTTCTTCACGCGTTCGACCATGTCGTAGGTGGCGAGGCGGAGTCCCTCGACTTCGATGGCTCCCTCGGCCATCGCGTTGACGTCGCCTTCGAGTTGTTCCACGTCGATGTCGCGACGCCGGGGTTCCATGATTTCGACCACGAAAGGACGACCCGTCCCGAGCATCAGGGCGTCCACGTCCTCGCGGCCCGCACCGTGGAATTTCGCGTCGACGCCGTCCATCACGTCCATCACGACGGGCGCGACGAACCCCTCGACGCTGTGTTCGTAGAGGTAGCCAGACCCGCCGCAGTAGTCACACGGCTCTTTTCCTTTGTATCCCGACCCGTCGCACTCGCGGCAGGGCCACTCTGTCTGCGGGATATCGCGTTCGAGTTTGCGGTAGCGACCGTAGACGAACGCCGAGTTGAGTTGTGTCTCGACGACGTCTCGCTCGATGTCGAGGAGGAACTGTACGTCTGGGCGTGTGAAGTCGACGTCAGTGCCGGTGAGACGGCCGATGCGCTTGCCGACTTCGCGGTTGAATTCGGACTTGAACAGTTCGCCGGCGTCTTCGGGGAGGCCAGCACCTTCGCGGAGGAGTATCTCGTTCTCTTCGACCAGCGGTGGTGCTCGCGTCCCGACCTGATACGTCTCGACTTCGACGTCGTCGATGGACGCGGCACAGCGCTCTGCCCAGTCGTCGAAGCGAGCACATTCACCTTCGCAGACCCAGCAGTCTTCGGTGTCGACGGATTCGTACGGTTCGTCTGCGTCGAGGGCGGCGGCGATGCGAAGCGATTGGCCTCGTTCGGCGTTCGTCAACCCGAAACTCCGTTCGGCGAAGGCCCGGCCGAGACAGGCATCACAGACAGGCCCACTCTCGGCGAGGGCACGGGCGTCCTCCAAGATACTCATACTCGGGTTCTCTCGCGGCGCGCGTAACTACCTTACTTTGTTCGAACGCCCACAGAGACTCATCTTCTTGCTGAGACATTCGTCAACATACGCCGGGTGAGGTGTTATCCTGACTCCGAGAAATTTCATGTACGGGGGCGTGATAGTCCGGGCAACAACCGGGTCTCAGGTCGATATCTCGTGTCTATCGGAACACAAACACATCGAAACGTCGCACTGTTCGCAATCCTCGCGGTTCTCTGGGGGACATCCTTCATCGCCATCGAAGTCGGGTTGGAGGTGCTTCCCCCCGCACTCTTCGCTGCACTTCGGTACGACGTGGCCGGTGTCGTGCTGTTCGGCTACGCGTTGTTCGCGGCCGAAGATTGGCGGCCACGCGGCCGAGACGAGTGGGTCGTCGTCGCCGTCGGTGGCACGCTTCTCATCGGTGCACACTTCGCACTCTTGTTCTCCGGCCAGCGGTACGTCACCAGTGGTGTCGCGGCTATCGTTCTCAGCACCTCTCCCATTCTCACGCCACTGTTCGCGTGGTCGATGCTCCCCGACGAACGACTCGACGCTGGCGGGTTCGTCGGCGTCTCCCTGGGTCTCGTCGGAACCGTCGTCATCGCTCTCTCCTCTGGGTCGGTCGGCGGCCAACTCGTGGGCGTCGTCCTCCTCTCTCTCGCCGCCGTGAGTTGGGCGTTCGGCACCGTCCTCGTCAAGCGACTCCCAGGCAACCCACCGGTCGTTCCGATGCAGGCGTGGATGATGCTGCTCGGTGCTGGACTGCTCCACGTCGCGAGTCCCGTCCTCGGCGAACCCGGTATCGCAACCGTCGCGTGGTCACCGCTGGTCGTGGCGGCACTCCTCTTCCTCGCCGTCCTCTGTAGTGCCGCCGGGTTCATCATCTACTTCGTCCTCTTGGACCGTATCGGAGCCATCGAAATCAACCTCGTGAGCTACGCCGTGCCCATCGTCGCCGCACTCAGTGGATGGGCCGTCCTCGGCGAGACCATCGGGTCCGAGACCATCCTCGGGTTCGCCTTCATCCTCTCCGGGTTCGCGCTGATGAAGCGCCGGGCACTCGTCCCGTTCGTTCAGCGCCTCGGCGTCCGTACCGGTATCGTGGCACCCGAAGCAGTCAGTGACTACGAGCACGACGGCGTGCCTGCGGACGACTAAGTGCGCTTCTGTCGGTCGTCGACTGCGCCGAATTGGCCGCGTCTTCGAATAAAAAAGTTCGCTGACGGTTGTTGCTCGGTTACTCGCTGGTCGTGGTCGTCTCGTTTGCAGTCGTCGTGGTATCCGTGGTCGTCTCGTTTGCAGTCGTCGTGGTATCCGTGACCGTCTCGTTTGCAGGTGTCGTCGTGGTCGGCGTGGCCGTCTGGTTCGTCGTCGTGGTTGTCGTCTCGTTAGCCGTCGCCGTCTCGGTCGGCGTGGCTGTCTCTGTCGTCGTCTCTTTGGCGGGTACTTCGTGCGTGGCGAGTACCGATTCGGTGCCGGCGCGACCCACCCAGACGACTTCGACGGTGGACCCGGACTCCGCCGCCTCGATTTCGACGAAGTTCCCGACCGAGATTGGGTACGGTTGCGTCTCTTCGTCGTCTGCGACCCACGTCGTGGTTCGCTCGCCGTCGACGGCGACGTACACCTCGGTCGTGTCCTCGTCTTCGATTTGGTCGCCGCCCATGTGGACTGCGCGGAGGACGCCGCCTTCGCTCGGGAACGAGATGTCGGACTCCGGAACCGGGGCGGGTTCGGGAGTCGTCGTCTCGTCCGATGCGCCGCCGGACGTGGGAGCACCGCCGAGACAACCGGCGGTGAGGAGGGCACCTGTCGCGCTGACGCCTTTCAGAAAGGTTCGTCGTTGCATAGGCAATTTTTGCGAGGCCGGTATAAATGTCTTTTATTTTATACTTTGGGCATCGATGACCAGTCCCACGGTCACACAGGTCACTGTCGAGAACCCGAACAGACGGGGGACGCAGAGTCGTCAGAAGAGGCCGATACCGAGTTGGCCGAGAACCCACAGTACAGCGAGCGTGACCGAAACGCCGAGTCCGACCAAGAGTACCGTGACGATAGCGACGGCGAAGAGCAGGAATCGCCGGTCCGCTTCGACGCCCTCGCCCGAAAACTCGCCGTAGCGGTCCTCGATGAGGCGGACGTTCCGCGCGTTCGCCTTCCACGCGGCGTCGAACACGTCACCGGCGACGGGAACCGACCCAACCGTCGCGTCGAGCAGGACGTTGCCGAACATCCGAGCGAGTGTGGCCCGCGGGACGCCCATCATCGCCGCTTCGACGAGGATGTACGCCGAGAGGGCCGACCCGACGGTGTCGCCGACGCCGGGGACGAATCCCAAGATGGGGTCGAGACCGATTCGGTAGTTCGTCCCCGGAATCTCGATGGCGTTGTCGAGGTAGAAACTCACAGTCCGGAGTCGCTCCAGTGTCTCTTCGGGTAGGTCGTCGTCGAACTCGACGATTGCGTCGGGTTCCGCCGGTCGGTCACCGACGTGCTGGAGGCTCGAATCGTTCACGTGGGAGGAGTCGCGCCGCTCGAACTTGAGCGTGGCGTCGAACCCGTCGCCGGTCGAGACTGGACAGGAGCGAAGGAGATTCGTCGAAAAAACGAGTGGCGCACCGCCCCCACGGTATCGGGCGTGTGCGCCGCGTAGAGCTACAACCAGGAGTGCCGTCGAACGTGGTTCCTGCCCGACGGCGACCGCATCTAGGCGGAGTGCTGCCGAAGGCAGCGTGCTGTGCTTAGAGACCGACCTCCATCGCGCGTTCGACGACGCCCGTACTGTAGCGTTCTTCCAACTCGTCGTGTTGGTCAGGGCGGTTCTCGTACACGTCCTGGAACAGACTGATGGGTGTCATCGCGGCCTGATAGGTCGCCTCGTCCCACATCCGGTCGGTGGAGATGTCGAACTCGGTGTCACCGATGCGGAGCGTCGCAGACCGTTCCATGGCGATTGCACCTCGTCCGGCCTCCTTGGCGGCCTCGAACTCCTCCATCGAGTCGACGATGTCGTCCATGCTCGGGACGTACGAGGTCAGACCGAGGAGTTCCTCGTGCAGTTCGTCTTCGTCCAGCGTTCGCGTGTCGCTGCCGACGCGAAGTTCGTAGCCACCGTCGGTCGCTTCGAGCGACATGCGGTCGCCGTCGTAGACTTCGACGCCGTCCTCGGAGTCGAGTTCGACCTGCTCGCCGTCCACGTCGAGAAGCCAACTACCGGTCTTCGGCGGAAGCGGCGACGTGTTGGCCTCGACGACCTGACCGGGCGTGAGCGACCAGATGCCGAGCATCCCTTTCGCCTGGTTCTCGGTCATGCGCTCGTGGTAGCCTTCCACGTCGCGGATGTCGTCGTACGGGCCGTCGACTGCGATACACCCGTTCGCGCTGGCACCGCGAGAGGTGTTGTGGCGCAGCTCGGGCCACGCCGGCAGTTCGCCCGTCGGCGTCATCGCGCGCATGTCTTTCGTGTAGTCCACCTCGCCGTCGACGAAGAGGAACAACCGTTCGAGGTTGTTCGTGTCCTTGCCCATCTCGTCACGGAGTTTCCCCATCGCGAGTTCGGACTCTCCGCTCTCGATGATGACGGACATCGCGAGGCTTCCCTCTTCGAGGCCGCACTCGTTTTCGACGATGGTGAAGAACTCGTCGGCCTTCTTCCAGTCGTCGATGTCGCCGACTTCGGGGATGACGAACCCGTCAATGTGTTCGATTGCACCGGTGTCGGAACTCGCGATTTCCAGCATGTGCTGGAATCCCTGATAGCGCGTCGCAGGACTGTCGCGGTGCCAGACCATCCGCGGGTGAATCTCACCCGGGAAGTCGGCTCCATTCTCGGAGACGACTTCGATGATGTTCTCGACACCTTCGTCGCGCATCGAGGGCGCTGTCGCGTCTTCGTTGTCGGGCACCCACACGTCCGGGGCCTGCATGCCGCGGAGCTGGGACGCGCTTCGAATCATCTTCGCGGAGTCTTCTTCGCCTTCGACGGCCGTCGGCGACGTGAAGAACGTCCGCACGAACTCTCTGTCGTGTCTTCGTTCAGTCATATACGTGTATCTGGATTATAGTGTGTTAATAATTGGTTTGGCAGAAAGTATCGGTGTGTCCCTAGTCGTCGTTCGACGTGATGGGGTCGGCCTGTTCTTCGCTGAACCCTTCGGATTCCTCGATGCGTCGGCGGGCCTCTGGGTCGAACTCCGTCTCGATGTCCTGATACCGTGAGACGAACGAGAGTTCGTGGTGACTCTCGGTCGGGTGGCCGAGGTAGCGCTGTTCGAGGTCGAACTGCCCCTCTTCGTCCTGTTCGGCGAGTTTCTTGAAGTCCTCGTAGACGGCGTGTGCGCCCGAGTGGAGGCCGAACAGCGTGATGAAGATGTACTTGTACCCGAGGTCACCCAGTTCCTGGAACGTGAGCGGGTCTTCCTCTTCGGACCACGCGAACGACGACGAGTAGTTGAATGCGAGTTTCAGGTCGGGATGCGTCTCGTGAATCTCCTCGGCGTACTTGACGGCGTCCTCTCGACTCGGGTTGGGCATCTCTGGCCAGACCAGGTCGACGCCGGCGTCGGCGTAGATGCGGCCACGTTCGAGGTGCTCTTCCCAGTCACCGTTCGACGACCCGTAGGCGTCGGTGCGGGCGATGATGATGGTGTCTTCGCTCTGCTTGGCGTCGACGGCGGCCTCGAATCGAGCCTTGGCCTTCTCTCGGGAGACGATTTGCTTCCCAGCGATGTGGCCACATCGCTTCGGCGTCGTCTGGTCTTCGATGTGAATCGCGGCGACGCCTGCCTTCTCGTACTCGCGGACGGCGCGGCGGACGTTGTGGATGCCGCCGTAGCCAGTGTCACAGTCGGCGATGATGGGGAGGTTGGTCGCCTCGACCATGCGCTTGGCGTTCTCGACCATCTCGGTCATCGTGACCATCTCCAGGTCCGGGAAGCCGAACTGCCCGAGGACCGTCGAGTAGCCGGACATGTACGCGGCGTCGTGGCCGGTCATCTCGGCCAGTCGGGCGTCCAGTGCGTGGTACATGCCGGGTGCGAACACGAAGTCCTGCGTGTTCAGTTTCTCGCGGAGTTCGCGGGCTTTCTGGTTGTCAACTTCCTGTGCGAAGACGTCGCTGTCGAGTTCGGTCGGATTCATTGGGTGTTGTCGGTCGGAGTCGTCTGCATCGTTCGCTCGATGCGGTTCAGTTGCGTGCGGAGCGCGGCGAGTTCACGACGGATGTTCGTCATCTCGTCTTCTTCGCCGGGTGTCTGGATGAAGGGGACGAGCGGCGCGTCCATGTTCTCCTCGTTGTTGGGGTAGCGTCGCGTCGTCTGGGGAGGGCGAGTGGTCGTCGTGCGGGTCGTCGTGTCGGTTCGGGTCGTGTTGGGTCGGTCTGTCATTGGTTACGTTGGGGGTGTCGGTGGTCGATAGCGGTCCAGTCGGCGGGGCGTCGATTTGTGATGTGCTGCGGCGGATACTGCGGATACTACCATTGTGCGTTACCTCACTCGGTTCGACTCGAGAGCGATATTAAAAGTTAATCATTTATAATGATAATATTCGTTAATGACTTAGTTCGATACACACGAATAATAGGTCCTAATTTGATACGTTACAACATACCATGCTCTCGCAACGACGACCGTGTCACGTGGTTTCACGCCATTCCGCGGACAGCACGCTTAATCGCGTCCACGTCTGACGACGCATCAACGAATGGCATCCGCGATAGAGATACGAGACCTCACGAAGTCCTACGGTGACGTGACGGCCCTCGACGGAATCGACCTCGACGTGCCGGAAGGGTCGTTCTTCGGGTTGTTGGGACCGAACGGTGCCGGGAAGACGACGTTCATCAACATCCTCGTCGGCCTCGTCCGCAAGTCCGGTGGGACGGCCAGTGTGTTCGGGTACGACGTGGAAGCAGACTACCGAGAGGCCCGTGACCGAATCGGCCTCGCCCCACAGGAGTTCAACGTCGACCGCTTCTTCCCCATCCGCGAAGTGCTGGAACACAAAGCCGGGTACCACGGGATTCCGCAGGACGAAGCGCGCGAACGGGCGGACGAAGTCCTCAAACGCGTCGGCATCTACGACAAGCGCGACACGCGATTCGACTGGCTCTCCGGCGGGATGAAACGCCGATTCATGCTCGCACGTGCGCTCATCACCGACCCCGACCTGCTCATCCTCGACGAACCGACTGCCGGCGTCGACGTGCAACTCCGCCACGAACTCTGGGAGACCATCGTCGACCTGAACGACCAGGGGACGACCATCCTCCTCACCACCCACTACATCGAAGAAGCAGAACGCCTCTGTGACGAAGTCGCTATCCTCGACTCCGGGCGCGTCATCGAAGTGGCGAGTCCCGAGGAGTTGATGGACCGCGGCACCGACGACATCGTCGTCCAACTGCGCGACAAACCGACGGCAGTCCCCGATTTCGAGGCCGAAGACGACCGGGTCGAGTCCGTCGAACTCGACGGAATTCGCCTCGTCGTCACCGCGCATCAGGGGGGACTCGTCGCCCCCGACGTCGTGCAGGCACTCGACGATGCCGGTCACGAAATCGTCGACCTCGAAATCTCTCGCACGTCGCTCGAAGAGGTGTTCGTGGAGATGACCAGACAGGGACAGGGCCGTGCGACGATGGAGGTAGAACAATGAATCTCGACGTGACCGGATTCTACGCACTCCTCCGGCGCGAGGTCCTCCGGTTCGTCCGCCGTCCCCGGAACACCTTCGTCCCGCCGTTCATCACGAACGTGCTGTACTTCTCGGTGTTCGGCGTCATCCTCGGCGAACGTATCGACCAGATTGCGGGCGTCCGCTACATCCTCTTCATCCTCCCCGGTCTCATCGTCCTCGGGGCCGTCTCGAACGCCTTCGAGAACGCCTCGTTCTCTATCTTCCACGGCCGCTGGAACCGCTACATCGAAGAGGCACTCACGTCGCCGCTGTCGTACACCTCGATGGTCGGCGCGTACGTCCTCTCCAGTGCGACTCGCGGCGTCCTCGTCGGCGCACTCGTCGCACTCATCGGCGCGTTCTTCACGACTGTCGGCGTCGCCCGGCCGTTCTACCTCGTGGCGTTCATGCTCGTCATCACGCTCCTCTTCGCCGGATTCGGCGTCATCGGCGGTCTCTGGGCCGACGACTTCGACGACCTGACGATGATGAACCAGTTCATCCTCCGCCCGCTCGTCTTCTTCGGCGGCGTCTTCTACTCGCTCAACGAGATTCCCGAACTGTTCCGGCAGGCGTCGCTCCTCAACCCGATGATATACATGGTCAACGGCGTCCGCTACGGGTTCCTCGGCGTCACCGAAGTCGACCCGAACCTCTCGCTCGGCGTCCTCTCGGCGCTCACGTTCGTCGTCGTCGCCGTCAACATCGCTCTCTTCCGGCGTGGGTACGGACTGACTGACTGACCAACTGACCGAGACGTTCCATTTTCTGCTCGTTCGATACACACCTCCACCGACTTCCGAGAGCCGAACAGCTATGCGGCGTGTTTACGAAGCACACGGCATGTCCGGCCCCACACCCGACCCCGACCGTTTTACCTCCCGGCGGTCGACCGTCTACGCCCCGAACGGTATCGTCGCAACGAGTCAGCCACTGGCCGCACAGGCAGGCGTGGAGATTCTCTCGAACGGTGGCAACGCGTTCGACGCCGCCGTCGCCACGGCCGCCGCGCTGAACGTCGTCGAACCCACGTCGACGGGACTGGGTGGCGACGTGTTCGCCTGCTATCGAACCGCCGACGGCGAGGTGGGTGCGATGCGCAGTTGTGGCGGTGCACCCGCGGACGCGACGCGTGACCGGGTTCGAAAGGCAGTCGCTGCCGAGGAGGGCGTGCCCCTCTACGAGGTGGAGATGCCCGAAACGGGTGCACACACAGTCACCGTCCCCGGGACTGCTCGCGGATGGGAGGCGACGCTCGACCGCTTCGGAGCGCAGTCGCTCGGCGACGTGCTTCGACCGGCGATTCGCTACGCGAACGAGGGCTATCCCGTCACGGAAGTCGTCGCGGCGCAGTGGCAACACGGCGAGGACCTGTTCGAGTCCGACAACGCACGCGAGGCGTACCTCTTCGACGGTTCTGCGCCGACAGTCGGGCAGATGGTCACGCTCCCGAAGTTGGGCCGGACACTCGAACGGGTCGCCGAGGAGGGTGCAGATGTCGTCTACGAGGGCGACATCGCGGCGGCCATTGCCGACGAAGTCCAGTCGAACGGCGGGTTTCTCACCACTGACGACTTGGCCGCGTTCGAACCGGAGTTCGTCGACCCCGTCTCGACGACCTACGGCGGCGTCGAAGTGTACGAACTCCCACCGAACAATCAGGGCCTCGTCGCCCTCGAAGCCCTGAACGTCGCCACCGAAATCGACGCGGGCGACCACCCGTTCGGGTCCGCCGAGTCGGTCCACGCCTTCGCCGAGGCGATGAAAGTCGCGTTCCACGATGGCCACCGGTACATCACCGACCCCGAACACGAGGAGATACCGCCGCTTGCCAGTCGGGAGTGGGCCGCGAAACGGGCCGAAGAAATCGGTGACGAGGCGAACCACGACGTGACCTTCGGCGTCGCCGACGCACACGCTGAAGACGCCGACACCGTCCTCTGTTGTGTCGCCGACGCCGCCGGGAACGTCGTCTCGTTCATCAACTCGCGGTTCGCCGGGTTTGGCTCCGGCCTCGTCGCGGGCGACACCGGCATCGCCTTACAGAATCGGGGTGCCTCGTTCTCGCTGGACGACGACCACCCGAATCGGTTGGAACCCGGAAAACGCCCGTTCCACACGCTCATCCCGGGCCTCATCGAGTTCGGTGCGGACGACTGGGCGGCCTTCGGCGTCATGGGCGGGTACATGCAACCGCAGGGGCACGTGCAGGTCGTCTCGAACATCGTCGACCACGGCCTTCCGGCGCAGGCCGCCCTCGACGCGCCTCGATGGCGATACCGCGAAGACGGGACACTCGCAGTCGAAGACAGACTCGGCGGCAGCGTCGGTGCGAAGTTGGCTCGGAAGGGCCACGACGTTCGACTCCTTCCGGCGTCGATGTTCGGCGGTGCCCAGTTCGCTCGCTGGGAGGACGGCACGCTCTCGGGGGCCACCGAACCACGGAAAGACGGGCAGGTCGCCGGGTATTGAATCCCACTGCCGAACGTTGTCCTGTGGCAACACATGTCGTAACAGTAAAGCACGACGCCTCGGCAGTGAGAGTCGATGGTTCCACTCGGTCGCCGAAGATTTCTCAAACACGCCGGTGTCGGTGCCGCGGGAGTCTTTGGCCTCACGCGAACCGTTCGCGGTGCCGTCGACGACACTGCGTTCGACCCTGAGCGACACGCGTTTGGATTCAAAAACTGGTCGTCTTCGGACGTGGCGTATCCCGAACACCAGCACGCAAGCGTCGACCCGAAGGCCGTCGAGAAACGGATTCGGCGCGAGTGGAGCGGTGTCTTCTCGGACTTGTTTGGTCTCGCACTCTCGAATACGCCCGGGTCGCTCGTGAGCCTCCTCGCCAGCCAACTGTCGGTCGATGTCAACCAACTCGCGGCGTCGAACGGCCACTGTTACGGGATGACCTTCGCGGCACAACGATACTTCGAAGTCCCGGGTGACCTCCCCGATGGTGTCGAAACCGCGTCCGACGTATCCGACCCCGAGATTCCGCTCGGGTCCGATGAGGGGCCAATCGGTGACCTCATCGACCACTATCAGGTGACGCAACTCCTCGACGTGCACGCGTGGCTTGGGCGGCGGCGCATGCTCCGCCCACGCCACATTGACTACGAGGCCGAACTCGCGGCGCTGGTCGCCGTCATCGACGAGTTCGGAACGGCTGGTATCACACTCGTCGACTCCGAAACACGGGCCTCTCATCAAGTCCTCGTCTATGGGTACGACGAGACGCCGACCGGCGTCGAATTGACGCTCTACGACCCGAACTACCCCGCACAGAAGTATCTGAATCAGACGCGACGACTCACTATCGACGTGGGGAAGACGACGCCCGTTTCGGGGTCGTCGGAGTACGACGCATTCGTCTTCAACCGCTGGGACCGCGCGATTCGGTCCGATGCCGACACCACGAAACCCACCCAGAACGGCGTTCGAGAGACGTTCGACCACTTACTGTCTCGGGTGTTCCGGGTCGCCGTCGACAGTGACGCCGTTTCGCTCGCAGTCGTCGACCCCGGCGGGAACCCGGTCGGACGAAACAACGCGGCGTTCATGGACCGCGAGCAATCCGACGTGTGGGCGACGCGCTATTGTTACGACGCCCCGGCGGGGACGTACCGACTCGCTCTCGTCGGTGCCACGGAGACGGCGTACGACCTCCGCGTGCAAGTCGCAGGACTCGGGACTGAGTCGCTCGATACCGTCGTCTGGAAAGCGCTGTCGTCCGGTGAAGTCCACGAGTACGAAATCACGGTTCCCGAGTCTGACACGCCGTCGGTCGCCCGTGTCGGCGAGACGCCGACGGCCTTCTCTCGGTTGGACCCGACGAGCGTCGCAATCGGTCTCGCGGGTGGGGCAGCGCTCACGTACCTCGCTCGCTCGCGCTGAATCGGTCGGTCACTCGCGTTCACTGGCGTGTCACTCTTCGCCGCCGTCGGCAGACACTTCATCGACGATATCGGCCACTCGAACCCGGTCGACCAGTCGGTCGAGGAGGTCCGCGGACACGCCGGACGTGTCGCCTGCTTGGACGCTCCACAGCGTCGCGTACAGGCCGCCCTCGGCGACGAGTTCGTCGTGCGTGCCGGATTCGGCGACGCGCCCTTCGTCGAGGACGACGATGGTATCTGCGTGTCGAATCGTCGAGAGACGATGTGCGATGACGAGCGTCGTTCGGCCTTCGGTCAACCGGGCAAGCGCGCGCTGGATGAGGAGTTCCGTCTCGGTATCGACGGCGCTCGTCGCCTCGTCGAGGACGAGTATCCGTGGGTTTTGGAGCATCGCGCGGGCGATGGAGAGTCGCTGTCGCTGCCCACCCGAGAGTTTCACGCCGCGTTCGCCGATGCGGGTGTCGTACCCGTCGGGCAGGTGTGAGACGAAGTCGTGTGCTTCGGCGGCCCTCGCGGCGGCGACCATCTCTGCTTCCGTCGCCTCGAACGCGCCGTACAGCAGGTTCTCGCGGACGGTTCCGTCGAAGAGATACACGTCCTGACTCACGTACCCCATCGCCTCGCGGAGACTCCGTATCGACACGTCGCGCACGTCGTGGCCGTCGACGCGGACCGCCCCACCAGAGGTGTCGTAGAGGCGCAAGAGGAGTTTCGCGGCGGTGGATTTCCCGGCTCCCGTCGGGCCGACGAGTGCAACTGTCTCACCGGGGGCGGCGGCGAACGAGACGTCGTGGAGGACCTCTCGCCCAGTGGCGTACGCGAACGACACGTGGTCGAACTCGATACCACCTGCGACGGTACCGAGGTCCACTGTCTCTGAGGAGTCTCGAACCGTCACGTCGCGGTCGGTCAAGCCGAAGATTCGCTCGCCCGAGGCGCGGGCGTTCTCGTAGGCGTTGACGATGCGTCCAGCACCGGAGAGTGGGTCGATGAATCGCTGCGTCATGAACAGGAAGGTGACGAACTCTCCGACGAGGAGTTTCCCCGTGAACGGCCACGGCGGGCCGAGGATGAGCCAGAGTCCACCGATGGCGAACGTGGCCGCGAAGGCGACGCCCGCGAGGAGTTCCATCGTCGGTTGGTAGAGGTAGTCGAGTCGGACGACGGCGAGCGCACGCGTGTAGTAGTCCATCGACGCGTCGGCGACGCGGGTCGTCTCGTACTCTTCGGTGGTGGACGCTTTGATGACCTCCATCCCGGCGACGTTGTTCTCGATGCGCGTGTTGAGTGCGCCGACGCTCTCGCGAAGAGCGCGGTACATCGGACGGATGGTTCGCATGAACCAGACGGTGAAGACGGCGAGGAGTGGGACGGCCACGAGGGTGACCACGGCGAGTTGCGCGTTCAGGTAGAACAGCACGCCTGCGATACCGACGACGGAGACGACGAGTTGCAGGCCGCCGGAGAGCGTGCTGTCCAGAAACGTCCGCAAGTTTCGTACGTCGCTGTCGAGGATAGAGAGCACTTGTCCCGTCTGCTTGTCGTCGAAGAAGGTCATATCGAGGCGCTGGAGCACGTCGTAGGTGTCCACGCGGACGGCGTGCTGGACGCGATTCGAGTAGACGGCGAGGCCGAGTCCCTGCACCCACGAGAGGCCGACACCGGCGACGAACGCCGCGATGACGAGCCAGAAACTCAGCCAGAACTGTCCCGTAACCATCTCCGGAATCCACGCCGACGGAACGAGCGGAAGCGCGTAGGCGGTGTTCTGGAAGAACACGGCGTCGATGGCCACTCCGAGGACGAGTGCCGGCACGATTCCGACGAGTCGATTGAAGACGCTCGCTGCTAGCCCGACGACGAAGAACGCGAGGTTCTCCCGACCGTATTCGGCGAACAGGCGGACCATCGGGTCGCGCCCGGATTGGTGGCTCACTTACCTGAGGTAAGGCTCCGACAGATATGACGTGCGCGGTGGGGGTAATCGGTGTCTGCACATGGACTCTCTCGACCACGAGTGGACAGGGCTAAGGGTCTCTCCGGCGGAGTCGGCGTATGCGCCAATTCATCGTCCTCGGCCACGACGTGCCGACGACACCCGACTTCACGCTCGACGACATCGCCGGCGGTGCCGGCCGTCTCGACGTGCTCTGCCGCTGTGTCAACTCTGCGTTCTTCCTCTCGCATGCGATTCGTGAGGACGTGCGCGTCCACCTCGTCCTCGGCGACGAGTACACCGTCCGATTCGAAGGCTCCGAACTCCGCCGCCTCAACCCCGACGAGCGTTCGACTGCCGCACTCGTTCGGAAGGCGCTAGAGAAACGCGACGAGGCTATCGGCCACATGCCTGCCGAGTCGTCACCGGGAGTCTCCATCCGGCGGATGGGATTCGAAGCGACGCTCGAAGAGGCGGCCCGCGATTCGACTGTCGTCGAACTGCACGAAGACGGCGACCCGGTGGTCGACGTGGAACCGCCTGAGAACCCACTGTTCGTCCTCTCTGACCACAACGACTTCACCGACGAGGAAGCCGAGTTGCTGGCCGAGGTGTCTGACCAGCGGGTTCGACTCGGCCCGGAAGTGCTCCACGCCGACCACTCGATTACGGTGGCGCACAACTACCTCGATACCGAGGGCTATTCGCAGTACTGAGGCGGGGTGAGAGTGTGTCATCGAGTCTGATGGTGAGAACTAATCACAACTGTTAAACGCGACGGTGGCTTGCCTCAAAATGCGGGCCGGTGGGGTAGCTTGGTATCCTTCGGCCTTCGGGTGGCCGTAACCTCAGTTCGAATCTGAGCCGGCCCATTTCTTGCTACCCTCGTTTTGGTGCCGACAACAATCGCCATACAGCGACGGGTTTCGCACTGCTATCGCGCCCATGGTGGGGTTGATTCCATTTGCAGTGCAGTGGGTGGTCAAAGCAGTCATGCGATTTCCGTAGAGCCGACAACGAATGTTGAACGAACCGTAATAAAACCTTGCACCAGCCGATATTCTCACCCGCGCTGATGCATTCATTGTCAAAAATCAGAGGTATCGTTGCCGGGGAATATCGAACAGCTGCTTAGATTTCCCGAACAGACCGTTTACGACTGATTGGACGCGATCGCCCAGGGCGGCGAGGTTGTGCTCGGCGACCGGAGGAGTCGGCCTGGGGCATACCCCAAACGGTACGAATCCTCTTTTCACGGTAGATTTTTCTGATTGTTGGTGTGCGGAGCCGGGTGCGCTTGTAACGCGCTCCAAAGACTCGAACTCTCCGTGAACGCGGATATACATATATGCGCGTACCCATGTATCTGGATATTCGGCTAGTTGTGTATGCAGCTATTCAGAGTCCCCTCGGTCACCATTGCTATCTTAGGTGCGTGTTTTCCAAACGATAATTGAGGGGCAACGTTTGGTTACACGAGAAAAGTGTAACGACCGGGAACCAAACGTAACATCGGCAGACACCCCGATTCCCAAATGAAAACTAGCCGAATACGCGTATATGTGGGCACACATGTAAACGTCTACACGCATATCTATCTATCTGGATATTCATCTAAGCACCCCCTGAATTTTATCCGTACAGCGACGAGCTAGCCGGTATGACCTATTTCGGAACCGACTCATCTCGCTATAGTGGCTGGTCTCCAGAAGAGAAGGAAGAGGAGCTGAAGAACGCCGAAATCTCCCCTGACAGGGGACTGCGGTGTAATGACTGACGAATCGACCAGCACTGACTGGGAAGATACCGAACTCTGGGCAGGCATCCAAGACGCATTGGCCGACCGGTTTGTTCGTCCAAATCAACCATTCGAATTTTAACCGTACCAAAGGACTTCGGGGGTTAGTCTTCCGAATTGATCATCGTGTCACTGACTGCAGACAGGATGTGTTCACCGTCGCGGTCGCCAGTCGGCCCTTGCAGTCGGAAGCCTGCGTCGAGGACGTGTCGACCGAATTCCAAACGATAGGCTCTGTTGAAATCCTTAGAACCTGACAGAATCCGTGTGACACAGACAGAGGGTGGATTCAGCACCAGACTCACCGTTGAATGACTAACGTCACTCGTCATTCCAGCGAACTAAGTTGCCGAACAGTCTCTAAGATGCAGAGAATTATGTTGGTTCGACGACAATGAGCGCTATGGATTTTTCCCGTCCAGTTCGTCCACACCGACGACTTTTGTTCCCATTTGTGGTCGTACTATTCCCGCTGCTCGCGTTTGTATATCGGGACGCGGGAGTTAGAATCGTAGACGGACAGCAGGTGAATACGCCGCTATTGCGGACACTCACGCTCACGGTTACTGCAATCGCTGTGAGTTACACCATCGCAATCGCCGTGGCCAGAGCAGTTGGTGAAAGGAGCAAACGAGACTCTGCGTGGACATGGATGCTGTTTCATCCCTCAAACGGGACGATTGCCATTCTTGGTATTCTGTGGTCACTCATTGTGGGCTACGTGGCCCTCAACTCCGCAGTGACACTGCCCCCTGAAGCATCACTGGTCGTCGGTATTCCCCTTGCATGGCCGCTATTCATTTTGGTTCTCTTGATGTATGCCATCGGAAATGCGTTTCCCGTCTTCCAAGCATCATTCGCGGCCCAAGCAGCGTTCGTGGCAATCGGCTACGCGCTTACAAGCGCGTGGTTGTTTCTTTTCTCAACGTGGATTGCATCTACTGTACTACACAGGCAGAGGAGAGCGGTGACAGAATGACTACGAGAAACAGACTATGAAGAATCGTCCCCGTGATTGCCAGTACTGACTGTGTGCGTTGTGTTCAGTACGATCGCAGAAATCTCATCGAACGCTGTCAGAAGTGACGTGCTGAACTCAGAGGGTGAATTCAGCAAGAACTCGATGTTCGATTCACGCGACCAACGATGAAACAGACGATAGGTAGGTGTGCTTAGCGAACATCGAGAACCCCGTCTACGAACATCAAGAGAGCAAGAACGAAAACCGCGATAACTAGTAATCCAACATTACTCGAGCCGTTAAAAGCGAAACGCCAAATGAAGAACCCCGAAACGGAGGCAAGCAGGCACATCCCAAAGAAACGGAGTTCTGACGGGGTGTTCATAATAAAAGTGGAGTTTCTAACACTTTAACTGATTCCCTGTGCGTAACGATTTTCCGGCGACCCACATCGGGCCACCCCATTGACCGACTCGCGCTCTGTATTCAGCACGAACTCAGCAAACTATCAGCTGCTGATGATTTCAACAGAGCCAGAATTATCGAACCTTAGGTACCTCACCTGCCTTACCTGAGGCACCTAAGGTAGCTATCTGACAAGCAGTTAAATACTACAAATAACTATATTATATTATGTCCCCACAAGAACCACACGAACCCAAAGCAGTCGCCACAGTAATGCTGAAAGGTGGAACAACCAAGAGCACCATAACTGCGAATACCGCAGAAGCACTCGGACGCGCCGGGTATGATGTCCTCACCGTCGACACAGATCCAAACGGACATCTCACAGCCAATCTCGGATACAGTGATCTCTACTACGACGGTGATATCGATCTGGGTGATATTATCCTCTCAGAAGGCAATGCAGCCCCTAGTGATGCGATCCAATCTACCAACCTCGGATTCGACCTCCTGCCGGCTAGCGTGGCTCTCGAAAGCGTCGAGACCCGGCTCAAAAATGAGATGCAGCCATCTCTCTGTCTGAAGCAACGACTCGTCGATCCTCTTCTGGGTGACAGATATGATTACATCCTCATGGATACCCACTCAAGCAGAAATGCACTCGTGAACAATGCAGTCGTCGCGGCCCCAAATCTTCTCCTTCCGCTGATACCCGAGCAGGGCATTAACAGCGGGCTCTCACGGACACAGGAGCGCATCATTAACCCACTTAAGCAGAAAATCGATCTCAAAATTTTGGCGATGGTGCCGAACAAGCTCTCGCAGCGAATCGATCATAAGAATGAGGATCGACGGCTTATTGAGCGAATCTGTCGGAGTGACTCCCTCTCTGAGTATCTTCCTCAGTTCGCTCACGTTAAGCCAGAAACATTCGATGCTATTGATGCAGACGAGCGGCGTGGCAGCCTCCCGAAACCCGGATTGCGTAAGGATTCCGATCTCAACGATTCGTTCAAGCAAAACAAGACCCTTGGTGCTTTCAACCCCGAGAATACACAACTTGAGGCATTCGATGAATTGGCTGAAATAGTCGTTCAAGGGGAGGTCAGTCAATGACTGATACCGACGACCCGTTTGCGGATCTCGAAAGCGGCCTCGAAAATGATCAGAAGTCAGGCACCTCCGAGACAACCGAGCAAGATGAATCCAGGGAGACAGCTCCAGACGTTCAACGACCAGATCCCATACCCGACAGCAATCTATCTGACCCCGCGTTTTCGTTCGACGTAACCAAACAAGATCCACTGTACGCGCGTCCGGAGTCCTGGGAACGGTTCAACGACACTCTCTTGGAAGTTGAGCTTGCGCTCCGAGACTGCGAAATTCGGGATGTGCCCAAGCGGGAGCTGCACGACGCCGCGTTGAGAGTTCTCACAAACCACACTGACGAATTCGTGGAAGCCGTGGTTGATGAACGCCGTGATAACGACGTTTGAGCTAGCCCTGAACGCATTGCGACGAGATTATACCAGAGTTCTCGAATGAGGACGCAAGCGATTACGAGGAATAGGAAAATGGCATGCTATCTCCTCACATATCTGGAGGCAGCTCTGTTGAAACCCTTAGACCTTGACAAGAAGTGCGTGACACAGACAGAGGATGTATGTGTCACTTCACACAAATCGTGGAATTATCTCGAAACACGCTAGTACCGGCAGAAGTGTGCTTGATTCGCACCTGTTCGGGCAGGGAACTGTGGTTGATTGGGACGAGAACAAGCAATTCCTCTTGTTGTGTCTCCACCCACTCCTTCATAGAGTTCGAGTTCCAGCAACAGGGCGTCCACGCTCCCGATTCGAGGTGGTTCCACACGTCCACATCACCGTAATAATGGCCGTCACTGCATCGATAAACTGTCCCCCCGCCTTCCGATTTAGTCATATAGTTCCATTGGTGCGTCAAGTGAGGGGTCGGCACCGAGAATCGTAGACAGAGTTGGCTGCATCTGGTCGAGTAGCTCAGTTGGTTCTACGAACTGTCGCTCTGGGTCATAGGTTATGAGCCCTCCCGAGGCCAACTTTGGGAGGTGGACGTGATGGAGCGAGAGGCGAACCTTTGTCATCGCGTCCTCAGACGCCTCTGTACTGGTCGTCTGATGATTGTACGTGAGGACGGTCTTTGTGAGGTCGTTCAACGTAAACGACCGGTGCTCTTCTGTGAGCACCGCAAGCACGATTCGACGATGCTGGTTTTGACACAGGCTGAGTACCGAGCTGAAGTCAATCGGTTCCTCAGTCACCATACGTAGCTATGACCCCTGTCACGTATCAGCCACACTTTTTAGTATACAACCTGTTTAAGTATCAGTCTGGTCGGACTGTGATGGTCGAGAGCGTCCTCCCGAGGACGTGCTTGATTCCGCGTCGGAGGCGGGAGGCGACTGCCTGCTGTGAGATACCGAGTTCCTCGCCGAGTTCTGCCATCGTGATCTCCCGCGGAGACTCGAAGTAGCCACGCTCGTAGGCGAGTATCAACGCCTCTTGCTGGGTGTCAGTGAGAGTGTCTTCTGTTCCCGTCTCAACTCGTGTGAGCGCGTTCAACGCCGTCAACGTGACAGGGATGTCCAGTTCTCGACAGCGTCGTTGAAAGTCTGCGATGTCGCTTTGTTGGTCGCCGCGTATCTCGAACGTCCACTGTTGGTTTGTGCCGATGGCCTCGATGAGCGGTACCTCTGTCTCCGCCAATATAGTGAGCACGTCGGCGTACTCCACCGACCACTCGACGCGTAACAGGTACTCGTCTTCAACAGAGTCAACGAGACGAATATCCTTCACGCCCGGGTGCTCGGTGAATGCACCCTCGATGTCGTTGACTTCGGTTCCCCGTACCCAGAAGTAGGGAATCACCACGTCCCGCGCGAGGACAATTCGCTCCAGTTCGACCGAAACGTTCGGCAGTTGGTTGAACACAGTCCCCAAGGGAAATTGGTCTGACGGAACTGTGAACGTCGCCTCGGTAGCCATCGTATGTACCGTCGACGTCCAACTGTAAATGTTTGCCACTGGTCAACTACCATTCTCGTCGTGCCACCGGCCCGGACGCATTATCTCTCGGCCCGAGAATCGGTATCAGGTGCATCTTGTCCCAAACAGTGGAACCACTAATACGGTAATCCGAGGTCGTTACCAGCTCCCTCTGTACGTAACACTGAGGCCGGGAACGTCACGTGACCGATACGCGCGCTGTATCTCGCATGGCAGTTCAAACAGTATCCTGATCTGGCAGGTTTAAAGCTGGTCAGTTCGCACACCTACTTAGCGGCTGTTTCAGCGATGAAGGTGTTGAACTGATGGGATCTCAACAGAGTCGTGGAAGTATACTACGAAGAAGACAGAGGGAGAGACGGTACTGCTTAGAGGTTGTCGAGGTAACTGCGCCGCAGTTCCATTTTTTCGTACTCGGTTCTGGAGTCGTAGTGCTCGTCGATCACGTCCTTGCTAACGTTCATCCTGTCACTCACGACTTCTCCTGGGGTGTCTGTGTTCAGGTAGTGCGTGATCGCCCCTCTACGAATGCTGTGTGGTGCACTAGAGGATGGGCATTTGCTTGCGTACATTCTTCGCATCGCTTCACAGTCGTCTTGTTCTCGGTCGTGAGGGCAACTACCCCCGTTGTAGATGCAGGGTCTTGTGACTCGATAGATGTAGGTGCGGATAATGTTCTTGGTCAACCGCCCTTGCTTGCTGGTGAACAGTGGCCTCCGCCCGTAATCGTCTTCCACGTCGTATCGGTGCTCATCGATGTAATCCCGGATTATGTTGCATGTGCGCGTCGAAAGCGCAACTGCACGTTCGCCTCCATCCCCGTTCTTCAACGTTGTACCCGTCTCGGGACGATGGTTCAGCTCAACGTATTCGGCACGCAAGTGTAGGTCATCGAGATCGACGCTGTGCGCAGCACCCATCCTGCAACCTGTCTCCCACAAGAACCGGAAAAGGGTGTGTTCGACAGAGGCGTAGTGATATTTGTCGTGGTACGCGAGGATGGCGCTGGCTTTGTTTTCGCGTACGATGTCTTTGTCGCGCACGTTGACGCGCTCCAAACTGGGTGATCGGACGCTGTCGGCCACGCCATCGCGCACGCCGTCAATGCTTTCGCAGAACCGGAGGAACACTCTGAGGGTGTCCATTTGAGATTTGAGCGTGACGATGTTCACTTGCTCGCTACGCCATTTTTTGAATCGTTGGATGTCACGCCCGCCGATTTCGTTCAGGTTCTCAACGTCGTTCTTGTCGCACCAGCGTACGAAGTTGTGAAGCCGGTAACCATGGCTCTGAAGCGTTGCTTCGCTAACTTCGTCCTCTCGGTCTTGTTCGTAGAAGGCAATTGCTTCTCTTGGTGCCAGCGGTTCAAGCGGTTGCTCGTTGGGTTTCGTCATGATTTTGCTCTCCTTGTGGGGTCTACGGAGGGCATGACTGCCGGGTGGTCGCTCGCGCGCACCGACTGACCGTTAGCGCGGCATTCTTGTTGGCCCCTCGTTATGTCAGTTTGCGTTTGCTTGATTGCGGGCCAGCCTGCGATGACAGTTTCCTTCGTGGAGTCGGAAGCGCAGCCGTCCGAAGGACGGCGAGAACCGATAGGCCGTAAGCTCAATGACGCGAGGCCGCCAGGCCGAGTGTCATCAAAGAAGTCTGACATACGCGCAGCGTCAGCGAGCATATGTCAGTCTTCGTATCGTTCGAATCTGAGCCGGCCCATATTCTACCCCTTTCAACGCCAACGAGCACCGCGTAGCGTGTGCGAGTCCCCCGAAACGGTTGTCTGGGCGACCGAAGATTCGAATCAGGGAGCGAACGGAGTGAGTGACTGTGGTTCACGCGAGCAACGCGAGCGTGAGCAAGTGAGACGAACGTCTCACAGCGTTCGAATCTGAGCCACATCGGAAATTGACCCTCCACTGAGACCATCTATTTTCACGCTCCCAACCAACGTTTCCCACCAATGCTACTCGACACGTGGGCGTTCGACCCACGAGACGTAGACGGTGTCGTCGTCGAACTGGGCGACATCGACGGCTACACCGAGGCGGGTGCCGTCCTCAGCGAGGACGAAACCTATCGCTATCTCCTCTGGCGAGTGTGGGACCCAGACAAGCCGACGCTGACGTACATCATGTGCAACCCGAGCGTTGGCCGCGGCACGAAAAACGACAGAACGCTCGACAGATGTACCTCGATTGCACAGGAAAACGGATACGGAGGCTTCGTGGCCGGAAACCTGTTCGCTCGTCGCACGCCGCACCACGAGACGTTATCCGAGGACGACGACCCAATCGGCCCCGAAAACGACCGGTTCCTCCAGGCACTCTGTGCCGAAGCAGAGACAGTCGTCGCCGCGTGGGGCGGCATCGGCGAGAAGTTCGGCCGCCCCGAAGCAGTCGTTACGATGCTGGATGTCGAGTTCTACGTCATCCACGAGAATCGGGATGGGACACCACGGCACCCGCTCTACGCGAAGCAGCACGTTGGGTTGACGCGTTGGAACTGCGATAGCTGAATCGGTGTCGACGACATTGGGGGCAGAGATGCCACTCACGTGGCACAAACGTTATGTCTCGGCCTCGGGTGAACCTCGTATGGTATGCCCTCCTCACGTCACGAATCACGCGCGCTGCAGTGCCAACAGGCGGCCGGTCGGTGCGGACGTCGGCCGATGGTGAGTCGATGACGGACCGGTCAGGTGTCACCCGGCGTACCGTCCTCGGTGCTGTCGCAACCGCTGGACTCGGGTCGATTGCCGGGTGTTCCGGCGGCGGTGACGACGACAGTGATGATGCCACGACCACCATCGAAGACGGTTTCGCACGCGAACTCGCGATTCGATTCGCACCGACACTCTACTTCGACGAGTACGAACAGTGGTTCCCGACCGACCCGAGGCGGTACGCGAGCGAGCGAGATGGAGAGACAATCGTCGACGGATTCGACGCCTTCGACGGGTATCACGCACGGAAGAAAGAGACGGGCGACGCGGCCCCCGACCCGACGGTGTTCTACAACGTCGTCCAGTACGAGAACTCGCCGCTCGCCGTGGTGCAGTACTGGTTCTACTCGGCGTTCGACCAGTTCACGACGAACTTCCACTGGCACGACTGGGAGGTGTTCCACGTCTTCGTGGACACGGGCGAGGGAGACGAGCGCGACGTCGAAGACGCCGTGCCACAACTGTTCGTCGCCAGTTCGCACTCTCGGAGGGTTCCGAACAACGAGTTCCTCGACCCGGACCCCGAACGAGTACCGCGCATCCTCTCGGAGTTAGGGTCGCATTCGAGCGCGCTGTCGGTCAACGACAGCCTCGACCGGTTCCAGCGGTTCCCGTCTGACGGAACCTTCGCCGACATCACCAACAGTTCCATCGAACGCATCGAAGACATCGCGGAGATTCCAATCGCCTATGGGCTTCCCCGCGACGAGGGTGCAAGACTCCCGTACGTCGTCCCCGAATTAGACGGCGTCCCACTGTACGACGACGACCGACTCCCGTCTGTCGAACGCACTGACCTCGTCGACGACGCCTTGACCGTCAGGTCGTTCGACACGCTGTCGTCGCCGCCGTCCAACCTCCCGAAGCGAGCCACTGGACTGGTGTTCGACCACGGGGAGAGAGACACGGACGCCGACGTGACGTACGCGCTCGTTCCGGCGAGCGACGTCGAACACATCGCCGACTTCACCGGGCCGCAACTGAGTTTTGAGTTCGCCGTGCCGCAGGTCGCCGAAGACGCCATCGCGAGTCACATCACGACCACGGGCGCGCCGTGGTCGCAACCTCGGTACGAGAACCCGGCAGCGGACATCTCCGAGCCGAACCACCGACTCGCGTTGGCCGAGCGATACGACGTCATCAGTGAACCATCCACCATCAACACGGTCTTCGTCCAAGTCACAGAGGCCGTCACGGCTGACGACGCACCGGACGGCGAAGGGTTGACCACGCAGGAATCGACCGTCGAGTCGGTGGTCCTGCTGGAGAGTGACCCAGAGGCGGTACCGACGTTCGGTGGCATCGGCGTGGTTCAGGACGTTCCTGCGGGTGATCACCGAATCACGGTCAACGGGGCCGGTCTCGCACCGCACAGCGAACAGGTTTCGGTCCCCGAGGGCGGCGACGCAGGAGATGGCCCCGTCGTTGCCGGCGTCGACGGCGAGATTCCGCTCGTCGCACGCGAGTCGGCGACGAAACTGGAAGTCGACGCCGACGGCGCGGACAGCGAACTCAGCGCCCTCGGTGTCGAAGACGACTTCGCCGGTCGGTTGTACGACACCCCGGTGACCGGGCCGGACGCCGTCTACGTCCACCGCGGCGGTGCCTACACGGTGGAAGTCCGCGACACAGAGGACGAAGTGGGGGCATTCCGCGTGAATCCTGCCCCTGCCGCAGAATCCGACTCGGGCGGCGGCGTCCGCATCGGCCGACCCAACACGGGGAAAGCGTCGCTGGCGACGTTCCTCGCGGACATCGCGGAGGAGACGCGGACACAGGTCGAATCGGTGGCCGCCCGGGACGACTCGGGGTCTGACTCCGAGAACGACCAACAAGATGGCGGTGGCGGACGCGCCAACGCAATCCAGGGCCTCGCACAGGCACTCGCTGCAGTCGCCGAGGCTGCCCGCCGGGCCGCCGAACGCGCCGAAGCCGGGAACCGTGGACGCGCCGACGAGAGTCTGGAGACAGTCACGTCTCGAATCGAGACGGTTGCCGAACGATTGGCTGAGGCCCAATCCGCGCTCCCAGATGACCTCGCTCGTGCGACGGACCGACGCCTCTCACAGGCACGAACGCGGTCCGAACAGGCACAGTCTGCAAAAAAACTCTGAGTTCGGATTTTGCGACCCAGCAGAACCGAGCCCACCAGGCTTTGACTCAGGCCGTGTGAACGACGACGGTACTGCCTGCGAGGTCGCCGACGCGCTGGTGGTCGTCCGTCAGGTATGCGACAGCTATTCCGAAGAGGTAGAACGCCGGAAGTGCGTCCACGATTCGGAGAAGATTCCGAACGATAGAACTCCCCCACGAGAGATTCGACCCGTCTGTCCCGACGACGACGATACCACGGAGTCTCTTTCCGAGCGTCTGACCATAGTACCCCTCGAGAACTGTCTGGTAGCCGAGCAGGACGAACGGTGCCCCGAATTGGACCGCGAGGAGCGAACTCCCGAGGCCACCGTATTCACCGCCGACGAACAGCGTGCCAGCGAGAAACCCGACGACTGCCATCGAGAGTGCCACGAGAAGGCCGTCTATCAGTACCGCTTCGAATCGTCGTCCGAGAACGCTCGCTCGTTCGTTCATGTTTGGTGTCGGATATCTAATCATATCAAGCGAAAATAATTATAACCATACAATAAATAACTCTATCGGGACAGGACACTGGGCGACGCCTCTCCACGTTCTCTCGTCGTTCAGATTCGCGCCAACACGGCGTACCCACTCTTCAATCGGTTACACTAAAATGAAAAGTGTCGTTCTGCCGCGAAACGCGGCGTACTAAAGTAATTTAAAGGCGCGTGAGGTTCGTCGCGCGAGGGCCCTTGGGGGCCTGCTCGATGTCGAACTCCACATCCGTGCCTTCTTCGAGGTCCGGGCCGCCGATGTCTTCCATGTGGAAGAACACGTCGTCGTCAGCATCGTCCGTCGAAATGAAACCGTAGCCGCCAGTGTCGTTGAAGAAATCAACGTTTCCTTTCGCCATTGCTTTTGGACAAATGCCCCCTTCACGGTTAAGGCTTGTGAGGGTTGTTGTGTCATGGGCGGATTTTTGTTGACATCTAATTTTGAATCTGGAAGATTGGTAGACGAACGTATCTACAACAGCAATTATGCTCGCACTCTCCGCCTAGTTCGACACCGATTCGGTTGGATTCTTTGGTATCACAACTTCTGCAGACTGAATCACGCCCGTCGGATGCAACGAGGCTTTACCCGTCCACCGTCCGTTTCGTACCTGTGGATGCAAACGACGTTCGTCGCGCGTGGGAAGACCGGTCGGGAGAGTTTTCGCCAGAATACTACGCGTACTATGGCCCGAACGACACGAGCGAGTCGATTCGCCGTGTGTTCGAACAGTATCTCACTCGGGAGGCGACGATTCTGGAACTCGGGTGTGGACCGGGGCGTCACCTCTCACATCTCCACGACCACGGATTCGAACACCTCCACGGTGTCGATATCAACGCCGAGTCGTTCGAGGTGATGGCCGAGGCGTACCCCGCCCTCGCCGCCGATGGAACGTTCTACGACGCCGCCATCGAGAACGTCGTCGGCGAGTTCGACGACGGGCAGTTCGACGCAACCTTCTCTATCGAGACGCTCCAGCACATCCACCCCGACGACGAGTGGGTCTTCGAAGAACTCGCCCGCAGCACGAGTGACCTCCTCGTCACCGTCGAGAACGAAGGTGACGAGAGCGTTCCGCCGAACGACAGGGGCGTGAACGACGACGAGTACGACTTCCCGCTCTACTACCGCGACTGGAAGCGAGTCTTCACACAGTTCGGGTTCGTCCAGTGTGAAGTCGAACGAAGCGAACGCGACACCCTTCGCGTGTTTCGTCGCGTCGAAGAATAACGGTACACTTCACGGGGTGGTCGCGAGAACGCACCTCAGGCAATCGAAGGCGCACGTTCGACCCGTGTTTTGAGTGCTCGATTCATGGCCTCGTAATCTCGTTCCGGTTCGTCAGTCGTGGCGAATCGAGCGAAGACCCCAGAGAGTTCCTCGCGGTTCACGAGTCGCGTCCGTTCCTCGCCGAGCGGTTCGAGTTCGAGTGTGTGTCGGCCTTCGAAGAGTCGTGGCGAGAGTAGTTTCCCAACCCATTCGAGTCGACGCTCGGGTTCGAGTGCAGTGATGGTGACCGTCATCGAGCGGTCTTTACCCCCTTCGCGGCGCACGACGATGTCCACTGCTTCTCCGACCCGGAGGTCACCGCTCGCGTGTGGGACGTGTGGATTCCACGCTGGGTACGACGAGAAATCCGTGAGGACGTCCCAGACTGCCGATGGCGAGGCGTCGATTTCGACGGCGGTTCGGATGGTTCGCATAGAGGATATAGCCGCCGGTCGGACAAAAACGAGACGTGAAGTCGGGTCTCAGCGACCTCAGAACCCGCCGAATCGGAGGTACACTATGTCGGCGATGAGGACCAGTTGGAACAGTCCTTGGACGCCACCGAGTGTCGCGTTCTGTCGTCCGATAGCGGAGATGACACTCGGGTTCGGGTCGTCAGAAATCATCTCGAAGTACGTGCGAATCTCACCCGGCATCAAGAACCCGAACCCCTGTACGGAGAGGAGTGTGACGATTGCGAGTGCGACGACTGAGACGGCGACGACACCGCCAGCGAACGCGGGGTTCACCCGATTCGCCATCCCCCAAATCGTCCCACGAATTGTCACTGTTTGTGAACTCATGTATTCGAGACATGCACCACTGGTAGCAAACGTATCAGACACAGCGAATCTATGACGGACGCGCTTATCACCCCGCACGCAGTCTCTCTCACAATGACTGACGCCCTCTCGTTCGACGTCACGAGCGTCGACGACGTTGCCGCCAACCGCGACGAAGTGGTCTCGGCGGTCCAGTCCCACGCGGGGACTATCGCGCGCGAACTCGCCATCTTACAGGGCGGCGACTACGGCCAAGAGACGTTCAAGACGCGCCGGGGGAAGTGGACGCTCAAGTACGAAGCGGGTGCCTTGCAGTACCTCCGGTTCAAGGGCAAGTCGGGTGGCGAGACGTACGTCGTCTCGACCAAACAACCGCCGGAACCCAAACCGCTCGCGACGGCGATGCAGGACTATCCCGCGTTCGTCGAGGCGTACAACGACTACGTCGAGGGACTCGACGGCGTCCTCGACGACGTTCCGACCGAATTCCCCGAGGTCACGACGACGGCGTCCATCGTCGCCGACCGGGACCGACTCGTCGAGACCATCCGAGAGGTGGCGAACACGATTGCCGGTGAACTGAACCGATTCGACGGCGAGTACGGAACGTTCACCCAACGGGTCGGCGGGACGCGATGGGAACTGAAGTGGGACGGGCCACAGGTGTCGTACCTTCGGGTCGGTGGCGAAGGCGGTGTCTACCTGCTCTCGCAGTACGAACCGCCGTCGGCACCCGACGTGCGCGAACTCGCCGGCGGGTTCGTGGAATTCGTCGAGGCGTACAACGAGTACGTCGACGAGTTAGAAGTGGACCTGCAACAGGTCTCGCTCGACGACAGAAATTGAATCTCACCCACATGTTTATGAATAATCAATTCTTGTGAAAGTAGCAGACGACGGCTGATCTCCGAATGTTTTTCCTCCGCGTGTGACCATCAATAGGTAATGGACAACAGGTCGAGAGGACGGATTGGTGTGCTCTTCGTTCTCTTCGGAGTCGGTATCGTGGTGGCGACGTTCGTCGTCGGCGCGACGCTCGCCCCCGACATCGGCGTGTCGGCCACCAGCGCCGCCGACGAGGGGCCAACGATGGAGACGCTCGTCGGGTCACAAGGCGGGGGGACGGGACTTCACAAGTACGGGAACGTCTACCTCGTCTCCAACGACTCCGTCTCGTGGCGACTCTCCGACGCGGACAGTTACTTCGACGTGACACAACTGGACGATGGACGCGTCCTCGCGGCGTTCGCAGACGGTGGGTACACCGACTGTGGACCGTACAAATCGCCGTGTACGCGAACGGGCTATCGCATCATCGACCCGGACGCACCGGACGGCCCGGCGACCGTCGAGGAGTGGAGTTTCCCCGTGCGAACCATGACGAACAGCGAGGTCCACGACGTGGAACTGCTCGACTCGGGTGAAGTCCTCGTCGCCGACATGGAACACGAGCGCATCCTCACGGTTCGAGACGGCGAGGTGACGTGGCAGTGGAACGCGTCGTCGTACTACGATGCGCCCGCCGACCCCACGACGGTCGATTGGCTGCACATCAACGATGTGGACGCCATCGGCGAGGACCGCTATCTCGTCTCGGTCCGCAACGCAAACCAACTGCTGGTCATCGAGCGCGGTGCGGGCGTCGTCGAGGTCATCAACGAAGACGACGACGGCGACGGGAAAGGCGACGCTGACCTCCTCTTACGCCAGCACAACCCGCAGTGGTTGGCAGAGGGCGCTGTCCTCGTCGCCGACAGCGAGAATGGCCGTATCGTCGAACTCCATCAGTCCGAGTCCGGCGAGTGGGAAGTCGTCTGGGAAGTCGACTCCGCGGAGGGCGTCGAGTTCTGGTGGCCGCGAGACGCCGACCGACTGCCGAACGGGAACACGCTCATCACAGACTCGGGGAACCAGCGCATCCTCGAAGTAAACCGGACTGGAAGCGTCGTCTGGAGTCTGAAGACTGACTACATCCCCTACGAGGCAGAACGCCTCCCGGTCGGAGAGACGGTCGGCGGCCCACTGCACGACTCGACGCCGATGCTCGCCGACGGCCGGGGTGAAGTTCCCGTCCTCTCGCCACTTCTCGTCGGCCTCCGGGCGAGTTATCCACTGCCGTATTGGCTCGCCGAGAGCCACCTCGTGAGTATCGCCTTCGGCCTCGGAACCGCCGTCTTCGGCGTCGGCATCGTCGTCCGAGACACGTTCGGTCGGTTCTTCCGCTGGTGAGTCACGGCCCTCACCACGACCGCGACGTTTTTTGAGTCACCGACGCCACGTCCGTCCATGACTGACGACGACCTCGCGTGGGAGACCACCGGCACGCGAATCGACTACTCGTGTCCCGGATTCGACATCCGAATGGACGACGTGCGCCTCCCCGACGGGACGGAGACGGACTTTCACTACGTAGACGAACCGCCGGCCGTGGTCGTTCTCCCGTTCACTCCGGACGGCGACGTCGTCGTCATCGACGAGTGGCGACAGGCGGTCGGTCGAACGAACCGTGGCTTGCCTGCCGGCGGAACCGAAGACGGCGACGACGACTACGTCACCGCTGCCCACCGAGAACTCGGAGAAGAGACGGGGTACGAAGCCGAGACGATGGAGAAACTCGTGACGGTCGAACCGGCGAACGGTATCGCCAACTCGGTCCACCATTACTTCGTGGCCCGTGGGTGCGAACCGAGCGCCGACCAGAATCTCGATTTCAACGAGAGCATCCGGCCGACGACAGTCGAGTACGACGAGTTGCGGCAGGCGGTCCTCGCGGGCGACGTCCGCGACGCTCGCACGGTTCTCGGAGTCCTCTACTACGAACTCGCCGGTCAGTAAGGGGACAACTCCATGGGCGGAGGCGAGAAGGGTTTTGGCACCGGCGTTCCTACGTCTCCCTTGTGGCTACTACGACGCGACTCTTCGACTCGGCTCGGTCCCTCGTCGCTGCCCTCGTCCTCGGCGGTGGTGGTCTCCTCGCGGGGACCATCCTCGTCGTCGTCACGCAGGTGGCGGCGGTCAGCGTCGGGTTCGAACTGACCCCGCTCTCACTCATCGTCATCTCACTCATCCTCCTGCAGGGAATCGCCTTCGGTGGCGTCGCCCTCGGATACGTGACCTTCCGCGGCCTCGGGCGCGACTACTTCGGCGTCTCCATCCCGTCGCTCCGTGACCTCGCCGCAGTCGTCCTCGGGTACGTGACGGCGCTCGGTGCGGCGTTCGTCGGCGCACTCCTCGTCTCGACGATTGGCGTCGAAGCCGGGTCGAATCAGGTGACTGAAATCGCCGCACAGGACCCCGAAGTGCTCTTGCTTCTCGTCCCGGCGTCGTTCCTCCTCATCGGTCCCGGCGAGGAACTGCTGTTCCGCGGCGTCGTCCAGAATCGTATCCGCGAGTCGTTCGGCCCCGTCCCGGGAATCGCCCTCGCGAGCGCTATCTTCGCCGCCATCCACTTCGTCGCTCTCACCGGTGGCGCAGGCGCTCGACTCGTCACGATTAGCATCCTGTTCTTCCCGAGTCTCGTCTTCGGGACGGCCTACGAACTCACCGACAACCTCGTCGTCCCTGCGCTCATCCACGGCGCGTACAACGCGACGCTCTTCACCATCGCCTACATCGCGTTCAAGTTCGCGGAGATGAACCCCGACGCGATGCCGTCTGGACTGCTGTTCTTCTGAACGGACGCTACGGCCGTCTGTGGCCTTGTTTTTGTCACTGCTGGACTTCGAATCGTTCGACTTCCGTCCCGTCAGCAGAGAGGTGGACCAACTCGAACGACGTCGGGCGCTCACCGTCGAACGACAGGCCGACGGTGTATCCGAGAACGGCCGTCTCTCCGTCGTCACACGTCGTCTCGGGTGGCCGCTGGAACTCACGGACTGCGACCCGAACGACTGCCGTCGTCCCGTCTCGTGTTAGCCGCGCGCCACGGAATTCGGCGACGTAGTTCGGATTCGGCGTCGGAAGCGTTCCGCGGACGCCGACGTCACAGCAGGCGGTGGTGACCACACTCGGTTCTTCGCGTTCGCAGATGCGATAGTACGTGACCAACTTGCCCGCCGAGATTGCCGTCCCGAGTTTCGGGTCGCTCTCTGGGAGTGGGGGAAACGGGTCTCTCGATACGAGGGTCGAATCCCATGAACTCGGTGACACTGTCCCCTGTGGCAGGGACCCGTCGCTGTACGTGAGCCCAGACGCGTGTTCGAGGGCACCGGTACGAATCTGTTCGTACCACAACCCGAGGTAGTACGGGAATTCGTCGACGTCGAAGTCGCGTCGAACCGTCGTGCTCCCTCGCTGGTATCCACCACACGACATCTCGCGTCGGTCCTCGTCGGAGACGTCTGCCCACGTCACGTCACCGATTCTCACCAGTCCGACTCTCGTCCCATTCTGGGCGTACAGCGCGATGCCGGCGTTCGTAATATCCGGTCCGTCACCGCTGACGTAACTGAAGTCCACGTCGAGTGCGCAGGTCCCGGACCATCGGTTTCCGTCTGCGTCGGAGGCGATATCGCCGAGGCGGACAGCGTATCCGAGACCCGTCCACGTCTCTCCGACGCAGGGTTCCGGCGTCGTGATGCACCCCGACAGCGAGAGTGCTGCCGACCCGGTGAGTCCCGCGAGAACGTCTCGCCGTTTCATACACTCCCACAAATCTCAACAATCTAAACAGTACCGACGGGGCTCCGTCGTCGTCCTCCGACGATTACACCATATCGACTACTCGTCAGCGTCGTGGTCGAAGAACGCCGAAACCTCCCGTTCGTCGTCACTTCCCGGTGGTGCGCCGACGAAGACACCGACTTTGCCGATGTCGGGGTGGACCGTCACGTCCGGGTCGCGCATCGTGGAGATGGCGAGGTATCGTAGCGTCTCTTCGGAGTCGTTGACGATTGTGTGCGCACCGGATTCGTCAGCAGGGCACGGAACGTAGTCGCCCCCGCAGACCGTGTACGTCTCTCCACCGAGGCGGAGCGTCCCGGTTCCAGAGAGGATGTACAACGCCTCTTCGTTCGCCGCGTGGTAGTGATACGACCACGGCTGGGCATCCGGTGGGAGTTCGTAGAGACTACAGCCGAGGTTGTCGCTCCCTGCGGCCGCACCCAACTGTTTCTGTCTGAACCTGCCTTCGACTCCCTCGTGTTCGGCCCAGTCGAAGTCGGACTCGTTGACGGGTTGCATCTATCACGCGTTGTGGTTTCTGGATATGTATCTCTGTGCCCTGTGACGGGGCTGTAGACTGCCCCTGCCCGAGTCGAATCTCCAGAAGACACTTCATTTCGTGATAGAATATCAACACATGTACCGTCGAGAGGTCTTGTTGGCAGTCGCTGGGTCGTTCGTTGCGACTACTGGATGTCTCTCCGAGGCGGGTGACACGACACAGGCCCCTCTCGAACGCACATCTGAGACGACTCCTTCCGCTACCGGTGCCTCGTCACCGCTCCCACACGGACTCACCAACGAGACGCTCACGTCGTGTGAAGCGACGTTCGTCACGTCCGAGAAGGACTACGGGACGAACACCGGGCGTCCGAGGGTCGAATCGGTCGAGACGACTGCCGACGGTGTTCGCGCCGTAGTCGAATCAGAGTGGGGGAAAAAGACGCCGCCGCGACACACACTGCGATTCGAGGCGGCCGACGACGTGGACGACTCTCGCATCGTCGTGAGTGCAACCGACAGTGAACTAACCGAGAGTGATTCACTCCAGCGTGCCCTCTCGGACGCTGCGTCGGGTACGCCACGCGAACTACAATACGAAGACGAGGCGTTCGATTCGACCCTCATGGCACTCGACGCGGCGACCGACGACGAGTTCGGTGGCGACGAATCCCGGACAGTCTACGTCGACTACGAGGGAACACCTGTCGAAGTCGCGTACGAACACCGGCCACCACTGTATGCCGACTATCGGGTCGAGGCGTACTACTACGTGACCGAATCGGGAGTCTACCGGACGGAAAACCGGAGCGTAGACCCGACTGATGGTCTCTCGATGGACTGGTGTCTCGACGAGTAAGTCGGCATCTCTCCACTCCCGAACGCAACTCTTACCGCCGCGCTCACGGAACGCCACTCCATGCGCGACCACTTCGAAATCCGTGACGGGGACCTCGCCGGCCGAATCGGCCGCTTGACCGTCCCCCGCGCGGGGGTCACCGTCGAGACGCCGGCCCTCCTGCCGGTCGTCAACCCGAACATCGATACGATTTCGCCCGCCCGTCTGGAATCCGAGTTCGGCGCGGAGATTCTCATCACCAACTCCTACATCATCAAGAAGAACGACCACCTCCGCGAGGAGGCCCTCGACGTGGGTCTCCACGAGATGCTCGACTTCAACGGAGCCATCATGACCGACTCCGGGTCGTTCCAACTCGCCGAGTACGGCGAGATAGACACGACGACCGAGGAGATTCTGCAGTTCCAACACGACATCGGGACAGACATCGCCACGCCGGTCGACATTCCGACACCGCCGGACGTAGACCGCGAACAGGCAGAAGACGACCTCGAAATCACGAAGCAGGCCATCGCCGACGCCGAGGCGGCCGATACGGGCGAGATGCTCGTCAACGCACCCGTACAGGGGTCGACGTACCCCGACATCCGCGAGGAGGCCGGTCGACACGCCTACGAATCCGACCTCGACGTGTTCCCCGTCGGTGCCGTCGTCCCGATGATGAACGCCTACCGCTACGGCGACATGGTCGATGCCGTCGCCGCCGCGAAACGTGGTCTCGGCGTCGATGCACCCGTCCACCTCTTCGGTGCGGGCCATCCGATGATGCTCGCACTCGCCGTCGCACTCGGGTGCGACCTGTTCGACTCGGCCGCGTACGCGCTGTACGCTCGTGACGGTCGCTACCTCACGGTCCGCGGGACCGAACACCTCGAAGACCTCGACTATCTCCCGTGTACCTGCCCCGTCTGTACCGAGTACTCGCCTGACGACCTGCGAGCGAAGGGCGACAAACAACAGGAGAAACTGCTGGCCGAACACAACCTCCACGTCACGTTCGCGGAACTCCGTCGCATCAAGCAGGCCATCCGCGACGGCGACCTGATGGAACTCGTCGAAGAGCGCGCACGCTCGCACCCGGCCATGCTCGACGGCTATCGCGCACTCCTCGACCACGTGGACCAACTCGAACGCGAAGACCCGGCGTCCAAGGGCGCGTTCTTCTACGTGTCCAACGAGAGCGCCCACCGCCCCGAAGTGGCCCGCCACCACGACCGGATGGACCGACTGACTGCCGAGGGCACCGTCTTGCTCACGGAGGGCGGCATTCCATCGGGCGACGAGTTCGACGCCGCGTGGCGCGTCGTCCCCCCGTTCGGTCCCTTCCCACGCGCACTCTCGGAGACGTACCCACTGACCGCGGAAGTGCCGGAGCGACTCGACCGAGACGCCTACGAACAGGCTGCACGAGGTGTCGCTCGTCTGGTCGAAGAGAACCCCGACGCGACGTTCACCCTCGCCCACGACGACTGGCCCGCGTCGGCGCTCTCACTCGTTCCTGACTCGGTGGCCGTGGAGTCGCTCGCAGAAGTGACGGAGCAGTTGGCAGACGCGGCGGACTCAGACGAATAACACTCCAACGGCGCTCTCTTACGTTGGTTCGTGCGCTCAGTTCTCGACGACGCATGCAAAACTAGATACAGTTCGCAGTTTCACATCTCTCGTACAATCATGTGCACTCACAGTGGAGGGCGAACAGTGTGGTAGTCGAGCAGTTCATCCGACTGTTCGGCGACAACCCCGTCGTCCACGGACTCATCGGTGGGTTCGTCATCGCTGGGTTCAACCTGTTGGGTGCCTCGCTCGTGTTCGTCTGGCGAAACCCCTCGGAACGTGCCCTCAACGGTGCACTCGGGTTCGCTGCAGGTGTGATGCTGGCGGCGAGTTTTACGAGTCTCATCATCCCCGGTATCGAGACGTACTCGAACGGGAACCCGATTCCCGTGTTGTTCGGGATGGCGCTCGGTGCGTTGTTTTTGGACCGCTCGGACATGCTCGTCCCACACGCGCACTATCTCCTCTCGGGGCGACGCAGACCGGACGCGGCGAATCCGAGTGACAAGAGTCCCGTCGACGACGAACGACTCGCCGGCGTCGTGTTGTTCATCCTCGCGATTACGCTGCACAACATGCCCGAAGGACTCGCAGTCGGCGTCGGATTCGGGAGCGGTGACCTCTCGACGGCCATCCCGCTGATGCTCGCTATCGGCATTCAGAACATCCCCGAAGGACTCGCCGTGTCGGTCGCCGCGATAAACGCGGGACTGGACAAGCGATTCTACGCCGCGTTCGCGGGGATTCGGTCCGGCGTCGTCGAGATTCCGCTGGCACTGCTCGGTGCCTACGCCGTCCAGACCGTCTCGGCGTTGTTGCCTTACGCGATGGGATTCGCGGCAGGTGCGATGCTGTTCGTCATCAGTGACGAGATTATTCCCGAGACACACACGAAAGGGCTCGAACGCATCGCGACGCTCGGTACCATCTTCGGTGCTATCGTGATGCTCTATCTCGACATCTCGCTCGGCTAAGTCGAGACACGCGACGTGGACCACTCTAACGGGAGGTTCTCCGTCACTTCGGTCGATGGTTTGGCGCTGCCTCGTGGTTCTTTAAGGGTCTCCAACGTATCAGCAAAAACGATGGAGGCTGTCCTCTGGTACGTGCTCACGGGAACTCGCGGTGGTGAAAACCGCGTGCGAATCCTCCGGACTATCGAGGAACAGCCACGAAATGCGAATCAACTCGCCGAGTCGCTGGACCTCGACTACAAGACGGTGAGACACCACCTCGACGTCCTGATGGACAACGACGTCGTCCAGCGAAGCGGTGACGACTACGGGGCAGTCTACCTTCCGTCGCCACGGTGTCGAGCGAACTGGGAGACTGTCGAGACGATTATCGAACGAATCGACTAACTATGGAGGAAATTGGGAACGTGTTTATCACACATCCGCGGAAAGTGGGGGACGAATGAGTATCTGGGTCGACGTCGCGCGCGCCTCTGCCGCACTCAACGTCGTCGTACTGTTCGTTCTGTCGGCGATTTGGGCGCGCAACTACCTGACCTTCCGGTCGAAACACGCGATTGGACTCCTCGTCTTCGGCGTGTTTCTCTTGGCCGAGAACGCACTGGCGCTCTACATGTACATCGTCGACCCGACGCTCTCGGGGTGGTTCGCCACCGACGTGCCCGTCATCGCGTGGCGACTCATGATGTTGCTGCACGTCTTCGAGACGGTCGGCCTCGCGTTCCTCGCGTGGATTACTATCGACTGAACTGCGGATGACGGCGGCGTCTCCGGTTGGACGACCTACTTCTTCGGCTTTCGCTCGTGTGTCGGGTGGTCTGAGATGTAGACGCTCGTGTGAGGTGGCACGTCCTCTGTGACCCACGAGTTCGCCCCGATACTCACGTGGTCGCCGACGCTGACTGCGCCGAGGACTTTACTGCCAGCGCCGATGACGACGCTGTCGCCGATATCGGGATGGCGTTTGTACCCCTTCTTCAGCGTGTGCTCGTCGTCTTCTTCCTCTTCGAAGTGGAGTGCGCCGAGGGTCACGTCCTGGTAGATTCTGGCCCAGTCGCCGATGGTCACCGTCTCGCCGATGACGACGCCCGTGCCGTGGTCGATGAAGAAGTAGTCGCCGATGTCGGCACCGGGGTGGATGTCGATTCCGGACTCCATCTTCGCGTACTCGGTCAACTCGCGGGCGTACTCGGGTGCGCCCATCTCGTAGAACGCGTGAGCGATGCGCTGGACGAGGATTGCCTGAAGTCCCGGATACGACCGGATTATCTCGATGTAACTCCGCGCGGCAGGGTCTCCTTTGTACGCGGCCTCCACGTCTTTCTTCAACGTCTGGCGAATTTCGGGGAGGCGTTCGAAGACGGACTCGACGACGATGGCGGGGTCCTCGTCGCTGTAGGGCGCGATGCCGTCGTAACAGAGGGCGGCGAGTTCACGCACTTCTTCGCGCAGTGCAGATTCGTTTTCGACGAGTGACCCGGCGTTCCAGCATCGAGGAAAGATGAGGCGCGTGAACAGGTGGACGTCGTCTCGGAGGTGGTCCCGTCGGGGGAAGTTCAGTGACGTGTCCGTCGGAAACGGGTCGTCGTCCTCACGGTACGACGCAGAGAGGGCGAGATGTGCGTCACCAGTGTAGGTGTAGGACATCAGTTGTTGGTTAGTGGTGGTTGGACGGTAATAATCTCGTCTCATTCACACCTCAACTGTGTCTACATCGGGCACGTCTGGCAAATCAGGGAAGAATTTGGGTGAGAGTTCGGAAAATCTTCTTGCTGCTTTCAGGACTAGCGTATACTGTGCGAAGGATGCGCCCCGAGTCAATGCCTCCATAACTGCCCCCCCTGGTGCTCGTCGACTCGGCGGACGATGCCACTACGCTGCCGGCCCCGCTGACTTCGCACACCGCTCCCCTGCCAGTTACGACGTCGTCAGACGGCGGCATCGCTCGACGAGGTCAACCGGACACCACGCTTTCGTACGCCGTGTGGGCTACAAAGCCACCCCCGCGCGGTACCCGCCCGCTTGGGCATCTTTTTGCGTGCTCGCCGACGCGCCTGCTTACTGCGTCGTCTCCATTCGACTCGCGTAGTCCCACGTGTGCAGTTTCGTCGGCCGAATCCGAATCGTCACCTCGTCGCGTTCCGGTGCCAGCAGTCGCTTCGCCAGTGGGGAGTCGTCGTCGCCGAGATATCGATAGATAAGCCGTCGGAGGACTGCCTTCTCGTCGTCGGGTTCGACCGTTGCGGCGCCCCTCCCACGAACCCCTCGGTAGGGCGGGTCGTTCGTCGACACCTCGAATGCCACGTCGTCGTGGGCGCGGAGGAACCGAACCACGTCGGCGTCGGCCGAGGTGGCACACCGGAGTTCGGGCGTCTCCGGGTCCCACTCGTACCACAGCGAGAGCATCCAGAGGTCGTCCGACGGGGTTCGACACGAGAGTCTGAGGGGAATCGTCGTCATCGTGAGGAACTCGTCGAGACGGTCACGCGACCACGGCCCCGATAGGGTGGGGGTGTCCATAGATGGTCGTTCGTGCTGAAGGAGCTAAATCGTGTAGGCCCGGTGGGACTTCAGCGACGACTCGCGCCCGCAGAAGGCAAGTTAATTGCCCGTCGGGGGCCGAAAGCGGGTATGACCGACTACTTCGAGGTTCACGCGCGCGACGGCGCCGCCCGAATCGGGGAGTTGCGACTCTCCGACCCGGTGACGACGCCCGCGCCCGTGGACGACGTTCTCGAGGATGCTGGAAGCCTCTGGGCGGCGGAACGCGAGATGCCAGCGGGGTCCGACGACGCACTCACCGTCCTCCCACACCGCTCGCTCCCTGCCGGGAGTGCAGACGAGGTTCGCGAGTCGTTCGCCGTCGACTACCCCGCCGTCGACTACCCTTCTGCGGCAGTCGTCACGGCCGACACCGCCGCCGACTACGGCGCTGACGCGTACATCCTCTCTGACGCGCAGGGGTTCGTCGGACACGCCCGCGCCTTCCGCGACAACATCGTCGAAGCCAAACAGAACCTACCCGCAGACACCGCGCTCATGCTCTCCGGTGTCGCGACGCCGCGCAACGTCTCGCTCCTCGTCTACGCGGGTGTCGACCTCGTCGACGAGACGCGCGCCCGAGCACGTGGACTCGAAGGATTCTACCTCACGAACGACGGCGAATACTTCCTCGAAGACCTCGACGAACTCCCGTGTGCCTGTGCGGCCTGTCAGAAACCGGCGTCCGAGTTCACCCGTGCCGACGCCGCCGACCACAACGCGAACGCGCTCCGTGCAGAACTCGCTCGTGTCCGTCGTCGCATCCGCGATGGTCGCCTCCGCGACTACATCGAGGGACAGGCCCGCCACGACCAGTGGTTGACGGCCGCGTTCCGCCGCTTCGACCAGCAGTACACGTACCTCGAAGAACGGACGCCAGTCATCCGCGACACGGAACTGACGGCGGCGTCCGAAGAGTCAATCGACCGCGTGGAGATTCAGCGCTTCGCGGACCGGGTGACGACGCGCTACACGAACCGGTTCGACAACCCGCTCGTCTTGCTCCCGTGTTCGGCGAAGAAACCGTACAGCGAGTCGCAGAGTCACCGCCAGTTCCACGAAGCGGTGCAGTACCGTGCCCACATGGTGTCGATGACCTCGCCGATTGGCGTCGTCCCGCAGGAGTTGGAACTGACGTACCCCGCACAGCACTACGACTCGGTCGTCACTGGCGACTGGTCCGAAGACGAGAAGTCGTTCGTCGCCGAGGTGCTCCGCCGGTACCTCGAACGTAACGACTACCCGCGCATCATCGCACACGTGCCGCCGGGTGCGTACACCGAAATCGTCGAACGAGTCGAAGCGGACCTCGGAATCGACGTCGAGTACACCGTCTCCGAACACCCGACGACGACGGAATCCATCGGCAATCTCATGCGGACGCTCGACGGCGAACCGAAGTTCTCGCGTGACGAACGCGAACACAACGTCGTGAAAGCACTCGCCGACTACCAACTCGGACCAGAGGCGGGTGACGCACTCTTTTCTGACGTGGAACTCGAGATGACGAGTCGCTACCCCAAGTTGCAGGTGTGGAACGACGAGGGCGAACAGTTAGCGACGATGGTGCCACAGTACGGCGTCCTCTCGTTCACACTGGAAGGCGCGAAGGTCTGGCGCGACAGCGACGCACCGACGAAGACCGTCGAAATCGACGGATTCGTCCCACACGGGTCGGTGCTCGCACCGGGCGTCGTCGACGCTGACGACGACATTCGGCCGGGCGACGAAGTCGTCGTCGAGGGTCCCAAGGCGTTCGCAATCGGTCGCGCGGAGATGGGTGGAGTCGAGATGGTCGGTTCCACGCGCGGCATCGCCGTCGAGATTCGCCACGTCGAAGAGAGATAACCGGACTGCGCTGGTAACCGCACCACGACGTGTGTGATTCTGACGGACTCGCCGGCCCCCGTTTTCGTTCGTCAGACACGTATCTGCACTCGAACAGATTCACGTCCGCTCCTCGCTTCGATATGGTAAGAGGGCCGCACAAGCGGTAGATACCAAATCTACTGAGTATTGACTGAATTATCAGTGTGCTATAACTTTAAGTGGTATTCTATACTAACACTGTATATGATGGTTGGGCGACGAGAGAACACACCGGAGACGTTCGGGGAACTCCCCGACGAGGGGGCGTTAGCGTGGACGATCACTCGGGCCCTGTTGGCTGCGAACGATTCTGCGTCACACGCACTCGAACTGCACTTGTTGCAGTCTCAGTACCACGACGACGGTGACGACTCGACAGCGACGAAACAGTACATCGATACAGCAATCGAGTATCACGAACGAATAATCGAGGACCTTCGCCTTGCACGTGAGGGTCTCGATTACTCCGACACTCGGTAGTCTTCGAACCATCCCCGCCCACCCCAGTCCCTCTCTGCAGTCTGGCGAAAATGGTCGTTTCAGTATAACGTGCTTATTTATCGCATGACACAAACATTACCGTATGAAGTTGGCCGTCCCAACTGACTTCGATATACTGGAGGCCCTCTCCGATGGGAGGCGGAACACCGCCGTGAACCTCTCGTATATCCTCGACAAGAATCGCTCGTACATCAACACACGGTTGCCGATACTGGCAGATTACGGACTTCTGGAGCGAGTCGGCCCCGCGCCAAAGTCCGGTCTGTACGAGATTACGGACAAGGGAGTTGTCGTGGTCGAGAACCGAGGCAAGTACCGAACTGACGGTGTCGACTTCGACGAACTCGTCGCGTCCGAACTCAGGGCACGGACCGACGGCGCAGACGAATAAATAGTCAACGACGCGTCACAACCGGAGGTCAGGGACGGCCTTCGGAGGCACCCCGGCGCGAACTCACAACTTCTAACAACGTATTGTCGACGAACTACTGGCCGGTGAATCGCACCACTGCAGTTTGTCGAACAGAGTTACGCCGAGTACTACACCTGTTTAATACCTCTTTACAAGCATTTTAAATAGCCCTATAAGTCACTATTCAATAATGTCTAGAATAGTTATATTTATCTAACTGTCTGGTAAGTGTTTTGGCAGGAATGAACACGCAGTCAGCGAGAGCACTCACACTTACACTCATACTATTGGTGTCTACCATCACCGGTGGCGTCTCTGTCGCCGGTGCCGCGTCTTCGTCTACGGTCACCGTCGACGGTGGCTTCCAGTACGCAGATGGGAGTACGCCGACAGATGCGTGGAGTGCGACTCTCTCCGGCAGTAGCGACTACTCAGACCAGATTGGGACGGACGGAACGTTCCACATTCAGGCTGGGGCGAACCAGACGTACAATCTGAGCTTCGAACAGTACAACCCGGCCTACACGTCGGCGAACTACCCACAGGATGGGGTCGCCGATATCTACGCCATCACTCCTGTGTCCCCGGGGGCGACGAATACGTCGGTCGGCAACTGGACGGTTCCGAACGCGACTCTCGTTCAGGTCGTCGTCCAGAACGAAACCGGTGCCCCCATTCAGAACGCCCATATTCAGATTCGGCACGAGAACAACGGGTCGTCGGCGTTCGCCAGTGCGACCACGAACGCGAACGGTGAGTTGGTCCTCGACACGAACGACCAGACTGGCGTCGAACTCACAGGGGCAGTCGACTTCGCCGTCTACGGGCCAGCAGGCTACGGGTTCAACCAGACGGCGACGACGGTGACGGACAACACGACACTCACCATCACACTGCCGACGGTCGCCACTGTCGACGGAACGCTCAGCGAACCTGACGGCACCGCCGCCGCGAACGATTCGGTGCTCTTCGAACGCGGGTCCACCGGGGAACTGGTGACGACCGATTCGAACGGGAACTTCAGCGTCGACCTCACACCCGGTCAGACGTACGAGTGGGCATACTACCAGGGTCAAATCGACACTCCTGCCCCTGCAGACGGGATTCCTGACTTTCACACGCTGGGCCCGGTCACCGCCGATTCGGGAACGACGACACTCTCTGGTGAAACGCTCCCGAGTGCACGGAACCTCACCGTGAACGTCGTCCGGGAAGACGGGACGAACGTCTCCGGCGCGATGGTTACGTTCTCGCAAGCGATCACAGTCGACGGCACGTCCGTACGGGCCGGTGACGACCGAACGACGAACCAAGACGGTCTCGCACGCATCGAAGTCGACGGCGCGCGGACGACGGACATCAGTGTCCACGCTCCTTCTGGAAGTGACCTCGGGTCGTCGCACACCGAGACAACCGCCGACAGCGACAACGACGTCACCGTCGTCTTGAAGGAGGAAGTCTTCGTCAACGGGACTGTCTCGGCATCGAACGGTATCTCCGTGGAAAACGCCTCCGTCGGTATCCACGGCATCAACGGCACCACCGGTGCACCGAGTGGCATTCTCGAATCCGATGGTTCGTATGCGATACCCGCGAACACGAACGGGACGTACGAGGTGTACTTCCAACAGACCAACTGGCAGGCGAGTGCCGGACACCCAAAAGACGGTCTCGCCGACCTCGCCCCGATTGGTGTCGTCGAAACGTCGACGACTGACGTCGACCTCGGTCAGTTCTCGGTTCCGAAGGGCCACCTGGTGAACGTCACCGTCGTGGACTCCAGTGGAACCCCGGTCGAAGGCGTCGACATCATCGTCGAGGCGAAAGACGCCGACAGTGTCGCCGAGAGCGGCGAAGGCGCGACGACGAACGCCGACGGCGAACTCGTCCTCGACACTGCGACGTCGCCGGGTGTCGAAGCACCGAACGGAACGCTCGGCGTGTACGTCAGTCCGGCGGACGCGACGCTGTCGGATAACAACACCGAGATACTCGTCGACGGGAACCGAAGTGTCACACTGACGCTCCAGGAGCAGTCGCTCGTCACCGGGTCTGTCACCGCCCTCGACGGCACGCCTGTGAGTGGAAAGCAGGTACTCCTCCACGGTGAGAGTGGTGGAAGTAACGTCACCACAGACACGGGGACGTTCACACTCGGTGCGGAGCAAGACATCTCCTACGAACTCGGATTCCGAGACTTCAATCAGGACGAGGCGATTGCCGATTACGAACGCAACGGCATCGTCGACATCTACACGATGGACAACGTCTCGGTCGAGTCGTCAGAGACGAACGTCGGCGACTATCGACTTCCCGTCGCCCACGCGGTGAACATCACCGTCGTCAATCAGTCCGGGGCCCCAGTTTCGGGTGCACCGGTCTACGTCCAACACGTCAACGGGAGCGCCGACTCCGGCGAGTACGGACACACGGATTCGAACGGGATGTTCGTGTGGGACGATGCGTCCCACGTCGGTGCCGAACTCAACGGCACCATCGGTGTGCACGTCGAACCGGGCGGTTCGAAGTGGGTCGACAACGACACCGAGTTCACCGTCACCGAGAACGGGTCCTACCAAATCGTCGTCCAAGAACAGCGTGAATTCACCGGCCGACTCGTCGGACCGGACGGGACTCCCGTCTCCGGTGCCGAAGTTGTCGTCAACACTGGCGGCGACTTCAACTACGCGCGGTCTGATGCTGGCGGAAACTTCTCTATCGGTCTGCCAACCAACGAAACCGCGAGTCTCGGCATCATCGAGTCACCGAACGACGAGTTCACCGAGATTGGCCAGCAAGACGGCGTCGCAGACGTCGTGAAGGTCACGGAGTTCGACACGACTGGAACCACGGCGCTCGGGAACCTCTCTGTGCCTGTCGGCCACCAGACGACGATTCGCGCCGTCGACCGCTACGGGAACCCCGTTCCTAATGCCCCGATGCTCCTTCGCGCAGTCGACGCCCTCGACGACTCGGCCGCGTGGGGATGGAACGACCGTACCGACGCCGACGGCTACCTCCGTGCCAAATCCAACGACTACGAACTCAACGGAACGGTCAAAATCGTCCCCGACGCACCGGATGGCTACACGTCCGTCACCGGCAACGAGACGATTACCGTCGACTCGAACCAGACTCACACGTTCGTCTTCGAACGGCAGGGTGAGGTCGTCTCTGTCAACGGGTCGATAACGGACGCCGACGGCAACGCCATCGAGGGGAACGTTATCAGCGACAACGAACCCGAGCGAAAGGGTCACCTCTCCGAAATCCAGTCCGATGGGTCGTTCACCGTCGACGTCGAGACGAACGAATCGTTCGCTATCGGCTACACCCAGCGCGACGAGAACGGAATCGGTCCCCGCGACGGCATCGCCGACGTGTACCCCTTCGAGACAGTCGACGTCACGTCGGACACGGTGATTGGGTCGTACACGGCCCCGCAAGGGCACGTTCTCAACGTCACAGTCGAGAACCAGACTGGTGCTCCCATCGAGGGGGCGTCGGTGATGTTCCAACCGGAAGGTAACGAAGCGTTCAACCCGATTACCGCGCCCGCGGTCACGAACACCGACGGCAAGGCTGTCGTCGGAAACACGACTGGCCTCGAAGCAACTGGCCCTGTCTTCGTCTACGCGACGCGACTGGGCCAGACCTACGACACCGCTACCGTGACGGTCACCAGTCCGACCGAGGTCACGCTGACCGTCCCTGACCCAGAGCGTGTGACCGTCGACGGTCGGATACTCGACTCCGCCGGAAACCCGGCAGTCAACGACACACTGACGGTCTACTCGAACGAGGTCTACACCTACAACGACCCGATAGCGAGCGAGACGGTGACAGATACGACCGGCCAGTTCTCCACCACCGCCGCCGCGAACGTCACGCAGGAACTGCGATACTTCCAGGGGAACCTCGGTGACCGGAACGCCGGCAACCAGACGTTCTTCCCGACTGACGACACCCCTGACGTGTTTGCGGTCCAGACGCTCGATGGAACTGGCGACGCCCAACTTGGCGACATCACCCTCCCGCAGGCATACCACGTCGAAATCGAAGTCGTGACGCCGAACGGCACGCCGGTCGAAGGCGCGACGGTCGACGTCACACACCAGAGTTCGAGTTCGGACGCCGACGCCCGGTACGATGGGGCCGAGACCAACGCGAACGGCCGCTACGAGATTCCGGCCAGTGACGGCACTGGCATCGACCTCGTCGGTTCCGTGGTGTTTGGCGTGTCTGGACCGAACGGCGAGTACGCCCGGAACGACACCACCATCACGCAGAACCAGACGGTGACCATCGAACTCGACGTCGACCAGCAGTCGGTTCCGTTGTCCCTCGCGGCCAACGCGACGACGATTCCGGCCGGCGAGGACGTTCGGTTCACCGTCACCGACGACGCGAACGACCCTGTGAACGAGTCGAACGTCACCGTCACGCTCCCCGATGGAAGCACACAGACGGTCCAGACGGACGCGAACGGTGAGGCGGTCTTCACGTCCACGACGACCGGTGACTACGCAGTCACGGCGTCGAAGAACGACACCGCAACCGAGGCGTACCAATCTGACTCGCTGACGGTTACGGCGAACGAACCCGGCCACGTCGTCGTCGAATCTGTCGACGTGCCGTCCGAAGTCGTTCGCGGCGAGGACGTGACAGTCGATATCACGCTCTCGAATCCCGGCGCGTTCGACGCGACGGACACGCTCGACGTGACTGGACCACTCGGTGTCGACACCACTGAGACGACACTCACTCCCGGCGAGACGCGAACGGTCGTTCGAACTATCTCCACCCAAGGGACGACGGCAGACACGCTGTCGCTCACGGCCGAAACGAGCAACAACTCGGTCTCCAACACGAGTACCATCCTCGAACCCGCGAACGTCTCGGTCGATGGCTACTCGCTCGTCGAGACGACCATCCTCGCGAACGAACCCGTCAACGCGACGGCGACGCTCAACAACACCGGAGAGGTCGAAGGCACGTACGTCCTCAACCTCTCCGTCGATGGGTCGGTCGTCACCAACGAGACGGTGACCGTCGGACCACAGACCACGAAGACGGTGAACATCGCGACGCTCGTCGCGTGGGAAAGCGACGGCACGCACACCGTGTCGGTTGCCGACCGACCGTCTACGAGCATCACCGTCTTGCGCCCGACCAACCCGGACGCATCGGTGACCGTCACAGCACCGACCGACGGCGACGTCATCGGCAGCGGAACGGTAACGCTGACCTACGACCTCTCGAACGTGACGACCGGCATCAACCACACCGAGTACAGTGTCGATGGCGGCGCGTACCAGACGCTCACGGACGGCCTCTCGACGACGAGTCACACGCTCTCGGTCGCTGACGGCGACCACGACGTCTCCGTCCGTCTCGTCGACAACCTCGGAACCGTCGTCGCCACGTCTAACCGGTCGTTCGCGGTCGATTCGGCCGCGCCGGTGGTCGGCATCTCGGCCGCCCAGACCGACGCAATCGGCGTGTCGAACCCGACTACCGTCTCTATCGAGAGTACGGACGCGAATCCGGGAACGACGACGTTCGCGGTCACGAACGCCTCCGGTCCCGTCTCCGAACGAGCAGTCACCGACGAGGTGGCAGACGGAACCGCGACTATCTCGTGGAACGGGAGTCTCGCGTCGGGTACGGCCCTCGCGTCGGGCACGTACACGCTCGAAGTAACGAGTACCGACGCCGCGGGGAACGCGAACACGACGACGCAGACGGTCAGCGTCGACAACGACGCACCGACGGTCACCGCGACTGGCGTGACCGACGGGACAGAGACGACCACCGTCTACGTCAACGACAGTGACACGCTCACTATCTCTGGCACGGCGAGCGACGCGGAGTCGACCCTCTCGAGCGTCGATGCCGTCGTCAGTTCTGATTCGACGGTGTTCGAAGAACGGTTCGACGCCACGCTCAACGGAGACGGTACGTGGTCTGCGACGGTCGCAGTCGACAAACTCCCCGACGACGGAACCTACACCGTCGGAGGTGTCGCGACAGACGCCGCGAACAACGAGGATTCGTCGCTGAACTCCTCGCTCACGGTCGTCGTCGACAGAGAGGCACCGTCGGTCGGTGCGGCCATCCTCAACGTCACGTCGAACGAAGGCGTCGTGAACGTCACGGCGAACGAGGTGCTCGCAACAGCACCCGACGTGACGGTCATCAAACCGGGCGGGGCGAACGAATCAGTCACGCTGACGCAGACTGCGTCTGGCTGGAACGGGACCTTCGCATACGACGGTGACGGCGAATACCGCCTCGTCGCCAACGCGACAGACCGCGCCGGAAACACCGGCACTGCCGAAGCGACCGCACAGGTCCAGACGGACATCCAGACGGTCGACAAGACGGTCGTCCTCACGAACGGACAGAGTGGCACGTTCATCGAACTCCACACGAAGACCGACGTGAACGAAGCGTTCGGTGCACTCACCGAGAGTGACACCCCAGTCGGCGAACTGTCGAAGAAACTCTCGGGAAGCCAGTTCATCAAAGGTGAACTCGGCGACAAACTCGACCAGAACCTGTCGTACGCACTCGTCGGCATTCCGGTCGACAAGTCTCAGCTTGCGCAGGGTGTCACGCCGCAAGACGTCGATATCCGGTACTTCAACGAGACGACCAAGGAGTGGGAACTCGTCGGCACCACGACGGTCGAGACGCTGAACGTGACCGGCACGCCAACCGAGTACTACGTTGTCAACGTGTCGCACTTCTCGACGTACGGTGCGGTCGCACCCGACACCACGGCACCGTCCATCGACGATAGCGCGTTGTCCGGCAGTGGGTCGCCGTACGACTACAGCACCGACACGGTCGACGTGACGTTCGACTACAGTGACGCACAGAGCGGCATCAACACGAGCAACGTCACTGTCGCGCTCGACGGAACAGACGTGACCGGCGACTACGCCGGCGACCTGCAAGTGACGAGTTCGTCGACGACGCTAACCGCCGTCGACCTCGTCGGGTCCGGTTCGCACGAGGTCACGCTGACCGTCACCGACGAAGCGGGTAACAAGCAGACGACGACCAAGTCGTTCACCGTCGAAGAAGACGAGACGGCACCGTCGCTGGACACGTCCTTCACCGACGGCAAGACGTACGCCTATGGAACTGACTCGGTCAGTTTCGACCTGACCTACTCCGACACCGAAAGCGGTGTCGACACGAGCGGTGTCACGGTCGAATTCACTGATTCCAGTGGAACGACCGATGTCACTGCGCCCGCGACGGTCACGTCGTCCGGTGTCTCGTACACTGCGACTGACCTCACGGCCGGGACCTACACCATCGAGGTGAACGTCCCCGACGGCGCAGGCAACGACAACACGACGACGAAGACGTTCACCATCGACGGCGACGACGCAAAGCCGACCATCGAGTCGGTGACGCAGTCGCCGTCGCCGACGAGTGGCAGTCTCCTGCCAACGACGACTGAACAGGTGAAGACGTCCGTCGACTACACGGACAGCGAGAGTGGTGTGGACGCCAGCGCCATCACCGTCGAATTCGACGATGGGTCTGGCTTCACCGACGTGACGGACCAGGCGGTCATCACGTCGTCGCAAGCGAACTACACGGCGCTCGACCTCGGCCCCGGTGCCTACACGGTCCGGGTGACGGTGGTCGACGCTGACGGGAACACGCGCGTGTCCGACCAGTCGTTCACCATCGGCACGGGCACCGCGCCGCAGATTACGGGGTCGTCGCTGACGCCGACTGCCTCGGGTAGCACGCTTCCAGCAGGAACGTCGCAGGCGACGATTACCGTCTCCTACGACGACGCGGAAGACGACGTCGACACCAGCGCGATTACGGCGACGTTCGACGGCAGCGACGTCACGTCGGACCTGTCGTTCGACGAGTCCGCCGGGGAGATAACCTACCAGGCGACTGGCCTCACCGACGGTAGCAGTTACACGCTGTCCGTCGACGTGGTCGATAGCGCGTCGAACTCGGACTCCACGTCGGTGACGTTCGACGTCGACGAGAGTTCCGACGACTCCTTCACGGGTGGGTCGGACTCCTCGTCGCCCTCGTCGAACTACGATGACGACGACGACAGTTCGAGTTCCCCGTCGTCCCAGTCGGAGACGACGGTGACGACCACGCCCGAACCGACGTCGACCGACCAACCTGCGGACGAACAGACTGACGGCGAGTCGGACACGACGACTGACGACTCGTCCGAGACCGAATCTGAGTCGACGCCGGACTCCGAGGCGCAGACGGCGACGACGACTGCCGAGTCGACGGCCGAAGAGGCCGCCGACGGGACGCAGACGACAGACTCCGAAGCGCCCGGATTCGGCCTGACGACCATGCTCGGTGCACTGATTCTGGTGCTCGCGCTGGTCCGTCGCCGTCTGTAACGGCACACCTCAATTTTCCTTTTTCACGGCCTCCGAGTGCCAACGCACCCGATACGTGCCCGAGTTCGTGAGTCACCACGAAGCGACGGACAGTGAGACGACGCCGCCGCCTTTTTGCTATCTGGTCACCCACTGCACAGTATGACCGTCGAAGAACTCTCACTCGGTGTCCCGAAACCCATCATCGACGCCCTGCCGGAGTCGGACGGCGCGGCCGCACAGGACATGCAGAAGGCCGTTCAGGGGCTCGAAACCCGGTTGAACCGTGCAATCGTCGACGCCGAGTCGGAGTCAGAAGCAGCCCAGTACGTCGTCGACGCCATCGAGCGACTCGAAGACCACTACGAGAAGTACGACGAGTTCGTTCCCGAACTTCGCGCGTGGGGGCAGTCTCCAATTTACGCCATCGCGTGGCGAAACCTCCAGGGTGACCTCATCTTGCAGTTGCAGGAGTACGACTGGCTGAAACCGCACATCGACCGCGAACGGAACCTCCGAATGGTCGAAGACGGGATTCGGTTCGGAAAGCGGTAACTGACCACCGACTCGGTTCTTTCGTCGTACTGTCCGATGTGGTTTGTTCCGAGTCCTCGACGGGATGATTCTCTACAGATGTGTATATATTACACAAGTCTAATGCATGGTTGGTGATGTTCATATATGAAGATGTTGTGTATGGGCGGCCCAGAAGACATTTTTCTGCATAGTAAACGAGGTACGAATCGAGACGACAATATTAGTATTGTTCTCGAATCTTTTTGGCTATATTTGACTCAAGATAATTAATCTATCTTCAATTGGCTTCAAATGAGTGCAGTTTTGTAGTATAGGGCCCAAATATGGCCAAACAATTATTTTCAGGCCAAAACTATCTTTTCAATACTGGCTCGGTCGTGAATTCCGTTCACGAATCACCGCGAACAGACGGCGAATCACTGCTCTCACCCCGTTCTGTGAGCGGAATTTGGAACGAGACGGGTGTGCTCATGCCAAGTTTTAATGACACTGACAGAGTACTTTTTGCATGGACGACTACGACGAGACGGAGTCACGTTCGTCGACGGGTGACTCCGACGAGGGGGACTCGTCGTCACTTGCAGATGTCGTCGAGGGACCCACGTTAGACACGACTACGTTCGACGTGTCCCACGACGATACGGATGCGTACGACGATGCTTCGACGTCCGACGCGACTACAGACGCGTCGCTTTCAGACCTCGCCAACTCCCTTCGCGAGCGACGACCCCGCGGTGGCGAGAGCGAGGTGGCGGGCGACAGGACGACGAGGGACTGGAACTTCGTTCACGACATCAACAGTACCGAGCGTGAATCCAGTGGAACAGTCGACGTCGATTCTGGCGCGGGTGCTGTGCTCGACCAGGTCGAAGACGAGACCACGTTGCTCGTCGGGCCGGGTGGTCCAGTAGACGACCGTCTCTGTGAACGACTGATGTCCCCCGAGTCGACGGTGACGAATCACCACCAACTCGTGATATCGGTCGACGTGCCGCCAGCGGAACAACGCGATACCCTCCAGAGACTCCGGAGCGGTGCAGTTCACTCCCAGGCACTCGTCGATGCACAGTCGTACTCTGTATCCGGCGACGTCGCCGAGTACGAGGGCGTCGAGGTGATGAACGTCGCTTCGCCGAGAGACCTCCGACGCATCGGTATCCTGACCACGAAGGTCCTGTCCAAGTGGAACGACGCCGGCGTCCCTATCTCCATCTGTTTCCACTCACTCTCGAACCTCCTCGACGCCGTGGGAGACACCCAGCGCGTCTTCCGGTTTTTACACATCCTCCACGGGCGGATTCGCGCCGCCGGTGGGCGTGCACACTTCCATCTCGACCCGACCCGCCACGACGAACAGACGGTCCGCACGTTCTACTCGCTGTTCGACGCAGTCGTCGAGTTCGACGCCGACGGGTCAGTCACACTCGTGTGAGTTCACGTGACCGACCGAATACTAGGAGAGCCACTCGAACTCGTTCCTGTTCGGTGACGACGTGTTTTCGGCCTGCGTGGCCTCTGATTCGGTCGCCGTCTGGTCTACATCTGCCTCCGTCTGGTCTACATCTGCCTCCGTCTCGCCGCCAGTATGCGACGGTTCTTCACCGCCGTCACGCGTCCGTGTGTTCTCCTGTTCTGCGGTCGACGCTGGTTCGTCTGCTGTCTTCGACTGACCTGTCGTCTCCGTTGGAGATGCACCCGGTGACCTTCCTGTCGTCGCCGTGTACGTCGACAGGAAGAACCAGGTCGTCTCTTCGGCCACACCGGTCAGTGTCCGGTTACAGTTCGGGCACTCGGGAGACGTGAGGAGCGTGAAGTCGACTGTTCCCCCGCACTGTTCACAGTCGGCGGTGTGGGTTCCGGCCTCACGTGCGGCCTCTCTGAGACGGCGCAGTTGGTCACGCTCGGCTCTGAGTTCTCTAATCTCCGCTTGGTACTGTGCCTGCGTCTCCGTGAGTCGAACGTCGAGTTCGTCGCCCGTTTGGACGAGATACTCGAGAATCGTCCGGAGGTTCTCGAACTCCTCGTCGAGTCGGGCCTGCAGTTGGGATTGCTCTGTTTCGAGTGTCGACCGAACGTCGTCGACGGTGTCTGTGAGTTCGTCTACGTCTTCGTAGCCGGCTTCCACGTCGTCCAGTCTGTCCGCGATTGATTGGACTTCCTCGGCGAGCGTCGAGCGCTGCCGTGACTCCGTCTGAAGTTCGGTCTGGAGTGACTCGACGCGTTGGACTAACTCGTCGAACTCGTCTTCGGTTACTGCGCCGTCCGTCATGGCTGCCTGCCCGTGTCGGTTGGCACCCGGTCGTTCACCACCTCCATCGTCGGCGAACATCGGCGTTCGGTTCCGCCCGTCCAACACCTGCGTGACTTCTTTGAGCGTCCAATACGAGTCGAGTAACTGCTCTAAGACGCGTTCTCGCGAACTGTCGGTTTCGGCGGCTTTCTGCGTCAACCAGTCCTCGAACGTCGAGGTGGCAATCTCTCGGTCACTCTGGTCCGACGACTCGTTGGACATCGTATGTAGACACGCTCTCTTTCGAGATAGTTCGGCTTCTAGGACAAAAGCTTTGTTCCGCGTTGACATACGCGCTACTATGAACCGGTCTCACTCGGAACTAGTTGCACTCCCCGACAATGGCTGTTGAAGACCGCCTCAAACTGTTCGTCACACAGCAGGCACGGCCACTCGTCGTGCTCTTCGCAGTCGCGGGTCTCTTCTGTCTTCTCGGTGCAGGGTACGTTTTTTTCACACCGACGACACAGACTGTCTCCGAGGAGGTCAACGTCCAGACCATCGAGTCCTCGGTCGGAACGAGTGCCGTCGTCACTGGGAACTCCACCCTGTACGAACAGGGAGAGACCCTCGAAAACCGGTCTGCGTACTTCGTTCCAGTCACGCCAAACCTCTCGTTTCACGCCGAGACGGACGTCCCACCGGGTCAGGACGTGACGGTCTCACAGCGACTCACGATGAACGTCGTCGGCGTGCGCGGCGACCAACCGTTCTACCAGTCTGAAGAGGTGCTCCTCGACGAACGACGCAGTGTCTCCGACGGGAGCGTCGCCGCGACTCGTTCGATAAACGTCTCGGCGATGCGCAAAGACATTCAGACGAAACGGGCCGAGACAGACGGTGTCGGTCGGTTTCGAGTCTCTCTCGAACTGAACGTCACATACCAGACGGACTCGTACGAAGGGTCGCTCTCGACGAGTGCACCGTTCGTCATCTCCGGGCAGGCGTACTACCTCGACGGTGCAGTTGCCGACTCACAGACTCACTCGGAGACGGTGCAACGAGAGGTGCAGCGACCATCTGACCCCGCCGAGTATGGTGGGCTAGCGCTCGTCGGACTCGTCCTGTTCGGACTCTGTGGCGTCATCGTCCGTACCGAAGCGGTCAGTGACCCCGAAGAACTTCGGACGCGTATCTCACACAGCAGGCACGACGAGTGGATTTCACGCGGTGAGTTCCCGACTGAGTCCGAAAAGCAGTACATCTCGATACTCACGTTAGCGGACCTCGTCGACGTCGCTATCGACACCAATCGACGTGTCATCTACGACCCAGACATCGAAGTGTACGCTGTCATCGACGGCAACGAGATTTACTACTACTCTCTCGGTGACCTCCACGCGCACGCCTGGTTGAACCTCTGAGTGTGCACTCCTTCGGTCTGTGAGTGCTCGCGTCTTGCCTCCTCGTCTCACCCATTCGACTCTCGTCGGTCCTCGCCGCCTACTCAGAGCGGTTCGTCGAGGTTTTCGAACCGGTACCGTCGATTCGCGAGGGCGTGGTACGCCGCCGAGACAGTGAACGCGGCGATGATTATCGTGGGATACACCAGCGTCGGCACCGCCCCAGTCGGGAGGACGTCCATCCAGAGTCCGACGACGACGAGACACGAGAGGAACGAGAGACCGAGATAGTACACACCCCACGGAATCGAGTTCTCGGGGACGATGTCGAGGTAGATGTCGAGTCGTTCGGTCTGATTCGTCAACTCGACCTCCCCGTTCTCGTACGTCACGATGCCCGCACGTTCGAGTCGCGGGAGGTGTGTCTGCTGGAGTGACGTGTACACCGTCTTCCGTTCTGCGGACCCGAGTTCGCTAATCGATTTGTCCTTCTCCCACGCGGCGACCTGTTCTGCGAGGTCGGAGAGTGAAACCGGGCCGTCCGCCTGTTTACAGTGGTGGATGGTGTACCGCCGCCGGTGGTTACTCATGAGGTCGAATATCTCGTCTTTGGGGAGTCCTGTCTCCTCTTCGGGCGGTCGTCTACCGAGCAACCCACCCGCTCCGCGATTGCTCATCTGTCACGTAAGTGTACAGTGTTCCAGTATTTATTTTCTCGCTTGCACGACATTCCGCTGACGTGCTACCTCGTCTTCACTGGTCGGGCCACTCGGTGTGAACACGGACCGTCACGTCGTAGTCGTCGCTGGGTGGGAGGGCTTCGAGGGTCTCGCCCCGGCCGGTCGGAGTGAGGTCGACGCGGAGTCCGAACGGGACTGCTTCCCCCGGTTCGAGGACGCCATCTGCGACGGACGGTGACGGACTCACTGCGAGGAGATTGTCACCGGACAGCCCCGAGGAGTCGAGTGTGTCGCTCGCCGCTGTCGCCTGGAGTGTGGCCTCGATAGCGTCGAGCGTCGCTGCCGAGAGCGTATCGCTCGTGGCATCGAACGAGAAGTAGATTCCCACGATGTCCTCTGTCCCGACGTTCGTAATCTGGACGATGTCTTCGAATCGCGTCACCGCTCTCGTGTTGAGTCCCCCGTCGTCGCCCCCGGGTGTGAGTGCACTCACGTAGCCATCAGCATCTGTCTGAACGTGAACCGGTGGGTCGTTCGCTGGCGTCAACTCGATATCGCCGTCGGTCGTGTCGACGACGCGGAACGATGCGCCCGCAGACGACGAGACCACGACCGAGGCACCCGACCCGGCGATTCCACCGAGGACGAAGAGGTTGCCCATCGCGAAGAGTGTCTGGCGGCGAGTGGGCATGTGAAGTCCAGGTGAAGGGTTCTCGGGTCTTACTGTTGGTTCGCGACTGCGGTTACTTCGTCGACGAGGACCGTGTTCTCGCTGTCGCCAGCGAACGACCCCGAAACCGAGTTCGCGATACTCGTTTTCTGTACGACTTTCAGACCGACCGTCTCCGACGTGCCTGCCGACACGGAGACGTAGTTCTGCGGGTCGTACTGTGGGTCAGCCCAGTCGGAAGAGACTATGCTCTCCGGTGACCCGTGCGTGAATTGGAACGCTTCGACGACGTCCGATTTCGGGATACTGCCATCATCGACGTCGGCACCGAACCCCGTGTACGTGAACCCGACGTCGTAGTCGGTGCCGTCGGTGTTGTTGTTCGTGAGTTTCAGGATGTCGCCGAAGTCGTGGTCCCGTGTCGCCGAAACCGCGACCTGAACGGTGACCATCTGCCCACCGTTCCCGCTAACGGTCGCCACCGGGAGGTCGTTCGGTTGGAGGGTCGCGAAGTCGATAGATTGGTTCTTCTCGACGGTCGCCCCCAGCGAGTCTGCGGGGTCGATTCGGATGTCTGCCCCCGGCGAGACGACGCGGAAACTGCCGTCGCTGTTGTTCGAGACGACGTCGACTGCACCCGTCCCGAGTGCTGTTCCGACGCCGAAGGCGAGGGTGCCTACTGCGGTGAGGACGTTTCGTCGTTTCATGTGCTGTCGGGCTTCGATTACGCTTGCTCTGCGACGATAGTGAGTTCACCGTCCGTACTTGGCGCACTCGCATTGCCCGTCGTATCGATTTTCACGTCCACGTTGGCGGATTCGCCACTTCCAAGTATGGGTGTTCGACCGTCGTCGATGTAGGACGTCGTCCCATCGTCTGCCGTAGTATTCTGCCCCAAGTAGAACGTCACGACGATTTCTTCTGTTCCATCCGTATTCGAGATAGTGACGGATGCACTCCCAGACGACCCAGTCTGGTCTGGGTCCGAAAGACTGAGTTGAATATCCGGCGTCGTTCCCCCATCTGAATTCGCAACCGCGTTATTCGTAATCGTCAGGGCGTCTTTGATGGTCGTGACCGCGTTTTTGTTGAATCCGGAGGCAGTCGAACCGTCGCCGTCGGGGTCGAAATTGATGGTGAACGTATCGGTTCCGTCGTTTGGCGTATCGTCGGTAACGTACCCACTAGACGAATCGATCTGCAGGAATGCATTCCCGTCTCCTGCAGTGCTCACCGAAACCGTTCGCGCAGCACTCACAGACGAGAACGCACCCGTCCCGATGAGTGCGCCGCCGCCGCCAACAATCGCTCCAAGCCCGAGTAGTACATTACGTCGATTGATTGTCATATATCGTCTCCTCGACACGTCGATGTGTCGTTGTTCGACTCGTATGGACCACCCCTACTTTGTATTCACCTGCTTGAACGAGTCAAACCGGTCGGTTGACTGGTTCAAGCCTGCCTTTCCGTACGAGACAAGTCGGCGTCGTCTCTCGATTGGCCGCGCCAATGTGCACTGTTGTTCACCCGTGTACTGGATTGTGATAGTACATACTCTCCGTGTCGGACACGTGGTCGATGCCGTATCAGTTGCATCGGGTACCCCGCCCATACGTCGCCGCTGATTCGACGGGTCGTTTTATGACCACCAACGCCGTATCCGTCACCAACGCGTGAAGGTCTCGGAATTCGTCGAATACGCAGTGTTGGGTCTCTTCCTGATAGCCGTCGTTGCACTCCTCTTCGGGCAGGCACTCGGCCAACCCATCCTCCTCGGGTACGTCGAGACCGGAAGTATGGAACCGACGATGGAACCCGGCGATGGATTCGTCGCCGTCCCCTCGGTGCTGACCGACTCGCCAGACGCCGGCGACGTCGTCGTCTTCCGTTCCGAGGAACTCCACGGTGGCGGACTGACGACCCATCGCGTGGTGAGACACACCTCCGACGGGTACATCACTCGCGGCGACGCCAACCCGTTCACCGACCAGGACAACGTCGAGCCACCGGTCACGGACTCTCGAATCGTCGCCGAGGCACTCCAACTGAACGGCGAGGTGGTCGTCGTCCCCGGACTCGGAACGGGTGTGCAGACGATCCACGTGGCCGTGGGTGCTGTCGTCGGTGTCTTCGCTGGACTCCCCGGTTTTGAGTCGCTCCTTCGGGGAGAGTTCTCGCCGATGTTGCTCGTGGGAATCGGCGGGGGACTCATCGCCCTGAGCGTCGGCGTCGACTTATTCGGGAGTTCTCGACCCGCCGGAAAACGAACTCGTAGTCGGCCGAACTACGTCTCTATCGGCGTCGTACTGTTCGTCCTCGTCGTCCTCATCTCCGCGCCCGCGACGGTGAGTATGCTCTTCGGGTCGGGGACGACGACAGTCGACATCATCAGTTCGGAGTCGCCGGCCGAGAACCCACTCGTCGTCGAACCGGGTGACGCGGCGACGGTCGAGTATCGCCTGACCAACAAGGGGTACATCCCGATGATGACCGTCGTTGAGTCGACGCACCCAGACGTCACGTTCGGCCAGTCAGTGTTCGTCGTCTCGGGTCAACAGAGTACGACGACGACGCTCTCGATTCGCGCACCGGAACAGACGGGAGCGTACACGCGAGAGATTACAGAACAGCGGTATCTCCCGATTCTCCCGAAGTCACTCATCCTCGGCCTACACGACATCCACCCGTTGGTCGCAATCGCCGTCATCGACGCGCTTCTCGTGGTAGGGGCACTCGCTCTCGGTATCGTCACGCTGGGGATGACCCCGGTCCGGATGCGGACGGTGGGACGAAACATCTCGTTCGTCGAGCGACTGAAGCGGCGGTTCTTGTGACGGCGGTCAGTCGCTGACCTGTCCACTACTCGGGGTGCCAACCACCGTGAGTCCACTCGGACTGTAGACGAGTGTGTCGTCCTTGTCACTGACGTCGAGACCAGTCACGTCGAGTGTCGATGCTGTGGACCCGAGGTCGGCGGTCACTGAATCCCTGCCATTGCCATTCTTGTTCGTGCTCGACAACCGTGCCTGACGGACGAAGATGTCACCGTCAGCGGCGAGAGAGATGCCATCTGTCGTCTCCATCTCCGTCTGATTCGCGTGGAGGTCCCCTGCCGACGTGACGCTAATCGAGTGGTCACTCAGGAGTGTCGTCCCGGTGATATCGACGTCTCCGGACGTGCTCGTGAGCGACATCTTGGCGTTCTTCGAGTCGAACGTCGTCTCAGTCATCGTAATCGACTCGGCCGTGATAGAGACGTCGCCGTTCTTCCCGTTGATGGTCGTACTGGCAATCGTGACCGAGGCTGCGTCGATGTCGATTCCGTCTTGGTAGAACGTCCCGTCGTCGGTGCTGATGACGATGTCCGCAGTTTCGTTGTCGAAGTTTTCGAGTTCGGAACCGGTCAGTGTTTGTTCACCCTCGTCGTACTGGCCGTTGCCGTTCGTGTCGATGTAGCCATCGCTTCCGTCGGGGGCGCTGGACGGTGGGCCGCCACCCGGGCAGTCGTAGTTCACGGGCGTTTTCAGGATTGCATCGGTGACTGTCGTTGCCGACGCTTCTGCGCGAGTGACTGCCACCGTCAGCGTCGCTGTATCGGGACCCCCACCCGACGACGCTGTACAGGACAGTGAGAGCGGTTCTCTCCCGCCACTCTGGAGTGTTGGCGTTCCAGACGCCGTCTCGACCGTGAGCGCGTCCGAAGCAGTGCTCACTTCGTATTCGACAGTCGCATCCGAGTCGAGGTTGTTCACGAGCGACGCGACGTGCGTTGGTTGCCCGGTACTGTTTACCTCGTTTCCGGTCGCCTGGAGCGCAATCAGTGCGCTTTCGTCTGCTGCGACCGAGACACCGACGGCCCGTTCGCCAGCGATAGTGCTGTAGCTTCCTGTCGGGACTACAGCGAGCATCATCCCGAGTGCGACGAACACCACTCCAATGTGCCGTAGCGTCCGATTCATGAGATACTGGCAGTCTCTTCGTTCGATATGTCGGTCGCCAAGCCTCTTGTACACTTCGGGTGTCGGTACCGCACTCGGCCACTATATAGTATAACAAATATATGGGTGTTATACCTTCGCGGCAGGCAATCAGCCCTCTCGAACGACGTCTCCTACGACACCTGCGACTCGAACCACTCGCTCGCGTCGGTGACGACGTCGAACAACCCGTCGGCCACCGATTTGTCGGCCGGGAGTTCGACACACCACGTCACCTGCGTCTGTGCCGCTTGCAGGTTGGTCATGGTGTTTTGGACACGCGACGCGAGGACGACGGGCACCGCAGCGTCGAATCGGCGGATTGTCTTCACTGCCTCGATTCCGTCGTATTGCGGTGGTGCGTGAAGACAGAGGACCAACTGTGGTCGCCGTGTCGTCAGTCCTTCGAGCAACTCGTGGTTCGAGTTGGTGTACCGCACGTCGACGCCGCTCGCAACGTCCCACGCTTCGTCAGGTGGTTCCCCATAGGTGAGTACCTGTGGTGTAACCTCTCCGGTAGTTTCTGACACGCAGTCGTACTTCTCGGATGAGACGTATGATTGTTTCTATGGTCGTGAGAACTGCCGATGGACCTCGGTGTGCGCCGTTAGCGCGACAGTTCGGGTGTCTGGACCGTCAAATCGTACGTCGCGACGGCCCCTTCGAGTGTGGCGTCGGTGAGTGATGGCTCGCTATCGAACCGTGCACACGTGAATCGCGCTGGTCCGTGGACGGTGGTCTCTGTGAACCCCGCACGCTCGGTGACGTACGTGTACGCGAAGTCGAGTCGGCCACCGATTTCGACACCGAATTCGAGCGCCGTGATGGTACAGTCGGAGACGTCGACGTTCTCGTTCACTCGCGAGGTGTTCCAGTACATCTCGCCGTCGACGGTCGCGTGGTCGCAGACGACGTCTCGCCCGACGGTACTCTCGACCATTCGGAACTGCGACTGCGGCGTAAATCGTGCGCCCGAGAACGAGAGCGTCCCCGCGATGGCGGCGCGGACGAACGATATCGTCCTGTCGAAGTGAGCGTTCTCGAACGAGAGACGCGGACTATCGACTGTCGACGCGTCGAAGTACACCGCGGCGTCGAACGTCGCGTAATCGAACACGAGGTGGCCGTCGGCAGTAGTGAGTTCGGTGAAGTCGACTTCGTCGTCGAACTGGCTACTCGTCGCGTCGACACCGTTCGCGACGTGAAGTCGCGCCGCGTCGACCGTCCCACACGCGTGGAGGTGGCCGAGCGAGAGTCCATCCTGGACTGTCGTGTCCCGGAGTGTGACGTCGCCACCCACCCGGCAATGAGAGAGCGATAGCCGGTCGCGAAACTCTGCTGCTCCGGCGTCCAAGTGGTCGCCGACGTGTGTATGTGAGAGCCAGACTGGGCCGTCGACCTGCGCCTGCGTGAGGTCGATTTGTTCGTCGACTGTCGCCTTTCTAAGCGAGATGCCACCGGTGGCGCGGATACCGGTGGCGAGGAACGACGTCCCGCACCCCCCGAACGCATCGAGTCTGCCATCGATGGTCGCATCGTAGAGCAACCACTGCCGGCCAGTCTGGAGGTGTCGACAGGAGAGGTCGCCCTTCGCGTCGAGTCGCTGCATGGACAGTGTCCCCCGACCGTCGCCGCGTCTAATCGGAGTGTGGCGTCCACAGTCGCCTCACTGAGGTCGAGTTCGTCTCGGACGAGCACGTCGCGGAAGTCGACAGCTTCGTCACTTCTGAGCGTCTCACCCGCGAGGTCGAGCGTGTCGAACTGCGCACCGACGAACGCCGAGGGCCGGTCGGGGTCGTCGATCGTCTCGCGGAGCGCCGTCGTGACCGTCTCGGTGTCTTTAGATTCGACCGACTGATGGAACACACAGTACTCGGCATCACTACTCACTGGGTGTGGACAGTGCCACACGTCTCGGTCAACCGTCTCTGTCTGTCCATTCTTCTCAGGTGAACAGTCGTGTTCGTATGCACAGCGAAGCGACTCAGCCACGGATACCAGTAGTTACGTGTCTCTTCACAAATACATTTCTATGGAAACACATCGAATAGCGACCAGCCTGAGTAGATGTGACGTTCTTAGTATTGTTTCACCTCATGGTGGGTGAGGCCGACTCCGTGTTCTCTCGTTCGTGTGCGGTCGCATCGATTGCTCACGTCGAGACGGACGACTCATAGGCTCCGACAGTCGACGAGAACACGACTGCAACGCGGCGGTTTCGCACCGGCAGCGCCACCGATTCGACTGTCGTCCTCGACTCGTTGTGGAGCGAAACCGTAGTCTCTTCGTCTGTGAGTTTGACCGAGTGAAGGCTCTCGTGGTCGCCAACGAACTCGTGGACTGGTTCGTAGAGGCTCACGTTCGGCGCTCCCAGTCGTCACGTATCAATGTCCCCACACAGATTCGACGTGGTCCCACCGACTGCGACAACAGAGGAGATGTCGGTGGAGTTCGTGGATTACTGACCAGCGATACGGGTAGATACTGCCCGTTGTTTGAATATTGCCGACGACACAATGGTGTACACTCTGCCTCTCATGTAGCCAGTAGGGAAACACTCCGTGCATCCCATTGATGACGCGATATCACGCCTTGCACGGTGTTTCCCGTTCCTGCCGTCGAGTGGTGTCTCTCACTTGAACACAACCACGAATCACGGAATGTTTTTATCGGAGACACGTGAACGAAAATCTGGTCAGGAACCACTCGTCTCGGTATCCCCCCAACCCCCACTCCGAGGCACCTGACCGTTTTCCGAACGTCCACGCGGCTACGTGTCTGTTCTCTCGACTCTTCGACCTGAGACGACTCGTACAACTGGTTCCACTTCCTGAGTCGAAGCGTTCATTGTACGATAACTGAACGTTCAGATATGTTTGGAACAAGCGGTGTACGCGGTCCCTTCGGGGACTTGATCACGCCTGAGTTGGCGGCGTCTCTCGGGCAGGCGCTTGCAGCCTGTGGCTCCGACCGTGTCGTCGTCGGTCACGACGCACGAACGACGAGTCCCCTTCTCGCCGATGCCTCGAGTTCGGCCCTCCGAAGTGCCGGTGTCGATGTAATCCGTGCTGGGCAAGTCTCGACGCCGACGCTTGCCCGCGGCGTCGCATGGACAGACTCCGATGCGGGACTGATGGTCACTGCATCACACAACCCACCAGAAGATAACGGATTCAAATTGTGGGAGCCCACCGGACAGGCGTTTGGCGAGGCTCGCCGTACCGAAATCGAAGCGACACTCAATGCCAACGAACAGACGTACGCGTCGTGGGACGATGTCGGCACTGAGCACGACGCCGACTACCTAACGGCACGCCACGTCGACGCCCTCTGTGACGCGGTCGATATCGATGGTAAGTGTTCGGTCGTCGTCGACTTAGGCAACGGCATGGGAGGGGCAACTGTCGAAGCCCTACTCCGCATGGGATGCGACGTACAGACGCTGAATGCGACCCCCGACGGCCACTTCCCCGGTCGTCCGAGCGAGCCCACGGCGGAGACGTGCGAGACGCTCTGTTCCGTCGTCGCCAACACAGATGCCAACCTCGGTATTGCACACGACGGCGACGCCGACCGAATGATGGCCGTCGACGAGACGGGGTCGTTCGTCGAGGGGGACGAACTTCTCGCGCTGTTCGCCCGCGAGGTCGTTACCGATGGTGAGCGTGCTGCTGCTCCACTCAATACGAGTCTCGTCGTCGACGACGTCCTCGACGAACAGGGTGCGTCGCTCACCCGGACGAAAGTCGGCGACGTCTTCGTCGCCGACGCGGCTCGCGACGACGACGTTGTCTTCGGTGGCGAACCGAGTGGTGCGTGGATCTGGCCCGACGAAACACTCTGTCCTGATGGTCCGCTCGCGGCGTGCAAGCTCGTCGAACTCGTCGAACGGCGCGGTTCGTTGGCTGCCCAACGCGCAGCGCTGGCGTCGTATCCACTCCGCCGGACGAGCGTCGAGACCGACGAAAAAGAGGCGGTCATGGAGGGCGTTCGTGACGCGCTGATGGATACCTACGACTCTGGGCGGATTTCGACGCTCGATGGCGTGCGTGTCGAACACGAGGATGGGTGGTTCCTCGTTCGCGCTAGTGGCACGCAACCGCTGGTACGGTTGACCGCCGAGGCACGCGACGAGCAGCGAGCGGACGAGTTGTTGGCGGAGGCGCGAAGCTTCGTCGACAACGCACAGTAAGAGTCTTTTTCACCCACGTTGGTCGCATACTGCCACAGAATCTCCCGCGAGAACCGCATGCGTTCACCGAGTCCTGCGAACCCATCGAGACATATCGAGCTCCCTCGAAAAAACGGTGAATTATCCAGTGCGTCAGATGGGAGCCAGACAGTTCACGGGAAAATCCTGTTTCCTGAACTCGCTACGAGACGACTTCGAACCGGCCGACAGACAAATCAAGAGCGAGTTGTTCGCGTGGGTAGACGAACTCTTGGTCGCCGCTGGACGTCCGAACAGACTGCGCGTCGATCTCGAGAACCGTCTGTTCCTCACAGAGCGTCGAATGCCGAATCGTCGACCCCGTCGTGATTTCGTAGGGGACGATTTCGAGTGTGTGTGACATTGACGTATTGTTGATGGGTATCGTTGATAAGATTTGGGGACTAGACGAGTATTTCCAGACAAACACAGTATAAGCTGTCAAAATTAGTGTTCGTTCCTCGTTTTCACTCTGTCACATCGAACATTTAACCGTGTGGCAAACTAGCATGGGTGTATGAATGGCCCCGACACCGCGGACGAAACGAGCTTCTACCTCGATTACGAGATGCAGGTCGACGCCACTCGTGATGCCGTGTCGAAGCTCGCCCGCGACGTCCTCCAGTACGAGTGGGCAGACTACCTCCGCCGGTTCCCACCAGACGGACCGCAGACGTGGGACCACCTCGACTCGGGCAAGCCGTGGGGCCGCGTCACGCCGCGTACGTGGGACGTCGGTCGGAACCACGGGTTCGACGTGCACTTCGAACACTACCCGACGCCGCGCGCCCTCCAGCGGGGGCAGTTGCGGTTCGAGTTGCATCTCGAAGACGGACTGAGTGGCGACGCCGACTTCTCGGGCGACTCACCGTACACGGCGCTCCGAGGGCGGATTATCGAGGCAATCGAGCGCGTGCGTCAGGAATCAGACGAGGTCCCACACGGCGACTTCGGTACTGGGCGGACGATTTGGTGGTCGGACTACCGGTTCACCGCCGGCGATACGGTCGCGTACTACGAGAAACTTCGAGAGGCACTCTCGGAGCACGCAGTGTTCGTGGATGCGGTGAGCGAGGCGTTGCGGACGTCGGTTGGACAGTAGACTCGGTCTCTCTTCTTACGCTCACGGCGCGTCGACTCACTGCCGATACCGCGTCACGAGTGTGGTGCCGAGGGCGACGACACCGAGGACGACCGCTGGCATCACGTCTGTACTCAGGTACAGCCCCGGTGTCGGTGGGTAGTACCTCGTCAGCGGCCAGAGGAGTGGGTACGAGACGCCCGTGGGTTTCAGCAGGAAGGCATCGGCGACGAGGTGTGACGCAGCGCCGAGTGCGAGGAGTGCACCGACTCGCACGCGTTCGCTCGACCGGACGAGCAGAACACCGACGAGCACCGAGCACAGTGCGGCACCGGTCGTGTGGAGCCCGAACCAGTCGAACGGGATACCGAGGAACTGTTCCATCCAGTAGTTCGAGACGACGAGTTCCGCTTTCGCCATGTCCGGGATGAACGCCCCGGCCATCGCGACGGTGACGTACGGGCGGCTGACCCACTCGTAACGCCACGAGGCAATCGTAGCGAGACTGTAGGCCAACAGGGCGTGTGCGAGCAGGTCAGGCATCGTGGTCCTCCGTCTGTTCGGTTCTGTCGAGTCGCTCGGTCACGTTGCGTGGTGTGGACCGCGACGCCAACGACCAGGTCTCGACGTTGACGCGCCAGTCTCGGACGAGTCTCCCGAGTACCCACAGGCCAGCGAGGAACGAGACGGCGTACATGTAGGTGTAGTTCCCCGGTGGGACGGTGTAGGCGTTCAGCGCGCGTACCGTGTGGTCCGGTTCGACGACGCCGTAGACTGCGAGGCGTTCGGCCTCGTGGGCGTCGACGTCAGTGTCTGTGACTCGGAGTTCGGTCGCTCCGCCCCCGGTGACGATGGTGAGGGGGTCTGTGTCGGTGACGACGCCGGTGAGACTGGTTCGCTCGCCGACCCACGCGTCGTAGTCGCTTCCCAGATGCACCGACTCTGGATACGCACCGACTGCTGGGTCCGGTGTGAGCGACCCGAACCACACCACGAACCCGAAGAGACACCCAAGGAGGACCAGGAGGGCGAGGGCGCGTCGGCGTTGGGTGGTTGGCATTGCGCTTGGGTACGACGTGGAGTGACTAAGCGTTCCCGACAGGTTCGTCGTTGTTGACTCGCTCTCCGGCACGTATTTGTCACTTTAGTCAGAACTCAGTCGACACGACTGGATTTCACAGGAGACTACGACGTGAGTTCGTGCTTCGGGCACAGCCCACTTGAAAGCCAAGGTGACGGTCGCCCCGTCTACAGTCGTAGGTCTCATTTCGAGCAGAAGGTCTGGCTGACATCCTTCATAAATTCACATATCATACAATACTCTATGTTGCTCAGGATTCGGACTCCAAACAGAATTTAAGAAATAAACATAGTTCGCCCAAATAAAAATAATGCAGTAAGGCAATCCGCCCAATATTTTGGCTACAAAACATGTATGTAAAATGGTTGTTCGACGAATCTCAGAAATGTGGCTGTAATTTTGCGGTCTCTATTGAAACGATGGTCTCAAATTCACTGGCTTACGGTATAAATTCATGTCTCAACTTTATCAGCTCTGATAGTTATCAAGTAATGCTTACAACACCCCACACCGAACGAGTGAGCGTACCGACAGAATGCGAAACTCAGGAAACAAGGTCTCCCGTCGTGGTGGGCGGGGCCCCAAAATCGAGCGAATAGCCGAGCGTTACGAACTCTCTGGGCTCGGCGACGACCTCGTGGCCGCGTGGTTGGGCGAGGGACGAGAGCAGCAAAGTCTCCGCGAACTCGAAGAGACGGTCAATAAACGTCTGATTCGGGCAGCCTTGGACCAAGCGGGCGCTCACGTTCTCGACGGAGAACCTGAAAACTTCTATCGACTCCTGACGAGCGACGACGTGTCTGCTGGGAGTCGAACGGCGGCGCGAAATAGCCTTCGCGAGAAGGGTGTGGACGTCGACCAACTCGAGGCGGACATCATATCCTATCAGTCGGTGTACAACTACCTGAAACGACATCGAGACGTTGAGCGCGACTCGACGGACGACGAGACGGCAGTCGAATCCGGGCTCGACACGATTCGGAAACTCCGTTCTCGCCTCCGAACCGTCACAATCGACGTTATCGACCGGCTAGTCAAGGCGAATCGGGTGTTCATTGGCTCGTACGAAGTCGACGTGGACATCCGAGTCACCTGTACAGACTGCGAGACACGAATGACACCAACGACGTTGCTCTCTTCCGGGCACTGTAACTGTGAGCACCCCGCAGACGACGCCACAGTGGACGAGTAGCGACACCTAACCCAAGAATCTACACACGAATGAGCAAATCAGAGGCCCTTCAGGACGCGACTGTTCGAATCGAACGTATCGGTGGGATAGACAACAGGGTTGTCTCGCTCTCACCGGGTGTGACCGTCCTCACTGGACGAAACGCGACCAACCGAACCTCGTTCCTTCGCGCCATCATGGCAGGATGTGGGAGCGACGCGGCCAGCCTCAAAGGCGACGCAGACGAAGGGTCGGTCGAACTCGAACTCGACGGCCGGACCTTCACGCGCGTTCTCACGAGAGAAAATGGCCGCGTCACGGCGAGTGGAACACCCTACCTCCAAGATACGACCACCGCCGACCTGTTTGCGTTCCTACTCGCCTCGAACGAGGCGCGACAGGCAGTCGTCACCTCCCGTGACCTCCACGATGTCATCATGCGACCTGTCGATACGGACGCCATCGAGGACGAAATCGACAGTCTACAGTCCGAACGAAAGCGCGTCGAGCGAGAACTCGACGACCGCTCGTCGCTCGAGGCGGACGAGCGCGCGCTCCAGAAGAAACGCACCGAGTTGGAGACGAAGATAGCGGACCTCGAAGACGAACGAGACGAACTCGAAGCGCGTATCGAGGACGAAGACCAGACGGTCGAAGACCAGCGTGAGAATCGAGACGAACTGGACCGTGTACTCGACGAGTTACAGGACGCGCGCTCCGACCTCGAAACCGTTCGCTTCCGTCTCCAAAGCGAGCGAGAGAGCGTCGAATCACTTCGACAGGAGCGGTCCGAACTGGAGGACGAACTGGACTCTTTCGAGGTGACCGACATCGACCGTGAGTCAGTTTCGGTGCGCATCGACCAGATTCGCACAGAGATAGAAGACCTCAACACGACGATTGCTGACCTCCAGACCGTCGTCCAGTACACAGACGACGTTCTGGACGGCAAAGCAGGCCTCGTGGAAGACTCACTCGGTGGGGGCTCGACTGACGATACGCTCACCGACCAACTCGTTTCGTCGGAGACCATCACCTGTTGGACCTGTGGGACAGACGTCGATCCGGACCAAATCGAGCAGACGACGAACCGACTCCGTGCCGCCCGAGACGACAAGCGGGAACGGCGTGCCGACCTCCGACGTGAACTCGACGAACTCGAGAGCGACCTTCGGGACGCAGAGAAGTCCAAGCGTCGTCGCCAGAACCTCCAGCAGAAACTCGACCGTCTCGAAGACGAACTGGAGACGCGAACGGAGCAAATCGACTCGCTGACCGACGAGCGCGACGAACTCACCGCGCGCGTCGAACAGTTGGAAGCCGAGGCGTCAGCCCTCCGCGGGCAGGCTGAAAGCGACCTCATCGAACTGCACAAAGAACTGAACGAAGTGGAGTTCTCTCTCGACCGCACGCGTGACGAACTCGCGTCTGTGAACGACGACCTCGAAGCGGTTGCCGAGCAGTTCGACGAACGCGACAAACTCGAAGAGCGCCGTGAGCAACTGAACGACGACCTCGAAGCGGCGCGCACGCGAATTCAATCACTCACGTCCGCCGCCGTCGAAGCGTTCAACGAGGAGATGGAGACGATTCTCGACCTCCTTGACTACGGAAACATCGAGCGCGTCTGGCTCGAACGCGTCGAACGTCGCGTCCGAGAGGGCCGTCGAAAGGTGATGAAGACGCAGTTCGAACTGCACATCGTCCGCGAGTCTGACGCGGGGACCGTGTACGAAGACACGATAGACCACCTCTCGGAGAGCGAACGCGAGGTCATCGGCCTCGTCTTCGCACTCGCAGGCTACCTCGTCCACGAAGTCTACGACGACGTTCCGTTCATGCTCCTCGACTCGCTCGAAGCCATCGACGCCGCACGTATCGCCGCGCTGGTCGACCACTTCAAACAGTACCCGACGTTCCTCGTCGCGGCGCTCCTCCCAGAAGACGCACAGGCACTCGATTCGTCCTACGAACGTGTCGCGTGGGGCGACGATGCGTCCCGGTCCTCGGCGTAACGTACTCACCGACCGACTTCCTGTTTCTGTGGACTATATCTCGACGGGAGCGACAGCCCTCTGGACTCAATGGCTTCCGATTTCTTGGCATATACCGGTAGTACGCAAGACATTTAACATGTTGAGAATAAATACATATTGGCCGACATACAGGGGGGCTAACTATTAGCACGATTGCGAAGCGAAGGCAGGTGGACGTAGAACAGACTCGCGTCTGGTACGACTGTGACCGGACGGAAGCAATTTCGGAGGCGATACTCGGCGCGGTGAGCGACCACATGGAGTGCGACGAGACGGCGTTACCGCCGATCAGTGAATACACCGATGTGGACGCATTGAACACGTTGTTCGGGACGCGACGGCCAGCAGCACCCGCACTCTCGAGTGGGACACTCGAATTCAAGTACGACGACGTCGTCGTCACGGTTTCGACAATTGGGACCGTCGAAGTCAGGGATGCGGCGGACGCCGAACCGACATCAGACTAACACGGTCTGTCGAGTTCGGTTCTGATACCTCGCGCCAGACAGGGAGAACACGGTTCAGTGCCCGAAAACAACCCATACGATGCTGTTTTCAAAACTGCTGAAAGTTGTTGTGAAGCTGTTCGATTCGGCTCCCGACGCGACGGTGAGACTGTATTACTCACACAAGAGAACGTCTGGAAATGTAGTAAATTTCATTTGTCGATGATGTGTCGAAAGAGATGGCATGTCTGTGTTATGTGCTCCCATGCGATGCCACGGGGCTTGTCGACCGACCGAGTCCTAATTGGCACTTCGCCGATTCGTGCGCCGTGAGAAGCAGCCTCTAAGACAAAGGTGCCACAGGTACAGGCAGTGTCCAATCGGAGTTGGACCGCAAGATCACGACGAAGTGCGCGGAGTCCAGTGCCGGAGTCCGTCACATCGGCTTTGAGCTGTGTGAGTCGGTTGAGGAACCGTTCTGATGGTCGTGGAATTTCACGACGTGCACCGAGAACCAAGTCGAACTCGCCCTCACGAATTGGAGAGACAAGTCGAGAGAGCTGCTCAGGTCGGTGTTCACCGTCGGCGTCGTAGGTGACAACGATGTCCGTGGTCGCTTCCCGGAACCCTCGTTTGAGAGCCTCGATGTAGCCGCGGTTTCGCTCCTGTTCGACAACCTCCGCACCAGAGTCGCGCGCTTCGGTTGCTGTCGCGTCTGTCGACCCGTCGTCGATGACCAACACGTCGTACTCCTCCGGGATTTCTGCGACCACCTGTCCAATCCGGCCGGCTTCGTTGAACGCCGGAATGATGACTGTCGTATCATTCATGATGAAAGATTCGAATACCGCAGCAATGTACGTTCGTAGTATTTCTAACCTGACCAAAATGGACGACCGGGATTATATCGTTCGAGACTACCGACGTGAGATACCGCACAATCTCGTGCCGTCTCGGCCGGCCGGTACCCAGCCAACACCGTACACGATGAGTGCAACGACGCCCAGGACAATGGTCAGTTGCAAGTGCGTACCGAGGTACAAGCCCGTCGGTGGCGGGTGATATCTTGAGGGCCACAGCAGCGGATACGACTGCTCCGTGAGCTTCAAGAGGAAAACATCCACGACGAGGTGTGGCACGGCACCGGGAGAGAGGTGCGAGAAGACGCGAACCCGTCCAGACGCATAGACGAGCAGCACCCCAGCAACGCGACGATTCCAGCGAATCGTCGAACTGGTGTGTGTTGCATCACGTCTCACTACGAGACAGTGTACGAATATAACCCCCGCAGTTCCGGGGTCTCTGGAACTCGATTATTCGACGGTTACAGACTTCGCGAGGTTACGTGGCTTGTCGATGGGGCGGCCCATCTCGTTGGCAACGTGGTAGGCAAACAGCTGGAGTGCGACGTTGGCGACGAGGGGTTCGAGGCGGCCCAGACTTGGGATGTCGATGGTGTGCTTGCAGAAGGACTCTGTCCCATCCGAGGTGGAGAGCCCGATGACCGGTGCACCGCGTGATTCGACTTCTTTGACGTTGTTGAACGTCTCGTCGGGCGACGCACTCTCGCTGAGGAACGCGAGCACAGGCGTGTTTTTTGTAACGAGTGCGAGAGGACCGTGTTTGAGTTCACCCGCGGCGAAGCCCTCAGCGTGGGCGTACGAGATCTCCTTGAGTTTCAGCGCGCTCTCGAGTGCCACCGGGTAAGCCAGTCCACGGCCGATGAAGAAGAACGCGTCACTGTCGACGTACTGCTTTGCGAGACGCTTGATGTTGGGTTCGGCGTCGAGAATCGACTGGACGGCGTTCGGGAGTCGCCGGATGTTCTCGAGGATGTCGGCACCATCGCCCGCCGAGATAGTTCCGCGGAGACGCCCGAGGTATATCGTAAACAAGGCGAGTGCCGTCACCTGTGAGACGAACGTCTTCGTTGCCGCGACGCCGATTTCGGGACCAGCTTTGATGAACAGCGAATCGTCGACTTCTCGGGTAATGGTACTTCCGACCGTGTTCGTCACAGCGAGTGTGGTCATTCCCGGTGCTTTCGCGCGGCGAATTGCCGAGAGAGTATCTGCGGTCTCCCCACTCTGGGTGACCGCGACCACGAGGGTACGTCGAGAATCGAACCCATCGTACACTTCGTATTCGCTCGCGAGGTCGACGCGGACCGTGAGGTCCACGAGCGGTTCGAGCAGTTCTTTCGCGTACAGGCCGGCGTGGTAGGAAGTCCCGCAGGCGACGATGTGAATCTCGTCGACCGCCTGGAGGTAGCGCTCGTCGAGGTCGATATCAAGGGAGGCATTTCCAGTCAGTTCGTCGATGCGGCCGGAGATTGCTTGGCGGAGCGCGTTTGGCTGTTCGTGAATCTCCTTGTGCATATAGTGGTCGTGGCCAGCCTTTCCGGCTGCTGACGCGTCCCAGTCGACCGTCTGGATCTCACGTTCGACACACTCGCCGTCGTTGAAGACGCTGATGCCATCAGCACTCAGGTGTGCGACGTCACCGTCTTCGAGATACGATACTCGACGCGTATACTCGACGAACGCAGTCACGTCGCTCCCGAGATACATCCCGTCGTCGCCGTGGCCGATGACGAGTGGGCTGTCTTGGCGTGCAGCAACGATTCCTTCGTGGTCGACGTGCGTCGCCGCAATTGCGAAGCTCCCTTCGAGTCGGTCGAGGACGCGCATGGTCGCCGCACGGAGGTCTGCGCCAGCGGCGATTTCCTCTTCTATGAGGTGCGGGATGACTTCTGTATCAGTCTCGCTTTCGAAGATGTGGCCATCGAGCTCCGCTTTGAGTTCGGTGTAGTTCGAAATAATACCGTTGTGAACAACGGCCACGTCCCCACTGCAATCGGTGTGCGGGTGCGCGTTTTCGTCGGTCGGTTCTCCGTGAGTCGACCATCGCGTATGGCCGATTCCGTGGGTGGCATCCGTTTCCGACGGAATGGTCAATCCGTCGATCGTTCCTTCCTGTTTGCGAACTGTGAGTTGCTCTCCAACAAGAGCGATGCCCGCCGAGTCGTAGCCGCGGTACTCCAAATTCTTCAACCCAGTCGAGAGGATGGATGCGCTCTCGTTTACCCCGATATATCCCGTTATTCCGCACATGTGTAGCTTAATTTCCCTATTGGTGACTGCATTCGTCGACCGATTCGCGCTCGTCTTCTATTGGAAATTGCATTCGGTTGAATCCATTTAGTGCTATTGGAACAACTAATCTGGAACCGAATATTCATCTCCGTGCTTCGATTCGTGTGCACTGTGTCTTCCTTCCTGAGTCTGTCAGTTCATCCTCGGTAGACGTGGGTGTCGTTAGGGATTCGACCATCGAGGGCCGAGCCGCTTTCGACGCGAACACCGTTTCCAATGAGCGCCCCTGGTTCGACCGTGACGTTCCCTTTCATCGTGACGTTGTCTCCGATGAGGCCACCGAATTTTATCTCTGTGTACAACTCGTCGTCAACCCGCACGTCGGTCAAGCCACCCTCAATGGAGTTGAGCGGGCCAATCTGTGACCCTGAACCGATGACACAGTCAGCGACGACCGTTCCAGGCTTGACCACCGTGTCTTCGAGGATGATCGTGTTGGTGAGGACGGTGTTCGCTCCGATGGTGACGTTGTCTCCGATTACGACGTCGTGGAAGACGCGTGCCCCCGGTTGGATACGCGTGTGGTCGCCCACGACGGTCGGCTCACCGAGCGTCGCGTCCTCGCTGACGACCGCTGAACTGGCAATCGTCGAGCCGTTTCTCGCCAGCATCGCACTGTTCACCGAGAGGAGGTCCCACGGCCGCGATATCTCCAGCCACATGCCATCGTATCGGACGGCGTGCAACGGTTGCGACTGGATGTACTCTCTGAGCGTATCCGTCAATCTGAGTTCGCCGTAGTGGTCAGTCTGGCGAATCGCGGCGAATATGTCCGGTCCGAACACGTAGACACCGGCGTTGACGAGACTCGACGTGACTTCGTGCGGTTCGGGTTTCTCCTGGATGTCGGTTATTTCCTCTCCATCGAGGGTCACAGCACCATATTGGGTCGGGTCTTCGACTTCGGTAATCGCGAGACACGCATCACCCGTCGACTGGTGTTTGTCGATAATTCGAGAGAGTAACTCCGCGCCGATGATTCGGTCGCCGTTGATGACGATGCAACTGTTGCCAACCTCGTGTTCCGCTTCGAGAAGCGCATCACCAGTCCCACGGGGGTTGGGTTGCACGACGTACTGGATGTCGACGCCCCAGTCGTCGCCGTTTTCGAAGTAATTCTGGATTCGCTCTCGTTTGTGACCGACGACGAGTACGATTTCGTCGACCCCCGCCGCCTTGATTGACTCGACGATGTGTTCTAAGAGTGGCTTGTCACCCACCGGGAGCATCCCTTTCGGCCGGGATTGTGTCAGTGGCTGCAGTCGAGTTCCTTCTCCTGCGGCGAGGATGACGGCTTTCATTGTCTGGCTGATTCGGGCCGAGTGTCTTTTAACTTGGTACTCGTGTCAGTCGAAGACATCCCTACTGGGTTGGCGATTTCACGGCCTGTTCGTCTCCCGTTTCGTCAGCCACCTCGGATCTGCCTTCACTCAGCTTTTCCCAGATTTCAGTGCAACCAGCACCGTCTTCGAGGTCTGCGAGGTGGGCGTCGATGTCGGCGTCATTTTGGTTACTCATAGTCTGAGTAACTATCCAACCCCGGAGTATTGAAACTTCGCATTGGGCCCTCCAAACAAGACTCAGGAATACTAGGAATTAACAGACGTCACACGCACTCTTCGGTATGACTCGCTCCGACGACCTCGCACAACTCCTCGCGACGCTCGATCTCACCGAGTACGAGCGCGACGCGTTGATGCACCTGTTGTCACTGGGTCGGACAACCGCCCCGAATCTCTCGGAGGCGACTGGGATTCCAAAAGCCCGTATCTACGGCGTCTTGGACTCGCTCGCAGACCAGGGTTTCGTGAAGATTATTCCGCAGCGGCCAAAGCAGTACGTTCCGAAGTCACCCGACGAGATTCTCGACCGCGCAACCGAGAACAGACGACAGCAGTTCGAATCCTACCAACAATCCGTTGAGGACGTTCGCGACGAATTCTTGAGCGCATTCGGCCCGCTCTACGAGCAAGCGACGGACGAAACGTCGCCAACAGAGGAACTCTTCTACGTCGTCGACGTGGGTGATGCGAGCGAGACGGAGACGCGGTCGCTGTACCGAGAGGCTACTAACCAAATTAATATTCTCACAAAGGGTTTCGAATACTTGCCAAATGTCCGGTCGACGCTCACCAAAGTCGCTGATACTGGCATCGAAATCAACGTTCTGATGGTTCACCCAAAGCACCTCTCTCCCGAGAACTGTACCGTCCAACGGGAGCGCGTCGAAGAAGTAGTCGCAGAGTTGCATGGCGTGACAATACGGTTCAGCAAAGAGCCCTTGCCGTGGCGTGGGACGATTATTGACCCCTCTATGGATTACCAACACGGAAAGGCGATTCTTCTTGTCGAAGAGAAAGACATCCCTCTCCACATGCGTCAAGCAGCTGTCACCGAGAACGGGTCGTTCGTCGCCGGCTTACAACGCTACTTCAGTCTAATTTGGAAGTACGAGAGTGTTTCCGAGAGCCCACATTGAGTTAGTCGGCTTTCTCTTTGTTTAATGCCCGAATCCCACTCTCCGACGGCGCGACTCGGTTCCTAGGCGGGGTTCTTCCATGCCCAGATATCGAGTGTAAAGTTTACTCCGTGAGGACGCCGGGGAGGAAGCGGTCTTCGTGCGCTTTGATGGTCTCGTCGTACTCGACGAGCGTCCCGAGAATGTCGCGCGCGCCCTCCTCGAAGTCCTGACGCTGCTCACCGATGACGTTCATGTAGCGCTCGTTTTCGATCTCCATCTTGTGGGTCTCGTCTTCGTCACGTGGGTTCTCGAAGTGTTCGACTTCCACGTCGAGGTCGAACTCCGCGGAGACGTCGGCGATGGTGTTCGCCATCTCGACGATGCTGATCGCGCGCGTGACCTGGTTGTAGACGACGTGGTCATCTTCGCGGTCGTCGGGGTCCATGAGCGCGAGGCGGGTGAGTCCCTCGACTGCGTCTTCGAGGCTGATGAACGGCTTGCGCTGTTCGCCCTTGCCGTAAACGGTCATCGGGTAGCCTGCGATGGCCTGCGCACAGAAGCGGTGCGAGACGACACCGAAGTAGTAGTCGAAGTCGAAGCGAGTGGCCAGACGTGGGTCTGCCGCCGTCTCGTCCGTCTCTGTCCCGTAGGTGATAGCCGTTCGCACGTCGGAGATTGGGATACCGAACTGCTTGTGCGCCAGTCGCATGTTGGCCGCGTCGTGGCTCTTGGTGAGGTGGTACCACGACCCCGCCATCGCCGGGAACGGAACGTCGTCACGCTCGCCTTGGTTCTCCATGACTGCGCCGCCTTCCGGGATGGGGAACTCGGGGGCACCGTAGACACCCGTGGTGGTCGTCTCGATGAAGTGCGTGTCCGTCAGGTCGTGTTCTTCGAGGCCCCACAGGAGGTTGCGTGTCGCCTGGAGGTTGTTGTGCTGCGTGTAGTTCGCGCGCTCGCCGTTGATCTGGGAGTACGGCGCAGAGGGCTGTGCTGCCGTATGGACGATGGTGTGCGGTTCGTGGACTGTGAGGAGTTGGTCGGTGAAGTCCTTGTTCGTGAGGTCGCCTTCGACGAACGACAGGTTCGAGAGTCCGTGGACCTCTTCGGCGGCTTCGATGCGCGTCTCGATGTCCGAAATGGGCGTCGCGGAGACGCTGCCAATCTCTTCGACCCAGTTCCGTCGCCCGAAGTTGTCGACGAGGATGACGCGGTCGTCGGTTTGCGAAGCGATGCGGAGTGCGGTCGGCCAGCCGAGGTAGCCATCGGCGCCGGTGATGAGGATGGACATTTTGAGTTACTCAGTATGTGGGTAACCCGTACCGATTAATGAATGTACTGTTTGTCATTCGAACTAACATATCTGTGGTATTCACATGTGATCTGACCTGAAAGCCCACGAGACCAGTGTATAATAGTCAAATTGACTGACTTGATACGTCGCGTCTCCTCGTTCTACTCTGTGCCAACAGTGGTATCCTTACGGGACAAATAGTGCAATCTGATCACTCGGTATCGGCCGTGAACGACTCGGTTCGGTGCCCGAAAACAACCGCGACGTACCTTTTTGTCTCGTGACCGCCGAAGAGAGGTATGGAACTCGAATTACGATTCTTTGCGACGTTTCGGGAGGCGGTGGGCCAGAAGACGATTCACTGGCGTGTCGACGACGACTCGAAGGTGGGTGACGTGCTTCACTCCCTCGAATCCGAGTACGACGGCCTGACAGGGCAGCTCATCGAGGACGGGAACGTCCGGCCACACGTGAACGTCCTGCGAAACGGCCGCGAAGTCGTGCACCTCGACGGCCTCGAAACGACGCTCGAAGACGGTGATACGATAAGCGTCTTCCCACCGGTGGCGGGAGGCTGAGATGGTACGACGAGAGCGAGCGTTTCGGGGCATCTCGACCCGGCTCGTCGTTCAGTACCTCGAAGGACTCGGGGGTGAGGCCGACGGCGAGCGTCGCGTCGTCGGCCCAGACTGGACCGTCGATATCGACACCGAAGTAGTCACCATCACGAGTAGTATCCAACTAACTGAGGTCCAACTCACGTTCGAGGGTGACGAAGAGACGCTCGACGAACTCATCCCCACGTTCGCCCAGAAAGCGATGCGCGCAGGTGGGTGACCGTGGGCACCGACCGCGACTCGCAGCGAGACCCAGAGCGTCTTCGTGACCGACTCGGCCCCGACGAGGACGACACCTCGCCGAGCGGTGGTGCCATCGACGGAACTGCGATTATGATTGCCGCCGCAAAGGCGAGCATCCCCGCCGCGCTCCTGCCGGCGCTTCTCGACCGTGCACAGGGGTTCCTCGACGACAACGCAGACGAGTACGCCCGAGAGTTCGAGTGTGTCTACGAGGACGACGACACGGCAGTCTACTTCGTCCCGCTCGGTCACTGGGATACGAAGGGAACGGAACTCGGCTTCTCACACCGAGAAATCGACGCCGTCCGCCGTGCCCACACCGAACACCTCCGGCGCATCGGAACCAGCGACGACCGACGCGACGAGTTCGAGACGGCACTCGAGATACGCGAAGTCGCCGTCGTTAGTCGTGGACGACCCCGGCAATCCGCGCGCTGATAGACGCATATTTCGGGGCTGGTCTCCTGCTACCGACAGATGCCTACAGTTCCTCCGGATTTACTCGACGGCGTTCGGGACGTCATGCCCCTTCATCTCGGCATCGTCCCGTTCGGCCTCGTCGCGGGTGTCGCCGCCGTCGAACAGGGGCTCTCGATACTCCACGCCATCGGCTTTTCTACCATCGTCTTTGCAGGCGCGTCCCAACTCGCGATGATAGAACTCCTAGGCGCAGACGCACCGCTCGCTATCGTCGTCGGTACCGCCGTCGTCGTCAACCTCCGTATGCTGATGTACTCGGCGTCTATCGCGCCGTACTTCCGCGACTTCGCCGCCCAGTCGAAGACCGTCGCGTCCTATCTCCTCACCGACCAGGCGTACGCGCTCTCGCTCGCACGCTACGGCGAGGACGGGCAGACCGACCGCTTCGCGTACTACATCGGTGTCGCGGCGTCTCTCTGGGTCGTCTGGCAACTCTCTACGATTGCCGGTGCCTTCCTCGGTGCGGGCCTCCCGCCGGAGTGGGGGTTCGAGTTCGCTGCACCGCTCGTATTTCTCGCCCTGCTCGTCCCGGCGCTGAAAGACCGTGCGTCGGCAACCTCGGGCCTCGTGGGTGGCCTCGTCGCCGTCGCCGTCGTCGCCGCGGGAATCCCGTTCCACCTCGATATCATCGTCGCGGCAGTCGTCGGTGTCGGTGCCGGCCTCGCCGTCGAATCGCTCGGAGGTGACGCGTAGATGCCGACGAGTTACGATGCGACGACTGTCTGGGGCGTCATCGTCGTCGCTGGCGTGCTCACGTTCGCCATCAGAGGGTCGTTCGTCTACCTCTTCGGCCGCATCGACGAGATTCCACCGCAGGTCCAGTCTGCGCTCGAATACGTCCCCGCGGCCGTCTTCGCCGCACTCGTCTTTCCAGCGATTCTCGTCCCCGAGGGGGCTGTCTCACTCTCGCTCGGAAACGAACGACTCGTCGCGGGGGTGCTCGCGGCCATCGCGGCGTGGTACACAGAGCGCGTCTTCGTCACCATCGTGGTGGGGATGGGGACGCTCTGGGTGCTCCGATTCGTCGTCTGAGCGCAATACGGGGCAAGGGTACTACCGAACGACGACACGACAGGTCGAAGGCGAACAACGTGGCCAACGCTGGACGACACGTCGCGATTCTCGGGGTGAGAACGCCTTTGGTACGACGTATATGCTGACCTTATCCACCGATAGTCTCTGTATATTCAATACCGTGCCAACGAATGTATGCATCAGCGGTCGACTCCGCGTGAAAGGGTCGCTCAGTCTGGCAGAGCATCCACCCTCGTGGTGGGTGGCCTGAAAAATGGCCTCGATGGTTCGAATCCATCCCCTTTCGTTCACGCCTTCTTTCTCCCACCCCTCACCGTCACCCTCAACGAGAGGAGGTCAGACTACTCCACGACCGGTTGCCGGATAATCGTCTTCAACTTCTCCGGGTCGGTCCGGCGCATGTCGCTCAGGTAGATTTCGTGGTGTGCGCCGCGACGAGTGTAGCCCTGCTCCTCAATGAACTCGTGGACACGTTCGACAGTCGGCCCTTCTTCGGAGTAGGGACCGACGTGGAGCGTCTGTGCAGACAGTCCTTCGTCGAACGATTCGTATCTCACCTCCGAGAGCGTGGGGAGGTCTTTCTTCTGACTGACTTGCTCGCGTGCCTGTTCGACCATATCCTCGGTCACCACGTCCGGTTGCATCTGCAGTAGTGTCCATTGCCACTCGTCTTTCTTCCCCACGTCGAACGCCTCCATGTCGTCGGCCCACCAGAGGCCTTCGAGCGGCATGACGACGTACTTCATCTCTCGTTCGGCCTTGACGATGGACCGAATCGCGTAACTGAACGGGTACAGCGTCTCGACTGCGGCGCTGAACTCGGCTGACGTGTTCGGGTCGCCCTCGCCGTCTATCATCAGGTAGTCGAGTGTGGGGACCTCGACGAGTGAGACTTCGTTCGCCGACTGGCGGTACAACTCCTTCAGTTCCCTCTTGTGGTCCACCGACTCCATCGTGTGGGACAGTTGAACAGATACGGACATAAGCCTATCAGCGGTCTACCAATTGTATCACCAGAACTAAGTTTGGGAGTTAGATACAATACTTCGATGCCCTCCACTTCGGATTCGACTGCCCCTCTCGAAGCGAGCGATGCTGAGCAGACACTGTCCGATTCGCTTGAGGATTCGCCGAACGGTGTGACGCTCTCTCGGCGGCAACTGCTCGGTGCAGGTGGAGCGGCAGTCGGCCTCGGCGGCCTCGGGGGATACGTGCTCGGTGCACGCCCGTTCAGGGCATCCGGGTGCGACCGTTCGCCGATTTCCGTCGAAGACGACGAGTGGTCGTTCCCGAACTACGACCGTCGACACACGTCCACCGCCCCTGCTCGCGCGGCCCCCGATTCGCTGGACGAACGGTGGCATCTCGAGTGGGACGTCTTTCAGTACGGCACACCGGTGGTCGCGAACGACCGGATATTCCTCGCGGTGGAGAACGACCGGGGGAGTTCACTCCGTGCACTCGATATCGTGACGGGGAGCGAGCTGTGGCGAAAGCGGTTTCAAGAGGTTCACGAAGCTCACCCGGCTGTCGCCGCCGGTGACAGCGTTTATTATCACACGAACACCGACGAACGTGGCCGAACCGCCCTCGCACTGGCGATGGGTGACGGCCGAGAGCGATGGGCGTACTCGCTCGAAAACCTTCACGCGTACCCGCCACTGCTCGTCCTCACCGACGGGATGGCACTCGTAGACGACCCCGCCATCGGCGATGAGCAGACAGAGGTGATGGCCGTCGACACGCGCTCCGGGGAACAGTGCTGGCAGACGTCGCTCGATACGAACGCTCTCAACCCGACGCCTGCCGTCGCCGGTGGCCGTGCCTACTACACAGCACGGAGACACCTGGCGGGCGACGACGACGAAAACGAATCGGGTGCCCTCTTCGCGCTCGACACGGAGACGGGGACGGTAGCGTGGGAGACGGCGATTCCACGGAATGTCGACGGTCCCCCGGTCGTCGGCGACGACATCGCGTACCTGTCGGTGTTCAACGGTCCGCTGGTTGCCGTCTCGCGTCATACCGGTGATGAAATCTGGCGGCACGAACAGACCGAGTTGTTCGGCAGGGGTGAGGCCGGGACGGAGTACGCCCACCCGTCGTACGAACTCGGCGCACTGACACCGGACGCGCTTGTGACTCGGCTCGAAGCCTATTCCGAGGCCAGTGACCGTCTCCGTGCGTTCGACCCGAAGACGGGCGAGTTGCTCTGGGAGCGAGTCGCAGAAGGGACCGATGCGTGGTTCACCTCACCGACCGCCGCGGGTACCGACGCCTTCGTCGCCGAAAACCGCGACGACGATTCTGGACGACTCGTTCGTCTCGACGCCCGGACTGGCGTGGTCGAAGAGACTGTCTCGTTCGACTCGTGGGCACACCACAGTCCTATCTTCGCCGACGGCAGCGCAGTCTTCGTCACGGGGACCGGGATGCGAGTGTTCGGTCCCTGAGACGCCACGTTCGGTTTGCTGGGGCTCTGCGGACAGGTTCGAAAGAAAACCGAGGTGTGCGTGGTTCGACGCCGCCCACGTCCGTCCGATTAGTCGTCTGCCGGTGCGGGGGAGTCGCCACGGGAGACGCCCGTGCCGGGCCCGATGTCGATGCCGAGTTCTTCGAGACGCTCGTCTGGGACGACACCGTCGACCCACTGGCGGCGCGCGTAGTACTCTTCTTTCATCTCGTCGAGTTCACAGAGTTGGCCTTCGGAGGCTCCCTGCCCCGGAATCGCCTCGTCGCCGGGGATGAAGCGTCCCGGCAGCGAGTCGTCCGCCCCGTCGAACCCTGCGAGATTGTTGTAGTAGCGCTCCAGCGTGTAGATGCGGTCGCCGGTCTCCAGCAGTTCGTCTTCGGTCACGTCGAGGCCGGTCATGCCGTTGTACTGGAGGACGTACTCTTCGATACCCTCTGCGAAGGCGTTGAACTTGCAGATGTCGAAGGAGTCCGAGATGGCGTGCATGTCCTGGAACAGGGCGACGAGTTCACCCTTCCCCTCGTACTCGTGGGGGTCGACCTTCTCCGGGATGCCGAGCAGTTCGGCAGACGGCGTGTAGCCGCGCAGGTGGCAGGCACCGCGGTTCGAGGTGGCGTAGCCGATGCCCATGCCTTTCATACAACGCGGGTCGTACGCCGGGATGGTCTGCCCCTTGACGGCCAGCGAGTTGCTGTGAGCGTCGAAGCGCTCGGCGAGACCGTTCGCACCCTCTGCGAGCGCGTCCGGGAGTTCGCCCTCGCGGTTGGCAACTTCGTCGATGAGGTCGATCATCCGCTCGGTGTCGCCCCAGTCGAGTTGCTCGTCGAGGTCGTCGAGTTTGCCCTCTTCGGACATCTCCATGGCCATCGCCATCATGTTCCCCATCTCGATGGTGTCGACGCCCATGTCGTTACAGCGTTCGATCATGACGGCGACTTCGTCGCGTTCGGTGTGGCCGGCGTTCGGCCCGAGTGCGTACGCAGATTCGTACTCGTACGACTCGGTACGGACGTTCATCTCCTCGCCTTTGTGCATCACCGACACCTCGACTTCCTTCTTACAGGCGACCGGACAGGAGTGACACGTCGGTTCGTCGACGAGGATGTTCTCGCGGACGTTCTCACCGGAGACGCGTTCGGCATCGATGTCGACGCCTTCGGCATCACGCATCGACCCCGTGGAAGTGTACCTGCCGTTCTTCGTCGGGAGGCCGTCCAGTTCTTCACCCACGTTCATCAGGACGTTCGTCCCGTACACCGACAGTCCACCCTCGTTGGGACCGGTGACTTCGGACTCGCGGATGAGTTGCATCGCCTGCTGGTAGCCCTTCTTGAACGTCTCGGGGTCAGCGGGCTTCGGCATTCGCGTGCCGGACTTGACGACGACTGCCTTGAGGTTCTTCGACCCCATGACTGCACCCGTCCCACCGCGGCCCGAAGCGCGGTCGTCTTCGTTGACGACACACGCGTATTTGACCTGATTTTCCCCACCCGGGCCGATTGCCATCACGGAGAGGTTCTTGCCGAGCGACCCGTCGACTTCGCCTTCGATTTCTTCGATGGTGTCGTGGACGCCCTTGCCCCACAGGTGTGAGGCGTCGTGGAGTGTCACGTCACCGTCTTCGACGACGGCGTACACTGGGTTCTCAGACTTTCCGTCGAATAGCAGGCCGTCGACACCGGACCACTTGAGTCGGGCACCACTCCACCCGCCGTGGTGGGAGTCGGTGACGGTCCCCGTGAGCGGGGATTTCGTCACGAGGGCGATGCGGCCACTCATCACCGTCTGGGTTCCCGTAAGCGGCCCCGTCATGAACGCCAGGAGGTTGTCCGGGCTGAGCGGTTCCACCTCCGGGCCGTTGTCGAAGACGTATTTTACACCAAGCCCGCGTGCGCCGATATACTTCTTCGCATCCTCGTCGTCGATACTCTCGTATTTCACATCACCAGCCGACAGGTCCACCCGCGCGACTCTGTCGTTGTAACCACCGAGTTCTGTCATTGTAATCCTCGATGATTATATAGGGTCGCAACTGAGTTAGTGATTCCCACACCGACGTAACGACAAACGGTTACGTGTTCGCAAAACGACACCGTACCGTCTCTGGATTGCGGCAATCCGTGCGACTTATCCCGGTTTCGGACCAGCGGCCCTGAGCGTCAGGCTCCCGGTAGCGTCGACGACAACACTTGCCGTCCCTCGCGGCGGGCACGACCACCACATCCCCTCGGTCTCCGCACCGGTCTCAGTGCTCGCGAACACCCGCTTCGGACCAGACTCCACCATCGGGACGAAGTCGCGAGTCTCCCCCGCTTCGAGGTTGATAGTCTGCTCGAACGTCTCGGAGTCCGACTCGATTCGGAGGGTGAGGCGGTGCGGGCGGTCGTCTCGATTCGCGACGGTGAGCGTCGTGTTCGCCGGACCACATCCAGTTGTCCCGCTCTCGGTGTCGACGTACTTCGTCGGTTCGTCGGGGACCTGCCACGGTGTCTCGACTTCCATCTCGTCCGTTTCGAGGGCGACACGGTACGTGCCCGTCCGGTACGATACCGGCACGGAGAGTCGCGTCTGAGACGGGAGTCGGTAGGTTCGGTCGAGGAGTGTCGAATCGAACAGGTCGACGCGAAGTCGTGCCGTCGTCTCGTCGCCGGGGTTCTCGACGACGACGCCAGCAGGCGCGTACCAGCGCCCCGACCCGTCACCGACGAGGGGGAGGTCGACGGTCTCGCCACCGTCGTCTACCGCACACTCACGGTTGGGCCGACAGGAGACCGTCCGCCAGAACTCGGCACTCTCTCGGCCGAGCACGACTTCGAGGCCGTCGAGTGTCTCTTCGGTCGCCCACGTGGACGTCGAGCGAATGCCCGTATCTGTCTGGACGAGTACCTCGACGTCGTCCGGTGGGACGTCGACTCGGCGGACGGTTCGCTCGCCGGGGACGAGGTCGACGTTCTCGAAGAATACGTCGCGACTCCCCCGAGTGACGACGAGCGTCGTGAACACGGGGTCCGGCGTCGGATTCCAGACCGAGAGTATTCGCTGGACGCTCGCGTCGGCAGTCGTAACTGCGGTCGGTTCTCCGGTCCCCTCTTCGGGAGTCGGCGTCTCCGTCTCCGTCTCTCCCTCCGGCGACCCACACCCCGCGAGACCGGCGACGCCGGACGCGACGAGCGAGAGGAGGGTTCGGCGGTCCATACCGGAGGATACGGACTGGTCTCATATGAACGTCGTTCTGCGAGGCTGGTTGCCGTCTTCGTAGGTGGTTGCCGTCTTCGTATCCTGCTCGCCCTCACGACAATTATTTACACGATTTGATAATTGGTCCCAAACTGCTATTTCGCCCCTGTTCGAGTGTTCGGTACCTAACAGGTATCTATGGCACTTGAAGACTTCTTGGACGCAATCGAGCCTTCGCGACGGTCGTTATCTGTCGTCAATCGCTCGGCCCCCGACCCCGTCTTGCGGATGCTCGAAACGACGTTCGAAGACCAGTCGGTCCAGGTCGGCGAACAAATCGTCGCAGACCGCGGTGACGACGTCGTCGTCCTCTCTGAAGAGACGGGCGATGGACGAGAGATTCTCGCCACGTCTCCGCTCGAAGAGTTGATGAACACCATCCTGCTCGTGAACTCGGACCTCTACAAGACCGGACAGACCGACCTCGACACCTTCGAACTGCCCGCGGTTCTCACCGAACTCGACGACGTTCCATTCAAACTCCGAGGCTATCCGGAATCGGACAAAGAGAAACTCCTCTTGGTCGCGATTTCTCGGTACATCGAACGACACGCGTGGCGTAGCGGTGCCGGGCGACTCCGGTCGTCGTTTCAGCGACTCTCTCGAATCAAAGACGAGCGAGGAACGCGAGTCGTGTACAAGAAAATCGCGTCGACCGACGTGCAGACCCACGTCTACGGCGTTACAGACTGGACGCCACCGTTCGACTTCGGGGTGCGGAGCCACGGCGGATACACGGCCGACTACCGCGATTCGTGGTTCGTCGTCTACACTCCACCGGACGACTCCCTTCCCGGCCGTCCCGACCAGCCACCGGTCGCCCTCCTCGCACTCGAAACCGAGCCAAAGCGATGGGAAGGGTACTGGACGTTCGACTCGTCTCTCGTCGCCGATATCGACGACTACATCGCGCGCAACATGTGACGAGGGCGAACAGCACTCGACGACCACCGTGACTGCGCACGCCAGACGAAGCGGCTTTACGCCCCCATCCGATAAGAGACTCCAATGAGTAAGCCGAGCCCCGAGGTCTACGAACGGGGACGCGGGATGGACGCGCACAACAAGGTGATGCGCGACATCCGTTCGCGGAAGCAGAAGACCTACGACCCTCACGAGCCGACGCGGGTGTGGATCGACGAGGACAACACGCCCGACGGCGTCTACGACTCGCTGACGATTATCCTCAACACCGGGGGTGTCGCTGGGCCCGTGCCGGTGGCTGTACGATGTGCGGCTACGTCGCCGAATCGGTCGAAGGCGGGAGCGTCTCCCACGAGGCGCTCATGGACCAGATTCAGGTCTGTCTCGACCACGAAGCCGAGGAGATGGACGACGGCGAGAAGGCAGGCCTCATCAAAATCTACACCTCTGGTTCGTTCCTCGACGAGCGTGAAGTCCCCGCCGAGACGCGTGACGCCATCGCCGAGACGTTCGCCGACCGCGACCGGATGGTCGTCGAGTCGCTGCCGGACTTCGTCACGCGCGAAAAACTCGCTGACTTCACCGACCGCGGCCTCGAAACAGACGTGGCAATCGGTCTGGAAACCGCAACTGACCGCGTCCGCCACGACTGCGTCAACAAGTACTTCGACTTCTCCGACTTCGAAGACGCCTGTGACGAAGCGGCCGCGGCGGGCGGCGGCGTGAAGGCCTACTTGCTGATGAAGCCGCCGTTCCTCTCGGAACCGGAGGCACTCGGAGACATGAAGTCGTCTATCCGACGCTGTGCCGCAGTGGACAACTGCCACACCGTCTCGATGAACCCGACCAACGTCCAGCGCTACACGATGGTGGACGAACTCTTCTTCAACGGTGGCTACCGGCCGCCGTGGCTCTGGTCGGTCGCCGAGGCTCTCCGCGACACGGCCGACGTGGACGCCATCGTCGTCTCCGACCCCGTCGGGGGTGGGCAAGAACGCGGTGCTCACAACTGTGGCGAGTGCGACGAACTCGTCTTCAAGGCCGTCAAGGACTTCAACCTCCGACAGGACCCGAGCGTCTTCGACCAGGTGTCCTGTGCGTGTGAGTCGACGTGGGAGTACGTCCTCGACGCGGAGACGAGTTACAACATGCCGCTGGTCCGCTGAGGCCACCGTTCTCGACGGACGTTTGTCCACAAACACCCCGTAGAACGCACTGCTTTCTCCCGGTTTGACGGCGTTAGGGTGTCCTAGCGTCCGGTAACTATCTCCTAACTACTCGGCTAGGATATTCGTATCAAAGAGGGTGTAACCCGTTGTCATATTCGGGAGTTCGGACACGTGCCCACCCGGACTGCCCGCCATCATGACGAAACACACGTACAAGACCGTCTACTACGCGGACGGGTGGTTTGAAATCCGCGAGGAAGAGAACACCGAGGCGTGGATCGCCACGGACGCTCCTCGCGCACTCATGCCATAGCACGCGGTACGCGGGTCGGAAAAACTCCAACCATCGCTCATCGTGTACGCTGCTACATTCGCCCGTCCGACCCCGTATCGCCCACCGCCGCTGCGGCGGTCTTTTTTATCGAAATCGAACGTCGAGCCTCGGCGTTAGCCTTCGAAGCCCGACAGGATTCCGCGTCCGTCGGTACTCCCGAGTTCCGGTAGCGACGCGCGTTCCGGGTGCGGCATCAAGACGGCGACGGACTCGGTGTCTCCGAGGATACCGGCGACGTTCCCACGCGACCCGTTCGGGTTCGCCTCGTCGGTGACGTTGCCGTCTTCGTCGCAGTAGCGGAACAGGATGCGGTCGTCTGTTTCGAGTTCTTCGTACCCCTCGTCGTCGATTTCGAAGCGTCCCTCGCCGTGGGCGATAGGGAGTTCGATGACCTCGCCCTCGTCGTAGGCGCGGGTCCACCGGGTGTCGGCGTTCTCGACGCGGAGGTAGACGTGTTCGCACTGGAAGCGAGCGCTCGCGTTGGTGGTGAACGCGCCGGGCGTCAGACCGGCCTCACAGCCAACCTGTGCACCGTTGCAGACGCCGAGGACGGGGATGCCTTCCTCGATAGCCTCGCGGACGGCGTTCATGACCGGCGACCGTGCGGCCATCGCGCCGCCGCGGAGGTAGTCACCGTACGAGAAGCCACCGGGGAGCATGATACCCGTCGTCTCCTCTGGAAGCGGGTCTTCGTGCCAGACGCGTTCGGCCTCGAACCCGAGGTCCGTCAGCGCGCGGACGGCGTCTCGGTCACAGTTCGACCCGCCAAACTGCACGACTGCAATCATCTCAGGCCTCGACGACCTCGACCTCGTAGTCGTGGATGGTCGGGTTCGCCAGTAAGCGTTCGGCCATCTCGTCGGCGCGTTCGGCCGCCGCGTCGGCGTCCGCCGCGTCGAGGTCGACTTCGTACCGTTCGGTGAAGCGCAACGCGTCGAGTTCGAAGCCGAGTCGTTCGAGTGCGCGCTTCGTGGTCTCCGCCTCCGGGTCGAGCACGCCACGCTTGAGGCGCACCGTCACCGTCGCGGTGTAGGTGGTCATCGGATGACGATGCGTGGTGATGTGCAAAAACGGTTTTGGGTCGCGTTTGATATACACGAACGTGCTCACGAATCGGAGAACGCTGTCTACGGGGCTGGAGAGCGTTCTACGTCGTGGACGTTCAGTTCCTCGTCGATGACGAGGGTGAGTGTGTCGCCGTCGAGTTCGAAGTCGACGGTGGCGCGGAGGGGATTCTTTTCGACCACGGTGAGCGTCGGTTTGTCACGCCACGCGGTCCCCCACAGATTCGGTTGCGAGAGGTCCACCCCGTGGTCGTAGTAGAACGAGACGACTGCCGGGTGGTCGAGGTACGCCAAGCCCACGCCAGAGATGAGTTCCTCGCGGCACCGCGTACACGTGTAGACGGCCATCGCCTCTTCACACACCGTCTCCGGGTGGGGGTCGTCCACATCCATCGAGAGGTGCGGTTCCATTCGACCCTGACAGCTCACACAAAAGCCGTTTCGGGCCTGTGCGAACAAGGATAGTACGTATCGTTCTGCGACTTCGGGGAGGTCAGCGTCGTCGTAGCCTTCGAACACGCCCGGCGGGATGCCGGCGTCTGTAATCGTCTTGTCACAGTCGACACAGCGGACGTGCATGCGTTCGTCCGTGTAGGTCGCTTCGACCTGTCCGTCACACGTCGGACAGGGAGTCTCGACTGGGAGTGGCCCGACGTCGTCGCCGCGAGTGTACGCCCCTGCGAGAATAGCACCGACGACGGTCCACCCGGCGAGACGGATTTCGTACCCTGCGTCGGACTTCTTGACGAAGAGTCCCGTGAGTTTGCCGAGGTGGTAGTTGAACCGACCGCTGTCGGTCACGCCGACTCGCTCGCGGAGTTGTGAGAACGTGAGCGGTTCGTTCGGCGAGTCTGCGAGGACGCGGAGGATGGCGACCCGTGTCTCGTCGGCGAGGAGGGAGAACGCGGTTTCGGCCCCGGGTTCGGTGGACGGGGATGCATCGCGGGCACGCATGGGTATCGATACGCTCGTCTCGGGTTTAATAGAATCGTGTGGTGACAGTATCTCCCGGCCACCCCTGCGACGACAGCGACGATGGCGAACGGCAGGAAGATAGCTAGCCCGAGTCCGAGGACCCGTCTTCGGTGAAGAATGAACTCGCCACCGAGTTCATTGCGGAGAACGACAGCGGTTTACCGCTCGCCGTCCCACGGCGGTATATGTTCAGCCTCGAACAGCTGGAGGTGACGGTATGACGCGAGAATTAACCGAAATCACGGTCATCGGAGGAGACAAGACCGGACTCATCGCGAATGTGACCACCCTGCTGTTCGAACGCGGAATCAACGTCGAGGACTTAGACCAGGCTGTCCGCGAGGGAATCTTCCGGATGACCCTCCACGCGGACACCTCGGAGATGACCTGTTCCCGCGACGAACTCCGCGAGGCACTCTCAGACCTCGGCGACGACCTCGGCGTGGAGGTACAGGTTCGCTTCCCGTCCGACCGCGAAACCCGCGAAATCGCCGTCCTCGTCACGAAGGAGTCCCACTGCCTCGAAGCACTGTTCGAGGCGTGGGCGAACGACGACCTCGGCGCGGAGATTTCGGTCGTCATCGGCAACCACGACACCCTCGAACCGCTGGCGAGTCACTACGACGTTCCCTTCCACGACATCGGCGACGAGAAAGGGACCGCGAACGAAGACCGCCTGCTCGAACTTCTTGCGGAGTACGACGTCGACCTCATCGTCCTCGCGCGGTACATGCGCATCCTCGGCCCGAAGGTCGTCTTCCGGTACGAAGACCGCATCATCAACATTCACCCGTCGTTGCTCCCGGCGTTCCCCGGTGCCGCCGCGTATCGACAGGCGAAGGAGAAAGGCGTCCGCATCGCCGGCGTGACCGCCCACTACGTGACGACAGACCTCGACCAGGGGCCGGTCATCACCCAGCGAGCGTTCGACGTCCCCGACGACGCGAGCATCGACGAGATAAAGAGTCGCGGGCAACCGCTCGAAGCGGACGCGCTCCTCGAAGCCGTGAAACTCCACCTCGACGACGCCCTCACGGTCCACCGCGGGCGTACCAGTCTCCGCGAGGAAGTCGACCCCGAGAGACACCAACTCGGCCTCACTAGCGAGGCACAGGCGTCGAATCCAGACCGCCCGGTGGACGGAATCATCGACGCCCTCGGGACGAAGAAACTGGCCGCCCCCGAGCAGTCCGAAGACTGACCGCCCCGGGGACGGACTGAACGCTTTTCTCGTCGCCCCGCGCAGTCGGAGCGGTGACAGACTCCGAGTCCCAGACTGATTCTGGCCCGCCTGACTTCGGTGGCCGACCGAACGGCCCCGGTGCTGCACGCGCCCTCGGCGAGTTCGCCCTTCGTGTCGAGGACCTCCCGGCGATGCGCGCCTTTTACCGCGACGTGGTCGGCCTCGGCGACCCCATCGGTGACTACGACACGGCGACGTTCTTCGGACTCGGTGAGAGTCACACCGGCCACGAAGCCGTCTTCGTCCTCTTCGACCGAACCGAGACGGACGACTACGTTGGCATCGACCCGGCAAAGACGACCATCGACCACTTTGCGTTCAGCATCGACCCCGGCGACTTCGGCGCCGAAGTCGAACGACTTCGCGGGCACGGACTCGAACTCGACTTCGCGTACCACGAGTGGGTCGAGTGGCGGTCTCTCTATTTTTCGGACCCGGAGGGAAACAGAGTTGAGTTGGTGTGTTTCGACCCGGAAGGGAGGGAAAAGAACGAACGGTTCGAGTAGCACACTCTGTCGGAGTGTCCGTGCTGGACGATACCGTCTTTTTCTCCCACTGAAGCTACTAGTTATCGACCGTTTGCCGAGGGTGTGCTGAATAGAGCGCGCGAGTCGGTCAACCGAAGCAGACTGGAATGCGGCTCGTGATTCGGTCACTGTGGCGGCTATACTCGAGCAGTGTTGGTGTCCGATTCGCTGTCCGTTCCCGACCATCCGTTCAGTCAGATACGGCCGGGTATCTCCTACTCTCCCGCTATTCTAGTCGCTTCGCAAGAATATAGTGTAATAAAGATACACTGACACGACATGGTCTCCCGCAAAAATGAAATCGTGTTCATCTGTGCTATTGTGGGCATGGTTCTTGCCGTATTTGCTGCTGACAGGTTAGATGCCCCGCTATTCGTGTCGACGAGTGTCTTAGTTTTTATCGCAGCGGTTCTCCCGATGGTCATCAACAATCACCTCGAGAGTAAGGAGAAGACCTGAGAATACCCGATACATTAGCCGAACGCCACGAATCCGTTTCGAATGTGGACTCTCGGACTACTGTTCATTTCGCAGGCATACTGAGTAGCTGATTCAGTTGCGTATGCCGGGACAGAGGAAGCTACCGTGATGAATGCACCCTCTGTCTGTTGCATGTCACTACCGACATCGATTGGTGAGGTTTCTGCAGTCGTGCTGAATACAGGGCGCATATCTTGCAGGTAAAGCTCTGCCTCGGGAGTTAATACGAAAGAGAGAGACTAGGGAATTATGGGTAATATAGACGCAACGCATCCGCTCATATTTTTCTTCGTTATACTCACAAGTTCGATTACTGGCTTGCTGTTTGGCGGTATCTTTGGCGCTGCGATTACCACAGCTCTTGGTCTTATGATTTACGCGATTACTGCTTCAGAGGCTGAGGGAGAGATTGCTGAATAGACCCTCTGTCTCTTGCACCGGCGTCCTGCCAAGTGTCGGATAGTTCGTGACCAATTGCGTTACGTTGGTCAGCTATCTATCCGTCTTCAGTTGTGAGCAAAACCAACAGACAGCAGTTGCTACTTGGCGTTCATTTCTGGAGGGAATGAGGAGGGGAGTCTGTGCGTATCTATCGGGTGGGGTTCGCGAGATGCCCCGTCAGGACTCGCGCCACTTGTGGCCACACTCGACGCAGGTGAACAGCCGAACCTCGTAGGAACCGCCCGGCTTCGGCATCATCTCGTAGTAGGCCCGGTCGCTGTCGCAGTCGTCCGACGGACAGGGCTCCTGCACCGTTTCGGTGGAGCCTTGGGTCGCGTCGGCCACGGCGGGTGCCCCGTCGTCACGCTGCCCCTCTCGGGTCGCCATCGCCGCTTCCGCTTGCGAGTCCCGCGGCTCTGTGTTCTCACAAGAGCGACACACCCACGTGTCGCCTTCCGTGTGCATAATCGAACCACACTCGTCGCAGAATTGCATTGTGAATGAGTCGACGTACAGTGCAAATATATGCTCGTTATTCAGCACGCCAGTCCTGTCCGGGTCCGAGGGGTTCCGCCCGAACCCTTATTATCTATTCAAACTGTCTCGAATTCATGAACGTTCTCAAGATTCTGATGGAAGCCATCGAAGGCTACCGCGAGGGTGGCGTCGAAGAAGCAGTCTCCGAAGGCGTCGAAGAAGTTGCAGAAGAAGCGACAGGGCGAGACTTCTGAGACGAAGGACGGTCGCTGAACTCGCTCAGTTCAGGTCGCGAGCGGCGGCGACGGCGTCCTCGATGGACGGTGCGTCGAACCAGTCGTAGTCCACGTAGGCGTTGGTGCCCGCGCAGTAGAGGTCCGAGAGGGCGTCGACGATTTCGTCGGGGAGGTGTTTGGGTTCGATTTCGCACTGCTCGCGCCAGTTGGGTTCGCCCGTCTCGATGGCCTCCTGCTTCGCGGCGGCGACGGCGTCGACCCACTCGGGTTGGACGCGCTTGTAGTACTGGCGGACGACTTCCTTCGAGACCTGCTGGCCGTCGTACGAGAAGCGGTTCTCGTCGAACGTGCCGACCACGTCTGCGACCTTGACGGTCCCGTCGTGGTACAGGCACTCGATTTTCCCGTCTTCGTGGGCGAACCCGGCGCGGGCGGCGTGGTCGGTCAGAATGTGGTTGACCGCCAGTGCGAGTTCTTCGAGTTGGTCGAGGTCCACGACGCCGGCGATGTCGTCCGCCTCGTCCCGGTCGAGGTAGCGGTCTTGTTCTTCGTACTTCGTGGAGAATTCGACGACGGGTTCGGGGAGGTCGACGGCCTCCTCGGGCCACTCCTCGGTGTCGAGGCCGTAGTCCGCGGGTTCGCCGCGCTTGCGGAGACTCGACCCCACGGGGACGGTGTTGCGGAAGACGATTTCGAGCGGAATGAGGTAGTTCTCGCCCGCGACCTCGTGGTACGCGCCGTAGTCGTACTCGCCGTCTTCGTGCGGCAGGTCCGGCACCTGCGTGAGTTCGATGGCCATCTCGGTCGGCGGCGACTCACACTCGCCGAGGTCTTTGACTTCGCCGTCTTCGACCACACCCACGTAGTGCGTCGGGACGTGATTCACGTCCAGGAGTTCGAAGTTGTACGCACCCATCAGACAGAGACTCGCGCCCTTGTTCGGGATGTGGTCGGGCATCTCGCCCCAGTCGAAGACGGAGTAGCGGTCGGAGAAGACGAACCGGCCCCGGCCGAGGTCGGTCGCCGTCGGTTCCTCCTCGACGCGGAAGTCCTTCACGCTGGTCATGTTCGACCCTCTGCGCTCTTCCCACTAAGAACCTTCCACTTCTGTGTGCATCTTGGAGTAGATTTGTGCCAAAGTATGCACGAACACGCGCATCACGAGGTCGTGGAAGTAATCGGGCCGCTTTTTCGATACCCGGCCGTTCGTTCGAGTATGCACACCGACCTCGAATCCGACGCCGAGTGGGTCGCTCGTCTACTTCGCGAGTCGGACACTGCCGTCGCACTCACCGGGGCCGGGATGAGTACCGCGTCCGGCATCCCCGACTTCCGCGGCGAAGACGGCATCTGGAACACCGAGTTCGACCCGCAGTCGTTCCACCGCAACAGGTTCGTGAACGACCCCGCTGGCTTTTGGCAGGACAGACTGCGCCTCCACGAGCGGATGTTCCCCGAGGATGTGGGGCCGAACGCCGGACACGACGCACTCGCCGCACTGGAATCACAGGGCGTCCTCGACGCGGTGGTGACACAGAATACGGACGGCCTCCACCGTGAGGCAGGGTCCGAACAGGTGGTCGAACTCCACGGCAACGCCTCGGAAGTCGTCTGCGAGTCCTGCGGCGAACGGTACGACGCCGACTGGGCGTTGGAACGGGTCAGAGCCGGCGAGGTACCGCCGACCTGCGAGGCCTGTGACGATGTCGTGAAACCGGACGTCGTCCTGTTCGGCGAACGGCTTCCGAAAGTCGCCTACGCGGAGGCACAACAGTTCGCCGACGAGGCCGACGTCATCCTCGCGCTCGGGTCGTCGCTGACGGTCCACCCCGCCGCCGGATTAGTGGGACAGGCCGCCGAAGACGGTTCGCTCGTCGTCGTCAACTTCGACGAGACGCACTACGACGACGAGGCCGCCAGAGTCGTTCGGATGGACCTCACCGAGTTCCTGCCGGCGGTAGAAAAACGAGTCTGAACACTGACGGCAGTGACGAGGGCCGCCGGTTTGCAACCGACCGTCAGTGTCGGTCTTCACCCCGTCGAGGGGCGCAAGTCCGTCGAGCGCGACGTTATGAATAAAATGGCTCGTCGTCGCGGTGGTTGTCGACGTTCTCCGTCTCGGCCGCCTCTTGTTCTCGCATCTCGTCTTCAGCGTCCGGTTCGTCGGTATTGTCCGGTCTCTCGGCGTCGATGCTTCTGTCTCTTCAGGTGCGGAAGCGCCCGCGTCGCCGCCGCCTTCGACCGTCACCCCGTGGTCGTCGTCGTCTTCGACCGCTGGGTCGCGGTCGGTGACGTCTGCCTCGGTTTCGTCGGACATTGGACCAGAGACCAGCGTCGCCTGATGAAAATATATATTGGCCGTCTATCGGACTGTCTGTGACCCGTCACCGGTGTGGGTGAGACACTATTCCGTGTGTGCGGCGTCTATTGGAACTCTTCGTGGAGGTACGCCCCAAGATAGCCACCTAGCGCGCCGAGACCGACGGTGTAGAGGAGGACGACACCGAGGCCAACGAGGACCACGATGCCGAGTCCGAGGAGGCCCAACCCAAAGCCAGCACGCGGTGCGGCGATGGCGAAGATACTGAAGAACGCGAGGACGACGAACCCGAGGAGAACGGCGATGAGGCTCACGAACAGGCCAGAGAGCGCACCCGACTTCACGCCAACGTCGCGGTCGGTACCGGTGAGGTACCCCGCGAGTGCACCACCGAGAATCGTCGACCCCGGCAGTGGCGAGAGGACGATACTGGCGATAGCACCGACGATGGCAGAAAACAGGAGGCTCTCTCCGTCTTCGTCGATGGAGGATTCGCGTTCGTCCAGTGACCGCTCTGACGAACTCGGGGACGTGGAGTGTTCCATACCCGAGACTCTCCGCCTGTGCGTGTAATCTTTTCTGCCGTCGGTCAGGTCTGTGTTTTGCCACCGGTCCGGCCTGCGTCGATTCACCGACTTCCGGGACCGCCCCGTTTTTAGGACCGTAGCACGTCCGTCACGCCATGACCGGTCCCGCCCGCGACGACTTCGGGTTCGACCACGTCCCGGAGACCGACCAATCGTTCGAGAATGCCCTCGCGAAGGCACGAGCGGGCGAGCGCCTCACCGTCGCCGACGGCGTCGAACTCATGACGACGGGAACCGACCGTGACGGCATCGACCCGGTGCGGAAGGAACTCGTCTTGGAAGCGGCGGACCGTCGCCGCGCGGAGGTGGTCGGCGACGACGTGACCTTCGTCGCAAACCTCAACAACAACGTCACGACGGCGTGTACCACTGGCTGTCTGTTCTGCAACTTCAAGAACACCGCCCACCTCTTCGAGGCCGACTCTGACGTGGACCACGGTGGGTTCACCAAGACACCTGCCGAGTCTCGTGACATCGTCGCCGACGCGGTAGAGATGGGCATCTACGAAGTCACGTCCGTTTCCGGCCTCCACCCGGCACTCGTCCTCGACGAAGAACACCGCGAGATTCTCGAATCGTACGACAACCCCGCGGCCGAGGTGAACTACAAGCCGCCCGAGGCGTACGACACGGACCCGAGCACGTACGCCGCGCAACTCGACGCGATGTCAGTCGACGGCGTCCACGTCCACTCGATGACGCCCGAAGAGGCCCACCACGCGAAGCGCGGGACCGACTGGAGTTACGAAGAGGTCTACCGCCGACTCGCCGACGCCGGCCTCGATAGCGCACCCGGAACCGCCGCGGAGATTCTCGTCCCCGAGGTCAGAGACGTCATCTGCCCCGGAAAGATAGGCACCGACGAGTGGGTCGCCGGCATGGAAGGTGCGATGCAGGCCGGACTCGACGTGACGGCGACCATCATGTACGGCCACGTCGAAAACGAGATGCACCGCGTGATGCACCTCGACGTCGTCCGCGACTTACAGGACCGCTACGGCGGCATCACCGAGTTCGTTCCGCTCTCGTTCGTCTACCAGAACACGCCGCTGTACGACCGTGGCCTCGTCACCGGCGGTGCGTCGGACGACGAGGACGAACTCATGGTCGCCGTCTCACGCCTCTATCTCGACAACGTCGACCACATCCAGTCGTCGTGGGTGAAGTTCGGGAACGCGAAGGCGCTCAAACTCCTCAACTGCGGTGCCGACGACCTGATGGGGACGATTCTCTCCGAGGAGATTACGAAACGCGCCGGCGGCGAGTTCGGCGAGTTCCGGTCGTTCGACGAGTACGTCGACATGATTGCGGCCATCGGTCGGCGACCCGTCGAACGCTCGACCGATTATCGGACGCGCCGACCACTCGACCCGACGGACGGCCCGCACGGTCCGCGACTCGGCCCTCGGGCGGACGGAACCCCGATGCTGGAACGCCGCCGTGACCCGGCGACGGCAGACGATTGAGATGATGGCGACTACCCACGCCGCAGTGGGCCTCACGCTCGCCGCTCCGCTCGTCTGGGTCGCACCGGAACTCGCCGGTGCCGCGGCCATCGGTGCACTCCTCGGCGGCGTCTTTCCGGACGTGGACCTCTTCGTCGGGACCCACCGCAAGTCGCTTCACTTCCCCGTCTACTACACCGTCGTCGCTGGACTCCTCGGTCTTGTCGTCTTGGTCGAACCGACACCGCTCAGCGCCGCACTCGCGTTCTTCTTCCTCTCGGCCGGCCTCCACTCCATCTCCGACTGGTTCGGCGCGGGCGACGAACTCAGGCCGTGGGACCGGACCTCTGACCGCGCCGTCTACGTCCACCCGGCCAAACGCTGGCTTCGACCGCGCTATCTCGTGCGGTACGACGGTGCCCCGGAGGACCTCGCGTTGACACTCCTGTTCGCACTCCCCGGCCTCCTCGCTTTCGACGGCGGAATTCGCGTCGGCGTCGCCGTCGGCGTTGCCGTCGCGCTGTTCTACACCGGATTCAGGAAACGGATGCCCGACTGGTTCGGTATCTGAGGGGTCCGGGTACCCCACTCACCGCTCGGGACCGACCACCTGTTCGTACGGCTTCCCTGCCGCGACGCCGCTCGTTGCACTCGTCGCGTTCCGCTCGATGCTCTCCCGGCGGCGGGAAAGCCCCCACTCGGCCAGCGTTTGCCGTCTGTCAGTCGCTGGCCTGCGGGCCGCCGAGTCGTCGCTGTTCGGTGACTGTGGCGGACGGGCCAACGCGTCCCTCCGCCGACTCGATGGACAAGCGAACGAGTTCGAATCCTTGGCACTCGCCGGTGTCGATGGCGTTCTGCGGGAAGACGGCGTTGTCCGCAATCGCCCCGAATGCCGCGCCCTCCTCGCCGTTTGGAACGCCGTTGAGTTCTCCGCGAACGACGACGCTGTGCCAGTCGTCGACGCTCTCGAACTCGCTGATGACCAATTCGGCGGTGACGCCGCACTCCGCGAACTTGCTCTTCGGTGACCCCGGTGGTGCCGCGAGTTGGAAGTAGAGTGACTGGCCGTCGTACCCGAACGACATTGGTCGCGCGTACACGTCGCCATCGAGAGCGATGGACAAGACGCCGTGGCCCTGCTCTCGGAGAACCTCGTCCACGATTTCATCATTCAGTACGCGCCCGTGCTCGACCCAGTTTTTCTCGCCAGTACTCGCACGCTGCATACACTCCCTCTTTTCTCCGTATATATTGCTCCCCATGGCTGTTTTCGCAATTCGAGAATAGCCGAAACGTGATGGCTTCGCACGTGAGGGCCGGAACTGACGAGGTGCCAACCTCGGTCGGTGTCGGACCTACCGCTCGGGTGTCGAAAGCGGCCCGTCGCCGCGGACGACACGCCGCAATCGTCTACTGTGGACGTCATCGTCGCGGAGTCGGTCTGCGATGGGGTCTCGAATCCACGACTCTCGGTTTCGTGGGGCGGGCGCGGCGTCGGCCCCGGGCGGTCGGAACTCGTCCGGTAAGAAGCGTGCGTACACCGGCAATCGTTCCCGGAGTGGGACGCCCGCTTCGTCGGCGATGTCGGCGAGTTCTTGCAGCGCAGGCCACGCGTACTCGGGATTCACGTAGTCGTCTGTGACCGGTGAGACGCCGCCCAAATCGTCGACGCCGCAGTCGACGAGGCTGGCGGCCTCCGAGAGGTTCGGGGGCACCTGCACCGAAATCTCCTCTGGAAGTGCGACCCGCGCCATCGACACCACACGACGCATCGTCTCGATAGACGGGCGCTCGTAGTCCGACCGGTCGTTCGGAACGACGTTCTGGACGATGACCTCCTGTACGTGGCCGTACTCCTCGTGGAGCGAACGGATGGCGAGGAGACTCTCCGCACGGTCACGCCACGACTCGCCGATACCGACGAGAATCCCCGTGGTGAACGGGACGCCTTCTTCTCCTGCGGCGCGAATCGTGTTGAGTCGTTGTCCCGGCGTCTTGCGTCGGTTCCCCGCGTGGGCGTCCACGTCTGCCGTCGTCTCCAGCATCACGCCCATGCTGGCGTTCACCGGCGCGAGCGATTCGAACTGTTCGCGGGTCAAGTCACCGGGGTTCGAGTGTGGGAGCAATCCCTCGTCGAGCGCAACCTCGCACGCGGCGACGAGGTAGTCGAGAATGTCGTCGTACCCCCACTCGTCGAGTTGGCGGTGAATCTCGGTGTATCGCTCGTCGGGTGCGTCGCCAAACGTGAACAGTGCTTCCGTACACCCGGCGTCTGCGCCCATTTGGACCACGTCTCGTACTTCGTCCAGCGACATGAGCGTCGCCTCGCCGGGCACGTCGTAGTAGGTGCAGTACGTACACGTGTAGCGGCACGCGGTGGTGAGTGGAAGGAACACGTTGCGCGAGAACGACAGCGACTCGGGGGCGTCCACGTCGTCGGGGCCGACAGCGAGGAGTCGCTCGACAGCGTCGTCGGCGACGTCGACATCGACTCCGTACTCGTCGGCACCCGGGAACATACCGCTTGGTCTGCGACGGACCACTAAAAACGTATCACTCGCGGGCGATTCGAGAGACAGAAGTCGAGAGTGAGTCGGGGTTTTGGTGCCAGACACGACCCCGACCCGTCCGAAGAGGCGTCAGATGCTGTTCCCAACCGCGTGGGTTCCAGCGAGCCACCGCGACGTTCGGACTCCACTTCGTCGCCCGTGGCGTCTCGAAGACGGCACGGGAGCGCGCGGCGCACGTTGCCTCAGTTCCCGCCGGGCACACGAACACACCGCGCTTGTTAATGTATATCGTGCACCATTATGGAGCTATCGGCATCCGCGGACGGCCCCGACCCGGCCGTCACCGCGGTCCAGACGGACCCCATTCTCGGCTAACCACTCGCGTGAGTGCTCCTGTCCGTGTAGCAGCACCTCGACAAGGTCGCTCGGTTCGTCGATATCGACGGCGAGGCGCATCGAGTCGAACTCGACGAACGACGCGCCGGTGTCGTCCGCGATAGTTCGGTGGTCGGCGATGGACGCACCGTGGTAGTCGACGGAGAAGTCGGGGTGGCGGACGACGAGTGCGTTCGTCCCGCCGCCGAGTCCCGGCGCGGCGACCACGTCGCCCGCAGTCTCGAACAGACGTTCGAGCGTCTCCGGTGTGGCGAGTGCCAAGTCGGCCATGACGACGGCGATGGGTTCGTCACCGCCGAGTTCGTCGTTGACCGCGTCGGTCAGTGGTCTGTCGTCCACAGTGACTGGGACGTCGATGTCGACGGGCGCGTCTGCGAGAACGACCGGGTCACCCCCTGCTCGCTCGATTGCAGCGAGGACGTCTCGGAGCATCGCGAGCGAGAATTCGCGTCGCTCGTCGGCGTCTAAAAACGGGGCGAGTCGCGTCTTCGGGGAACGCCCCCCGAAGGGAACGACGACTCGCATCGAAACTCAGCCCAGTTTGTCGTACGTCTGCTGCTGGGACTTCCAGTAGAGGAAGCCACCTGCGAGCAGTGCGACGACGACGAGACCACCGGCGGCGTAGATGAGCAGTTGAGTCGTCTGACTCGACTGCTTCGCGTTGTTCGCGCGGGTCTCGGCTTCTTCGGCGAGGTTAGACGCGAGGCCGAACTCGCCGCCTTCGAAGGCCTCGACAGCGTTGTCGAACGACTGCTGTGCCTCCTGAGTGTTTGCACCACTGGCGGCCGTGATGGCTGCCTTCGCACCGTCGAGTTTGTCGCGCGCGGCGGCGCTCTCTTCAGTGTAGTGGGTCGCGTTCCACGTGCCGATATCGTTACTGGAGCCACCCTCGCGGGTCTGTTCGAGCGAGAGGACGGTGAACTCCTGTGCCGGGTCGTAGCTGAACTCGTCGACCGCTGGCACGGTGCCAGTCACCGACACTTCGACTTCGCTCGTTCCGTCGTCAGCGGCGACTTGCGCCCCGCTGAAGTTCTGCCCGTCGAAGGACTGCTGGTCGACTTTCGCGCCCGTCTGGTCGTAGTACGTGACGGTCCACGTCACGTCTTCGAGGTGGGTCTGTCCTGCAAGCGTCCACGCTTCGAGTTGCGGGTTCTTGTACAGTTCGTCGAGCGTGACCGATGCGGTCACTTTCGAACCGACCTGCGCCTCGGAGGGTGTGTCCTCGGAGGCGACGCTCACGGCGCCTGCCGGAATCGCAGCGACCGACAGGAGCACGAGGAGCGCGAGGGCCAGCTTAGAAAAGCGACTCCAGTTCGTCCTCGTCATCGTTTATGAGGTTCTCCAAATTGGACTCGCTCTCTTGACGAATCTCCTCGATGTTGTCTTGCGCCTCGATGGCGACCTGCTGTAGTTCCTTGATGCGCGGCACGTTCGCCACGCCGGACAGGAGGATGACACTCGCGACCTTTCCGGCACCCGGAATCGGATAGTCGCCACCGCGAACTTCCATGGAACCGGTCTGCTCCTCGATCCATTTCCGCCCGCGCTCTATGCCTTTCCGGTTCAGATGCTCCGGCGGGCCAGCGAGGACGAGCAGTGCGCGTTCGGCGCCTTCGATTTCACAGGGGAGTGTAAGGCGACCGAGCGCGGCTTTGCGGACGAGGCTGGTGATTCGGTTCGTCGTGTGAGCGGTGTCGAGGTTGTCGTCGGGTTCGTCACCGCCAGTGAGTCGCGACAGGAGGCCGCCACTTTTCTTCTTCCGTGGTTCGACGCCTTCGGACGCGTAGCCGACGGTCGAGACGCCGCCACCGGCCAGCGTGTTGATAATCTCAGACGAGTCGACGACGGACTCTGCGACTTCCTGCCCGTCCGTGACTTCGCCGGCCCCGAAGAGGACGCCGAAGCGGTTGACGATCTCTTCGTTGATCTCGTCGTATCCGCCCTGGACAGACTCGCCGGTCTTACGCCAGGCGTCGTTGTCGAACACGAGGAGGTTGTCGACCTCGCGGACGAACGTCTGGAACGACCGCGCGGCGTTCAGGGTGTAGATGCCACCCTCGTCGGACCCCGGCAGGATGCCGAGTCCGTAGACAGGTTCAGTGTAGATACGCTTGAGGTGTTTCGCAAGGACTGGCGCGCCGCCGGACCCGGTACCGCCACCGAGACCGGAGACGACGAGGAAGGCGTCGACTTCGTGGACGGGGATGCTGTCGATGGCACCCTGCACCTCGTCGATGTCTTCCTCGGCGATTTCCGCGCCGAGTTCGTTGTCCGCACCGACCCCGTGTCCCTTCACGCGGGACTGGCCGATGAGGACGCGCTGGTCCTTCGGGATGTTCTTCAATCCGAGCAAGTCGGCTTTCGCAGAGTTAACTGCGACGGCGGCGCGAACGATGCCTGCGTTTCGTTCGCGGTCGTACTCGACGAACTTGTCGACTACTTTTCCCCCGGCTTGCCCGAATCCGATCATTGCGAGCTTCATAGGTTCGGTCCCCTCGCCATTGCGTGAATGGCAGAACGAACGCGGACATAAGCGTTGTGGGATGGACGTGTTGGTTCGCTGACTGATTAGGTGGAAAAAACGGGTGACGTTGGTAGGGTATTAATCGGACGTTATGCAAGTAGACGCGACTCAGACACCAGTTACGGTCACGCTTCATAACCGATTAATCGAGAAATTGACGACTCCCGACGGGGGAATCAGTTCCGCTCGGCGAGGTAGTCACCGAGTGTCTTCATGTCCGCCGCGTCGACACCGAAGACACCCACGTCGTTCTGGTCGGTCGTGTTGTCGAACTGTAGTGAGCGGTACTGGTCTTTCCCCATCGGGAACCCGGGGATGGCACCGAGGACGGTGAGGCCGACACCGGCCAGACCCATCGGAAGCGGGACGATAGAGATGTTCTTCCCCTCTTCGTCGTAGACCATCTCGGTGATGTCGCGGAGGGTGAGTTTCTGCGGCCCGCCGATGGTGTACGTCGCTCCGACGTGTGCGTCGTCTTCGACGGCGTCGGCGAGCATCGGGGTGAGGTCACCGACCCAGATAGGTTGGAACCGCGTCTGTCCGTTTCCGGGTAGTGGATACAGTGGGACGCCCGGAGCGAACATCCCCTTGAGTCGTTTGGTGAACGAGACGAACTCACCGCCGTCGCCGAAGACCACTGACGGCCGGAAGATGACCCAGTCGAGACTCGACGACTTGAGCGCCTGTTCTGCCTTCCCTTTCGACCTGATGTAGGCTGTGTCGCCCTCGGAGTCGGCACCGAGCGCACTCATCTGGACGAGTCTCGGCACGTCGTGTGCCTCGGCGGCTTTCACGACGTTCTCGGTGCCCTGCCAGTGGACGATGTCGTGCATCCGATTGCCGCCCTTCGGTTCGAACAACGGAGAGAGGGCCACGAGGTTCACGACAGCGTCTTTCCCCTCGAACGCGCCGGCGATGGAGTCGTAGTCTGTCACGTCACCCATCGCCTTCTCGACGCCGTCTGGGAGGTCCTCGCTCGTCGGACTCCGCGACATCGCGGTGACGCTGTGTCCACGCGACTGCAGTTCACGGCACAGGTGGCTCCCGATGAATCCGCTTCCGCCGACAACAAGGACTTTCATACCGTAATATCCGGCGGAACGAGGGTAAAGCTAACGGGCACTTTCGGTCGATTTCGCCGGTTACGAGGCCGATGATAACGTGTTTCCACGACAATGGCCATCACTCACCGGAAGCGGACAGCCCCTCGGAAAAACGTCCGTCACAGTTCGGGCACTTTTTCGTCGGGGACGCGTCAGTGGGTGTATGCTCGTCACGCTCGAGGGACTCGACGGAAGTGGGAAGACCACCGTCTGGGAGGCCCTCCACGACGTCTACCCCGATGCAGTCTTCACCCGCGAACCGACCGACGATTCGTGGTACGGCGAGGCAGTCAACCGTGCCATCGGCGACGACGACGCGGACCCACTCGCGACGCTGTTTCTCTTTACGGCGGACCACGCCGACCACCTCTCGCGTGTCGTCCGCCCCGCACTCGCCGACGGCGAACTCGTCATCTCCGACCGCTACTCTGACTCGCGGTACGCCTATCAGGCGGCGTCGCTCCGCGACAGCGACGTCAAGCGCCCGATGGAGTACATCATGGGTATCCACGCCGCGTTCTCTCGAACACCCGACAAGACCATCTACCTCGACGTGGACCCCGAGACGGCCGCCGCGCGAAGCGGGAAGACCAACAAGTTCGAACAGGCGGCGTACCTCGCCGACGTGCGGGCGAACTACGAGCGACTCATCGAGGCCGAACCGGAACGCTTCGTCCGCGTCGACGCGACGCAACCGCCCGAAGACGTCCTCGACGCTGTCGAAGCAGCGTTCGCTGACATCCTCGAAGAGAACTAGCGACTCCGGTCGTCCAGTCGGCAGGTGGCGCCCCTCGTCGTTCGTGCAGTGTCGTTATCGGGAGTCGGGCAGATTCTCGAACTCCTCCGGCGGCGGGACGTAGAGTGTGTCGATGGTGAACCCGAGTGCCAGTGGCATCCCAATCATGACGCCGAGTGCGGCGACGGGACTGCCGAGGTTCACGCCGATGCCGAAGACACCGGAGAACACGAGTGTCGAGAAGAACAACACCAGCGGTACCAAAAAGAGGGCGTACAGGACGTAGCCCCACTGTGTCTTCAGTCGAAGGCGGAAGAAGCGCGTCATGACCGCCGCGATGAGTGTGTGGAGGCCGATGACGACGACCATCAGCGCGAGGTTGACCACCGAGACCATGCCCTGCCTAGGGAGGCGGTGGTCTTTGGCCTGTCGCTCTCGGCGACGACTCGACTCCCACCCGGCGTGCGAACGGGGGACGTTTATCACGAAGGACCGTGACGCTCCGCCATGCACCGACTCATCGCAGAGCGTGGGTTGGACGACACGGGCTTCACAGCGGACGACGCCCGCGCAGTCCTCCGCGACATGATTCGAGCGCGACGGTTCGACGAGCGTGCACTCGCCCTCCAGCGACGCGGGTGGATGAGTGGCTATCCACCGTTCCGCGGACAGGAAGCGGCGCAAATCGGCGCCGCGCACGCGATGCGCGAGGACGACGTTCTCCTCCCGACGTATCGGTCGAACGCCCTCCAGATTGCGCGTGGCGTGCCTCCGAGCGACATCTTCCTCTTCCGCCGTGGCTACGCCGAGTACGAGTCAGACCACGACGTGCCGGTGTTCCCACAGGCAGTTCCGATTGCGAGTCAACTCCCGCACGCCGCCGGTGTCGGGATGGCCGCCACCTACCGCGACGACGACTACGCCGCACTGGTCTGCTTCGGTGACGGTGCCACCTCCGAAGGTGACTTCCACGAGGGACTCAACTTCGCCGGCGTCTTCGACGCACCCGTCGTCTTCTTCTGTGAAAACAACGGCTACGCCATCTCGCTCCCGCGCGAACGTCAGACTGCGAGCGATTCGATTGCGGCCAAAGCCGACGCGTACGGTATCGAGGGGATGCAAGTCGATGGCAACGACCCACTCGCCGTCAGAGAGGCAGTCGAAGAGGGCCTGAAGAAGGCCCGAGACGGCGAACCGGTGCTCATCGAGGCACTCACGTACCGACAGGGGCCGCACACCACCGCTGACGACCCGTCACGGTACCGTGACGACGACCCGGACCTGCCCGAGTGGCGGGTTCGTGACCCACTCGAACGGTTCGAGGAGTTCTGTCGCGAGCAAGGCATCGTCGACGACGAACTCGTCGAATCGATGTACGAAGATGCCGACGAAGAGTTGCGCGAGGCCGTCGAAACAGCGGAAGCGACGCCCGAACCTGGCCCGGACGAACTGTTCGACTACATCTACGAGGAACTGCCGACCGAACTCGAACAGCAGCGTTCGGAGTACACGGCGTTCGTCGACGAACACGGACCGTTCGAACTCGAACGCTGAGAACGCGCGCTGGGTCTGTCTTCGGTACCGACGGAGAAGGCACTCACCAGACACTGCATACAGCGAACGGCCCCCGACTCAGTCGTCCAACGAGATGTACGTCTTCGTGTCCGAGACACCCTGCAGTCCCTGAATCCGACTCGACGCCGTCTTCAGTATCTCGTACACTGCCTCGGTGTCTACCTCGGCGATGATGTCGTACGCGCCGGCGACGATGTGTGCCTCCGCCACCGTTTCGAGTTCGCGGATTGGTCCGAGTAACTGCTCGGACTCACCAGCGCCAGTCTTCACCATGATGAAGGCGTGAACCATGCGTGTGATATTCTACCACATCATGCAAAAGCCTTGCTTCCGCCGAGTTCGGCAGATTCGGTCCCAACCGGGGTAAGGTTATTTGCCTCCGCCGACATACCGTCTTCGTATGCGGTTCGTTATCATTGGTTCAGGACGGGTTGGTCTGCGTACTGCCCGTGTCCTTCGGGAGGAAGGACACGATATCACTCTCGTCGAGTTGGACCCCAACCGCGTCAAACAGGCGCAGGAGATGGGTTTCGAAGTGGTCGAAGGCGACGGGTCCCACGAAGACGTACTCCTCGACGCAGGAATCGACGACGCCGACGCCCTCGGGGCACTCACGGCGGACCTCAACGTGAATTTCGCGGCGTGCATGATTGGCAAGCACTTCGGGTGCCGGACCGTCATCCGTATCGACGAGGACTACCGTGAAGAGGTGTACAAGAAGTACGCGCGTGAAGTGGACGAAATCGTCTACCCGGAACGACTCGGCGCCATCGGCGCGAAGAACGCCCTCCTCGGTGGGTCGATTCGGGCGATTGCCGACATCGCACAGCACTTGCAGGTCATCCTCGTGACGGTGTCCGACAGTTCGCCGATGAACGGGTACAGTATCGAGGAGGTGGCACTCCCGGCGAACGCCCGTCTCCTCGCGTTCGGCAAGAAAGACGAACCGATGGGTATCCCACTCCCCGACGACTCCCTCGAAACCGGTGACCGAATCGCCATCCTCGCGGACTTCGACGTCCTCGACGACGTTCGGCAACTGCTCGTCGGCGACGAAGCAGTCGCCGCGGCAGGAGGTGCGTGACGATGGTTCACGCCTACATCATGGTCAAAGCCGCGGCGGTGACCAACGGTATCGACCGTCTGAGAGAAGACTTGCTCGCCGTCGACCACGGCATCGTGAGCGCACACATCGTCGCCGGCGATGTGGACTTCATCGTGAAAGTCGACGTGGATTCACCGGCCGACGTGAAGGAAGTCGCCGGAGGGATTCAGGCCATCGACGGTATCGAAGACACCCAGACGTACATCGCGATGGACTGAGTCTCGGCAGTCGACACTTCCATCACGTCCCGAACCACTCGTCCTGCCCGCGATTCGACTCTTGTTCGGTTCCAACTATCGAATTTGCGACTCCTGTACGGCGCGACACGAACGAGCGGCGCGCCTCGAAATCAGAATCCAGTCCCTGCCGCGTCGCGGGCGCGACCGAGAATGCTCGTGACGGGTTCGGTGTACTCGTATCCCGGGATGATGCCTTCGACGAACGTCCCTTCGACGTAGTCGATGACCGCTCCGGCGTCGTCGACACCGCGTCGCTCGTTGACATCTGCGAACGTCGTCTGGACGACTGCTTCGTCTGCGACGCGGCGAACGGCCGGGTCGAGTTCGTGGTCACCCGCGATGACCCCGTTGATGTCTTCGATGCGGAGTTCGAACGTCTCGAACCAGCCGTCTTCGACGATTTCTGCCACGTCGTCTGCGGTGACGGCCGAGAGCATCGGGACGCGAACGGCGACGTCGAACTCGACGTGCCCACTCTCTCGTGGTGCGACGCTGACGGTTCCCTCGAACGGCGTCGTCACCGACTCGAAGGTCCGGTCGTCGACCTGTTCGAACGACCCGTGGTCGCCGAATGCCCGGTGGACGCGACTCGGAATCTCCTGCTCGCTCATAGCGATACGCTAGCCCTCAGGAGAGAAAAGCCCGTTGCGTCGGCGCACCGCCGAATCGCACTAAGGCGTGGGATTCGGCAGGATGGCGGCATGTTTAAGTATCTCGCCGCACTCCTTTCAAGTGACGCTTCGCTTTGGAGGGCCGAAGCGTCAGCGGGGACCAATCTAGGGCGGCATTTCCGCACGGGCCGCTCCCGTGCGGTTGCCTATCCCTTTCTGATGAAACTCGAACGGCGAGCGGCCGTCCTGTCGGTTCTCTGTACTCTGGGCCGTGAGAGACGTCACTGAGAGGCGTCGCTATCGGTCAGTACGTCTCTGTCCTCGGTGACGAACCCACGGCCCGTGTCAACGACGGGGAAAGGTGAAGAACTGCTGATGACGCTACTCGTTGTCCGTCCCCGACCCGTCGGTGGCGAGTTCGGCCATCGTTGGCGACGACACCATCTCTCCGTTCTCGGCCGGTTCGCCTTCGGTTCGGTGCTCGCCAATGGCGTCACTGTCGTGCCCATCGGCCGTTCCGTCATCGAGGTCGGTCTCAGTCGTCTCAGTCCGCACCTCGAATCGGTCGGCGAGCGACCGGAGTTCGTCGGTGGTCGTCGAGAGTTCCTGCATCTGGCCAGCGACGCCAATCATCGCGTCGTTCTGGTCGCGGGCAGCGTCGGCGACGTCCGCCGACTCGGCCTGCGTCTCCGACGCGATTTCGGCCGCTTCGTCGGCCAGACGGGCGACAGATTGGGCGGCAGACGCCTGTGACGCCGTGGCTTCGTCGATTGCGGCGACACCGTGGTCGACTTCTTCGAGTCGGTCCACCGCTTCGTCGATTGCTTCGACGCTCTCAGCCACCGTCTCTGCGCCGGTCGACACTCGCTCCCGTGCGGCGCGAACGTCTTCGACAGTGCCCGCTGCCGCCGACTCGACCGCTTCGATGGACTCTGCGATTTCGGCCGTCGCTTCCGTCGTCTCCTCCGCGAGGGCTTTGACGCTGTCGGCGACGACGGCGAATCCAGCCCCTGCGTCGCCCGCGCGTGCGGCCTCAATGGAGGCGTTGAGTGCGAGCAAGTTGGTCTGGTCGGCGATGTCGCCGATGAGGTCGACCACGTCGGCGATGTCGGCCACGTCTTCGCGCAACGTCTCGGCACCGCTCGCGGCGGCGGCGACTCGGTCGTCGATGGCCGCCATCTCCTCGTGGACGTCGGCGCTGGCGTCGCGTCCGGCCTCGCCGTACTCGCTGGCGTCACTCGCGAGCGTTGCGAGTTCGTCCGCGGACGCCGCAACCTCTTCGACGGTCGCCGAAAGGTCCTGCATCTCCGACGACACGTCGTCGAGGAGCGTGGCCTGCTCTGTCGCTCCCTCCGAGATATCTGCGGTTCCGCGCTCGACGCGGTCGGATGCAGCGGTGACTTCCTCGGTACCGGCGGTGACGCGTTCTCCGGCGGCGTCGACGGTGGTTGCGAACGACGCGACCTGTCCGATGGTCTCTTCTAAGTCGGTGAGCATCGCGTCGATGCCGTCGCCAACGCCGGCCATCGCCTCGTCGTCTGGCGTGACCGACGTTCTGACCGTCAGGTCGCCGTCCGCGGCGTTGTCCATCGTCTCTCGATAGTCGGTCGCGGCGCGTTCGAGGTCACGTTGGACTTCCTCTGCCTCCTCGATGCGTTCGCCCAACGCGTCGCGCATGTCCGCGAACGCGGTGGTCAGTGTACCGAATTCGTCGACACGTGAGGTCGAGAGGTCGACGTCGAGGTCACCGCCTGCGAGCGTGTCGGCGCGGTTTTGGAGTCGACGCAGTGAGACGACGGTTCCACGACCGATGGTGAGGCCCACGAGACCGAGTCCACCGAGTGCCACCCCGATGAGGATGACGATGTCGCGTTCGACGAATCGGGCGACTGCGTAGGCGTTCTCCGGGGGTGCTTCTATCAGAACGGCCCACTCGGTTCCCTCGACGGGTGCGTGTGCCACGACCGACCCGTCGCGTTCGACCACGCCGGATTCACCGTTCACTGCGGCATCGAGTGCGGGAGTCTCTGCCCCGTCGCGATACTGTGTGAGGACTTTACTACCGTACTTGTCGAAGGCGATAGTTCCCTCGGCGGTGACGACACGCGTCCGCGACCCCTCGATGGGTTCGCTGAGCATCTCGGCGTGGCGGGTTGCGTCCACGACGACCATCACGGCGGCGTCTCGGCCCGGAACTGGACTGAGGAAGGCGAGTCGCTCGCCGCCGCCGTATCGGTAGACTTCCGAGATTGCGACGCCGTTCGCGTCGAACATCGTCAACGACCCAGACGTCCACGACACGCCGAGGTCCGAGACGGTCTTCGTCTCTAAGACGGAGTTCGTACTCACGACGATGTCACGGTTCGATGGTTTGACGTAGTGGACTGCGAGCACTTCGTCCGGGAGGTTGTCTTTCTCAACTTCGAGAGCAGTCTCGATTTTCTCTTCGTCTCCCGACCGAATCGCCTCGTACTCAGAGAGCATCCGAGCGGTCCGCGTGTACCCGTCCATCCAACTCGACAACTCCTGGGCCTCCAGGCTCGCGACCATCTCGAGTTCGGTGTGTGCGTCTGCTCTGACCTCTTCGCCGACCATATCGGTGACGTAGAAGCCGAGTCCGCCCATCACCGCCACGACGACCAAGAGAACGAACAGAAACTTCCGGAGGTAGCTCCGTCTGAGTACCTCCGGGACTAACCTGGCGAGTCTCATGCTATTCGTTCGCAAGCAAATGGGACGTAAAGCATTGCCTCACCGGATATCAGGTGTGATAACGAGGGGCGCGATTTGTGCCAATCGACCATTGTATTCGCGGCGTCGCTACGTCAGTTCGCTCACCGTCACACCGAGTGCGACTGCCGCCGCCCCCGTCGCACCTCCACCCGTCGCGACGTACGTCGGGAGTGCGAACACGACGCCACCGCCGACACCCGCGGCTAAGCACAGTGCCATTCCGAGGAGTGCGGCGTCGAACCGGGTGGGGGCGTTTTCGGGGAGCACGGGCTAATTACATATCATTACAGCCCCGGACAAATGGTTTGTGGAGGCGGACCTACTCGCCTCACTCCCTGACACCGTCGCCATCACCGTCGCCGTCTGTCTCGACAGTTCGTTCGATGTCTGCTGTCTCCGGTTCGTGCTCCGTCGCCATCTGTTCTTCCAGTTTCTCGATAGCCCGTTCGCGTTCGCCGACGACGGAGGCGTCCCGTAGGCCGAGTGAGATGGCTGTATCGAAGCACCGAACTGCCGCTTCGTACTGGCCGCGTTCGGCGAGGAAGAAGCCACGGTTGTACCACGCATGCGGTTCTCTCGGGTCGAGTTCGACTGCTCGTTCCGCGTGGTCCAGCGGTTCGGACGAGTCGCCGAACTCCCACAGTGCGTACGCGAGGTTCGTCTCGGCAGTCGCGGCGAACTCGTTGTCGTCGTCGATGCGGAGTGCTTCTCGTGCGGCACCGATTGCCTCGTCGTACTCTGCTAACTGTGCGTGTGCGACGCCCTTGTTCACCCACGCTTCCTGTGCGTCGTGTGAGTCCTCGTCCGCGTAGGCGATGGCGCGCGCGAAGCTATCGATTGCCTGTTCGAACTCCTCGATGGCGACGTAGGTCAACCCGATTTCGATGAGTGCCAGTACGTCTACGTGTTCGGGAACGACCTGTGACTCGTCGACGATGTCCGAGAGGACGTAGTCGTCTGTCGGGTCGACGAGTCTGGTGTTCGTCCGAAGTTCGGGCGGGTCCAGGTCGAATCCGTCGTACGGGTCGCCGAATCCGTCGCCGTCCGAGTATCGGTGGTCACGCGTCGAGGCCATTCGTAACTGTTGGACGGCAATCGAGATAACCTTCACTCGCTGGGAAGCGTTTCCCCGAACTATTGTCTCGTCAGTAGGACACCGCAGACAATATATTACGGACGAATAATATCATAAAGAATTAAATTCGGCCAAATCGCTTAAATGGTCTTGGTAATCTTGGTAGAATCGACTGGGGTGGAGTTAATCCGCGGGTGGGTTACAGTTCGAACCGCTCGAACTGACCCGTTCTGGGCAGGCCGTCCGCTTCTGGAGTCGACCCTGGTTGGAATCCAAACCATGAAATTAGGTATCATTGGTGTCGGCAACGCAGGCAGTAAGATTGTCGACAAGATGGTCGAGTTCGAATCGCTCACGAATCGGAAACTCTGTCGTCACGTGATGGTGATAAACACCGCACGGACGGACCTCACCAAACCAGACCACATCCCGGAGAACCGACGAATTCTCATCGGTGACACCCACCAGAAAGCCAAGGGCCACGGCGTCGGTGGCGACGTGGACGTCGGTGCCGAAGTCGCGAAGAACGACATCGACGAGATTCGACGCGCGTTCGACGACGTGGATATCCACGAGGTGGACGCGATTCTCGTCTGTGCGTCGCTCGGTGGGGGCACCGGTAGCGGTGCCGGTCCGGTGGTCATCAACGAACTGCAGAAGATGTACGACGAACCGGTGTACGGACTGGGCGTTCTGCCCGGCAAGTACGAAGGCGGCCGACCCGCCCTCAACGCGGCACGGTCCCTTCAGTCGTTCGTCAACAACACGGACAACTTCATCGCCTTCGACAACGACGCGTGGCGGTCGAAAGACCAGACGGTCGGCGAGGGCTACGAGGGCATGAACCGCGAACTCGCGACGCGTATCGTCACGCTCCTCGGCGCTGGCGAGTACGACGAACCGACCGTCGCAGAGAACGCGATGGACTCGAGCGACATCATCCGAACGCTCGATACCGACGGCATCTCGTCTATCGGCTACGCCTCGACGTCGGTCGAAAACGGCGACGATGGACTCTTGAACCGCTTCCGCGAGGAACACGAAATCGAGGACAACTCGAACTTGGCGGCAAAGATTAACGGTCTGGTCCGCCGCGCCGTCAACTCCCGACTCACGCTCCCGTGTGACGTTTCCAGCGCCGACCGGGCCCTCATCGTCCTCTCTGGCCCGCCGTCGGAACTCTCTCGGAAGGGTCTCGAAAGCGCCCGCGAGTGGATCGAAAACGAAGTCGACACCGTCGAAGTGCTCGCTGGCGACGACCCCCGAGAGAACGCCTCTGCGCTCTCCGCGGTGGTGTTGCTGTCGAACGTCACTCAGACGCCGCGCATCGAGGCAATCCAGGAACAGGCGGTCGAAGCACAGGAGAAAATCGCCGAACAGGAGGCCGTGCGCGAGGAAGAAATCGCCGACCTCATCACGGACAAGGACGGCAAAATCGACCCGGTCATCTGACCATGACTCCCGGTAACCGGGGGGCCGAGAGTACCTCCCAGGGAGTGGGTCGATGAAGTTGGCAGTCATCGGCGTCGGGAACGCAGGTAGTCGCATCGTCAACAACATCCTCGACGTCGAGAAAGAGACCGGTCGGAACCTCTGTAACGGGAACACGCTCCTCGTCAACTCGACGAAACCGACGTTCGACGTGGACGAACACGTCCCCGAGGAGCGTCGCTTGGTCATCGGCGACGTCTACTGGGACGCCGACGGGTCCGACATCGACGGCGACCCGGAGTTGGCCGCCACGATTGCACGCGAAGAGAAGAACGACATCAACCGGGCGTTCGACCTCATCGAGTTCCATCAGGTCGACGGTATCTTGGTGGTCGCTGGACTCGGCCGCGGCACCGGTGGCGGTGCCGGTGCCGTCGTCATCGACCAACTGAACGAGATTTGTGACCACCCGATATACGCCGTCGGCGTCCTTCCGGCCGAGGCGGAAGGCGACGAAGCGGCGCTGAGCGCCGCCCGCACACTGCAGTCGTTCGTCACGAAGGCTGACAACGTCATCACCTTCGACAACGATGCCTGGCAGGACGACGACGAACAGCGATGGGTCGACGAAGTCGAGTCACCCGATGAGGTGGCACCACCCGATGGTGAGGCACCCACCGGCGACGACGCAGACAGAAGCGGGTACGGACCGGTGAACACAGCACTGGCCGAACGACTCGTCACGCTGTTCGCAGCAGGCGAGTTCAGTGCCCCGTCGGCGTCCGAGAGTCGAATGGACCCGAGCGACATCATGCGAACGCTCGATACCGGCGGTCTGTCGTCTATCGGGTACGCTTCGGTCGAGTTGCCGCAGGGCGGTGGTATTCGCTCACTCGTCCGGTCGTTGTCGAACCGGTACTCGTGGATGCCCGGCGGCGCGTGGGCGTCTGCACCGCTCACAGAAATGGACGACGAAGACGCCGGAACCGCCGCGGCCAAAATCAACAACCTCGTCCGCGAGGCCGCTCGCTCGAAACTCACGCTGCCGTGTGAAATCACGAGCGCCGACCGGGCACTCGTCGTCCTGTCGGGGCCGTCGGAGACTCTCTCGCGAAAGGGGTTCGAAGGCGGGCGCTACTGGCTCGAACGAGAGGCAGACATCGTGGACGTGATGGCGGGCGACGAACCGCACGACCGGGCGACGAGTCTCACGGCAGTCGTCCTCTTCTCGAACGTGACCGACGTGGCGCGAATCGAGGAGATTCAGGAGACGGCAGTCGAGCACCAGCAAGCGCTGGACGCCGACGAGACGCTCGACGAGTCGGCAGAAGACCCGGCTGGCGAGTCGGCAGACGAGACGGCCACTGAGGCGGTGGACTCCCGATGAACACCCCGATGGACGACGACTGGCAAGATGCGCCGACGTGGGTTCCGAGTCGGGTCGCGAACACGGCCACTGCCATGCGTGTCGACCTGTTCTCGTTGCACGCGTCGTGGATGAAACTCGTCTTCTCGCGCGAGTATGAGGGAGACCACTCGGTCATCGAGAACTGGGAACCCGAGAGTACGGGTGAGGCCGTGGGGCACCGTCTCTGGGCCGCACTCGGCGTACTGTACCTCGTTCTCGTGTACCCCATCTTCGTCTTGGGTCTGGCGACGCGGTACTACGCGCACCGGATCGACCGCATCACGGCGGGCCTCGGGTTCGTCGGTGTCACGGCCGTCTCGCTTCTCGTCTGGGGAGGCCTGACCGCGGCGACGTACCTCTCACCAATCGCGTTCGAGGGGTTCGTCGCCGTCGCGGTGGCGGGCGTCGTCGCAACCGTCTCCGCCGTCCTCGCACTCTTCTTCTCCGGCAGAACGGGGCGACTGACGACGGTCGCACTCGCCTATCCCTTCGGGGTCACTGCACTCTTTCTCCCGCCCGTCGTCGCTTCACTCTACTCCCCGACGCTCGCGTCGGTCGTCTTCCCGAGTTCGACGTCACTCGCAATCTGGTTGCTGAACAACGTCCTCGACTTCGCTGGCATCGCCGCGTTCATCCGCGCGTCGTTCGAGTTGCAGGGTCTGGCGTACGTCGGCATGTGGTTCGCCCTCGCGGTTCCAGTTGGCTGGTCTCTCGGTGGCCTCGTCACGCTCGTGAACCGCGTTCGGACCCCACGTACGTCACCGCATGCAGAGGGCGCAGGGTCGAAACTGTACCGGTGAACGCGGACAGCGTGTTCACGATTTAGGTTTTGCCGCCTTGATTGGTCGGCGACATTGCCTCGCTGTCGCTCGCCGATGAAAATGCGGGGGACGAGATTCGAACCACGGTCGCTCCGCTCACCGATGAAAAGGCGTGGGACGCATCGCTCTGCTCACTGTCGTTCGCAGAAGCGAGTGCGGGGGACGAGATTTGAACTCGCGAACCCCTACGGGAGCGGATCTTAAGTCCGCCGCTTTTGGCCTGGCTCAGCCACCCCCGCGCAGTTGACCGTTCTCGGAGGGATAGAAAAGTGCTTTCGTTTTACCTGAATTGAGGTGCTAAGGCCGCTTCCTCAACGAGAGTCCAGAGAGAGCGAGTCGAGAAGATACAGCGTCCACAGGAGCACTACTTTCGTGTTCGGACGTGACGCCAAAACGTCTCGTCAACACCAAACAGGTCAAAAACACGTACAACGCTCAGCCCACAGGACCCCACAATCGCAAACTAAAAATACACACTTTGTGTATAATGTGGTGTGGCAACGCGTAAGAACATCTCTATCCGCGACGACCAAGCCGAGTGGATTCAAGAGAATCACCTTAATCTCTCGTCGTTCGTTCAAGAGAAGCTCGACGAACTCATCGAAGAACGCTCGTGAACTACAGCTACAGGTATCGGCTTCGACCGTCCGACGCGCTCGAAGAGCAGTTAGTGTGGACTGTCGATACCTGTAGACAAGTCTACAACCACTTCCTCCACCGACTCAATCGGAACAACGACACCTCGGCGTACTCCGAACAGAAGCTCTTGCCGAGCCTAAAGACGTGGTGGGGTGACCTGAAACAAGTTCACTCGAAAGTTCTTCAGAAGGTCGTACAGCGATTGTACAACAATCTATCGTCGCTTCGTGGGCGCAAAGAGAACGGCCACCGCATCGGGACGCTCAAGTGGAAACAGAAGGGTGAGTACCGCAGTTTCACCTACAGTCAATCCGGCTTCAAGCTCAAAAACACGAGCGGCCGGACGCGGCTGTGGCTCTCGAAACTCGGCGAAATCTCAATCATATTCCACCGTGAGTTGCCCGAAGATGCTGAAATCAAGACTGTCACCGTGAAGCAGGAGCCCACCGGGAAGTGGTACGCTATCCTCGGTGTTGAGACTCCCAACGATCCACCCGGAAAACCGGAGAACCCTGAGAGGTGTGTCGGTATCGATGTAGGGATTCTCAAATATACTCACGACACCGACGGCTACGCGGTTGGATCTCTCGACTCATCAAAGGAGCGTGAGCGGGTGGAACGCGCTCAACGCGACCTCTCACGGACGGAACATGGGTCTGCGAATTGGGAGAAACAACGCCGCGTCGTGGCCGAACGCTACGCCGACCTCAAGCGAAAACGCCGTGACTTCCTCCACAAGTTGTCGAACTACTACGCTACCGAGTACGACTTCGTGGCGGTTGAGGACTTAGATGCGAAAGGCTTGATCGAACTACCGGGGAACTCGCAAAATCGAGCGAGTGCGTCGTGGGGAACGTTCCTCCGGATGCTCGAATATAAGTGCGAACGCGAAGGGACACACTTCATCGCCGTGAGCCCTCACGGAACGACAAAAGAGTGCGCGTCCTGCGGTGTTTCAGCGGACAAGCCGTTGTGGCTCCGTGAACACTCTTGTCCTACCTGTGGGTTTGAAGCGGACAGGGACGCGAACGCGGCGTGGAATATCCTTTCTCGCGGCCTCAAAGACTTAGGAGTGGGACACTCCGAATCAACGCCTGTGGAGACTGCGCTCCCGGTGGATACGTTCGTATCTGCAAAGCGCGTCGTTGAAGCAGGAAGCCCTACCCCCAGAAGTGAACGGCGTCAGCCGTGAGGTAGGGTAGTTCACCAGTCGACAGAGAGGGTCCCGTCGCCGTGCGGATTCGGTGCGAGTTCCTCGTCGGTTCGTCGGTCGATGACGTGGATGACGCCGCGACCCTTCTTCGCCGGGCACACCTCTGCGGCGCGGACGTTCTCGTCGAGTTCGTCCTCGCCGACGAAGTACGACTTCGCGCGGGCGAGACCAGTATCGAGGTCCATCTCCCAGTTGTCGGCGACTTCCGCGCACCGCCCGGCCCCGAAGCACTTGTTGGCCTCGAAGATTATCTTGTAGGGCTTTTCTTCGACCGGTGGGGCGTTCTCGTCGGACCCGAAGTCACTCGGCTTCGGTCGGTCGGACTCCTCACTCATCGCCGGTGCTTACAACCCGGTGGACTTTGCGCTGTCGGTCGCGCCCCGCCACACCCCGGTGGGACTATCGGCACCGAGACCCTACTCGACACGATGGGCGACACTCCTCGGGAGCGTTTCGGTGACCTCGTTCGCGCCGCGTCGCCGAGCGAACGCCGTCGCTTCGTCGCCGACGTCTGGGCCGCCCGTGGGTGGGAGACGACGGTCGACGGGTCGTTCGTCGTCGCCCGAACCGGGACGCAGACGCGACGCATCGCTCTCGTGGCCGGGGGATGGTTCGGGGTTCGGCCGAGGGTTCCGGACGAAGTCGACGTGGTCGTCGCACTCGATGCCGCCGCCATCGATGCTGCTGACTCTACACCCGGTGTCCGGGTCTTCTCGCTCGACGACCTCTACGATTTGCTCCGATACGGCCTTCCTAGCGACGTGGGCAACCGACTCGTCGAAACCCACTTCGGGACACTGTTCGCCGACCAGTCGGCGACGACATGGCCGGGTCGCTTCTCGTTCTCGTCACGATTCAGGTCGGCCCGGTCGGGCATCGTTCTCGTCGCCGTGGCCGCGTTGCTCGCCCTCGCCATCGTCGCCACAGCAGGGGTACCGGGCGTCGTGCCGGGACTTGGCGGTGGGACCGAGCAACCTCAATCGGACCCGAGTTCGACCCCCATGTCGACGGTGACGCCCGAACCATGGACTATCGCGCCCGGTGTGACGACTGCGGGTATCGAGAACGCGACGCTCCTCGCCAACGCACACCGACGCGCCGTGACGAACGAATCCTACCGGTGGACAGTCGTCTACCGAGAGTCGATTGCGGGTGACGAGACGGGCCGCGAGGTAGAAGTCGTCCGCGTCGAGGCACCGCACGTGTACACCTCCGAGGTGCAACGTGTCGGTCGACTGCGAGCGTTCCCCCGGCCGACTGCGACCGAGGACTCCTACGCCGATGGCTCGATGCGCTACGCTCGTCGCCCGAACGAACCCGACGGCATCGCTGCCCGCGTTCTCGACCCTGACGTTCGCGACGGTCCGGGGCGACACGCGACCCGCGGGGAACGATACGTCGAGTGGTACCTCTCGACGGAACGCTCCCGAGTGGTGAACTCGACAGTCGAAGACGGCGTCGTGGTGTACCGCGTCGAAGGCACTGTGAACGAGTTCCCGCGCTCACGCGACTACGAATTCACTGCGCTCGTCGAAGAAAGTGGGTTCGTCCGGTCGACGCGAGTCTCCTACGAGACGCGCGATGGACTCGGAGTCACTGTCTGGTTCGAATACGACGCCGTCGGTGAGACGACGGTCACGCCACCACAGTGGGTCGGTCCCGAGGACCGACCGACGAATGGGACCGCCGAAGACGGTGTGGCGAACCGGACAGGATAACTGCGTCTACTGGTCGACGTCGACAGATTCGAGGACGACGTCCGACACTGGCTTGTCGTTGCGGTCGGTCGGGACTGAACCGATGTCTTCGACGACGTCCATGCCGTCGACGACCTTACCGAAGACGGCGTGCTTGCCGTCGAGGTGCGGTTGCGCGTCGAGCGTGATGAAGAACTGCGACCCGTTCGTGTTGGGTCCGCGGTTCGCCATCGAGAGGACGCCGGGGCCGTCGTGACTCAGGTCCGAGTGGAACTCGTCGTCGAAGGTGTAACCCGGGCCGCCGCGGCCGGTTCCGGTCGGGTCCCCACCCTGAATCATGAAATTGCTGATGATGCGGTGGAAGAGGATGTCCTCGTAGAGGGGTTCGCCCTCCATCGTCTCGTCCGTCTCGGGGTGGACCCACGTCTTCTCGCCTGTGGCGAGGCCGATGAAGTTCTCGACCGTGTTCGGGACCTTGTCTGCGAAGAGTTCGACCGTGATGTCGCCCTTGTTCGTGTGGAGCGTGGCCGTTGGGTTGTCGCTCATACGTGATTCGTCGGGCGGGCGAGTGAAAACCGTGCCGCCTTCGGAACAGCAGTGGGGTGACCGACAGTCGGTCCGTCGCGGTGTCGTCTCTACCGACGGCGGTGGTTTTGAGTGGTCGACACAACGCCCAGCGCGGAAGCATAGCGCTACCAACCGGCGGGAACGGCCGCCGGCGTTTTTTATCTTGTACTCCAAAGCACGACTGAGATTCACATGAAGCACAACGTCGGAAGCCTCGACCGGATGGTTCGGTTCGCACTCGGAGCACTGCTCGGCGTCCTTGGTCTTGGGGCACTCGCGGGTGCCGTCTCGCTCGGCCCGATTCCAGCGATGCTCGGCGGTATCGTCGCCCTCGTTCTCGGCGTCGTTCTCGTCGTGACCGGATATCGGCAGACGTGCCCGCTGTACCTGCCGTTCGGTATCAACACCTCGGGCCGTAACTGAAACCAGTGTCAGCCGACGATTGAACCGACTCTGCGACTGCTCCAGCACCACCGTCGGCGTCGCGGTCCATTTTTTCACGTCTCCCGCTGTCCCCACTAACTACAAGACACCCGACCGCATTGCGTCGAATATGCACACTGCGGAGACCGTGACGCTCGCTCGTCTTCCCTCTGGCGTCCCGGTGCAGACGACGGTTCACGTCTACGAACCCGACGACGACGACACGGATGGGGCGACACTCTACGTGCAGGCCGCCCAACACGGCCGCGAGATAAACGGAACCGAGGTCCTTCGCCGACTCCACGGCCGACTCGAACGCGCGGACCTGACAGGCCGCGTCGTCGCCGTCCCCATCGCCGACCCCCTGACGTTCGACCGAGTGTCGTACGTTACTCCGGAGGCCATCGACTCGATACACTCCAACATGAATCGCGTCTGGCCGGGCGACCCCGACGGGTCTATCCACGAACGAATGGCCGCATCCCTGTGGGAGTACGCCGGTGACGCGGATGCTATCGTGGACCTCCACACCGGCAGTCCGGACATGCTCACCCACACGGTCTACCGCCAGAACGACGACGCCTCACGTGACCTCGCCGAGGCGTTCGGCGTCGACTTGCTCCTCGCCGAGGCCGCGGGCGAAGACGCCGAAGAAGAGTGGTCCGAACGCAACTTCGACGGCAAACTCCGTGTCGCGGCCACGGAAGCGGGTATTCCCTCTATCACGCCCGAACTCGCGCACAACAAGCAACTCGTCGAGCCCGCCATCGTCGCCGGCGTCGAGGGACTGCTCAACGTCTGTCGGAGTCTCGGTATCCTTCCCGGTGCCGTCGATTCGTGGGACGGCCAGACCTATCGGAACCACCTCGGTCGTGTCTCTGCCGACACGTCGGGCCTCTTCGTCCCCCGCGAAGACCTCGAACTCGGACGGGAAGTCCGTCCCGGCGACCACCTCGGGTGGGTCTACGACCCGACGAAGTACACGGTCCTGCAAGAAGTCGAAGCAGAGCGTGCGGGTGTCGTTTACTCCATCACGCGCGAGGCGACGGTCACCGCTGGACAGACACTCGTCGGCGTGGCACTTCCGCTGGACGACGGTATGGACGACGAGTTGGGTGACGCCGACCCGTTCAGTGAGGCTGAGGACGAATTGGATATTTAGGACAGAAGATATTTGCTCGCGGTATTCGCACAGAAATTCGTGAATCGTCGGCAGGCACTCTCGTTGGCGCTGATTCTCCTCGTTCTCGCGGCGGGAGCGCTATTCGTGACCGACCGATACGCGAAACGACAGGCACTGCAACAAGAAGAAGCGTACCTACAGTCTGAACTGGCGAGGTCATCGTGCGTCACGAACTTCGATACGTCTGGGACGGTAGGTGACGAGAAAGCGACAGTCGTCGACCGGTCGCTCGACGGGCGGTGGGTTCGCGTCTCACACCCATACTGGTACGACACTGACCAGACGCATGCTGATACGTCGTCCGAAGCGGTGTACTACGTCGGTCTGAACTCGGTTTACCGTGTCAACGGAGAGTCACCGGGGCCGGTCTGTTGACGCGATGAGACGGTGCCTATCTAGAACGCGCGCAGGTCTTCGAGAACCTCGGCCGCGGCACCGGAGTCGATAGCCTCACGGGCCATCTCCAGCCCCTCGTCGATGGAGTCGGCGTCCTCGCGCGCGTAGATACGAAGTGCCGCGTTGAGGGCGACGGCGTCGGCGAAGCGGTCCTCGCGTGCGCCCGAGAGGACTTCCTCCGTAATCGTCGCGGAGTCGCCGGCGACGTCGTCTTCGTCGACGCCGAGGTCGTCGTACTCGAAGTCCATGCCGTACTCGGCCGTCTCGATTTCGAAGTCGTCGAATTCGCCGTTGGTCCACTCGGCCACCTTCGTGTAGCCGGGACGGATGTCGTCGTACCCTTCCATCCCCTGGAACATGACGACGCGGCGCAGGTCGTGGTGGTGGCTCTCTTCGAACGTGTTCACCATCTTCTTGGCGAACGCGAGGTGGTAGAACGACCCGAGGTGGACGGAGGCGTTCGCGGGGTTGGCGATGGTCTCGATAGTGTTGACGAACGTCCGAACGCCCATGTTGTCACGGCGCTCCCAGAGCGCGTGGATAGCGGGGTTGAAGTTGGGCTGATAGTAGAAGCCGAACCCGGTGTCGTCCACCATGTTGGCGGACTCGTCGGGTTCGAGTTCGGTACGGACGCCGAGTTCGTCGAGGACGTGCTTGTAGGCGTCCTGCTTCTGGGTCGGGACTCGGTCGCCGGAGTGGACGACGACGGGCGTGCCTGCCGCGGCGGCGGTGACGCCGGCGGCGACGCCGAGGATGGCCGTCTTGCCCTTGCCGTCGTAGTTCGCGCCGCAGTCGACGGGGTCGACTTTCGGCTCGGCGTACTGGACGTGTTCGGCCATCACGTCGGTGTACGCGGCCAGTTCCTCGGCGTTGTTGTGTTTCCAGCGGTTGGCCAACCAGAACGCGCCGAGCGTCGTGTGGTCGGGTTCGTCAGCGAGGATGCGTCGCATCGCTTCCATCGCCTGCGCTCGCGTCATGTCCTCGGCGGACTTCGTTCCCGTGCCGACGACTTCTGTCATCAGACGTTTCAGCGGCCACTCTCCGAACTCGCTGTCGACTGCTGCCATGGTCGTACCTTCGAGTGAGCGTGCAAAAAACGTCCTGTTCGGTCCCGCCGACCGAGACCTGTCCGGCGGTCCGAAAGCGATAGGCCCTCCGACTCCTAAGCCGAGGTAATGACCGCGCTGTCGGACGACTGGCGGGCCGACCTCGACGAGGTCGACGCCGCGCTCATCGACGAGTATCAAAGTGGCTTCCCTGTCGAAGCGCGACCCTTCCGCGTCGTCGCCGAAGACCTTGGTATCGACGAGGAGGAGGCGCTGGACAGAGTTCGCCACCTCCGCGAGAAGGGTATCTTCCGCCGGTTCGGTGCCGTCCTCAATCCGCCCGTCATCGGGAGTTCGACCCTCGCCGCCGTCTCCGCCCCTGAGGACCGATTCGACGAGGTTGCAGAGATAATCAACGGCTACCAGCAGGTGAACCACAACTACCGCCGCGACCACGAGTGGAACATGTGGTTCGTCGTCACCGCCGGGTCACGCGAGACGCGCGACCGAATCCTCTCGGAAATCGAAGAACGGACCGGTTGTGAGGTGCTGAACCTCCCGATGCTCACGGACTACTACATCGATTTAGAGTTCCCCGTGATGAACGACGACCGGTTCGCCCGCGAGAGTCTCGACGAGACCGAGGTGAGTGCGACACGAATCTCCGAGGACGCGACGGGCGACCTCTCAGACCTCGACGCACGACTTCTCGTGGAGATTCAAGATGGCTTCCCGCTGACGAAGACGCCGTACGCGGACGTGGCCGCCGCCATCGACGCCGACACCGACGAGGTCATCGCCGCAATCGAGCGACTCCTCGACGACGGGTGTATCAAACGTATCGGATGTATCGTCAACCACGTCGTCACCGGGTTCCGAAACAACTGTATGGTCGTCTGGAACGTCCCCGACGACGAACTCGACGCACGCGGAGAAGTCGTCGGGAGTCTGCCGTACGTCACCCTGTGTTACCACCGGCCTCGTCGTCCGGAACAGGATTGGCCGTACAACCTCTTCACCATGATTCACGGCCGTGACGCCGACGCCGTGGACGCGAAAATAGACGAACTCGCCACCGAGTACCTCCCGTTCGACCACGAGCGACTCTACTCGACGGAGACGCTCAAACAGACTGGCGCGCAGTACGAAGAACTGGTCAGTTCTCCCGAGTAAGCGACGCCTTTGCGGACACTCGGTGAAAGAGACGCGTTCGACACAACGGTAATGTCGGTCGCTAGCATTATTCTACGCGAGTTATCCATGAGCACTACCTCAGGGGCAGACGAGCAATACCGGTATCCGCAAGGGATACGGGGCCCGCTGCGACCGTTCTCCGGTGTCGTCTGTCCGTACATCGGGTTCGAGAGCGGACATACGCTGTGGCTCGTCGCGTTCGACGAGACACCGACGCCGGTCGACTCCTACGCCGAACTGTGGCTCGAACGGCCAGACGGCGAGTTGGCACTCTACGCGTCCAGTGAGGCGGCGGAGTACATCGTGGCGTACCACGAGTTCGACCGGGTCGAAGAGGCCGCGTTCGCGTGGCAACGTGCAGACAGTGAGGCACTCGAAGTCGGGATGGACAGCGCCGACGGGACGACACTCGACCTTCGCGTCGACCTCACGACGACGACACGGACACGTGTGTTGGACGCCCTCTCTTCGCTGCTTCCGGAGGCCGTTGCGCAGACGTCCATTGGCAGCGCGACCAGTACTCGCGTGTTCAACGCCCTCTTGCCGGCCGGTGGGTCGAAGTCGCGCGGGCGCACCGAGACTGGCATTCGATACAGGGTCGACACCGACCGAATCCTCGCCGTCGAGTCGGCGTGCGGCACACTCGACGGACTCGACCTCGGGAACGTGACGCCGTCACGTTCGACCCGAACGCACGGTGACGTCGAATGCTGGAGGTGGCCCTACGCCATCTTCGGCCGACTCTATCTCGAATACCCTGCACCGGGCCAACCGGTGGTTGCCTGAGTACACGGCGCGTCGAACACCGACTGCCCCCTCGTGGCGCGCACCGCTCTTTTCGTACTCGTTCTCTCCTCGAGAGAACGGCACTCTTGGATTATCCGTCGTCCCGACCAACTAGTGTCGGTGAAGTAAATTGTCCTCCATTCGTCGTCGAATCACGACACATCCAATCGTCGCGTTCTTCGTCCTCTCGTTCGCGATTACCTGGGCTATCGACGCACCGGTCCTCCTGTTCGAGTTACCGCCATCGTGGGCCACGTGGGGCCTCTTCACGCTCGGCGCTCTCGGCCCGTTCGTCGCCGCCGTCGTCGTCCTCTGGGCCGGCGGTGAATCGATTCGGGCGTGGTTCGTGCCGCGACTTCGGTGGCGTCTCTCGATTCGCTGGTACGCCGCCGTCCTCGTGCTCCCACTCGTGTTCGTCGCACTCGGGACGGTACTGTACGGTCTCCTCGGGTACCCAATCGACGTGAACGTCCTCGACATGGGCGCGGCGTTCTACCTGACGGTCCCACTCTTCATCGTCTTCGAAGCAATCGTCGGTGGCGGGAAAGAGGAACTCGGCTGGCGTGGATTCGCGCTCCCGCGGTTGCAGGCCCGGTACGGTGCAGTCCAATCCGGCCTCCTCATCGGCGTCCTCTGGGCACTCTGGCACCTTCCGCTGTTCTTCACCACGTCGGCCCCACACGGGACGTGGCCACTCGGACAGCAGGTACTGTGGGGCGTCAGCATAGTCGGATTCTCGCTCGTCTTGACGTGGCTCTACAACGAGACGGGGAGTGCATGGCTGGCGATGCTCGGGCACGGTTCGATGAACATTCTGAGTGGCCTCGTTCCCATCGACGCGGCAGTCGTCGGCACGCCCATCTACGACGAGGTTCGGGTGGCTGCAATCGGGACGTTCGCTGTGGCGGTGTGGCTAGTCGCACTCGTCCTCGTCGCGACTCGTGGGGTGGACCATCTCTCCCGCGAACCCGCGGCGACCAGTGGGTTCCCGGAGGCGACACCACCCGTCAGTCGACCTGGCCGGGCAGATTGAGTAAAAAAAAAAACCGCACCTCCGTGATTGCTACAGTGGCGACAATCGGGCTAACAACTGGGCCCCGCGAACTGCGCCCCGCTTGGCGAGATAGCCGCTCTTGAGTGCGCCAACCTTCGCGATGTATGCCGATTTGAACGCTCCTTTCTTCGCCAGCACACCACTGGTCAGCGCGCCACGTTTGGCGTAGTACGCCGACTTCCGCCCCGCCGCACCCACGTAGTGTTTCGTACTCGTCGGAATCGGCGTCCGGCGTCCTTGGACCTGCGTCGAACCACTGCGGATAGCGTCGAGGATGTCGTCGGCGGTGAGCGAGGCGCGCGACACGTCGGGTATCTCGATTTCCGTGTAGGCACGGCCGACGTATCCGACTTTGTGGGCGTCGCTCCCGGCGACGCCGGGGTACTGTCTGCTCGCGGCGAATCTGCGAGCACGGCGGTTCTTGTACCCAGTGAAGAGCCACGAGTTGTACGTCTCGATGGCGTCGAACGCGTCACCACCGGACGTGTCGTGATACCGGCCGAGTCGCTTCTTTCGGATGCCGTGGCGACTCCGCTGGAAGGGGTGCGGGACGATTGCGACGCCACCGTGGTCACGCACCCACTGGGCAGTCTCGTCGAGTGGTCGACGGCGGGGCGGGAGTTCTTCGACTCCCAGTGCGAGGAGGTGGCCGTCGGCCGTCGAGACTTCGACACCGGGGATGCCGACGAGGCCGTACATCGGTGCGAGTTGCGCCGCTCGAATGGACTCGTTGATGACGTCGTGGTCGGTGATGACGACGGCGTCGAGTCCAATCTCCGCGGCCTGCTCTAAGATGAGTTCGACCGGGTCGTGGGCGTCGTACGACCCCTCCGAGTGGACGTGCGGGTCGATTCGAACGGTCAGCGCGGACACACTCTGTGGTTAGGCGCGGGCGACGAAAAAGGCATGCCCGAATCGTGTTAGCGTCTGACGCACTTCTCGGTGCGACACTGTTCTGCGCCATATCCACCGTGCGGCGTCTGAAGAGGCGGAATTTGAGGGTGACAGGTGAATGGTCGCCCTCGCTACACAACGTCGTTTCAGCGAACCTTTACGAATTTCTCCGACGTGTGTTATCGTATGGCATCTTCAGATGGGTTCGTCCCTACCGTCGAACTCGCGGACCTCCGCAAGTCCGGCCGTGAAGCCGTCGGGGTGGATGGTCGCGCAATCGCGCTCTTCGTCCACGAAGGCGACGTTCGAGCGGTCGACAACGCCTGTCCACACATGGGCTTTCCCCTCATCGAGGGAAGCGTCGACGACGGCGTCCTCACCTGCCACTGGCACCACGCCCGCTTCGAACTCTCGTGTGGCGACACGTTCGACCCGTGGGCCGACGACGTGCTCACCTATCCGGTGGACGTCCGCGACGGAACCGTCTACGTCGACCCGAACCCGGAACCGGACGACCCGCCGCACGTCCACTGGTCGAAGAGACTCGAAGATGGTCTCGAACAGAACCTTCGACTCGTCGTCGCGAAGTCCGTCATCGGCCTCCTCGACGCTGGTGTCGACGCCACGGACCCGATGGAGACGGGGATTCGATTCGGCTGTCGATATCGGCGGCAGGGATGGGGGTCGGGTCTCACCATCCTGACCGCGATGGCGAACGTCCTCCCTGACCTCGACCCGACCGACCAGAAACGCGCGCTCTACCACGGCCTCGTGGAAGTCGGCAGTGACGTGTCGAACGAACCGCCGCAGTTCGAACAGGATGCACTCGGCGCGACGGACACCGACTTCGAGCGACTCCTGTCGTGGTTCCGCGAGAACGTCGAAGTTCGAGACCCGTCCGGTGCAGAACGCGTCCTCCGAACCGCCATCGACGCCGGATACGACGACGAACACCTCGCGCGACTCCTCGCTACCGCGGCGACAGACCACCGCTACATCCAGACGGGGCACGTCCTCGACTACGTCAACAAAGCCTGCGAGGCACTCGACCACGTCGGGTGGGGATACGCCGACGAGGTGCTCCCGAGTCTCGTCCGTGGCCTCGCGACTGCAGACCGGGCCGAGGAGACCGCACAGTGGCGGCGGCCAATCAACCTCGCCGAACTCCTCGACAACGTGTTCGACGAACTTGACCGATTCGTCGAGTTCGGGTCGGGAAAGACGTGGTCACGACCCGACGACGTGCTCGACACTCTCCTCAGCGACGACCCGGACGCCATCGTCGACGCCCTCGTGGACGCGATTCGTCACGGCGCGTCGCCCGAAGAACTCGCCGACGTCGTGGCACTCGCGGCCGGGATGCGCGTCGCACAGTTCGCGACGAGTAACGAGTTCAACGACTGGAACACGGTCCATCACACGTTCACGTACGCCAACGCCGTCCACCAACTCACGAGACGGACGGACGCGGTAGAACTCTACCGCGGCGTGTTCGACGCCGCAATCAACGTCTACCTCGACCGATTCTTGAACACGCCACCAGCACCGCTTCCACCCGAGAACCCCGATGCCAATCCGTCGGTCGAACTCGACACGCTCGAAGCAGCATTCGACGCCGAGGGTCGGGTGAACGCCGCCGGCAAGGCCGCCGCCCACTTCCTCGACGCCGGTGGTGACCCAGAGACGCTGCGGCGAGAACTCGGCAGTGCACACCTCGTCGAAGACGCCGGATTCCACACCTACCAGGCGCTCGAAGCGGGGTTCGCACAGGCCGCGAACCGGCCGCCAGAAGAAGCACGGACGCTCTTCGTCGGTGTCGCCCGCTACCTCTCGGCGCACTCGCCGACCCGACGCGAACGTGAACAGACGTTCTCTATCGCCGCCCGCCTCCAGCGCGGCGAGTCAGTTCACGAATAGTCGGCGTCGACCGGTGGGGAGTCGCGCGATTAGAGGTTCGACTGGATGTCGAGTTCGTTCATCCGGTCGACTTCACCACTGATTTGTTCGATTTGGCTCATCTGTTCTTCGTTCGCAGCAGCGATGTCTTCTGCCTCCCGTGCGACCTGTTCGAACCCGTCGACGGTTTCGTCGACCATACTGGCAATCTGCTCGGTGCTCGCCGCTTGCTCGTCTGTCGCTCTGGCGACTTCGACGATACCGTCTGTCGCGTGTTCGACGACCTCTGCAATCTCTTTGAACGTCTGGCCCGCGTTCTGAACCTTCGTCGACCCCGTCTGGATGACCTCGTTCGTCTCCCCGAGCGTCTCGACGGTCTCTTCAGAGTGGTCTAACACGCTGTCGACGAGTGACTCGATTTCAGATGCTCGGTCTTTGGACTCTTCGGCGAGCGATTTGACCTCTTCGGCGACGACGGCGAACCCGGACCCTGCGTCGCCCGCGCGTGCGGCCTCGATACTCGCGTTCAGTGCGAGCAAGTTCGTCTGGTCCGCAATCTCGTTGATGACCTCGACGATTTCTTCTATCTCGTGGACGCTCTCGTTCAGACGGGCGATTTTCGTCGTAACGTCCTTCGCCGAGTATTGGATGTCGTCGATAATCGAGATGGTCTCTTCTGCTTCGTCTTCACCTTGGACTGCAGCGTCTCGCGCGTTCTCACTGATTTCTTCGACCTCGTCCGCCGTCGCAGCAATTTCTTCGACAGTCGCACTGAGTGACGACACCTCGGTCGATACGTCTTGGATGGCGCGGTGCTTCTCGGAACTCAGGCGACTGATGTCCTGTGAATTGTACGCGACATCGCGAGACGTCGCTTTCAATTCGTCGACGGAGTGTTTGATACTCCCCGTCGCCTCCTTTAGGTGGGAGATATCTCGGAACGTCTCACTGATTGCGACGACCGTTCCGTCCTCATCGCGGAGCGGTCTCACGACGAGTTCTGTCGGGACAATACGCCCGTCGTAACTCTCTTTTTCTACTTCGACACGAATCTCGTCGCGCCCGTGGTCGACGAGTTGCTTCATCGTGCAGTTGTCAGTCCCGCACACTTCCGGGTTGCAGAACTGGTCGTAACACTTGACTGCGTCGTTGCCCTCCGCTTCGACGCCGCCGAGTTCCTTCATCAGGGAGTTCTCCAAGACGACGTTGAAGTTCGTGTCGAGAATTCGCATCGCTGCCCCGGTCGAATCCATTATCGTTCGGATGTTCGACCCGAACAACTCCCGTAACTCTTCGTGCGACTTCTCGGCCCCGCCAGAGATTACTTGAGAATAATCTGTCCCGCTCGTCGTGCCCTGCTCTTGGGTTGCCATACTGACCCCACAGGAGTGAAATATAACGAATTAGTGGCCGTTCCCACTAAATGGGAACCCCGAACCGCGACGCCTCGTGTGTCTCGTCCGTGCTCGTGTCCGTCGCCTACTCAGTGCTCACTTCTCGGCGATTCGCTCGCCCGCTTCGATACCGCTCCACAGTGCGGCGTGGACCCGACCCTCGCCCACCGTCCAATCGCCGGCGAAGAACAGACCGTCGGGTTCGCCACGGCGGATGACCTCTCGGTTTGCGACGCCGTCGGGGAGGGCGTAGCGCCACCCCTGGTCGTCGACCCAGTCGGGGTCACGCAATCGGTCGTCGTCGAGGAGGTCCGCGACCATGTCGGCCACTTCGTCTGCCGTCTCGTCGAGTGGGTCGTCGTAGTGTGCTTCCGACCACTCGGGGCTCGATTGCACGACGAGAAGGCTCTCACCGTCGGGGACGTGCCCGTCTTTGCACTCTTCGCGTGCGACCCACCCGATGGGGTGTTGCTTGTCGGGGTTGACGAGTGCGTACCACGGTTCGTCGCGCTCGAACGGATAGTGGAGTATCACCGACCGAATCGTCCGATACTGGACGCTCCCAATCGCCTCTCTGAGACCGACCATACACTGGTCGCCCCACCCCATCTCGGTGAGCAGACTCGCTGTCTGTGGGGCAGGCGGCGTCAACAAGACCACGTCGTACGGTCCGTGGCGAGTGCCCGACTCGTCCACGACGGACCAGTACGTCGTGTCTGGGTTGTGGTCGATAGCCGCGACCCGCGTCTCGCGTTCGACAGTGGCGTCCGTTCTGGCGAGCAGTCGCTTGGCTAATTGGGTGATTCCGTCGGTCCACGTCCACTTGTGTTGGTCGCGCCCGTCGCCGTTCGAGATGACTCCGTCGGCGTCGAACGTCCACACGGGTTCATCGATATCGACCAGTCCATCCTCGCCGAGGCTGCGAATCAGTCGCTCGGTTCGGTGGTCGTAGTCTTTGACGTAGTTGGCCCCGTGGTCGTACCGACACCCGTGTCTCCGCCGCGTCGCCGCGCGCCCGCACACCCCGCGACTCTTCTCCAGAATGGTCACGTTCGCGTTCGCGTCACGGAGCGCGTACGCCGCGCCAGCCCCCGCGGCCCCCGCTCCGACGATACACACGTCGCGCGTCATCTCGACACCCCGCGTGTGAGTCCAGCCAGCATCGTCTCAATCTGTGTCTTCGATGCGCTAAAAGACTCGCACCGCGGCGGATTGCGTGGGTGAGACGAAAACGATTCACGTCTCGCACCCGGACGAGACGTATGTACGATTCGGTCATCTTCGACCACGACGGCGTGTTGACCACGCTCGTCGATATCTCGCTCCTCCAGGACGCGACGTGGGCCGCCTTCGACGAACTCGGCGTCGTCGACCCGGACCCAGAACACGTCCGGCAGATGGTCATTCACGTCACTCCCGACGACGTACACACCGTCGCCGACGCCTACGACCTCGACCCCGAGACGCTGTTTCGCGTCCGCGACGAGAAGTCGTCAGCCTTCCAGTGCGACGCCATTGCCGATGGCCTGAAGACCCCCTACGACGACTTCGACGCGATTCGCCGAATCGACGCGCCGATGGGAATCGTCTCGAGTAACCAGCAGGCGACGATAGACTACGTCCTCGACCACCTCGACGCGACGGAGTTGTTCGGGACGGCCTACGGCCGGGAACCGTCGATGACGAGTCTCCACCGAAAGAAACCTGAACCCTACTACCTCGAACGGGCGATGGCCGACCTCGGCGTCGAGTCTCCGCTCTTCGTCGGTGACAGCGACGTCGACATCGCCGCTGCCGAGGCCGCAGGTGTCGATTCGGCGTTCATCCGCCGCGGCCACCGCGCCGACCACTCGCCCTCGCCCGACCCGACGCACGAGGTGTCCGGACTCGACGACTTGCTCGCCATCGACGGTGTTCCAGTCGTCACCGACCCAGACAGTACCGACGAAGCGGAGGCGTCGCGATGACTCGCGTCCCTCGAATCGGCCTCGGAACGATGGGGCTGGACACACCCGAGGAGGCCAGTGCCGTGACGACGGCACTGGAGATGGGTTACCGCCACGTCGACACGGCGCAGATATACGAGAACGAGGCAGTCGTCGGCGACGCCGTCGCTGCCGCAGAGACGCCGCGTGAAGACGTGTTCTTGGCGACCAAAGTCTGGGCGGACAGTCTCGCTCACGACGACGTGCTCCGAACGACCGACGAGAGTCTCGACCGTCTCGGAACCGACTACGTGGACCTCCTGTACGTCCACCGTCCCATCGAGACGTACGACCCGCCCGAGACGCTGGCAGCGTTCGACGAACTCGTGGACGACGGACGCGCGCGTGCCGTCGGGGTGAGCAACTTCACCGTCGACGAGTTGGACGAGGCACTCGACCTGTTGGAGACACCACTCGCCGCTCACCAGACGGAGTACCACCCGTTGTTCCAGCGTCCGGAACTCCTCGAACACGCCGACGAACACGGGTACAGCGTGGTCGCGTACTCACCACTCGCGGGCGGACGGGTCGGCGACGTAGACGAAGTCGTCTCGGTCGCAGCGAAGCACGACGTGACCCCCGAATCGGTGAGTCTGGCGTGGTTGGCCGCGAAGGGTGTGTGTATCATCCCGAAAGCGTCGAGTGAGAGACACCTCAGGGCGAACCTCGAAGCGGTGGCTGTCGACCTCGACGACGAAGATATTGCCGCTATCGATAGCGTCGAACGCGAAGTAGAGCTCTACCCAGAGTGAGAAATGTGCCGTCCAACGGGGCAGAAATATCACTCGTGATACCAGTCCCGGAATGATTATAATAGGACGCACGGTGTGTCCGAACATGCGGATTCCGAGTGGGGTAAGCGGGTTCGACGAACTCATCCAGGGTGGTTTCCTTCCACGACGTCTCTACGTGTTGAGTGGGCCGCCGGGGAGTGGAAAGACGACGTTCACGGCACAGTTCATCGCCGAGGGACTTCGAAACGGCGAGCAGTGCATGTACATCACCATGCACGAAACCGAAGAGGAACTCATCAACGACATGTCGAGCTTCGACTTCGGGTTCGAGACGCTCACGAATTCAGATGGCTTCCGGTACATCAACCTCGTGAGTCCGAAGGGGAAACACCTCCTCAACCAGTTCTCCCAGAGTGGTAGCACGTCGAGCGTGCAAAGCCTCACCGACAAGATTGTCGCCTTCGTCAACTCTCGTCAGGTCGACCGTCTCGTCATCGACTCGACTATGCTCCTGCGTCTGTTCTTCGCCAACGGGTCCGAAGAGATGACGCGGTTCCTCACGGCGCTCAAGCAGGGCGACGCGACGACGCTCCTCATCTCCGAGATGACCGACCCCTCGTCGTATTCCGACGAGCACTTCCTCGCTCACGGTGTCGTCTTCTTCCACAACTACCTCGAAGCGACGGGGATGACACGCGGGATTCAAGTCATCAAGATGCGCGGGACGAACATCGATTGCGACATCAGGTCGCTCTCCTTCACCGACAACGGGCTCGTGGTAGACCCCCGGTCGAAGGTCGACCTCTGAGGGACCATGTACGAACGGGCCTTCGGGACGGACTGGCGGACGATTTCGGACGAAGAGGCCATCCGACGGATGTACGCACTCGGCGTCTCTACCGCCCTCGGCGCGCCGAACCCGAGCGAATTCGAGCGGATTCGCCGGCAGGCGAGCACCGCTTACGGCCGGAGTGTCCTCCAACTCTCCTTCGAAGAAGGGAAACAGCGCGTTGCCCGCAACAGAGGCGAGTACGACACGAAACAAGAACTGTGGGATGCACTCGTCGACGAGGAGACGACGCCGAAGACGACGGGCCGTGCCGACGTGGCCATGCGGAAGCCGACAGACAAACAGGGTGTCCCAGAGGCAGTCGGTCGAGTCGACGTGCTCGACCTCCAGTCAGACGATTTCGCACGGCTTCGGCTTCCTGACTTTCTTCGACGGGAGTAGCCGACGCCGCTTTCTTTCTGGGCTCCGTCTCTTCACCTATGAGCGACGCTGAATTCACTCTCTCGAAGGCAGAGTGGCGGGAACGACTCTCCAAGGACGCCTATCGCGTCCTCCGAGAGCAGGGGACCGAACCACGGTTCTCTGGCGAGCACGTCGACCGCTCTGAAGACGGCGTCTACCGCTGCGTAGGTTGTGGGGCCGAGTTGTTCACCTCGGATACCAAGTACGACTCGCACTGTGGGTGGCCGAGTTTCTACGCCGCCAACGACTCCAGCATCGAACTTCGCCGCGACCTGAGTCACGGGATGGACCGAACCGAAGTCGTGTGTTCGACCTGCGGTGGGCACCTCGGCCACGTCTTCGACGACGGCCCACAACCGACGGGCAAACGCTACTGCATCAACTCGGTGGTGCTCGACTTCGAACCGGAATCAGACGAATAGCTACGTTTCACGCACCCTACGCCGAACTCTGGTACGTGAGGAACGTGATTGCGACTGCCGCGAATAGGTCAGGGAGGAACGTGAACGGTCCCAGACCGCTCCCGCGGAAGCCCAGTAACAGCGAGACGAGCGGACTCGACGTGAGCGCGTACAGGAGCAACGCGGCGGTAAAGAGCAACAGGCTCAGCGTGAAGCGGTTCGGCAGGTCCCGGTAGAGTACCGCGTACGTTCCCGCGAGGAACGCGAGTGCGACGACGTTGTACGTCGATACGAACAGTTTCACCTGAACGAGCGTGTCGGGAATCGGTGGCCCGCCACCGTGGCCCGGCCCACGAGGAATGAGGATATCGGGGGCGAACAGTGTGACGAGTGCCGCGACGACCAGCGAGACGGCGACGACGGCACCCGTTCGACGGAGCGCGTTCTGTGTCGTATCTTCGGTCACGAGTCGTCACCTCCTGCGGGTACGTCGTCCAACTTCGCTTTTCTGGCCACCTCGTCGAGGACGTCGAGGTTCGCTTCCATCTGGTCGGTCAAAAAGTACGTCTTGCCGTAACTGTCTCCCATGGTCATCAACACGTTATTCTCGACGAGGAGCTCCAGGTGGTGCTGTGTGGTCTTGTAGTCGAGGTCGAGTTCGTTCGACAGTTGGTTGGTGTTCATCGGTGTCTCGTCGAGGGTTCGAATGATTCGCAGGCGATTTCTCCCCCCACGAGACCCGCCGATTAGCCACCACAGCACTCGTCGCATCCAATTACCTCGTCAAATCGCCATGTAATAAAATGGAGGGCATGTACGTCAGCGGAACCAGCGTGGGTGGAGTGCGCCGGTGTGTGGTGCATTACGGGAGTGGCGTACGCAGTCGGGGCAGGCAGTACGACGAGCGGTATCTCTTCTGGACGGCGGATACGGTGAGCGTTAGGCCATCGTTCCGCGGGGACCGAAGCCACCCCCGGTGGCAGCACCCCGGCGGACCTGCATTCCGTCACCGTCGCAGTCTCGGACGGGATGTTCGATACCCCACTCGGCGAGTTGGTCGCTGACTGCGGCCCGGACGTCGTCGGTCGTCGCACCGTCGTCACGCATCTCGGTGACGAGGGCTTCGAGTTCGGCGACCTGTTCGTCGGTCAAGTCGAGGCGGTCCTGCGCGTACAGGGCCGGGTCGGGCGTCAAGTCGGCCTCGTCCACGCCGAACTCGAGGAGTTTGTCGTGGACGGCGGTCTGAATCTCGTCGCGGGTGGCACCGTCAGCGCGCATGTCGGCGGCGAGCGTCTGGATTTCCTCAGTCTGTTCGTCGGTCAGGCCGAAGCGTTCCTGCAGGCGTTCTGCGAGTTGGAACTGTTGGCCGTCACCGGGTCCGGCGAACGGCCCGGGACCATGTTCGGCGCGGACGTGCGTTCCATCCGCGGCCTGTGGTCCGTTTCCGGCGGTCTGTGTCTGTGCGGCGAAGCCACCGGTGGCAGCAACCGTCCCCGCGAGGAGGAGGGCGGCAACCACCAGCGTGACTCCGATTGTGGTGAGTCGGGGCATGGGTCTGTACCTCCATATGAAGCGTCGTTCAGTCCATAAAAGAGGATTTTCCGAACTCCAACACGACTCCACGGAGAATCCACCCTGAGTTAGACCCAAATTGAGCCAAAAAGGGTAGTCGTCCGATGGGTTGCCACGACTTCTGGTGCGCGCAAGAGACGCCGATTTCGACCGGTTAGGTCACATCTAACGGCTGAACAGTCACGGTAGCCGACTCGTACCAAACTGCGAAGACGACGTACGAGAAGTATGTCTCGCGGCTACTCCACCACTCATCACACTCCACGTCGCCACTCGTCGGTCACACCGTATGTTCTCGTCGTCGGTGGACTCGTCCTGTTCTGTCTCGCCGTCCTCGCGCCAGTCTCTGACATCTCCGCCGGACTCACGCTCTCGAGTCTCACGACCAGTGGCACCGTTCCCGCACTCGATGGCCGTATCCTCGTCGTGAGCGGCGGACTCTTGCTCGTCAGCGCGGTATCGACACTGTTCGGCCTCGTCCTCTTGTTTATCAGATTGACGTAGTGCTCAAGTGGTCGCTCGTTCGGTCCACGGGACGTGATTCGTCTCCGTTCGTCGCGCGTCGGTCCGGAAAACAGTGTGCAGCAATCACCGCGGTCGCCTCGGCCGCGAGACGTACTCGTTCAGCCGGTCAGTCAGCCTTGATGGGTGTCGCCAGCACGGGGATATCCGACTCGATGACGACGGACCGCGAGACGCTTCCGAGGATGTTGTCTTCGAATCGGGCGTGCGTTCCCATCGCGATGAGGTCCGCGTCGATTTCCCGGGCGTAGTCGAGAATCTCGTCTGCCGGGTCGCCGCGGCGGAGCGTGGTCTCGGCGTCGACGCCGTACTCTGCCATGGCTTCTTTGGCCACGTCGAGGGCGGCAGCGCCTTTCGATTCGAGTTCGTCGCACACCTCGTCTTGTCGCTCTTGTGCGAGCGTCAAGAACGCGCGCTTGTCGACCACGTACAGCAGGAACACCGACGCCTCGCGCTCTGCGGCAAACGCAGCGGCGTCTTCTACGATTGGCGTCATGGAATCGCTCCCGTCGATTGGCACGAGGATGGTGTCGTACATCAAGCGGAGATTAGACTCCAACTGTATCAACCCTCTTAGTCGGTTCCCGCGTGGTGGGAACTACCAACCTCGCGACAGTCGCAGACGGTGGTGCCGCCGTCGCTGCATCGACGGAGGATACGTTTCCTGAAACGGAGACGGCGAGCGCTCAGAACTCGGTGCTCGACGACGAGTCACCCTCGTCGGTGGGTTCGCCCCCACCCGTTGCTTCGGACTCACCGTTGTCAGTTTCGTTGGCGTCTTCTTGGTCGCCGGATACCGATTCGTCAGTCGACTCGGAACCTGGTTCCGCCACGAGTGTGGATTCGGCGTACGACTCGGCGCGTCGCTTCCAGTCTGTCACGCGGCGTTCGGAGACATCGGCCGCCGCCGCGATAATCTCGTCGCCAGCATCTCGGAGTGCCGACACGGTATCGATTCCGCTGGCCCGAAGGCGAGTGGCGTACGCCTCGCCGATTCCGCGGATGTTCCGCAGGTCTTCTGGGTCGCGTTCTTCTTCGACCACCGTCTCGACGACAGGGACGATGTCCGCGAGTTGTTCGGTCATGGAATCGACCCGCCCGTCGAGTCCATCGACGCGTGATTCGAGGCGGTCGACTCTCTCGACGATATCCTCGTGGGTGTGGTCGGTCCCGGTCTCTTCTGTCGGTGCTTTGGTCACACCTTCGACAGCAGCTTCGACACCTGCCGAGATTGCAGTCTCGTCGGCTGGTTTTTCAGCCCCGAACTCTCCGTCGGGTTCTACTGCTTCTGCTCGTCCTGTCTCTGCGTCGCCGTCTGATTCCGATTCCGCCTCTTCCCCTTCGGTCACTTCAGTCGCTTCCTCACCTTCGGACTCCGTTTCTGCTTCCTCCTCGCTCTCTCCCGCCGATTCCTCTCCTCGTTCTTCTTCACTTTCTCCTTCCTCTTCCCGTTCCCCTCGTTCTTCCTCTTCTTCGTCCTCGCTCTCTTCGGTCTCTTCTACTTCTACTTCTGCTTCGCTCTCTCCAGTCACCTCTTCTTCTCTTCCTTCCCTGTCACGTTCAGCAGCGACTTCGTCTGGGAGGATGTAGACGAGTGCCTCTGCGGGCACGTATCCGACGACGTGCTTTCGCTTCTTGTCGGATGTGAGAACGACACCACCGGAATCGAGCGCTTTGTACCCGCCGCACTCGAAACTCGTTCCGTCTGTGAGGTAGACTTTCATGGTCTATAGTAATAGCTCTAACAGGATGAGTGTTTTCGGTACACCTCACGGGTCTTTATTCACACACGGCACCCTCTGGATGCATGCGCGTATTCATCGTCGGCGGGACAGGACTTCTCGGCCGTGACATCGTTCGACGACTCGTCGACGCCGGTCACGACGTGACGAGTCTCCAGCGAGGCGAGACGGACGGTTCCCTCCCCGAGGAAGTAACCCGCGTCACCGGTGACCGCGGCGACGACGCAGCACTCCGTGCCGCCGTTCGCGACGCTGACCCATCTGTCGTGGTCGATTTGGCGTGCTTCGACGCAGATGCTGCTCGTTCGGCGGTTGAAATATGCGAGGGCGTCGTCGACCGATACGTCTTCTGCAGCACGATAGACGTGTACCACCGACCTCCGCCGAAGAATCCCGTCTCCGAATCGAGTCCCCGAAACCCGCCGGTGAGCGACTACGCTGCGGGAAAGATTGCTGCCGAAGACGTGTTCTTCGATGCGCACGAAGCCGGCGACTTCGACGTCGTCGTCCTCCGTCCGTGGAACACCTACGGCGAAGGTGGAACCCTCGTCCACACCTTCGGAATGGGGTCGTACTACGTCGACAGAATCCGCGCGGGGAAACCCATCGTCGTCCACGGTGACGGCACGTCGCTGTGGGGGCCGTGCCACACCGAGGACGTGGCCCGTGCGTTCTGTGGCGCAGTCGAACGCCCCGGCGTCGGTGGCCGGGCGTACAACGTCACGAGCGAAGAGACGATGACGTGGAACCAATACCACAGGAGAGTTGCGTCCGCGCTCAACGCCCCCGAACCGGACCTCGTCCACATCCCCACGGACGTTCTCCGGCAGGTCGCCCCGGAGCGGACACGGATGCTCCGTGATCACTTCCAGTACAGCACCGTCTTCGACAACTCGCGGGCTATCGCGGACCTCGGCTTCCGCTACACGGTCGATTTCGAGACGGGTGTCCGGCGGACTGTCGATTGGTTAGACGACCACGACGCAGTCGAGCGCTGGGAGACAGAACCGCTGGACGATACGCTCGTCGCCGCGTGGACAGACGCGACGGATTCGTTCGTCGAGTCGTTCGAGGACGCCAACTAACGCCACCCTGTTTGCAGTCGTCGCACCGGTGCTCACTCGTGCGTCTGGAGGACCAGATACTCAGATGTGGTCGAACGGTTCGGGGTACGAAAGCGGGCCACCCGTCTCCGGGTCGTCGCCAACCGTGGCGAGCATGAACACTTCTGGCGGCGTCTCGAACGGGTTCTCGAACCCACGGATGCCTGCGGGGTGGAAGCCGAATCGTGAGTAGAACGCCGGGTCGCCGTGGAGGAAGACGAGGTCGAACCCGGCCGCGGCGGCGGCGTCGAGGGCAGCTTCGACCAACGAACTCCCGATTCCTCGCTCCTGTTCTTCCGGAACGACGCCGACGGGGGCGAGCGTGAGTGCCGGAATCGACGGGTCGTCTTCGACCGTGATTCGCGTACAGAGGACGTGCCCGACCACATCGTCGTCGTCGCGGGCGACGAACGAGAGTTCGGGTTCGAACGCGTCAGTTTCGCGGAGGGCGTCGACGAGTATCGCCTCGTCGTCGGTGGGGAAGGCGGCGGCGTGGACGGCGGCGACAGCGTCGGTATCGGCGGGAGTTTCCTGTGTGATGAGGACCATCGTGTGGTCCGAGACTGCCCGTCGGCTAAGCACACTCGATTCTCTCGTCTCGTGAGAACTGACAGAGGTTTTTCATCGGTAGTGAGACGACATACTCGTATGATTCGAGGATTACTCGCCGTGTTTGGCATCGTAGAACTGCTGTTTCCCGACCAACTCGTCGCCGCGCTGACTCGCGTCGCCTACGAAGACGGCGACGAGATGACGCCGAAGCCGTGGGTTTCGAGCGTCGCGCGAATCGAGGGCGCAGTCTTCGTCTTCCTCGCACTGTTCGTCGTCGGCCGACGGTGCGGAAGCGACGACGAGTAACCCTGCCCTGCTCACTTTTCGCGTCGCTCGTGGTCGCCCAGTCGATACGTGACGCTCACTGGACAGCGTCGTGACTCTCCCCCGAGCAAGAAACGTAGAAGTGAGAACAGAGACGAGAGACGCTGCGACTCGATTAGGCGAGTTCGGCGAACGCGAGCGACCCGCTCGTGTTCTTGATGTAGACGCGGACGGTCTGGCCTTCCTGGGCACCGGGGACGAAGATGGTGTACTTCCCGCGCTGGGCGACACCGTCGCCCTTGCGGCCAGTCCCGGTAATTTCGACTTCGTAGGTGCGCCCTTCTTCCACTGCTTCGCGCTGGCGCTTCTTGCTCGTACTGGAGCGTTTCTGGACGGGACGGAAGGCACCACACGCCTCACAGCGAAGCATGTCGACGCCGTCTTCGGTCACGAGACGTGTGTCGGGGAGGCCACACTCAGAGCACGTGACGTACTCTTCGACGTAGTCGTCGAGGGCCTCTTCGAAGTCGTTGATGGAGAACGACCCACTGTAGCGGGCGCGGTCGCCTTCGAGTTGACCGCTCGTACCGAACGTGCGCTGGATGGCGCTGTGGAGGTGTTCGGTCGTCCGCGAGAGTGCGTCG